>NZ_MLYO01000031.1 GCF_001866665.1 Streptomyces monashensis | reverse complement strand
GGGGCGGTGTGGGGCAGGGCGGGTCGGGCCAGTGAGAGGCGTCGCCGGCCCACGCCACCGCCACCGTGCCGTCCGGTCCCGTGGAGGCGTACGCGCAGGCGTCGGCCGACGCGCTGCCGGCCGGCCAGCCCACCAGGGTCCAGCCCAGCGTCAACACGGCCAACACCCTTACGGCGGGCGCGCATCGGGTCACTTCGGGTCCATGCACGACGACGATCATGGGGGGCGAAATCCGGAAGTACGCCGTAGTGCCCCGGGATTGGCCCGAAGGAAGGACATCTCATGATCAATGGTTTGACGCACCGAAGTGCGCGGTTGGCGTGAAACGTGCGCCGGTGCGCGCCGGTGGTGCACAGGTGCCGGAAAGAAATTCCCGGCACCGTTGAACACCCCGGCCCCTCTGGTGCGTACCCATGGCCGTGCGGCGGCGCGTCAGGGCGCTGCAACATCCAGGCGAAAATGGGGAGTTGACGATGAAGACCTCCTGGCGGACCGTCTCACTGGCGGCGACAGCCGTCTCGGTGCTGGCGCTGACGACGGCGTGCGGTCAGGACAACAGCACCACCCCGGCCTCCGCGGCCCAGAACGTCGGGGCCACCGCGCCCGCCGGCAGCCCGACCACGGGCGCCGGTGTCGGTACGGGGGCTGCCAACGGCTACGGCGCCGACGGCAACCAGAGCTCCGCCTCCCCGACCTCGGCCGCCCCGGCGGGCAAGCTCACCGTGGCCGCCAACCCCGACCTCGGCAACGTGCTGACCGACGGCTCCGGCCTCACCCTCTACCGGTTCGACAAGGACACGGCCAACCCGCCCAAGTCCAACTGCGCCGGCGACTGCGCCACCACCTGGCCGCCGGTGCCCGCCGGCGACGCCAGCGCCGGCGCCGGCGTCGACAAGGCGCTGCTCGGTTCGGTCACCCGCGCCGACGGCACCAAGCAGCTCACCATCGGCGGCTGGCCGGCGTACCGCTACGTCAAGGACGTCAACGGCGGTGACGTCAACGGCCAGGGCGTGGGCGGCAAGTGGTTCGCGCTGGCCCCCGACGGCAAGAAGGCCTCGCTGGCCTCCCTGCCGGGCCTGTCCGTCCGCAAGGACCCCAAGCTCGGTGACATCATCGTCGACAAGAACGGCAGGACCGTCTACCGCTTCCTGAAGGACAAGGCCTGGCCCAAGGTCATCTCGAACTGCGCCGGTGCCTGCCTCCAGAAGTGGCCGGCCGTCGCCCCGGTCAAGGCCGACGACACGCAGGGCGTCAAGAAGAAGGGCCTGATGGGCTTCACCCGTCCCGACGGTACGCGGCAGATGACCGTCAACTGCTGGCCCATCTACACCTTCTCCGGGGACAAGGCCCCTGGTGACACCAATGGTGAGGGCGTGGGCGGCACGTGGTACGCCGTCTCGCCCGACGGAAAGCCGGTCGGCGCCCCGGGCAAGTAGATCACCTCCCCAGGGTCGATCAACCCGCCCGGCCCGGAGCGCCACCGTGGTCCGCCCCCTCCGCAACCGCACGGAGGGGGCGGACCGTTGTGCTGTGCGGGAGGCGTCCCGACTCGAACAGCCGTCACGCAGCGGGGTCGTACCGGCACATGCCGCAGGCAGTGACCGGGAACGGATGGTCAATTTCCGGTTCGGGTCGCTCCTTCGGCGGGCGATCAGTAGCCTCAGCTCGAACACCGGATCGCCCACCCCTGTCGTCGACGCCTTGGAGAGATACATGGAGCGCCCCGCCTGGGCCCCGCGGAGCATCGACATCTCGGTGCCGAGCGTCTCGCGGATCTACGACTTCTACCTGGGCGGTTCGCACAATTTCGAGGTCGACCGGAACGCGGCGCGCAAGGCCATGGAGTTCATGCCGGGCCTGCCGAAGGTGATGCAGGCCAACCGGGCGTTCATGCGGCGGGCGGTGCGCTTCGCGGCTCGGGAGGGCGTCACCCAGTTCCTCGACATCGGCTCGGGCATCCCGACGTTCGGGAACGTCCACGAGGTGGCCCGGGCGGCCGCGCCGGGCGCGCGCGTGGTCTACGTCGACCACGACCCGGTCGCCGTCGCGCACAGCCAGGCGGTGCTCGCGGGCGACGCGGACGCGGACGTCGTCGCGGCGGACCTGCTGGGGCCGGCGGAGATCCTCGCGAGCCCCCAGGTGGAGCGCCTGATCGACCTGAACCGGCCGGTCGCCCTGTTGCTCGTTGCCATACTGCACTTCGTGGAAGACGCGGACGACCCCTACGGTGCGGTGGCCGAACTGCGCGACGCGCTCGCGCCCGGCAGCCTGCTGATCCTGACCCATGCCTCGTACGAGGGAATCCCGCTGCCCGTCGAGCGGGCGGAGGGCGCGGTGGACGTATACAAGGACATTCGCAATCCGCTCATCATGCGCTCGCGCGACGAGATCGCGCGGTTCTTCGAGGGGTACGACATGGTGGAACCCGGACTGGTGCAGATGCCGCACTGGCGCCCGGACTCGGCGCCGGAGGACGAGGATCCGTTCGCCTTCTCCGGATTCGCCGGCGTGGGGCGCACCGCGTGAGCGCGGAGCCGGACGGGCCGGAGGGCAGACTGCGCCGGTTCGCGACGATCTGGAGCCGGGCCGTCTACCCCGTGACCTCCACCTCGCTGACCCGCGCCGAGTTCGAGGAAGAACTGCTTCCGCTCGCACGCCGGTTGAGCGGGCTGCTGCGGGCGCACAGCTTCGACGCCGAGGGCGCGAAGGCCGTGGGCGCGGCCCTGGTGGACGCGCACTGCACCGACCCCGAGGCGCTCACCCGCACCCTGGACTGCGTCGACGCCTATCTGGTGTTGTACTGCGGCGAGGAGGACCCCGAGGCCCCGCAGGACGCACCCCGGCTGCGCTCCTCGCGGCTGCAGCACGCGCTGGCCGCCGGGTACGCGCAGGCGCTGCGCGAGCGCACCCTCGCCGAGCAGGAGTCCATCGCCCAGGCCGCGCTCAGGGCCCAGGGCGTGGTCGCCCAGGCGCTGCACGCGAGCGAGGCCCGCTTCCGCGCGGTCTTCGAGGGCGCCGCCATAGGGATCGGCATCGCCGACCTCGACGGCCATGTCCTGCAGGTCAACGGGGCGCTGCTGCGCATGTTCGGGCTGTCCTCGCAGAACCTGCGCGACCGCCGGGTGCAGGACTGGGTGCACCCCGAGGACGCCCCGCAGACCTGGAAGCTGTACGAGGAACTGGTGCGCGGCGAGCGCGAGCACTACCACATGGAGAAGGCGTTCAACCGCCCCGACGGCACCGTCCTGTGGACCAACCTGACGGTCTCCCTGCTGCGGGACGCCGACGGCGACCCGCAGTACCAGCTCGCCCTCATGGAGGACACCACCGAGCGCCGTCTGCTCAACCTCCGTCTGCGCTACGAGGCGACGCACGACGCGCTGACCGGCCTGCCCAACCGCACCCTGTTCTTCGAGCGGCTGGAGAAGGTCCTGGCGGCCGGCGAGGGCCAGCGCTTCGGCCTGTGCTATCTCGACCTGGACGGCTTCAAGACCATCAACGACAGCCTCGGGCACGCGGCCGGCGACCGGCTGCTGGTGGAGGTCGCCGACCGGCTGCAGTCCTGCGCGACCGCGCCCGGCGAGATGGTCGCCCGGCTCGGCGGCGACGAGTTCGTGGCCCTGACCACCGGCCCCGGCACCGAGCGCACGGTGGACGAGCTCGCCGAGCGCATCATGACCGCCCTGATCACCCCGATCAGCATCGACGGCCGGGACCTGATGGTGCGCGGCAGCCTGGGCATCGTCGAGGGCCCGGCCGGCGAGCGCACGGCGGCGGAGGTCCTGCGCAGCGCCGACATCACCATGTACCGGGCGAAGTCGGCGGGCGGCAACCGCTCCGAACTGGCCGACCCGGAGGCCGACGCCCGCGCGATCACCCGCCACGGACTCACCACGGCCCTGCCCACGGCCCTGGAGCGCGGCGAGTTCTTCATCGAGTACCAGCCGCTGGTCCACCTCGGCGACGGCAGCGTGCGCGGCGCCGAGGCCCTGGTGCGCTGGCTGCACCCGCAGCACGGCGTGCTCGGCCCGGACCGCTTCATCCCGCTCGCCGAGCACACCGGTTTGATCGTGCCGCTCGGCCGCTGGGTGCTGGAGGAGTCCATCCGCCAGGCCCGCGCCTGGCGGGAACGGTACGGCGAGGAGACCGCCGCCGGGCCGCTGCGCATCAACGTCAACCTCTCGCCCTGCCAGCTCAGTCATCCGGGGCTCGTCCAGGACACGGTCGAGATCCTCGAACGGGCGGGCGTCGCCCCGGACGCGCTGTGCCTGGAGGTCACCGAGTCCGCCCTCATCGGCGCCGACGACGATCTCCTCAAACCCCTGCGCCGGCTGGCCGAGATGGGCGTCGACATCGCCCTGGACGACTTCGGCACCGGGTACTCCAACCTCGCCAACCTGCGCCGCCTGCCGGTGAACGTCCTCAAACTGGACCGCTCCTTCACCCAGGGCATGCAGCGGTTCCCCGCCGACCCGGTCGACCTCAAGATCGTGGAGGGCATCGTCACCCTCGCCCACAGCCTCGACCTCGCGGTCACCGTGGAGGGCGTCGAAACCGGCGCCCAGGCCGAGCAGTTGCGCGTTCTGGGCTGCGACACGGCCCAGGGCTGGTACTACGCCCGCCCGGGCCCGCCGGAGCGGCTGCACGACCTGGCGCTGATGGACGCGACGGGCTGAGCCGCGGGCGGGAGCTACCGCTCCAGCAGCATCCGCTGCAACTCCCGTGCAGCCCGCGGCGGCGCCACGTCACTGCGGTGCGCGAGCGCGATCGTACGATGCAGTCCGGGGCGCGCCAGCGCAGTCACCCGAAGGCTGCGCCCCGACCTGGACGCCACCATGCGCGGCACCACCGCCGCGCCCAGCCCTGCCCGCACGAACCCCAGCACCGCGTCCATCTCACCCCCTTCAACGGCGAACTCGGGCTCGAACCCTTCCGCGCGGCACGCCGCGACCGTCAGTTCGCGCAGGTCGTAGCCGTGCCGGAACATCACCAGGCGCTCACCCTCCAGATCGGCGATGCGCACGGTCCGCCCGCCCCGGCCGGGTGCCGGTGCCTCGGGTGAGGACACCACGACCAACTCCTCCCGCAGCAGCTCCACCGTCGTCAGCGCGGGCGCCGGCGCGGGCAGCGGCAGCACGACCAGCGCGAGGTCGAGGGCGCCGCGCGCCAGCTCCCGTACCAGGTCGTGCGAGCCGCTCTCCTCGACGAGCAGCCGGATGCCGGGATAACGGTCGTGGAAGGCGCGCAGCACGTCCGGCAGCAGGCCCGTGCACAGGCTCGGGGTGGCGCCGAGGCGTACCCGGCCCCGGCGCAGCTGCACCAGCTCCTGCACCTCGTGGCGGGCCGTGTCCGCGTCGGCCAGGATCCGCCGGGCGAGCGGCAGCAGCGCCTCGCCCGCGTCGGTGAGCGTGATGTTGCCCCGGGCGCGCAGGAACAGGTCCGCGCCCAGCTCCCGCTCCAGCGCCCTGATCTGCTGCGACAGCGACGGCTGGGCGACGTGGACCAGCTCGGCGGCCCGGGTGAAGTGCCGGGTCTCGGCGACGGCGACGAAGTACTGGAGCTGCTGGAGCTGCATCCCCACACCATAGCCTCAGCCTATGGAAACGAACCGCATCATGTCTTGGACCGATCGGGCCCTTCGGCCCTAGCGTGCTGTGCCATGGCACTGGCAACGCGGACGGACCGACGGCCGTCCATGGCGCGCACGATGTGGGACTCCTCCGTCGGCAAGAAGACGGTGATGGCCGTCAGCGGCCTGATCATGCTGGCGTACCTGGTCGTCCACATGATCGGGAACCTGAAGATCTACTTCGGCGCGGGCGAGTTCAACCACTACGCCCACTGGCTGCGCACCATCGGCGAGCCGTTCATGCACTACGAGTGGACGCTCTGGCTCATCCGGATCGTGCTGGTCGTCGCCGTGGCCGCCCACGCCACGTCCGCGTACCAGCTCAGCCGCCGGGACATCAAGGCACGGCCCAGCGCGTACGTGCACGCCAAGCCCCGGGCGAGCTACGCCACCCGCACGATGCGCTGGGGCGGGATCATCCTCGGCCTGTTCGTCGTCTGGCACGTCCTGGACCTGACCACCGGCACCGTGCACCCGGGCCGTTTCGAGCACGGCCACCCGTACCAGAACGTCGTCGGCGACTTCTCGCACTGGTACAGCAACGTCATCTACATCGTCGCGATGCTCGCGCTCGGCCTGCACGTCCGGCACGGCTTCTGGAGCGCCGCGCAGACCCTCGGCGTCGGCAGCCGCACCCGCGACCGCGCCCTGAAGACCCTCGCGAACGTCCTCGCGCTGCTGCTCACAGCCGGTTTCATCGCCGTACCCGTGGGCGTCATGACCGGAGTGGTGAGCTGACATGACCGACTACGTGCACTACACGACGGGCGAACCGGTCCTCGACACCAAGGCCCCCTCAGGCCCGATCCACGAACGCTGGGACAAGCGCCGCTTCGAGGCCAGGCTCGTCAACCCGGCCAACCGGCGCAAGCACACCGTCATCGTCGTCGGCACCGGACTCGCCGGCGGCTCCGCGGGCGCCACCCTGGCCGAACAGGGTTACCACGTCGTCCAGTTCTGCTACCAGGATTCCCCGCGCCGCGCCCACTCCATCGCCGCGCAGGGCGGCATCAACGCGGCGAAGAACTACCGCAACGACGGCGACTCGATCCACCGGCTCTTCTACGACACCGTCAAGGGCGGCGACTTCCGCGCCCGCGAGTCCAACGTCCACCGCCTCGCGCAGATCTCCGTCGAGATCATCGACCAGTGCGTGGCCCAGGGTGTGCCCTTCGCCCGCGAGTACGGCGGCCTGCTCGACACCCGCTCCTTCGGCGGCGTCCAGGTCTCGCGCACCTTCTACGCCCGCGGCCAGACGGGCCAGCAGCTCCTGCTCGGCGCCTACCAGGCCCTCAGCAGGCAGATCGCCGCCGGGAACGTGGAGATGCACCCGCGCACCGAGATGCTCGACCTGGTCGTCGTGGACGGGCGGGCGCGCGGCATCGTGGCCCGGGACCTGGTCACCGGCCGTATCGACACCTATTTCGCGGACGCCGTCGTCCTCGCCAGCGGCGGGTACGGCAACGTCTTCTACCTGTCGACCAACGCCATGAACTCCAACGCGACCGCCGTCTGGCGGGCGCACCGGCGCGGCGCCTACTTCGCCAACCCCTGCTTCACGCAGATCCATCCGACCTGCATCCCGCGCACCGGCGACCACCAGTCCAAGCTGACCCTGATGAGCGAGTCGCTGCGCAACGACGGCCGGATCTGGGTGCCGAAGGCGCACGGCGACACCCGGGCGCCGAACCGGATCCCCGAGGACGAGCGCGACTACTACCTGGAGCGCATCTACCCCTCCTTCGGCAACCTCGTCCCCCGCGACATCGCCTCCCGCGCCGCGAAGAACGTCTGCGACGAGGGCAGGGGGGTCGGCCCCGGCGGCCAGGGCGTGTACCTGGACTTCGCCGACGCCATCGGGCGCATGGGCCGTCAGGCCGTCGAGGCCAAGTACGGCAACCTCTTCGACATGTACCAGCGGATCACCGACGAGGATCCGTACGAGGTGCCGATGCGGATCTACCCCGCCGTGCACTACACGATGGGCGGACTGTGGGTCGACTACGACCTGCAGACCACCGTCCCCGGCCTGTTCGCGATCGGCGAGGCCAACTTCTCCGACCACGGCGCCAACCGGCTCGGCGCCTCCGCCCTGATGCAGGGCCTCGCCGACGGCTACTTCGTCCTGCCGGCCACCATCAACGACTACCTGGCCCGCAACCCGCACCAGGAACCGGTGACCGCCGAACACCCCGTCGTACAGGAGGTGCTGGCCGAGACCGGGGACCGCGTCAACCTGCTGCTGTCCGTCGGCGGCGACCGCACCCCGGACTCCTTCCACCGCGAACTGGGCGAACTCATGTGGGAGTTCTGCGGCATGGCCCGCACCGACGCCGGGCTGCGCAAGGCGCTGGAGCGCATCCCGCAGATCCGCGAGGAGTTCTGGCGGCGCATCAAGGTGCCCGGCACCGGCGAGGAGTTCAACCAGTCGCTGGAGAAGGCGAACCGCATCGTCGACTACCTGGAGCTGGCCGAGCTGATGTGCCTCGACGCGCTGCACCGCGCCGAGTCCTGCGGCGGCCACTTCCGCGAGGAGTCCCAGACCCCGGACGGCGAGGCGGCCCGCCGGGACGACGAGTTCGGCTACGCGGCCGCCTGGGAGTTCACCGGCACCGGCACCGCTCCCACCCTGCACAGGGAAGACCTGGTCTTCGAGTACGTCCACCCCACCCAGCGGAGCTACGCATGAAGCTCACCCTGCGCGTCTGGCGGCAGCGCAACGCCGACGCCCCCGGAGCGATGTCCACGTACGACGTGGACGGCATCTCGTCCGACATGTCCTTCCTGGAGATGCTGGACGTCCTCAACGAACAGCTCATCCTGTCCGGCGAGGACCCGGTCGCCTTCGACCACGACTGCCGCGAGGGTATCTGCGGCGCCTGTTCCCTCGTGATCAACGGCGATGCGCACGGCCCCGAGCGCACCACCACCTGCCAGCTGCACATGCGGTCCTTCCGGGACGGCGACACGATCGACATCGAGCCGTGGCGCGCCGCCGCGTTCCCGGTGATCAAGGACCTCGTCGTCGACCGGTCCGCGTTCGACCGGATCATCCAGGCCGGCGGCTACGTCACCGCGCCCACCGGCTCCGCGCCGGAGGCGCACGCCACGCCGGTGCCGAAGGCCGACGCCGACTTCGCCTTCGAGCATGCCGAGTGCATCGGCTGCGGAGCCTGCGTGGCCGCGTGCCCCAACGGCGCGGCGATGCTGTTCACCTCCGCCAAGGTCAACCACCTCAATGTGCTGCCCCAGGGCGCGCCCGAGCGGGAGACCCGGGTGCTGGACATGGTGGCGCAGATGGACGCCGAGGGCTTCGGCGGCTGCACGCTGACCGGTGAGTGCGCCACCGCCTGCCCGAAGGGCATTCCGCTGGTGTCGATCACGGGCATGAACAAGGAGTGGCTGCGGGCCGCCCGCAGGGTGGCCAAGCGGTAGCGCCACCGCGGAGACGTTCGCCGACAGGGGCGGACGGGCGGGGCCGGGAGTGGTGCTCATCCCCGGCCCCGTCTGGTTTTCCTTGATCGCGGGCGACCGGCGTTCAACATTCCCACATCCGTTCTCCTGGCCCCGGTCACGCGCACGCCAACCGGCATCGGAAGAACAGGAGCGACGGGCCGTACGCACACAGCCCGCCGTCCCCGTCGCCGAACCGGCCCGTGACCAGGAGTGAGCCATGACCGGCGTGTCCACCCTCGACCGTCCCCCGCAGCCCGCGGCACCCACCCGCTACACCGTCACCCTCGCCCGCGACGAGGACGACGTCCGTGCCGCGCAGCGGCTGCGGCACGACGTCTTCGCCGGGGAGATGGGCGCCCTGCTGGCCACCCCGCAGCCGGGCCTCGACATCGACGCATTCGACGCCTACTGCGACCACCTGCTGGTCCGCGACACCGTGACCGGCCAGGTCGTCGGCACCTACCGGCTGCTGCCCCCGGAGCGGGCCGCGGTCGCCGGGCGGCTCTACTCCGAGGGCGAGTTCGCGCTGGGCGGGCTCGACGCGATCCGGCCCTCGCTGGTCGAGGTCGGCCGCTCCTGCGTGCACCCCGACCACCGCGACGGCGCCGTCATCAGCCTGATCTGGGCCGGCATCGCCCGCTACATGGTCGACCGCGGGCACGAGTGGCTCGCCGGCTGCTGCTCGGTGCCGCTCGCCGACGGCGGTGCCCTCGCCACCGCCACCTGGGAGCGTGTGCGGGCCAAGCACCTGGCCCCCGCGGAGTTCCGGGTACGGCCGCTGCTGCCCTGGATCCCGAACGCCGAGGCCCCCGCCGGCCACACCGAACTCCCGGCCCTGCTGCGCGGCTACCTCCGCCTCGGCGCCTGGGTGTGCGGCGAGCCCGCGCACGATGTGGACTTCGGGGTCGCCGACCTGTACGTGCTGCTGTCGATGCGCCGGGTCAACGCGCGCTATCTGCGGCACTTCCTCTCCCTCGTGCCGGCCTGATGAGTATCTGGCTGCCGACCGCGCCCTGCACCCCGGGCGCGTGTGTGGAGCCGGCCCGCACCGCGGTCGCCGTACCCCGGGCCGTGCTGCGGCTGGCCGCCGTCCTGGTCCTGCTGCTGGCCGGAGTCGCCCTGTCGCCGCTCGGCAGGAGGATCCCCGCCGAGTGGGTCAGGCGGTGGTGCCGGGGGCTGGTGCGGGCCACGGGAGTCCGGGTCCGCCTCACCGGGACCCCCGCCCCGGCCGGCGGACTGCTGCTCGTCGCCAACCACGTCTCGTGGCTGGACATCCCGCTGCTGACCGTCGTACGCCCCGCCCGCATGCTCGCCAAGACCGAGATACGGCAGTGGCCGGTGGCGGGCGCGCTGGCGGCGCGCGGCGGCGTGCTGTTCATCGAGCGGGACCGGCTGCGGGCCCTGCCCGCGACGGTCGAGCGGATCGCCGGGGCGCTGCGCGCGGGCGCGGCCGTGACCGCCTTCCCCGAGGGCAGCACCTGGTGCGGGCGGGCCCACGGGCACTTCCGCCGGGCGGTGTTCCAGGCCGCGCTCGACGCGGGCGTGCCCGTGCAGCCGGTCGGCCTGCGCTACCGGCAGGAGGGCGGCGCCCCGGGCACGGCGGCCGCGTTCGTCGGCGAGGACACCCTGCTCGCCTCCCTGTGGCGGGTGGCCCGCGCCCGCGATCTGGTCGCCGAGGTGGAGATACGGCCGCTGATCGCGCCGGGCACCTGCGCGGACCGGCGGACACTGGCCGCCGCGGCTCAGCCGATGGCGTCCGCGCCCACCTGGACCCACGCGGCGTTGGCAGCGCCCCGAAGGGACGCGGGAACTGCCGCCGTCGTCCCGCAGCCACCCGTCACGGCATGACGCGCGCCAGATAGGGCGCCGTCGCACTTCCCGCCGCCCGCGCGACGCGCTCCGGGGGGCCCGACGCCACGATCCGCCCGCCCTGGTCGCCCCCGCCGGGGCCCAGGTCGATGACCCAGTCCGCGCCCGCGACCACCGTCATGTCGTGCTCCACCACCACGACCGTGTGGCCGGCGTCGACCAGGCCGTGCAGCCGCTCCGTCAACAGCTCGACGTCGGCCGGATGGAGGCCGGTGGTGGGCTCGTCCAGCAGGTACAGGGTGTGGCCGCGCCGGCCGCGCTGCAGCTCGCTCGCCAGCTTGATCCGCTGCGCCTCGCCGCCGGACAGCTCGGTCGCCGGCTGCCCGAGCCGCAGATAGCCGAGGCCCACGTCGAGCAGGGTGCGCAGGCTGCGGGCGGCGGCCGGGACGTCGGCGAAGAACTCCGCCGCCGCCTCCACCGTCAGGTCGAGCACCTCGGCGATGTCCCGCCCCCGGTACGCCACCTGGAGCGTGCCGGGGTTGTACCGGGCCCCGCCGCAGTCCGGGCAGGGGGCGTAGGTGCTCGGCAGGAACAGCAGCTCGACGCTGACGAACCCCTCGCCCTGGCACGTCTCGCAGCGTCCTCCGGCGACGTTGAAGGAGAACCGCCCGACGCCGTACCCGCGCGCCCGCGCCTCCTCGGTGCCGGCGAACACCTTGCGGACGACGTCGAACAGGCCGGTGTAGGTGGCCAGATTGGAGCGCGGGGTACGGCCGATCGGCTTCTGGTCGACCCGGACCAGCCGGTCCACGCCCGCCAGTTCCTCCGTCAACTCGCCGACAAGCGTGGACTTTCCGGAACCGGAGACCCCGGTGACGGCGGTGAACGCGCCGAGCGGGAACGCGGCCGTCACCTGCCGCAGGTTGTGCCGGGTCACCGGACCGACCGTCAACCAGCCGCGTGGTGCGCGGACTTCACGCGCCGGGCCCGGTGACTCGTCGAAGAGGTACACCGCCGTCGCGGACTCCGCCACCGACGCCAGCTCGGCCGGCGGCCCGCTGTAGAGCACGCGCCCGCCGTGCTCGCCCGCGCCGGGGCCGACGTCCACCAGCCAGTCGGCGCCGCGCACCACGTCCAGATGGTGTTCCACCACGAACACCGAGTTGCCGGCCGCCTTCAGCCGCTCCAGCACGGCTCGCAGTGCCTCGGTGTCCGCCGGGTGCAGTCCGGCGGACGGCTCGTCGAGGACGTACACCACGCCGAACAGGCCGGAGCGCAACTGCGTGGCCAGGCGCAGTCGTTGCAGCTCGCCCGCCGAGAGGGTGGGGGTGGCGCGGTCGAGGCTCAGGTAGCCGAGGCCGAGTTCGACGACCGGCCCGATCCGGGACTTCAGGTCGTCGGTGAGCACCCGTGCCGTCTCGTCGCGGCCGTCGAGCAGGGCGGCGAGGTCGGTCAGCGGCAGCGCGGCCAGCTCGGCGATGGTCCGCCCGTCGAAGGTCACGGCGAGCGACTCCGGCCGCAGCCGGCTGCCTCCGCACACCTCGCACGGCCGGTTGGCCAGGAAGCGCTCGGCCTTCGCGCGCAGGGTCGGGGACTTGGTGTCCGAGAAGGTCTTCAGCACATACCGGCGGGCGCTCATGTACGTGCCCTGGTACGGCCGTTGGATGCGGTCGGCGTCCCGCACCGGGTGGACGGTGACGACCGGCTGCTCGTCCGTGAACAGGATCCACTCGCGCTGCTCGGCGGGCAGTTCGCGCCAGGGCCGGTCGACGTCGTGGCCGAGCGTGTCGAGGATGTCCCGCAGGTTCTTGCCCTGCCAGGCGCCCGGCCACGCGGCGATCGCGCCCTCGCGGATCGACAGCGCGGGGTCCGGGACCAGCAGCTCCTCGGTCGTCTCGGGCACCTGGCCGAGCCCGTGGCACCGCGGGCAGGCACCGGCCGCCGTGTTCGGCGAGAACGCGTCGGAATCGAGCCGCTGGGCGCCCGGCGGGTACGTCCCGGCGCGCGAGAACAGCATGCGCAGCGAGTTGGAGAGGTTGGTGACCGTGCCCACCGAGGACCGCGAGGTCGGCGCCGAGCGGCGCTGCTGCAGCGAGACGGCGGGCGGCAGCCCGGTGATCTCGCCGACCCTGGGCGCCCCGACCTGGTGGATCAGCCGCCGCGCGTACGGCGCGACCGACTCGAAGTAGCGCCGCTGGGCCTCGGCGTAGATCGTGCCGAACGCCAGGGACGACTTCCCCGAGCCGGACACGCCGGTGAACACGGCCAGTACGTCCCGGGGGACATCGACGTCGACGCCCTTGAGGTTGTGCTCGCGGGCCCCGCGGACGCGGACGAAGGGGTCATGTGGGTGGTGCATAGACGGGCAACTCTATTCCGCGCCCGCGCACCGCTACCGCGGAGGGTAGTCCGTGTCCCGGTCGGTGCCTCCGAGCTGCTCCTTCAGCTTGTCCTGGGCCGTGTCGACCTGGCCGCTGTACTTGCCCTGGGTCTTCTCGTCCACGTAGTCCCCGGCCTTGTCGATGCCCTGGCCGGCCTGATCCTCGTGGCCCTTGAGCATCTGCTTGAGCTTGTCCAGCACGGACATGACAGCCCTCCTCGTCGCTAGGGGCTTCCCCTCCCAGGTTCACCGCCCCCGGCCGCCCGCGCATCTCGGGGCTCACCGGCCCGGAGCGAAGAGCGCGGCGAGCCGCCGGTAGGAGTCCAGCAGGGCCGTACGGTCGTAGGCGCTGGTGGTGACCAGGACCTCGTCGGCGTCCGTCTCCTTCAGCACCGTCTCCAGCTGCTGCGCGACCTGCTCGGTGGTGCCGGCGAGGTGCCCGGCGAGCCCGGCGTCGTAGAAGCCGCGCTGCTTCGCCGTCATCGGGCGGGCCTCGGTCTCGTCGGCCGGGGCGAGCGGCGGGAAGGTGCCGTGGGTGCGGGCGTACGCCATCGACCAGGCCTCCGGGACCAGCAGCCGCCGGGCCGCCTCCTCGGTGCCGGCCGGCGCGACCGTGCCGGAGATCACGACGTACGGCTCGGCCGCCCAGGGGGAGGGGCGAAAGCCGGTGCGGTACGCGTCGATGCCGCGCAGCATCTTCTCGCGGCCGCGCAGATCGCCGATGACCAGCGGCAGCCCGGCGCGCGCCGCGATCCGCGCGCCCTCGCCCAGGGCCAGCACGAACGGCGGCACCCGCAGGCCCTCCGACGGGCGGGCGTGCACCCCGGTCGGCGAGGTGCCCGCGAACCAGCCGAGCAGCTCGCCGAGCTGGGCGGCGAAGTCCTCGGCGTCCTCCTTGTCCCGGCCCAGAGCCCTGCGCACCCCGTCGGTGAACCCGACGGACCGCCCGAGCCCCATGTCGATCCGGCCCGGGAACAGCGCCTCCAGGACGCCGAACTGCTCGGCGACGACGAGCGAGCGGTGGTTGGGCAGCATCACCCCGCCGGTGCCGACCCGGATCGTGCGGGTGGCCGCGGCGACGGCGGCGGCGAGCACGGTCGGCGCGGAACCGGCGACACCGGGCACACCGTGGTGCTCGGCCACCCAGAACCGGTGGTAGCCGAGCGCCTCCGCCTCCTGGGCCAGCGCGACGGTGTCCCGCAGCGCCTCGGCGGCCGGCCGGCCCTCGCGGGTGCGGGAACGGTCGAGGACGGAGAACCGGGTCCGGGCGATCACTGAACTGCTCACGCAGATGTCAACGCTCTGGTGGGCCGGGGATTCCCGGGCAGCGGCCGCTGGCTAGGGTGGCGGTGTGACCGACAGCAGCAGGCGGCCGCTCGCCGTGTTCGATCTCGACAACACCCTGGCCGACACGGCCCACCGGCAGCACTTCCTGGCGGGAAAGCCGCGGAACTGGGACGCCTTCTTCGCGGCCGCGCCGCAGGACCCGCCGATCGCCGAGGGCGTCGCGCTGGCCGTGGCGAGCGCGAGCGAGTGCGAGGTCGTCTATCTCACCGGCCGGCCCGAGCGCTGCCGGCGCGACACGCTGGACTGGCTCGCGGCCCAAGGCCTGCCCGAGGGACGGGTGTTCATGCGGGGCAACGCCGACAGGAGGCCCGCGCGGTTCACCAAGCTGGAGATCCTGCGCCGGCTCGCCCAGGGCCGCGAGGTCCGCTTTCTCGTCGACGACGACGAGCTGGTCTGTGACGACGCCGAGCGCGCCGGGTTCGGTGTCGTACGGGCACGCTGGACCGCGAAGTCCGAGGTGCTGCAAGAGGCTCAGGAGCGCGAAGGCCGTACGTGAGAGACGGGCGTCAGCCCTCGTCCTCGATCCGGAAGCCCACCTTCAGCCCCACCTGGTAGTGCTCGATCCGCCCGTTCTCGATCTGGCCGCGGACCTGGGTCACCTCGAACCAGTCGAGATTGCGCAGCGTCTGGTCGGCGCGCGCGATGGCGTTGCGGATGGCCTGGTCGACGCCCTCGTGCGAGCTGCCGACGATCTCGGTGACGCGGTAGGTGTGATTCGACATGGGAACGCTCCTCTCGGGTCACGCCACCCTCCACCGTGCCCCATCCCCGCCCGGGCCGCCCCTTGACCTTCGCATTGGTCCATACCAAAATCCCAGCACACCCGTACGAGCCCCGCTCGTCCCCCCACGTCGGGCCCCCACACCTGTCCGCACCCCTTGCCAGACAGAACAGGACCCCTCGTGAGACGTCGCCTGCTCGCCCTCCTCTGTGTCACCGGCTCCCTCGTGAGCGCCTGCGGGCTGCTCCCGGGCGGGCACGCGCGCACGACCGTCACCGTGTGGCTGATGAAGGACAGCGCCTCCCGGGACTTCCTGCGGCGCTTCACCGACGACTTCGAACGCACCCACCGCGACCTGCGCCTCGACATCCGTATCCAGGAATGGACCGGCATCGTCGAGAAGGTCCGCGCGGCCCTCAAGGACGGCTCCGGCGACGCCCCCGACGTCATCGAGGTCGGCAACACCCAGGTGCCGCTGTACGCCGACGGCGGCCGGCTCGCCGACCTCACCCTGGAGTCGATGCGGGACTGGGGCCAGGACGCGTGGCTGCCCGGCCTCGCCGAGCCCGGCAAGGACGGCAACGCGCAGTACGGCATCCCCTGGTACGCGGCCAACCGCGTCGTCATCTACCGAAAGGACCTGTTCCGGGCGGTCGGCATCACCGCCCCGCCGAAGACCCGCGAGGAGTGGCTCGCCGACACCCAGAAGCTCGACTCCGGCGGGAACCAGGGGATCTACCTCGCAGGCCAGGACTGGTACACACTCGCCGGATTCGTCTGGGACGAGGGCGGAGACCTCGCCGTGCAGAAGGACTACGACTGGAAGGGCGCCCTGGACACCCCGGCCGCGCTGCGCGGCATGGACTTCTACCGGCGGCTCCAGGCGCTCGGCCGGGGCCCCGTGGCCGCCGACGAGGAACACCCGCCGCAGGCCGGGGTGTTCGCGGGCGGCAGGGTCGCCCAGATCGTCGCCGTACCGGGGCTCGCCCAGTCGATCGTGCAGCGGAATCCGTCCCTGAAGGGCACGTTGGGCTTCTTCCCGGTGCCCGGGAAGACCGCGGCCCGGCCCGGCGCGGTGTTCACCGGCGGCTCGGACCTCGTCGTCCCGCGGAACACCAAGGACCAGTTCGCCGCGACGGCCGTCGTCGGCGCGCTCACCGGCGCCACGTGGGACACCGAACTCGCCCGCACCATGAACTACGTGCCCAACAAGACCACGCTGGCGGCCGCGGTCGCGGGCGGGGAGGGGGTCGCCGCCATGGCCGCGGGCGCGGCGCACGGCCGGGCGACCCCCGGCACCCCTCAGTGGGCCGACGTCGAGGCCGACAACCCGATCAAGCAGTACATGACCCGGGTGCTGACCGGGGCGGACCCGCGGACCGAGGCCCGCCGGGCCTCCCGCAGGATCACCGAGGAGTTGACCCCCGGCCTGTGAGGCACACCCGCCGGCTCACCGGGCCATGCTCAGCGACAGCGCGAACCGTTCCTCCGCGTCGGTCCACCAGTGGGTCAACTCCAGCCCCGCGTCGGAGAGTTCCTCGCTCACCCCGGCCCGGCGGAACTTCGCCGACACCTCGGTGCGCAGCTCCTCGCCCGCCGCGAAGTCCACGGCGAGGTCCAGCGCGGGCACCTTCACGGTCTGCGCGATCCGGGAGCGCAGCCGCATCTCGATCCACTCGCGCTCGGGATCCCACAGGGCCACGTGGTCGAAGGCGTCCGGATCGAAGTCGGCGCCCAGTTCCCGGTCGACGACGGCCAGCACGTTCTTGTTGAACGCCGCCGTCACCCCGGCAGCGTCGGCGTAGGCCCGCACCAGCACCCGCTCGTCCTTGACGAGGTCGGTGCCGAGCAGCAGCCCGTCGCCCGGCGCCAGCAGGGAGCGCACGGCGGCCAGGAACTTCGCGCGCTCGTCGGGCAGCAGGTTGCCGATCGTGCCGCCGAGGAACGCCAGCAGCCGGGGCCCGGGGGTGGCGGGCAGGTCCAGCGGGGCGGTGAAGTCCGCGATCAGCGCGTGCACTTCGAGACCCGGTCGCTCCTCGACGAGCGCCTGCCCGGCCTGGGTGAGGGCGCTCTCGCTGACGTCGACCGGGACGTACACCGCGGGCGCGAGCGCGTCGAGCAGATGACGGGTCTTCTCGGAGGAGCCCGAGCCCAGCTCGATCAGCGTGCGGGCACCGCTCGCCGCGGCGATCTCGCCGCTGCGGACGGTGAGGATCTCCCGCTCGGCGCGCGTCGGGTAGTACTCGGGCAACTCGGTGATCCGCTCGAACAGTTCGCTGCCGCGGGCGTCGTAGAACCACTTCGGCGGCAGCCACTTGGGGTGGTCGGTCAGGCCGTGCAGGACGTCGGCGCGCAGCGCGGCGTCCGTCGCGTCCTCGGGCAGGGTGCGGGTGACAAGAAGGGGGCTCACGTACAGGGCTCCTTCGAGGATGGGGGTCCCCCCGCTCGAGCGGAGTCGAGGGCGGGGGAGGGCGCGGGGTCCTCCAACGGGGCGAGCAGCACACCGGCGCGGCTCGCGGTGAGCACGGTGCGGTCGGGGACCTCCTGCCAGAGCGGGTCGTCGTCGTACGGCTCGGAGGCGACGACCGTGCTGCGGCCGGGCTCCGTGCGGTACCAGAGGCTGTCGCCCCAGGCGGTGGCGGCGATCGTGGCGCCGTCGGTCAGCAGCAGGTTGAGCCGGGAGGCGGGGGCCGCCGCGGCCAGCCGGCGCACCGTTTCGCCGAGCGCCTGGCCGGCTTCGTCGCCCGAGCGCAGCCGGTGCAGGACCAGCGCCCAGACGAACGCCGAGTCGCTGCGGGCCTCCAGCGCCAGCAGGTCGACCGGCGGCAGGGCGGACAGCAGCGGGGCGGCCGCGTCCGGCCAGCCCGCGACGGCGCCGTTGTGGCTGAACAGCCACCGTCCGGACGCGAAGGGGGCCGCGGCCGCCTCGGCGTCCGCGCCCGCCAGCGTCGCGTCCCGTACGGCGGCGAGGACGGCGCCGGAGCGCACCACCCGCGCCAGGTCGGCGAAGGACAGGTCCGCCCAGACGGGCCCGGCCCGCCGGTAGCGCGCCGGGACGGGATCCTCCGGGGCGTACCAGCCCACCCCGAAACCGTCCGCGTTGACCGTCCCGGACGCCTGCCGCTGCGGCGCCCACGACTGGTGCACCAGACTGTGCGGCGGCTCGACGAGCAGTTGCCCGAGCGGTGTCTCCGGCCCCAGATAAGCGAGGTGACGGCACATCAGACGGCCTCCGAGCGGGCGGTGCGGAACCCGGAGAAGATCTGCCGGCGGATCGGGTAGTCCCAGTTGCGGAACGTGCCCCGGCAGGCCACCGGGTCCACCGCGAACGAACCGCCGCGCAGCACCTTGTACTCGGGGCCGAAGAACACCTCCGAGTACTCCTTGTACGGAAAGGCCCGGAAGCCGGGGTACGGCTGGAGGTCGCTCGCCGTCCACTCCCACACGTCCCCGATCAACTGCCGTACGCCGAGCGGGGATTCACCGGCCGGGTAGCTGCCTGCGGGCGCCGGGCCGAGATGGCGCTGACCGAGGTTGGCGTGCTCGGGCGCCGGATCGGCGTCGCCCCACGGATAGCGCCGGGACCTGCCGGTGGCCGGGTCGTGCCGGGCGGCCTTCTCCCACTCCGGCTCGGTGGGCAGCCGCCGCCCGGCCCAGCGGGCGTAGGCGTCGGCCTCGTACCAGCACACGTGCAGCACCGGCTCGTCCGGCGGGACCGGCTCGGTGACCCCGAACCGGCGGCGCAGCCACTGCCCGCCCTCCCGGTGCCAGAACAGTGGAGCCGTGATCGCGTGCCGCCGGATGTGCGCCCAGCCCTCCGGCGTCCACCAGCGCTCGGTGTCGTAACCGCCGTCCTCGATGAACGCCTGGTACGCCGCGTTCGTCACCGGGGTGGTGTCGATCCAGAACGGCGCCACCTCCCGCACGTGCGCCGGGCGTTCGTTGTCCAGCGCCCACGGCTCCGTGGAGGTGCCCATCGTGAACGGGCCGCCGGGCACGAGGGCTTCGGCCGGGCCGGTGAACGGCGGCGCCGGGTCGGGGTCCGGAGCGGTGAGCGCCCGCGGGCCCTTTCTGAGCTGATGGGTGATCAGCATCGTCTCGTCGTGCTGCTGTTCGTGCTGGGCGATCATCCCGAAGGCGAAGCCGGCCTCGGTCAGCCGGGAGCCGTGGAAGTCCGCGCCCTCCAGCAGATCCAGCACCCGGCCGCGCACCTCGGCCGCGTAGTGCCGGGCCTCGGCGGGCGGCAGCAGGGGCAGCGAGGGGCGCGCGGCGCGCGGGTGCTCGAAGGCGTCGTACAGGCCGTCGATCTCGGGCCGCATCGCCTCCCGGCCGCCGACCGCCCGCAGCAGCCACAGCTCCTCCTGGTTGCCGATGTGCGCGAGGTCCCACACCAGCGGGGACATCAGCGGGGAGTGCTGGGCGGTCAGGTCCGGGTCCTCGACGCAGGTCGTCAGCAGCGTGGTGCGGTCCCGGGCGGTGACGAGCGAGGTGAGCGCGCGCTCGCGCAGGGCCGCGCTGTCCGGGGCGTCCGGCTCGGCCGCGCCGGCGCGCGTGCCGGTCTCGGGGGCGCTCATGTGCGGATGTCCTTCCTGCGGCGGTCGAGGGCAGTGCCTCCGGGGTCTCCGGTGCGCTGGGGCCGGGCCGGCTCCGTGCGGCGTCGGCGGTCCAGCAGGTCGTCGGCCGGGCTGCGGCCCCGGGCGACGTAACGGTCCCGGAACGCGGCCACCGCGCCGATCACCTCGGCGTCGGCGCCGAGCCGGGGCAGCGCCTCCAGCGCCGCCGCGAAGCACTCGGCGGCCATCTCGCGCAGCTCCGGGTCGGCGAGCCCGGAGCGGGCCGCGTCGGTCCACAGCGGATTGTGCGGCGCCGGCCGGTGCAGCGTCCGCTCCACCAGCGGTTTCACGCTCCGGTACGCCGTCTCGGCGGCCGCCGGGTCGTCGAACAGCGCCGCCGTCACCGCGAGCGGCACGATCCAGCCGTCCTCGCCGGGCTGCGCGTCGATCATGCGCAGCTCCAGATGACCGCGCGGCCGGACCGGCGGGAACAGCGTGGTCAGGTGATAGTCCAGGTCGGCCCGGGTGGGCGGCCGGGGCGTGCCGGAGCGCGTCCACTCCCGGAAGGTGAGCCCCTCGGGCACCTCCCACGGCCCGCCGTCGTCCCGGCGGACGCACATCACCGGGGAGTCCAGCACATGCCGGGCCCAGGCGCCGCGGGCGTCGCCGTCCAGCGGGGGAGCCCCGGCGCGGCCGGCACCGATCTGCGTCCACATCAGCTGCCGGCTGGACTGCCAGCCCGTGGGCTCCTGGCCGATCAGCGGGGAGTTGGCGAACGCGGCGACCAGGACCGCGCCCAGGTGATGCGCCAGCCACCAGCGCCGTTCGTGTCCGAGCGGGCCCGGCTCCTCCTGCCCGGCGTCCACGCAGACCTGCACGGACGCGGAGGCGCACATCATGTGCCGGCCGGCCGGCCCTGTGCGGTCCAGGCACGCCTCCATGGCGTCGTAGCGCGGCTCGTGCAGGAACCGGCGCGGGGTGTGCCAGGGATCGTGGCCGACGCCGACGAGGGTGAGACCGTCCTCGGCGAGGACGCCGCGCACGGTGTCCAGGTCGGCGGAGACGGTGCGGATGCACTCCATCAGGGAGGCGGCGGGCGGTGAACTCAGCTCCAGCTGGCCGCCGGGTTCCACGGTGAGCGGCGAGCGCAGGGGCACGGCCCGCAGGGCGGCGTAGGCCGCCCGAAGTCGTTCGGGTGTCACGGGGAGCTGCGGCGCGCGCAGCTCGTGGACCAGCCATTCCAGTTCGACACCGAGCGCGCGGGGCGGCCCGGTCTTGAAGCAGATGCCCCGGACCAGGGCCTCCACCTCGGCCTCGGTGACGGCGGTGCGGTGGCTCGTACAGTCGCCGCCGTCGCTCTTCGAGTCGGACATGTCGGGATCCTCCTGAGATTCCACCATGCCATCTGCCCGGTTGGTCTTGGGGCCGGGCAGGCATGCGCTCTACCCAAGACCCTGGAGCTGGTTCGCACAAGAGTGCCCCACCGGATGTTCCGGTTCGGTCATATCCGTTTCCCGCTCGTTCCCCGGGGTGTTCCGGCGCGGGAAACTCCGTTGCAGCGCACGACCAGCATCACCCAGGATGCGTGCATGAGCACGACGGGGGAGACCGCGCAGGCGGCCGTCACGGCGTCCACGGGGGTGGCGCCGTGAGCGCACGCCTGCGCGGGATCGCCGCGGAGACGGAAGCGATCGTGACCGCGGGCCGCTACCGCGCGCCGGACGGCCGGGAGGTCTTCCTCGCGGCGGACATCGAGGCCGCGCGCGCCGGGACGCGGATGTTCGGGCCCGAACCGGTCTCCGTACGGCAAACGGGTGACGCGCCCGTGGCCGGGGGCACCGTTTTCGAGGTGACCGGCGAGAGCAGCCTGGAGGCCGCCCGCCGGCTGTCCGACGCCCCGGTCACCGTCCTGAACTTCGCCTCGGCCCGCAATCCGGGCGGCGGCTATCTCAACGGCGCGCAGGCCCAGGAGGAGGCGCTGTGCCGCGCCTCCGCGCTGCACACCTGCCTGCTCACGGCCCGCCGCTTCTACGACCACCACCGCGCCGACCGTGACCCGTTCTACACGGACCGGGTGATCCACTCACCGGCCGTTCCGGTCTTCCGCGACGACCGCGGCCGGCTGCTGACCGAGCCGTTCCGTGCCGGCTTCCTGACCGCGGCCGCCCCCAACGCGGGCGTCGTACGGCGTACGGCACCGCAGCGCGCCGACGCGTTGCCGGGCGCCCTGGCGGTCCGTGCCGAGCGGGTGCTGGAGACGGCCGCCGCCCAGGGCTGTCGCCGGCTGGTGCTGGGCGCCTGGGGCTGCGGTGTGTTCCAGAACGACCCGGCGCAGGTCGCGGGCGCCTTCCGGGCCCTGCTCGGCCCCGGCGGCCGGTTCGCCCGCGGCTTCGACCACGTGGTGTTCGGGGTGCTGGACCGGACGCCGGGTGCGGTGGTCCGGGCGGCGTTCACGCGGGCGTTCGCCTGACGCCGGGCGGCGGCGTCGGTCAGGTCCAGCCGTAGCGCTCGTGCAGCCGCCGGCGGACCAGGTCGAACCGTCCCCGGTCCAGCGCGCACGCCTCGCGGCGCATGCCCTCCTCGTGCAGCCGCAGCACGCGGTCCACGTCCACCCAGGAGTCCCGGTCCGAGCGGTCCCAGGGCCCGCTGCCGATCGCCACGTAGTCGCGGTCGCCGTCGTGCCGCTTGCTCGTCAGCTGTACGGCGAGGACGGTGCCCGCCGCCTCCCGCGCGACGACCAGCACCGGGCGGTCCTTGCCCCGGCCGTCGTGCTCCTCGAAGGGCACCCAGGTCCACACGATCTCGCCGGGGTCCGGATCGCCGTCGTGGGCGGGGGAGTACTCGGTGCGCACCCGGCCGACCTCGCGCGGGTCGGCCTCGGTGGTGGCGTGGGGGCCGTACCGGCCGGGGACGTTCTCTTCGGTAAACGTGCTCACGGGGGCACACCCTAGCGGTCGGCCGCGGCGGGGCAACGGTCGCCCGTCGCCCGGCTGTTGCGGCGGGTGGGCCTCCTGGGAGCGCCCCGGCGGGTCAGGCGCCGGCCGGGCGGGTGCCGATGGACATGCCGGGACGGCGGCGGTGCACGGTCACGTACGTCAGCCCGGCCGCACCGGCGGTGAGCCCGCGGGCGCAGCCGTGCGGCAGCCAGACCAGGGCGCCCTCGGCCAACGGCTGGTGCTCGTCGGCCCGTTCCGTGCCGAGCGCGCCGTCACCGCCGGTCACGAGGAGTATCACGTCCAGCTGCGGCTCCGTGTGGACCTCGACCCGCCGGCCCGGGGCGAGCCGGACCACGTTGGCGTCGAGCTGACGGCCGCTCTCGGCCAGCTTCCACAGCACCCCGCCGGGCAGCGGCGGATTCTCCGTCAGGGCCCGCGTGTCGCACAGCACGCGCGGCTCGGTGTCCCTCGCGGACGGCGACGTCGTCATCTTCTCTTCCCCTCGGGTCTTTCCCTGCGCTCCCGACTCTACAATTTATACATGTAGGATTCGTGAAAATGGACGCAGGTGGGAACGCGGGTGGAGAGGGGTGCCGGAGGTGACGGCGCACGACAGCCCACGACGCGAGAGCCCGCGGCGCCGGGAGGTGCTGGAGGTGCTGCGCACCGCACCCTCGCCGCTCGGCGTGGCGCAGGTGGCGCGGCGGCTGGGTGTCCACCCCAACACGGTCCGGTTCCATCTGGACGCCCTGGTGGCCGACGGGCTGGTCGAGCGCCGGACCGTGCGGTCCCCGGGACCGGGCCGGCCCGCCGTCGGCTACGTCGTGCGGCCCGGCATGGACCGCGGCGGCGCCCGTGACTACCGGCTGCTCGCCCGCGTCCTGCTGAGCCGCTGGGCGTCCGCCGACCCGGCCGAGGCACGCGCGGAGGCGATGGAGACGGGCCGGGCGTGGGGCGGCTTCCTGGTGGACCCGCCGCCGCCCTTCGAGCAGCCGAGCGCCGAGCGCGCCACGGCCGCGCTCGTCGCCCTGCTGGACGAACTGGGCTTCGCCCCGCAGGTGGAAGAAGAGGACGAGAGGGACGGGGAAGGCGAAGAAGAGGCGGCAGAGCGAGGAGCGGAGACGGCCGACGGTCCGGCCCGGCGGATCCGGCTGCGCCACTGCCCCTTCCTCGAACTCGCCGAGGAGTACGGCCGGTTGGTCTGCCCCCTCCATCTCGGCCTGATGCAGGGCGCGCTGACACGACTGGACGCCCCGCTGACGGCCACCGCGCTGGAGCCCTTCGCCGAAGCGGACTCCTGCGTCGCCCACGTGGCGGGGAACACCGCCGCCCGACCCGGAAAGGACCCTCGCAGATGAACGCCACGTCCGCCGCGCTCGCCGGTGCCCTCACCTTCCTCTGGCTCGGGATGGTGCTGTCGATCTCCTTCCTGGAGGCCCCGCTGAAGTTCCGCGCACCGGGCGTGACCATCCCGATCGGCCTGGGCATAGGCCGGCTGGTGTTCCGGGCGCTGAACGCCGTGGAGGCGGTCCTGGCGGTCGTGGTGATCGTCGCGGTCGCGGTGGGCGGTGCCCCGGCCTCGGTCGTCGGACCGACAGCGGCCGTCGCCGTGCTGCTCCTCGCGCAGCTCGCCGTGGTCCGCCCCGTCCTCAACCGCCGCTCCGACCGCGTCCTCGCGGGCGAGGACCTGCCCCGTTCGCACGGCCACCTCTGGTACGTGGCGCTGGAACTCCTCAAGGTCGTCGCCCTGGCCGCCCTGGGAGTCACCCTGCTGGCGGCGTAACCGCCCCCGCGCGCCGCTGCTCCCGGTCCGCTCCGTGCGCGCCCGCCCCCCGACCTGTCGCCGGGCTCGGGCGAAGCGCAGCTCTCAGCCCACCGGGGTCTGCGCCGTCCGCCCCGGTGGCCACTGCTCGTGCCAGCGCAGTTCGGTTTCCAACTGGGCGGCGAGGGAGACCAGTCGGGGCTCGCTGCCGGCCGGGCCGAGGAGCTGGCCGCCGACCGGCAGGCCGCCGTCCACGAAGCCGGCGGGTACGTTCACGCCCGGCCACCCGAGCACGTTCCACGGCCAGGCGTACGGGCAGGCGGCGATCATCGCGCGGTCCAGGGCCGTCCCGCCCAGCCGGTGCAGGGCGCCGACGAGGGGCGGGGGAGCGGCCGTGGTCGGCGCGAGGATCACGTCGTACGAGGTGAAGAACCGGCCGATCCGCCGGTGCAGCACCGGCTCCGCGCGCCGGGCGGCCCGCAGCGGGAGCCCGCCGAGCAGCCGGCCCAGCCGGGCCGCGTCACGGGTGCGCCGATCGAGCAGCGCCGGGTCGGGGGCCTCGCGGGCCCGCTCGGCGATCCCGGCGGTGGCGCGCGGCAGGAAGGCCAGCCCGATCTGCCCGTACGGCGGATCCGCCTCCTCGACCTCGTGTCCCAACGCGGCCAGCCGGTCCGCGAGTTGGACGATCCGGGTGCGGATCTGCGGGTGCAGCCGGGCCGGCAGCGCGGTGAACGGCGGCTTCAGGGACAGCGCGACACGCAGCCGGCCGGGGTCGCGGCCGACGGCGTCCGCCACCGTGAGGGCGGCCGGCCGGTGCGGGTCCCCGGGGTGGTTGCCGCTCGCCGCGTCCAGCAGCAGGGCCGCGTCCGCGACCGTACGGGCGAGGGTGCCGTTGACCGTGATCCCGTGGAAGGACTCGCCGCGCGGCCAGGTCGAGATGCGGCCGCGCTGCGGTTTGATGCCGATGAGATGGGTCCAGGAAGCCGGTATCCGCACCGAACCCGCCCCGTCGGAGCCGAGCGCGGCGGGCACGAGTCCGGCGGCGACGGCGGCGGCGGAACCCCCGGAGGAACCGCCGGGGGTGTGCCCGGTGTGCCACGGATTGCGGGTGTCCCCGAACGCCGGCCCCTCGGTGAACGGCCACTGACCCAGCTCGCAGGTGTTGGTCTTGCCGACGATCACCGCACCGGCGGCGCGCAGCCGCCGTACCGCCTCGGCGTCCGCGGCGGCCGGCGGGAAGTCGCCGCGGCAGCCGAACGCGGTCGGCTCGCCCGCCACGTCCATGTCGTCCTTCACCGCCACCGGCACCCCGAGCAGCGGGCGCCGCGCCCCGGCGGCCAACTCCCGGTCCGCGGCGTCGGCTTCGGCGAGCGCGGCCTCGGCCCGTACGATCCGGAACGCGTTCAGTGTCTCCTGCGCGGCCTCGATCCGTGCCAGCGTCCTTTCCACCAGCGCGCGTGAGGTCACCTCCCCGTCGGCGAGCGCGCGGCGCGTCTCCACGAGGCCGTGGGCACGGTCGGGCGTCATGGGCAGCACCTCCGGGAGGATCCGGGCACGATGTCTACCGAACGGTAACCTCAAGTCCCGGACTTCCACAGCGATTTCACCCGGGGAAGTGGCCGGCTCCCGTGACGTCGACGATGTCCCCGCACTGCGGGAAGGCGGCCGCCGGGAACTCGCCCGGAAGCTCGTGTGGCCCCCTCGACCTGTCTCGAAGGGGTCCGTTCGCTCACCCGGCGGGGGGTGATCCGCGGCTGTCACGCGGACATCGACCCCGCCGCCCGCAACCGCGGTGTCCAGGCGCCGGTCCCGGTCCGGGTGCGCCCGCTCAACCGCACGGTGATCGACACCTTCACGGGCTTCGCCGCCGCGCTGCCGGAGGTGCTCCACGTCCTCGCACCGGCTTCCGCACCTCGGTGATCTTCCCAGGTCGGCAACACGACACCCGCGCGCCTCTCTTCCCGAGCCGCTTGTCCCGCGCCGTCGCCGTCAGGTGCCGGAGCAGCCCCAGTCCGGCCAGCAGGGCGACGAGACCGCACACTCCCGGCCAGCCGCACCACGCGTACGCCCGGGCGCCGAGCCAGGAGCCGAGGGTGCCGCCGAGGTAGGCGCAGGTCATGTAGGCGGTGTTGAGGCGGCTGCGGACGTCCGCGCGGAGGGCGTAGATCCGCACCGTGTTGGCGACCATGCCGGACTGCATGCCGACGTCCAGCAGCAGGCTGCCCGCCACGAGGGCCGGCAGCCCGGTGCCGCCGCCGAAGGCGCCCGGGACGAGCACCACCGCGGCGAGGACGACCAGCACGAAGCAGACCAGGTTCACCGCGTCGGCGCCCCACCGGTCCACCAGCCGGCCCGCGAACGGTGTCACCAGCATGGTCACCGCGTTGACCAGCGCGAGCAGCCCGACCGCACCCGCCCCGAACCCGTACACCGGCCCGGTCAGCAGCAGTGCGACCCCGGTCCACACGGCGGAGAACCCGGCGAACACCGTCGCCTGGTAGAAGGACGAGCGGCGCAGGGCGGGTTCGGCGCGCAGCAGGCGGACGGGCTCGGCCAGCAGGTGCCGGTAGCGCTGCCGGGACGGCGGGGTCAGCCGCGGCAGCGCCCGGGACAGCGGCAGCGCGACCGCCAGCGTGAGGACGGCCGCGAGGACGTAGGGCGCCCGCCAGCCCAGCCGGTCACCGAGGGCGCCGCCGGCCGTGCGGGACAGCAGCATCCCGGCCAGGGACCCGCTCAGCAGCGTGCCGCCCACCACGCCCCGTCGCTCGGGCGGGACCAGCCCGGCCGCCAGCGGTCCGGCCAGCGGAGCGACCACCGTGGCCGCGCCCACCAGCACGCTCGCCGCGAGCAGTGGCGGCAGTGCGGGCGCGGCGGCCGCGGCGGTGAGCCCGAGGCCGGTCACGCTGAGCAGGGTGACCAGCAGCGGGCGGGGTGGCAGCCGGTCGCCGAGCGGTACGAGCAGGAAGATGCCGGCCGCGTAGCCGAACTGGGTCGCCGTCACCACCCCGGCCGCCGCGCCCGGCGCGACGCCGAGGCCCGCCGCCGCGAGCGGGACGACGGCCTGCGGGAAGTAGACGTTGCCGACCGCTACCGCGCAGGCCAGGGCCAGCACCGCGACGAGCCGGGAGGTCCCGGACGCGGTCGCGCTACGCTGCTCGGAGTGGAGATCTGCCATGGCACGAAGTCCACGGCATGCGGCGGCGGTTGGCGAGCGATGTAGACGGGGGCTAAATGATCAGCTTCCGGCTCGGGGTCGACGACCTCGCCGACACCCGGTTCGCGATCTCCCCGCTCGGCGAGCTGATGGAGAGCCTGCGCGTGCTGCGCGCGCCCGCCCTGCACCCCCTGCACGGCCGCTGGCGCCGGGCCGTGCTCGCCGCCCTCGTCCCCACCGACCTGCCCCTGCTGTCCGCCCTCGTCGGCCCCGCTCTCGCCCTGCCCGACTTCCTGACACCCCGGCCGACCGTCCACGCGCCCACGCTGGACGAGGAGTTGGCGGTCGTACGGGCCACACCTCCGGACGTCGTGCGGCGCGACCTGCTCGCCGCGCACGCTCCGCGCCCGCTGCCCGCCGCACTGCGGTGGGCCGGCGCACCCGATGACGCCCCGGTCCTCGAACTCCTCGGCCGTGTCGTCGAGTTGCTCCTCCGCTACTGGCACACGGCTCTGCTGCCGTACTGGCCGCGGATCCGGCTCGTCCTGGAGGCCGACATCACGCACCGCGCGGGACAGCTGGCCACCGGCGGCGCCCGCTCGCTCTTCGCCGGCCTGCACCCGAACCTCGGCTGGCGCGACGGGGTGCTCAGTGTCGACAAGATGATCGGCCGGCACGCGGTCGACGGCGCCGGGCGCGGGCTGCGGCTGATCCCGTCGGTGTTCGCACACAAGCCGGCGCCACCGATCAGCGCCGCGGCCCCTCCGATGCTCGCCTACCCCGGCCGGGGCACGGCGACCCTGTGGGAACCGGAGCCCGACCCCGACCCCGACGCCTCCGCGCTCGCCGCGCTGCTCGGCGCGCCCCGCACCACCCTGCTGCGGCTGCTCGCCGAGCCGCTGCCCACCGTCGAACTGGCCCGGCGTCTCGGCGTGACGCCGAGCGCCGTCTCCCAGCACCTGCGGATCCTGGCCGCCACGGGCCTGGTGACCCGCGCCCGGGACGGCCGTCGGGTGCTGTACCGGCGCAGCGCGCTGGCCGAACGGCTGGTCGCGGGCCACCCCTTGTTCCCGGCGCGCGCGTAGGGGACCGGGTGCGGACACGCGAAAGGGGGCCGGAGCGGCCTCCGGCCCCCTAGGCCTTCGCGGGTGACGGTGGCCTCAGGCGGCCGTGGCCTCGCCCACGTTGCCGTGCAGACGGGCGACGACCTCGGTCAGCTGGGCGGCGACCTCGGTGTCGTCCACCGGGTGGGTCTCGGCGAACCGGGTCACGGAGCCCGGGATGGACAGCTTGATGTCCTCGATCACCTTGCCGCCGGCGATGCCGACGGCCTTGCGGGTGTCGTCCTGCGCCCACACGCCGCCGTACTGGCCGAAGGCGGTGCCGATCACGGCGACGGGCTTGCCGCCGAAGGCGCCGGCGCCGTACGGGCGCGACAGCCAGTCGATCGCGTTCTTCAGCACGGCGGGGATGGTGCCGTTGTACTCGGGCGAGAACAGCAGGAAGGCGTCGGCGGACTGGGCGGCCGCGCGCAGCTTCGCGGCGGCGGCCGGGACGCCGCCCTCGACGTCGACGTCCTCGTTGTAGAAGGGGACGTCGGCCAGGCCCTCGAAGAGCACGACCTCGGCGCCCTCGGGAGCGAGCTTGACGGCCGCCTCGGCGAGCTGGCGGTTGTGCGAACCGGCGCGGAGGCTGCCGACGAGCGCGAGGATACGAACAGACATGGGAACTCCAAGGGGCTGAAACATCGCTGTTACGATCCGGACCGAGGTCCGTTTATTTGTGTACCACCCTAAGCGGACCGCGGTCCAGTTTTCTTCCCGATGCTTTACGCTGGCGTCATGTCCGCCGCCCTGCCGCCCTTCCCGACGCCCGAGGAGTCCCACGACGCTCCTCAGTTGCTTCAGGTCGCCCCCTCCCCCGAGGAGCCGTGCCTGCGCGCCGACGCGGCCCGCAACCGCGCCCGCCTGCTGGAGGCCGCGGCCCGGCTGATCGCCGAGCACGGCGTGGCCGGTGTCACCATGGAGGCCGTCGCCGCGGCGGCCCAGGTGGGCAAGGGCACGGTGTTCCGCCGCTTCGGCGACCGCACGGGTCTGCTGATGGCCCTGCTCGACCACTCGGACCGGCAGCTCCAGGCCGACTTCCTGGGCGGGCCCCCACCGCTGGGCCCCGGGGCGCCGGCCCTGGACCGGCTGCGCGCGTTCGGCGTGGCGGTGCTCTACCGCTCCGCCGAGCAGCTCGACCTCCAGCTGGCGGCCCAGCCGGAGCCCACCCGGCGCTTCTCGCACCCGGCGATCGGGGCGCGGCGCACGCACATCGCGGTGCTGCTGCGGCAGATCGTGCCGGACGCCGACTGCGACCTGCTGTCCCAGACGCTGCTGGCCTCGCTCGACCCGGCGCTGATCCACCATCAGCACCGCCAGCGCGGCATGCCCATGGAACGGCTGGAGGCCGGCTGGACCGACCTGGTCGCCCGGGTGACCCGCACCGAACCGCCGCCCCGCTGACGGCCCCTCAGGAGCCGTGCGCGACCGCTCAGGAGTGCCGGGCGAACAGGTCGAGCAGCCCCTGTGGGGCGTCGGCGCGGAACAGCCGGTCGCCGCCCTGGGCCGACTCCCGCGCGGACACCTCGGCGCGCCGGAACATCCGGTCCTCGTAACGCGCCAGCGCCGCCTCCCGGTCACCGGGGTGCGCGACCAGCGAGAGGCCCAGCTCGGCGCCGTCGATCAGCGCCAGGTTGGCGCCCTCGCCCGCGAACGGCGACATCAGGTGCGCCGCGTCCCCGAGCAGGGTGACCCCGGGAGTCCGCTCCCAGCGGTGCCCGACCGGCAGCGCGTGGATGCGCCGGGGCACCAGCGGCCCGTCCGCGTCGGCGACCAGGGCCCGCAGGCGCTCGTCCCAGTCGTCGAACTCCTTCAGCACGGCCGCCTTCGCCGCCTCCGGGTCGCCGAAGTCGATGCCGTCCAGCCAGTCCTCCGGCGCCTCGACGGCCGTGTAGACGTGCAGACTGCCGTCGCTCTCGCGGTGCGCGAGGAAACCCCGGCCCGCGCCGAGCGCGAACAGCATGCCGCCGCCGACCACCGCCGCGCTCGCCGGGTGCCGCAGGTCCGCCTCCCGCAGGTCCGCCTCGACGAACGACACACCCGTGTACGCGGGTCGGGCGGGGGAGAGCAGCGGGCGGATCCGGGACCAGGCGCCGTCCGCGCCGATGAGCAGGTCCGTGGTGAACGCCGTGCCGTCGGCGAGCGTCACCTCGTGCCGGCCGCCGCCCAGCGGGCGCGCCCCGGTGACCTTGGCACCCCAGCGGACCGTGCCCTCGGGCAGCGAGCCGAGCAGCAGCGCGCGCAGCTCACCCCGGTCGATCTCGGGCCGGCCGCCGGTGCCGTCGTCGGACTCGGCCAGATGGACCGTGCCGTACCGGTCGAGCACCCGCACGGCCTGGCCGCCGGGATGGACCCGCCGCAGGAACTCCTCGTGCAGCCCGGCGGCGCGCAGCGCCTCCTGGCCGGAGTCGTCGTGGATGTCGAGCATGCCGCCCTGGGTCCGTGCGCCCGCCGAGGCCTCCAGGTCGAACAGGGCGGCCTCGACGCCGTGCACCCGCAGCACCCGCGCGAGCACGAGCCCCCCGAGCCCCGCACCGACGACGGCGACGGGGTGGTGCGGGAGGGGAGCGGAAGAGGGAAGGGAAGGAGAGCTGGTCATGGTGGCCTCCTGGTGGGTGGTGCGTCAGTCGGGTACCGACGTCCGCTCGATGCCGTTGATCAGGGTCTGGAAGGCCCATGACAGGCGGGCCTCGGGGGTGCCGGACAGCAGGGCGCCGGCGCTCTCGGCGATGCGCGGGTGGGTGGCGGCGGGTGACTCGCGCAGGGCGCGGGACAGCGCCTGCCAGTCGGCCGGGGAATCCTCCCCGGCGTGCTCCGCGGCGGTCGCGGTGGCGTGCTGGAGCAGCAGGTCGACGCCCCACGCCGCCTGCGCGCGCGGCACCCCGCCCTCGTGGAGCAGCTCCAGCAGGGTCTCGATGAGCCGCAGATAGTGCGGGCCGCTCGGGCGTGCGGTCAGCGCCGAGCGGGCGATGCCCGGGTGTTCCATGAGCATCGCCGTGTAGGCGGTGAGCACCTGCTCCAGCCGCTCCCGCCAGTCGCCTGCGGCCGGGGCGGGCCCGACCGTGCCGAGCAGCTCGTCCAGGACGGCCGCGTGCAGCTCGTCGGTGTTGCGGACGTACACGTACAGCGAGGCCGGGCCGGTGTCCAGCTCCTGGGCGAGCCGCCGCATGGTCACCTTGCGCAGTCCCTCCGCGCGCAGGATCGCGACGGCGGCGGTGACGATGCCCTCCCGGGTGAGAGCGGGCTTGGCGGGACGCTCGCGACGGGAGCGGGGTGAGCGAGGGGAGTGCGAGGAGCCGGGGGAGTCAGGAGCGGTCATGCATGCACCGTAACGAACATGTTCGACACGAACAAGTTCGCGGCGAACATGTTCATCCGTGTGTGCCGCGTTCCGGAACGCCTCGTGCAGTCCGGACCGCCTATTGAGAGAGTCCGGACCGCACGGGATTTCGTCGAACGATGAACCACGGCGCCCCGCCCGATCCCGGCCCCCACGCCTCTGCCAAGATGCGGTCTGTCATGGTGCAGATACCGAACACGCCCACGAGCGCCGACGTCGCCCGCCTGGCCGGAGTCTCCCGCGCGACCGTGTCCTATGTCCTCAACAACACCAGTGCCGTACGGATCAGCGAGCCGACGCGCCGGCGCGTCCACGAGGCCGCACGGGAACTGGGATACGTGCCCCACGCCGCCGCCCGCAGCCTGCGCGCCGGGCACAGCCGGATGGTCCTGATGCCCGCCCCCGCTATCCCGGCGGGCCCCCTCTACAGCGGGTTTCTCAACGAACTCCAGCAGGCCCTCGGCCGCCTCGACTACACCGTCGTGCAGTACGGCACGGACGGCTCGCGCGGCGACGAAGCCGCCCGCGCCTGGGCCGAGTTGCGGCCGGTCGCCGTCCTGGTGCCCGGCGCGGAACTGGGGCCGCAGGGGGTGCAGGTCCTCAAGCGCTCCGGCGCCCGGGCCGTGGTCACGCTCGGCCCCGTGCGCGTCGACGGCGCGCACGCCCTGCTGACGGACCACGACGCGGTCGGCCACTGCGCGGGCGCCCATCTGCACGCGGTCGGCCGGCGCCGGATCGGGGTCGTGGTGCCACGGGACGCCGGGCTGGAGTTCTACTCACGGCCCCGGCTCGCCGGTGTGCGCGAGGCGCTGCGCGGCACGGACGCGGTCGCGACCGAACTGCCGCTCGCGTACACGGAGGCGTCCGCCGCCCGACTCGCCGCTCAGTGGCGGGAGTCGGGGCTCGACGCCGTGTTCGCCTACAACGACGAGTACGCGATGCTGCTGATGCGTGCCCTGCAGGACGAAGGGCTCCGCGTCCCTGAGGACGTGGCCGTGATCGGCGCCGACGATCTGATGCTGGGCCGGCTGCTGCGCCCCCGCCTCAGCACGGTCCACATCGACCTGCCGTCCGGCCGTGACCTGGCCGAACTGGTCGACCGAGCGGTGCGCGACCCCGGCGGCCGGCCGGAGGTGCACATCGTGCTGGGGGCCTCGGTCGTCCGGCGGGAGTCTACCTGACACCCGCCGCGACCGAGGCCCCGCCCCGTGCGGCCGTACTCCCGCCGCCGTGTCACCGCGTCACTGCGCGCCGCTCTGCTGGGCGGCCACGCTCTTGCGGACCTCGTCCATGTCCAGCTTGCGGGCCTGCCCGATGACGTCCGTCAGGGCGGCCTCGGGCAGGGCGCCCGGCTGCGCGAACACGGCGATCTTGTCCCGGACGATCATCAGCGTCGGGATCGACCGGATGTCGAAGGCCTGCGCCAGCTCCGGCTGTGCCTCGGTGTCCACCTTGCCGAAGACCAGGTCGGGATTGGCCTCGGCGGCCTTCTCGTAGACCGGCGCGAACTGCCGGCACGGCCCGCACCAGGACGCCCAGAAGTCGATGAGAACGAACTCGTTCTCGGTGACCGTCTGGTCGAAGTTGTCCTTGGTCAGCTCCACGGTGCTGCTCATGGTGTGAATCCCTACTTCCCGGTGTGGGGTTGTGCCGTCGGCGCAAACACGGCCGTCAGGCCGCCTATTCCACAGGTGCACACCTGTGTTCCGCGCGCGTACCCATGTGGCCGCCGCGCACACCACCCGCCAGACTGACCGCATGACGGAAACGGAATCCATCGCGTACGACGTCGTGGTGCTCGGGGCCGGACCCGTGGGGGAGAACGTGGCCGACCGCACCCGTGCGGCCGGGCTGACCACCGCGATCGTCGAGAGCGAGCTGGTCGGCGGGGAGTGCTCGTACTGGGCCTGCATGCCCAGCAAGGCCCTGCTCAGGCCCGTGATCGCCCAGGCGGACGCGCGCCGCCTGCCCGGCCTCGACCGGGCGGTCCAGGGCCCGCTCGACACCCCCGCGGTCCTCGCCCGCCGCGACGACTACACCTCCCACTGGAAGGACGACGGCCAGGTCGCCTGGGTCGAGAGCATCGGCGCCGACCTGTACCGCGGTCACGGCCGCCTCGCCGGCCCCCGGAGGGTCACCGTGACCGCGCCGTCCGGCGCGGTCACCACCCTCACCGCCCGGCACGCCGTCGCCGTCGCCACCGGCACCCGTGCCCAACTGCCCGACCTGCCAGGACTCGCCGAGGTCAGGCCCTGGACCAGCCGGGAGGCGACCAGCGCCGAGGCGGCGCCCGGCCGGCTGATCGTCGTCGGCGGCGGCGTGGTCGCCACCGAGATGGCCACCGCGTGGCAGGCCCTCGGCTCCCGGGTCACCCTCCTCGTCCGGGGCAAGGGCCTGCTGAACCGGATGGAGCCCTTCGCCGGGGAGCTGGTCGCCGAGGCGCTCACCGCCGCGGGCGTCGACGTCCGCACCGGCACGTCCGTGGCGTCCGTGACCCGGGAGAACGGCACGGTCGTGGCGGTCACCGCCGCGGGCGACCGGCTGACGGCCGACGAGATCCTCTTCGCCACCGGCCGGGTCCCGCACACCGACGACATCGGCCTCGACACCGTCGGCCTGGCCCCCGGCTCGTGGCTGGACGTGGACGACAGCCTGCGCGTCACCGGCACCGACTGGCTGTACGCCGTCGGCGACGTCAACCACCGCGCCCTCCTCACCCACCAGGGCAAGTACCAGGCCCGCATCGCCGGCGCCGCCATCGCGGCCCGCGCCGCCGGCCACCCCGTCCCGGAGGAGGCGTGGGGCGCGCACGCCGCCACCGCCGACCACCACGCCGTCCCCCAGGTCGTCTTCACCGACCCCGAGGCGGCCGCGGTCGGCCTCTCCCTCGCCGAGGCGGAAGCGGCCGGCCACCGTGTCCGCGCCGTCGACGTCGAGTTCTCCTCGGTCGCCGGAGCGGGTCTGTACGGCGACGGCTACACGGGCCGCGCCCGCATGGTCGTCGACCTGGACGACGAGATCCTGCGCGGCGTCACGTTCGTCGGCCCCGGCGTCGGCGAACTCATCCACTCCGCCACGGTCGCCGTCGCCGGCCACGTCCCGGTCGGCCGGCTGTGGCACGCGGTCCCGTCGTACCCGACGCTGAGCGAGGTGTGGCTGCGACTGCTGGAGGCGTACCGCGACAACTGACCACAGGGCGGGCGGAGTCCGGGTTGTCCGGCGCCGGGGTCTACGGCAGGTCGAAGCCGAGGGCCTCGGCCGCCGCCCGCGGTGCCGGCTGGGCCCACAGGGCCGCGGCGGCCTCGTTCGTGGACAGCGAGCGCAGTTCGGCGCGGTCCAGGTAGAGGGTGCCGTCGAGGTGGTCCGTCTCGTGCTGGACGATACGGGCCGGCCAGCCGCTGAACTCCTCGTCCAGGGTGCGGCCCCGCTCGTCCTGGCCGCGCAGCCGTACCGCGGCGTGCCGGGCCACCACCGCCTGCCAGCCCGGCACGCTCAGGCAGCCCTCGAAGAACGCGGCGCGCGCGTCGCCGACGGGCTCGTACGCCGGGTTGACCAGGACCCGGAACGGCTGCGGGACGCGGCCCCGGACCACGGCCACCTCCTCGGGCACCGGGGCGGGGTCCTCGAGGACCGCGATCCGCAGCTCCACGCCGACCTGCGGCGCGGCGAGCCCGACCCCGGGGGCGGCGTGCATGGTCAGACGCAGGGCCTCGACGAAGCGGGCCAGCAGGGCGGGCCCGAGCTGACCGTCGTAGGGCACGGCGGCGCGCCGCAGCACGGGCTGTCCGGCGGCGACGATGGGCAAGGGGCCGCCGGCGGCGAGGAGTTCCTCGACCCGCTCGGCGAGCGGCGCGTGATCAGGGGAGGGTGCCATCGCGTCAGGATGCCATGCCACCTGGCCGGCGGCGGCCCGGCACCGCGGGCCGAGGGCCCGGTCCCGGTCCCGGTCCGGAACCGGGCCCTCGACCCGCCGTTCACTCCTGCGGGAAGTCGCCCGCGAGCGCCGAGGCGATCCGCAGGTGCGGCTCCGCCTCCGCGTGCCGGGCCTGGCGCTGGAGCGTGCGGCCCAGCAGCAGCCGGGCGTAGTGCTCCACCGGGTCGCGCTCGACGATGGCCAGCAACTCGGCCTCGGCGCGGCGCAGTTGGGCCGAGTGGTAGTAGGCGCGGGCCAGCAGCAGCCGGGGTCCCGTCTGCTCCGGCACCTCCTCGACCAGCCCGGTCAGCACCCGTGCCGCACCCGCGTAGTCCTTGGCGTCGAAGAACTGCCGTGCACGCTCCCAGCGCTCGGCGGGCGTGCCGTGGTCGTAGTACGTGGTCTCCACTCGCGTCTCCACTGTGACCTCCTTCGACGGCCACAACGGAACGCGTTCGTTCAATATTCCACTGGCTGTTCCGGGTGTCCGGGGCGGCCGGCTCGGCGTCGGCCCGCTCGGTGACCAGGGCGAGCACGCGGCCGGCCACGGCCCGGTCCGCGTCGGGGATGCACGCGTAGATCCGCGCGCTGACCGGCGCGGTCGCGGCGCAGGCCGCGGCGTACAGCTCCCGTCCGGCGTCGGTGGCGCGCACCTGGGACGGCTCCTCGGCGGACACCGGACCGGCGGCCGTCAGTGCCTCCATCGCGCGCAGCGCATCGCCTCGGTGACCTTCACCGCACCCGTGACCTCGGCGACGAGGCCGGCCCGCTCGACCGTGCCGTCGGCCACGACGACGAGCCGGAGGACGACGGACCGCAGGAAGTCAGCCCCAGCGGGGCAACCGCCCGGTCCACCGCGACCCGGGACGCGCTCACCTCGTCAGAACCGGCCCGCCGCGGGGTTAGGGTCGCCGGCATGACCGACAACTCCCTGCGCTCCGTCACCGTCGAGCGCACCAGCACCGGCCACTTCGTGGCGACGAACGCCCGCGGCGGCTCCGTCTCCTTCGGCACCGGGGCCGCCGGCGACACCGAGTTCACCCCGGTCGAGCTGCTCCTCGCGGCGCTCGGCGGCTGCACCGCGGTCGACGTGGACATCGCGACCACCCGGCACGCTGAGCCCACGTCCTTCACCGTCGCCGTGCGGGGCACCAAGGTCGACGACGACCTCGGCAACCGCCTCACCGACCTCGCGGTGACCTTCCACGTCGCGTTCCCCGACGGCGAGGGCGCCGAGCGGGCCCGGGCCATCCTGCCCCGGGCCGTCAGGACCTCCCACGACCGGCTCTGCACGGTCAGCCGCACGGTGGAGACGGGAACACCGGTGACGGCGACGATCGCGGACGCCTGACGCCGTGTAACACCGGGACGCTCCGACATCTCCCCCATTGCCGGGTATTCCGGACCGTTTGCTGCGACAGTATGTCGGCCTCGTGGCGGGACCGGCCGAAGCCTGGCTTTCTCCGCAAGGTACGAACCAAAGTGATGATCACGCCTTGGGGAGGTGCTGCGGATGGTCCGCTCTGTGCTGCGCAAAGCAGCGGGCTGGGTGCTGATGATCGTGGTCGCGACCAACGCCACGTTCTTCCTGGCCAGTTGGTTCCTGGACCCCCGGTCCAACTTCAGGGAACTGCGGCCCGTCCGCAGCGAGGCCCAGATCGACCAGGCCCTCGCGCCGTACGGCCTCGACCCGCGGGTCCCGGTGGTGCACCGCTGGTGGGACTGGCTCACCTCGGTGGTCCTCCACTTCGACTGGGGGAAGTCACCCACCGGCGTCCCCGTCAACGGCGAGGTGGGCTACCGGGCGCTGGTCAGCGCGGAGTTGGTGCTCGTCGCGACGATCCTGTCCGTCGTCGTCGGCGTCGCGCTCGGGGTGTACACCGCGGCCCGGCAGTACGGCTTCGCCGACCGGATCTCGCAGGCGGTGTCCATCGCGGTGCTCAACGTGCCGACGTCCGTGGCCGCGCTCGCGGTGGTCTTCGTCGCCATCTGGCTCAACCAGCACGCCGGACTGCGCTTCCTCTACGTCGCCGGGGAGAACTCGCCCGACGTCACCGGAACGCTCCCGGTCATCGGCGACCGCCTGCTGCATCTGATCCTGCCGACCCTGACCCTGACCCTGATGGGGTACGTCGGCTACCACCTGACCCAGCGTTCCCTGCTCCTCGACACCCTCGACGCCGACTTCGTCCGCACCGCCCGGGCCACCGGGCTCACCTGCGGCCAGGCGATCCGCCGGCACGCGCTGCGGGCCGCGCTCATCCCGACGGCGGCCTCCGTGGCGTTCGGCATCCCCGCGATCTTCACCGGCGCCGTCATCACCGAGACGGTCTTCGGCTGGAACGGCATGGGCCGCTACTTCATCCAGACCATCGCCAAGAACGACGTGCACGGCGCGGTCGCGACGGCCGCCTTCGCCGCGGCCCTCACCGCGATCGGCGCGATCCTCGCGGACATCGCCACGGTCTTCCTCGACCCGAGAGTGAGAGTGAGCTGACGTGGCCACCGACGCGACCCCGCACGCCCCGTCGCGCCCGACGTCCGACGCTCCGGCCCGTACGGCGGCCCGCCCCGCGCCGCAGCCGGCCGAGCTCGGCCTCGGCCGGCTCTATCTGCGCCGCTTCGTACGCAACCGCCCCGCCGTCGCCGGTGTGGTGATCTTCCTGCTGCTGGTGCTGTTCAGCGCCTTCGGCGGCCGGTTCACCTCCTACGCCTACACCGACGCCGACTTCACCGCACTCACCCGCCCGCCGGGCGCCGCGCACTGGTTCGGCACCAACCAGGGCGGCGACGACATCTACGCCTGCGCCGTGCACGGGCTCCAGCGCTCCCTGGTGATCGCGGTGAGCGTGTCCGTGCTGACGATCGTCGTCGCCGCGCTCGTCGGCGCCGGCGCCGCCTACGCCGGCGGCCGCGTCGAGCGGGCGACCCTCGCCCTCGTCCACTTCCTGCTGATCGTCCCGTCGTTCCTCGTCCTCGCCCTGGTCTCGCACCGGCTCGCCGGCGACTGGCGCGTCCTGATCGTCGTCCTCACCGTGTTCGGCTGGATGCCGACCGCGCGGGTGATCTGGTCCGTGTCGACCTCGCTGCGCGAACGGGACTATGTGACGGCGGCGCGCTTCATGGGCGTCGGCCCGCTACGCATCGTCCTGCGCCACATCATCCCCAACCTGGGCTCCCTGCTGATCGTCAACCTCACCCTGGGCGTCGTGACGACCGTGCTCAGCGAAACCGCCCTGTCGTTCCTCGGGTTCGGCGTGCAGACCCCGGACGTCTCCCTCGGCACGATGCTCGCGGACGGAGCGGGCACCGTCACCAGCGCCCCCTGGCTGTTCGCCTTCCCCGCGGGACTGGTCGTCCTGCTCACCGTGTCGATGACGCTCATCGGCGACGGACTGCGCGACGCCCTCGACCCCACGTCCGTGACCGGTTCGGCGGGAGGCCGACGATGACCCTCGCGACCCCCGCGCCCGTCCCCGCGGCCACCGGCGCGCCCGCCCCCGTGCTCTCCGTGCGGGACCTGCGGATCTCCTTCCCCTCCGAGGCCGGCCCCGTCGAGGCGGTACGCGGCGTCGGTTTCGACCTGCTCCCCGGCCGCACCCTGTGCATCGTCGGCGAGTCCGGCTCCGGCAAGTCGGCCACCGCCACGGGCATCATGGGCCTGCTGCCGCCCTCCGCCGACGTCGGCGGCCAGGTGCTGCTGGAGGGCCGGAACCTGATCGGCCTCGACGACCGCGAACTGTCCCGCGTCCGCGGCAGATCCATCGGCATGGTCTTCCAGGACCCCCTCTCCGCGCTCACCCCGATCTTCTCCGTGGGCCGGCAGCTCTCCGACGCCCTGCGGGTCCACCAGGACCTGACCCGGCGCGCCGCCTGGGAGCAGGCCGTCGAACTCCTCGACCTCGTCGGCATCCCCGACCCGCGCGGCCGCGCTGCCGCCTTCCCGCACGAGTTCTCCGGCGGCATGCGCCAGCGCGTGGTCATCGCCCTGGCGATCGCCAACCGGCCGTCCGTGCTCGTCGCCGACGAGCCCACCACCGCGCTCGACGTCACCGTCCAGGCACAGATCCTCGACGTCCTGCGCCGGGCGCAGCGCGAGACCGGCGCCGGGCTCGTCCTCATCACGCACGACCTCGGCGTCGTCGCGGGCCACGCGGACGACGTCGCCGTCATGTACGCGGGCCGGTTCGTGGAACACGCGGGCGTCGAGGAGCTGTTCCGCCGGCCGACGATGCCGTACACCGCGCGGCTGCTCGCCGCCGTACCGACCGTGGACGGCGGCGAGCGCCGGCCTCTCGTGCCCATCGGCGGGGAACCGCCCTCCCTGGTCGGCCTGCCGGCCGGCTGCCCCTTCGCGAGCCGCTGCGCCGTCGCCCTCGACGCCTGCCGCGCCGACGAACCCGGGCTGCGCGAGGTCGGCGGGCACGGGCGGGTGGCGTGTCTGCGGGCCGGGGAGATCGCCGACGGCACCCTCGACCCGGCGGGCGGCGCCGCACCGGCCGACGACCGGGTGCCCGCGGCCCGGGCCGCTGCCGGTGAGGTGGTGCTGCGCGTCGAGGACCTCGTGAAGACGTTCCCGGTGACCAAGGGCGCCGTCCTCAAGCGCCGGATCGGCACACTGCACGCCGTCAACGGCGTCGGCTTCGAGCTGCGGGCCGGCGAAACCCTGGGCCTCGTGGGCGAGTCCGGCAGCGGCAAGACGACGACCCTCATGGAGATCCTGCGGATGCGGCGGCCCGAAGGCGGCCGGATCGAGATCGCCGGCACCGACGTCGCCACGCTCGCCCCCGGTGCGCGCGCCCGCGCGCTGCGGCAGGACGTCCAGATCGTCATGCAGGACCCGCTCGGCGCCCTGGATCCCCGCATGCCGGTCTCCCAGCTGCTCGCCGAACCGCTGCGGGCCGCGGGCCGGGACCGCGCCTCGATCCGCGCCCGGGTGCGCGAACTGCTGGCCCTGGTCGGCCTGGACGACACGGCGGGCGCCCGTTTCCCGGCCGCGCTCTCCGGGGGCCAGCGCCAACGCGTCGGCATCGCCCGCGCCCTGGCGACGGAGCCGAGGCTGCTCGCCCTGGACGAGCCGCTGTCCGCCCTGGACGTCTCCGTACAGGCCGGGGTGATCAACCTGCTGGCACGCCTGAAGTCCGAACTCGGCCTCGCCTACCTCGTGGTCGCGCACGACCTGGCCGTGATCCGGTACGTCTGCGACCGCATCGCGGTGATGTACCTCGGCCACATCGTCGAGACCGGCGAGACCGAGGCGATCTTCGCCGACCCCCGGCACCCCTACACCCGGGCGCTGCTGTCCGCGGTCCCGGTGCCCGACCCGGCGCGGGAGCGCGCCCGCGAACGCATCGTGCTGGAGGGCGAACAGCCCGGCGCCGCCCGCCTGCCCGACGGCTGCGTCTTCGCCGACCGCTGCCCGCTGTACCGCCGCGCCGACGACACCGTACGGCAGCGCTGCCGCACCCGGCGCCCCGAGCCCGCCCTCGTGCCCGGCCGCCCCGGCCACCAATACGCCTGCCACGCGGTCTGACCGGCCCCGTCCCCGGGCCCGCAGCCACCCTCCGCACTCCCCGCCGACCCAGAAGGAACCATCCGCCATGCGCGCACGACTGGCCCTGCCCGTCGCTCTCCTCGCCGCGATCTCCGTCACCGCCACCGCCTGCCAGTCCTCGTCCGGCCCGGGCGCCACGGGCTCGGACGCGAAGGACACCCCGGCCGCGGCATCGGGGGCCGCCGACTACCACCCCACGCCGTACGACCGGATCCGGGACGGCGGCACCTACACCTCCGCCGGGACCTTCGACGACCAGGGCAACCCGTTCAACGTCAACGCGACGCTGACCGCGAGCCGGGTGTGGTCCTGGTACAACGCCGACGCGATCACCTACTCGCCGACCGGCGACGTGCAGTACAACCCCGACTACTTCAGCGACGTGAAGGTGTCCGTCGAGGGCGGCGACCAGAAGGTCACGCTGACCTTCAACCCCAAGGCCGTCTTCAACGACGGCACCCCGATCGACTGGACTGCTATCAGGGCCACCTGGACGGCGAACAACGGCTCGAACAAGGCCTACGCCGCGAACTCCACGGACGGCTACGACCGCATCACCTCCGTCGAGAAGGGCAGGGACGCCAAGCAGGCCGTGATCACCTTCAAGGGCGTCTACCCCGCCTGGTCCAGCCTCTTCACGACGTTCCTGCATCCCAAGGCGGCCACGGTCGAGAACTTCGACAAGGCATACGTCAAGAAGGCCCACCCGGAGTGGGGCGCGGGACCGTACACGATCGGCTCCTGGGACACCCACTCGGGGAACATCACCTTCGTCCGCAACCCCGAGTGGTGGGGCAGGAAGGGCAAGCTCGACAAGCGCGTCTACGTCAACCTGGAGTCGACCGCCGCGGTCAACGCCTTCAAGAACGGCCAGCTCGACTCCGTCTCCGCCGTCGACGCCGAGAGCCTCAAGCAGGTCAAGGGCCTCAAGGGCACCGAGATCCGCCGCGGCGGCAGCCCCTTCGAGTACTCCCTCTACCTCAACAGCAAGTCCCCCGTCCTCGCGGACGAGGCCGTGCGCAAGGCCGTCGAGGAGAGCGTCGACCGCACCCAGATCGCGAAGATCCAGTTCCAGGGCCTCGACTACCGGGAGCCGCTGCCCGGTTCGGCGGTGCTGTACAGCTTCCAGAAGGGCTACCAGGACAATGTCTCGGCCGTGCTGGCGTACGCACCGGCCGAGGCGCGGAAGGAACTCGACGCGGCGGGCTGGAAAACCGGAAGCGACGGCATCCGGGCCAGGAACGGCAGGAAGCTGGAGATCGGCTACACGCTGCTCGGCGACGACCCCCTGGGCAAGGCCACGGCCGGTGCCCTCGCCGCGATGCTGAAGCAGGCCGGCATCCGGCTCGTCATCGACAAGGCCGACGAGGCGGACTTCGCCGGCATCCTCAGCGGGCGCAAGTTCGACCTGTTCGTCTCCGGCAACCGCTCCATGGACCCGTTCGGCGCCCGCTACCTGTGCGACTTCTACTGCTCGGACCGTGACTCCAACATCACCGGCGCCGGCACGCCCGCGCTGGACAAGGAGATCCGCGCGACCGGCCGCATCGCCGACCGCGACCGGCAGATCACGGCGGTCGACAAGGTCGAGCGCGACGCTCTGCGGCAGTACGCCTTCCTCCCGCTCTACAGCGGCCCCTCGACCTACGCCGTGAAGAAGGGCCTCGCCAACGTCGGCGCGACCATCTTCTACAACCCGCTCCCGGAGACGGTGGGCTGGGAGAAGTGATCTCAGGGGCGCGATCATCCGTGGGGAGGATGTAAGGGCCGTCCACCCCTGATGAGGATGTCCGGGTCATGTTCGTTCGGCACGGAAGGGACATCCCTTGCGCATCCCCCGGTTATTCGGAACAGCCCTGGCCACCACGCTGCTGCTGACCGTCGCGGCGCCGGTCGCGTCCGCCGCCGCGAGACCGGCCGCCGCACCGGCCGCGTCGTCCGCGCTGGACCCGGCGACGCTCGGCAGGACGCTCGACGCGGTGCACGACGCGGGCATGTACGGCATCTACTCCTCCGTGCGCGACGGCTCCGACCGGTGGGCCGGCGCCTCCGGGGTCGCCGACGTGGACACGGGGCGCCCGGTGCGGCCGGACCTGCGGCACCGGGTCGGCAGCATCAGCAAGACGTTCGCCGCCGTGGCCGTCCTCCAGCAGGTCGAGCGCGGCCGGATCCGCCTCGACGCGCCCATCGGCGACTACCTGCCGGACCTGGTCCCGGGGGAGCGCGGCCGCGAGATCACCGTCCGCATGCTGCTCAACCACACCAGCGGCATCGGCGACTACGTCCTGAGCGCGTTCCCCTCGCTCCGGCAAAGGTCGACCGCCAGCCTCGACGAGGACCGCTTCCGCTCCATCGCGCCCGAGGAGCTGGTCCGCCTCGGACTGGCCGCGCCCGCCACCGGCCGGCCCGGCGAGACGTGGTCGTACTCCAACACCAACTACGTCATCGCCGGACTGCTGCTCGCCAGGGTCACCGGCCAGGACCCCGAGGCGTACATCACCCGCCACGTCATCGACCGGGCCGGCCTGCGGCACACCTCCTACCCGCGCTCCGCGTACCTCCGGGGCCCGCACTCCCGCATGTACGAGAACTTCTACGGCCTGATCGACCCGCCGCGCGACTACAGCGTCTACGACATGTCCTGGGCCTACACGGCCGGCGCGATCGTCTCCACCACCGACGACCTGAACCGGTTCTACCGCGCCCTGCTGGGCGGACGGCTCGTCGGCCCCGACGCCCTCCGGCAGATGCAGACCACGGTCCCGGCGGGCGGCGGCATGAACTACGGACTCGGCATCTACTCCGTCGACGTGCCCGGCTGCGGCCGCTTCTGGGGGCACGACGGCGCGGTGTTCGGCGCCGGCACCGTCGCCCTGTCCAGCCCCGACGGCAGCCGTCAGGTGGCCGCCGGCTGGAACCTCATGAAGTACGAGCGCCTCGACTCCGCCGGCACCGGCTTCGAACCGAGCCCGATCGACGACGCCCTGAACCGCTACGTCGTCACGGCGCTGTGCCCGTCGGCGACACCGGCCTCGGCCCGCGCGGCGACCACCTCGCTGCGGCGGATCCTGACCGGCACGGGCACGGACCTCTCACCGGCCCCCTGGGCCGCGGTCCTGCGCTGACGGCAGGGCAGCGGGCGGACCGGTCCGGTGTCACGGCGTGCCCGGGCCGGCGGAGCGCGGAGGCCGGGCCCAGCCCAGCGACCGTTCCACCGCCCGCTGCCAGTTCTCGTACTCCGCCGCGCGCAGCTCGGGGTCCATGTCGGGCAGCCACTGCCCGGCCCGGTGCCAGTTGCGGCGCAGCACCTCCAGGTCCGGCCAGTAGCCGGCGGCGAGCCCGGCCGCGTACGCGGCGCCGAGCGAGACCGTCTCGGCGACCATGGGCCGCACCACGGGCACGTCCAGCACGTCGGCCACGAACTGCATCAGCAGGTTGTCCGCGGTCATGCCCCCGTCCACCTTGAGCTGCTGCAGGGGGACCGAGGAATCGGCGTTCATGGCGTCGACGACCTCCCGGGTCTGCCATCCGGTGGCCTCGAGCACGGCCCGCGCCAGGTGCCCCTTGGTGATGTACGAGGTGAGGCCGACGATGACCCCGCGGGCGTCGCTGCGCCAGCGCGGCGCGAACAGCCCCGAGAAGGCGGGCACGATGTAGCAGCCGCCGTTGTCCTCGACCGTCCGGGCGAGGGTCTCGATCTCCGGGGCGCTGCTGATCAGGCCCAGCCGGTCCCGGAACCACTGGACGAGCGCTCCGGTGACGGCGATCGACCCCTCCAGGGCGTAGGCCGGCCGCTGGTCCCCGATCTTGTAGGCGACGGTGGTGAGGAGCCCGTGCCGGGACCGCACCATGTCGGCGCCGGTGTTGAGGAGCAGGAAGCTCCCCGTTCCGTAGGTGCACTTCGCCTCGCCGGGGGAGAAGCAGGTCTGGCCGAAGAGCGCGGCCTGCTGGTCGCCCAGCGCGGCCGTGATGGCGACGCCCGGCAGCACCGCGCGGGCATCGCCGTACAGCTCGGCGGACGACCGGATCTCGGGCAGCATCGAACGGGGCACTCCGAAGAAGGCGAGCAGTTCGTCGTCCCAGGCCAGCGAGCGGATGTTCATCAGCATCGTGCGGCTGGCGTTGGTGGCGTCGGTGATGTGCAGGCCCCCTTCCGGGCCGCCGGTGAGGTTCCAGATCAGCCAGCTCTCCATCGTTCCGAACAGCACCTCGCCGTCGTCGGCGCGCTGCCGGAGCCCCTTGACGTGGTCGAACAGCCAGCGGATCCGCAGCGCCGAGAAGTAGGTCGAGGGCGGCAGACAGCACCGCTCCATGAAGAACTCCTCGCCGGGGTCGTCCCTCAGCTCCTCGACGAGCGGTGCCGTGCGGGTGTCCTGCCAGACGATCGCCCGGCCGAGCGGGGTGCCGGTCCGCCGGTCCCAGAGCACGGTCGTCTCGCGCTGGTTGGCCAGACCGATGGCGGTGACCTGCCCCGGGTCGACACCGGCGACGGACAGGGCCTCGGGCACGACACGGCGGAGGTTCTGCCAGATCTCGGCGGCGTCGTGCTCGACCCAGCCGGGCTCGGGGAAGTGCTGCTGGTGCTCCTTCTGCGCCACCGAGACCAGACGCCCGCGGCGATCGAACAGGATGCATCGGGTCGAGTTGGTGCCCTGATCGATGGACATTACAAACCGTTCAGCCATGATCGGGTCTGCCTTCCGAGGGGTCGAGGAGGCGGCCGGCCCGGCCTACCATCGGGTGGCTCCGAGGTCCCGGGAGATCGCTCGTGAGGCCTCGCGGATCAGGGTGATCAGATTCGGGCGGGGGCGGCCCTGGCTGTCGCAGATCCGCTCGACCGCCCCGGACAGGCCTATGGCGCCGACGACGAGGCCGCCGTGCCCCCGGATCGGCGCGGCGAGCCCGGCCTCGCCCATGCTCATCTCCTGGATCTCGGCGGCCCAGCCCACCTCCCGGACCTCGGCGAGCGCCCGGGTGAGCTGCTCGCGATCGACGAGGGTGTGCCGGGTGTACGCCTCCAGCTCCGTCTCCCCGGCGGTCTCGATCGTCGCGGTGCCGTAGGCGAGCAGCACCTTGCCCAGCGAGGAGGCGTGCAGGGGCAGCAGCGAGCCCACGTCCAGGGTCTGGAAGGTGTCGTCCGGCCGGAACACGTGGTGGACGACGAGCACGCTGCCCTCCAGGGGCGTGCCCAGGCGAACCGCCTCCCCGCTGCGGGCGGCGAGGGCGTCGGCCCAGTTCAGGGAGCGTGAGCGCAGCTCGTTGACGTCCAGGTAGCTGGTGCCCAGGTGCAGCAGGGCGGCTCCGAGCTGGTATTTCCCGGTCGCCGCGTCCTGCTCCACGAAGTCCACGTGCTGCAGCGTGCGCAGGATGCCGTGCGCGGTGCCCTTGGCCAGTCCCAGGGAGGCGGCGACCTCGCCGAGACCGAGGCGGCGGGGCCCGCCGGCGAGCAGGCGCAGGATCGCCGCCGCCCGTTCGATCGACTGGACCGGTCCGGCCATGAGGCGAGCCTATTACCGCCGTGGACGCTTCGCCGTACGGGCGGGCCGCGCCCGGGGAGCCCCCGGGAGATCCGCGTTCGGTAATGCCGACCGCCGTTCATTGACCTGTCCGAATTGTCTCCGTAGCTTGCTGCTCAGCCGGTATGCGCCGGGACTCGGCGCCGCACCGGTCGCTCACATCACCGGGAGAGACCATGGCGGCACAGCTCAACACGCTGCTTCGGGCGGCCTACCACCACGTGTGTCCGGTGCCGCCCGCCGCCGGCGCCGTCTCGGCTGTACGCCGCAGCACGGCCGCGGTCCTCGCCGACTGGAGCCTGCCCCCGGACGTCGTCGAGGACGTGCTCCTCGTGGTGTCCGAGCTGGTCACCAACGCGATCATCCACGCCCGCCCGCCGGCCGTGCTGCGGGTGTCCTGGCGGCCCGACGGCGGCGCCCGCACGATGAGCATCGAGGTCACCGACGCGGGACCCGACCTCGTGACGGGCTGCTCCCGCACCGGGGTCGACCCGGACGAGCACGGCCGGGGCGAGACGATCGTCCGTGCCCTCGCCGCACGCCACGGCATACGCGTCCACCCCGGCGGGGTCACCCGCTGGGCCGAACTCGCGATCGGCCAGGACGCGACCTCCGCCGGGCCGGGGCGGGTGGCGTCCGCCGAGCCGCCGGAGCGCTGTGCCCGGATTGCGTAGATATTCTGTGAGATGTGATCGAGTCTGGGCGGCCACGGCTCCGCCACCGCCGCGGCCGGGGGAGCTTCGTGCGGCTGTCGCCGGTCGTCCTGACCGTCGTCATCGCAAGCCTGGCCTATTCCACCCCTCCGGACATGGCCTTCAGCCGTCTCCTGCCCGCGGCGCCGGCCCTCGCCGCCTCCATGTGGCCGGTGCTCCCCACCGTCCTGCTGGGCACCGTCTGCCTCTTTCTGATGATCGGGCTGAGTCTGGTGTTCCCCGGGCTGGGGACGTGGTGGACGGCCGCGGGGATCATCGCGGTCACCGTGGCGGCCGCGTACGGCAGCCACGTCCGGCTCCAGCGGGAGCGGACCCTCTTCCAGGTGCGGCTCGTCGCCGACGCGGCGCAGCAGGTGGTGCTGAGCCCCATGCCGCACCGCCTCGGCGGCGTCGAGATCGAGTCGCTGTATCTCGCGGCCGCGGCGGAGGCCCGGATCGGCGGGGACTTCTACGAGGTGGTCGACACGCCCTACGGGGTCAGGCTGCTCATCGGTGACGTGCGGGGCAAGGGCCTGCCGGCGGTGGGGGCCGCCGCGGCGATCGTCAACGCCTTCCGGGAGGCGGCCTACGGCGAGGCCGACATGGTCGGTGTCGCGCGCCGGCTGGACGCCAGCAGCACCCGTTACAACGCCTCCTTTCCCCCCGAGGGGCTGATGGAGCGCTTCGCCACCGCCCTGCTCGTCGAGATCCCGCACGAGGGCGGGCGCATCGAGATCCTCAACTGCGGCCACCCCCCGCCGCTCCTGCTGAACCACGGGAAACTCCGCGCCCTCGAACCCACCACCCCCTCGCCGCTGCTCAACCTCGCGGACCTGATCGGCGATCACTACAGCGTCGACACGTTCGACTTCGCCCCCGGCGACCTGCTGCTCCTCTACACCGACGGGGTCGCCGAGGCCCGCGCCCACGACGGCGAGTTCTTCCCGCTGGCGGGCTGGATGCGCCGACAGCCCCCGTCGTCGCCGCGCGAACTGCTCACGGCCCTGCACCGCGACCTGCTGCACTACAGCAGAGGGCGCCTCGACGACGACATCGCCGCCCTCGCCGTACGCCTGCGCGAACCCTCGGAGTGAGCCCGGTCACGTGAGGTCGTCCTCGCCCCGCACCTCGTGGTCCGTGGTACGGCGGAGCCTGTCTGTGCGGGGACCTGATGGCCGGAAGGTGAGTCTCCGCAGCTCAACGTACCCTTCCGCGCGGCTTCAGCGGGGTCGCCGGCAGTTGCGGTGCGGGCAGAGGGCCTCCGTCGTAGCCGTGGACCTCGCCGAAGCGGGTCCCCTTCATCCAGTCCTCGCGGGCTTCCTCGATCTCTTCCTGGGACCGGCCGATGTAGTTCCACCACATGACGAGTTCCTCCGCGAACGGCTCGCCGCCCAGCAGCATGACTCCCGCGTCCGACTCGGCGCGCAGCGGGAGTTCGGTGCGGCCGCAGCCGAGGTAGAGCATCGAGCCGGGGAGCACCGGTACGTCGTCCACGCGTACCTCGCCGGACATCGCCAGCACGCCGTACTCGAAGTCAGGCTCCAGGGGGAGGCGGACGTCGGCGCCCCGGGTCAGGGCGAGGTCCGCGCCGATGATCGGGGTGTACGTCGTACCGGGGGAGGCCGAGCCGTCGAGGTCGCCCAGGATCACCGTGGCGGTCAGGCCCGCGGCGGTGACCGTCGGCAGGTCCGGGTGGAACTCGAACTCCGGGTCGGTGTGCCGGTGTTCGTCCGGCAGGGCGACCCAGAGCTGGGCGCCGTGCAGGAAGCGGGCGTGCGGCCGAGGGCTCTCCTCGGAGTGGCTGATCCCGTGGCCGGAGGTCATCAGGCCCAGCTGCTTGGGGCGGATCGTCTGGAGGCTGCCGGTCGAGTCGCGGTGCAGTACCTCGCCCTGGTGGAGCCAGCTCACCGTCTGAAGGCCGATGTGCGGATGCGGCGGGACCTGCATGCCGGGCTCGTCCGCGATGTCGTCCGGGCCGTAGTGGTCGACGAAGGCCCACGCGCCGATCATGCGCCGGCCCAGGTTGGGCAGCAGGCGCCGCACCTCGGTCGACTCGCCCAGCTTCACCTGACGGGGGCTCAGCAGCTCGCGCACGGGTTCGGCGACGACGAACCCGCGGCCGCCGCAGACACTGGGTACGGGCGCGCGGTCAAGGTTGCTCATGCCGCCCAACCTAGCGGCCGGCGCCCCGCGCCGCCGGGCGGACGGGCCACCCGACCCGCGAATGGAGTCCGAGCGGTGACTTCGGGCCAGTGGGTCCACGAAGTCCCGCCGGTTCACGGAGCCGGGCCGTGTCATCGAGCGCGTGCGCCGACGGGGTCGAGCCACGTCGGCCGGGCCGACGACCGGCCGCGGGCCTGCGCGGTCGTCGTCGGCGCGCAGCCGGTCGCGTACGACGTACCGCTCGCCGGTGCAGGCGGTCTGCTTGGTGTGGTGCGGGCCGCGGACAGCGGGGCGCCGGCCGCGGGGGCCGTCGTGATCGTCACCGACGTGCGCGCAGAGGCGTCGGCGCCCGAACGCGCCGATGGGCTGGGCGAGTTCGGCCTCGGCGGCCTCGTGCGCGGCGCGGTCACCCGCGCGGACAGCTCGCCGAAGCACCGCCCGCTCGCGCTGCCCCTGGAGACCGCCGGCACCGGCGTCCGCGAGTCGCGGCCGGACTGCGCTCCGGCGCCCAGGTGCGCGGCACGGGCGGGCCGCCCGGCGCCGCCCGGGTGGCCCTGGTGGACGTCGTGGGCGACGCCGTCGCCACGACCGCCGCCGTCGCCGACGGGGCGGCCGCCTTCTCCGGCCTGGACGGCGGCCGGTACACGCTGAGCGCGGTCATGGAACTCGCCCACCCGGACGCGTGGTTCACAGGCGACGCCTCCGGATCCGGTGTGCTCGGGGACGGGACGGCCGTGCCCCGGCACCTGGCTCGGTACCGGCGCGGGCTCCGGCGCGCTGGCGACGCCGTCGCCACGACAGCCGCCGTCGCCGACGGGGCGGCCGCCTTCTCCGGCCTGGACGGCGGCCGGTACACGCTGAGCGCGGTCATGGAACCCGCCCACCCGGACGCGTGGTTCACAGGCGACGCCTCCGGATCCGGTGTGCTCGGGGACGGGACGGCGGTGCCCCGGCACCTGGCTCGGTACCGGCGCGGGCTCCGGCGCGCTGGTGGACGGCACCGGGCGCGGGATGGCGGATACGGGCGACGGCACCGCCGTCGGGGTCGCCGGTCCGGGCTGCGACGTGCTCGGCACGGGCCGCCGGGGGCTGCGTGCCCACCGGCGACGGCACCGGCGACGGGATGGTCGTACCGGGCGAGGACGGCACCGGCGACGGGGTGGCCGTACGGGCCGGGAGTGGCTGTCGCTCTGGGCCGCCTGGGCGGTGATGGTGCCGGCGACGGCCAGGGCGGCGCCTACGGCGGAGACCCCCAGGGCAGCCCGCAGCCTGCGGACGGTGCCGGGGCGGTGGGCTCGGTGTGCGGTCATGGGTTCCTTCGCTCGCTCGCGTCGGACAACTGGTCGAAGTGGAGGCCTCCACCCCGACAGACGTCCGACCCCGGGCGAGGTTGCGGGTGCACCCCGAAGACATTTCCGCGGCCCATGCGCGGTCCTTTCCGCGGCCCGCTCGCGGGCTCGCTCAGCCCGTGTGACGGGGGAACTCCGTCGCCCCCTCCTGCGCGAACGCCACCGCGTCCGCGTGCCCGAACAGGCCGGGCAGCCCGCCGGTGTGCACGAAGACCGTCTTCTCGCCCGGCCGGATGTCGCCGTCGGCGACGGCCGCGCGCAGGCCGGCCAGGGCGCGGCCGGTGTAGACGGGGTCGAGGACGAGGCCCTCGGTACGGGCGGCGAGCCGCAGCGCCTCGGCGGCCGGGCCGGTCAGCGTCGCGTACCCGTCGCCCACCTGGTCCCGGCGCACCCGCAGCTCCTCGGCCGTGACCTGCCGCGCCGTCAGCGGTGCCGCGAACGCCGCGACCGCCGCGGCCGGGTCGGCCAGCGCGCCCACGTCGACACCGAGCACCGCGCCGGCGCCCAGGGCCGCGACCAGCCCGGCCATGGTGCCGCCCGAGCCGAGCGCGACCACCACCGTGCGCAGCTCGGGCAACTGCTCGTCCAGTTCCTCGCCGCAGCGCACGTAGCCCCGGGCGCCGCGCACGCCCGACCCGCCGAACGGGATCAGCGCGGGCCGGGCACCCTCGGCCCGCAGCCGTGCGCACACGTCGTCCGCCGCCGCGTCCAGACCCGCCTGGCCGACCTCGCCCGCCCATGCGATCCGCGCCCCGAACAGCCCGTCCAGGGCCAGGTTCCCGGACCGTGCGGCGCCGGGCTCGCCGCGCAGCACGAGAACGGCGGCCAGGCCCAGCCGGGCGGCCGCGGCGGCGGTCAGCCGGGCGTGGTTGCTCTGCGGGGCGCCGGTGGTCACGAGCGTGTCGGCGCCCTCGGCGAGCGCCGCGCCCGCCGTCCACTCCAGCTTGCGGATCTTGTTCCCGCCGCCGCCCAGACCGGTCAGGTCGTCGCGTTTGATCCACAGGTCCTCCGGGCCGAGCCCGAGCGCGGCGGCGAGCCGGGGCGCGGGTTCGACGGGGGTGGGGAAGCTGCCGAGCGAGACGGGAGAGGTGTTCATGGCGTACGTCCTTCGGCGCCGGTCGGGCGCGGTTCAGGTGCGGATCGCGGTCGTCGCGGACCAGTCGATCACACCGGCAGCAGCCGGGCGATCAGCGCGCTGAGCTGACGGGCCGTACGGCACTCGTGCATCTCGACCAGCTCCGCGTAGGCGGGCGCGGCCGAGTCACCGGTGCCCCAGCGGTCTTGGGGCTCCGGGTTCAGCCAGTACACGCGCCGGGCGCGCCGGGCGACCTCGCGCACGGCGGCCAGGTTCGGATCGCTCATGTTGGTGCGGGCGTCGCCGAGGACGAACACCGTCGTGCGCGGGCCGACCGCGGCGCCGTACCGCTCGGCGAACTCGCCCAGCGCCACGCCGTAGTCGCTGCTGCCGTGCCAGCCGGTCAGCGTGGCCTCGGCGCGGATGCGGGCGCCGAGCCCGTCCGGGTCGGCCCGGCCGTGGTCGAGCAGTCCGGTCACCTCGTCCAGCCGGTTGACGAAGGCGAACACCCGGATCTTGCTGAACTGGTCGTGCAGCGCCTGCACCAGCAGCATCGTGAAGTCCGAGAATCCCGACACCGAACCGGACACGTCGCACAGCAGGACCAGTTCGGGGCGGACCGGGCGGCGCCGGCGCAGCACCGGCCGCATCGGCACCCCGCCCGTGGACAGCGAGGAGCGCAGCGTGCGGCGCAGGTCGACCGTGCCGCGCGCGGCCCGGCGCCGGCGCGCGGCCAGCCGGGTGGCCAGTTTGCGCGCGAGCGGCTGAACCGCCCTGCGCAGCTCGGCCAGTTGGTCCCGGCCGGCGAACAGGAAGTCCACCCGGTCCGCGGTCGGTACGACACCGCGCCGGGCGATCTCGTCCCGCCCGCGCCGCTCGGCCACCCGGCGCCGCGCCTCCGCGCCGACCATCCGCCGGAACTGCTCGATCCGGCCGCGGATCTCGTCGTCCAGCAGCCGGTCCGCGAAGCCGCCGCCGCTGCCGTCGCCGTTCCCGCCCCGGAGGTCCGAACGTACGCGGGCCAACAGGGTCTGCGGGCGCAGCCGGTCGAGGGTCTGGTACGCCGAGAAGCCGTCGGAGCCCGGTGAACTGCCGTATCCGCCCATGCCGTCGACGGCCTCGGCCGCCAGCCGGGCCATCATCACCTGGTCACCCGCGGCCAGCGCCTCGGCCAGGCGGTCGCGCAGCTCGTCCCGGTCGGATCCGGCGTCGGCCGGGCCGCCCACCGCGCGCGGGAAGTACAGGTCGAAGACGGGGTCGAACACCGCCCGCTGGCCGGGCCCGTGCAGCAGCGTCGCGGCCAGCCCCTCCCGCAGCAACTCCCGGTCGGCGAAGCCGAGTTCCCGCGCGGCGCGGGCCGCGTCCACGCTCTCGCCGGTGCCGATCCGCATCCCGTGCGCGCGCAGCGCCCCGACCAGGCCGGTGATCCGCTCGGCGACCTCGGTCACAGGGCGTCCAGGTCGAGCTTCGCCGCCGCCTTCTGGATGTCGTCCTGGTGCTTGAGGATCACCCCGAGACTGTCCCGGACGACCGTCTCGTCCAGCGCGCCGGCGCCCAGGGCCAGCAGGGTGCGCGCCCAGTCGACGGTCTCGGCGACGGACGGTGCCTTGCGCAGGTCCATCGCGCGCAGCGCGCCGACCACCCGGACCACCGACGCGGCCAGCGCCTCGGTCAGGCCCGGCACCTTCAGCCGGACGATCCGCCGCTCCAGCTCCTCCTCGGGGAAGCCGATGTGCAGGAACAGACAGCGCCGGCGCAGCGCCTCGGACAGCTCCCGGCCGGCGTTGGAGGTGAGGACGACGAACGGGCGGCGGGTCGCGCTGACCGTGCCCAGCTCCGGGACCGTGATCTGGAAGTCGCTGAGCACCTCCAGCAGCAGCCCCTCCATCTCGACGTCGGCCTTGTCGGTCTCGTCGATCAGCAGCACCGTCGGCTCGTCCCCGCGGATGGCGGTGAGCAGCGGGCGCGGGAGCAGGAACTCCTCGCTGAAGATGTCGGTGCGGGTCTCGTCCCAGCTCTCGTCGCGGCCCGCGCTGATGCGCAGCAGCTGCTTGGCGTGGTTCCACTCGTACAGCGCCCGGGACTCGTCCACGCCCTCGTAGCACTGGAGCCGCACCAGCCGGGCCCCGGCCACCTGGGCCACGGCCTTGGCCAGTTCGGTCTTGCCCACCCCGGCCGGGCCCTCGACCAGCAGCGGCTTGCCCAGCCGGTCGGCGAGGAACACGGTCGTCGCGACGGCGGGCGAGGCGAGGTAGCCGGTCTCGGCGAGGCGGGCGCAGACGTCGTCGACGGACGTGAACAACGGGGCCTCCGGCGGGTCGGGAATGAGGTCCGGGCTCCTATCTAAGCGCTTGTTCAGCATCCCTGTCACGCAAATACACCGATCGGTTTCCCCGTCGTCCTTCCCCCGGGTAACCTCGCCGTATGGCCACCACCACCGACAAGGCGTCCTCCCGCGACCGGCTGCTCGACGCGGCCGCCCGGCTCTCCTACCGCGACGGCGTCGGCATCGGCATCGAGGCCCTGTGCCGGGAGGCGGGCGTCTCCAAGCGGTCGATGTACCAGCTCTTCGACAGCAAGGACGCGATGCTGGCCGCGAGCCTGGAGCGGCGGATCCCGCGCTACGAGGCCCGCCTCGCACACCCCGACCCGGACCACGCGACCCCGCGCGAGCGCATCCGCCACGTCTTCGAGCAGGTCACCGGCGCCGCCGCGGACCCCGACTACCGCGGCTGCCCCTACCTGGCCGTCCTGGTCGAGCTGAAGGACCCCGAGCACCCGGCGAGCGTGGTCGCCCGCGCCGTCAAGCAGCGGCTGACGGACAGCTTCCGTGCCGAGGCCGAGCGCGGCGGCGCCCGCGACCCCGAACTGCTCGCCCGCCAGCTCGTCCTGGTCTTCGACGGCGCGAGCGCGCGGGCCGGCGCGCGGGTGGAACACCTGGAGGACGGACTGGCCGTGACGACGGCGACCGCGCTGATGGACGCGGCGGGGATGGACTGAGCCGGCCGCCGGCCGCCTGCCGAGCGCTCCGCTGGAGGTGCCGCGATGCGCCGTCGGTCATCCGCGGGTCCGTCGTGGCCGGTCGCGCCCACGCGGCGGAGCCACATATCGACGGAGCCCCGTGCCCCTTCGGGGCGCCGCCGAACCGCACCGGGCGTCGCCGGACCCGCTGAGCCGGTCCCGGCCGCCCGGCGCGCCGCACGCCGGCACAGCCCCGCGCCCCGTACGGGCCAGCACAACGCGCCCCCGCGCTCGCCCACCCGGTCCAATGGGACGGTGACCATCCCGCCGCACGACTGCCTCGCACGCAACGCCTGGATCTGCGGCGCCTATCTGCGCACCCGCCGGCAGATCCTGCTCGACGCGACCGTCCAGCACCTCCAGCTGACCGCCCTGTCGGTCCTCGTCGGCCTCGTCATCGCCGTGCCGCTCGCGGTGCTGGCCCGCCGCTGGCGCTGGGCGGCAGGACCGGTCCTCGCCCTGACGACGATCCTCTACACCATCCCGTCGCTCGCCATGTTCTCCCTGCTCCTGCCGGTGTACGGCCTGTCCGCCACCCTCGTCGTCGCCGGACTCGTGCTGTACTCCCTCACCCTCCTCGTCCGGAACATCCTCGCGGGCCTGCGCGCGGTCCCCGAGGAGACCCGGCAGGCCGCGCGAGGTCTCGGCTACGGCCCGGTCCGCCTCCTGCTCACCGTCGAGCTGCCGCTCGCCCTGCCCGCCGCGATGGCCGGGCTGCGCATCGCCACCGTGTCGGCGGTCTCCCTGGTCACGGTCGGCGCGATCGTCGGCTTCGGCGGCCTCGGGAACCTGATCTACGCGGGCATGAACACCTACTTCAAGGCCCAGGTCCTCACCGCGTCCGTGCTGTGCGTGCTGATCGCCGTCGCCGCCGACCTGCTCCTGCTGGGCGTGCAGCGGCTCGTGACACCCTGGACGAGGGCCGGCCGGGCCCGCGCGCCCGCCGCACGCGGGCGTCCGCGCGCCCGGCTCCTCGGGACGAGAGCGGGCCGCGCATGAACGACCGGACGGCGGCCCGGCCATGAGCACGCTCACCGCGGCCTGGCACTGGCTCACCGACCCCGCGCACTGGTCGGGCGACGACGGCATCCGGCACCGGCTGCTCCAGCACCTCGTCCTCACCGTCGTCTGCCTCGCCGTCAGCTGCGCGCTCGCGCTCCCGGTCGCCCTGGTCCTCGGCCACCTCGGCAGGGGCGGCGCGCTCGCCGTGAACGTCTCCAACGCCGGGCGTGCCGTGCCCACCTTCGCCGTCCTGGTGCTGCTTCTCCTCACCCCGGTCGGCCGGTGGGGCGAGGGACCCACCGTGGTGGCACTGGTGCTGTTCGCCGTCCCGCCGCTGCTCACCAACGCCTACGTCGGCATGCGCGAGGTCGACCGCGGTGTCGTCCGCGCGGCCCGCGGCATGGGGATGACCGGAGCGCAGATGCTGCTGCGCGTGGAGCTGCCCCTCGCCCTCCCGCTGGTCATGACCGGGGTGCGGATCGCCGCCGTCCAGCTGGTCGCCACCGCCACCATCGCCGCGCTCGCGGGCGGCGGCGGCCTCGGCCGGATCATCACCGCCGGGTTCAACCTGGCCAGCACCCCCCAGGTGGTCGGCGGCGCGATCCTGGTCGCCGCGTTCGCGCTCGTCGTCGAGGGCGTCTTCGAGGCCGCCGAACGCCTGGCCCCGGTGTGGGCCCGGGGCGGCCGATGAGAAGAGCCCTGCCCGGCGTCCTGCTGCTCCTCGCCCTGACCGGCTGCGCCACCGGCCCCTCCCTGGAGAACCGCGGCGCGGTCACGGCACCGCCCGGCGACAGCGACCACCTCACGATCGGCTCCGCCGGTTTCACCGAGAGCGACCTGCTCGCCCAGCTGTACGCCCAGCTCCTGAACCGGGCCGGCCACCGGACGTCGATGATCACGGTCGCCAACCGGGAGCTGTACGAACCGGCCCTGGAGTCCGGCCAGATCGACGTCGTGCCCGAGTACGCGGCCACCCTCGCCGACTGGCTGAACGCCAAGACCCACGGCGCCGACGCCGGCCCCGTCGGCTCACCCGACCTCGACGCGACGATGCGGGCCCTGCGCGGGCTCGCCGCCCCGCGCGGGCTCACCGTCCTGCCGCCCGGCCGCGCCGTCGACCAGAACGCCTTCGCCGTACGCGCCGACTACGCCCGCGAACACCGTCTCAAGAACCTCAGCGACCTGGGCGCCTCGGGGCTGAAGGTGCGCCTCGCGGCGGGCGACGAGTGCGTCCAACGGCCGTACTGCGAACCGGGGTTGAAGAAGGTCTACGGCATCGACGTCACGGGCGTCGACCCCAAGGGCGTCGGTACCACCCAGGCCAAGCGGGCCGTGCAGGCGGGCCGGGACCAGATGGTGCTGACCACCACCACGGACGCCACGCTGGACCAGTTCGGCCTGGTGCTCCTCGCCGACGACAAGCACCTCCAGAACGCCGACTACATCGTCCCGGTCGTCAACCGCTCCCGCGCGGGCGGCGAGGGCGTGACCGAGGCGCTCGGCAGGCTCAACGACGTCCTGACGACGGCCGACCTGGCGTCCATGAACCAGCAGGTCGACAGCTGGCGCCGGCTGCCCGCCGACGTCGCCCGCACCTATCTCACGGACAAGGGCCTGCTGAAGTAGGCCGGTCGGCCCTGCCCGGTTCAGGCGTCCGAGACCGAGTCGAACGGCACCTGCCCCCGCGCCACGCCCCGCGCGTCCGCGTCCACCGAGCGGCGCAGCGCCTCGTGCAGCTTCGCCGGGGTGAGCACGCCGAGGAAGCGCGCGCCGTCCAGCACCGCGACCCACCCGGCGTCGTACTGGAGCATCACCCCGAACGCCTGCTTCAACGGCGCGCCCACCGGCACCCACGCGGTCATCCGGTGCGTGCGCTCGCCGACCGTGCCGCCCGCCGCCAGCGCGTCGAGGCCGACCCAGCCGTGCAGATCGCCGTCCGGGTCGAGGACGACCGCCCAGCGCGCCCCCTCGGCCCGCAGCCGCTCCGCGGCCCGCTCGGCGGGCTCGTCCAGCCGGGCCACCGGCGGCTGCTCCAGGTCGTCCGGCTCGATCTCGGTGACCGACAGCCGTTTCAGCCCGCGGTCGGCGCCCACGAAGGAGGCGACGTACGGCGTGGCGGGCGCCCCCAGCACCGCCCCCGGCGTGTCGAACTGCTCGATCCGCCCCTGTCCGTACACCGCGATCCGGTCACCGAGCCGGACCGCCTCCTCGATGTCGTGTGTGACCAGCAGCACCGTCTTGCGCACCGCCGCCTGCATGCGCAGGAACTCGTCCTGCAACTGCTCGCGCACCACCGGGTCGACCGCGCCGAACGGCTCGTCCATCAGCAGCACCGGCGGATCGGCGGCGAGCGCCCGAGCCACCCCGACCCGCTGCCGCTGCCCGCCGGACAGCTGCTCCGGGTAGCGCGGGCCGTACGTCGCCGGGTCGAGCCCGACCAGGTCGAGCAGCTCCGCGGCCCGCGCCCGGGCCTTCGCCCGCTTCCAGCCGAGCAGCGCGGGCACCGTCGCGGTGTTGTCCAGGACGGTGCGGTGCGGGAAGAGCCCCACCTGCTGGATGACGTACCCGATGCGGCGGCGCAGCCGCACCGGGTCGACGCGGGCGACGTCCTCGCCCTCGACGAGGATCCGGCCACAGGTCGGCTCGATGAGCCGGTTCACCATCATCATGGTCGTCGTCTTGCCGCAGCCGGACGGCCCGACGAGGGTGACCAGCTCACCCTCGTCGACCTCGAAGGAGAGGTCGTCCACGGCCGTCGTACCGTCCGGATACCGCTTGGTGACCTGCTCGAACCGGATCATTCCCCCACGCTAACGGCGCCGTGCGCGCCCTGCCCGCCGGCGTGGCGCAACGGGGCACCGGTCAGCCGAGCAGGATCACCTCCAGCGTGCGCGGGCCGTGCACGCCCTCGACCCGGTCCAGCTCGATGTCGCTCGTCGCCGAGGGACCCGAGATCCACGTCAACGGCCGTGCCGCATCGAGGCGTTCGAGGGCCTCGGGCACGGAGGAGACGACCTGGTCCGGGACCCGGACGACACAGATGTGGTGGTCCGGGATCAGCGAGATGCGGCGGCGGCCCTGGTCGGGGGAGCCGTCCAGGACGATCGTGCCCGTCTCGGCGATCGCCACCGCACACCCCGTCACCACACTGCCGACCCGGTCCAGCCGCTGCGGAGTGCTGGCTGCCCGGTCGTGGATCCACACCGGATCGGCGGCGGCCAGCCAGTCCGGCGGCAGTCCCGGCGGCACGAGCATCTCCTGCGAGCCGCGCCTGGCCAGCAGCCGCATGACGAGCATCCGCACGTCCTCGGCGGCGGCGCGGTGCACGATCGCCCGGTAGTCCGCCAGGTTCTCGGCCAGCAGCTCAATCGTCTCCTCGGTGCTGCGCCGCCCGTGCGTGCGCAGATAGTCCCGGCCCACGACCTCCTCGTACGGCCGCTCGTCCGGGACCACGTCGGCGAGCGCCCGCCGCACCCGCCCCAGCACCCTTTCCCTGCTGCTCACTTGGTCTCGTCCTCTCCACCGCGGGTGCGCTGCCACCAGTCCCGGAACGGTTCCGCCGGCACCGGTGGCAGATCCCGGGTGCCGGTCCACGCCCGGCCAGGGCCGGGCAGCGTGCGGGGGTGCAGGCGACGGGTGCGGGAGGCGAGCCGCTGTCCGGCGCGCAGGGCGGCGGGGCGGGCCAGCGCCCAGCGGGCCGCGCGCATGGCCGCCCGCTCGGCCGCGTGTCCCCTGGCGGGCTTCAGCAGCACCCGGTTGCCCTCCCGCACGGCCGGACCGCCCTCGACCACCCGCTCGCGCAGGTGCACCAGCACTTCCGGGATGTCGATGGCGACGGGACAGACCTCGTAGCAGGCCCCGCACAGGCTCGACGCGTACGGCAGGGAGGCGTCGATCTCGCTTGCCGTGCCCCGCAGTTGGGGGCTGAGGATGGCGCCGATCGGGCCCGGGTAGACCGAGCCGTAGGCGTGTCCGCCCGCGCGCTCGTAGACCGGGCAGACGTTGAGACAGGCCGAGCAGCGGATGCAGCGCAGGGCCTGGCGGCCGACCCGGTCGGCGAGGGTGTCGGTGCGGCCGTTGTCGAGCAGGACCAGGTGGAAGGCGCTCGGACCGTCGCCGTCGGTGGTGCCGGTCCACGTCGAGGTGTACGGGTTCATGCGCTCGGCGGTGGCGGAGCGGGGCAGCGTCTGGAGGAAGACCTCCAGGTCGCGCCAGGTCGGCACCACCTTCTCGATGCCCACGACGGAGATCAGCGTCTCGGGGAGGGTGAGGCACATGCGGCCGTTGCCCTCGGACTCGACCACGACCAGGGTGCCGGTCTCGGCGACCATGAAGTTGGCGCCGGAGATGCCCACCCTGGCGCGCAGGAACTTCTCGCGCAGGTGCAGCCGGGCCGCCTCGGCGAGCTCGGCGGGCGCGTCGGTCAGGCCCTCGGGGGCCGGGCGGCCCCACGCGCCCATCTCCTTGGCGAAGATGTCCCGGATCTCGCCCCGGTTGCGGTGGATGGCCGGGACGAGGATGTGCGAGGGCCGGTCCCTGCCCAACTGCACGATCAGCTCGGCGAGATCGGTTTCGTAGGCGTGGACGCCCTCTTCGAGAAGGGCTTCGTTGAGCCCGATCTCCTGCGTGGCCATCGACTTGACCTTGACGACCTCCGACTCGCCCGTCTCCTTGACGAGTCGGGTGACGATCCGGTTGGCCTCGTCGGCGTCCGCCGCCCAGTGGACCGTGCCACCCGCGGCGGTGACCGACTCCTCCAACTGCTCCAGGTACCGGTCGAGATGGCGCAGCGTGTGGTCCTTGATGCGCCGGCCCGCCTCCCGGAGTTCGGCCCAGTCGGACACCTCGGCCACCGCCCTGGCCCGCTTGGCGCGGATGGTGTGGGTGGCGTGCCGCAGATTGCCGCGCAGGGTCGCATTGCCGACGGCGGTCCGGGCCGCCTCCGGAAACGCGGGCATGCCGACGAACGTCCCGCTCATACGGCCGGTTCCTCCTCCGTGCTCGCCAGGATCTCCGCGATGTGCACCGGCCGCAGGTCCGTGTGCAGCCGGCTCATCGTGCCGCCGAGGTGCATCAGGCACGAGTTGTCGGCCGCGCACAGCACCGACGCGCCCGTGGACTCGGCGGCGCGCACCTTGTCCGCGCCCATCGCCGCCGACACCGCGGCGTTCTTCACCGCGAACGTGCCACCGAACCCGCAGCACTCCTCGGCCCCCGGCAGCTCCACCAGTTCGAGCCCCTTGACCGCCTGCAGCAGCCTGTGCGGCCGGTCGCCCAGTCCGAGGCCGCGCAGCCCGTGACAGGTCGGGTGGTACGTGACCTTGTGCGGGTAGTACGCGCCCACGTGAGTGACCTCCAGGACGTCGACCAGGAACTCGGTCAGCTCGTACGTCTTCGGCACCACCGGTGCCAGCGCCCGGGCCAGCGAGTCCCCGCGCCCCTCGGCGCGCGCCCGCTCGCCCAGCCGGGGATACAGCTCCCGCACCATCGCCGCGCAGGACCCGGACGGCGTGACGATCGCCTCGTACCCGCCGAAGACATCGGAGAAGTGCCGGGCCAGCGGCTCCGTCTCATGGCGGTAGCCGGTGTTGTAGTGGGCCTGTCCGCAACACGTCTGGTCCATCGGGAAGTCGACGTCGACGCCCAGTCTGGTCAGCAGTTTCACCACGGCCCGGCCGGTGTCGGGATAGAGCGTGTCGTTGACACAGGTCAGGAACAGGGCGACACGCATCGCGGCTCCTCGGGGTCGGTCATCGGACGAGTGCAGGGTAGTGGGCGGGTACCGCCGGGGCGAGAGGGCGACGCACCGTGCGCCGCGTCGGCCGTGCGGCACGATCACCGCGCAGCGCCCTCATCGCCGGGCGAGCCGTGCCTCGGCGGCGCGCCAGCGGGCCGCGTCGCCGCGCGGCGTGTACCGGGTCAGCGGCTGGGTGCGGGTGAGCAGCCCGCGCATCGCGGCGAGGTCACCGACCAGTCCGTGGGCGCGGGCCTGCACGAGCACGTTGCCGAGCGCGGCCGCCTCCGCGGCGCCCGCCACCACGGGCAGTCCGCAGGCATCGGCCGTGAGTTGGCAGAGCAGCGCGTTGCGGGTGCCGCCGCCGACGACGTACACCACGTCCACCGGGCGGTCGGCGAGACGTTGCGCGTCCGCGACGGCCCGCCGGTGGGCGAGCGCCAGCGAGTCGAGGACGCACCGGGTGATCTCGCCCCGTGTCGCGGGCACCGGCTGCCCCGACGTCCGGCAGGCGGCGGCGATCCGCTGCGGCATCCGGCCCGGCGCCAGGAACACCTCGTCCCCGGCGTCCACCACCGAACGCAGCGCGGGCGCGGCACCTGCCTCACGCAGGAGCAGCCCCAAGTCCGGTTCGCCCCACGCACGTTGGCACTCCTGGAGCAGCCACAGCCCCATGATGTTGCGCAGGTAGCGGACGGTGCCGTCCAGCCCGAGTTCGTTGCTGAAGTTCGCGGCCCGGCTCTCCTCGGTGAGCACGGGGGCGGCCAGCTCCAGCCCGGCCAGGGACCACGTGCCGGTGCAGATGTACGCGAAGCGCTCCCCGATCGCAGGGACGGCGGCCACGGCCGACGCGGTGTCGTGCGAGCCGACCGCCGTCACCGGCACGGGTCCGCCGAGCCCGGTCTCCTCCAGCACCTCGGGCCGCAGCGTCCCGGCCGGATCCCCCGGCTGCCGCAGCGGCGCGAACAGAGCGAGGTCGACGCCGAGCCGCTCGGCGATCCCGTACGCCCAGGTCCGCGTCCGGGGATCGATGAGCTGGGTGGTGGAGGCGTTGGTCAGCTCGGTGCCCTGCTCACCGGTGAGCCAGTGGCTGAGCAGGTCGGGGATGAGCAACAGCCGTTCCGCATGGGCGAGTTGGTGCGACGCGCGGGCCGCGGTGAGCTGGTAGAGGGTGTTGAAGGGCGCGTACTGGATGCCGGTCGCGGCGTACAGCTCCCCGGCGGGCACCGTCGCCCACACCTTCTCGGCGACGCCCTCGGTGCGGGCGTCGCGGTAGTGCACCGGGTTGCCCAGCAGGGCGCCGTCGGCGTCGAGCAGGCCGTAGTCGACGGCCCAGCTGTCGATGCCGACGGACGCCACCTGCCCGGCCGCCCGCAGTCCGTCCAGGACACCGGCGTACAGCGCGAGCGCGTCCCAGCGCAGCCCCTCCGGGACGCGCACCGGCCGGTTGGGGAACCGGTGCGCCTCACCCAGCTCCAGCGAGTCGGCCCCCACGCGGCCGACCATCACCCGTCCGCTGGACGCGCCCAGGTCGACCGCGGCGTACGAGCGCACGGCCGTGCTCATCGCAGGAACGCGGCCGCCACACCCGCGTCGACCGGGATGTGCAGCCCGGTGGTGTGCGTCAGGTCGCCGCCCGTGAGCGCGAGGACGGCGCTCGCGACATGCTCGGGCAGCACTTCCCGCTTGAGGATGGTCCGCCCCGCGTAGAACTCGCCCAGCTTCTCCTCCGGCACCCCGTACACGGCGGCCCGCTGCGCGCCCCAGCCGCCGGCGAAGATCCCGGAGCCGCGCACCACCCCGTCCGGGTTGACCCCGTTGACCCGGATCCCGTGCTCACCCAACTCGGCGGCGAGCAGCCGCACTTGATGGGCCTGGTCCGCTTTGGTCGCCGAGTAGGCGATGTTGTTCGGCCCGGCGAAGACGGCGTTCTTGGACGCGATGTAGACGACGTCACCCCCCAGTCCCTGCGCGATCATCACCCTGGCCGCCTCCCGCGACACGAGGAAGGAACCCCGGGCCATGATGTCGTGCTGCAGGTCCCAGTCCCGTACCGAAGTCTCCAGCAGTGGCTTGGAGATGGAGATCCCGGCGTTGTTCACGACGAGGTCGACCCCGCCGAAGGCGAGCACGGCAGTCCGGAACGCGGCGGCGATCTGCTCCTCGTCGGTGACGTCCACGGTGACGGCGACGGCCTTGTCCGGCCCGCCCAGCTCTTCCGCGACGGCGGCGGCGTTGTCGGTGTCGAGGTCGGCGACGACGACACACGCCCCCTCGGCGACGAGACGCCGCGCGATGGCCTTCCCGATCCCGCTGCCGCCGCCCGTGACGAGCGCGACCCGGGTGGCCAGCGGCTTCGGCCTCGGCATCCGCCGGAGCTTGGCCTCCTCCAGGGCCCAGTACTCGATACGGAACTTCTCGGACTCCTCGATCGGCGCGTACGCCGACACGGCCTCCGCGCCGCGCATCACGTTGACGGCGTTGACGTAGAACTCGCCCGCCACGCGCGCGGTCTGCTTGTCCCTGCCGAAGGAGAACATGCCCACGCCCGGGATCAGCACGATCGCCGGGTCGGCACCGCGCAGGGCGGGGGAGTCGGGCAGCGCGTGCCGCGCGTAGTAGGCGGCGTACTCCTCCCGGTAGGCGGCGTGCAGCTCCTTCAGCCGCGCCACGGCCTCCTGAAGGGGCGCGGCCGGCGGCAGGTCGAGCACCAGCGGCCGTACCTTGGTGCGCAGGAAGTGGTCCGGGCACGACGTCCCCAGCGCGGCCAGCCGGGGGTGCTCGGCCCGTGCCAGGAAGTCCAGCACCACGTCGGCGTCGTCGAAGTGCCCGACCTGCGGCCTGTCCTGGGAGGCCAGGGCCCGTACGTACGGCGCGAGCGCCGCCGCCCGCGCCCGCCGCTCGGCCTCGGGCAGGGCGCCGTACCCCTCGACGAGCGGCCCGAAGGGCTCCGCCCTGCCCCGCTCGGCGAGGAACTGCTCGGCGGTGCGGATGATGTGCAGCGAGTTGCGCTCGCACTCCTCGGAGGTGTCGCCCCAGGCGGTGATGCCGTGCCCGCCGAGGATGCACCCGACGGCCCGCGGGTGGGCGGCCTTGACCGCGGCGATGTCGAGGCCCAGCTGGAAGCCGGGCCGCCGCCACGGCACCCACACCACGCTGTCTGCGAAACACTCGGCGGTCAGTTTCTCCCCGTCGGCCGCACAGGCGAGCGCGATCCCCGAGTCCGGATGCAGGTGATCGACGTGCGGTGCGTCCACCAGAGCGTGCATGGCGGTGTCGATGGACGGCGCCGCCCCGCCCTTGCCGTGCAGGCAGTAGTCGAACGCGGCGACCATCTCGTCCTCCCGCTCGACCCCGGGATAGACGTCGACGAGCGCGCGCAGCCGATCGAGCCGCAACACCGCGAGCCCGTCCTCGGTCAAGGTCCCCAGATCCCCTCCGGAGCCCTTGACCCACATCAGCTCGACGTCACCACCGGTGACGGGATCGGTGGCGGTGCCTTTCGCGGAGGCGTTGCCGCCGGCGTAGTTGGTGTTACGGGGGTCGGAGCCGAGCCGACGGGAGCGGGAGAGGAGGGCGGCGGCTTCGGGGTGGGACGTCATGAGGAACGGTTCCTTTCCAGCAGGGGGTGGGTACACCAGGGGCGCGGAGCCGCATCGATATGCGGCTCCGCCGAGTGGGCGCGACCAGCCGCATACGACCCGCACCCCGCAACGGCGCTCGACCGGGCGGACGCTCACGCCCCCCAGCCGGCCTGCTGTCCCCCGACTCGCTCGGCGGCAATCCGCTCCGCCCAGCCCGAGAGGGCATACGCCGCGAGCGGCTCGGGATCCACCCCCATCTCCCCCCGCACCTCCCGCACCAACGTCCGCACATCGGTGTTGTACGCGTCCATCAGCACAGCGTTGGCACCGAGCACATCACCGGCAACCTGCGCATCGGCCAACGCCGCCCGGTCGACCAGCAGCGCCTTCGCCGTGGCCTCCTGAACATTCATCACCGACCGGATGATCGCCGGAATCTTCGCCTCGATGTTGTGACACTGATCGAGCATGAACGCGATCCCGGCCTCCGCCGCGAACCCGCCGCCGCGCACCACCTCGTACATGATCCGGAACAGCTGGAACGGGTCGGCGGCCCCCACCATGAGGTCGTCGTCGGCGTAGAAGCGCGAGTTGAAGTCGAACCCGCCGAGCCTGCCCTCCCGCAGCAGCGTGGCGACGATGAACTCGATGTTGGTCCCGGGTGCGTGGTGCCCGGTGTCGACCACGACCTGCGCCTTCGGCCCGAGCTTGAGACAGTGCGCGTACGCCGTGCCCCAGTCCGGCACGTCCGTCGCGTAGAACGCCGGCTCGAAGAACTTGTACTCCAGCAGCATCCGCTGCCCCTCGCCGAGCCGCTCGTACACCTCGGCCAGCCCCTCGGCCAGCCGGTCCTGGCGGGCGCGGATGTCGTCCTGGCCGGGGTAGTTCGTGCCGTCGGCGAACCACAGCTTGAGATCCCCTGACCCCGTCGCGTCCATGATGTCGACGCACTCCAGAAGATGATCGAGCGCCTTGCGCCGCACCGCCGCGTCCGGATGACAGATGCTGCCCAGCCGGTAGTCGTCGTCCTGGAAGGTGTTGGAGTTGATCGCGCCCAGTCTCAGCCCGCGCTCCTCGGCGTACTTGGCCAGTGCCGCGTAGTCCTCGACCCTGTCCCAGGGGATGTGCAGGGCCACGGTCGGGGCCACGCCGGTGAACTCGTGCACCTTCGCCGCGTCCTGGAGTTTCTCCCAGGGATCGCGGGGCACACCGGCCTGGGCGAACACCTTGAAACGGGTTCCCGAGTTTCCGTACGCCCACGACGGCGTCTCGACGGCCTGGGTCCTGAGCGCGGCCTTCACCGCGGCGAGGTCGGTCACTGCGGGCTCCTGATGGTGTCGGTCGGAACAGTGATGCAGGGGCGTGTGAAACGATTCAGGACGGCAAGCTAGGGGCCTCTCGAAGGGGTGTCAAGGACTCCGACCCGGCCGGTTTTCCGTGACTCCGCCGTGACCTTGGGCTATCGAAATCTTTTCGATACGGACCCATTGACGTGACATGGCTGCGGTGTCTACGGTCCCGGCAATCCAGTTGAAACCTTTCACGACGCTGTGGACGCGGGTCTCGCGGCCGTTTCCGCCGGAGTCGTCGAGGAGCCTGCCATGACCCACCCGCCCGACACGGGACCGGCGCCGGTGCTGGCACTGAGGGGCGTCTCCAAGTCCTTCGGCGCCGTACGTGCCCTCAGGGACGTCTCCCTGGAGCTGCTGCCCGGCGAGGTGCACGCCCTCGCCGGAGAGAACGGCGCGGGCAAGTCGACGCTGATCAAGACCCTCGCCGGGGTGCACCGGCCGGACACCGGCCAGGTGCTGCTCGACGGCGAGAGCGTCGTCTTCCACGGCCCCGGCGACGCCCGCGACGCGGGGATCGCCGTCATCTACCAGGAACCCACGCTCTTTCCCGACCTGTCGATCGCCGAGAACATCTTCATGGGCCGCCAGCCCCGGCGGGCCCTGCGCCGCATCGACCACAAGGCCACCCGCGCCGCCACCGCCGCCCTGATGAAACGGCTCGGCGTCGACCTCGACCCCGACCGGCCCGCCCGTGGACTGTCGATCGCCGACCAGCAGATCGTCGAGATCGCCAAGGCGCTCTCCTTCGACGCCCGGGTCCTGATCATGGACGAGCCGACCGCCGCCCTGACCGGCAGCGAGGTCGCCCGGCTCTTCGGCGTCGTGCGCACCCTGGGCGAGCAGGGCGCCGCCGTCCTGTTCATCTCGCACCGCCTGGAGGAGATCTTCCGCATCTGCCACCGGGTGACCACACTGCGGGACGGCGCCCGGATCGCCTGCGAGCCGCTCGACGGCATGACCGAGGACGACCTGGTCCGCCGGATGGTCGGCCGCGAGCTGGCCGAGCTGTATCCGAAGCAGGAGGTGGAGCCCGGCCAGGTGGCGCTCCGCGTGCGGCGGTTGACCCGGGAGGGCGTCTTCACCGACGTGTCGTTCGAGGTGCGGCGCGGTGAGATCGTCGGTCTCGCCGGGCTGGTGGGCGCCGGCCGTACCGAGGTGGCCCGCGCGGTGTTCGGTGTCGACCGGTGGGACGCGGGCGAGGTCGAGGTCGACGGGCGTCGGCTCACCGGCGGCGCGCCCTCCACGGCGATGGCCGCGGGGCTCGCCCTCGTCCCCGAGGACCGGCGCGCCCAGGGCCTGGTGATGGACATGTCCATCGAGCGGAACATCGGGCTGACCGGACTGCGTACCACCGTGCGCGCCGGGCTGGTGGACCGCGGCGCCGAACGCAGCCGCTCCCTGGACTGGGCGGTGCGGCTCCGGGTGAAGTACGCCCGGATCGCGGATGCCGTCGGCACCCTCTCGGGCGGCAACCAGCAGAAGGTCGTCCTCGCCAAATGGCTCGCGACCGGCCCCAGGGTGATCATCGTGGACGAGCCGACACGGGGCATCGACGTCGGCACGAAGGCGGAGGTGCACCGGCTGCTCTCCCAGCTCGCCGCCGAGGGGGTGGCGGTGCTGATGATCTCCTCCGACCTGCCCGAGATCCTCGGCATGGCCGACCGGGTGCTGGTGATGCACGAGGGCCGGATCACCGCCGAGATCCCCCGCTCCGAAGCCACCGAGGAGACCGTGATGGCCGCAGCCACCGGGAGGGCCGCCGCATGACGGTGACCACCCCCGGCTCCACCCCTGTCGCCGAAGCGGCCCCGTCTCCGGGGACCCGGTTGGTCGACCGCGTCTTCAGGATGCGCGAACTCGCCATCCTGGTCGTCCTCCTGGTGATGATCGCGGTCACCCAGGCCGGTAACAGCCAGTTCCTGTCCGTGCAGGGCATCAAGGACCTGCTGCTCAACGCGACCATCCTGGTGCTGGTCGCCACCGGCCAGTCCCTGGTGGTGATCACCAGGAACGTCGACCTGTCGGTGGGCTCCACCGTCGGCATCAGCGCCTTCGCCGCGGGCACGTACCTCCACGGAGGCGGGAACCCCGTCATCGCGATCGTCCTGGCCGTCCTGCTCGGCGTCGGCTTCGGCCTCCTCAACGGCCTGCTCGTCAGCCTCGGCCAGGTCCCGGCCCTCGTGGTCACCCTCGGCACCCTCTACATCATCCGCGGCATCGACTCCATCTGGGTCGGCGCACGCCAGATCACCGCGGCCGACCTCCCCGGTGGCTTCGTCGACTTCGGCTCCGGCGGCGTCTTTGCGCTGCCGTGGCTGGCGGTGATCGCGCTGGCCGTGCTGGTCGCGACGGCGTACTACCTCAAACACTTCGGCGGCGGCCGGGAGTTGTACGCCCTCGGCTCCAACCCCGAGGCCGCCCGGCTGGCCGGCATCCCGGTGCGCCGGCGCATCCTCACCGCCTACACCGTCTGCGGAGCGCTCGCCGGGCTCGCCGGGGCGATGTACCTGGCCCGGTTCGGCAACGTCGACTCGGGCACCGGGAACGGCTACGAACTCACCGTCGTCAGCGCCGTCGTGGTCGGCGGCGTCGTCTTCACCGGCGGCTCGGGCAGCGTCTACGGCGCCGCGCTCGGCGCCCTGCTGCTCACCTCCGTCAACAGCGTGCTGCCCGCGCTCGGCGTCAGCTCCGTGTGGGTGCTCGCCATCAACGGTGTCCTGCTGCTCCTCGCGATCGCCGTCGACCGGGTCGTCGCGCTGCGGGTGGCCGCCGCCCTGAAGAAGAAGTCGGTCCGGCCGGGGACCGCCCTGCCGAAGGAGAACGCCGGTGTCTGAGTCACTGACCCGCGCCGTCCGCTGGGACACCGTCGTCGGCGCGCTCCTGATCGTCCTGTTGCTTCTGTCGTTCGGTTTCGTGGACGGTTTCGGAAACGCGCTGAACCTGTCCTTTCTGATCGGTAACACGCTTCCGATCGCATTGATCGCCCTGCCGATGACCCTGCTCGTGGTCTGTGGCGAGATCGACCTGTCGGTGGCGTCCACGGCCGGGCTGTCCGGGGCGGTGCTGGGCAAGCTCTGGAACGAGGGCATGGCGATCGAGACGATCATCCCGCTCTGCCTGCTGCTGGGCGTGGTGTGCGGAGTGGTCAACGGCCTGCTCGTGACCCGGCTCGGCCTGCCGTCCCTCGCCGTCACCATCGGAACCCTCGCCGCCTACCGGGGCCTCGCCCAGATCGTGCTCGGCTCCGACGCCGTCACCGACTTCCCCTCCCGGTACCTGGACTTCGCGTCCGGCCGGCTCGGCGGCACGTTCCTGCCCCAGGCGTTCCTGCCCTTCCTCGTCCTGCTCGCGATCGCCGTGCTCGTGCTGCACGCCACGCCGTTCGGGCGCCGGCTGTTCGCGGTCGGCGCGAGCGAGGAAGCGGCACGCTTCGCCGGGATCCGGGTGAAGCGGACCAAGCTGCTGCTCTTCGTCGCCACCGGGTTCATGTCGTCGCTCACCGGTGTCTTCTGGGTGCTGCACTACGCCAGCGCGCGCTACGACAACGCCACCGGGCTCGAACTCTCCGTCGTGGCCGCCGTGCTGCTCGGCGGGATCGACTTCGACGGGGGCCGGGGGACGCTGGGCGGTGCGATCGCCGGAGTGTTCCTGCTCGGTGCGCTGCAGAACGTGATGAGCCTGCTGAACGTCTCCGCGCAGTCCCAGATCGTCGTCACCGGGGTGCTGCTGGTCGTCTCCGTGCTCGGCCCCCGGGTCGCACGCCAGATCTCCGTCGCGCGCGTGGCCCGCAGAGCCGCCTCGACGCCGACCTCGTAGCCCGTGCCCTCCCCTTCCCTCTCCCTCGCAAAGGATCCGCCGCCATGCGCAAGCCGTCCCTCCGTCGTACCTGCGCCGCCCTCGCCGCCGGAACCTCCCTCGCCCTCGCCCTCACCGCCTGCGGCGGCACCACCAAGAACGACGTCAAGAACGATGACAAGTCCGCGGCCTCCGCAGGCAAGGCCGATCCGAACGCCGCCACCAGGAAGGGGCTCACCGTCGGCTTCCTGCCCAAGCAGGTGAACAACCCGTACTTCACCACCGCCGACAAGGGCGGCGAGAAGGCGCTCGCCGAACTCGGCTCGACATACAAGGAGGTCGGCCCGTCCAGCGCCACCGACACCGCGGGGCAGGTGAGTTACGTCAACACGCTCACCCAGCAGCAGGTGAACGGGATCGCCGTGTCCGCGCAGGACCCCGGAGCGCTGTGCACGGCGCTGAAGCAGGCCATGAGCAACGGCATCAAGGTCGTCACCTACGACTCCGACACCAACCCCGGCTGCCGCAACGCCTTCGTCTCGCAGGCGTCCGCCGAGGATCTGGGCCGTACCGAGGTGCAACTGCTCGCGCGGCAGATCGGGTACAAGGGCGAGATCGCGATCCTGTCGGCCGCGCAGACCGCGACGAACCAGAACACCTGGATCGGCTACATGAAGGACGAGCTGAAAAACCCCAGGTACAAGAACGTCAGGCTCGTCACGATCGCCTACGGCAACGACGACGCCCAGCAGTCCTTCCAGCAGACCCAGGGCCTGCTCCAGGAGCATCCGGACCTGAAGGGGATCATCTCCCCGACCACCGTCGGCATCAAGGCCGCCGCCCAGTACCTCTCCGGCTCGAAGTACAAGGGCAAGGTCCGTCTCACCGGCCTCGGCACGCCGAACGACATGCGCACGTACGTCAGGAACGGCACCGTCGACGCCTTCGAGCTGTGGGACCCGGCGGCGCTCGGCGACCTGGCCGCGCGGGCCGCGGTCGCGCTGGCCTCGGGGCAGATCACCGGCAAGGAGGGGGAGTCCTTCAAGGCCGGCGCCACGACGTACACCCTCGGCAAGGACGGCGTGATCACCCTCGGCAAGCCGACCGTGTTCGACGCCAGGAACATCGACCGGTTCAACTTCTAGCGGGACGGGGGCCGCTGATGCAGCGCGTGTGCTTTCTGCTGAAGGTCCGGGCGGACCGCCTCGACGAGTACCGGGAGCGGCATGCCGCCGTCTGGCCGGAGATGCTCGACGCCCTGAGGGCGACCGGCTGGCGCAACTACTCGCTCTTCCTGCGCGAGGACGGCCTGCTCGTCGGCTATCTGGAGACCGAGGACTTCGCCGCCGCCCGGGCCGGCATGGCGGCCACCGGCGTCAACGCCCGCTGGCAGGCCCGGATGGCGCCCTTCTTCGAGTCGCCGCACGGCGCCCTGCCCGACGAGGCCATGACGCCGCTCACGGAGGTGTTCCACCTGTCATGACCGCCGCCGGAAGCGGGCGTGCGGCACCCCGGATCACCCCCCTCGGCCGCACCCTCCTCGACCCCCGGGCCCTGTACTTCGTCTCGTACGACGGGCTCGTCAACACCAACTCCTTCCAGAAGAACGGCCTGTTCACCTACCGGGGCCGGCAGTACGCGGCCTGGTACGCGGAAGACCGCCGGGTGACCGTCGCCCGCCGCACCCCGGGCGCGGCGGACTGGGCGACGGTGACGCTGGACCACCGGCTGAAGTGCGACGACTCGCACAACGTGATCTCGATGGGCGTCTCGCGGTGGGACGGCCGGCTGCATCTGGTCATGGACGCGCACAGCGACGGCTTCCGGTACGTGAAGTCCGCCGCCGGGCTGCTCGACCGCCCCGCCGGCATGCCCTGGGACCGCTCCGCCTTCGGCGTCGTGCGCACGACCCTCGACGGACTCGCCCTCACCACACGGTTCACCTACCCGCAGTTCCTCGCGACCCCCGAGGGCGACCTCCAGCTCAGCTACCGCGTCGGCATCTCCGGCGACGGCCGCAACGCCCTCGCCGAGTACGGCCGTTCGGGCTGGACGGTGCTGGGGGAGTGGAGCGCCTCGACGGGCACGTACACGAATGAGCACGGCACCAGCACCGCGCGGAACATGTATCTGCACGGCATCGACTACGACGTCCACGGCCGGCTGCACGCCCTGTTCACCTGGCGCGAGCAGAACGCCGCCGTGCTGTGCGCGGGTGGCGGGCTGACCAATCACGACACCGGCTACGTCCACTCCGCCGACCGGGGGCGGACCTGGCGCAACGACGCGGGGACGGTCGTCGGGACCACCGGCGGCGCGGACCCGGTCGGCGTCACCGGCCCCGGACTGGTCGTCGATCCCCTCGGCCCCGACCACTGCCTGATGAACCAGGAGAGCCAGGCCACCGACTCCGCCGGGCGGCCGCACGCGGTCATCAGCTATGTACCGGACCGCTTCGGGCCGTGCACCACGGACTACGTCGCCGACCGCGTCGCCCACGGACGCGCCTTCCACCTCCGCAAGGGCCCGGACGGGACATGGCGCAAGACCGAGATCCCCGTGCCCCTGGACTCCAGCCAGCGCACCAGGCTCGTCCTCGACCGGTACGACAACGCCTACGCGGTCCTTCCCCGCGGCCGTATCGCCGCCGCCTCGAACGCCTCCGGGTACACCGACTGGACGCCGCTGTACGACGGCGCCGGGCTGAACGCCTTCGGCGAGGTGGTGATCGACGAGACCCGGGCCGCGGCGGACGGCGTCCTGTCCTTCCTCTACCAGGAGAGGTCCACCGGCAGGACGCCCTCGCCCCTGTACGTGGCCGACTTCGCCCTGCCCGCATGACGGTAATGTGAAGGACCGCCCGCCGTCCGTCCCTTTCGTCCCCTGGAGGTCCTCGCCCGATGACCCAGTCGGTGGGTATCAAGGACGTCGCCCGCGCCGCCGGAGTCTCGGTGGGCACGGTGTCGAACGTCATCAACCGCCCGGACGCCGTCGCCAGCGAGACCCGGGCCCGGGTGCTGTCCGCGATCGACCGGCTCGGCTACGTCCGCAGCGAGTCCGCGCGCCAGCTGCGCGCCGGCCGCAGCCGGATCATGGGCCTGCTCGTGCTCGACATGGGCAACCCCTTCTTCGTGGACGTGGCCCGCGGCGCCGAGCGGGCGGCCCGCGAGGCGGGGCTCGGCGTGATGGTCTGCAACAGCGCGCAGAACGCCGCCGAAGAGGCCGAGTACCTGTCCCTGTTCGCCGAACAGCGGGTGCGGGGCGTGCTGCTGACCCCGGCCGACGCCACCGGCCGCAACATCGCGGCCTTCCGTCGCCACGGCATCCCGTTCGTGCTGGTCGACCGGGTCGCCGAGGGCACCACGGAGTGCTCGGTCTCCATGGACGACGTCGCGGGCGGCGCCCTCGCGGTGCGTCATCTGGTGGACGCCGGGCACCGCTCGATCGCCTACGTCAGCGGACCGCCCGGCCTCAACCAGGTCCGCGACCGCCGTACCGGCGCGCTGAGCGCGCTCGCCGAGGCCGGGCTCGGCCAGGGCGCGCTGCGCGAGCTGCCCACCGAGCGCCTCGACGTGGCCGCCGGCCGGGACGCGGGCGCCCGCCTGCTGGGCCTCGCCGACCGCCCCACCGCCGTCTTCTGCGCCAACGACCTGCTCGCCCTCGGCGTCCTGCAGGCCATGTACGCGGCGGGCGTGCGCGTCCCGGACGACCTGGCGATCGTCGGTTACGACGACATCGAGTTCGCGGCGGCGGCAGCGGTGCCGCTGACCTCCGTACGACAGCCGGCCGTCACCATGGGCGCACTCGCCGCCGAGCTGCTGCTGGAGGAGACCGAGCAGGGCGAGGGGCGGCGGCCGCACGAGCACCGCCGGGTGGTGCTCCAGCCGGAGTTGGTGGTGCGCCGCTCCAGTCTGGCCGCGCGCTGACCGGAAGTTCAGTAAAAAACCATGATCCCCGGGGTCGGCCGGTGGCCGGTCATGTGCTGAACTGAGTCCCGTCCGTACCGTCCGCCCCGGGAGCCCCGTTGAGCCTCAGTTACCGCCAGCCCGGCGTCGTCCTCACCGACCGCCGCTTCGCCGTGCCCCTCGACCACGCCGACCCGGGCGGCGAGACCATCGAGCTGTACGCCCGTGAGGTGGTCGCGAGCGACAAGGCCGGGCAGGACCTGCCCTGGCTGCTGTACCTCCAGGGCGGGCCCGGCTTCGGGGCGAATCGTTTCGTCGGGCGTCAGGCCTGGCTCGACCGGGCCCTGAAGGAGTACCGCGTCCTCCTTCTCGACCAGCGCGGCACCGGCAGCTCCACGCCCGCCACCCGGCAGACGCTCCCGCTGCGCGGCGGCCCCGTCGAGCAGGCCGACTACCTCGCCCGCTTCCGGGCCGACTCCATCGTCCGGGACTGCGAAGCCATCCGCCCCGAGGTCACCGGCGGCGCCCCCTGGACCGTGCTCGGCCAGAGCTTCGGCGGCTTCTGCGCGGTGTCGTACCTCTCCCTCGCGCCCGAGGGCCTCGCCACCGCCGTCGTCACCGGCGGCCTGCCGTCCCTGCACGCCCACGCCGACGACGTCTACCGTGCCGCCTACCCGCGCATCGAGCGCAAGGTCACCGCGCACTACGCCCGCTACCCGCAGGACGTCGAACGGGCCCGCCGCATCGCCGACCACCTCCTCACCCACGACGTGGTCCTGCCCAACGGCTACCGCTTCACCGCCGAGGCCTTCCAGTCCCTCGGCCTGATGCTCGGCATGAGCGACGGCAGCCACCGGCTGCACCTCCTCCTGGAGGACGCCTTCGTCCGCACCCCGGCCGGTCCGGAGCCGGCGGACGCCTTCCTGGAACAGGCCATGGGCCTGCTGTCGTACGCCAGTTACCCGCTGTACGCCCTCGTCCACGAGACGATCTACGGCCAGAGCGCCCGCCCCACCGCCTGGGCCGCCGAACGGATCCGGGCCGAGTTCCCGCAGTTCGACGCGGCCAAGGCCCTCGCGGGCGACGCCCCGGTGCTGTTCACCGGCGAAACGATCCACCCCTGGATGTTCGACGCCGACCCCGCCCTGCGCCCGCTGCGCGAGACGGCCGAGGTCCTCGCCGCACGCACCGACTGGACCCCGCTGTACGACCCGGCCCGCCTCGCCGCGAACGAGGTGCCGGTCGCCGCGGCGGTCTACCACGACGACATGTACGTCGACACGGCCCACTCCCTGGAGACCGCACGCGCCGTGCGCGGACTGCGGACCTGGGTGACGGACGAGTTCGAGCACGACGGGCTGCGGACGGGGGCGCCGCGGGTGCTGGACCGGCTGCTGGCGCTGACGAGGGACGAGGCGTAGCGCGCCAGCGCGTCCGGCCGGCAGCGCACGGCACTCCCGCAGGTCAGTAGGGTGGAGCCCATGCCGGAACAGATAGCCGACCTCTCCGACCTGCGCGGCGACTGCGCCCAGTGCTTCGGGCTGTGCTGTGTCGCCCTGCCCTTCGCCAGGTCCGCCGACTTCGCGCGGGACAAGCCCGCCGGGACACCGTGCGCGAACCTCCGAGGCGACCACCGCTGCGGCATTCACACGGACCTGCGCACCCAGGGCTTCACCGGCTGCACGGTCTACGACTGCTTCGGGGCCGGGCAGAAGGTCGCGCAGGTCACCTTCGGCGGACAGGACTGGCGTACCGGCTCCAAGGAGCACGCCCGCCGGATGTTCGACGTGTTCCCGGTCGTCCGGCAGCTGCACGAGCTGCTGTGGTACCTGACCGAGGCGCTCGGCCTGCCCGCCGCCCGGCCCCTCGAGGCCGAGCTGCGCCGGGCGCTGGAGGAGACCGAACGGCTGACCCGGCAGAGCCCCGGGGAACTGGCCGCCCTGGACGTGGCCGCGCACCGGCAGCGGGTCAACGTGCTCCTGCTGCGCACCAGCGAGCTGGCCCGGGCGGGCGTCGGCGACGGGAAGAGCGGGAAGAAGGGCAAGGGGGGCGGCAAGGACCGGCGGGGCGCGGATCTCGTCGGGGCCCGGCTGCGCGGCGCCGACCTGCGCGGTGCGACGCTGCGCGGTGCCCTGCTCATCGCCGCGGACCTCTCCGGGGCGGACCTGCGGGGCGCTGACATGATCGGTGCCGATCTGCGCGACGCGGACCTGACCGACGCCGACCTGACCGGTGCCTTCTTCCTCACCCAGCCGCAGGTGAATGCCGCGCGGGGCAGTGCCGGTACGCGGTTGCCGACGTCAGTCGGCCGGCCGGTGCACTGGGCAACCAGCGGGTGAGTGCGGGGACGTGTCGTCGTTCGGCCGCGGCGTCGTCGTGGTCGATCGCGCGCACGCGGCGGCAGCCGCATGTTCCACGCGGCCCCGTGCCCCTTCGGGGCGTCTGTCCAACCCCAGCCGCAACCCCTCCGGCATGACCGTCAGCCGCTCGATCACCTTCAGCCGGTAGGCGGGGTCGGCCCGCAGCTCGTAGCGGCGCAGCAGCAGGCCGAGGACCAGGGTGGCCTCGTGCAGGGCGAACTGGCGGCCGATGCAGGCCCGGGCGCCGGTGCCGAACGGCTTGAAGGTGTGCGGCGGACGGGCCCGTACGGCCCCCGCCTCGAAGCGGTCCGGGTCGAAGCGCTCGGCGTCCTCGCCCCACACCTCGGGGTCGCGGTGCAGCATCGGCGTCAGGACCAGCGCCCACGCGCCCCGGCGCATCGGATGGTCGCCGGCGAGCACCGTGTCCCGCACGGCCTCGCGGGCGTAGGCCGGCGCGGTGGGCCACAGGCGCAGTGACTCGTCCAGCACCCGGCGCACGTAGCGCAACTTGGCGACCTGCTCGTACGCGGGCCGCTCGGTGTCGCCCCAGACGCGGTCCACCTCGGCGCGGGCCCGGGCGGCGATCTCCGGGTGGCGGGCGAGGTAGTACAGGGCGAAGGAGAGCGCGCCCGAGGTGGTCTCGTGGCCCGCCACCAGGAAAGTGATCACCTGCTTGCGGACGTTCTCGGCCGAGAGCTTCTCACCTGTCCGCGGGTGCGCCGTGTCCAGCATCCGGTCCAGCAGGTCGCCCTCCCCGCGGCCGGCCCGGCGCCGGGCCGCGACCAGGTCGTCGACCGTGCGGTTGAGGTAGGTCATGTCGGCCGCGTTGCGCCGGGCGGCGGAGCGCAGCAGCAGCGGGACGAGCGGCCCGGGCACGCTGTTCAGGCGCTGGGCATAGGTGAGCGTGCCGACCATCGCGGTGACGAAGGGGTGCGGCCGGTCCCGCTCGAAGGAGCCGAAGTCGTGCCCGAACCCGGTGCGCGCGATCGTCTCCAGGGTCAGCTTGGTCATGTCCCCGGGCACGTCCACCGTGCGCCCGGCCGCCGTCTCCCGGTCCCAGTGGCCGGTCAGCCGCTCCGCGACCGCCAGCATCATGGCGTGGTAGCCCTCCATGGCCTCCCGGCTGAAGCCGGGCGCCAGGACGTCGTGTGCCAGCTGCCAGTTGGGCTCGTGGTTGTAGGCCGTGAACAGCCCGTCCCCGGCGATCGGCCGCAGATTGGCCACCCCGAGCCCGACGTGCTTGGCGAACCGGTTCTCGTCGGCGAGGTCGGCGGCGAGCGCCGCTCCCCACACGAACACGAACTCCTTGCCGAAGGCGCGGCGCCGGAAGACGGGGCCGAGGTCGCGCGCGAGGCGCATCGAGTCCTGCAGGGGCGTGCGCCGGTTCACGCCGAGGACGTCACCGAGCAGCGGCACCCGGCGCGGCGGATGCGGGATCCGGTCCAGCTCGGGCCAGCCCAGCTCGGCACTGCGGAAACCCTTCGGCAGTTCGGTTTCCCTGGTCTCCGTCGTCTCCGTCGTCCGCGCCATGACGCCGATCTCCCTTGATCCAGCGAGCCGTTGAGCCGGTGCCGCCCATGTTGTACGTGAGTTCAATAACGCGGCCCAGTGTGATCCGTCCCTCGAACCGGCGTCAAGGCTTGTTGAACCGGTGTCCAGTAAAGTGACGGCATGGCCGCGAACCAGGGGGAGCGAGCCCGGCGCCGACTGAGTACCGGGGAGCGCCGTGAGCAGCTGCTGTCGGTCGGCGCGAAGCTGTTCTCGGAGAGTCCCTACGACGAGGTGTGGATCGAGCAGGTCGCCGAGATCGCCGGGGTCTCGCGCGGGCTGCTGTACCACTACTTCCCGACCAAGCGGGACTTCTTCGCGGCGGTCGTGGAGCGCGAGAGCGAGCGGATGCTGCGCATGACGGCGGCCGTGCCCGGGGTGCCGGTGCGCGAGCAGCTCGCCGCCGGGCTCGACACCTACCTCGGCTACGTCCGCGCCCACGCCCATGGATTCCGTGCCTTCCATCGCGCCGACGCGGCCGGTGACCAGGCCGTACGGCGGGTCTACCAGCGGGCGCTGGCCGCACAGGAGGAGCAGATCCTCGCCGCGCTCGCCGCCGACCCCGAGTTCGGGGCCGCTTTCGAGGCCGCTCCCCAGGTGCGGCTGGCGGTGCGCGGCTGGCTCGCCTTCACCACCGCCGTCTGTCTGGAGTGGCTGCGCGAGGGGGAGTTGGGCCAGGAGCAGGTGCGCGATCTGTGCGCCCGGGCGCTGCTGGGTGTCATCGGCTGATCTCGCACGGCGTGGAGACGTGGTTGGCGCACGCCCTGTTCTCCGATAGGTTAGGCAAGGCTTACCTAAGGAGGTCTCGGGATGGGTGACACACAGGACTGGACGGCCGCGCCCGGCGCGGCGGAACGGGCGCGGTCGGTGCTCGCCGCCGCATGGTCGTGCGCGGTGACCGCGGACGGCGTGCGCGAGGAGTGCGTCGGTGCGCACACCGTGACCGACGGCGGTGCGGTCCGGCTCGCGGTGCCCGACGGCAGCGCCCTGCTCACCGCGGCGATCTGCGCCCCGCGCCAGGAGCCCTGCGCCGTGCTGGAGTTCGCCGACGTCGCCCCCGTACCGGTGCGCGGCCGGATCCGGGCCCGGCTCTACCTCGCCGGCTGGTTCGCCGCGGACGGCGGCGAGCTGCTGTTCCGGCCCACCCGGGTGGTGCTGCGGGAGTCGGGCGGTGCCGTGGTCGTCGACCTCGGCGAGTTCGCCGCCGCCCGGCCCGACCCCCTGGCCGCCGCCGAGGCCCGGCTGCTGACGCACCTCGCCGACGCCCACCCGGACGCCGTCGAGCGGCTCACCCGGCTGGTGCGGCCCGAGAGCCTGCACGCCGCGACCCGGGTGCTGCCCCTCGCCGTCGACCGGCACGGACTGACCCTGCGCATCGAGCGCACCCGCGCCCACGGCGACGTACGCCTGCCCTTCCACACGCCCGCCGACGACGTCACCCAACTCACCGAGCGGGTGCACGCGTTGCTCGCCCAGGCCGCGGCTGCGGGCTGCCCCCGGGCGCTACAGCGGCAGCGCGCAGACGGCGACGGGTGAGGCGAACGGCTCGCCCGCCGACCGGAGTTCACCGCCGTCGCGGTCCACATGGAAGACGGTGACCGTGCCGGAGCGCTGGTTCGCCGCGAACAGCAGTGTGCCGTCGGGCGAGAACGCGATCTGCCGCGGGAAGTCCCCGCCCACCGGAACCGTGCCGAGCAGTCGCAGCCGGGCGCCATCGGCCTCGACCGCGTACCGCGCGAGGGTGTTGTCGCCCCGGTTGGCCAGGAACGCGTAGCGGCCGTCCGCCGTCACCAGGAACTCCGCCGGGTAGTTGGTGACGGTGCCCGTCGACCCCGTGGACTGCGGCGCGCCGATCGTCAGCCGGCCGGAGCCCGGGTCGTAGGCGCAGACGGCGACGGTGTCGTCCACCTCGTCGGCCAGGTACGCGTACCTCCCGCCCGGATGGAAGGTCAGATGGCGCGGGCCCGCCCCGGGCCGGGTGTGCGCCTGCGACACCTCCGTGAGCGTGCCCGCGGCCTCGTCCAGCCGGTAGGTGTAGACGGTGTCGGTGCCGAGGTCGACCGCGAGGACGTGGCCGCCGTCCGGGCTCGTGATGAACTGGTGTGCGTGCGGCCCCTGTTGACCCGGGCCCGGGGCCGGCGAGGTGTGCGTGACCAGGGCCGTGCGGTCGCCGAGGGCGCCCGCGGCGTCGATCGGGTGCACGGCGACGCTGCCCGAGCCGTAGTCGGCGCTCAGCAGCCAGCGCCCGGACGGATGCACCGACACATGACAGGGGTCCGCGCCGCCGGTGCTCCGAGTGCCGAGGAGGCACCGGTCCGCCAGACGTACGGCCGTCACCCCGCCGTCGTCCCGCTCGTCCACCGCGTACAGCGTGCGCCCGTCCGGATGCACCGTGAGGTACGACGGGTCGGGGACGCCGGTGAGCGTGCCCGAGCCGGAGATCCGGCCGGTCACCGGGTCGTACGAGGCCAGTCCGATGCCCGCGCCGCCGCCGTCGACGGAGGTGTAGGTGCCGATGAACAGCGGGCGGGGGCCGGACGGGTCACCGGGCGGTGCGGCGGCCCGCGGCTGCTCGGCCGGGAGGGGGCGGTCCGCCGGCGCTGCCGTCGGGGACGGCACCGCCGCCACGGCCGCCGTGCCCGCCACGGCCCCGACGAACCGGCGCCTGCTCCAGCGCCCGCTCTCCGCCGCTTCCTCCGCGTCCATGCCGCACCTCAGGTCGTCGCCCGCCCCGGTCGTGACAGCAGCCACCTTGGCCCCTGCGAGTCGTCAACGGCAAGTAGGGCAACGGAGATTGCGCACCGTGCAACATGCGGTCACCAGTCGCCGTCCGTGACCGGCTTGCCCGGGGCGTCCTTCAGCGGCTGGACCTGGCCGGCGGACGGGGCCTGCCAGGGGTCGAGGTCGTCGCCGAGCCACTCACCGACCGGCTTGACCTCCTGGAGGGCGTCCGTGGGGGCCAGATCCTCGGCGTCGGCGTCGTAGTAGTCGAACCAGGGCAGGCCCGCGCGGGTGTACGCCGCCCGGTCCACCGGTGACGGCGGGGGCGTCTCGCCGGTGATGTGCCGCCACTGCGGCGGCGTGACCAGGTGCACGAACACGCGCCCGGCGGGCTCCTCGGACCAGTCGGCGAGCGGCCGGTCGTCCCGGTACACCTCCTGGCGCATCGAGCCGCCGACGCCGAGCCCCATGGCGGCGGGCGCCGCCGCCCCGGGCGCGGCCGGCATCATGACCGCGCCGTACCCGCCGACCGGCGGACCGGCCGCCCGGGTGCGGTTCCTGGCCGCCTGCCTCTCCTGCTCGCGGCGCCGCCACGCGGCGAGCAGGTCCGGGCGCAGCGCGAAGGACCGGAGCTGCACCCCGCCCCACACCTCCTCGCCGGTGACCTGTCCCTCGACCGTCGCGCCGAGTCCCAGCGGCACGGCGACGAACTGCCGGACCGTTCCCTCGCCGGAGTTGATGCCGTCCAGCCACGGCTGGCGGGGCAGCACCACGTAGTTCTGCGGATCCTGGGTGAGCCGCTCGCTCCAGGGCCTGCCGGAGACCGCGCACACCGTGCCGATGCCGACCTGGAGCGCGGCCGGTTCCGTCGTACCCGCGAAGCTCAGCCACATCGCCTCGCGCAGATACACCGGCAGCATCACGCCCCCACGGACCCGCCACCGCTCGGGCACCCGGTCCGCGTAGTCGGCGACCGGCCGGACCGGGAACTCGCCGAGCCCCGGCGGCAGCGGATGCGTGCCCGCCCCGGGCAGCCGCAGCGTGCGGACGAACCGCACCGCCGCCCCGCCCGGCAGCCGCAGCGAGTTCCCGCTGATCCGTACCCCGGTGCCGGTCATCCGGTGGCCCCCTCCTGTCGCGCTGTCCGCCTGGCCGCGCACCGCCGTGGAACGTGCGCCCGGGCCGGGGAAGCCCGTCCGGGAACATGTGCCCGAGAGGGTGCGCCCGAGAGCGTCCGTCCTCACCGAGAACGCTCGCCGAACCCCGTACGGTTCCGCCACAGCTCGTCCTGCACACCGAGGCGCTCGCGCAGCCGGGTGGTGCGCGGCAGCTTGGCCCGCTGCTCGCGGGAGACCCGGTCCAGCTCCTCCAGCAGGCGGCGGGTGCGGTGCTCGGTGTCCAGTTCGTCGATGATCCGGTTCGCCTCGGTGAGCACGGCGCCCAGCAGCTGCCAGTTCTCCCAGTTCCCGGCGACCTCGTCCCGCAGCAGCGTGGCCAGCCGGTCCCGGGTGCCGGCGGCCGTGTGCAGCTCGGCCGTCAGCCGGGTCTCCGCCGACTCGGCGTCCTGGCTGAGATGAGTGGTGACCAGCACCGCGAAGCTGACCACCGCGTCACCGATCTCGGACAGCAGCTGCTCCACGGTCGCCCCGGTCCGGGGCGGGAACAGCTCCTCGGACCCGCGGGCCTTCGCCAGGTCCGTGAAGGAACGGGCCAGCACCCGCAGGACCACCGTGCAGATCTCCAGCGTGTCGAGGCCCGTGCGCAGCACCACCCGGTGCAGCAGGCCCTCCTTGACGCGCGGGTTGAGCCGCAGACTGTCCTCGGCCTGCCGCAGCGAGGCGTCCACATGGGCGATGTGCTGGTCCAGCCGCCGGGCCTCGTGCAGCCGCTCGGCTGCCCGCTGCCAGGGGATCCCGCCGGCGGCCTCCTCGCCCATGCGCAGCATCAACTGCCGCAGCCGGCGCGCCAGGTCCTCGATCGAGCGGCCCGCCTCGTCCACCCACACCGGGGGCGGCAGCAGCAGGTTGCAGGCCGTGCCGACGACCGCGCCGATCAGCGTCTCCACGATGCGCGCCCATGCCGTGAACCCGATCGTGGTGACCCCGAGCACGAGCATGGCGCTGATCGCCACCTCGGCCACGTACTCCTCGACCCGCACCAGATGTCCGACCGCCAGCGAGGCCACGATCAGCAGTGCGAGGCTCCACCAGGTCAGGCCCACCAGCACGCTGAAGGCGATGGCGACCAGCACGCCGGCCACCACGGCGTTCACCCGTCGGATGCCGTTGGTGAGGGTGGCGTAGAACGTCACCTGGACCACCAGCAGCGCGGTCAGGGGTGCGGTCAGCGGGGCCGGCTCGGGGCTCAGCCGCAGGGCGATGACATAGGCGATCGTCGCCGCCGTCGCGGAGCGCAGCGTCTGGACGACCACCGGCTCCCGGCGGCGCTCCACCAGGCGCAGCAGTCCCCGGGGCCACTTCCGTACGTCGTGCATCCCTTGGCCTGTTCCCGTTCCCCGGACGCCTCGAACGCCCCCGGTCGGGGGCCGCGCCCCGTCGGCGGGCCGGGTCAGGTGTAGAGCCTGTCGAGGAAGGCGTGCAGATGGCCCCTCGCGCGGTCGATCTGCTCCGCCACGCTCAGGCTCTCCTCGATGCGGATGCCGGACTCCGGCACCTTCCTGCCCCGCACGTACAGGGAACACGCCAGGTCGGTACACATGTACAGGCCGACCGAGTTGCCCTCGCGGCCCGCCGGTCCCGCCTTGCGCGCGGTCATCAGCGTCACCCCGCCGCGCGGATGCGTCGTCAGGCACACCGAGCACATGCTGCGGTGCAGGAATCCGCGCTGCGCGGCCTGGAAGCGCAGGGTGACGCCCACGAGCCGGTCGTCCCGTTCGGTGACCACATAGCTGCGGTCGGGCGCGCCCGGATCCCGCCAGCCGAGGAAGTCCAGGTCGTCCCAGGGGCGTTCGTCGAGGTCGCGCGGGACCGCCAGCCGCTTGGCCTCCCCCTTGGAGCAGTTGACAAAGGAGTTGCGGATGTCCTGCTCGGTGAGCGATTTCATGGGGGAGTCCTTCTGGGTGCGCGGGTGATGGTCAGCCTAGGGGGCCTAGGTTTTCGACCAGCTTATGTAGGCAAAAGGAGAGTGGCCAATGGATTTCCAGGAGGGGCTGCCGCCGCGTGCCCGGCGGGCGCTGGACCACGTCGCCGCCGGGGTGACCGGCCCGCCGCTCGACCCCGGCCTGCGCATCACCCTGAACTTCCATCCGGACCGGATCTCCGCCGGAGCGCCGATCCTCGAGGCGCTGGCCCGGGACGGCGCGTACCACTCGCAGTACGTCACCGGCACCAGCAACGGCGGGCTCACCGCGCACCCGGGCGGTGACCGCACGCGCTGGGAGAGCCGGATCTTCGCAGGCGCGTACGACGACGCGCCCGCGCCGGAGCGCCCGCTGTACGGCGCCCTGAACTTCCGCCGACAGGTGGTCGGCGCGGCGCCCCGCTTCGGCTCCTCGCACCTGAGGCTCACCGGCGCGGTCCTGCGGCGCGCCACCTTCTGCTACCCCGACAGCGCGGCCGAACCCGCCGACTTCGGGGTGGCCGGGGCGATGCCGCTGATCGCGCTCGCCGAGGCGGACGAGCAGGACGCGCTGAACGACTACGTCGAGAGCCATGTGCACGCCGGTGTGCTGCTGGCCAGGGACGTCGAGGCGCTCGTCCTCGACGCCGGCTACCGGGGCACCGACGTCGAGACGGCGGCCCGGCGCCTGCCCTTCCCCGTCGAATGGCACCCCGGCTACCGGCTCACCGTCACCGCGCTGCGCCGGCACGCCGACTACCGGGGTCCCCGGTACGCCGACCTCGGCGCCCGGATCGCCGAGCGCGGCCTGCTCACCCCGCGCGTCATCGGCGACGCGGCCCGTACCGGCCGCCACGAACTCCAGCACCTGAAGATGGTCTGGCACACCCTGGCCCGCTTCGGCGCGCCGGAGGGCGCGGGCACGGCCCGGGTGCCCGCGGCGCGGCCGCGCCCTACTCCGTCTCCGGCGCCCTGCTCCGCGCCCGGGGCGGCCACACCCCCGGCCTGAGGACGCCCGACGCGTAGGCGCGGGCGACCAGTTCGGTCCGGTTCGCCGCGCTCCAGCGGGCCGACAGCCGGCGCAGGTGGTAGGTGACGCCGTCCTTGCTGAGGCCCAGTTCGCGGGCGGCCTCGGCCGTGCTCGCGCCGCCCGCCAGCAGGGCCAGCACCCGCCCCTCCACCGGGGTGACCGGTGCCGGTTCCGGCTCGGGCGGCGCGCACTCGCCCTGGACCCGGAGCATCACCAGCAGCGCCGGGGTCTCGTCCACGGTGTCGCTGACCGGGTCCGCCGTCAGCTCCCCGAACCGCTCCGCCCCGCCGGGCGCGCGCCAGCGCACCGACACCTGGTAGCGCGAGCGGTGCCGCAGCCGCAGCGCCTGGGCGATCCGCTCCACCTGCCCGGCCTCCTGCGGCCGGAACAGCTCCAGCACGTCCCGGCCGCGCAGCCGCCCCGGCGTCGTACCGCACTCCGCCGCCATCGCGGGATTCGCCAGCACCACCTGGCCGTACACGTCGCACACCGCGACCGGCACCGACACCCGGTCGAAGACCAGCAGGGCCCGGTTGCGCCAGACCACCGCGTCGGCCCGCCCCAGGTCCATGTCCACCTCCCGATGCGTCGAGCCGTCCCTGCCGGTCCGTGCTCGTCGGTCCACGCTCGTCGATCGCCGCCGGCCGATCCCCGCACATCCAAGACGAGAACCCAGGTCAGCGGCAAACCGCACGCCTCCCGCGGGCCGGCGCAAGCCCCGCAACCGAGTTTTGACTGCGCGATCGTGTAGTGCCACGGCGCTGGCACGTGCCACCGGTCGCCCACGCTGGATCCAGTGCTCGGTTACCGCGAGTACTCCGCTACGGCGAAAGGCAGTTGTCGCGTCATGCCCCCCACCGCACCGCACCCCGACCCGGCCGCGGCCCTGCCCGGCGTCCCCGTCGTCGACATCACCGCCACCGGCCCCGGTCGCACCCCGATCCAGCAGGTCATGGAGCTGATGCGCGCCCACGGCCCGGTGCTGGTGCGCCGGCTGCACGGCCGTGACGTGATGTTCGTCGCCGACGCCGACCTCGTCGCGGACCTCGCCGACGAGGACCGGTTCGCCAAGCACATCGGTCCCGCCCTGGAGAACGTGCGCGAGTTCGCCGCCGACGGCCTGTTCACGGCGTACAACGATGAGCCCAACTGGGCCAAGGCGCACGACATCCTGATGCCCGCCTTCGCGCTCGGCTCGATGCGCACCTACCACCCCGTCATGCTCGAGGTGGCCCGCCGGCTCATCGGCTCCTGGGACCGCGCGGCCCGCAGCGGCGAGGCCGTGAACGTGCCCGACGACATGACCCGCATGACCCTCGACACCATCGGCCTGGCCGGGTTCGACTACGACTTCGGCTCCTTCGAGCGCGCCGAGCCGCACCCCTTCGTGGAGTCCATGGTCCGCTGCCTGGAGTGGAGCATGACCCGGCTCGCCCGGACCCCGGGCGAGGACCACTCCGCCCTCGACGCGGCCTTCCGGGCCGACGCCGACTACCTCGCGCAGGTCGTGGACGACGTGATCGCCTCCCGCGCCGGCACGGACCAGAGCGGCGCCGAGGACCTGCTCGGCCTGATGCTCAGCGCCCCGCACCCCGCCGACGGCACCACCCTGGACACCGCCAACATCCGCAACCAGGTCATCACCTTCCTCATCGCCGGCCACGAGACGACCTCCGGCGCGATGTCCTTCGCCCTGTACTACCTGGCCAAGAACCCGGCCGTGCTCCGCCTGGTGCAGCGCGAGGCCGACGCGCTGTGGGGCGACGACGCCGACCCGGAGCCGACGTACGACGAGATCGGCCGGCTCACCTACACCCGCCAGGTTCTCAACGAGGCGCTGAGGCTGTGGCCGACGGCCGCCGCCTTCAGCCGCAGGGCCCGCGAGGACACCCTGCTCGGCGGCCGGATCCCGATGCGCGCCGGACAGGCCGTCACCGTCATGGCGCCGATGCTGCACCGGCAGCCGGTGTGGGGCGACAACCCCGAGCGCTTCGACCCCGAGCGGTTCACCGCCGAGGCGGAGGCGGCCCGCCCGGTGCACGCCTTCAAGCCCTTCGGCACCGGCGAACGCGCCTGCATCGGGCGGCAGTTCGCGCTGCACGAGGCCACCATGCTGCTCGCCATGCTGGTCCACCGCTACCGGCTGCACGACCACGCCGACTACCAGCTGCACGTCAAGGAGACCCTCACCCTCAAGCCCGAGGGCTTCACGCTCACGCTGACCCCGCGCACCGCCGCCGACCGCGTCCACGCCCCGCTGCCCGGCGCCGCGGCCCCGCAGGAGGACGCCGCACGGACCCCGGACACGCTCCCGGCCCGCGTCCGGCCCGGCACCGCCGCCCTGTTCCTGCACGGCAGCAACTACGGCACCTGCCGCGCCTTCGCCGCGCAGCTCGCCGACGAGGCCGCCGCCGTCGGCTGTGCCACCGAGGTCGCCGCCCTGGACGCGTACGCCGACGGGCTGCCCACCGACCGGCCTGTCGTCATCACCGCCGCCTCCTACAACGGCCGCCCCACCGACGACGCGACCGCCTTCGCCGCCCGCCTGGACGCCGCCCCCGACCTGACCGGGGTCACCTACGCCGTCCTCGGCGTCGGCGACCGCAACTGGGCGGCCACCTACCAGCACTTCCCCACCCGCGTCGACGCCCGCCTCGCCGAGCTCGGCGCGACGAGGCTGACCGAGCGCGCCGCCGCCGACGCCTCCGGCGATCTCACGGGCACCGTACGGGAGTTCACCACCCGGCTGCGCACCGCCCTGCTGACCGAGTACGGCGACCCCGACGCCGCGCCGCGGACCACGGACGAACCCGCCCACGCCTACGCGGTCCGCACCCTGGCCGGCGGTCCGCTGGACGCCCTCGCCGAGCGGCACGAGCTGGTCCCGATGACGGTGACCGAGGCCCACGACCTGACCGCGCCCGGCTACGCGCGCACCAAGCGGTTCCTGCGCATCGCCCTGCCCGAGGGCGTCACCTACCGCACCGCCGACCATCTCACCGTGCTCCCGGCCAACGCGCCGGAGCCGGTGGACCGCGCGCTCGCCGCGTTCGGCCTCGACGCCGACGCCGTCCTGGACATCCGCGCCACCCGCCCGCGCCGCGACGGCCTCGCCGTCGACCGCCCGCTGACGGTACGTCAATTGCTCACTCACCACGTCGAGTTGCAGGAGCGCCCGACCGGCCGGCAGCGGGCTCTGCTCGCCGAGGCCAACCCCTGCCCGCCCGAGCGGGCCGCCCTCGCCGCGCTCGGCGACGACGACCCGCGCACCCTGCTGGAGCTGGTCGAGGACCACCCGGCCCTGCGCGGCGCCCTCGGCTGGCCGCTCCTGCTCGACCTGCTGACCCCGCTCAAGCCGCGCCACTACTCGGTGTCGTCCTCCCCGGCGTCCGACGCGCGCCACGTCGACCTCATGGTCTCCGTGCTCGACGCCCCCGCCCGCTCGGGCCGCGGCCGCTACCGGGGCACCGGCTCGGGCCACCTCGCCGCCCTGAAGCCCGGCGACACCGTGTACGCCCGGGTCCAGCCCTGCCGCGAGGCATTCCGGATCGACGGCTCGGCGCCGGTCGTCATGATCGCCGCCGGCACCGGCCTCGCCCCGTTCCGCGGGGCCGTCGCCGACCGTGCCGCCGCCCGCGCCGCGGGCGCCGAACTCCCGCCCGCGCTGCTGTACTTCGGCTGCGACGCACCCGACGCCGACTACCTGCACGCGGACGAGCTGGCCGCCGCCGAGGCCGCCGGTGCCGTCTCGCTGCGCCCGGCCTTCAGCGCGGCGCCCGAGAACGGTGCCCTGTTCGTCCAGCACCGCATCGCCGCCGAGGCCGACGAGGTCTGGGACCTGCTCGACGCGGGCGCCCGGGTGTACGTCTGCGGTGACGGCTCCCGCATGGCCCCCGGCGTCCGCGAGGCGTTCCGTACCCTGTACCGGGAACGCAACCACGACGCCGACGGGTCCGCCGCCGACGGCTGGCTGAACTCGCTGGTGGCGGACGGGCGTTACGTCGAGGACGTGTACGCGGCGGGCTGAGCCGCGGGGGAGGGGCGCGCGGTGGGGGCGCAGCGGCGGCTGCGGCCTCCGTCGGCGCCCCGCTCCGTGGCGGAGCCGCTCTTAGCTCAGATCGTGAACTAAGACGGCGGTAAAGTCGCGTTCCGACTGCCCGAAGGAGTATGTTGCAGGTCGGGCAGGGTTTGTGAAGGGAGCGGCATGGCGGGGCGGAACGGGCGCACGGTACGCGACCTCAGGCGGGGCAACCGCACGGCCGTGTTGCAGAAGCTGTACTTCGACGGCCCGCTCAGCCGGTTCGAGCTGGGCCCCGCGACGGGCCTGAGCTCCGGCTCGGTGAGCAACGTCGTCGCGGATCTGGTCGCCGACGGGCTGGTCGAGGAGGCGGGCAGCGTCGACTCCGACGGCGGCCGGCCGCGCACCCTGCTGCGCGTCAGCCCGCACAGCGGACAGATGATCGGCGTCGACGTCGGCGAGACCCGGGTCCGCGTCGAGCTCTTCGATCTGGCCCTGACCGAACTCGCGCGCACGGAACGCCCGTTGACGCCGCAGGGCTACGACGTCGAGGTGATCGCGGGCCACATCCGCGACGGCATCGCCGAGGTCCTCGGCGCCGAACGGGCCGTTCCCGAGCGGCTGCTCGGCGTCGGTGTCGGGGTCCCCGGCATCGTCGAGCACACCCCGGACCGGGGTGCCGTCGTGCACGGCCAGACCATCGGCTGGGACGCCGTACCGCTGGAGCGGCTGCTCCGCTCGGCCTCCCGGCTCCCGGACGGGATCCCGTACTTCATCGACAACGGCGCCAAGACCCTGGGCCAGGCCGAGATGTGGTTCGGCGCCGGACGCGGAGCCCGCAACGCCGTCGTCGTCCTGTTCGGCTCCGGCGTCGGTGCCTGCCTGGTCACGCCGGAGGTGGAGCACGGGCGCGCCGTCGAGTGGGGGCACCTGACGGTCCGGGTGCGCGGGCGGCGCTGCCGGTGCGGTGCGCCCGGCTGCCTGGAGGCCTACGCGGGCGCCGAGTCCCTGCTCGCCCGCTGGCGCGAGGAGGGCGGCCGGCCGCCCGAGCCTGCCGACGAGGAGACCGCGCTCACCGCGATGCTCGTCGCCGCCTACCCGCCCGAGGGCACCGCGCCCGACCCGGTGGCCCTCGCCGTCCTGGAGGAGACCGCCGAGTACCTCGGCGCGGGCCTGTCCGACCTGATCAACCTCTTCCAGCCCGAGCGGATCATCGTCGGCGGCTGGGCCGGGCTCCAGCTCGGCACCCGTTTCCTGCCCGCCGTACGCCGGCACGCCGCGACGTACGCGCTGCGCCACCCGGCCGACCGGGTCACCATCGACCTCGGCCGGCTCGGCCCCGACGCGGTCACCGTCGGCGCCGCGATCCTCCCCCTGGCCGACTTCTTCGCGAGCGGCGGCCGCCGTCCCGAACCCCTTCCCGAGGACCGCCTGCCGGCCTGGCGCGCCGCCCTGCGCGAGCGCGCCCCGCGCTGAGCGGCGCCGTGGGCCCGAGGGCGATGACGTCGCGGGTAATCGACCCGTGCGGGGGATCCGGGGAGCATCGGTGATGTCAGGGCGACCGAGCAGCGTCGCACCCGGGCCCGAGGGCCCCGCACCTTACGGAGGCACCCATGCCGTACTTCGAGAGCCCCGTCGACGGAACCCGACTGCACTACACCGACCACGGCCCCGCGACCGGCCCCGTGGCCGTCTTCGTCGCCAGCGCCTACCTCGGCCACGAGATGTGGGAGTACCAGACCCTGCCGCTCGCCGAGGCCGGATTCCGCTGCGTCGCCCTGGACCGGCGCGGCCACGGACGCTCCGACGACACCTGGTCCGGTTACGACCTCGACACCCTCGCCGACGACCTGCACGGCCTGCTCGACCACCTCGACCTCGACGAGGTCACCCTGGTCGGGCACTCCGTCGGCACCGCCGAGGTGGTCCGCTGCGTGACCCGGCACGGCACCGCCCGCGTGCACCGCGTCGCCCTCGTCGCCGGGGTCTGCCCCGGGATCGTCCGCTGCCCGAACCTCCCCGAGGGCGTCGACCCCGAGGCCATCCGCGCCGACGAGGAGCTGTTCCGGCGTGACCGGCCCGCCTACTACACCCTCCTCGCGGACGACTTCTTCGCCGTCCAGTTCCCGGACAACGCCGTCTCGCCGGCCTACGTCGGCCATCTGATCGACCTCTGCCTGGCCGCCGGGCCACGCGCCTCGACCGGGGTCCGGGCGGTGGTCGCCGACCTGGACATCGCCGACGAGCTGCCCGGCCTCGACCTCCCGGTGCTGGTCGTGCACGGCACCCATGACGCCTCCGCGCCCCTGGCCCTCACCGGCGAGCGTGCGGCCCGGCTGGTGCCGGACGGCACCCTGAAGGTGTACGACCGGGCCGGCCACGGCCTGTTCGCCACACACGCGGACCGGCTCACGGCCGACCTGCGGCAGTTCATCGAGGCGGGGGCCGTACGGCGGACCGCCGAATTCGCCGGGGCGGGCGCCGGCGCCCGGTGACACGGGTCACGTACAGCTCCGGAACACCCGGGGGCGGTTGCCCGTTGAACCAAGTGTGGGTGTGGCGGACTCCTCCGCCGGGAGACGACCGCACTGCGCGCCCACCGCCCGGCCGCCCCGGCCGTGATTCCCCCGTCACGGCCGGGGCTTTCCACGTCGCTCACGCCCGCGCCGGGATCCGGCCCTCACGGGTCCAGGCCAGCAGTTCGTCGGCCGACCAGGTGGTGACCACCCGTTCGGCCCGCACCGCGCACTCCTCGGCCCGGGCGCACCCGAGGATCTGCCAGTCCAGCTGGCCCGGTGCGTGCGCGTCGGTGTCGACCGAGAACAGCACCCCCGCCGCCACGGCCCGGCGCAGCAGCCGGCGGGGCGGGTCCAGCCGCTCGGGCCGGCTGTTGATCTCCACGGCCGTACCGGACTCGGCACAGGCGGCGAACACCGCGTCCGCGTCGAACTCCGACTCCGGCCGTCCCCGCCCCGTGATCAGGCGCCCGGTGCAGTGCCCGAGGACGTCCGTGTGCGGATCGCGTACGGCGGCCACCATCCGCCGGGTCATCGAGCGGGCGTCCATCCGCAGCTTGGAGTGCACGGACACCACGACCACGTCCAGCAGCCGCAGCAGTTCCGGCTCCTGGTCCAGCGAGCCGTCGTCGAGGATGTCGCACTCGATGCCGGTGAGCAGCCGGAACGGCGCCCAGCGTGCGTTCAGCCCCGCCACCACGTCCAGCTGCTCGCGCAGCCGCCGCGGCGACAGGCCCCGGGCCACGGTCAGCCGCGGGGAGTGGTCGGTCAGTGCCGTCCATTCATGGCCGAGCGCGGCCGCCGCCCGCCCCATCTCCTCGATCGGGCTGCCGCCGTCGGACCAGTCCGAGTGGGTGTGGCAGTCCCCCCGGATCAGCGCCCGCAGCCCCGCCCCGGCGCCCTGCGCGGGCACGCCCCCGCCCTCCCGCTCCAGTGCGCTGAGATACCCGGGCACCTGGCCGGCCAGCGCCTCCCGCACCACCTGCGCGGTCTTCGGCCCGACCCCCTTCAGCGCCTCCAGCGTCCCGGCCGCCGCCCGCTCGGCGACCTCGCCCTCGGGCAGCGCGGCCAGCGTCCGGGCGGCCGTACGGAAGGCCTTCACCCGATAGGTGGGTGCGAGCGACCGCTCCAGGAGGAAGGCGATCCGCTCGAGCGCGGCGACGGGTTCCACACGACCAAGGCTGCCGCAGACGCGCCGACGGGGCGCGGGGAGCGGCGACCGACCGCCTGCGGCCGGCCGCGGGCGAAACCGCTCGGGATCACCCCGGACCCGGATGCGTTCTACGCTGATGTGCATGACCGAACAAGCAGCTCCCCACATCTCCCATCCGCGGGTCCTGGTGCTCGGGGTGTGCCCGGGCAAGCCGGGTGAGCCGCCCTTCCGGATCATGGAGATCGACGGTCAGGTGATCGGTGCGGCCCGCAACGTCACCGACGTACTGGAGACCGCCGCGTCGTACGGCATCACCATCCACGACATGGACGACCCCGACGTGGTCCGCTGGGTCGGCGGAGGCAAGTACACCTGGACGCTGCACTGAGCCCGGTCCGGCTCAGCCGTTGCTCGTCGTCACCGACACCGAGTCCACCACCAGCTGCTGCGGGAACCGCGTGGAGCCGTCGGGGTCGCCGGGCCAGTAGCCGCCGACGGCCAGGTTCAGGATCAGGAAGAAGGGCTTGTCGTCGAACACCCATGTCCCGCCGCCCAGGTCGGCGGGCGTGCGCCGCTCGTAGACGGTCCCGTCCACCGACCAGGTGATCGAGCCGGGCGCCCAGTCCACGGCGAAGGTGTGGAAGGCGTCCGCGAAGGCCTGCCCGTTCGGCAGCGAGTACGCCGCGCCGATGCCGCCGGAGCCGGAGTAGCCGGGGCCGTGGATGGTGCCGTGCACGGTCGAGGGCTCGAAGCCGACGTTCTCCATCACGTCGATCTCGCCCGAGTCCGGCCAGTTGACCGGCGTGCCGAGCATCCAGAAGGCCGGCCACATGCCCTGCCCGCGCGGGATCTTCATCCGTGCCTCGACATGCCCGTACCGGGCGTTGAACTTCCCGGCCGTGTTCAGCCGGGCCGAGGTGTACTGGCAGGTGCCGTACCAGCACTGGTACCCGGCCGGGTTCTCCTTGCGGGCCGTGATCACCAGGTGTCCCTGGCCGTCCAGGGCCGCGTTGTCCGTCCCGGACGTGTAGTACTCCCGCTCGTGGTTGTTGACGTTGTCGCCGGTCTCCAGCGTCCACTTCGAGGAGTCGACCGCGGCGCCCGCGGGCCCGTCGAAGGTGTCGGAGAAGGTGGTGACGGCTGCCGCGTGCGGAGCGGCGGTCTGCGCCCGGGCCGGGCCGACGGCGGCGGTGCCGACCAGGGCGGCGGACAGGGCGGCGAAGAGGCAACTGCGGAGCAGGCGTGGGGAAGCCATGACTCTCCGTTCACTGTGGGGGGGGTGAGTCGCCTCTTGATTCAAGGGGTGAGATAAGTGGTCGTCAACACTCCGGTACAGACCTATTTCTGACGAACCGTCAGATGAAAATGTGCTACCCCGCCGGTAAGGAATTCACTTGACCGGCGTCATTGCGATGTCATGCGGTTAAAGAACAACCCTTGACGCGGTGAGAGTTTCCTTGAAAACGGCCCGCATCGGCGTTATGGGCGCACGGCGTGCCGAAGACTGCTGCCCATGGCCACGAACGTCCTCCACGCAGCCGCCCCCACCGGTGCCGATCGCCGCCAGCCATGGCGGTCACCGCAGGGCGAGCCCGCGTACGCCCGTCCTGTACTGCTGATTCTCGTCGTGCTCGCCGCCGTGCTGTACGCCTGGGGCATCGACCGCAGCGAGTACCACACGTTCTACGCGAGTGCCGCCCGCAGCATGACGGAGAGCTGGAAGGCTTTCTTCTACGGCTCTTTCGATCCCGGTAATTCCATCACTCTCGACAAATTGCCGGGATTCCTCTGGCCACAGGCGTTGTCCGCGCGGCTCTTCGGATTCCATCCGTGGGCACTGACCCTGCCCCAGGTCCTGGAGGGCGTGGCGAGCCTGCTGGTGCTGCACCGCATCGTGCGCCGGTGGGCCGGAGTGCACGCGGCGCTGATCGCCGGGGCGGCGTTCCTGGTGACCCCCGTCGCGGTCGGGCTGTTCCGCACCGCGGTCGAGGACCCGATGTTCACGCTGTGCCTGCTGCTGGCGGCCGAGGCCACCCAGCGGGCCGCCCTGGCCGGCCGGCTGCGCCCGCTGGTCCTGGCCGGTGTATGGGTCGGCGTCGGTTTCCAGGCCAAGATGCTGGAGGCGTGGGCCGTCCTGCCCGCGCTCGCCCTCGTCTACCTGGTCTCAGCACCGCTCACGCTGCGCCGGCGGCTGGCCCACCTCGGCGTCTCCGCCGTGGTGATGACCGCGGTGTCGGCGTCGTGGATGCTCGCCGTCACCCTCACCCCGGCCAAGGACCGGCCCTATGTGGACGGCACCACCAACAACTCCGCGTTCAGCATGGTCGTCGGCTACAACTTCCTGACCCGGTTCTCCTCGCTCGGCATCAGCGCGGCCTCGACGGGGAGCATCAGCTCGACTCAGGGCGGCGGAGGCGGCGGCCACGCCCGCACCGGGCAGGGCCTCGGCCAGGCGACCGGTCGGGGCACCGGGTCGGGAACCGGTCCGGCGACGGGGACGGCGACGGGCGCGGGAGCGTTCGGCGGTGCCGGTCACCGTGCGCACAGCGGTGACCGCGCCTTCGGCGGGGACCGCGCGCCCGGCGGTTCCGGTGCCTTCGGCGCGCGGGGTGCGCAGGGCTTGGGGGCGGCCCGGAACCCGGGCGGATCCACGAGTGCGGGCACGGCGGCCGGACGGGCAGGTGGCGGCGGCGGTGGCTTCGGCGGTGACCAGAACGGCTGGTCGAAGATGTTCGGCACGTCGCTCGCCTCCCAGACCGGCTGGTTCTACCCGATCGCCGCCATCGCCGCGGTGTGCGGACTGCTGTGGTCCCGGGGACGGCCGCGCACGGACCGACTGCGCGCCGGGTACGTCCTGTGGAGCACCTGGCTGGCCCTGTACTTCCTGGTCTTCAGCGCCGGCAGCGTCGCCGGGCACACGTACTACATGGGCGTGATCGCCGTGCCGCTCGCCGCGCTCACCGGTGCCGGGACCGTGCTGATGTGGCGCGCCTACCGGGCCGGCGGCCCCCGCGCCTGGGCCCTGCCGGGCGCGGTGGCGGCGACGGCGGCCTGGGCCGCGTATCTCGCCGGGCAGTTCACGTCCTTCGCGCCGTGGCTGGCGCCCACCGTGGGCGTGCTCGCCGTCGCCGGTCTGGCGCTGCTCTTCCTGGCCCGGACGGGCGGGCAGCGGGCCGGCGGCCGGTTCGCGCTCGCCGGGCTCGCCGCCGCGCTGGCCGCCCTCCTCATCGCCCCGAGCGCCTGGGCGGTGCAGGTCTTCGCCCCGTCGTACCGCACCAACACCATGGGCGCGGTCGGCCCGTCCGCCTCCGGGCGCGGCTTCGGCGGGACGCGCCCTGGGACCGGACGGCTCGGGCAGACGGCCTGGGCCGGAGGTGCCGCCTTCGGGCGGGCGAGCCGGGGCGGCACGCGCGGCATGACCAGGACCGGGGCCGGCGGCGGCATGGGCGGCTTCGGCGGCGCGTCCGGGACCGGCGCACTGACCGCGGTGCAGCGGCGGCTGCTCGACTACACCCGCGCCCACCAGGGCTCCGCGGCCTACCTGTTCGCCACCACCAGCTGGAGCACGGCATCGCCGTACATCCTGGCGGCCGGTGCCCACGTGCTGCCGGTCGGCGGCTTCAGCGGGCGCGTGCCGTTCCCGACCGAGGGCCGGTTCCAGCAGCTCGTCGCCGACGGCACGGTGCGCTACGTGCTGCTCGGCGGCGGACGGGGCATGGGCGCCGTGTTCGGGGGCGCCGGGCAGGCGGTCACCGGTGAGCGGACGGCCGCGGGCGTCGTGAAGCAGGCCACGCCGGCCGCCGGACAGACGGCCGCCACGCAGATCACCGCCTGGGTACAGGCCACCTGCACCGAGGTCCCGGCCTCGGCCTACGGCGGCACGGACTCCGCCGCCGCGGCGCCGTCCCCGGCGGGACGCGTCGGGGCGACGGCCGGCGCACAGACGCTCTACCGGTGCGGGCGGGGCCAGTAGCATGAGCCCGGCAGCCGGTGCCGATCATGCGAGGAGCGGATCGTGCGGGACATCTCCGTCTTCAGCGGCAGTGCTCATCCCGAACTGGCCCGGGAGGTCTGCGCCCACCTCTCGGTGCCGCTCAGCCCGACCCGGGTCAGCCGGTTCGCCAACGACTGCCTCGAGGTGCAGCTCCAGGCCAACTGCCGGGAGCGGGACGTCTTCCTGATCCAGCCGCTGGTCCGGCCGGTGCAGGAGCACCTGGTGGAACTGCTGCTGATGTGCGACGCCGCCCGGGGCGCCTCGGCGGCCCGGATCACGGTCGTCATGCCGCACTACTCCTACGCCCGCTCCGACAAGAAGGACGCGCCGCGCATCTCGCTGGGCGGGCGTCTGGTCGCCGACCTGCTGGTCGCGGCCGGCGCCCGCCGGGTGCTCGCCATGACCCTGCACGCCCCACAGGTGCACGGCTTCTTCTCGGTGCCGGTGGACCATCTGCACGCGCTGCGCGAACTGGCCGCGCACTTCAGGCAGTACGACCTGACGCGCACCACGGTCGTCTCGCCCGACCTCGGCAACGCCAAGCAAGCCGCCGCCTTCGCCCGGCTGATCGGGGCGCAGGTGGCGGCCGGCGCCAAACAGCGCTACGCCGACGACCGGGTGAGCATCAGCTCCGTCATCGGCGATGTCACCGGCCGCGATGTCATCGTGCTGGACGACGAGATCGCCAAGGGCAGCACCGTGCTCGAACTCCTCGACAGACTCCGGGAGTCGGGGCCTCGCTCGATCCGGGTGGCGTGCACGCACGGAGTGTTCGCGGGCGGCGCCGTCAAACGGCTGAGCGAGCAGCCGGACGTCCTGGAGATCGTCTGCACCAACACCGTTCCGGTGCCGGAGGACGAACACACCGGAAAGCTCCGGGTGTTGTCCATCGCCCCCGCCCTGGCCGAGGCGGTCCGGCGCATCCACAACGGTGAATCGGTGAGCGCCCTGTTCGAGCACGCGTAGCGCACGGGGCAGGTGCCGGTCACAGCGAGCCGGACGCGGCTCCGGGCCGGGCCAGGGCCGCGTCCAGGCTCGGATGCGCGGGCAGCAGCCGGGACAAGCCGGTGGCCTCCAGGACACGCAGGGTCAGCGGCTGCGCGCACACCAGGTACAGCTGCCCGCCGCCGTCCAGCACCCGGGAGCGGGCCCGGTGCAGCAGCCGCAGCCCCGAGCAGTCGAAGAACTCCACCGGACCCAGGTCGATCACGACCCGGGCGCCGGGCCGGCCGGTGAACCGGTCCAGCAGCGGGCCGATCTCCGTCGCCGAGACGAGGTCGATCTCGCCCCGCAGCTCCAGTACCGTGTGCGCCCGGTGCTCGTAGACCCGCAGATGGCGGTGGAAGGGTGCACGCTCGTCCCGCACGACCGTCTCACCTCCCACCCGCGCCCGGCCGTTCCAGGTCAGTTCCCGACCGTCAAGTTACCCTCCGCGGGAGGAATTTGAGCATGTTCGATTGACATATGTCGACGGGTTTCGGCGCCCGTCGACCGGATGTCCGACGGGCGCCCGCTGCTCGTCCTCAGCCGGCCAGCAGCACCAGCTTCCCCGTCGTCCGGCCGGTCTCGCCCAGGGCGTGCGCCTTCGCCGCGTCGGCCAGCGGGAACGTCCCGGCGATCGTCGCCGTCAGCTTCCCCGCGGACGCCAGCTCCGCGATCGCCTCCATCCCGGCGCGGTCGGCGTCCACCAGCATGCGCACGGCCCGTACGCCGAGCCGCTCGGCCTCGTCGTCGAGTTCCCGGGAGCCCACGGGCAGGATCGACACCAGGACACCGCCCGGCCGCAGCATCCGCAGCGAGGCGACGGAGGTGTCCCCGCCGAGGGTGTCCAGGACGACGTCGACGTCCCGCACGGTCCCGGTGACGTCGGTGGTGCGGTAGTCGACCGGCTCGTCCACGCCGATCTCCCGCAGGAAGTCGTGCTTGCCCGCGCTCGCCGTCCCGATCACGTACGCGCCCCGCGCCTTGGCGATCTGCACCGCCACGTGCCCGACCCCGCCGGCCGCCGCGTGGATCAGCACGCGCTGCCCGGGCCGGACGTCCGCGTGCTCGGTCAGCGCCTGCCAGGCGGTCAGGGACACCAACGGCAGTGCGCCCGCCTGCACATGGTCGAGGGAGGCCGGCTTGCGCGTGAGGGCACGCACCGGCGCGAGCACGTACTCGGCGTGCGAGCCGGCGCCGTAGGGGTAGGGCAGCATGCCGAAGACCTCGTCGCCCGGCGCGAAGGCGGCCACGCCGATCCCGGTCTCGGCGACCTCGCCGGACACGTCCCAGCCCAGCACGAACGGCGGCTCGCCCAGGAAGACGCCGAGGGCCCGGTGCTTCCAGTCGGTGGGGTTGACCCCGGCGGCCCGCACCCGGACGAGCACCTGGTTAGGCCCCGGCTTCGGCCGCTCCAGCTCCACTTCCCGCAGCACCTCGGGACCGCCGAGGACGTCCTGGCTGATGGCTCGCATCGTGTTCACATCGCTCATGGTCACCCAGCCTGCCCGGGTTCGCGCGGCCGGGAAATGGCATGACAGCCACCTTCCGATAGGATCCTGCCATGCCTGATGCACCGCTGCGCACCCGGCGCCCCGAGCGGGTGGCCGTGCTGGCCCTGGACGGCGTCTACCCCTTCGAGCTGGGCATCCCCAGCCGCATCCTCGGCGCGGCCGACGGCCACTACGAGGTGCTGACCTGCTCGGTCGACGGCCGGCCGGTGCGCAGCAGCGCCGACTTCACGATCGGCGTCCAGCACGGCCCCGAGATCCTGGACACGGCGGACACGGTGGTCGTCGCCTCCATGCCCCCGGCGTACATCCCCGGCGAACTGCCCGCCGAGGTCGCCGCCGCGCTCGCCCGCATCCGCCCGGACGCCCGGATCGTCTCGATCTGCACGGCCGCGTTCGTCCTCGCCGAGGCCGGCCTGCTCGACGGCCGCAGCGCCACCACCCACTGGCACATGACGGAGCCGTTCCGGCGCCGCTTCCCGCAGGTCGACCTCGACCCGGACGTCCTCTTCGTCGCCGACGGCCGCATCCTCACCTCGGCCGGCGCCGCCGCCGGGGTCGACGTCTGCCTGCACATGGTGCGCACCGACCACGGCAGCGAGCTGGCCAACTTCGTCGCCCGCTGCTGTGTCGTCCCGCCCTTCCGGGACGGCGGCCAGGCCCAGTACATCGAGCAGCCCGTCCCGCAGAGCGGCGCGGCGAGCACGGCCGGGACCCGCCTGTGGGCCCTGGAGCGGCTCGGCGAGCCGCTCACCCTGACCGACCTCGCCGGCCACGCCCGGATGAGCCTGCGCACCTTCGCCCGCCGCTTCCGCGACGAGGTCGGCCTCAGCCCCGGCCGCTGGCTGATCCAGCAGCGCGTCGCCCGCGCCCGTCATCTCCTGGAGTCCAGCGACCTGCCGGTGGACCGGATCGCCGCCGAGGTCGGCTTCGCCACCGGAGCCTCGCTGCGCCAGCACCTGCACGCGGCGATCGGGGTGTCCCCGCAGGCCTACCGCCGGACGTTCCAGCGGGCCCGCTGAATCACGGCGCGCCGTACACCCGCTCCCCGCCCACATAGGTGAGCGCCACGGCCGTCTCGGCGATCGCCTCCGGCGGACCGGCGAGCGGGTCCCGGTCGAGCACCACCAGGTCGGCGAGCGCCCCGACGGCCACCCGGCCGGTGTCGTCCAGGTGGTTCACGTACGCCGACCCGGCCGTGTACGCGCTCAGCGCGTCCGCGAGGTCCAGCCGCTGACCGGGCAGGAACACCGGTCCGCCGCCGCCCGGTTCGACCCGGTTGACCGCGACATGGATGCCCTGGAGCGGATCGGGGCTGCTCACTGGCCAGTCGCTGCCCGCCGCGAGCCGCGCCCCGGACCGCAGCAGCGCCCCGAACGGGTACTGCCAGGAGGCCCGTTCGGCCCCGAGGAAGGGGATCGTCAGCTCGTCCATCTGCGGCTCGTGCGCGGCCCACAGCGGCTGGATGTTCGCGGTGGCGCCGAGCCGGGCGAACCGCGGTACGTCGTCCGGATGCACGACCTGGAGGTGGGCGAGGTGCGGCCGGGTGTCGCGCGGCCCGTTCGCGGCCCGCGCCGCCTCGACGGCGTCCAGCGCGTCCCGTACGGCCCGGTCGCCGAGCGCGTGGAAGTGGCACTGGAAGCCGAGGGCGTCCAACTCGGTGACGTACGTGGGCAGTCGACCCGGATCGACGAAGCTCTTGCCCCGGTTGGCGGTCGCGCACCCGCACCGGTCCAGATAGGGGTCGAGTAGCGCGGCCGTACCGTTCTCCGCGACCCCGTCCAGCATCAGCTTCACCGTGCCCGCCCGGAACCGACCGTGGTCCAACTCCCGGCGCTTCTCCACCAGTTCGGGAATCTGCTCGGCGCCCCGCTCCCGGTCCCACCACAGGGCGCCGCGCACCCGCGCCGTGAGGGAACCGTCCCGGGCCGCGGCGACATACGCCCCGGCCGGGTCGGCCATGCCGAGGAAGTCGCCGACCAGCGCGTCCTGCCAGGCGGTGATGCCGAGCGCGTGCAGATGCCGCTGGGCGTGCAGCAGCGCGGCCAGCCGGTCGGCGGGGGTCGCGGGCGGGGTCAGCCGGCCGACCAGCCGCATCGCCCCCTCCTGGAGGGTGCCGCTCGGCTCGCCGGAGGCGTCCCGCTCGATCCGTCCGTCGGCCGGGTCGGGGGTGTCCCGGCCGATACCGGCCAGCTCCAGCGCCCGGCTGTTGACCCAGGCGCCGTGATGGTCCCGGTTGGGCAGATACACCGGCCGGTCCGGTACGACCGCGTCGAGCAGTTCCTTGGCCGGCGTACCGCCCGCGAACGCCTCCATCGACCAGCCGCCGCCGAGGATCCACGTCCGGTCGGGACGGTCGTCCGCATAGGCGCGTACGGCGGCCACGGACTCCTCGGCCGTCCTCGCCCCCGTCAGATCGCACTGGGTCAGCTCCAGCCCGGCCGGCACCGGATGGACGTGCGCGTCCTGGAAGCCGGGCAGCAGCAGCCGTCCGGCGAGGTCCACCACCTCGGTGCGCGGCCCGGCGAGTTCACGTACCTCGTCGTGCCCGACGGCGGTGATCCGGTCACCGGTGACGGCCACGGCGCTCGCCGTACGACCCTCGGGGGTGAACACGGGGCCGCCGGTGAAGAGAAGATCAGCGTGCATGATGCCTTTCCCTGAGATCACGTGCTCGACAGGTCAGTTGGAGGTGGGGGAGGAGGGGAGCAGCTCGGGTGCGTCGGCGTCGGTGCCCGCGCCCGTGCGGAAGTACGGCGACCTGCGCGCCCACTTGGCCCACGCGGCCACCGCGAACCCGGAGGCGATCATCGCCACCGGCATGAGCAGCAGGAACCAGCCGTTGTCCGCGCGCAGTTCCAGACGGTCGGCCGAGCGGTAGAAGGACCAGCCGAGATACCCGCCGAGCCCCAGCAGCGCGAGCGCGCTCAGCGTGGGCAGCACCACCGCGCGCACCCCCAGCCGCCAGTCCTGCCGCAGCGTGCTCCGGAAGCGCGCGGCGGCGGCGAGCGCGGTCAGCGCGTACGACAGCGCGACGACGATCCCGACCGCGTTCACCGTCGCGTCGATCATGTCGGCGAGACGCGGGATCACCAGCGCGAGCAGCGCCACCGCCACGGACAGCGCCCCGATCAGCAGCGTCCCGGCCGCCGGGGTGCCGTACCGGCGGCTGACCCTGGACCACACCGGCCCGAGCGTTCGGTCCCGGCTCATCGCGAACATCCCCCGGGCCGTCGGGATGACCCCCGCCTGAAGCGAGGCCACGGCCGAGAACATCAGCGCCACGAGTGGCAGCGCTGCCAGCGGCTGATGGGCCAGCCGGTCCCCGAAGTACGCCAGCCCCTCGGCGCCGTGCCCGGCCAACTCCCGTTCGGACAGCACCCGTTGGAAGGCGACCGAGCCGAGCAGGAACAGCCCGAGCATGGTCACCAGGGTGATCGTCCCGGCCCGGGAGGCGTCGCGCGGGTCGCGCACCTCCTCGTTGACCGTGAACGCGGCCTCGAACCCCCAGTAGCAGAACACCGACAGCAGCATCCCCTGGGCCAGGGCGGACGCCGAGGGGATCGCGAAGGGGTCGAACCAGGAGAGCCGGAACGGGTGCGGGCCCCGCACGATGCCGTAGCCGCAGAACCCGAGCAGCACCACGTACTCGAACACCAGCAGCCCCGTCTGCAGCCGGGCCGCCGTACGCACACCCGTCACGGCGGTCAGCGTGACCGCGACCAGCACCACGATGCCGACCGCCGTCGTCTGTGCCGTCGACCCCGCGTCGAGCGCGAGGGAGCCGATCCGGTGCACGCCCGCCTCCTGGGCCAGCTGGAGCAGCGCCGAGCCGGTGACCGCCGTGGTGTAGGCGAGGAACGCCACGCTCGCCACGCAGTTGACCCAGCCGACCATGAAACCGAGCCAGGGACTGAGCGAACGGCCCACCCACACATAGCCGTTGCCCGCGTTCGGCTCCACCCGGTTGAGCCGGGAGTAGGCCCCGGCGATGCCGAGGACCGGCAGGAACGCCAGCAGCATGATGGCCGGCAGGTGCAGGCCGACCACCCCGGCCGTCACCCCGAGACCGATGCCGATGCTCGTGGTCGCGGCCGTACTGGAGGCGGCGACGGCGATGCCGTCCAGCACGCCCAGGGACTTGCGCAGCTCGGGCTGCGCGGGGGGATCCACACCGAAGGGGGTATCGCTCATCGCTGGCTCTCCGCTCGCACCGGGGGGCCCGGTCGGCCCCGGTGACCGGAGATGAAACCGCCGGTGCACTTCACAGGTCAACGGTGTTGTCATAAGGTGCCGGGCACGTCCGGGGGAGGGCGTCCGGATCCGAGGGAGGACCTTCATGAGCGAACGTGTCGTCCCGCCCGCCGCGCGGCGGCGCCGGCGCCCCACCAAACAGGGCGTCGTCCTGTCCGCGGAGCTGATCGTCGCGACCGCGCTGCGACTGATCGAGGAGCACGGCTCCGAGGCGCTGTCCGTGCGTCGCCTGGGCCGGGCCCTCGGCGCCGATCCCAGCTCCCTGTACCGGTACTTCCGGCACACCGACGACCTGATGCTGGCCGTCGCCGACGAGCTGATCGGCCGCTCGATGCGCTCCTGGCGGCCGACCGGCGACTGGCCGGCCGACCTGCGCGACCTGGGCCTGCGCATGCACGCCGGAGCCCTCGCGCACCCCCGTGCGGCGGTGCTCAGCGCCCACCGGGTCACCGGGCGCGCGCAGGAGATCCAGGCCGTGGAGACCATCCTCGGGGTGCTGCGGCGGGCCGGGTTCCCGGACCCGGAGGCGGTGCGGATCTACCACGCCTTCGTCGACCAGGCCCTCGCCTTCGGCGCCCTGGACTCCGCGGGCACCGCCCTGCCCCGGGCCGCGCGCGAGGCCGAGGCGCAGGTGTGGCGCGACACCTACGGCCGGCTGCCCGCCGCCACCCACCCGCACATCGCGGCCACGTCCCGCCATCTCGTGGCCACCATGCGCGCCAGTTCCTACCCGGCCGCCCTCGAGCTGTTCCTGACGGCCGCGCGGACACGCCTCGACCACGTCCGTGCGGACGGGGCGGGCTGACGGTCACACTGGACGGGATCCGCATCCCGAGGAGGCCGTACGCGATGACCCCACCGCCCGCCCGCACCACCGCGGAGCGCACGAAGGACACCCTGCACCGGCTGGAACACGACGTCGACGCCTGGGTGGCCACCGCCGGCCCCGACGGCGGCGCCCCTCATCTCGTGCCGCTGTCCTTCGTGTGGGACGGCGCCACGCTGCTGATCGCCGCCCCGGCCGACAGCGCCACCGGCCGCGATCTCGCCGCCACGGGCCGCGCCCGCCTCGGCCTCGGCCCCACCCGGGACGCCGTCGTCATCGAGGGCATCGTCCAGACCGTGCCCCCGGAGGACCTCCCGGAGGAGGACGCGGAGGTCTTCGCCGGCAAGACCGGCTTCGACCCCCGCCAACTCGCCACCCGCTACCTGTACTTCAAAGTCCTCCCACGACGCGTCCAGGCCTGGCACGAGGAGAACGAACAGGAGGGCAGGGAGCTGATGAGAGACGGTGAGTGGCTCAGCGCCCCGTAGCGGAACGCGGCCGTGACGGCATACGGCCCCGCCGCGACGGGGGAACGCGGCGGGGCCTTGATGCACGAGTGCCCGTCCCGGTACGGGGTCACACCTGTCCGGCGCAGATTTTTCTAAATTCCGCCGGTTCCCGGCGCGGATCAGCTCCCGTCGACGGGCTCCAGAACGAAGACCGGGATCGCGCGCGAGGTCTTCTCCTGGTACTCGGCGTACGGCGGGTACGCGGCCACGGCCCGCTCCCACCACAGTGCCTTCTCCTCGCCGGTGACCTCACGGGCCCGCATGTCCCGCTTGGCCGGGCCGTCCTGGAGCTCCACGTGCGGATCGGACGTGACGTTGAAGTACCAGACCGGGTGCTTGGGCGCGCCGCCCTGCGAGGCGACCGCCGCGTACGTCCCGTCGTGCTCCACCCGCATCAACGGGGTCTTGCGGATCTTGCCGCTCCTGGCCCCCCGGGTCGTCAGGATGATCACCGGAAGCCCGGTGTCCATCAGCGTCGTCCCCTTCGTCCCGCCGGAGCCCTCGTACAGCTCGACCTGCTCGCGCACCCACTGGGTCGGGCTGGGCTCGTACTCGCCCTCAAGAGGCATGGGTTGATCCCCTTCGTCGGTTCAACGGCTGTCTGCCACCGCGCACAACACCGGCGGCCGCGCGGATCATCCGCACCGCGCATCCCTTCCCCCGTACGGCCCTTACCTCACAGGTAGTCGAGCTCCACCGCCACCCGGCGGCACAGCGGCCCCGTCCCGGCCGCGCACCACCACCGGCACCCGAGGAGGCGCACCCGTCATGTCCGCCACTCCCACCGCCACCCCCACCCGCACCGTCGTGCGGGAACTGCTCCGCCGGATCGGCGAGGGCGAACCACGGCGGATCGCCGAGCTGTACGCGGACGGCTGCGACTGGCGCCTGGACCGGCCGCAGGACGCGCACGGCCGGGCCGCCACCCCGTGGATCCGGCACCGCTCCACCCGGGCCGACGCCGAGGCCCACTTCCGGGAGCCGGCCGCCCACCACGTACCGGGGCAGGCGGACACGACCGTGGAGCGGATCCCGGTCGACGGCGAGGACGCGGTGGTCCTCGGCGTCATCCGGCAGACGGCCGCACCGACCGGCCGGGCGTACACGGCCCGGTTCGCCCTGCACCTCACCGTGCGGGGCGGCCTGGTCGTACGGCACCACGTGTACGAGGACAGCCTCGCCGTGGCCCGCGCCTTCGCGTCGGGGGACGGCCGTACCCTGGAGCCATGACCGGCCATCCGGGTGGACCCGCGGCGGCCGGCCGGCGGCCCAGGGCCCCGGAATCCGGCCGGTTTCCCTCCCTCGCACCCCTCATCTTCAGCCAGATCCCTCGGTTCACCGAAGTGGCCGAACTTGTCGTGGACCTATAGGTGCCTCGGGCATCTAATGAAGATCGGTACCACGCACTTCTTCGTCTGCGAGGTCTTCTCATGACGGAACTGACGGACATGACCGGCCCGGCGACCCCGGCCGACCCCGTCGCCTTCCCGCAGGACCGCACCTGCCCCTACCACCCGCCCACCGGTTACGAGCCACTGCGTGACGGGCGGGCCCTGTCCCGCGTCACCCTCTTCGACGGCCGTGAGGTCTGGGCGGTCACCGGACACGCCGCCGCCCGCGCCCTGCTCTCCGACCCCCGGCTCTCCTCCGACCGCCGCCGGCCCGAGTTCCCCGTGCCCGCCGAGCGCTTCCAGGGCATCCAGGACCGCCGGGTGGCCCTGCTCGGGCTGGACGACCCCGAGCACAACCGGCAGCGGCGGATGATGATCCCGGAGTTCACCGTCCGGCGCGCCACCGAGCTGCGGCCCTGGATCCAGCGGGTCGTGGACGGGCTGCTGGACGCGATGATCGCCCAGGGCCCGCCCGCCGAACTGGTCTCGTCCTTCGCGCTGCCCGTGCCGTCGACGGTGATCTGCCATCTGCTCGGCGTGCCGTACACCGACCACGAGTTCTTCGAGGAACAGTCCCGCAGACTGCTGCGCAGCCGGACGGCCGACCAGGCCGTGGCCGCCCGCGCCCGCCTGGAGGAGTACATCGGGGGGCTGATCGACGACAAGGCGAAGGCGGCCGAGCCGGGCGACGGCATCCTCGACGACCTCGTTCACCAGCAGCTGCGCGACGGCGTCCTGGACCGTGCCGACGTCGTCTCCCTGGCCCTGATCCTGCTGGTCGCGGGCCACGAGACCACCGCAAACATGATCTCGCTGGGCACCTTCACCCTGCTCCAGCACCCCGAGCGGCTCGCCGAGCTGCGCGCCGACCCGGCGCTGCTGCCCGCCGCCGTCGAGGAGCTGATGCGGATGCTCTCCATCGCGGAGGGGCTGCAACGGGTGGCGCTGGAGGACATCGAGATCGGCGGCGAGACGATCCGGGCCGGCGAGGGCGTGCTCTTCTCGACCTCGGTGATCAACCGCGACCCGGCCCAGTACGAGGACCCCGACAGCCTGGACTTCCACCGCGGCACCCGGCACCACGTGGCGTTCGGCTTCGGCATCCACCAGTGCCTGGGCCAGAACCTGGCCCGCGCGGAACTGGAGATCGCCCTCGGCGCGCTGCTGACCCGGCTGCCCGGCCTGCGCCTCGCCGTGCCGGCCGAGGAGATCCCCTTCAAACGCGGCGACACGATCCAGGGGATGCTGGAACTCCCCGTGACCTGGTAAGAGGCTCAGCTCATGCGATTCAAGGTCAGCATCGACACGAACGTCTGCATCGGCGCGGGGCAGTGCGCGCTCGCCGCCCCGAAGGTCTTCACCCAGGACGACGACGGCTTCAGCGCGCTGCTCCCCGGCCACGAGGACGGCACGGACGAGCCGATGGTGAAGGAGGCGGCCCGCGCCTGTCCGGTCGGCGCGATCACGGTGTCGGAGACCACCGGCTGATCCCGTCCGCACCGGCGGCCGCCACCAGGGCCCGCGCCGCCTCGCGGGCCTCGGCCGCCGGCCGCGCGCCGCCCGTGACACCCGCCGTGACCATGGCCCCCTCCGCCAGCAGGAAGAGGGGGCCGGTGAGTACGGCGGGCAGTCCGGCCGCGTCCACCAGCGAGGCGAGGTAACCCCGGAAGGCCTCCTTGTGGGCGCGGACCTGCTCGGCCACAAGGGTGGACGTCGCGCCCAGCTCGCCGTAGGCGTTGAGCCAGGCGCAGCCGCGGAAGCCGGTCTCGCCGAACCACTCCTGGAGCCAGTCGAACACGGCCGGGATCCGCTCCCGCGGGTCCCGCTGCCGTGCGACGTGTGCGGCCAGCCGCCCGCGCCAGCGCTCGTCGCGCCGGACCAGGTACGCCACGACGAGCTGCTCCTTGGTCGGGAACAGCTGGTACAGGCGCTTGAGCGACAGCCCCGAGGCACCGCGCAGTTCGTCCATGCCGACGGCCTGGATGCCGCGGGCGTAGAACAGCTCCTCCGCGGCGTCGAGCGCGCGCTCCCGGGCGAGCGCGGTGTCCATCGGCGGCATCGGCACTCCTTGACTCCCTGACGGGTTCCTTGACGAGAGAACGAACGTTCTCCTACGGTAGCAGCCGAATGGAGAACGCTCGTTCTCCATCGCTGTCCGAGGAGGAGACCATGGCCGACCGCCCGCCGCTGCCGCCGTTCACCCGCGAGAGCGCCGCACAGAAGGTGCAGGCCGCCGAGGACGCCTGGAACACCCGGGACCCGCACACGGTGGCGCTCGCCTACACGCAGGACTCGGTCTGGCGCAACCGCGGCACCTTCGTCACCGGACGCACCGAGATCGTCGCGTTCCTCACCGCGAAGTGGGAGCGCGAGCTGGACTACGCCCTGCGCAAGGACCTGTGGGCCTTCGACGGCAACCGCATCGCCGTCCGCTTCCAGTACGAGTGCCACGACGCCGCCGGGCAGTGGTGGCGCTCGTACGGCAACGAGCTGTGGGAGTTCGACGAGCACGGCCTGATGACCCGGCGCGAGGCCGGCATCAACGACGTCGCCATCGAGGAGCGCGAGCGCCGCATCGCCGGACCCCGGCCCGAGAGCGAGCGCGGGGGGTCCTTCCCGCTCCGGTAGCTGCGCCGTTCAGTAGGGTTCGCGGATGACCCGACAGGCCGAGAAGCCCTTCCTGTACGTCGTCGTCTGCGCGGCGGGCGTCGCCGCCGGCGTCGACAGGCTGATCACCGCCGCGCAAGCGCGGGACTGGGCGGTCGGCGTCATCGCGACACCGGTCGCGGCGGGCGGCTTCTTCGACCTGGAGGCCGCGGCGGCACGGACCGGCCGTCCCGTCCGCTCGGCCTGGCGGACCCCGGCCGACCCCCGTCCCTTCCCGCCGCCGGACGCCGTGGCGGTGGCACCGGCCACCTTCAACACCGTCAACAAGTGGGCGGCCGGCATCGCCGACACGCTCGCCCTCGGCACCCTGTGCGAGGCCGCCGGCCTCGGCATACCCGTGGCGGCCCTGCCCTGCGTGGCCGCCGCCCTGGCCGCCCACCCCGCCTACCTCGACAGCCTGGCCCGGCTGCGCGGCATGGGCGTCCGCTTCGGCGAGCCGTACAACGGCGAGGTCCGGCCGGACGGCAGCCGGCCGGACTTCGCGTGGGAGCGGGCACTGGACCTGCTCGGGCCGCTCTAGCGGCAGGTCAGCTTCGGGCCCTCCAGCATGGCCCCGGTGTACATGCTCTGGCCCTGCGGCACCCAGTAACCGAGCTTCGAGACCACCGTGGAGCACTTCGCCCCGAGGGTGACGCGGACCCGGAGCTTCTCCGGGTGGCCGGGCTGGAGCTCGGTCACCGTGCAGTCCAGGGAGTTCGCCAGCCGGGTCTTCGACGGATAGCGGCCCACCAGCGGGTTCACACAGCGGTGGTCGGCGCTGCGGATCTGTACGCCGGTGCCCTCCTCGCCGATCATGCCCAGCCGCGCGTTGCCGTCGCCCTCGTCGCTGTTGCGGTGGATCGTGTACGTCACCGTCGTCGTGCTGTTGCGGCGCAGCACGGTGTTGTCGGCGCTGACCACGTGCGTGGCCTTGGCCATCGGCGCGGTCAGCGACACGGTGGCCCTGACCGTGCCCTTCAGGTCGACCCCGGCCGGCACCGACTTCACGTGCACCGTGGCGGAGATGTCGTACTCACCCGGACCGGCGTACAGCCGCGAGCCGGGCAGCGACCCGGTGCCCAGGGACTTGCCGGCGCGGTGCACCTCCCAGGAACCCTCGGTGCGGCAGACGTACTGCACCTTGGCGTCCGTGCCCCGGCAGGTGGCCGGGGCCGTGATGTTCAGTCTCGGCGATCCGGTGTCCGCGCACAGGCTGACCTGGGCCTGCTCGCCGTGCGAGCCGCGCAGGGTGCCCGCGGGCGCGCACAGCGTGCCCGGCGTCTCGGGCGCGGGGGCGGCGGATGCGGGTGCGGCAGTGGACTGCGCGCAGGCGGGGGTGACGAGGGCCAGGGGCAGCAGTGCTGCCCCGGCCAGGGCTCTGAACGTGGTGGAACGTGTCGGCACCGCGTTTCCTCCGAGGCGGCCGTGACCGGCCGGACGCCGGTCGTCTGCCGCCGAGAATGAGCCGACAGTACGACGATCCGCGCCTCCCACGCCGGGCGGTCACCTGACGGCAGCAACCACAGCGCCCCAAAGGGGCGCGGGGCCGTATCGATGTGCGGCCGCGCTGCGCGGGCGCGAGCGACCACCACGGTGCCGCGGACGCCTGACGGCATGTCAGGGCGACTCGACGGCACATCGCCCCCCTGGCGGAGCGCTACCGTGCTTTTCGGACGTATTCCGCGCTCCCCGGAGGGGAGACGTCCCGGTCCCGGCGGACGATGCTCAGCCGCCCGCCCCAGCCGTCGAGCGCCTTGCGCAGGCCGCTGTCGGTGTACTCGATGTCCACCACCCGGTCGGCGAACGCCTTCGCGTACACCCCGCACTCGTCGTGCTGTCCGCACTCCTCCGCGACCGCGAAGTCCAGCCCGGCCCGCCGCCGTTGACCGGCCAGTTCGGCGGTGTTCTTCTGGGCGACGGCCAGATGCCGGGCGTGTGCGTGCCGGGACAGCAGGGCCATGAAGGCCGTCGCGTCGGACGCGGTGAGCAGTCCGTGGGAGCGGGTGTAGCTGTCGTAGTTGTCCGGTTCCACGGCGTCGAAGCCCTTGTCGGCGCAGCCGTCGATCCACCGGTTCACCCGCGCGGCCACCCGTGTCCGCCTGGCCGCGGTGCCGATGTCGAGCAGCGGCTCGTTCCAGTCCTCGTCGATGACGGCCCTGCCGTGCGGGTCGCGCAGCAGCAGGTCGGCCGGCCAGGCGGAGCGCTCCTCGGGCTGGGCCTGGAAGGCGTTGACGTAGCAGATGTTGTACAGCCCCCGCGCGGGCGAGTCGGAGCGGTCGCGGCTGACGATCCGCACGCCCGTCGGCGGGGGATAGGCGCCGCCGATCTGGTAGTCGAAACCGGCGTGCCGCGGCGGCAGCCGTACCGCCGTGGCCGGTCGCGCCGCGCCGCGGCCCTCCTCGGCCGGAGGGCCGCCGGAGCCGCCCGAGCCGCCGGCGTGGCAGCCGGCCAGGGCCGACACGGTCACGATCAGGGTCACCGCCAGGGCGCCTGCGGTCCTCACGGAACCCGCGGCGCGGTGCACACCCGTGGGAGGCAAGTCCGCTCCGTCCTGCCCACGCCGGGCGGCGCGGCACGTGTCAGGATCACATCGCCCGCGCGTTCGCCCCGTCAAGTCGATGCCCGGTCAGGCCGTAGGCTCGGTGCCGACCATCGTTACCGACGGCGGGAGCAGCATCGATGCAGTACGTGAAGCTCGGTTCCACGGGCCTGGACGTGTCGCGGATCTGTCTGGGCTGCATGACCTACGGCCTGCCCGACCGCGGCGTCCACGAGTGGACCCTCGACGAGGAGGCCTCCCGCCCGCTCATCCGGCAGGCGCTGGAGGCGGGCATCAACTTCTTCGACACCGCCAACGTCTACTCCGACGGCACCAGCGAGGAAATCACCGGCAGGGCCCTGCGCGACTTCGCGAACCGCGACGACATCGTGCTGGCCACCAAGCTGAACGGCCGGATGCGGCCGGGCCCGAACGGGGCCGGGCTGTCGCGCAAGGCCGTCATGACCGAGATCGACCACAGCCTGCGCCGCCTCGGCACCGACTACGTCGACCTCTACCAGATCCACCGCTACGACCACACGACTCCGATCGAGGAGACGATGGAGGCGCTGCACGACCTGGTCAAGGCGGGCAAGGTGCGCTACATCGGGGCGAGTTCGATGTACGCCTGGGAGTTCTCCAAGGCGCAGTACACCGCCGAGCGGCACGGCTGGACGAAGTTCGTGTCCATGCAGAACCACTACAACCTGCTCTACCGCGAGGAGGAGCGGGAGATGCTGCCGCTCTGCGCGGACCAGGGCGTCGGGGTCCTGCCGTGGAGTCCGCTCGCGCGCGGCCGGCTCACCCGCGACTGGGGCACGGTCACCGAGCGCAGCGCCAACGACAACTTCGGCAGCAGGCTGTACCTGGAGAGCGACCGCTCGATCGTCGAGGCCGTCACCCGGATCGCCGAGGCCCGTGGCGTGCCCCGCGCCCAGGTCGCCCTCGCCTGGCTGCTGCACCGGGCCGTCGTGGCGGCCCCGATCGTCGGCGCCGCCAAGCCGCACCACATCGAGGACGCGGCCGCGGCCGTCGAACTGGAGCTGAGCGAGAAGGAGCTTGAGGAACTGGAACAGCCGTACACGGCACGGGCGATCAGCGGTCACTGAACGGTCGGTGTGGTCAGTGCGGTCCGTGCGGTACGAACTCCGTGCCGCACGGACCGGCCCCCTCGGTCAGCGGCAGCGGCACCCGCTCGCCGCTCATCGTCAGCGTCCGGTAGTACGCGCCGATCCGCTCGGCCGACCGGCCGACATAGTGCCCGATGAAGGAGCGCCGGAAGCGGTCGGCGGTGCGGTTGGGTCCCGAGCCGTGCACCAGGCTGCCGTTGAAGAACAGCACGTCACCCGGCGCCAGATCCACCGGGACCGGCACGAGTCCGGGCGGCGGCGGCACGTACTCGCGGGCGAACGACAGCCCCTCGTCGGCGAGTTCGGGACAGAACAGGCCCATCCGGTGGGTGCCCGGGACGACCTCGAGGCCGCCGTTGTCCCGGTCGATCGGCTCGCAGGCCACCCACGCCGCGATGCAGGTGCCTGGCTCGACCCGGAGATAGAAGTTGTCCTGGTGCAGCGCCTGCCCGCGCGCCCCCGGCGGCTTGAAGTAGAACATGCTCTGCGCGGCCAGCACCTCCTCGCCGAACAGCACCTCCAGCACGGCCCGCAGCCGGGGGTCCAGCAGGAACTCCCGGGCCGGCGCGCTGAATTCGTGCGGCTGCATCACCCGGGGGTGGCGGCGCAGCGGGTCGGGGTCGGCCGGGCGGGGCTCGAAGCGGCCCGGGACCGGACCGGCCGCGTGCAGTGCCGTGAAGTGGGTGCACAGCCGCTCGGTCTCGGCACGGCTGAACAGGGCGCGTACGACGGTGAATCCGTGCTCCTCGAACCGCTGCCGGAGTGCCCTGGGCGGGATGGCGGTGTCGTTCGTGGCTGTCATGTGTCCGCTCCTGAAGTCCGGTGGTCCGGTCGCATGTCCGTCACGCTAGGCGGGTGTGCCCGAGGGGAGGATGCCCGTGCGTGCTGAGAACCTGCCCGTGACGGCTGCCGCCGGCGACCCGTCCCCGCCGCCGGACCTGGTGGTGACCGGCCGCTACGACCAGGGTCCGGGCTACCGCGTCCACCGGCCCCGGGGCTCGGCGAGCTGGCTGTTCACCTTCACCACGGGCGGACACGGACTGCTCCGCCAGGGCGGTGCCCGCACCCGGGCCGGCGCGGGGGACCTGGTGGTGCTCGCGCCCGGCACCGCCCACCGGTACGCCGTCGCGCCCGGCGCCGAGCGCTGGCGGTTCTGGTGGGCGCACTGCGGGGCACGCCCGTCCTGGACGCCCTGGCTCGCGCCGTACGCCCTGGCCGACGGCCTGTACGCCGTACCCTCCGCCCCCGCCGCGCCGCACGAGCGGATCGCGGTGGCCTTCGCCCGGATGCTCACGGACCGGGGCGCCGCGCGCGGGCCGGACCCCGTGGTCGTGGCCGACGGCTTCCCCGCCCGCGAACTGGCGCTCTGCGCCCTGGAGGAGGCCGTCCTGCTCGCGGTGTCCGGCGCCGGGGCCACGCCGTGCGGACCGCGGGACGATCCCCGGGTGCGCCGGGCCGAGGAACTGATCGCGGCCGACCCCGGCGCCCCGCACACCGTCCGCTCCCTCGCCGAGAGCGTCGCGCTGTCCCCGTCCCGCTTCACCCACCTGTTCACCCTGCGCACCGGCCGGTCCCCGATGCGCGCCCTGCGCGAGGCCCGGCTGCGGCACGCGGCCCGGCTGCTGCGGGGCACCGATCTGACGGTGGAGCGGGTGGCGGCGGCCTCGGGATTCCCCAGTCCCCACCACTTCAGCCGGATCTTCCGGGAGCGCTACGGGATGCCGCCCGGCGCCTACCGGGCGGGCGAGCGGCGATAAGGGTGGAATCGGTTTGCCGGGGCCGACCGCCTTTGACGAATAGTCAACAGAAGACCTTCCGCCCGGAATCGCGAGAAGCGCGAGATCCCTTGTTCCAAAGCGCCGCACTGTGCAAAAGTGTGCGCTGCCGCATGCAGACAATCACATTCCCCGCTGCATGCGCCAGGCCGCTCCCCGTACACCCCCCACGCTTCAAAAGAGCCGCCTCAGGTGGACGCCCGAGCTGCCCCATCACCTCTCCATACTGGTTGGTATGGACTAATTCCCGTATCCGTCTGGAGGAATTGCGGTCGTGAATGAGGCAGGCCTGTCGGACGAGGAACTGAGTGCCGAACTGAAGAAGTGGACGGGCACGACTCCCGCGCTGCATCCGGTCGGTGAACTGCTCGACCGGCACTGGGAAGCCGCCTTCGCCTACGCCCGGTTGTGCACGGACGGCACGCGCGCCGCCGGCATGCTCACCACCGCCGCCTTCACCCGGCTCTTCGGTGCCTCGCTCCGGCAGGCCGGCCCGAGCGCCGCCTGGCGGCCCCAGCTGCTCGTCGCCGTCCGCCGGATCGCCGCCGAGTGGGACACCGACGGCCGCGAGGAACTCCTGCACCCCGCACTGCGCTCCAGCGCCACCGGTGAGCGCGCCTCCGCCCGGCTGCTGCCCCCGCCCGGCCGCCGCCTGCTCTCCCGCGCCTTCCAGGGGGTGCCGCAGACCTCCCGCGCCGTCCTGTGGCACACCGAGGTCGAGGCCGAACCGCTCGCCGTACCGGCGGCCCTGCTCGGCCTGGACGAGGAGGACACGCGCGTCGAACTGCGCCGGGCGCGCGAGCGGTTGCGCGAGGAGTGCCTCCAGGTCCACCGGGAACTCGCCCCCGAGGCCGAGTGCCGGAGCTATCTGCGCATGCTCGACGTGACCTACCGGCGCGGCGGCGTCGACCTGGACCCGGACCTCGCCGGGCACCTTGCCCGCTGCACCCACTGCCGTCGCACCGCCGACCAACTCGCCGCGTTCCACACCGGGCTGGGGCTCGCGCTCGCCGAGGCGGTGCTCGGCTGGGGCGCCCGGGACTACGTCGCCGCCCGCGCGCGCCGCACCGAGGAGCCGCCCGCGCCCGCCCCGGACCCCGCGTCCCTGACACCCCTGTCCGGCGAGTCCTTCACGTCGGCCGAGCCCACGGGTCACCCCACCGGCCCCGCCGCTCCCACCCGCCGTCGCGAGCCCGTACCGTCCGCGCGCCGCAGCCGTATCGCCACCCCCGCCACGTCCGCTTCCACCGGCCCCGACGGTGAGCCCGCCCCTTCGCGCCGCTCGGACCGGCGCGCCGCCCGCCGGGCCCGGCGCCGCAACCTCGCGCTGGCCGTGGGGACCGTGAGCGGCCTGATCGTGCTGCCCCTGGTGCTGTGGTCGGTGCTCGGCTCCGGGGACCACCCGGCGCCGGGCGCGTCCGGTGGCTCGTCCAGAGCGCCGGGCAAGGGCACGGCGAGCCCCGGCGCGTCCTGGGCCGGGGCGGGCACGGCCGGGCAGGGCGCGGTGCGCGGGCGGCTGCGCAACCTCGCCTCCGGCCTGTGCATCGGCGTCGTCGGCGGCAAGGCCGTCCAGGGCGCCGAGACCGAACTCGCCGCCTGCGGCGCGACGCCGAGCCAGCAGTGGACGTACGAGGCCGACGGACTGTTGCGGGACTCCGCCGCGCCCGGCCTGTGCCTGGACTCCAGCCTCGGCTACTCGGTGCGCCTCGCCCCCTGCTCGGCCACCGGCGCGGCCGCGCGGAACATCCGCTACGACTTCACGCTCCAGGGCGTGCTGGTGCCGCGCTGGAACCAGGAGCTGGCGCTCACCCCGGCCGCCACCGACGGTTCCGGCGCCCTGGTCACCAAGAACCGCGCCACCGGCACCGACCAGCGCTGGTCCGTCGACACCGCCAAGCCCGAGCTCCGGATGCAGAACGTCGACTGGGACAGCGACAGCCTCGCGTCACCGACCCCCACCCGGCACCTCGCACCCCCGGCATCGACACCCACCCCCAAGGCGTCCGGCACCACCGCCGCACCGGCCCCGGTCTCCACGCCCACCTCGGCCGCCCCGACGCCCACGCCCTCCGTCCCGTCCGATCCCTGTGCGGCGTACCCGTACAACTGCGGCTGGGGCGGCGGGGGATACGACGGCGGCGGGTGGCACCACCGCTGACTCAGAGGTGGTGCGGCGGCGGGGGCGGGAGGGTGCCCAGCGGCGGGGCCGGTTCCGGCCACACCAGCAGGACCGGGCACGGGGCGTGGTCGACGGCGAAGCGGACCGCCGGGCCCAGGCTGTGCGGGCCGAGCCGGGAGCGGTCGCCGTCGCGGGCCAGCACCAGCAGGCCGGCGCCCTCGCACGCGGCCACCACCTCCCGCTCGACCCGGCCCGACCGCTCCTCGCGCACACAGGGGCGGCCCAGGCGCTCCGCGGCCGCCTCGAGCAGCTCGGCCGACGATGTCCCGCCCAGCGCCTCCAGCCGGTCGCCGGGGTCCCTCTCGGGGTGGCCGCGCCCGAGCAGGCCCGCGAACGCGCCGTGCGCGAGCCCCGGCACCTCGGCGCCGGTGACGTGCAGCAGGACCACCTCGGCGCCGCCCGGGGCGTGGTCGCGCACGGCGTCCACGCAGGCGGGCCAGGTGCCCTCGACGAGCCAGGCGATCACACGCATCCGGTCGGCCTCCCCGGGTCTCGGACACCCTCTCAGAGAATCTGCAACGAGCCCCACAGTGCCACCACCGCGACCGCCAGGGACGACGGCACGGCGAGCAGGCCCAGCCGGGTGAACTCGCCGAGGTCCACGCCGTGCTCGTGCTGGTGCACGATCCGCCGCCACAGCAGCGTCGCGAGCGAGCCCGCGTAGGTCAGGTTCGGACCGATGTTCACCCCGAGCAGCACCGCCAGCACCGCGCCGGGCCCGGCCGGCGCGGCGAGCGGCAGCAGGACCAGCACCGCCGGGAGGTTGTTGATCAGGTTCGCCAGGACGGCGGCCAGCGCGGCGATGCCCAGCAGCGCGGGCAGGCCCGTGCCGCCCGGCAGCACCCGGCCGAGGACGTCCGCGAGCCCGTTGTCGACGACGGCCCGCACCACGATGCCCAGCGCCAGCACGAACGCGAGGAAGGAGGGGGCCGCCGCCCGTACGACGGTCAGCGGTGTCGCCCGGCGGCGCACCAGGGCCCGGCCCGCCAGCACCAGCGCGCCCGCCGCCGCCATCCAGGCCGGCTCCACCCCGAACGCCGACGCCACCACGAACCCCGCCAGCGTGCAGCCGACCGTGACCAGGGCGAACAGCGGCAGTCGCGGAGGCTCGCCGGAGTCCTCGCCGAGCGGGGCCGCCGCCGCCAGGTCACGGGCGAAGAACCGCCGGAAGACCACGTACTCGGCGCCGATCGCCACCAGCCACGGCAGCGCCATCAGCGCCGCGAACCGGGTGAAGCTCAGCCCGCTCGCCGCGAACGCCAGCAGGTTCGTCAGATTCGAGACCGGGAGCAGCAACGACGCGGTGTTCGACAGGTGCGTACAGGCGTAGACGTGCGGTTTGGGCCGTACGCCGGTGCGCGCGGCCGTGGCGAAGACCACCGGGGTGAGCAGGACGATCGTGGCGTCCAGGCTGAGCACGGCGGTGATGGCGGACGCCAGCGCGAAGACCGCCGTCAGCAGCCGCACCGGCCGGCCCGCCGCCCACCGGGCCATCCACGCCCCGCACGCCCGGAACAGCCCCTCCACATCGCAGAAGTGGGCGAGCACCAGCACCGCCGCCAGGAACCCGACCACCGGCCCGAGCCGCTCCGCCTCCGCCCGGGCGTGGTCGAGGGAGATCGCGCCGGTGGCGACGGCGATCCCCGCGGCGGGGACGGCCATGACCGCCTCCGGCAGGCCGAAGGGCCGCACGACGGCCCAGGCGAGCACGGCGGCGAGCAGCACGGCGGAGAGCGCTTCGGCGAGCGGGGTGTTCAGGGCGGGTCCTTCCCGAGTGGATCACGCGGACCCGCCCATGAAAACAGACGATCCCGAACGGCTCAGGAGGACCGGCTGCCCGCCGCGCCCAGGAACTCCGCCCAGCCGCCCACCGGGGACTGCCCGGGCACCAGCGTGCGCAGCTTGCGCAGCACCGCCTGGTCCTGCGCCTCCAGCCAGTGCACGAGCTGCTTGAACGACACGAACCGCACGTCGTCGCCGTACGCGGCCATCTTGCCGATCGCCTCCTCGACGGCGTCCATGTAGATGCCGCCGTTCCAGCGCTCGAAGTGGTTGCCGATGAAGAAGGGGGCGCGGTTGGTCGTGTAGGCGCGGTCGAAGCCGGCGACGTACGCGTCGCGGGCCTGGGTGCGCCAGGCGCCGTACTGGGCGCGGTCGCCGTTCGGGTTGCCGGCGGACTGGTTGAACATCATGTTGTAGTCCATCGACAGCACCTGGAAGGAGTGCCCCGGGAACGGGATCGACTGGAGCGGGAAGTCCCAGATCTTCCCGCCCTGCACCTTGCCCGGCCAGATCTGCAGGCCGCCGGGGGAGCTGGCGTCGTACTTCCAGCCGAGCGCGGCGGCGGTGGGCAGCAGGTTGGACTGGCCCTCCAGGCACGGGGTACGGCCGCCCATCAGCTCCTTGTGGTAGTCGAAGGGCAGCGGGTCGAGGTCCGTGAAGCCGGTGTTGGTCTTCCACTGCGTCACGAAGGCCATCGCCTGGTCGATCTCGCTGCGCCACTCGGCCGGGGACCAGTTGCGCACCCCGGTCGCCCCGCAGAAGTGCCCGTTGAAGTGGGTGCCTATCTCGTGGCCCTCCAGCCAGGCCGCCCGGACCTGCTGGAGCGTGTTGTGGATGTGCCGGTCGGCGAGGTAGCCGATGTCGGAGGCGCCGACCGGGTGCTGCGGCGGGCGGTACAGCGTCTTCTTCGACTCGGGCAGGGCGTAGATGCCGCTGAGGAAGAACGTCATCGTGGCGCCGTGGTCGGCGGCCACCTTGCGGAACCGGGAGAAGAGCTTGTTGCTCAGCTCGCCCGCGCCGTCCCAGGAGAACACCACGAACTGCGGCGGCTTCTGGCCCGGCTTCAGCCGGTCGGGCGTCGGCTGGTGCGGCTGGGGGCCGGTGTCGGCGGTGGAGCCGTCGCCTATCGGCCTGGCCGGCCGCGCCTGGGCGGTGTCCTTGTCGCCCGAGGAGTCCGGGCCGCCGACCGAGAGGCCGGTCCCGGAGGAGCACGCGGCCAGCGTGCCCAGAGCGCCGGCCGCCGCGCCCGCCGTCAGCACCCGCCTGCGTGAGATCCCGCTCATCTTGTCCCCGAATTCCTTCTCCAAGGCCCTCTGCGGGGCCTGCTCACCGTGCGGTCGACGAGTTCGATCGCTGGAGCGGCGGGAAAGATCGGGGCGGACGGCGGCTGTTGCCGTCCTGTGACAGTTGTGGCGCGCTCATGACGAACCCCGCCGGCCCACACGGGGCGGCGGGGTTCGTCGCGGGACTCTTCCGCGCAGGTCAGGGAGCCGTGCCGGGGGCCAGGACCGAGAGGAATACGGACGAGGAGTTTCCGCCCACGGGCACCGCCCCGCCCGTCCAGGCGACCCTCAGGGAGTCACGCTCGTCCGGCGGCGTGACCACCAGAGCGGCCGGGGTGGCCGTCGTGGCGCCGCTGACGCCGGGGTTGGAGAAGGACAGCCCCGCCCAGGCGCTCTGCCCCGGCCTGAGCGTGACCGTCACCGGGGAGCCCGACTCGCGCTTGGGGTCCGGGCCGAGCTGGCCGCCGGAGGCGCTCACGAACGCCGCGCCCGGGAAGCCGTGCAGGGTGCAGGTGCGGCCGGAGGTGTTCGTGAACACGACCGGGAAGTTCTCCTGGCCGGCGCCCGGGTCGTTGCCGCCCACGGAGGCGCGCAGCTGCGAGGTGTGGCAGCGGTCGGAGGAAGCCGCGGAGGGGGCCGTGCCGCCGCCCCTGGTGGTCGTCGCCCGCGGGGCGGACGGGACGGCGGCGCCGGGGCCGGTGGCGGCGGAGCCCGGGGCGGAGGTGGCCGGTCCCGGGCTCTGGGTGTCGCCCGTCGCGGGCGCGGCCGTACCGGACGCGGTGAGGGGCGGGCTGCTGTGGACGTCGTGGCTGTTGCTGCCACAGGCGGTCAGGAGGCCCAGCACGGCGAACGTACCGACGAGCAGGGCCCCGTGCCGCGCGGACCGGGGTGCGTACACCATGTCGCTCACCACTCCTGTGAGGGTCAGGGCACACGAGGGAACGGGTGCCCGAGGCGCCGAGTGCGCCGTCATGGGGATCCGATGCAGACAGTGCCCGAAAAGTTCGGCACACGCAGGGTTTCTTCCCCACGGGGCGCTCCGGCAGGCGTCCGTCAACCGACCCGCAGCGAACGGAGTACCCCGTCCGTGGCGTCACCGGTTCCCTGCTCGCGCACCTGTACGTAGACCTGCGGTTGACCGGAGCCCTCCGCCGGGGTCAGCGCGGACTCCGTGATCGAGCCGCCGTCGGGGCAGCCGCTCCAGGCCCGCACCAGGCCGTGGAAGCCGGCGTCGGCGAAGGTGCGGCCGCCGGAGTAGCGGCAGCCGGCATGGGTCAGGCCGTTGACCTTCCCGGCCAGGTCGCCGTGCTCGCTGACCCCGACGAACACGCCGTTCACCGGCTTGGCCAGGTCGGACCACCGGGTCAGGTCGTCGGCGACCACCAGCCCCGGTTCGTGTCCCTTGGCCAGCCCCAGCACCCCCGGGTCCCAGCCGGAGTCCCGCAGCTCGTGGCCCCAGCCCGCGGGCACCTGGACGACGACCCGCCCGGTCGAGTCCGTCACGCGCGTCCCGTCCGGGGAGCCGGCGCGATGGTGCAGGACGACGGTCACGGTGACCGCGGCCGCCGCGGCGGCGAGCAGCGCGGCCAGCGACATCGTGACGACGTTCAGCCGCCCGCGCACGCCGTCCAGCCGCCGGGCGTCGCCCGGCGCCGCGGCCGCGGCCAGCCGGTCCAGCTCCTGCGCGAACGCCTGCGCGCCGGGCCAGCGCCGCGACCGGTCCGGCTCCAGGGCGCGCAGCACCGCCCGCTCCACGTCCTCGCCGAGGTCCGGCCGCAGCCGCCGGGGCGGCACGACCCGGCCCGGGGGCCCCGGCACCGTCCCGGTGAGCAGCTCGTAGCCGACCGCGCCCAGGCTGTAGACGTCGGCCCGCTCGTCGATGCCCTCGCCGGGCTCGGCCTGCTCCGGCGGCTGATAGCCTGCGGAGCCCGCGGCCAGTGTCAGCACCGAGGCCTGCGCGAGGCTCTTGGCGAGGCCCAGGTCGGCCAGCAGCAGCCGCCGGGTGCCGTCCGGGGCGGTGTGCAGCAGCACGTTGGTCGGCTTGATGTCCCGGTGCACGATGCCCGCCTCGTGCAGCGCGGCGGCGCTGCGCGCGGCCTCAGCCGTCAGCGCGAGCGCGTCCCGCACCGGCAGCGGGCCGTCGGCCAGCAGATCGGCCAGGGTGCCGCCGTCGGCGTACTCCATCACGAAGTACGGCCTGCCGTCCGGGAGTTGACCGATGTCGTAGACCTGCACGATCCGGCTGGAGCCGGCCCGGCGCAGCAGCCGGGCCTCGGACAGGAAGCGCTCGCGGATGTCGAGCCGGTGTGTCCAGTTCTCGGCGAGGACCTTCACCGCGACCGGCGCCTGGAGTTCTTCGTCACGGGCGAGCCACACCGTGGCGAAGGCGCCGCTGCCCAGCGGCCGTTCGAGTCGGTAGCGGCCGATCCGCTCCAGGGAGTGCATACGACTATCATGCCTGGCCTGAGATCGACTCGAAGAGGGGCTTGTCCGTGCAGGACCAGACGCCGCTGGAAGACCTCGCCCGGCGGGCCGCCGCCGGCGACAATGTCGCGCTGGACCGGCTGCTGGCCGAGATCCGCCCGGAGGTGCTGCGGCGCTGCGCGCGCTTCCTGCCCTGCCGGGAGGACGCCGAGGAGGCCGCACAGGACGTGCTGCTCCAGGTCGCCCGGCACATCACCGCGTTCGAGGGACGCAGCCGCTTCGGCACCTGGCTGTACACCGTGGTCGCCAACTGCTGCCGGCAGAAGTACCGGGAGCTGAAGCGGCGCGCCGCCGAGCAGCCCGCCGCGATCGAGCCCGCGTACGCCGTCGACCCGCGCACCACCAGCGTGATCGCCGGCTCCCGGGTGGACCTGCTGGAGGCCCTGGACCGGCTGGAGCGCACGCATCCCCACCTGGTCGCGCCGCTGGTCTACCGCGACATCTGCCAGCTGGACTACGCCGAGGTCGCCGAGCGCGTCGGCATCCCCCTCGGCACGCTCAAGTCCCGCCTGCACGAGGCCCGCAAGCAGGTGCGGCCCTGGCTGGCCGGGGCGTAGCGCCCCTGTCCCGGGCTACCGGTCCTCGTCGTACAGCGGCAACTCCGCCCAGATCGTCTTGCCCTCGGGGGTGTGCCGGCTGCCCCAGCGCCGGGTGAGCTGGGCGACCAGCAGCAGGCCCCGGCCGCCCTCGTCGAAGATCTTGGCCCGGCGCAGGTGCGGGGCGGTGTGGCTGGCGTCGGAGACCTCGCAGATCAGCGTGGCCGCGTCATGGATCAGCCGGAGCCGCACCGGGTGGGCGCCGTACCGGAGGGCGTTGGTGACCAGCTCGCTGACCACCAGCTCCGCCGTGAACGACGCCTCGCTCAGCCCCCAGGTGTCCAGCTGCTCCCCGACCTGCTTGCGGATTGGCGCGACCAGCGCCGGGTCGGCCGGGACATGCCAGGTCGCCACCTGCGCGGCGGGCAGGCCGCGGGTGCGGGCGAGCAGGAGCGCCACGTCGTCGGCGCAGCCGCCCGGTGGCAGCAGGCGGTGCAGGACGCGGTCGCAGGTCTCGTCCAGGGAGCCCGCGTACTCCCCGAGCGCCTGGAGCAGCATGTCCCGGCTCGTCTCCGGGTCCCGCTCCCGGGCCCACACCAGCCCGTCCGTGTAGAGCGCGAGGACGGTGCCCTCGGGCAGCTCCACCTCGGTGGACTCGAAGGGCGGCCCGCCGAGGCCCAGCGGGGGACCGGCGGGCAGCTCCAGCGCCTGCGGTGTGCCGCCGGGCCGGAACACCACCGGCGGCGGATGCCCGGCGCGGGCCGCGGTGCACCGGCGTGACACCGGGTCGTAGACGGCGTACACACAGGTCGCGCCGAGCTCGCCGGGGGTGCCTTCGCCGGACTCCGCCGACAGCCGGACCACCAGGTCGTCCAGGTGGGTGAGCAGCTCGTCCGGGGCCAGGTCGATGTCGGCGAGGGTGCGCACGGCGGTGCGCAGCCGGCCCATGGTGGCCGAGGCCTCGACGCCGTGTCCGACGACGTCCCCGACGACCATGGCGACCCGCATCCCGGACAGCGGGATCACGTCGAACCAGTCGCCGCCGACCCCGGCCCGCGCGGCCGGCAGATAGCGCGAGGACGCGTCCAGCGCCGCCGTGCTGGGCAGGGTGCGGGGCAGCAGGCTGCGCTGGAGTGCGAGGGCGGTCTCCCGCTCACGGGAGTATCGGCGGGCGTTGTCGACGCAGACGGCGGCGCGGGCGGTGATCTCCTCGGCCAGCAGGACGTCGTCCGCCGTGAACCCGTCCGGGCGCCGGTACCGGGTGAGGACCGCGACCCCGAGGGTCAGTCCGCGCGCCTGGACCGGCACCGACATCGAGGAGTGCATGCCGAACTCCCGCACCCGCCGGGCACGCGCGGTGTGCCAGGTCAGCCATTCGGCGATGTCGCCCTCGGCCACGGAGGCGACGATCGTGTGGCCCGCGGTCAGCGAGTCGGCCTGCGGGGAGCCGGCCGGGTACGCCTCGGCCTGCCCCGGGCTGATCACGGCCTCCGGCGCCTGCGGGTGCACCGACCGGTGGGCGGTCCGGCGCAGGGTCACCGGCGCCGTGACGCGGGCCGGGGGCTCGCCGCCCTGTTCCTGCGGGTCGAGCAGGTCGATGGTGACGAAGTCGGCGAGGGCGGGCACACACACGTCGGCCAGCTCCTGGGCCGTCCGGGTCACGTCGAGGGTGCTGCCGATGCGCACGCTCGCCTCGTTGACCAGCTGGAGCCGCTGCCGGGCCCGGTAGTTGTCGGTGATGTCGTGCGCGGTCAGGCACACCCCGCGCACCCGGCCGTCGCCGTCGCGGACCGGGGCCAGCCGGGCGAGCCAGGCGTGGGAGCGGTCGTCGTCGCGGGTGACGGTCTGCACGTCCTGCGCGCGGCCGTCGACCAGCACCTCGAGCAGAGCCTGCTCCAGTTCCGCGCTCTGCGCCCTGCCGCCGATCTCGGCGAGCCGCAGTCCGCGCACCCGGTCCTCCGGCAGGCCGACGACGTCCGCCATGGCGTCGTTCATGCGGCGCAGCCGGAGCGTGTCGTCGTACACGGCGAGGGCGCACGGCGACTGGACCAGGACCGCCTCGGCGAGCGGGTCGTCCGCGGCGGGCGGCTCGCCGCCGGTCAGCGGGGTGACCACGAGCCAGTCGCCGGCGTGTCCGTCGTGCGGCGGTCTGCGGTGGGCGAGCAGCCAGACGGGGAGCCTACGGCCGTCCCGGTGGCGCAATCCGAGCGTTCCCGCCCAGCGGCGGCCCGTGGGCAGGGCCGGGGGGTCGTCGGCCAGCAGCTGGGCGGCGGGGCGGCCCACCACGGCCTGGGCGGGGTGGCCGAGCAGGCGCCGGGCGCCCTCGTTCCACTCCGCCACGGTTCCGGTGTCGTCGATGACAGCCCGGGCCGTCGCCGCGTCGTCGAACGGATAGACCCGGCTCATCGTCGCCGCTCCCAAGCGCACACTCACAGTGAACAGGTGGCACCGCTTCCGTTCCAGCGTAGTGCTTCCGGCGTGCCCCTGAACCGCGACCCCGGTCCCGGTCGGCCGGCGGGCCGGACAGGACCAAGGGGCAAATCCGGCCGATGCGTGGCCGGGGGGCGGACGGGGGCGCCGGACCCTTGACGATCGCGTGTGGCAGTCCGTCAGAATCCGTTTGTTCACGATCAGTTGTGAGTATTTCCGGGTCCTGATGAGGGGGAGCCGCCATGACGGTCACGCGCCGATCGGTACTGGTCGCAGCAACCGCAACACCCGCGGCCGGCGCGCTGCCGGGCACCGCGGCCGCTCCGGCCGCCCTCGCCGCCGACGCGTCCGCGGCCGCCGGCGGCCGCCGCACCGTGCCGCTGCGGGACGGCTGGCGCTTCGCGCTGGTCGACCCGGACGGCATCACCGACCCGACCGGTGCCGACGACCGGGCCGCCGACCCCGGCTACGACGACACGGACTGGCGTGAGGTCGCCGTCCCGCACGACTGGAGCATCGAGCAGACCCCGACGACCGACCACGGCACCACCAGCGGCACCGGCTTCCTGCCGGGCGGCCTCGGCTGGTACCGGCTCGCCTTCGCCCTCCCGCCCGCCTGCGCGGGGCAGCGGATATCGGTGGAGTTCGACGGGGTCCACATGGACTCGTACGTCTCCTGCAACGGCACCGAGGTGGGTCACCACCCCTACGGCTGCACCGGTTTCGCCTTCGACCTCACCGGCCTCGTGCACACCGACGGCGGCACGCCGAACGTCCTCGCGGTCAAGGTGCGCAACCGGCTGCCGAGCAGCCGCTGGTACTCCGGCAGCGGCATCTACCGCGAGGCCCGCCTCGTGATCACCGAGCCGGTGCACGTGGCCCGCTGGGGGACGTACGTCACCACGCCCGAGATCGCGGCGGACCGGGCCGGGTCCGCGTGGCGACGACCGTCGTGAACGAGTCCGGCACCGGCACGGACGTCCGGGTGCTGTCCCGGATCGTCGGGCCCGACGGCCGTACGGTCGCCCGTGCCGCCACCACCGTCGCCGTCTCCGAACAGACCACCGAGATCCACGAACTGACCGTCCCCGAGCCGGAGTTGTGGGACGTCGACACCCCTGGCCACCGCTACACACTGCACACCGAGCTGCGCGCCGGCGGCCGCACCACCGACACCTACCGCACTCCCTTCGGCATCCGCGGCTACCGCTTCGACCCCGACGAGGGCTTCTCCCTCAACGGCACCGTCACCAAGATCAAGGGCGTCGACCTCCACCACGACCAGGGCGCGCTCGGCGCGGCCGTCAGCCTCGACGCGGTCCGCAGACAGATGCGGATCATGAAGTCGATGGGCGTCAACGCCTTCCGCACCTCCCACAATCCGCCCTCGCCGCAGATGATCCAGGCCTGCGAGGAACTGGGCATCGTGATGATGGTCGAGGCCTTCGACTGCTGGCGCACCGGCAAGACGACGTACGACTACGGCCGGTTCTTCGACGAGTGGTGCGAGAAGGACGCCACCGAGATGGTGCTCGCCGCCCGCAACTCGCCCGCCGTGGTGCTGTGGTCCATAGGCAACGAGATCCCCGACTCCACCTCCACGGCCGGGCTCGCCATGGCCGACCGGATCATCGGCGCGATCAAGGCCGCCGACGACACCCGCCCGGTCGTCATCGGCTCCGACAAGTACCACGGCGTGCCCGCCACCGGCTCCCCGGCCGACCTCATGCTCGCCAAGCTCGACGGCCTCGGCCTGAACTACAACACCGCGAAGTCGGTCGACGGCCTGCACGCGAAGTACCCGCACCTGTTCCTCTTCGAGTCCGAGTCCTCCTCGGAGACCTCGACCCGGGGTGCCTACCAGGAGCCGGAGCACCTCAACACCGGCGAGAACCACACCCCCGGCCGGCGGGAGACCTCCTCCTACGACAACAACCTCGCCTCCTGGACGATGAGCGGCGAGTACGGCCACAAGAAGGACCGGGACCGCACGTGGTTCGCGGGGCAGTTCCTGTGGTCCGGCATCGACTACATCGGCGAGCCGACGCCGTACGACGTCTTCCCGGTCAAGGCGTCCTTCTTCGGCGCCGTCGACACCGCCGGTTTCCCGAAGGACATGTACCACCTCTTCAGGAGCCAGTGGACGACCGAGCCGATGGTCCATCTGCTGCCGATGACCTGGAACCACGAAGCCGGTGACACGGTGGAGGTCCGGGCGTACGCCAACGTGCCGTCCGTCGAGCTGTTTCTCAACGGGAAGTCCCTGGGCGTACGGGAGTTCGACGTCAAGAGGACCACGGACGGGCGCGCGTACCTGGAGACCACCGAGGCCACCGGTGACGACAAGACCTTCACCGACGGCCCCTATCCGGGCAGCTACACCAGCCCCAACGGCAGCGCGGGCAAGCTGCACCTGACGTGGAAAGTGCCGTACCGGCCGGGCGAGTTGAAGGCCGTGGCCCGGCGGGACGGCGAGGTCGTCGCCACCGACGTGCTGCGCACCGCCGGCGCCCCGCACGCCGTGCGCCTCACGGCCGACCGCGACCGCCTCGCCGCGGACGGACGCTCCCTGGTCTTCGTCACCGCCGACATCGTCGACGCGCGGGCAGTGGTGGTGCCCGACGCCGAGCACCTCATCACCTTCGACGTGACCGGCGGCTCGCTCGCCGGGGTCGACAACGGCCGTGAGGAGAGCGCCGAGCGCTACCAGGCGAGCACCCGCACCGCGTTCCACGGCAAGGCCCTCGCCATCGTGCGGTCCGGTACGGGAGCGGGGGAGGTGACGGTCACCGCGCGCGTGGCCGGCCTGCGCACGGGGCGGGTGAGCGTGCGCGCCACCGCGGCCCGCGAGACGTCCCGCACCCCGGCAGCCGGGTTCCGGCCGGACCCCCCGGCGCCCGTCGACTACCCGCGCCCGGACGCCGGTTACTCCGGTCGCGGGGACACCCCGCCCGCCGCGATGCTGGACGGCGACCCGGCCACCGGCTGGTCCAACGCCTTCGTGAAGCAGGCCACCGCGCTGCTGCCCGCCTTCAGCGGGGCACGGGCGACGGACTGGGTCTCCTACGACGCCGGGCGCACCCGCGGCTTCGACCGGGTCGAGGTCTCCTTCACCGTGGACGCCGGGCACACGCTGCCCGCGCGGGCCGAGGTGGCGGTGTGGGACGGGCGGGCGTACGTGCCGGTGACGGGCGCGCGGACACAGTGGGCCACGGCCTCGGACACCCCGACGGTGATCACCTTCGACCCCGTGCGCGGCTCCCGGCTGCGGCTGACGCTCACCAGCGCCCACCCCGGCACGCCGAAGGGCGCCGTGCGCATCAGCCGGCTGGACGTGTAGCGAGGCCGTCCGCCGACGACAAGGCGGGCTGCAAGGCACCTTCGTGCGTCAGCAGCCACACCTTGGCCTCGACGCCGCCCGCGTACCCGCGCATCGAGCCGTCCGCGCCGATCACCCGGTGGCAGGGGCGCAGGAGGAGCAGCGGGTTGGCGCCGAGGGCCCGGCCCACCGCGCGCAGCTCGGCGCGGGCCACGCCCAGCCGGGCGGCCAGTTCGCCGTACGTCGTCGTGGTGCCGTGGGCAACGCCGTCGAGGGCCTGCCACACCGCCCGCTGGAACGGGGTGCCGGCGGGCGCCAGCGGCAGGTCGAAGCGGACCGGGCGGCCCGCGAAGTAGGCGTCGAGCTGCCGGTGCGCCTCGGCGAACGGCGCGTCGTCACGGTCCTCGGGGCGTACGGCGGGCGCGCCGCGCTGCCCGGGCAGGGTGAGCGAGGTGAGCGCGCAGCCGCCCGCCGAGACGCAGCCGGTCAGCAGCAGGTCGCCCAGCGGGCTCGGGTGGACGGTGTGCACGGTGCGGGTGTTCATGACGGCTCCTTCGGTCCCCTGGTGCCTCTTCCTGTTCTCCGCTGTCGAGTCTGGTGTGTCGCGCGCCCGGGGACCGGCGGGAATCGGACATGGCTGTCGGGCGCCGCAGGTACCGTGCCGAGTGGTGTCTGACCTGCTGATATTTACGGGTAAGTACCCGCGCGGTACCCTGTGGGGTATGCCAGCTCTCAATGTGGAGTTCAGCGACCGGGAACTTGAGGACCTGCGGCAGATCGCCAAGGAGCGCGGTACGTCGATGAAGGCCCTCGTGCGTGAGGCCGCCGCCGCCGACATCGCCCGGCACCGGGCGCTCCAGGAGGGCGCCGAGGCCTTCCGGAAGTTCTTCGCCGCGCACGCCGAGGAGTTCGCGGCGGCCTTCCCGGACGACGAACCCGCGACCAAGGACGAGGCCGCCTGATCGATGCCCTCCGTCATCCACATCGACGTCCCCTGGCTGCTCCAGCGCCATGAGGAGGTCCTGCCCGACCAGCCCGCGGTCGACGACTTCTCCGCGCTGGTCGCCGCCGTGGCCCGGCACCGCGTGGACCCGCCCCGGCTCGGCGTGGACTCCGACCCCGCCTGGCGGGCCGCCGCGCTGCTGCACACCCTCGCGCTGCTCAAACCGCTGCCCGCGGCCAACGCCCGCTTCGCCTGCGCGACCGCCGTGGCCTACATGTTCGTCAGCGGCGTCGGCATCGACCCGCCCTACGGCGCCCTCGTCGACCTCGCCCGCGACCTGATCTCCGGCAAGGCGGACGTGTACGGCGCGGCCGACCGATTGCGGTCCTGGCAGATCTGAACGGTCCCCGGCGGATCCGAGCCTGTCCGGGGCGCTGGAAATATCGAATACGGTCACCCTCGAGCAGTCCTGACCGTATGCTTTCTGACTTTCCTTCAAAACTGCCGATGTTGTGCGGGTGTCTTGTTGCTCGTGTGGAAGTTGTGCGAGGGTTGACACGCCCGTGCGGGGGGTAAAGTCCGGAGTTCTTCCGGCAGTTGCGGATGCTTCACCGGCCGAACGCCGGTGAATTCGCCTCCCCGTGCGCGCCGCAGAGGTACGCATCGACGCATCACGCATCAAAGGAATCCGCTCAGTGCCCACCCCCCACCCTCCTCGTCCGCCCTATCCGCCGCCCGGCGGAGATCCGGGGGAACCGGACGAGTCGCTCGCCGGCCCGCTGCGGGCCGGCTCCGATGCGGAAGGCTCGCGGTCCGCCGCCCTGCTCCTGGCCCGGCACTGGCAGCCGGCCCAGGAGTACGCGGTCATCTGCCTCGCCCTGTCCGGGCCGCTCGCCCACATGGTCACCGCCACCGCCTTCCACCAGGTCCTCGGGCGCCTCGCGCTCGGCGAACCCGCCGAGGCGCTGCGTCCCCGGCTGCTCGTGGCAGTCCGGGACACAGTCGTCAACTGGTCCGCCACGGACCGGATCACCGCCGTACTGCCCGGCCTCGGAAAGCCCGCCGGGGGCCGCGGTATGCGCGCGGCCAAGACGCTGGTACCGGAAAACCGCGCCCTGTCCGACCGCTCTTTCCACGCCCTTCCCCGACTGGACCAGACGCTGCTCTGGCACACCGAGGTCGAGGCCGAGCCGATATCCGTCCCCGCCGCGCTGCTCGGTATCGACACCGACAGCGCGACGGCCGCGCTGGCGCAGGCGCGGGAGAAATTCCGCGAGGGCCTGGTGCGTGCCCACCGGGAACTCGCCCCGGGAAAGGACTGCCGCTACTACAACCGTCTGCTCGACGTCCCGATCCGCCGCGGCGGAGCCCTGCTGCCCGACGTCCAGGAACACCTGTCCGCCTGCGCCTACTGTCGGCACGCCGCCGAGCAACTCGGCCACGCCGACGCCGCTCCCGGCGTGCTGCTCGCCGAGGCCGTGCTCGGCTGGGGCGCCCGCCGCTACCTCGACTCCCGCCCCGGCCGCCGCGGCGGCCCCGCGCGCAGCGGTTCCCGGCGCTCGGGCGGACGCCGCCGCGGCGGCGGCAGACCCGGGCTGCTCGACCGGGCCGCCCGGTCCGGCGGGCGCTACGACGCCGACGGCGAACCGGGCGAGCCGCGCGCCCGCACCCGGGCGCCCCGCGGCCGGCGCCGCGGCGGCGGCGCGAGCGGACCGCTCGCCCGGATACCGGCGGCCGTGCTGCGGGTGTCCGGTACCGCGGTCTCCTCCCGGACGCTGCTCACCGGGGTCGGGGTGGCCTCGGCCGGGCTGCTCGCGACCGTGCTGGTGATCAGCATGTGGCCGAACGGCGGCGACGGCACCGACCCGGTCGCCTCCAGCAGCGCCGTCCCCGGCACCGGCGGCCGGTCGGCACCCGGTTCCGCCGGCGCCCCCGGCTCCGCGGGCCTGCCCACGTCCGGCCGGTCCACCCGGCTGCGCAACGCCGACTCCGACCTGTGCCTCGACATCAGGGGCACGCCGAAGGCCGGGGCGGGCGCGATGCTGGCCGTCTGCTCCTCGGCGGCCACCCAGCAGTGGACGTACGGCACGGACGGGCTGCTGCGCAGCGCGGCCGACTCGGGCCTGTGCCTGGACTCGCACGCCGACGCCGGAGTGGTGATCCTCGGCACCTGCGCCGAGGAGGGCTCGCAGCGGGCCGCCGACGTGCGCTACGACCGCACCGCCCAGGGCGAGTTGCTGACCCGCTGGGACCGCACCCTGGCCCTCGCCGGCGCGGGCGCGGACCCGGGAGCCGACCTCGTCGTCAAGGTCCGGGACCGGTCGGCCGGCCAGCGCTGGGTCACCGACACGCCGTCGGCGAGCCCCGGCTCCCTCTCCGTCGCCGGCACGGGCGCCCCCTCCGCACCGCCCGCGCGGCCGTCGGAGAAGGAGGCCTGACGTACCGCCGGTGGCGGTCCGCCCGTCACCGGCGGTACGTCAGTCGGTGGGGTCCGGGGCGAGGGCGGTTGCCGACACGCTTCCGGGGCGGGTGTGTCCGGACAGGGCGAGGGTCAGGTCGAACTCGGCCAGCAGGCACCTGATGACGTGCTCGACGCCGGCCTGTCCGTCCAGGCCGAGCCCGTAGACGTACGGCCGCCCCAGCAGCACCGCCCGCGCGCCCAGGGCCAGCGCCTTGAACACGTCGTCGCCGGTGCGCACGCCGCTGTCGAACAGCACGGTCAGCCGGTCGCCGACGGCCGCGGCGACCCGGGGCAGCGCGTCGGCCGCCGCGACCGAGCCGGCCACCTGCCGGCCGCCGTGGTTGGAGACCACCACGCCGTCCATGCCGGCGTCGGCGGCCAGCCGGGCGTCGTCCGGGTGCAGGACGCCCTTCAGGACGATCGGGCCGTCCCAGTGCTCCCGCAGGAAGGCCAGGTCGGGCCAGGACTTGCCCGGATCCCCGAACAGGCCCAGGAAGTGCAGGACCGCCGCGTTCGGATCCTCCTCCACGGGCCGGGCGAGCCCCGCGCGAAAGGCCGGGTCGGTGAAGTAGTTGGCGGTGCCCACTCCGTGCACGAACGGCAGATACGCCTGGTCCAGGTCGCGGGGCCGCCACGCCAGCAACTGGGTGTCCAGCGTGACCACCAGCACCGAGAACCCGGCGGCCTTCGCCCGGCCGAGGAAACTCCGGGTCACCTCGCGGTCCTTGCCCCAGTACAGCTGGAACCACCGCTCGGCGTCGCCCATCGCCTCGGCCACCTGCTCCATCGGCGTGCTGGACGCCGACGACAGGATGTACGGCACGCCCTGCGCGGCGGCGGCCCGGGCGGCGGCCCGTTCGGCATCGGGATGCATGATCTGCAGTACGCCGACGGGGGCCAGCGCCAGCGGCGCCGGCAGGGACCGCCCGAGCACCTCGGTCGACAGGTCGCGCTCGCCGACGTCCCGCAGCATGCGCGGCACGATCCGGTGCCGGGCGAGCGCGGCCCGGTTGGCGCGGGCGGTGCTGCCGTCGCCCGCGCTGCCCGCCACGTACCCCACCGGGCCCGGGGCGAGCCGGAGTTCGGCCAGCTCCTCCAGCCGGGTCAGATCGGTGGGCAGGCGGGGCACGGCACCCGTCATCCCGTTCAGATAGATCTCGTACTGGAAGTCGGCCCAGTGCTTCGCCATCCGGTGGTCCGCCTCTCGTCGCCGATGAGATGGGTACAGGTGCGGCCCGACCATACTGGCGGGTAGCCGGGCGGGCGCCGGCCGGGGGCCCGGGGGGTGGGTGATCACTTCGTGATCGCCACATGAACACGGGGAGTCATGAATCGCTTCAACGGCGACAGGGCCGGAGTGTTTCAGGACGATTAACGATGCGGTGATTTCCGGCCATTGGATGGCTCGTGACGCGCGGAACCCGCTCCGTTCCTGGGTCACGGTGTGCGAATTCCGTGACATCACGCCACTGATTCAACACGAAAGGTTACCGAAACCTATGCGTTCGATGTGTGTTTCGAGCGGGGACTCGGCAGAGTGGCGCTCGCCGCTCCGGCGCCCGATCCGGGCACGGGGAGGCATCTCGTCCGATTGAGCGGAAGGATGCACACAATGCGGAACACCGCGCGCTGGGCAGCGGCCCTCGGCCTGACGGCCGCTGCCGTCTGCGGACCCCTGACCGGGGCCGCCGTCGCTGCACCGGGCGCCGCCCCGTCCTCGCTGTACGCCCCCTCGGCGCTGGTACTCACCGTGGGGCACGGCAACGACGCGGCCACGGCCACGCCGGAGCGCGCCGTCACCCTCACCTGCGCCCCCACGGCCGCCGGCACTCACCCGGACGCGGCCCGAGCCTGCGCCGAACTGCGCGGCACCGGCGGTGACTTCAACGCGCTGAAGCCCGCCGAGGGCGTGTGGTGCACCGAGCTGTACAACCCGGTCGTCGTCACGGTCCAGGGCGTCTGGCAGGGCCAGCGCGTCTCCTACGAGCGGACCTTCGGCAACGCCTGCGTCAAGGACTCCATCACCGGCGGTGTCTTCGCCTTCTAGGCGACCCGCCTGCCGAGACCGGGATCGCGAGGTACCCGTACGCGCCGGAGCAGGTCCGTAACTGGGGAGTGCGGCCACTGGAGCGGGGAACCAGCGATCTCGTACCGGGGCCGACGGGCGGAGTGGGGCCGCCCGCCGGTCTCCGGGCACACAGCCGCTCCCCGGGGCAGGCCCGTGGGGGGCCTTCCCGGGGAGCGGCGAAAAAACACCGGTTTTATTCAGTGCCGTTGTACCCGCGTCGAAGCGGCGTCTCACATGCCGGACGTTTCGGACACGCAGAGCGACGCGGCTCGGGCGTCCCGCCGGGACGCGCCCAAAGAGGCGGGACGCACCGCCACCACCGTTCGGGCGGCGTGACCGGCGCCAGGACCAGGAACCGGGCGTCGTCCCTGTCGCCGTCGCCTTGCGCGCCACCCCGACAGGCCGAGGGGCCGCCGTCTCCCTGCTGACGGCGGCCCCTCGGGCTTCTCGGCTCCCGGCGGTCACATGTGGACGACCGGAGCGGCTCCCGCGTCCTGCTGCGGTACCCCGCGCCGGTAGAGCAGGAAGGCGATCAGCGCGCCCGCGGCGAAGAGCCCCGCGGACCACCAGAACGCGGTCGTGTAGCTCTCGATGGTCGCCTGCGCCTGCACCAGCCTGCTGGTGGCGTCGCGGCCGGACAGATAGGTGGTGGCGGCGGTCGAGGCGAGCGTGTTCAGCAGCGCAGTACCGATCGAACCGCCCACCTGCTGCATGGCGTTGACGGCCGCGGAGGCCACGCCGGCGTCCTCGGCCGCGACCCCTCCGGTGGCCAGCTGCATGGCCGGCGGCATGACCAGGCCGAGGCCGACGCCGATCACGATCAGCTGGGGCAGCACCGCGCTCGTGTAGTGCGCGCCGAGGCCGATGCCGGTCAGCCAGGCCATGCCGGCCGTGGCGATCGCGAAGCCCAGCGGGATGACGGCCTTGGGGCCGATGCGGGGCAGCAGCAGGGTGGTGCCCACCTGGGCGGTCACCATCAGCGCGCCGACCATCGGCAGGAACGCCACACCGGTCTTCGTGGGGCTGAAGCCGAGGTTGAGCTGGAGGTAGTAGGTCAGGAAGAGGAACACGCCGAACATGCCCGCGCCGGTGATGAGCACCGCGATGTAGGAGGCGGCGCGGTCGCGGTCGAGCAGGATGCGCAGCGGCAGCAGCGGGTGCGCGGCACGGGTCTGCCACCAGGCGAAGGCCGCGAGCAGCAGGCCGCCCGCGATCAGGAAGCCCCAGGTCAGCGGCGAGCTCCAGTGGTGGGTCTCGGCGTTGGAGAAGCCGTAGACCAGGGAGAACAGTCCGCCGGCGACCAGGACGGTGCCGGGCACGTCGAGCCTGGAGTTCGCCGCGTCGCGGTGGTTGCTCAGCAGGAGCCAGCCGCCCGCGAAGGCGACGACGGCGATGACCACGTTCACGTACAGGGTCCAGCGCCAGTCCAGGGCGTCGGTCAGCACACCGCCGAGCAGCAGACCCACGGCGCCGCCGGCGCCGGCGATCGCGCCGTACACGCTGAAGGCGCGGGCCCGCTCCCGGGGGTTGGTGAAGGTGGTGTTGAGCAGCGACAGCGCGGCGGGCGCGAGCAGGGCGCCGAAGGCTCCCTGGAGGGCACGGGCGATCACCAGCATGGTGAAGCCGTTCGCGGCGCCGCCGAGCGCGGAGGCCCCGGCGAAGCCGACGACACCGACGAGGAAGGCGGGCTTGCGGCCGAAGAGGTCGGCTATGCGGCCGCCGAGCAGCAGCAGTGAGGCGAACGCGAGGGCGTAGGCCGTCACGATCCACTGCCGGCTGCCGTCGGAGAAGCCGAGGTCGGTCTGGGCGGACGGCAGGGCGATGTTCACGATCGTGGCGTCGAGCACGACCATCAGCTGGGCGACGGCGACGACCGCGAGGATCCACCAGCGCTGCGCCGGGGCCGCGCTCGGTCCGGCGTCCGCACCGGTCGCGCCGATCCCGACGGCTCCGGCGCGGGAGCCCTCGGCGAGGGTCTTCTGGGACATGAACCACTCCAGGGAAAGTCGTCCGGGACAGAACGAACGCGCTGAGAGGGGCGGCGCGTAAACGAAACAGTTTCGTACACATCGAGGCTAGGGCACTCGCTGCGAAACGGCAACGTTTCGCTGGGTGTCGCGCATCACGGGCGTCTTTATTCCTTGACAGGCATATAACTGGTGACGCATATTCGCTGTATGTCCGACGCAGCGCTGTGGTCCGCCCTCGCCGACCCGCACCGGCGGGCGATCGTGGCGCTCCTGCTGGCCGGCCCCCGGCCGGTCGGAGAGATCACCGAGGCCTGCGGACTGAGCCAGCCGAGTACGTCCAAGCATCTGAAGGTGCTCCGGGAGGCGGGCCTGGTCCGGGTCCGGCAGGACGCCCAGCGCCGTGTCTACGCCCTGGACCCGGCCCCGATCGCCGCCCTCGACGCCTGGCTGGCGCCCTACCGCAGGCTGTGGAACAGCAGCCTGGACACCCTGGGCCGGCGCCTCGACGCGACCTCGGACGACACCCCCCACCCCGCACCACCGGAGGACTGAGCCCCCATGCCCGTCGACCTCACCGGCACCTATCTGACCCTGGACGACGGCCGCCCCGCCGTCCGGTTCACCCGCACCTACGACCACCCGGTGGACCGCGTCTGGCAGTTCGCCACCGACGCCGACGAACTGGAGCAGTGGTTCCCGTTCCGCGCCGAGATGGAGCTGCGCCCCGGCGGCACCATCCGCTTCACCGACCCGAAGACGCCGGAGTTCACCGGCACGGTGCTCGCCGTCGAACCGCCGCGGCACCTGTCCTTCGCGTGGGGCGCCGACGAACTCCGCTTCGACCTGGAGGCCGTCGGGGAGCGGCGCACCCGGTTCACCCTCACCCATGTGCTCGGCGAGACGGACACCGCAGCCCGCAACGGCGCCGGCTGGGAGGTGTGCCTCGCCGCCCTCGACGCCAGGACACGCGGCGAACGCTTCGAGGGCCCGCACGCCGGGGTCAGCGCGGCCTGGAAGGAGTTCTACGCCGCCTACCTCGACGCGGGCGTGCCGTCCGGGGCGCCGGTGCCGGGGCTGGACTGACGGGGCGGGCCGGCCGCCGCGCGGGGGCGTCACGGCGGGCCGTCCCGGTCCGCGCGCCGTGTCCGTCCCGGGCGCGAGTTGCCCGGAGCGCGCGGGGGTGGATGAATCGGCTCAGGAGAGCATGGCGGTGGCGAGCCCGGGAGGAGCCGTGAAGCGGTGGCGGCGCGGCCTGCACCGCGCCTGGCAGTGGCTCCGGGTGCGGGCCCTGTTCGAGCACGGCCGTGAGCTGGAACTGCTGCACCGGGCGATGGGGTTCGCCACCCTGGCGCTGGTGACGCTGGCCCCGCTGCTGATCGTGGTCGCCGCCGCCGACCCGCTGGCCCGGGGCGGCTTCGCCGCCTGGCTCACCGACGGCATGGGCCTGTCCGGCGAGTCCGCCCGCGCGCTCGCGGACGTCATCAGCCCGTCGCGCAAGGTCATCGGCACGACGAGCGTCTTCGGCCTCGTGCTGCTCGGCGTCTTCGGGGTCACCTTCGGCGGCAGCGTGCAGAACGCCTACGAACGGATCTGGGGCCTGGCCTCCGGTCCCTGGCACCGGGTGTGGCGGCAGGCGACCTGGCTCCTGGTGCTCACCGCCTACCTCTACCAGGAGGCCGCCACCAAGACCACGCTGTCCGGCGGGCAGCGGATCGTGCTGTCCGCGGTGACCGGCGTGATCTTCTTCTGGTGGGGGCAGCGCTTCCTGCTCGGCGGCCAGGTCCACTGGCGCGCCCTGCTGCCCGGCGCCGTCGTCACCGTCCTCGGCCTCTCCGGACTGCGCGCCTTCTCCTACCTCGTCTTCACCCCGCTGATCGTCACCAACGCGCTCAGCTACGGCGCGGTCGGCACCGTCCTCGTGGTCGAGTCCTGGCTGATCGGCGTCGGCTTCGTCCTCTACGGCGGGGCCCTGGTCGGCCGCTGGTTCTGCGCGCACCACTGGACGTCCCTGCGCCCCCACCGGCCCGGGAAGGAGCCCCGAGGGCCGGGCGACCCCGACGGGTCCTAGGCCATCTGCCTGCGCACCAGCTCGTGCAGCCGGCCCCCGGTGTCGGCGAGCAGGGCGGCCGGGCTGCCCTGCTGGACGACCTTGCCGTCCTCCATCACGATCACCCGGTCGGCGTCCAGGACCGTCGAGAGCCGGTGGGCGATGACGACGCGGGTGGCGTTCAGCTTGCGGGTGCTGTCGATGACGATGCGCTGGGTGTCGTTGTCCAGGGCGCTGGTCGCCTCGTCGAAGAAGAGGATGCGCGGGCGCCGGATCAGGGCCTGGGCGATCATCAGTCGCTGGCGCTGGCCGCCGGAGATCGCGCCGCCCGCCGCCACGATGGTGTGCAGGCCCATCGGCATCCGCTGGATGTCCTCGGCGAGGCCCGCCATCTCCGCCGCCGCCATCGCCTCCTCCGGCGTGTACGGCTCGGTGCCGCAGATGACGTCCAGGATGGAGCCGGTGAACGGCTGGGCGTGCTGGAGGACCACTCCGCACTGCCGGCGGACGGCGGACTGGTCCAGCGCCGCCAGGTCCTGGCCGTCGTAGAGGACGCTGCCGGAGACCGGCCGGTCGAAGCCGATCAGCAGCCTCAGCAGGGTGGACTTGCCGCAGCCGCTCGGGCCCACGACCGCGACGAACTCGCCCGGCCGGATCGAGAAGGACACGTCGTCCAGGACCAGCGGGCCGTCGTCGGCGTAGCGGAAGGACAGGCGCCGGGCCTCCAGCGCGCCGGACAGCCGGCCCGGCCGGGTGCTCGCCGAGCGCACCTCGGGCGTCGCCTCGAAGACCGGCTTGATCTCCTCGAACAGCGGCAGCGCGGCCACCGCCGAGACGAAGGAGCCGGTCAGCTGGGTCACCGAGGTCAGCACCATCGTCACCGAGGTGTTGAAGGTGAGGAAGTCCGCCGCCGACATCGCGCCCTTCGCCGGGCCCGCCAGCAGCATGAACATCAGCAGCGTCACGATCGGCAGATAGACCGCGCCGAGCACCGACGACAGGTTCTTGATCCGGCCGACCTTCTGCTGGAGCTCCCGGCCGCGCGCGAACTCCCGCGCCCAGGCGGCGTACGCGTAGTTCTCGGCCGCCGCCACTCGCAGCTTGGGCAGCCCGCGCAGGGTCTGGAAGGCCTGGTTGTTCAGCTTGTTGCCGAGCACCACGATCCGCCGCTGCCAGCGCACCTGCCACAGCCCGAGCCCGAGGAAGACGGCCCCGATGACGACGAGCATGCCGAGCGCCGCCATCGCCATCGGCACGCTGTACCAGAACAGCATGCCCAGGTTCATCGCGCCGACCGTCACCGACTGCGCGACCACGGGTCCGACGCCCGCCAGCAGCCGGCGGATCGTGCTGATGCCCATGGCGGCACTGGCCAGTTCACCGGTGGAGCGCTGGGTGAAGAAGCGGGTGGGCAGGCGCAACAGCCGGTCCCATACGGCGGGTTGGAGCGCCGCCTCGATACGGCCCTCCAGGCGCAGGATCGACAGGTTCTCCAGCAGGGTGAAGGCCGCCGCCACCACACCGCTCACCATCACGGCCAGGCACACCTGGACGATCAGGCCCGACTGCGCCGTCGGCACGTACTCGCCGAGCACCTTGCCGGTCGCGACCGGGACCAGCGCGCCGATCGCCACCGTCACCAGCCCGGCCAGGAGCAGCGCGACCAGATCGCCGCGGGTGCCCTGGAGGCTGAAGCGCAGCAGGCCGATCGGGGTGAGCGCCTTGTCGGGCAGCGGCCGGTAGAACATCACCGCGCGCGGCTCGAACTCCTCCGCGTTCGCCTTCTCGATCGGCGTCTCGCGCCCCGTGCCCGGATGCACGGCCACATAGCCGCCGCGCCGCCACAGCAGCGCGACCGGTGCCCCGGACAGCGCCCGGTGCCCGACCAGCGGGCCCACGTTCTCCCGCCACCAGCGCCCGTCCAGCCGTACGGTGCGGGTGCGCACCCGGGAGGCGAGGGCCACCCGCTCGACCGGGTCGAGGCGCTCGCTCTCGGTGCCGCTCTGCGCGGGCTCGGCGAGGGTGATCCCGGCCGCCTCGGCGACCAGCTTGCAGGCCGCGTACCCGGCGTCCGCGTCGGCGGCCGTGGTCCGGCGGGCCGAGCGGCGGCCGATGGAGGCGAGCAGCGTCTGGTCGGCCTGGGCGCGGACCTCCTCACCGGCCTTGATGCCGGCGGCGGCTCGCGTCTCGTGGGTGCGCTCGAGTTGCTCGATCCACCGGTCCAGCGCGGTCAGCAGCCGGTACTGCTGGTCCACCATGGACTGCCACAGCGCCGGGTCCATCAGCAGATCGGCGGCGGCCTCCGCGCCGTACAGCGAGCCGTACTGCACGCTGCCCGGCGGCACCTGCATCCAGAACACGTCGTCGTCGGACGGCGCCTGGGAGCGGTCCTCGGCCATCGGGGCCTGGAAGAGGACGGACAGACCGCGGCCGACGCCGAGCGCGACCGCGTACTCCAGCGGGCTGGTGGCGGGCGGCACGTACTGCGGGTTGCCGTACTCGTCGTACGACCAGGTCTGGGTGTTCGCGGGCTGGTACAGCTCGCGCAGGTTGATCCGGTGCAGCACACAGTCGCGCACCGGGCGGGCGACGAGGGTGTGCTGGGGTCCGGCGACCGGGCCGAGCAGCAGGGTGCCCGCCTCCAGCCGGCCGAGGTGGTGCCAGTGGCCCTGCTGGGCCGCGTCCACCGCGAACAGGTCCAGGGCGCCGGCCGCGACCAGCCACAGCACCTGCGGGCCCTCCAGGTCGACCCGGTTGAACCCGGCGCAGTCCACGCGCGCGCCCAGCGAGCCGAGCGCGCCGAGGACGAGGTCGCCGTCGTACCCCTCCTGAACAGTCGTCATGTCACCGCTCCCTGACCAGTGCCGCGTACGCGCCGCCGTGCGCCACCAGCTCCTCGTGCCGCCCGCGTTCGACGACCGTGCCGTGCTGGAGCACCACGATCTCGTCGCTGTCGCGGACCGTGCTCAGCCGGTGCGCGATCACCACACAGGCGCAGCCGCGCCGGCGCAGGTTGTCCATCACGACCAGCTCGGTCTCCGCGTCCAGCGCGCTGGTCACCTCGTCCAGCACGAGGATGCTCGGCCGGCGCACCAGCGCCCGCGCGATCTCCAGGCGCTGGCGCTGCCCGCCGGAGAAGTTGTGCCCGTCCTGCTCGACCTTGCTGTGGATGCCGCCGGGCCGGCGCATGACGACGTCGTACAGCGCCGCGTCCTTCAGTGCCTCCACCACGGCCTCGTCCGGGATGGACGGGTCCCACAGAGCGATGTTGTCGCGGACCGAGCCCTCGAAGAGGAACACGTCCTGGTCGACGAAGGAGACGGAGGAGGCGAGCGCCCCGCGCGGGATGTCGTCCAGGCGGCGGCCGTCGATGCGGATCACGCCGTCCCAGGGGGCGTACAGGCCCGAGATCAGCCGGGAGACCGTCGACTTGCCGCTGCCGGAACCGCCGACCAGCGCCACCTGCTGCCCCGGGCCCACGGTCAGGTCGAAGCCGCTCAGCAGCGGCTTGTCCAGCGGGCTGTAGCCGAAGGTGATGTTCTCCAGCTCGATGTGCCCGTGCAGCCGGCGCGTGGAGTCGCCGCCGCCACCGGGGCGGGCGTAGAGCGGGTCGGCCTGGAAGTTCTCCACGTCCTTCAGCCGGGCCACGTCGGCCGCGAAGTCCTGGATGCGGCCCGCCACGCCGTTGAGCCGGGTGAGCGGGGCGGTGAAGCGGGCCACCAGCGACTGGAAGGCGACCAGCAGACCGATCGAGATGTGTCCCTCGACGGCCTTCATGCCGCCGATCCACAGGATCAGCGCGCTGTTGAAGGTGGCCAGCGTCGGCGCGACCACACCGAGCCAGGCGCTCGGCACGCCCAGCCGCTGCTGCTCCTCCAGCGTGGTGGCGTGCTGCCCGGCCCACTTGCGGAAGTAGCCGTCCTCGCCGCCGGTCGCCTTCATCGTCTCGATCAGCTGCAGACCGGTGTACGACGTGTTCGTCAGCCGTGCCGTGTCCGCGCGCAGCTTCGCCGTCCGGGTCGCCCGCAGCCGTACGACGAGGCGCATGGCGACCACGTTGAGCAGGGCCACGCCGATGCCGACGAAGGTGAGCTGCGGGTCGTAGGTGTAGAGCAGCACCGCGTACAGCACCACGACGATCGCGTCCACGCCGGCCGCCGCGAGGTCGCGGGCCAGCGTCTCGGCGACCTGGTCGTTGGACTGCAGGCGCTGGACGAGGTCGGCGGGGGAGCGCTGGGAGAAGAAGGTGACCGGCAGCCGCAGCAGATGGCGCAGGAAGCGGGCGCTGGACAGGGTGGAGGAGATGATCCGGCCGTGCAGCAGGTTGGCCTGCTGGAGCCAGGTCAGCGCCAGGGTGAGCAGCACACAGGTGCCCATCGAGGCGAACAGCACGCCCAGCAGGGAGGTCCGGCCGCCGATGAGGAACGTGTCGATGTAGGTGCGGCTGAGCGCGGGCACCGTGGCGCCGACCGCGACCAGCAGCAGGCTGGCGAGGACGGCGGCGGGCAGGGTGCCCGCGGTGCCGCGCAGCCGGGCCGGCATCGCGCCGAGCACGCCCGCCTTGCGCCCGCCCCTGCTGAAGCCGTCGCCGGGCTCCAGTACCAGCACCACACCGGTGAAGCTGCCGTCGAACTCCTCCATGGGCACGAAGCGGCGGCCCTTGGCGGGGTCGTTGATGTAGACCCCGCGCCGGCCGAAGCGGCGGCCCATGCCGTCGTAGACGACGTAGTGGTTGAACTCCCAGAACAGGATGGCCGGTGCCGCGACCTCGGCGAGCGCGGCCAGGTCCATCTGCATGCCCTTGGCGGTGAGGCCGTAACTGCGGGCCGCCTTGAGGAGGTTGGAGGCGCGCGAGCCGTCGCGGGAGACACCGCAGGCGATGCGCAGTTCCTCCAGCGGGACGTGCCGGCCGTAGTGGCCGAGGACCATCGCGAGGGAGGCGGCGCCGCACTCGACGGCCTCCATCTGGAGCACCGTGGGGGTGCGGACCGTGCCGCCACGGGGCCTGGGCACCGGCCGCTTGGCCGGGGCGGCCCTTCTGCGGCCGCGGGTGTCCTGGCCGGTTCCTGTCTGAGGGCTCACGGCAGCAGCCAATCGATCGGGCGCTGGTCGGCCAGCTTGACCGAGGCGGAGGCGAGGGTCATCGAGTCGAGCCCGAACGGCGGCCCGTCGGAGGTGGACCAGCGATAACCGCTCTTCGTCGCCGACGTGTCCAGGACGACGGTGACGGCCACCGGGCGACCCGTGCGGGTGAACTGCTGGCCGAGCTGGCTGTCGCCGAGGAACGCCGCGATCGACTGGGCGGACTGCGCCTCGCGGTCCACCGCCTTCACCCGGCCGCGCAGCACGCCGTACGTCTGCGTCGGCACCGAGGAGACGGTGAGGTCGACGGGGGCGTGCGCGGGGATGGAGGCGGCGTCGTCGGCGGGGACGTACACGGTCGCGTACAGCGGATCGGAGGCGTGGGCGACCTTCTCCACGGAGGCGACGTTCGTGCCGGTCTGGATGATCTGCCCGATGGTGGCGGCGAGCGCGCTGACGCGGCCCGCGGCGACGGTACGGACGACCGAGTCGCCCTGCACGGTACGGACCTTGAGTACGGGCGCGTTCGCGGGCAGTTGTTCGCCCTGCCGCGCGAGGACGGCCGTGACCTGGCCGGAGACCGGGCTCTGCAGGAGGTAACTGCCCTGGCCGTGCGTGAGGATGGCCGGCGCGCTCACGGTGGAGGCGACCGAACCGGTCACCGCCCAGACGGAGGCCGCGGCCATGACGACGACGGTGACCGCCAGCGCGAACCAGCCCTGGGGACGGGCCAGGCGCACCGGAAGGTCCAGCTCTTCCGGCGACTGGAGCTTGGCGAGGGCCTGTTGGCGGAACTGCACGGAACTTCCCTCACCCGAGAGGAGACAGCGTGACGGAACAGGGGCCGGGCACCCGCCGAAGAGCCGAGGGGCACGGTCCGGCTCCGGTGTGCGGGCACCCGAGAGTCCCGGAGCCGGGAAACGGCTCCGGGACGTCGGTTGACACTGGGTGCGATCAGAGACCGGCGACCAGGTCGGTGACCGGCTGCACGTTCAGGCCGGTGACACCCTCGACGGTGCCGACGGCGGTGTTGACCAGGCCGGAGACCGGGGCGATGCCGTTGATGGCGCCCGTCACGGTGTTGAGGGCGTTCACGGACAGACCGCCGGAGACGTTGTCCAGCTCGGCGTCCGAGATCTCGACGGTCTCAACCTGGGGGGTGGAGTTCATGATGGAACTTCCCTTCCTAAAGGATATTTCACAAGGGGGAAGCGGCCCCCTCTGGGGACAGACGGACGGCCGCGACCGCAGGCCGCCGGCCCCCGTGGCCCGGAGGCCGCAGTGCCCTGCGGTGCGATGGATCAAAGCACGCAGGCTGGGCGCGCTTCCAATCAATCAACGCGCTCACCAGGGCACTTGGTCCAGGAACGGGTTCATCCGTGCAGGCCTGTGCACGGGTTGTCGGCGCTTTCTTCACAAGCCGCGCGGCATCGCCGCAATCGCTTGCTGCTCTTCCCCTTGCCTTACCGACGGCGAATCCGGCACTCCGCGCCAAAGCCGTGTCCCGGGATGCCGGGTTGTGCAGATCCCCCGCCGTCGGTGACCCGCTTGGGTATTCGATGTGCAGATTCGCTGAAGCCGGGATTCCGGTATGCGCGCGGAACGGACCGTTACTGATCGGTGGCGGACCGTGTCGGAACGCAGTGGGCTCAGAGCCGACTGAGAGCCGATCAGGAGTCAGCCGGGCGCCGACCGGGAGCCGAGGGGGCGTCAGTCCAGGATCGCGTACACGGTGCTGGCCCGGGCGGCCAGTGCCCCCGAACCCGCGTCGGACAGTGTGACGTCCGCGAACGCCATCCGGCGGCCCAGTTTCGTCAGGACCGCTTCGATCAGGACATCCGCGCCGGTCACCAGGCGCTGGAACGACGTGGACTGCTGCACCGTCGTCATCGGCACGAAGGCGCCCCGCGCCGCCGACACCGCGATCACCGTCGCCGTGTCGGCGGCCGCCATGAGCGCCTGCCCCGACAGCCCGCCGCCCTCCCGGGCCAACCGCTGCGACCAGGGAAGACGCAGCACCGCCCGGTCCGCGCCGATGCCTTCGACGCTCAGCCCGAGAGCGCGCACCCAGGGCGCGAACCGGTCGGCGAGGATCTTGTCGGCTTCGGCGGTGGTCATCGTCATATGGGCGATTGTTCCCGGCCGCGCCCGCCGTCACGCACACCGCGGCCGACCCTGGCCGATTCACCCGTCCCGTACGGCAGTTGCGCCGCCCGTTTGAACACGGCGCGCGCCCGGTGCGTACGTACGGCCATCCAGGCGCCGAACCGAACTGCCCAAGAGCGGCAGACCCCCGTCCCCAGGAGGTCGAGAAGTTGAGTCACAAGCGAATGCCCAAGCGCAAGGCCGCGATAGCGGTGGGCGGTGTCGCGGCGCTCGGAGCGGCGGCTCTCCTGCTGCCCAACGCCATGGCGTCCCAGGACAAGAACGACACGAACGCCGCGGGCACCCTCGGCACCGCCCGGACCCTGAAGGCCTCGGACGCCTCCGGCCTCGCCGCCCGGCTCGAGAAGACCCTCGGCACCGCCTTCGCCGGCTCCTACTACGACAGCGCCAAGCAGCAGCTCGTCGTGAACGTGGTCAACGGCGACGACAACCTGACGGCCCAGGCGCAGAAGGCGGGCGCGATCGTCCGCGAGGTGCAGAACAGCACCAAGGCGCTGAAGACCGCAGCCGGGACGCTGAAGACCAAGGCGACGATCCCCGGCACCTCGTGGGCCGTCGACCCGCGCACCAACAAGATCCTCGTCACCGCCGACTCCAGCGTCACCGGCGCCAAGTGGAACAAGCTTCAGTCGACCGTGCAGAGCCTCGGCTCGGGCATGGCGACCCTGAAGAAGTCCGCCGGCACCTTCAAGACGTTCGTCTCGGGCGGCGACGCCATCTTCGCCCAGACCCAGCAGGGCGGCGTCCGCTGCTCCCTCGGCTTCAACGTCACCGCCTCCGACGGCAGCCCCGCGTTCCTGACGGCCGGTCACTGCGGGGTCGCGGCCAAGGCCTGGTCCGACTCGCAGACCGGCCAGCCGATCGCCACCGTCGACCAGGCCAAGTTCCCGGGCAACGACTTCTCGCTCGTCAAGTACAACGACAAGACCACCCAGGCGCCCAGCGAGGTCAACGCCGGCAACGGCCAGACCGTGCAGATCACCAAGGCCGCGGACGCCACCGTCGGCGAGACCGTGTTCCGCATGGGCTCCACCACCGGCCTGCACAACGGCCAGGTCACCGGCCTCGACGCCACCGTGAACTTCGCGAGCGAGACCGTCCCGGGCGGCACCGACACCGTCAACGGCCTCATCCAGACCAACGTGTGCGCCGAGGCCGGCGACAGCGGCGGCTCCCTGTTCACCCAGGACGGCAGCGCGGTCGGCCTGACCTCCGGCGGCAGCGGCGACTGCACGAGCGGCGGCGAGACCTTCTTCCAGCCGGTCACCGCGGCCCTCCAGGCCACCGGTGCGACGCTGGGCGGCGGCGGCAACGCGGGCAACGGCGCGGGCGGCCAGTCCGGCTCCGCCGCCCCGTCGGCCTCGGCGAGCGACCCGGCCGGCGCCGGCGGCGACCAGATCGGCGGCTCCGCCGCCCCGTCCGCCTCGGCCACCGACCCGTCCGGCAGTGGCAGCGCCAGTGGCAGCGGCCAGTCCGGCGCGGGAACCGGCACCGGCACCGGGACCGGCGACCCGTCCGGCACCGGCGCCGGCGACCAGTCCGGCAGCGGCACCGCGAACAACGGCTCGTCCCTTCCCGGTTCGAACTGATCCCTGAGCCGACCGGCTCGCCCCGACACCCCGACCGGCCTCACCCGCGGTTCCCGGCCGGCGGGGTCATGGTCCGGCCCTCCGGCGGGAGGGCCGGACCCGTCTGTCGTACGGGTCGTGCATGGGACATGCGGGGTGAAGGGGGTCAGGGACCGGGGCAGGCCCGCAGCAGCAGCACCGCCACGTCGTCCGCCCGCCCCCGGGCCGCCGTGCTGTGCCGTACGACCTCGTCCGCCAGCTCCTCCAGCGGCCGGTGCCCGCACTCCGACAGCAGCCCGCCGAGGTCGACCAGCGCGTCCTCGATGTCGATGCCGGGGGACTCCACCAGACCGTCGGTGTAGAGGACCAGCACCGAACCGGGCGCGAGGGACACCTCGGTGGTCGGATACGCGGCGGCCGCGTCGATCCCGAGCAGCGGGCCGCCCGCCAGGTCCAGTACCCGCACCCGGCCGTCCGGCCGCCTGAGCAGCGGCGGCGGATGGCCCGCCCGCGCCATCACGGCCCGCCCGCGCGCCGGGTCCAGCCGCAGGTACAGACAGCTGGCGAACAGTTCCGCGCCGAGGTCGATCAGCAGCCGGTTGGTGCTGCTCATCACCTCGTGAGGGTCCTGCCCGACCGTGGTGTACGCCCGCACGCCGGTACGGATCTGCCCCATCAGGCCCGCCGCCGTCACGTTGTGCCCCTGGACGTCCCCGATCACCGCCGACGACAGCGGCAGCGTCGGCACCAGGTCGTAGAAGTCCCCGCCGATGTCCATGCCGTGCATGGCCGGCAGATAGCGGGCGGCGGCCTCGATGCCGGGCGGCGGCACCAGTGAGCTGGGCAGCAGGGCCTGCTGGAGGCCGTGCGCCAGCCGGTGCTTGGCGTCGTAGAGCTGGGCCCGCTCCAGCGCCTGCGCGATCAGCCCGCCGAGGGAGGTCAGTACGGCCCGTTCGTCGGCGGGGAAGACATGCGGCTCGGCGTACGCCAGCACGCACGTGCCCACCGGCCGCCCGGACGCGATCAGCGGCAGATACGCCCAGGCCGCGAAGCCGTCCGGGACGGCGTGCCGGTCCGGATACAACCGCTCCAGCTGCTCCCGCGAGTCGAAGAACGCGGGCACCCCGCTGATCAGGGCATGGGTGCCCGGGGTGCGCTCGGCCAGCGGCAGCCCGTCGAAGCGCTCGACGACGCCCGGATCGGCGTACCCCCGGTGCCCGAGCACATGCAGCCGCCCGCCCTGCGAGCCGAGGATCACCACCGCCTGCCCGCCGACCGCCGGGGTCACCTCGTCCCACACCAGCTGCACCACGTCCTGCACGCCCACCGCCTCGGTCAGCGCGCCCGCGAGGCTCAGCACCTGCGAGATCGTCACCAGCCGGGTCGGCGCCGGACCGCCCCGCGGCGCCTCCTGCGCCATGTCGGCCACCGCCCGGGCCCGGGTGATCCGCACGCTCAGCCCGCTCCGGCTGGGATACATCCGGAACGACAGCCACTCGCCCGGCGGACGCAGCGCCACGAACGACGTCATCTGCTGGCTGAGCAGCGCTCCCCGGTAACGTTCCTCGTACATCGGGTCGTCGAGCCAGGGCACCGACGCCCACGGCAGCGTCCCGAGCAGTTCCCCGGCCGTGCGGCCGAGCAGTTCGGTGGCAGCGGTGTTGGCGAACGTGATCCGGCCGTTCAGATCCAGCGACAGCAGCCCGTAGGGCAGCCGGGCCACCATCCGTGCCGCCTCGGCGGAACCCGTCGCGACCGCCGACACCGGCACCGGCAGCACATCGACCTCGGGGCCGAGCGGCCGGTTCTCCGCCACGGCCCGTTCCAGTCGCAGCGCCAGCCGGTCGCAGGCCGCGGTCAGATCGGCGCGCTCCACGTCCGACAGCTCCGGCGGATGCGCGCCCGGCCAGGTCACGAACACCGCGCCGTACAACCGGTTCTCGGTCGCCACCGGCACCGCGGCCAGCGCGAACGGGTACGGCAGCACCAGCGCGATCCGCGGATACCGGCTGGCCATCTCCTCCTCGCCCCCCACCCACACCAGCCGCCGCTCGCGCGCCGCGTCGGCGACCGGGATCCGCGCGCCCAGCCCGACCCGCTCCCACGGCGCCGCGAACGCCCGCGGCATGCCCGCGTGCACCGCCATCTCCAATACCGGCTGGTCGGGCCGGAGCAGATACACCGCGCCGGAGTGGGCGCGGACCTCCTCGAGCATCGAGGCCAGGGCGAGCGACAGCACCGGCCGGGCGGCCGTCGTGCCCTCGGCCGCCGGTGCCGGCCCTGAGCCCGGCCCGTCGGACACGCCACCACCTCCTCGTACGGCCGCGCGTCGCGCCCCCGGGGACCAGACTCCCTCGCGGGAGCGCGCCGCGCACGGCGAGCGCCCCGGTCCCGCCCCGGGCCGCCCGTGCCACGGAGCCGCAGGACAACCGGTCCGCCCGGACGCGTGCCGAAGACATCGGAAGCGCGGGCGGCGTACGGGCGCTCCGTGTGCGCCCCCGCGCACCCTGATGGCCGATTCTTCGCGCCCGTGAAAGGAGGACGCGCCCAAGAATGGGCAAGCGCGCGGGGACGAGGGGTACGACGGGACGGGCCGCGACGGTGGGGCCGGGCGATGAGTACGCGGTACGACGAGCTTGCGAGGGGGCGGGCAGTGATTCGGTTGCTTCTGGTGCACGACGCGTGTCTGGTGCGGGCGGTGCTGGCGGAGTGGCTGGGCCGGGAACCGGGGCTGGACGTGGACGACACACCGTGGCGCTCCGCCGCGGCGCGGATCCGGTCGTCGTCGCCGGACGTGTGCGCGGCGGACCTGGACTGCGCCGACGGCCATGGCATACCGCCGCTCGGCGATCTGTCCCCGGCGCGGGCCGGGGCCGGCCGGCCGCCGGCGCTGGTGGTCATGGCCCACGCGAACCGGCCGGGCCTGCTGAAACGGGCCGCCGAGGCGGGCGCCCTCGGCTTCGTCGACAAGGCGGGCTCACCGGACCGACTGCTGCGCGCGATCCGCAGCGTCGCCGCGAGGGAACGTTTCGTCGACGCCTCACTGGGCTTCGGCTTTCTCCAGGCGGCCCAGATGCCACTGACGAGGCGCGAGCTGAGCGTGCTGTCGCTGGCGGCCGGGGGCGCGTCGATCGCGGAGATCGCCGGAAGCCTGCACCTGTCCCACGGCACGGTCCGCAACTACATGGCGTCGATCACCCGCAAGACGGGCGCGCGGAACCGGATCGACGCCATCCGCATATCGCGGGGGGAAGGGTGGCTGTGACCGGTGCCGGCTAGCGGGTGAGCGTGGTCGGCGACGCGGGGCGGCCGGCGGTGAGCTGCTGGTACAGGGCCGAGGTGCGCAGTAGTTCGTCGTGGGTGGCGCAGGCGGTGCGCGCACCGTCCATGACCAGGATCCGCCCGGCACGGCGGGCCGAACCGAGCCGGTGGGCGACGACCAGCAGCGTGCCGCCCGGACGCCCGGCGAAGGCCCGCTCGGCGCGTGCCTCCGCCGCCGGGTCGAGATGGCAGGTCGCCTCGTCGAGCAGGGCGAGCGGGGCGGTCGAGAGATAGGCCCTGGTCAGCGCGATCAGCTGGCGCTCGCCGGCCGACAGCGCCGTCGGCTCCACCCGGGCGCCCGGCCCGCCCAGCGCCCGCAGCAACGGGGTCAGCCCGACGGCGTCGGCCGCGGCCAGCAGCTCGGCCTCCGGCACGGGGTCCGGCCGGAAGAGGGCCAGGTTCTCGGCGAGTGTGCCGCCGTGGACGTAGGCCTCCTGGGGGATGAGGACGGTTGCCTGCGGCGCGGGTACGGGGTTGCCGTGCACGCGGATCGTGCCGCGGTCCGGGGTGATCAGGCCGGCGATCAGGCCGGTGAGCGTCGACTTGCCGACGCCGCTGGGCCCTACGACGGCCAGATGGGCGCCGGTGGGGAGGGTGAGGTCGAGGCCGTCGAGGACCGGCTCGCAGGCGGGGCCGTACGCGAAGGAGAGGGAGGCGAGGGCGAGGGCGGGTGCTGCGGTCGTGCGGCGGGCGCGGGCGGGTTGCGGCTGGTCGTGGTCTGCGGTCGGCGGTGTCTGTGTGCGGGGGAGGGGGCGGGGTGTGGGGGTGGTCAGGCGGCGCAGTGCCACGGTCAGGCGGGAGCCGCTGGTGCCCAGGCCGTGGACCAGGTTCTGGAGGGCGGGGAGCAGGGACTGGGTGACATAGGCGAGCGCGCCGACCAGGGCACCCGCGCTCACGCCGTGGCGCAGCAGCCAGGGGGTCGTGACCAGGAGCAGTACCACGGGCAGTTCGCCGCCGACGGCCAGCGCCGCCGTGCGGGTCAGGCTCCAGCGGGCCAGGGCACGTGCGGTCGCCAGCTCGGCGTCGATCCGTCGTCCGAGGTCCGCCGCGACGCGCTCCTCGGCGCCGCACGCCGTGACGTCCCGCAGCCCCGGGCACAGCACGCCCAGCTCCCGGGCGAGCGTCTCGTCGGCGGTGAGGAACGCCTCCTGACGGCGGGCCAGCGGCCGGAGGGTCACGGCGAACAGGGCCACCCCGGCCAGCAGCGGGGGCAGGACGACGGTCAGCAGCAGCGGGGCCAGTGAGAACAGACCGATCAGGGCGCCGGCGGCGGTGAACAGGAAGGAGCGCGACACCATCACCACGCCCGCGAGCGTGTCGCGGGCCAGCTCCACCTGCTGGGTGAGCCCGGACAGCGCACCCGGGTCCGCCTCCCGCACCCCCCGCCCGACCACGGCGGTCACCAGCCGGTCCCGGGCCGGTTCGACCAGTTCGGCGACCACGCCGTAGACCCGCCCGGTCCCGTACGCCCCGGCGCACACCGCGAGCCCCGCCGCCCCCAGCCACCCCAGCCCGGTCCGCACGTTTCCGGCCAGGAACCCGGCGTCCAGCGCCCGCGCGAGCGCGTATCCGACGAGGAAGGTCTGCCCCGCCTCCAGCACGGACCACGCCCCGAGCCGCACCAGCACCCGCCACCGCTCCCGCAGAAACCGGGCCGCCTGTGCGCGGGGCGGCGCCGCCCGCCCGCCCTCGTAGCCCTCCATCAGCCTCGTTCCTCGCTTCCTGCCGCGGTCCCGGCGTCGCTCTCCCCCTCCGCCCCGAACACCGCCCGGTACGCCGCGTCCCGCCACAGCTCCCGGTGGGTGCCCACGGCCCGGACACGGCCGTCGTCCAGCCAGGCGACGCGGTCCGCACGGGCCGCGGTCGTCGGGCGGTGGGCGATCAGGAGGCGGGTGCGGGCCGGTGCGGAGGTCAACAGGCTCTGGGCGATGCGGTGTTCCGTGACCGTGTCGAGGCTGGACAGGGCGTCGTCGAGGATGAGGACGCGGCTGTCGCGGGCGAACGCCCGGGCGAGGCCCAGGCGCTGGGACTCCCCGCCGGAGCGCGGGGCGTCGGCGACGCGGGTGGCGTAGCCGTCGGGCAGTCTGCGGACGAAGTCGTCGGCGTGGGCGCGCCGGGCGGCGGACCGGACGGCGGCCGGGGTCCGGTCGGCGAGCCCGAAGGCGAGGGCGTCCTCGATCGTCGTGCCCAGCAGCGCGGGGCGTTCGAAGGCGTAGGCGACGGCGCGCCGCAGTTCGTCGTGGGTGAGGTCGCGCAGGGGGACGCCGTCCAGGAGGACGTCGCCGGCGTCCGGGTCGGACAGTCGGCCCGCCACCTCGGCGAGCAGGGACTTCCCGGCGCCGCAGCGGCCGACGAGCGCGAGGGTCGTACCGCCCGGAACGGTCAGATCCAGTCCGTCGAGGACCGCGCGGCCGCCCCGGACGGCGGTCACCGCCCGCAGCTCCAGCCGGCCGGGTCCGGCGGGCAGGCGGCGGGTGCCGTGCCCCGGGCGGGGTTCGGCCGTCACCTCGCCGAGCCGGCCGGTCGCCGCGCGGGCCCGGGCGAGCGCGGACAGCCGGCCGACGAGCGCGCCGACGCCGGTCGCGAGCACCGCGTACCGGGAGGCGGCCAGCAGGTCGCCGACCGACAGCCGGTGCCGGGCCAGCAGCAGTCCGGCCACCGCGAGGACGCCCAGGTTCAGCAGCGGTGCCACGGTGACCGCCTGCGCGGCGGCCCGCCCCTGCACCTGCCACATCCGCCGCCCGGCACGCGCGAGTTCGGGCAGCGGCGCGAGGATCCGGGCCGTCTCCCGGTCCGCCACGCCCGCCGCCCGGATCGTCCGGGAACCGGCGACCGCGTCGGCCAGCGCTCCGGCGATCCGGCCCTGCACCCGCTGGTATTCGGCCACGCACGTCGTCGTGTCCCGGGCGAGGGCGCGCAGCAGCAGCGCCAGGACCGGTGCTCCGGCGAGGAACACGGCCGCCAGCCACGGGTCGATGACACCGAGCGCCACCACGCCCCCGACCGGCCCGGCGAGCGTGGCGAGCAGCGCGGCCACCGCACCCGGGGCGGTCCCGGCCTGCGCGGCGTTGCCGACGCCGCGCGCCACCAGGTCCCCGGCGCCGAACCGGGCCGTCGCGCGCCGGCCGAGCGCGAGGACGTGCCCGGTGAGGCGGCGGCGCAGCCAGGCGGTGGCGTGCGCGGTGGCCGTGCCGGTGAGCACGCCCGCGCAGCCGTCCAGCAGGGCGAGCAGCAGGACGACGCCCGCACAGCAGGCGACCCAGCGGGCGGCCGGCGCACGGGCGAGGAGCAGGTCGAGGGTGTGGCCGAGGAGGGCCGGCAGCAGCAGGCCGGCGGCCGTGGCGGTCGTACTCACGGCGCACAGCGCGGCGCAGCGGGCGCGGCCGTGGCGCAGCAGCTCGTGCGACAGGGCGCGGCCGGCCGCCGAAGTGCCGCTGTCGGAGCGGGATTCGACCGGCTGCCGCGTCGCCGGGGTCACGGAGGGGGTCATCGGCTGCGGCCTCGTTCGGCTCGGAGGGGTGCGGGGGCCGCCGGCGGCGCACCGGGGCGGCCCCGGACGGACCCCTCTGCGTGGGAGGGGGCCGTCCGGAGCCGGTGAATCACCCGCTCGGTCAGAGACAGAGCAGAATGCTGGCGGCGGAGACGCAGGAGAGCAGGCTCACGGTGCTCGCGCCGCCGCCGTCGTGCTCGTCGGACTCGAGGGTCTGAAGGTCGAGCAGTGCCATGGCAGGGTCCTTTCCTTGTCGGGGACGGGGGTTGGATCACGGCTCCGTCCGTGCGGAGCCGCGTGTGCGGGCCGCCGGGGGCGGCGGGAGGAACGGCAGGTGCGCGGTGCGGGGGTCGTCGCAGGCCGCGGCGAGCGCGAGCAGGCAGCCCGCCGTTCCGGTGGCGAGGTCCATGGACAGACGCATCATCTGGTGCCCGGGGAAGGCGAGTTGGCCCTGGTAGTCCATGGCGAGCCAGCCGAGCCCCTCGATCTGCCGCGCCAGCCGCTCCCGGTCGGCGCCCGGCGCCGTGCAGCGGGCGAGGTGCAGGATCATTCCGGCGCGGCCCTGGAACAGGCCGGGCTGGGCGTAGAAGCGTGAGGTGGCGGCGGTGAGGATGCCGTTACGGGCGCGGGCGAACGCCTCGTTGTCCGTGTGCGCGAGGTAGTCGTCCAGGACCAGGCCGATGCCCGCGCTGCCGTCGCCGAGGTAGGGCAGCGTCCGCCGGCCCTCGTCCACCTCCAGGCCGCCGCCCGCCTGCTGGGTCACGCAGCAGTCCAGGTCACGGCGGAGCGCCGCGGCGGCCGTGGCCAGGTAGCGGTCCTCGCCGGTCTCCTGGTGGCGCCGCAGCAGGAACAGCGCCGGTCCGCTCGCGCCGCGCAGCAGCCCGGCGCGCGGGCGCGGGGTGGCCGGCACGGGCTCGGCGAGCCGCCGTACGACGATGTCGGCGGCCTCGGCGGCGTGTCGCCGCAGGGACGGCTCGCCGGTGGTGTCCGCGAGCCGGCCGAGGACCAGGCCGAGTCCGGCGAGCCCGCCGTGCAGGTCGGAGGCGAGATGGCGCCAGTTCTCCCGCAGGATGGCGTCGACCAGGTCCAACGCCCGCTGCCGGTGGCCGAGCCGGTCGAGGACCAGGGCGACGCCCGCGAGGCCGTCGTACAGGCCGAGCGGGGTGCCGGGCGGCGGCGGGGCCGTGTGGTCGAGCAGCCAGCGCTCGCCCTCGTCGTAGCGGCCCGCCCCCGACGCCTCCAGGGCGTACAGGACCCCGGCCGCGCCGTGCGCGAGGCCGAGGCCGCCGCCGTCGGAGAACTGGGCGATGTCACCGGGGAACAGCCGGTCGTCGCGCTCCGGGGTGGCCGAGGCGAGGATCGCCTTCACCATCGAGTCGCGGCTGTACGGCCAGTCGCCCGGCACCACGGGCGGAGTGGTCCGGACGCGCCGGCCGCCCGCCGTGTCCCGGGTGATCTCCGCGACCGCCTCGTCCAGGAAGGCCCGCGGCACGTCCGGGAACTGCTCGGCGACGACGTCCGCGAGATGGGCCGCCTTGCCGCGGTCCACCACGAACAGCGTGGTCACCGGCAGGAACAGGGCGAGCCGCAGACAGGCCAGCGCATAGCGGTCCACGTCCGGGCCGCGGCGGTCCGGCGGGGCGAAGAAGCCGGGATGGGCGACGGTCTGCCGGGCGTTCTCCTCGGCGGGGGCGGCGGCCTCGAAGTCGATGAGATGCACGGACCGTTCGTCCTCGGCCACCATGATGTTGAACACGTGCAGGTCGTTGAAGACCAGCCCGCACGCGTGCACCGCCTCGACCGCCCGTTCCACCGCCGCGTGGATCCGCAGCGCCCACGCCGTGTACGCGGCGACCTTCGCCGGGTCGGGGTCGGGCGTCAGCAGCGGATGCCGCTCGGCGAAGAAGGAGTTGAGCGGGCGGCCCGCCAGGAAGTCCATGACCAGGAACCGGTGCTCGCCCAGCAGGAACCAGTCCCGCACCCCGGGCACCACACCGGTCCCGGCGGCCCGCTCCAGCGCGGCCTTCTCCCGCTCCAGGCGGGTCACCGCGTCCGCGCCGTCGGCCGCGAGCCCCGCGTGCGGCCGGGCCTCCTTCAGCACCACCTTGCGCCCGTCGCGGGTGTCGGTGCCGGCGTACACCCCGCCGCCGTTGGAGAAGTGCAGCGCCTTCTCGATGCGGTACGGCAGCTCGCCGACCGTCGTGGTGTTGCGGGCCGCCAGATGCGGCCGGAGGAACGCGGGCAGGGTCACCCACTCGGGGACCTGGAAGGACGGCGCCCGCCGGTCCGGCACGAGTCTGCCCTCGCCGTCGGCCACCGCCAGGGCCAGCGTGCCGCGCTCGTCGACGACGTACCGGCGGGCGAAGGCGCCGTAGCGGACGTAGAGCGGACCCTCGCCCCAGCGCAGGTCGGTGAGGATGTACGGCCCCTCGAACCCCGCCAGCAGGGCGCCCAGTTCACGCAGGACCTCGTGCAGCCGCGCCTCGTCGGCCGGGTAGACGGTGACGAACTTGCCGCTGGTGTCGCGGCCCGCGTACTTGGCGTTGCGCAGATGCAGCAGCTGCGGGCCCGGCACGAACTTGAAGGGGATGCGGCGGGGCACGCAGTAGTCCCAGACGATCTCGGCGATCCGCTCCGCGTTCGCGGCGGTCGCCGAGGAGTGGATCTTCCAGCCCTGGGCCGGCGACGGCAGCGGAGCGCCGTCCGGGCCGAGCGGGGTCAGGTTCAGCCAGTCGCCGGAGCGGGACGCGTGCCAGCCGTCCGGGACGGCGCGGCGCGCCGCGGCGAACTGGGCGGCGGCCGCGCCGCCGGTGTCCGGGAGCCGGTCGGGCGTGTCGTAGAAGTGCCCGTCGGCGAGCGCGTACACCTCGTACCGCTTGTCCATGCCCCTCCGCCCTCGTCGCCCTCGGCGCCTCGGCGCCTTGTCCCGGAGCACCGGACGCTCGTCCCGGTGACCGCAAGAGACACTCGCAGGCGTCGCACGGCTGCGGACAGTCACGTCTGTCACGAGGTCGCCGTGCGGAACTCACGGGTCAAGATGTGTTCGGCGGCTTTCGAGCGGACCGGCGTGCGCGGCCCCGGGCGCCGCCCGCGGGCCACCCGGAGCGTTCACAGGGGCTGCGCAGGAGCCTCACACGCGCTGTAATGGCGAACGTGGTGAGCGAGGGCGCGGCGGTCGGCGGGACGAGGACGGGGCCGGAGCGTGCCGCAGTCGCCCTCGACGCCCTCCGTGCCTCGCCCCGCACCCCGGGCCGGCTCCACCGGGTCCTCGAACAGGCGCTGGTGTTCGCCGGCGCGGCCTTCGTCGGCGTGTACACGCCCGGCGACGATCCCGCGCAGCTGTCCCTCGCCGAGTCGGCGGGGCTGCCGCGCACCCTGTACGGGCTCCGCGACGGCTATCCGGCCGAAGGCTCCTCCCCGGTCGCCGAGGCCCACCGCACCGGCCGCCCGCGGTTGCTCGGCCCCGAGGAACTGGCCGGGTGTCCCGAGGCGCGGCGCACCCCCTCCCCGGACTTCTCCGTGGCCCTCCTGCCGCTCGGCCCGGCGGGCACGGGCGCGCTGGTGGCCGTCAGCGAGCATCCGGGCGGCTTCGGCATCGAGGACCGGGCCTGCCTGGAGCTGATCGCGGGCGCCGTCGCCGTCCCCGCCCCGGGCGCCGCGGGGGCGCCCGGCGAGCTCTCCGCGAACGCCTTCGACCTGGCCATGGACACCGGCCGGGTCCAGGTCGGCGACGCCATCCTGGGACTGTTCGGGCTCGGCCGGGGCACCTTCGACGGCCGGGTGGAGACCCTGCTCGCGCGGGCCGTGCCCGAGGACCTGCCCGCGCTGATGTCCGTGGTCGAGGCCGACCACATGTCCATCGGCGACCGCGAGCTGGAGTTCCGCATCCTGCAGCCCTCCGGCGCGCTGCTGTGGCTGCGGCTGCGCGGCCGGCTGCTGTCCGGCGGGGAGGGCCGCCCGGCCCGGCTGGTCGGCACGGTCGCCGACGCCTCCACCCTGCGCTCCGACGTCACCGACGTGGCCCGGGTGCAGCGCCTGGCCGCCGCCCTCGCCACCGCCGGCACGGTCAAGGACGTCGGCCGGGCCGTCGTCGACGCCCTGCGCGGACCGCTGCGGGCCGACCGGATCGCCCTCGCCGAACTGGAGAACGACCGCCTCGTCGTCACCGTCCTCGACCCGCCCGAACCCGAGGCGTGGCCCGAGGTGTGGCGCACCGAATGGCGCACCGAGTGGCCCGACGCGCCGGTGCGCGCCATGCCCACGCTCGCGGCCGCGCTGCGCGAGGGCCGCGCTCGGATCTGGCCCGCCGGCAGCACCCTGGAGCCCGCCCTCGCCGAGGTCGGCCCCGGCGGCCTCGCCGTACTTCCGCTGCCCGCCGGCGGCCGGGTGGCCGGCGCCTGCCTGATCGGCTGGGACGACCCGCACGACTTCGGCCCCGACGAACGCGCCCTGCTCACCGCCTGCGCCGCCCTGACCGGCCAGGCCCTGCTGCGCGCCCACGCCTTCGACGCCGAGCACGAACTCGTCGGCATGCTCCAGCGCACCCTGCTGCCGCGCCGCCTGCCCCGGCTGCCCGGCGCGGTCGCCGTCGCCCGCTATCTGCCCACCACCGCCGGGCTGGAGGTCGGCGGCGACTGGTACGACGTGATCCCGCTCGCCGACCACCACGTGGCCTTCGTCATCGGCGACGTCCAGGGCCACAACGCGGGCGCCGCCACCCTGATGGGCCAGATGCGCACCGCGCTGCGCGCCTACGCCGCCGAGGGCCACGCCCCGGACGTGGTCGTCGCCCACGCCAACCGGCTGCTGCTGGACATGGAGACCGACCTCTTCGCCACCTGCGCCTACGTCGACGTCGACATGGAACAGGGCACCGCCTGGATCGTGCGCGCCGGCCATCTGGAGCCGGTCGTGCGTCACCCGGACGGCAGCACCGAGATCCTGCGCACCGAGGGCGGGCCGCCGCTCGGGGTGACGGCGCAGGCGGAGTTCCCGATGACCCCGCTGCGCCTGGCGCCCGGCACCGTGCTCGCGCTGACCACCGACGGCCTCGTGGAGTCCGCCGACACCGACCTCGACACCGGCATGGAGCGGCTCGCCCACGCCCTGTCCGCCGCCGACCCCGCCCACCTCGGCCTGGTCGCCGACGCACTGCTCACCGACGCCCACCGCACCGACGACGTCGCCCTGCTGCTGATGCGCTACGACGGCATGGCCGTACGGCCCCTGCGTGAGAGCTGGACGGTGTGGCGGGTGCCGGAGGCGGTCCGGCACGCCCGCCGCTTCACCCGGCGCACCCTGCGCACCTGGGGCGTCAGCCCCGACACGCTCGACGCGGCCCTGCTGGTGGTCTCCGAACTCGTCACCAACGCCCTCGTGCACACCGACGGCCAGGTCCGCCTCGACCTCAGCCTGGTCAACCACCGGCTCCGGCTGGCCGTCGCCGACGCCTCGCCGCGCAGCCCGGTCAAGCCCACCAGCATCGGCTGGGAGGCCACCGGCGGGCGCGGCATCCTGCTGGTGGAGGCGGTCTCGGCGGCCTGGGGGACGGTCCCGGTCAGCGGCGGCAAACAGGTGTGGGCCGAGCTCGTGCCCGGCGGCTGACCCGCCACTCGGGTACGGGTGCGGGCGCCCCCGGCAGGTCGAAGGGGCCCGCCCGGCGGCCGTGCCTAGGGTCGATCGGCGTGGCACACACCTTCGATGAACTGGTCGCGAAGCAGCGCGCCGCGGACGCGGCCCAGCACACGGTCGACGAACTGCGGCAGGCCTACGGCCCGCCGGCCGAGCGGAGCATGACGGGCGCTCAGTCGGAGACCTACGAAACGGCCCTGCGCGCCTCGCGGGACCTGGCCCGGGAGGCACAGACCGCGCTGAGCGACTACGCCAGGGAGACCGGCCGGCCGCGCGCCGACATCGAGGACGAGGTGGTCCGGGCGGCCGCGGAGCCGCAGGAGACATGAGCGCACCGGCAGGCGGTACGAGCGGTGTCGGCCGTTCGGGTGCCGGGGAGGCGAGCTGCGGCGAGCGGCTCGTGCGGTCCGCCGACGCCCGGCTGCCCGTCCTCGACGGCGGACCGCTGCTGCGCAAGGCGTTCCCGGACCACTGGTCCTTCCTGCTCGGTGAACTCGCGCTCTACAGCCTGCTGGTGCTGTTCCTGACCGGCATCTGGCTGACCCTGTTCTTCACGCCCGAGATGCGCGAGGTCGTCTACGCCGGCCCCTACGCGCCGCTGCGCGGGGTGCGCATGTCCACCGCCTTCGCCTCCACCCTGCACATCAGCTTCGACGTGCGCGGCGGACTGCTGCTGCGCCAGGCCCACCACTGGGCCGCGCTGGTCTTCGTCGCCGCGATCGGCGTGCACCTGCTGCGGATCTTCTTCACCGGTGCCTTCCGCCGCCCCCGCGAGCTGAACTGGGTGATCGGACTGACCCTGTTCGTGGTCTCGCTCGCCGAGGGCTTCGCCGGCTACTCGCTCCCCGACGACCTGCTCTCCGGGACCGGACTGCGCATCGCGCAGGGCATCATGACGTCGATCCCGCTGGTCGGCACGTACGTGGCCTTCTTCGTCTTCGGCGGCGCGTTCCCCGCGCACGACATCGTCACCCGGCTGTACCCGGTGCACGTGCTGCTGCTCCCGGGTGTCCTGATCGCCCTGGTCACGGTGCATCTGATCCTGGTGGTCCACCTCAAGCACACCCAGTGGCGCGGCCCGCGCCGCCGCGTGGACAACGCGGTCGGCAAGCCCTTCTTCGCCCAGTTCACGGCCTCCTCCGGCGGGCTGTCCCTCATCGTCTTCGGCGTCCTGGTGCTCCTCGCCGCACTCGCCCAGGTCAACCCGGTCTGGAACTACGGCCCCTACCGCCCCGACCAGGCCTCCACCGGCGCCCAGCCGGACTGGTACGTCGGCTTCCTGGAGGGCGCGCTGCGACTGATGCCGGCCTGGGAGACGAACCTCGCCGGACACACCCTGATGTGGAACGTCCTGCTGCCCGCGGTGGTCCTGCCCGGCCTGCTGTTCGCGGTGCTGTACGCCTATCCGTTCGTCGAGCAGCGCCGCACCGGGGAGTGGCGGCGCGAACAGCACTTCTGCGACCGGCCGCGCGAGCGCCCCGTCCGTACCGGCCTCGGCGTCGCGGGCATCGTCTGGTACGGCGTGCTGCTGCTGGCCGGCGGCAACGACGTCGTCGCCCAGACCTTCCGGATCTCCGTCAACGCCCTCACCTGGGTGCTGCGCGTCGCCGTGGTCGTCCTGCCCGCACTGGCGTTCCTGGTGACCCGCTGGCTGTGCCGGGCCCTCACCGAGGCCGAGCGGCACCGGCTGGCGCAGGGCGTGTCCACCGGCGAGGTCCGGCAGAACATCACCGGCGGCTACGAGAGCGACCACGCACCCGTGGCGTCCTTCCGGCCCGGCGCCCCGCGCAGGCCGCTCACCGCCGCGCGTACTGGTACGCCATCCCGAACACCCCGCGAGCCAGCACCCCCAGACCGATGAGGAACAGCCAGAGTCCGTAGACCACGCCGCCGGCGGCCAGCGCGAACCCGAACGCGGTGATGATCGGGAACATGCTCTCGTCCGGGAAGAACGCCACCGGTTCCGCCCCGTCGGCCACCTCCGCCTCCGTGCGGTCCTGCGCCCGGCTGCCCCGCCGCCGGTACTGGATCAGGCAGAAGAACGACACCAGCGCCGCCATCCCGCACGCGACGACCAGCGCGACCGTGCCCGTCTCGTCCCCGGACCACACCCCGTACAGCGCGGCGGACCCGCCGAAGAACACCGCCACCCCGCCGAACAGCATCGACTCGGTCTTCATCGCGCGTGCTCCGCCCCGGCCCGGGCGGCCTCCGGATGGTGCAGGTCGAACGCGGGCGACTCCGAGCGGATCCGGGGCAGGGCGGTGAAGTTGTGCCGGGGCGGCGGACAGGAGGTGGCCCACTCCAGGCCCCGGCCCCAGCCCCACGGATCGTCGAGGGTGACCTTCTCGCCCCGGGCGGCGGTGCGCCAGACGTTGTAGAGGAACGGCAGCGTCGAGATCCCCAGCAGGAACGCGCCCGCCGAGGACAGGGTGTTGAGCAGCGTGAAACCGTCCGCCGGCAGATAGTCCGCGTACCGGCGCGGCATGCCCGACGTGCCCAGCCAGTGCTGCACCAGGAAGGTCAGCTGGAACGCCGGGAACAGCAGCCAGAAGTGCAGTCTGCCGAGACGCTCGTCCAGCATCTTCCCGGTGAACTTCGGCCACCAGAAGTAGAACCCGGCGAACATCGCGAACACCACGGTGCCGAACAGCACGTAGTGCAGGTGCGCCACGACGAAGTAGCTGTCGGTCACGTGGAAGTCCAGCGGCGGCGAGGCGATCAGCACCCCGCTCAACCCGCCGAGCAGGAACGACACCAGAAAGCCCATGGCCCACAGCATCGGCGTCTCGAACGACACCGAGCCGTTCACCATCGTCCCGATCCACGCGAAGAACTTGATCCCGGTGGGCACCGCGATCAGGAACGACATCAGGGAGAAGAACGGCAGCAGCACCGCGCCCGTGGCGAACATGTGGTGCGCCCACACCACCGCGGACAGCATCGTGATCGCGACGGTCGCGCCGATCATCGGCAGATACCCGAACTGCGGCTTGCGGGAGAACACCGGGACGATCTCCGAGATGATCCCGAAGAACGGCAGCGCCACGATGTAGACCTCCGGATGCCCGAAGAACCAGAACAGGTGCTGCCACAGGATCGCGCCGCCGTTCGCCGCGTCGAAGACGTGCGCCCCGAACTTCCGGTCCGCCTCCAGCGCGAGCAGCGCCGCCGCGAACACCGGGAAGGCGGGCAGCACCAGGATCGAGGTGAACAGCACGTTCCAGGTGAACATCGGCATCCGGAACATGGTCATGCCCGGAGCGCGCAGGCACAGGATCGTGGTGATGAAGTTGACCGCGGTCAGCGTCGTCGACACACCGGTGACCACCAGCCCCATCGCCCACAGGTCGCCGCCCGCGCCGGGCGAGAAGTAGGCGCTGTTCAGCGGCGCGTACGCGAACCAGCCGAACGCGGCGGCCCCGCCCGGCACCAGGAATCCGGACACCACCATCAGCGCCCCGAACAGGTACATCCAGTACGACATCGCGTTCAGCCGCGGCAGCGCCAGGTCCGGGGCACCGATCTGCAGCGGCATCACCGCGTTGGCGAACCCGGCGAACATGGGCGTCGCGAACAGCAGCATCATGATCGTGCCGTGGATGGTGAAGAACTCGTCGTAGCCGTGCTCGCTCAGGAACTGGAGCCCCGGGCGGGCGAGTTCGGCCCGCATGCCGAGCGCCAGCAGCCCGGCGAACAGGAAGAAGCAGAACGCCGTGACCATGTACAGCCGGCCGATCACCTTGTGATCGGTCGTGGCCGCCCAGCGCAGCAGGGTCCGGCCGGGCTGCGGGGCGGGGGCCGTGTACCGTTCGACGGCCTCACGGGCGTCGGACATCTGTGGTAGTTCGGTCATCCCGGGCGACGCTACTCCGGGTCCCCGAACGCCCCGCCCGCGCCACGCCTGGACACCGCCCGGCAAACTGCGGTCGAGGTCCGGTGCGTACCGTTGCGCGCGGCCGGTCATGCGGCCGGAGGCCGGTTCCCGCCGAACTCGGTGCCGACGGCCTGGTGGTGGACCCGGACACGCGGATCACCGGTCGATCGCCCGCCGTCGACCGTCCCGGCGCGATGGCCCGCCGGGACGGTCGGGCGGTGCTCAGGCGTGGGTCTTGGCCAGCAGTTCCAGGACCTCGGCGGTGGTGCCGCTCTCGCCGAGCCGGGGGAAGATCCGCTCCACGCTGTTCGCGTGCGCCTCGGCGTCGGCGTCGGCCATCGCGTCGGTGGCGAGGGTGACGTGGTAGCCGTGCGCATAGGCGTCACGGGCGGTGGACTCCACGCCGATGCTGGTGGCGATGCCGGTCAGCACGATCTGCGTGATGCCGCGCCGGCGCAGCTGGACGTCCAGGTCGGTGCCGTGGAAGGCGCTCCAGTTGTGCTTCGTGACGTGGATGTCGCCGGCGTGGCCGGACAGTTCGTCGACGATCAGGTCCCAGCCCTCGGGGAAGGCGAGGCCGCGGACCTGGCGCTCGGTACGGCCGGGCACGACGTCCCCGCCGTCGGCCGAGAAGGAGACGCGGACCAGGACCACCGGCAGGTTCCGGGCGCGGAAGGCGTCGGCGAGTTCCGCCGTGCGCGCGACGACCTCGGGGCCGGCGTACGGCTGGGTGGGCATGGCGGCGATGCCGTTCTGGAGGTCGATCGCGACGACGGCGGTACGGGGGTCGAGTGTGGTGAGCGACATGGTCGGTCGGGCCTTTCCGAGTGGTGCGGTCATGGGGGAGGGGGTGAGCCGGCCGAGGGAACGGCCGGCCGGGGTCGTCGCCGGCAGCAGGAGGGCGCCGGCGGGCGTGAACAGGGCCGGGCCGCCGTGCGGCCCGGGGTGCCGGCGGGCACGTCGCCGAGCGCGAGGCCGATCGGCACCGACGCCACGGCGCCACGGCGGTCATCGGGCAATCGACCGGGTTCAGGGCCGAGCCGAGGACCACCGGGGCGACGAGCGGGTGGTCGGTTCCGGCGGGGGAGGGGCGGCACCCGCTTCCGGTGCCCGGTGGGCCTCGCCGTTACGGCCGGATCACGGCTCCGACAGCCGGTCCATCAGCTCCAGCACCCTGAGGACGGCTTGCCTCTCCTCCTCGGAGTACCGCTCCTGGAAGGCGCGGGCCAGCCACTCGCTGCGCGCCTGCCGGTTGTCCTCCACGCGGGCCCGGCCGGCCTCGGTCAGCGTGACCAGCTGACGGCGGCCGTCGGCCGGGTCGGGGGCACGCCGGATCAGCCCCTGCTGCTCCAGGGCGGCCAGGGTCGTCGCCATCGACTGCGGCCGTACGCCCTCGGTGGCGGCGAGCGCGCTGGCCGTGGCGGCGCCGTGCTTGCCGACCAGGGTGAGCGCCGACTCCTGGGACGGACTGAGGTCGGTGTCCTGCGCGACCTCGCGGAGCCGGCGCCGCAACCGGCTGAAGACCACACGCAGATCGCGCGCGGCGCGGGTGGCGGAGTCGGAGGTGTCAGCCATGCCCGCCAGCGTAGGACCGACAGCTGAAACTGTCCAGCTCGAGCTGTTCAGTTCCATCTGAACAATTACGGGCCCGCCGGCCGCGCCTCGGCTAGGTTGGCCACGTGCGTCTGCTGATCATGTCCGACACCCACCTGCCCCGGCGCGCCAAGCAGCTCCCCGTGCCACTGCTGGCCGAACTCCCGCACGCGGACGTGGTGTTCCACGCCGGCGACTGGGTCGACACCGCCACCCTGGACCTGCTGGAGAGCCGCAGCCGCCGCCTGATCGCGGTCCACGGCAACAACGACGGCCCCGAGCTGCGGGCCCGGCTCCCCGAGGTGGCCCGCGCCGAACTGGACGGCCTGCGCTTCGGCGTCGTACACGACACCGGCCCCGCCCGGGGCCGCGAGGCCCGCTGCGCCGCCCGCTTCCCCGACCTCGACGTGCTGGTCTTCGGCCACAGCCACATCCCCTGGGACACCACCGCCCCGACCGGCCTGCGCCTGCTCAACCCGGGCTCCCCGACCGACCGCCGCCGCCAGCCGCACCGCACCTACCTCACCGCGACGCTCGCCGACGGCGCCCTCACCGACGTGACCCTGCACCGGCTGCCGCAGCGGTAGCGGCCCTGTGCCAGGATGCGCGGATGATCTCTGACAACGGCATCCCGGGCGACGTCGTTCCGCCGGGGCGCATGGCCGGGAGCGAGCAGCCCGTGCTCGCCCTGCCCGGCGGACTCCAGCTGCGGCCCTGGCACCTCGACGACGCCGACACGCTGCTGACCGCCGCCCAGGACCCCGCGATCCGCCGGTGGAACCGGCTCGCCGTCGACAGCCGTGAGGACGCGCTCGCCAGGATCGAGCGGATGCACGCGCGCTGGCGAGCCGAGACCTTCGCGGTGTGGGCCGTCGCCGCGCCGGGCGGACCCGCCGTCGGACTGTGCGCATGGGGCGACATCGATCTGCGCGCGGGCAGTGCCGAGATCGTCTACTGGCTCCTGCCCGAGGCGCGCGGCGGCGGCATCGCCGCCGAGGCCACGCGCAGGGTCAGCGAGTGGGCCCTCGACGACCTGGGTCTGCACCGTCTGCGCCTGTGCCACTCGGTCGCCAACCCGGCGTCCTGCCGGGTCGCCGAGAAGGCCGGCTACACCTACGAGGGCACCCTGCGCAGCGCCCTCCTGCACGCCGACGGCTGGCACGACCAGCACCTGCACGCACGCGTGGCGGGCGACACCGCGTAGCGGTCGCCGGAGCCAGTGGGCGCGGTCCCTTTGACCGCGCGTCCACCACGGGGTCTGCCCGATCCGGACAGGGCGGCCGGGCACCGTCAGGTCGGCCGGACCTGCTCCTCCCGGACGCGGTGGGCCCCTCACACGGCGGGCGGATGGATGGCCCCGGCGGTCGTGGTCAGCGGTGCGCCGGAGCCGCCCCAGCGCAGGGCGACGATCTCGGCGGCGACGGACACCGCGACCTCCTCGGGTGTACGGGCCCCGAGGTCGAGCCCGAGCGGTGAGCGCAGCCGGGACAGCTCGGCCTCGCCCAGACCGGCCTCGGCGAGTCGTGCGCGCCGCTCGTCGTGGGTCTTGCGGCTGCCCATCGCGCCGACGTAGGCGGCCGGGCGGCGCAGGGCCTCCTCCAGCAGGGGGACGTCGAACTTCGGATCGTGGGTGAGGACACAGATCACCGTGCGGTCGTCGGTCCGCGTGCCGGCGAGGTAGCGGTGCGGCCAGTCGACCACGACCTCGACCGCGGCCGGGAAACGCTTCGGCGTGGCGAAGACCGGGCGGGCGTCGCAGACGGTCACCCGGTAGCCGAGGAAGTCGCCGACGCGGGCCACCGCGGCCGCGTAGTCGATCGCTCCGAAGACCAGCATGCGCGGCGGCGGCGCGAACGACTGGAGGAACACCGTCACGTCGTCCTCGCGGCGCTCGCCGTGCGGCCCGTAGTGCCGCATCACCGAGGCGCCGAGGGCGAGTTCGCCGCGCGCGTCGGCGGTGACGGCGACATCGAGGCCGGGCGCGCCGAGCGTGCCGTCGGCCCGGCCCGGCCAGACGGCGAGCGTGGCGCCGCGCGGCGCGGGTCCGTCCACCACCGTGGCCACCGTCACCGGCTCGCCCGCCGCGACCGACGCGGCGACCGCCCCGAACGCCGGGTCCGACTCGGGGGTCACCGGCCGTACCAGCAGGGTGATCTCACCGCCGCAGGTGAGGCCGACCGCGAAGGCGTCCGCGTCGCTGTACCCGAACGTCTCCAGCCGCGCCTCGCCGCTCGCCACGACCTCCTGCGCCAGCTCGAACACGGCCCCCTCCACACAGCCCCCGGACACGCTCCCCACCACCTCGTCGTCCGGGCCCACCGCCATCGCGGCACCGGGACCGCGCGGCGCGCTGCGGCTGACCGCGACGACCGTGGCCAGCCCGAACGGGACCCCGGCCGCGTGCCAGCGCGCCAGCGCCGGCAGAACCTCACGCACGCTCCACTCCTCTCCCCGCCCCGACCATGCCGACAGGGGAGAAAGCGACCCGTCATGGCCGTACGTCACATTACGACCACGTCCGGCGTGCGGCGAGTGCTGGAGGGGGTTCCGGCGAGCGTTAATCCGTTGCCGCCCGGGGACGGCATCTGCTGCACTGCCGGGGTTCCGACAGACGTCACACAGGAAGGTCCAGCGATGCGCGCTGCGTGCATGTCCGCCCAGGAAGGAATCCACCCCATGCCGAAGGACACCACGCTCAGTGCATCTGCTCAATCTCGGAATTCTCGCCCATGTCGATGCCGGTAAGACCAGCCTGACCGAACGGCTGCTGCACACGGCCGGGGTCATCGACGAGATCGGCAGCGTCGACGACGGAAACACCCGGACCGACACGCTCGCGCTGGAACGCCGGCGCGGTATCACGATCAAGTCCGCCGTCGTGTCGTTCCCGCTCGACGGCGTCACGGTCAACCTCGTCGACACCCCCGGTCACCCGGACTTCATCGCCGAGGTCGAGCGCGTGCTCGGCATCCTCGACGGCGCCGTCCTGGTCGTCTCGGCGGTCGAGGGTGTCCAGGCGCAGACCGGGGTGCTGCTGCGCGCCCTGCGCCGGCTGGGCATCCCCACCCTGATCTTCGTGAACAAGATCGACCGGCGCGGCGCGAACGGCTCCGCCGTGCTCGATCAGCTCTCCCGCCGGCTGGCCGTACCGCTCGTCCCGATGGGCCGCCCCGCCGCGCCCGGCACCCGCGCCGCCCGCTTCGTGCCAGGCCTCGCCCCCACCGCCCCGGAAGTGCTCGCCGGCCACGACGACGAACTGCTCGCGGCCTACCTCGACGGCGGGATCCCCGACGGCCGGCTGCACGCCGCCCTCGCCGCCCAGACCCGCGGCTCCCGCGTGCATCCCGTCTACTTCGGCTCCGCGATCACCGGCGCCGGGGTGCCCGAACTGGCCGGCGGCATCGAACGGCTGCTGCCCACCGCCGGCGGCGACCCGGACGGCCCGCTGTCGGGCACGGTCTTCAAGGTGGAACGGGGCCCGGCGGGCGAGAAGATCGCCTACGCGCGGCTGCGCGGCGGCACCCTGCGCGTCCGCGACCGTGTCCCGTACGGCGCCGCCCGCCGCGCGACCGGCAGGATCACCGCGCTGAGCGTCTTCGACGGCGGTACCGACACCCGGCGGGACCACGCCGCTGCCGGGCGGATCGTCAAGGTGTGGGGCCTCGACGGCATCCGGACCGGGGACACACTCGGTACACCCGGGCATGCGTACGAGCACCACTTCGCACCGCCGACCCTGGAGACCGTGGTCGTCCCCGGCCCCGGCACGGACCGGCGCACCCTGCACCTGGCGCTCACCCAGCTGGCCGAACAGGACCCGCTCATCGGTGTCCGCCACGACGAACCGCGCCAGGAGACCTCGGTGTCCCTCTACGGCGAGGTGCAGAAGGAGGTCGTCCAGGCCACCCTCGCCGAGGAGTACGGCCTGGACGTCACCTTCCGCGAGACGACCACCCTGTGCGTGGAACGGCCCGCCGGCGCCGGGCACGCCGTCGAGTTCATCGGGAAGGACCCCAATCCGTTCTTCGCCACGGTCGGCCTGCGCGTCGCGCCCGCACCGCCCGGAGCGGGCGTGGCGTTCCGGCTGGAGGTGGAGCTGGGCTCGATGCCGTACGCCTTCTTCAACGCCGTCGAGGACACCGTCCGCGACACGCTCGGTCAGGGGCTGCGCGGCTGGCAGGTGCCCGACTGCACGGTGACGGTGACCCACTGCGGGTACAACAGCGTCCTGAGCACCGCCCACGACTTCCGGGCTCTGACCCCGCTGGTGCTGGCCGAGGCGCTGCGCCGCGCGGGCACCGTCGTGCACGAGCCGGTGCACCGCTTCCGGCTCGACGCCCCGGCGGACTCGCTGGGCACGCTGCTGCCGGTGCTCGCCCGGCTCGGCGCCGTACCGGAGCGCACCGCCGCGGCCGGGGCCGCCGCCGTGCTGGAGGGCAGGCTGCCCGCCGCCCGGGTGCACGAGCTGCAGCAGCGGCTGCCCGGGCTCACCCGCGGCGAGGGCGCGCTGGAGACGGCGTTCGACCACTACGCGCCGATCGCCCGGGGCGCCGTCCCCGAGCGGCCGCGCACCGACCACAACCCGCTCAACCGCAAGGAGTACCTGCTGAACCTGTCCCACCGGACTGACTGAGAGTCAACTTACTTGTGAGTCAGGTGGTATTGACGTGGCTTTCGGCGGGCCGGACTGTGGTGGACATGTCGAACATCCGGGCACGTCTGCTCGTTGTCCTGGTCGTCCTCAGCGGATTCCTGACGGTGGCGGGTGCTCCGCCCGCCACCGCCGCCACCTCGGCTCTCCCCTCCGACTCCCTCTGGTTCGACGGTTCCGCGCTCACCGTGCACAACGGCCGGTTCACCGACGGCCAGGGGCGCGAGATCGTCCTGCGCGGCTACAACGTCTCCGGCGAGACCAAACTGGAGGAGAACAGCGGCCTGCCGTTCGCCTCCGTCGCCGACGCCCGCACGTCCGCGACCGCGCTGCGCGCCCTCGGCGGCGGCAACGCGGTCCGCTTCCTGCTCTCCTGGGCCCATGCCGAACCCGTACGCGGCCAGGTCGACACCGCCTATCTGGCCGCCGTCACCGACCAGATGCGCGCCTTCCTGGACGAGGGCATCCGCGTCTTCCCCGACTTCCACCAGGACCTCTACTCCCGCCACCTCTTCGGCGCGGGCAGCTGGTACACCGGCGACGGCGCCCCCAAGTGGGCGGTGGACGCCGGGAGTTATCCCGCCGAGTCCTGCGGCATCTGCCTCTTCTGGGGCCAGAACATCACCCAGAACGCGGCCGTGCAGAAGGCCCAGTACGACTTCTGGCACGACACCTACGGTCTCCAGGACGCCTTCCTCGCCACCGCGCGAACGACCATGACCTACCTCCAACAGCACCTGACGGCCGCGGAGTTCGCCGCCGTCACCGGCTTCGACCCGTACAACGAGCCCTACGCCGGCAGCTACGACTCCGGGCAGACCTCCCGCACCTGGGAACGCGATCTGCTGTGGCCGTTCTACGTGAGGTTCCGCGCCGCCATGGACGCCGCCGGCTGGCAGGACAAGCCCGCCTTCGTGGAACCCGGCCTCTTCTGGAACTCCGACATCTCCACCCAGAAGCAGGAGGGCGGGCTGCTGGACGCGGGCACCCTCGGCCCGCGGTACGTCTTCAACACGCACTTCTACGACCAGAAGGCCATCTCCGGGATCCTGATGTGGGGCAAGGCGGCCGACGGCCAGTACGCCTCCGACTTCGGAGCCGTCCGCGACCGCGCCGCCTCCGCGGGCACCGCGGCCCTGGTCAGCGAGTTCGGGCACCCCCTGTCCGGCACGGTGTCCGACAAGGCGCCGACCGTCCTGAAGGCCATGTACCAGGCCCTCGACTCCCGTCTGCCGGGGGCGAGTTGGTGGTCGGACCCGGCCGCCTCGGGCCCGGTCCTGTCCGGCACCCAGTGGCAGTGGGACATCTACAGCGGCCGGCATCACGAGCTGATGAACGGCAACCCCGACAAGGTGCAGACCTCGGGCGACGCATGGAACGGTGAGGACCTCTCCGCCGTGGACCTGGACGGCTCCGGCGACGTCACCCTCCGCCAGGACGCCCGGCTGCTGGACCGCCTCTACCCGAGCGCCACGGCCGGTACGACCCTGGCCTTCACCTACGAGGACCGCTCCCGCGACGGCTCCACCACCCTCGCCTGGAATCCCGTGCCGAGCAGCCTGCCGCACGTGGCGCAGCTGGTGGGCGCCGGCCGGTACGGGCTGCTGGTGTGGCGCTCCGGGGACGGCACCGCGCCCACCGAACTGCACCTGCCGGCATCCTTCCCGACCGCCTCGACCACCGTCGTCTCCGACCTCGGCACGGTCTGCGCCCCGCCCGCCTACACCGGTGCCGGCACGCCGGTCGCCGTCGCCCCCGAACCGGGCGGCACCGGCAGCCGCCGCCTGCTGCTCAGCGACACCGACGCGGGCGTCCTGCACTACGCGCTGGTGACCGACGGGGCCACGACCCCGTCGGCGGACCTGCTGAGCGCGGCCAGGTCCGAGCTGGCCGGCTGGGCGGCGGCGCACTTCTGAGACGTCCCGGCCGCCCGGAGTCGGAGCCGTGCGGCCCCCGGGGAGAGTGGGGTCCCCCCGGAGGCCGCCGGCGCTCAACTCCCCGTCGGCCCCGTCCAGTCGGCCTGGACGTGCCCCAGCCGGACACGCTGCGGATGGTCGCCGACCGGTACGGACAGCACCTTCTGGCCGGTGGCGAAGTCGATGGCCGTGACCTGGTCGGCGCCGGCCTCGGAGATGAGGCAGTCCCTGCCGTCGCCGCTCACCGTCGCCCAGTACGGCGTCGAGGCGGCGATGAGCGGGCCGACGTCGAAGGAGGCCCGGTCGACCACGGTCGCGTAGTTGTCCATGGTCCCGGCGACACACAGCTTGGTGCCCTCGGGGTTCATCGAGATGCCGTGGTGGCGCGAGTCCAGCAGCCAGGTGGTGCGGTCCGGGTTCGTCGCCGGGTTCCCCGGCAGCGTCTTCACCCGGGTGATCCTGTCCGCGGCCACGTCGTACTCCAGGAAGCCGTTGAAGAACGACACCTGGAAGTACAGCTTGGACCAGTCGGGCGTGAAGGCGGCGGGCCGGACGGCGCTGGAGAAGTCCTTCAGCCCGATCGCGTCCAGCCGTTGCCGCATGTCGATGGTCCTGACCTGCTTGAACGTCGTCGCGTCGACGATCGTGATGTGCCGGTCGCCCTTGGTCCAGTCCCAGCCCGGGGCGTCCAGGGAGGTCGTGACCTCGCCGATGGACATGTTCCAGATGTACGTGCCGCCGTCGGTGAAGAAGTTCTCGTGCGGCTTGTCCCCGGTGGCGAACTCACCGAGTTCCCTACCGGTGTCGATGTCCAGCACCTGCACCTTGTTCGCGGTGGACGCCGAGACGGCGACCCGGGTGCCGTCGGGGGAGACCGCCATGTGGTCGGCGCGGTAACCGGCCACCGGGAAGCGCCAGTTGACCCTGTCGGTGGCCAGGTCGATGGAGACCACGTCGGCGAAGCTCGGCCGGGAGACGACCACGGACCTGCCGTCGGGCGTGGAGTACATGTCGTCCACGTACTGGTCGTGCCCCTGGCCCACCTCGTTGCGGATGGACGTGTAGTAGATCCACTTGATCGGGTCGGCGTTGATCTCGGCGAGTCGCTCCGCCTTGTCGGGGACGACGTCGATCCGGCCGATCTTCGCGAAGTCGCCGGTGGACTTGATGACGTCGGCGGTGCCGTCCCAGTTGTTGCCGACGAACATCACCTCGCGCAGACCGCCGGAGCCGGCCGTGGCGGCGGAGGCGGCGGTCGCCGGAACGGCGACGGTCAGGGCGAGTGCGGCGGCCACGGAGCACAGGTGCCTGGTTCTGGAGGCAGGCATGACTGCTCTCCTTCCTCGGGGGAGAAGTCTGAACACGCGTGCTTTCACAGTGAACTTACTGAAAAGTAAGGAGGGGGCGGGTTACTCGACAAGAGGTGTGCACGACAGGATTGAGAGCCGGCCGGGCAAGGGCCGGACGACGGTGGGGCGACGAGGGGGACGGGTGGCGGGAAGGCTCAGGGCGCCGACGGGCCGCTACGGCGGCCGGTCCGCAGAGGAACGGCAGGCCGAACGGCGCCGGCGTTTCCTGGACGCGGCCCTGGAACTGTTCGGCGGGCCGCCCGGCTACCGGGGCACGACGGTCGCCGCGCTCAGCCAGGCCGCCGGACTGTCGACGCGTCAGTTCTACGAGGAGTTCCGCACCCTGGAGGACGTCCTCGCCGCGCTGCACCTGGAGGTCAACGGCTGGGCCGAGCAGGCGGTGCTGGACGCCCTCGCCGCGGCGCAGGGGCTGCCGCTGGCCGAGCGGGCCACGGTGCTCTTCCGGGCCTACGCCCGCGACGTGACCTGCGATCCGCGCCGTATCCGCATCGCCTTCGTGGAGATCGTCGGCGTCAGCCCCCGGCTGGAGGAGCAGCGGCTGGCCCGCCGGGCCCGCTGGGTCGACCTCATCCGCGCCGAGGCGGACGCGGCCGTCGTACGCGGTGAGGCGGCGCCCCGGGACTACCGGCTGGCGGCGACGGCCTTCATCGGCAGTGTCAACGGTCTGCTGCACGACTGGAGCGCGGGCTGGGTGGACGCCACGCTGGACGAGCTGGTGGACGAGCTGGTGCGGCTGCTGCTCGGGATGCTGCGGCCGGAGGGCTGGCGCCCCGGACCCGAGGGGCCGGCCGCCGCCTGACCCCCCGACCGCTGTTCGCCTGTCGGCGCAGGTCAGTGCGGGTCCGTGCCGTTCGACGCGCGGGATCGGCCCGGAGCTGGTCTGCTGGTGCGGGGGCGTCGCACCCGTGCGCCGGGCGGCACGGCCACCGCGAGCCACGGGAGAGCGAGAGAGAGCGGGAGAGAGCGGGAGAGAGGGAGCGTGATGAGCACGTATCGAGTCGCGCAGGTGAGGAGCGCGGGCGGCCCGTTCGAGCTGGCCGAGCGTGAGGTGCCCGAGCCCGGGCCGGGCCAGGTGCGGATCGCCGTCGAGGCGTGCGGCATCTGCCACAGCGACGCCATGTTCGTGCACGCCGCGATGCCGGGCATCACCTTCCCGGAGGTCCCCGGGCACGAGATCGCCGGCCGCGTCGACGCGCTCGGCGAGGGCGCGCGGGACCGGGGCTGGCAGGTCGGCGACCGGGTGGCGGTCGGCTGGTTCGGCGGCAGCTGCGGCCACTGCACGCCCTGCCGGCGGGGCGACTTCATCGTGTGCGCCAACCTCAAGGTGCCCGGCTGGGCCTACGACGGCGGCTTCGCGGAGAAGACGATCGCGCCCGTCGACGCCCTGGCCCGGATCCCGGACGCGCTGGCGGCGAGCGACGCTGGCCCCATGGCCTGCGCGGGCGTGACCACGTACAACGGGCTGCGGCACAGCTCCGCCCACCCCGGGGACCTGGTCGCGGTGCTCGGTCTCGGCGGCCTCGGCCACCTCGGGGTGCAGTACGCGGCGGCGATGGGCTTCGAGACCGTGGCGATCGCCCGCGGCGCCGAGAAGGCCGACTTCGCCAAGCGGCTGGGCGCCCACCACTACGTCGACAGCACCGCGGGCACCCCGGTCGCCGAGGCCCTCCAGTCCCTGGGCGGGGCGAAGGCCGTGCTGGCCACCGCCGGGAACTCCGAGGCCATCACGGCCTGCGTGGACGGCCTCGCACCGCGCGGTGAGCTGGTGGTGATCGGTGCGGACCCGGAGGCCATGGGCATCACCCCGTTCCAGCTGATCATGGGCGGCCGGGTGGTGCGCGGACACCCGTCCGGCACCTCGCAGGACGTGCAGGACACCATGGGGTTCAGCGCCCTGCACGGCATCCGCCCGATGACCGAGACGGTCCCGCTGGACGACGTCGACGGCGCCTTCCAGAAGATGCTGGCCGGCAAGGCCCGCTTCCGCATGGTCCTCACGAACGGCTGACCCGGGCGCCGCCGAGCCGGGCACCGGAGCGACCTCTCCCGGTGATCCCGCGAGGCTGCCCCGTCGGGCGTGTCAGCCGCCGCCCAGCCGCTCCAGTGCGGCCAGGACCTCGGCCGCCCCGTCCTCGGCGCGGATGCGGGCGGCCAGGGAGCGCGCCCGTCGCCCGTACGCCGGCTCGCGGGTGGCCCGCAGCAGGGCCGAGGAGAGGGCGTCCACGGTCAGGCGGCGCAGCGGTACGGCGGCCGGGGCGACGCCGAGGGCGACCAGCCGGGCGGCCCAGAAACCGGCGTCGAACTGGATCGGCACCGGCACGGCGGGCACCCCCGCGCGCAGGCCCGCCGCGGTCGTACCCGCACCCGCGTGGTGGACCACGGCGGCCATGCGCGGGAAGAGCAGTGCGTGCGGCACGTCGTCGATGGTCAGCATGTCGTCGCCGTCGGCCGCGAGCCCGCCCCAGCCGCGCTGGACCACCCCGCGCAGCCCGGCCCGCCGCAGCGCCGCCACCACCTGGGCACTGAGCCGTGCGGCGTCCGGCACCGTGGCGCTGCCCAGCCCGACGAAGACCGGCGCCGGACCGTCGTCCAGGAACTCCCGTACGACATCGGGTAGTTGGTCCTCGGTGTCGTACGGCCACCAGTAGCCGCTCACCGCCAGACCCGGCCGCCAGTCCCGGGGCCGGGGCACCACCAGCGGGCTGAAGCCGTGCTGCACCGGCCACAGCCGCCGCTCCCTGGCCCGCAGTGCGGCGCCGGAGCGTACCGGGGGCAGCCCGAGCCGCTCGCGCACGCCGGGCAGGGCGCCCGAGAAGATGTGTTCCGTGGCGAGGCACACCCCGTGCCCGGCCACCCGGTTCACGGCCGGCCCCCAGGAGCCGCCGCCGAGCACCGGAGGCGCGAACTCCCGTGTCCCGGCGAGGGGTTGGAGATACACCCCCATGCTCGGCAGGTGCAGCCCCTCGGCGATGGTGTGGCCGAGCGGGGCGAGCGAGGCGGCGAGCAGCAGTACCTCGCTGTCGCGGGCCGCCATGAGCAGGTCCTCCGTCATCCGCCCGACCAGCCGGCGTGCCATGTCCGCGAGGCGCACCAGCTTCGTGGCCTCACCGGCGCTGCGGTGCAGGCCCCGGCCGCGCGGCGACTCCAGCTCCGCCCGGGGGTCGACCGGCAGCGGGTGGAAGCGCACGCCCGAGCCGGAGAGCAACGGCTCGAAGCGGGCGTGGGTGACCAGGGTGACCTCGTGCCCGGCGCGGGCGAGGCGGTGCCCCAGTCCGGTGTAGGGGGCGACATCGCCCCGGGAACCCGCCGTCATGATCGCAATGCGCACGATGACCCAGTATGGCGGCACGGCGCCATGCGCGGGACCCAACGGCCCTGTGGGCACGGCCGGTTCACCCCTGTCGCAGCCGTTGACTTCATTCCCGGGGCGGTTCTACGGTCGGCGCGCGACACGTTCGTATTATCGATCCGTGTTCGACATCTCGACCGTACTGATCGTGTCGACCTGACCGCCGGTCGGCGTATCGATCAGCGTGGATTCCGTTCCGCACGCGGAGGCGCCGATGCATCCCCCACCCCGTCCGACCGCCGAAGGCCTGCTGCGCCGTTGCAGAGCCGGCGCCGTCCGCGCGCTCGTCCTGGCGCTGACCGCGGCCGCCGCCCTCCTCTTCGCCCAGCCCGGCCCGGCCCAGGCGGCGACGGCCCCTCAGATCGCGGTGCCCGCCGCGCCGATGGGCTGGGCCTCCTGGAACAGCTTCGCCGCGAAGATCGACTACAACGTCATCAAACAGCAGGTCGACGCCTTCGTCGCCGCCGGTCTGCCCGCCGCCGGCTACCGGTACATCAACATCGACGAGGGCTGGTGGCAGGGCACCCGCGACAGCGCCGGCAACATCACCGTCGACACCGGTGAGTGGCCCGGCGGCATGAGCGCCATCGCCGACTACATCCACAGCAAGGGCCTGAAGGCCGGCATCTACACCGACGCCGGCAAGAACGGCTGCGGCTACTACTACCCGACCGGCCGCCCCGCCGCGCCGAACACCGGCAGCGAGGGCCACTACGACCAGGACATGCTCCAGTTCTCGAAGTGGGGCTTCGACGTCGTCAAGGTCGACTGGTGCGGCGGTGACGCCGAGGGTCTGGACGCGAAGACGGCGTACACGTCGATCAGCTCCGCCGTCACCAGGGCGACCGCGGCCACCGGCCGCCCGCTCACGCTGTCCGCGTGCAACTGGGGCAAGCAGAACCCCTGGAACTGGGCGCCGGGCCTCGCCACCATGTGGCGCACCAGCACGGACATCGTCTACTACGGCAACACGCCCTCCCAGGCGAACATGCTGTCCAACTTCGACCAGGCCCAGCACCCCGCCGCCCAGCACACCGGGTACTACAACGACCCCGACATGCTGATGACCGGCATGCCCGGCCTCACGGCCGCGCAGAACCGCACCCACATGGCCCTGTGGGCCATCTCCGGCGCCCCGCTGCTGGCCGGCAACGACCTGGCGACGATGACGAGCGAGACGGCCGGGATCCTCAAGAACCCCGAGGTCGTCGCCGTCGACCAGGACCCGCGCGGCCTCCAGGGTGTCAAGGTCGCCGAGGACAGCGCCGGACTCCAGGTGTACGGCAAGGTCCTGTCCGGCACCGGCGCCCGGGCCGTCGTGCTGCTGAACCGCACCTCCGCCGCGCGGAACATCACCGTCCGCTGGTCCGACCTCGGCCTGACCGGTGCCCCGGCGACGGTGCGCGACCTGTGGGCGCGCTCCACCCTCGGCTCGTACACGACGAGTTACACCGCCGGTGTCCCGGCGGGCGGATCGGTCATGCTCAAGGTGACCGGCACCGAGGCGGCGAGCAGCGACTACAGCGTGACCGCCGCCGGCACCTACACCGGCGTGAGCGCCGCGAGCACCGGGCTGGCCGTGGCCGACATCGCCTACACCAACACCGGCTCCACACCCGTGACCGGCACCCTGAGGGTCGACGGGCAGACGGCCACCACGGTCTCCTTCCCGCCGACCGGTTCCGCTCAGGGCACCGTCTCGGTCCAGGTGAACCTCACCAAGGGAGCCGCCAACTCCCTTGCGTCGACCGGTGCTCCGGCCCTCGGCACCCTCACCGTCCGGCCCCTCCCGGGCACCGACGGCACACTCCTGACCGGCAAGCAGTCCGGCCGCTGCGCCGACGTCCACGACAACACGATCACCAACGGCACCCAGGCCGCGCTGTGGGACTGCAACGGCGGCGCCAACCAGGCTTGGACGTACACCTCCCGCAAGGAACTGGTCGTCTACGGCGACAAGTGCCTCGACGCCTACGACCTCGGCACCACCGACGGCACCGAGGTCGTGATCTGGGACTGCAACGGCCAGGACAACCAGAAGTGGACGCTGAACACCGACGGCACGATCACCAACGTCCACGCGGGACTGTGCCTGGACGCCTACGACGCGGCCACCGGCAACGGCACCTCACTGGTCCTGTGGACCTGCAACGGGCAGGACAACCAGAAGTGGTCCCGGACCTGACCACCTCCTGGGCGGTCGCCGTCGTCGCGGCGGCGACCGTCTGCTCCAGCAGGGCGGCGATCGTCATCGGACCGACGCCACCGGGCACCGGAGTGATCAGCGAGGCCCGCTCCACGGCCGAGCCGAAGCCGCCGACAGGTCCCGGGTGCGCGAGTGGCAGTAGGCCACCGTCGCGTCCCGGGCCAGGACCAGCATGCCGAGGATCGCGCTGCGGCCCACGACCACCGCCCCCCCACGCTCGGCTTCGCTCGCGCGGGGGGACCCCCACCCCGCCTGTCCACGAGTGCGGCTGTGGTCGTGGCGGCGGGCAGTGCCACGTGGCGGGAGGTGGTGCCGGCCTCGCGGCAGCGGTTCTGCTTCGTCCGGACGTAGGTCACGGACGCCGGGTCCTCGCCGACGAGGGCGGCCCGGCGGGTGGTCCGCCCGGCTCAGCGGCGCCGGGAGCGCCGGGCGCGCGGCGCCGGACGGGGCCGCGCCTGCCCCAGCACCGACCGCAGCGCCCGCACCGACCGCAGCCGCAGCCCTCCCAGGCTCGCGTGGGCAGAGAAGGTCCAGGTCAGCCGGGAGGTGACCTGGACCCTCGCCGTTCTCCTTCCGGCGCCGGTCATGCCCGAGATCGCCTACTCGTCCCAGGCCTGGATGATCAGCTGGTTGGCGATCTTTCCGTCGCGCAGCGTGAGCATCGACTCGGCGAGGACCTTGGTGCCGTCCCCGTACTGGCAGACCTCGCTGAAGGCGACGTGGTCGCCCTGTACGACGCACTGGCCCAGCTTGTGCGTCATGTCGCGGCTGTAGATGTCGTCCAGCAACTCGGCGATCTGGGCCCGGCCGTGCAGGACGCTGGGGTGGCTGGGCTGGTGGTCGTGGTCGACGATGCGGATCTCCGCCTCGTCGGCGTAGAGCGCGAGCAGGGAGTTGCCGGTGTTGCCTTCCACGGCCCGGCGCAGTGTCTCGATGTCGAAGCCGGACCCTGTCACGGTCCCCATGGTGACCTCCTTCGGACGCCCGCGGCCCGGCGCGGACCGGGCCGCGCGGGCTCCACCCTTCGAGGCTCCTCCGGCCCGGCGGGCACGGCAAGCGCAGCCGGACGCCTCCGCCTCACCGGTGAGCGCGGCCCGCCACCCGTGTCCGGCCGGGGTCCGGGGGCGTTGTTGAGGGCATGATCTCCTCTCGACGTATCGTCGCCGCCCTCGGTCTCGCCGCCGGGATCACGGGCCTCGCCGTCCCGACGGCGAACGCGGCGCCCCCGAGCGCGCCGCACAAGGCGCTGCTCAACCCCATGAGCACGCTCGACGCGATCGCGGTGACCGGTATCCCGGCCGCGCACAGGAAGGAGGTCCCGAAGGTCTCCGAGCAGATGCGCGCGCTGAACCGGGTCCACCAGCTGGACAAGCTGCACCAGGTCACCGACCTCGCCGGCCCGTGACGGGCGTGCTGCCGGCCGAGGCCCGATCCGCCGCCGAGGCCGTCCTCGGCCGGGGGCCCGGCGGTCCCGGGACGTCGAGGGCCGCCCCGTCCGGGGGCGGCCCTCACGGCTGTCCGCCGCCGGACTCCGCCCCCGGCCCCGCCCGCAGCACCGCCCAGTCCCGCGACAGGGCGAAGGCCGCCGCCGGGCCGTCCGGCAGACAGCCGGGCAGCAGGCGGACGAGCACATCGGCGGGGCCCAGTTCCAGCCAGACGCGGACCCCGTCGCGATGCAGCACCCCGGCCGTGTCCGCGAACCGGTGCGGCGTGCGCCGTACCCAGAACTCCGGCTCGGCGGTCTCCGCGCCCACCGGGCGGGCGGTGACGTCGCAGACGAGCGGGAGGCGCGGCGCGCGCGGGTGCAGGGTGGCGAGCGTACGGCCGTAGGCGCCGAGGACGCCTTCCAGGGCGGAGCGCCCCGGGGCCGGGTCGGGCAGGGCGCCGAGGAGACGGGCCAGGCTGCCGACCGCGTGACAGGCCTCCGCCAGCGAGAAGACACCGGCGGCGTACGCGGCGGCCATCCGTCCGGCCGCCTGGCCGTAGACCACGTCCGGCCGGACGCCCCAGCTGTACAGCAGCCGGCACTGCGCCGCCTGGAGCGCGAACAGCGCCGGACCGGCGTACGTCACCCGGTCCAGGAGGGCCGCCGTCCGGGTGCCGTCGGCCGCGAACATCACGCAGGCCAGCGGGAGTTCGAGATACGGGTCGAGGCGCGCGCAGATGTCGTCCAGCGTCTCGGCGAACACCGGGAACTCCTCCCGGAGTTCGGCTGCGGCTCCGGGCCGTGGCGAGGCACCGGCCGAGAACAGGAAGGCGGTACGTCCCGTGCAGCCGTCAAGAGGCATGCCCCCATTGAGGCACGACCGGACCGGGTGCAGACACCAGGAGGATTCCCGCACCCTGCAAAAGAATTGTCATCATGGAATGACCTTTTCCAGTCACTTCCCGGAAAGTGTGGAATGTTCACGAACAAATCCGGTCAGGCGAGAGATCCACGATCACCGCCGTGGCCCGCACCGCTACCGATCGGTCACGCGTAGGGTCGGCAGCGAAGGCAATCGATGGAAGGGACCAGACCATGGCGCAGGAAGTCCGCGGTGTGATCGCACCGGGGAAGGACGAGCCCGTACGGGTCGAGACGATCGTCGTGCCGGACCCGGGACCCGGCGAGGCCGTCGTCCGCGTCCAGGCCTGCGGTGTCTGCCACACCGACCTGCACTACAAGCAGGGCGGCATCTCCGACGACTTCCCCTTCCTCCTCGGCCACGAGGCCGCGGGCGTGGTGGAGTCGGTCGGCGCAGGTGTCACGGACGTGGCGCCCGGTGACTTCGTCGTCCTCAACTGGCGTGCGGTGTGCGGGAACTGCCGGGCCTGTCTGCGGGGCCGGCCCTGGTACTGCTTCGACACCCACAACGCGAAGCAGAAGATGACCCTCACTGACGGTACCGAGTTGTCCCCGGCCCTCGGGATCGGCGCGTTCGCCGAGAAGACCCTCGTCGCCGCCGGGCAGTGCACCAAGGTCGACCCGGCCGTCTCCCCGGCGGTCGCCGGACTGCTCGGCTGCGGGGTGATGGCCGGCCTCGGCGCCGCCATCAACACCGGCGACGTCGGACGCGGCGACTCGGTGGCCGTCATCGGCTGCGGCGGCGTCGGCGACGCGGCGATCGCGGGGGCGACCCTCGCCGGCGCGGCGAAGATCATCGCCGTGGACATCGACGACCGCAAGCTGGCCAAGGCCCGCACCCTGGGCGCCACCCACACCGTGAACTCCAAGGAGACCGACCCCGTCGAGGCGGTCCGCGAGCTGACCGGCGGCTTCGGCGCCGACGTCGTCATCGAGGCCGTCGGCCGCCCGGACACGTACCAGCAGGCCTTCTACGCCCGCGACCTCGCCGGCACCGTCGTCCTCGTCGGCGTCCCCACCCCCGAGATGAAGCTCGAACTGCCCCTGCTGGACGTCTTCGGCCGCGGCGGCGCCCTGAAGTCCAGCTGGTACGGCGACTGCCTGCCCTCCCGGGACTTCCCCGTGCTCATCGACCTGCACCTGCAGGGCCGTCTCCCGCTCGACGCGTTCGTCACCGAGACCGTCCGACTCGACGAGGTGGAGAAGGCGTTCGAGCGGATGCACCACGGCGACGTGCTGCGCTCGGTGGTGGTGCTGTGATGACCGCCCGCATCGAACACCTCGTCACCTCCGGCCAGTTCACGCTCGACGGCGGCAGCTGGGACGTCGAGAACAACGTGTGGATCGTCGGCGACGACCACGAGGTGATCGTCATCGACGCCGCCCACGACGCCGAGGCCATCGCCGCCGCCGTCGGCGACCGCCGCCTCACCGCGATCGTGTGCACCCACGCGCACAACGACCACATCGACGCGGCCCCCGCGCTCGCCGACCTCACCGGCGCCGTCATCTGGCTGCACCCCGACGACCTGCCGCTGTGGAAGCAGACCCACCCGCACCGAGACCCCGACCGGCACCTCGTCGACGGCCAGGTCATCGAGGCGGCCGGCGCCGACCTCACCGTGCTCCACACCCCGGGCCACGCCCCCGGCGCCGTCTGCCTGTACGACCCCGGGCTCGGCACGGTCTTCACCGGCGACACCCTCTTCCGGGGCGGCCCCGGCGCCACCGGACGGTCCTGGTCCCACTTCCCGACGATCATCGACTCCATCCGCGACAGGCTCCTCACGCTGCCCCCGCAGACCAAGGTCCTCACCGGCCACGGCGAGTCCACCACGATCGGCGCCGAGGCACCGCACCTGGAGGAGTGGATCGAACGGGGACACTGAACCGCCCGAGAGGCCGTTCCCGCCGTACCCGGTGAAACGACGGGCTCGGCGCCGTACGGTCGCCCCATGACCGATCACACCCGATTCGCCGGACACGGCGTACTCGTCACGGGCGCGGCCCGCGGCATCGGCGCGGCCGTCGCCCGGCGCATCGCCGAGGAGGGCGGCCGCGTCCTGCTGACCGACCGGGACCTGCCCGAGGCCGAGCGGACGGCCGCGTCCCTGCGTCAACAGGGGCTCGACGCCGAGGCGTCGGCGTGCGACGTCGCCGACCGCGCCTCGGTGGACGCCGCCGTCGCCCAGGCCGTCGCCGCGTTCGGCTCGCTCGACGTGCTGGTCAACTGCGCCGCCCACTGCACCCCGGACGCCCCGCTCTTCGAGGACGATTCCGACGACGGGTGGGCGCACGACCTCGACATCACCCTCACCGGCGTGCGCCGGTGCTGCCGGGCCGCGTTGCCGCACCTCGTCGCCTCCGGGCGCGGGGCGATCGTCAGCATCGGCTCCGTCAACGGCGGCCAGGACTTCGGCAACCACGCCTACAGCGCCGCCAAGGCCGGCCTCGCCTCGCTGACCCGTACGCTCGCCGGGCACGCGGCGGCCCGGGGGGTGCGGGTGAACCTCGTGGTGCCGGGCACGGTCCGCACCTCGGCGTGGGAGGGCCGCGACGACGAACTGGACGCCGTCCGGCCCCTCTATCCGCTCGGCCGCATCGGCGAGCCCGAGGACGTCGCCGCCGCGGTCGCCTTCCTCGCCTCCCGCGACGCGGCCTGGATCACGGGGACGACGCTGGTGGTCGACGGCGGTCTGACGGCCGTGAACACGGGTTTCCTGGCGGCCGTGAAGCGCCCGTCCTGACGAAGGCGACGAAGTTCACCGTTTCGTCACAGTCCGGCCGGAACCACAACCCCGTCGCCCCCGCGCAGGTCTAGGAGTCCGACATCGCGGGAAGCGAGTGGTAGGCACCCGGGGCGGCTCCCGGGCGGCCAGGGGAGAAGGGGACACGGACATGGGGGACATACGCAGACGGGGCGTCGTCGCGCTGGGCGTCACGGGACTGGTGGCGCCGCTCACGCTGGCCCTCACCACCGCACCGGCCCAGGCGGCCACGAACTGCACCACGCAGGCGGGGCCGTACCAGAAGCAGGCGGAGAAGTTCCTCGGCCGGCCCGTCGACGGCAAGCAGTCCGCCGCCGACTGCAGGGCCATCAAGGCCTTCCAGGACACGCACGGCATCACGCCCGACACCGGCTACGCCGGTCCTGTCACCTGGGGCGTGATGGATCTGGTCAGCAAGCAGCGGGCCGCGGGGAACAACCCGAACAAGGACGGCAGGTGCCCGGTGAACAAGGGCCGGATCGCCTGTGTGAACCTCACGCTCCAGCTCAGCTGGATCCAGGACGGGAAGAAGGTCGTCTACGGACCGGTGCCCGTGCGCACCGGCCGCAAGGGATACGTCACCCGCACCGGTCTGAAGAAGGTCTACTGGCGGGACCTCCACCACGTCTCGACCCTCTACAACGTGCCGATGCCGTACAGCCAGTTCTTCGACGGCGGCCAGGCCTTCCACTCGGTGGGCCTGAGCATGTGGAACCCGCCGGGTTCGCACGGCTGCGTCAACATGACCACCAAGGACGCCCAGACGTACTGGTCGCTGCTGAGGACGGGCGACGACGTCTTCGTCTACGGCCGCAAGCCGGGTACCTGAGCGGCCGCACCCGAGCGGCACCCGGGCCGTCGTCGCCCGGGCCGTCACGCCTCGGGCGCGTCCCCGAAGTCGGGGATCCGCAGCCGTACCCCGCCCTGCCGCGCGGACTCGTGCGCGATGACGCCCGGCAGGGTGTAGCGGGCGGCCGTCCACGCGTTCACGGTCGGCAGTGCGCGGGTGGTGACGGCGGTGACGAAGTCGTCGACGAGGAAGTGATGACTGCCCTCGTGGCCGTTGTGGAGGCGGTCGAACTCCCTGGGCAGCCTCGACCGGTCGTGCACCGGGGCCGAACCGGAGGTGAAGGCGGCCCGCAACTCCGGTGCGATGTGCGCGAGTGAGGGGTCGTCGGGGGCCAGTGTCTGCTTGGGCTCGAGCAGTTCGCTGATGTCCCGCACCCCCTTCTTGTCCTGCCACAGCGCCACCGTCGCCAGCTGTTCCATGCTGGCCTCGGTGCCGAAGAACCGGAACCGGGACTCGCGGATGTGCGAGGGATAGCCGACCCGCCGGAACTCGTTCGTACGGAACGACCCGCCGCCCGCCACTTCGAACAGAGCGGTCGCGTTGGACACATCGTTGTCGAACTGGCTGACCGAACGGTCGAAAACGCCGTCCCCGCGATCGTCCCGCACGCCGATCGCCGACACGCTCACCGCATGGGTCCGCCAGGCCCCGAGCACCCCGCCCACCGCGTGCGTCGGGTAGAGCAGCGGCGGATAGCTGGCCGTCGCCCGCCAGTTCTCGCCGCCGCTGTACCGGTAGGCGTCGTAGAAGCCGAGGTCCATGTCGTGGACGTAGTCGCCCTCGGCGTAGAAGAGCCGGCCGAAGGCGCCCTGGGCCAGCTGGTCGCGGGCGTGCACGGTCGCCGGGTGGTAGTGACTGGTCTCGCCCATCATGTACGTCAGCCCGGTCGCCCGGACCGCGTCGATGATCGCGCCGATCTCCTGTGTGGTGATCGCCATGGGGACGGCGCAGTACACGTGCTTGCCGGCGCCGAGTCCCTGCAGCGCGAGCGGGCCGTGCGTCCAGCGCTGGGTGAAGATCGCGACCGCGTCGACCGCCGCCGACTCCAGCATGGCCTCGTACGACGGGAAGGTGCCGGCGAGCCCCTGCGCGGCGGCGAGCCGCTCGGCCCGCTCGGGCAGCAGGTCGGTGACGTACACGTCACGGACGCCGGGGTGGGCCTGGAACAGCGTGGCGAATTGTCCGGAGAACTGTCCGGCGCCGACGATGCCGAGAGAGAAAGTCATGCTGATTACTTTTGGTGCGGAAGAATTGTATCGTCAAGGGGCGGGAGGAAGCTTCTGCAGCGCACGCGACGCGCAGTAGGGTGAGCTGGTTGCTTCTGAGCCGGAAGAAAAGGGGTGCCGTGACCGACTGGCTGCCGCTGAGTCCCGCGGAGCGCTCCGTGGCGATCGAGGTGCTCGTGCACGGGCCGCTGTCCCGCACCGCGCTGGCCCGCCGCCTCGGGCTCTCGCAGGGCAGCCTCACCCGCCTGACCAAGCCCCTCATCGAGTCGGGGCTGCTGGTGGAGGCGGCGGAGACGTCCGAGGCGGAGAGCGGGGGGGAGACCCGCCAGGGACGCCCGTCCCGGCCGCTCGGCGTCGTGGCCGACTCCTGCTCCTTCCTCGGGCTCAAGATCACCGCCGACCGGGTCTACGGCGTGGTCACCACCCTGCGCAGCGAGGTCGTCGCCCGTCAGGACCGGCCGCTGACCGGTCACGACCCGGACGCCGTCGCCGACGCGGTCGCGCGGCTGGCCGCCGGCCTCGCGAAGGGGCGGCCGGCCCCGGCCGGTCTCGGCATCGGCGTGGGCGGTCTGGTGCGCGAGCGTGCGGTGGTGGCGGACTCGCCGTTCCTCGGCTGGCGGGACGTGCCGCTCGCCGCGCTGGTCCGGGACCGCACCGGGCTGCCGGTCGTCGTCGAGAACGACGTCGCCGCCCTGGCCGAGGCCGAGACCTGGTTCGGTGCGGGCCGGGGCCTGGACCGCTTCGCCGTGCTGACCATCGGCGCCGGCCTCGGCTATGGGCTGGTCCTCGGCGGCAGGCGCGTGTCGTTCGCGGAGGAGGGCCGCGCCCCCGGCCGGTACTGGATCGTCGACCCGCACGGCCCGCTCACCCCGGACGGCGCCCGCGGCAGCGCCGTGTCCCTGCTCACGATCCCCAGCATCGAGTACCAGATCCGCGCCGCGACCGGCCGTGACGTCGGTTACGAGGACATCCTCGCCGGTGCCGCCGCGGGCGAGCCCATGGCCGCCCGGGTCGTCGGCGAGGCGGCCCGGGCGCTCGGCGTCCTGGTCGCGCAGATCGCCAACTTCGCGCTGCCGCAGAAGATTCTGCTCGCCGGAGAGGGGGTCGGCCTGATGGATGTGGCCGGGGTCACGGTCCACGAGACCGTCCGTGCCCACCGGCATCCGCTCGCCGAACCGGTGGACCTGGAGACGAGGGTCTCCGACTTCCACGACTGGGCGCGCGGGGCGGCCGTTCTGGCGATCCAGGTCCTCGTGCTGGGTGAGGGGAGAGTGTGAACTCCCGTGTGCGCATTGACAGATCGACGTGATGAGTAACACGGTCTGAAATGTCCGTATCGAGACTACTTGCTCACGGCGTCTTCACGTCGAGCGGCATATGCTTCACAGCATGTCCACCACTGTTGAAGCCGTCACCGAGCGCTCCGCGCGATCGGCCGCGGAGGTCAACGAGGAGATCAGGGCCCTGTGGCGCCGGTCGGGCGGGACACTGACCACCGAGCAGCGCGCGGAGTACCAGCGCCTCGTGATGGAGTGGGCCGCCGCGACCCCGCGGTCGAAGCGGGCGGCCTGACCGACCTCGCGGCGACCGCGCCACAACGCTCGGCATCCTGGGCACCCGTGACCGCGCGGGTGCCCTTCTCGTGTCCCGTCAGCCCCAGGTCGCCGAGTAGTACCGCTGATAGGCCTTGCGATCCTGCTCGGCCCGGATGTACCGGGTCGCGACGAGCGCGATCAGACTGCCCGCGATGACCAGCAGCCCGGGACCGACGTTCCGGGTGTCCGTCAGCCGCGCCAGCAGCGTCTCGTTCTGGCCGCCCGCCACCGGCGCCGCCGAGCCCGGCGTCACGCCGCCCGGGGCGATCGCGGCCTGCGTGGCCGCGGCGGACGGGGCGGACGGGGCGGACGGGGCGGGGGAGGAGGCGGCGCCCTGTGCGGCGCCGGCGTTCTGGGCCGACACGATCAGCTTGACGTTCAGCGCCGTCAACGCCTTGGTGATCGGCTGGAAGAACGTCGTACCACCCGCCGTGCAGTCCCCGCTGCCGCCCGAGGTGACACCGAGCGCGATGCCGTCGGAGAACAACGGGCCGCCGCTGTCGCCCGGTTCGGCGCACACATTGGTCTGGATGAGCCCGGTGACCGTCCCCTCCGGGTAGTTGACGGTGGCGTTCAGCGCGGTCACCGCGCCGTCGTGCAGACCGCTGGTGCTGCCGCTGCGGAACACCCGCTGCCCCACCGTCGCATCGGCGGCCCCCGTGATCCGCACCCCGTTGCCGCCGCCGATCGCGACGACGCCGGCGCCGTCACCCGCCCTGCCGGAGGCGTACTTCACGAGCGAGAAGTCGTTGCCGGGAAACGTGCTGCTCACCGTCTGGCCGAGCTGCCGGTCGCCCTGGTTGTCGGCGAACCACGTGGACCCGGCCGGTCCGCAGTGCCCTGCCGTGAGGATGAAGTCGCTCTGACCGTTCGTCACGTTGAACCCCGCCGAGCAGCGGCCGCCGGTCGACAGGATCGGCTGGGCACCGTTCAGCCGCGTGGTGAAGGAGCCCCGCGTCCGCCGCATCCGCACGAACTCACCGATCCTGGCGGCCACGTGGCTCATCCGGGACCAGTCGCTCTTCGACACCGTGCTGTCCGCGCTCACCAGCACCTGGTTGGTCCGGTAGTCCACCGCCCACGCGGTGCCCGCCACCCGGGGTGCCGAACGCAGTGTGGCGGTGGCCGACTTGAGCTGGTCCATGCTGTGCGCGACGACCTTCGCCGCGGCTCCCGCACCGCGCACCGTCCGCGCCGCCGCGTCGTCGGTCACCGCCACCACCGGCCGCCCGTCGGCGCCGATCCAGCTGCCCGCCGTACGGGCCGTGCCGAGCCGCGCCACCAGCGCGGCGCCGGGGTCCCCGGTGCCGCCGGCGGAGGACAGCGTTCTCGTGGCGGCGCGAGGTGTCTCGCTCGCCATGGCCGCCTGGGTGACCATCACGCCGCCCAGGAGGAGTCCGCCGACCGCCGCCAGGCGTGTCACTCGCCGGACGATGCGTCGTCGTGCGTGCCGCATGCGTGGCTCCCGAAGCCGAACCCGAACACGCGCCGCCGTGCCGGCAGCGCGAGACCCCCGGCTCGTCGAGGGCCCGCTCCTCCATACGCGGCCCGGCGCCCCCGCGTTCAGCGAAACAGGTCTTCGGTGGCAGCGGTGTCGGATGGCGGCGACTCAGTTCTTCCGCGCCACCCCGCCGAACATGGCGACCTCCTCCGGCTCGGCCCCGTGCCCGTGCTCCGGGCGCCAGCGCGAGCAGGACACCACACCCGGCTCCAGCAGTTCGAGGCCGTCGAAGAACCGGGCCACGTCCCCGGGGGTGCGCTGCGTCAGCTTCGGCGTCCCGTTCTCGTTCCAGAACCTCACCGCCTCGTCCACGTCCGGCATCGACGGGCTGGTGACGGTGTGCGACAGCACCAGGTGGCTGCCCGCCGGCAGCCGGTCGGTCAACTGCCGTACCAGGCCGTACGGATCCTCGTCGTCACCGATGAAGATGACCACGCCCAGCAGCATCAGCGCCACCGGCTCGCCGAAGTCCAGTGTCCTCGCCGCGTGTTCGAGGATCGCGTCGACGTTGCGCAGGTCCTCGTCCAGGTAGTCGGTACGGCCCTCGGGCGTGCTCGTCAGCAGCGCGCGGGCGTGCGCGAGGACGAGCGGGTCGTTGTCGACGTACACGATCCGCGCCTCGGGCGCGATGCGCTGGGCGACCTCGTGCGTGTTGTCGGCGCTCGGCAGCCCGGTGCCGATGTCCAGGAACTGCCGGATCCCGGTCTCGGCGACCAGATGGCGTACGGCACGGCCGAGGAAGAGCCGGTCGGCGCGCGCGTACTCCCCGATGCCCGGGTGCAGTTGGCGTATCTGATCACCGGCCGCGCGGTCGACCTCGTAGTTGTCCTTGCCGCCGAGCCAGTAGTTCCAGATCCGCGCGGTGTGCGGCTGACTGGTGTTGATACGGCTGCGCAGCGACATGGCCACGCCGTCGGTGGCTGCCGGGTTGTCGGTCACGTGGGTCAGCTCCTGGATGCCTGAGGAAAGCCGGGCGAGCGGTGCGGTCACTCGTTCATGACGCAATCTAGACGCTTGAGTTGATCACCACCCGGAACTCCGGCACCACCGCACTGCGGAACACCGTCATTCCGGCTCTTCGCACGCTTCGGATCGTTCCCGCCGTCGCCCCGTCCGCCTATCGTGAGCCCCATGAGCGGCACACCGCGCGACACCCACGGCGGACCGGACCCCCTGCGCGCCCTCGGCCTGGACCGGCTGCGCCGCCGTACGAGCATGAAATGGCGCACGTACCCCGAGGACGTGCTGCCGCTCTGGGTGGCCGAGATGGACGTCTCCCTCGCCGAACCCGTCGTCCGCGCCGTCACCGACGCGCTCGCCCTCGGCGACACCGGCTACCCCGCCGGCACGGCCTACGCCGAGGCGCTCGCCGCGTTCGCCGCCGACCGCTGGGGCTGGGACGGGATCGCGATCGAGCGCACCGCGATCGTCCCCGACGTGATGCTCGGAGTGGTCGAGATGATCAAACTGGTCACCGGGCCCGGCGATCCGGTGATCGTCAATCCGCCGGTCTATCCGCCGTTCTTCCAGTTCATCGGCCACATGGACCGCAAGGTGGTCGAAGCGCCGCTCGGGCCGGGACAGCGCCTCGACCCGGCCGCCCTGGAGGAGCGGTTCCGGGAGGCGACCGCCGGCACCGGCCGGGCCGCCTTCCTGCTGTGCAGCCCGCACAACCCCACCGGCACCGTCCACACCGCCACGGAACTGGCCGCCGTCGCCGCCCTCGCCGAACGGTACGGCGTCCGGGTCGTCGCGGACGAGATCCACGCCCCGCTCGTCGCCCCCACCGCCGCCTTCGTGCCGTACCTCGGCGTGCCCGGCGCCGAGCGCGGACTGTCCCTGATGTCGGCCTCCAAGGGCTGGAACCTCGCCGGTCTCAAGGCCGCCCTCGCCCTCGCCGGACCCGGCGCCGCCGACGACCTCGCCCGGCTGCCCGAGGAGGTCGGCCACGGCCCCAGCCACCTCGGCGTCATCGCCCACACCGCCGCCCTGCGCGACGGAAGAGCCTGGCTGGACACCCTGCTCACCGGGCTCGACACCAACCGGCGGCTGCTCGCCGGCCTGCTCGCCGAGCACCTGCCCGCGATCCGCCTCCATCCCGCCGAGGCCACCTATCTGGCCTGGCTCGACTGCCGCGCCCTCGGTCTCGGCGACGACCCCGCGCAGGTCTTCCTGGACCGCGGCCGCGTCGCCCTCAGCTCGGGCCTGCCCTTCGGCACCGGCGGCGCGGGGCACGTACGGCTGAACCTGGCGACCTCGCCCGAGATCCTCACCGAGGCGGTACGGCGCATGGCGGCCGCCGTGCCCGACACGCGAGCGGGCTCCTAGACTGCCCGGCATGGACGACACACGCCTGGACCGGCTCGGCTCCGGCAAGTACCTGCTGGTGACCAGCTATCGCAAGGACGGCACTCCGGTCGCCACCCCGGTGTGGGTGGTCCGGGACGGGGAAACCCTCGGGGTGTGGACGGCCGCCGACAGCTTCAAGGTCAAACGCATCCGGCGCCGCGCGGACGTCCTCGTCGGCCCCTGCGATGTGCGCGGCAACCCCACCGGCGACCTCTTCCCGGCCACCGCCGTGCTCGCCGACGGGGCCACCACCGCCCGCTACCGGGACCTGATCGCCCGCAAGTACGGCATCCTCGGCCGCCTCACCCTGCTGGGCAGCCGACTGCGACGGGGCCTGGACGGCACGGTCGGGATCCGGGTGACCCTCACGGACTGACACCGCGGGGGGCCACCCGGAAACGGGACCGCTACGACGCGTCGAGCACCGAACCGGACAGCACCAGCCCGTCGGGCACCGGCTCACCGGTCGTCACGTCGACCTGCCGGAACCGCACCGACTCCGTCGGCTCCTTCACCTTGTCCCCGACCGTGGGAACGGTGATGTCCACGCTCGTCCTCCCCGCCGGGACGTCCGCCCACAGGGAGACCCCGGCCTTCGACAGCGGACGCTCCGGGTCGGGCTTCGCCCCCGAGGTCTCCTCCAGCCAGCGCGCCGGGACGTCCTTCGTGGACAGCTCAGGACCGGTGCCCGGCACCGCGGCGAACATCGCGTTCATGTCCACGTCCACGGCCTCCGACAGGGACAGCCGCCACGTCAGGGACCGTCCCTCCATGACCCGGTCGGCGACCGGCGTGACCCTCATCGTGGGCGCCGGGTCGTCGTCGTGGACCGTGACGCCGCCCCGGTAGGAGCCGACGACCGCGCCGTGGACCGCCTTGACCAGCACATCGTGCGAAACGTCCGTGCCGTGGCGCGTGTTGCCCCTCACCTCGACCGGTACGTCGATGTCGTGCCCGCCCGGCCGCACCGTGACCAGCCGGTCCTTCGCCCTCCCGGTGACCGGGTCGAGGACGTACACCCGGACCTGCCCGCTGCCGTGGCCGGTCACCCGCACCGGCACATGGCAGGTGCGCACACCCGAGTCGCCCTCGGCCACCGTCATCCGGCCGAGGTCCACCCGGGGCAGCGCGGCCGCCCGGGCCGTCGGCGTTCCCGGCTGCCAGCCCCACGCGTCCATCAGCCAGGCCTGCCCGGACGCCGAACGCGCCGCAAGTTCCATGGACTTGACCGAGCCGAGCCGCAACCCGGCACGGGCGGCGGCCGTCAACGGCAGCCGGAACTCACGCGCCCAGTACGACGCGGTGCGCTCGCTGCCGGGCAGCCCGTCCGCACGCACCCGGCCCAGCGTCACCTTCCGGCCCGTGGTGTCGGTGAGGGACACGTCCCACTGCGCGCCCCGGGAGTTCGGCGGCACGAACAGCCGCAGCGCCAGCGCCTTCGCGCCCTGCAGCGACACCGGGTGCCGCACACTCACCCGCGCGGGCGCGCCGGCGCGCGTCCAGCGCAGCGCGATCGCCCGCCGGCCGCTCTCCCGGCCGGTCTCCCACGGGGCGAAGTGCGGCGAGACACCCTTCGCGCCCGCACCGAGACAGGCCTTGCCGGCACTCGGGTTCACCGCGTCGCACAGCCGGGCGCCGGTCACGCCCACCCCGCCGTCCGGCAGGAACCCGGCGCTGCGGCGCGCCCCCACCGCGTGGCTGAGGACCCGCGCCGGATCCGCCGACGGGGCCCGCCTGCCGGAGCCGTCGAGCAGCGGCCGCACCCGGTCGTCGCCGGCCAGGAACAGCCGTGCGGCGGCCGCGATGTACGTCGAGCCGGCCCGGTGCTGCTGGTCGGCGGTGAGCCGGGTCGCCGCGCGCCTGCCGCACACCGCGTCCGGGTGGTCCGGGTCGTCGTAGAAGTCGTCCTCGGAGGGTGCCGCCGACCGGCCGGGCGTCCACTCGGAGTTGAAGAAGTTGTGGTCGGCGCCGATCACGTACACGGCGCTGTGCAGGGCGCTGCCGTTGCTGACCGCGCGGGTCCCGTCGACGTACACCTCGCCCTGCAGGTCGGAGACGTCGCCGTCGCAGCCGGGCAGGATCGTCGTCGACGGCACGTCGGGCACCGGGTTCTGGCCGAAGACCGTGGGGCCGATCAGGACCGTGCCGCGCACGGTCCAGCGGACCGGGCCGCGGTAGCCGTCCTGGTCCGCGGGCGGCGGGTAAAGGCTGTCCAGGGCCGCCCTGTTGACCCCCTCGCCGCCCCGCGAGTGGCCGACGAGCAGCACCCGCGACAGATCGGCGCGCGGCGCCCGGCGGACGACCGCCGGCGCGGCGGCGGGGTGCGCGGCCCAGTCGGCCCAGCGGGCCAGGTGCAGCCGCACCAGCGAGGAGCGGGCCTGGGCGCCGCCGTCCTCGGCCGCGAAGTCCTGGCCGTTGATGCCGTTGGCGGAGATCGAGACGGTCACATAGCCCTGCGACGCCAGCAGCTTCTGGTCGCGCAGATAGCCGCGGTGGCTCGGCACCGGCTTCCAGCCGCTCTTGCAGGGCCAGTCGCCGCCGATCTGCTTGCCCTGGTGGCAGGTGTAGTGGCGGCCGTGCAGGAACAGCGCGAGGGGCCGCTTGCCGGGCGCGCCGACCGGGGCGACGACCACCCCGCGCATCTCGACCGGTGCCGGGAAGCCGGGCAGCTTGACGGAGGCGAGGCTGTACGCGCCGCTGCTCGTGCGGTATGTGCCGGGCTTGCCCGGGTCGACCGGGTTCGCGGGCAGCGGGGCGGGCGGCTGCACCGCGGCGGCGGCCCCGCCGGAAGCGGGTGCGTCCAACTGCCGTCCGCCGGACCAGACATGGAGTCCCCGCGGTCCGCTCAGCCCTTGCCGTCCGCGCACTCCGTGCAGCGTGCTCAGCTCGTCGGCGAGGCGCTCGTTCAGCGGCAGCCGGAAGATGTGTCCGTCCGCGCCGGGCCGTGGCACTCCCAACAGGCGGTCGCCCGATCGGAATTCGACCCGGGCGTCACCCATCGGCACCGGCCGGTCCGAGCGCCACTCCAGCTGCGGCTGTGACCGCTGCCCGGATATCCGCCAGCCCGGCGGCAGCGCACCGTCGGCAGAGGCCGCCAACCACGCCGCGTGTGAGGGTGGTTGGCCTTGTGCGACTGCCGCCCCTGGGGATGCCCCCGCCACCGCGGCCAACGCGGTGGCGGTCACCCATATGTGCCGGGCACGGACCACTGTTCCTCCTCGACCCCCGAATCCCGGGAGCCCCGGCCGTCCCGGGAGCTCCTCGATTCCGGAGGACGGAAGGCGGAGACTGTGGGTTGCCTGTGAAAGAGGAGTGATCGACCGGATGATGCGATCAAGACAATGAGGGTCCGGAACCCCGCGGTTGTCCGGCCGGCTCTCCGGCGGCCGCCTCGGCCGCGGCCCGCCGGGCGATCACGCGCGCGGGACTCACGGCGGATCGGGCGACCGTCGCAAACGGCGAACCGTCGCAGATCAGCGGCCCGATGAGCGGGCCGTCGGCGGAGTGCGGCAGTGCGAGCGGCCGCGCCGCCGGTGTGGCCGCGGTGAGGTCCGTCAGGTCCAGGCCCGGTACGGCTCGTCCGTCAGCTGGAACACCGGCTCGCCCCGCACCGGGTCCTTGGCCGTGGACAGCCGGACCCGGTCACCGCTGTGGATGCCGACCGGCGGCCCCATGACGCGGCCCCGGACCACGAACCCCTCGGCCATCTCGATGAGCGAAACGTTGCGCGCGGCGGGCGTGTTGCGGTGCAGCACGGTGGAGTGCCGGACCGTGCCGACGCCCTCGCTGCGCTCCGTCCGCAGGTCGCTGCCCTGGCACACCGGACAGAGCAGCCGGTGGTACATCGCGGTGGCGCACCAGGCGCAGCGCTGGAAGAGGATGGCGTCCTTGCTGTCCTTGGCGTCCTTGGCGTCCGCGAAGGCGGAGACGGCCACCGGGGCGGGGGCGGCGACCGCCACGGAGACGGGCACGGAGACGGAGACGGGATCGAGGACGCCTGTCGCGGCGCCGGCCGTCGGAGACGAGGCATTTGCTGAGTGGTGGTACACGCTGGTCAACTCCCTGCGCTCGGCCGGAATCCTGCGTGTCCGGCGCGCACCGGGCACACGTGTGGGCGGGAGCCGTGCTGCCGCGCACGCCGACAGAGTATGGCACTCAGTGTCACTCGTAAAGGCACCGCGTACCCCTTGTCTGCCGGATGGCGAGCGGGATCAGGTCCGGTCGAACGCCCTTTCCAGCTCCCGCACCACCCGCCACAGCGGGGTGTCCCGGCGGCAGGCCAGTACCACCACGTCGTCCGGATCCTCTGCCGGTGCGCCGATCGGCACCGGGTTGACGCGCGGGGCGGCCGCGGCCGTGGCGGACCGCCCGAACACCTTCTGCACATGACCCAGCGCGTGGTCGACCGCCGCGCCCGCGTCGCCCTCGCCGTCCGACCGCAGCCAGGAGCGCAGCCCGTTGTTGTGTGCCGCGACGACGGCGGCCGCGACCACATCCGCCCGCAGCGTGCCGTCGGGCAGTCCCACGAACCGTCCGCGCAGATACTCGGCGAGCGCGCGCTCGTAGCGCCACACCACGGACAGCTCGTAGGCGCGCAGGCCCGGCACCTGCTTGGTCAGGCGGTAGCGCTGCACCGAGAACGCCGGGTTCTCGGCGTACATCCGCAGGACCAGCCGGGCCGCGTCGCACACCCGCCGCACCGGTTCGTGCTCCGCGCCGCCCGCCGCGAGGAATGCGGTCATCTCGGCCAGACAGCGCTCGTGGTCCGGGAAGACCACGTCCTCCTTGGAGGGGAAGTAGCGGAAGAACGAACGCCGGCCGACCCCGGCCAGGGCCACGATGTCGTCGACGGTGGTCTGCTCGTACCCGCGTTCCACGAAGAGCCGGAAGGCGGCCGCGACCAGGGCCTCCCGCATCGGCGGCTTCGCGGCCGGTGCCGCGCTGCTGGAGCTCATGAACGGGAACGTAGCACCCGGACGGATGCCATGACACTCAGTGCAGCATGAGCGGGCCCACGGGGGAACTGAGTGCTGTGTGAGAGGGAGGAGGGGACGATGAGGGCGACGGGTGTGCTGTGCGGATGTCTTCCGAACATCGGAGCGATCGAATTGATTGGAATCGATCGATACGGTTGTGGGCGTAGAGTATGCGATTTGCGATCACCAGAACCCGCGCGATCACCGTTCCAGGGGGAACCCCATGCGACTGCACGTCGACCAGCGCCATGAGCGGGTGCTCGAACTCGTCCGGGAGCGGGGCAGCCTCCGCGTCGCCGAACTGGCCGCCGAACTCGGCGTCTCCGCCGTCACGCTGCGCCGCGACGTGGAGACCCTCGCGGCGCAGGGGCGGGTGCGGCGGTTGCACGGCGCGGTCGTCCGGCCCGGCGAGCAGGCCTCCGCCCCGGCCGCCGCGCCGCGGCCGGACTCCCTCGAAGGTGCCGTCATCGGCATGATCGTGCCCACCACGGTCAATCTCTTCGCGGCCATCGTGCGCGGTGCCCGGGAGGCCGTCGCGGCCCGGGGCGGGCGGCTCGTCCTCGGCGTCTCCGGCTACGTCGACACCGAGGACAGCGTGCAGGCGGAACACCTGATCGCGGGCGGTGCGCGCGGCCTGCTGGTGGCGCCCAGCTGGTTCGCCGGCGTCCCCCAGGACGGGCAGGAGAAGTGGCTGATGGAGAGCGGGGTGCCCACCGTCCTGGTGGAGCGCTCCGCCCCGCCCGGCAACCCCGCCGCCGACCTCGACCGGGTCCGCACCGACCGCGCCCACGGCGCCGCCGTCGCCGTCGGCCACCTGGCCGCCCTCGGCCACCGCCGGATCACCGCCGTGCTCCAGGAGGGCCCGCACGCCGTACAGATCGGCGCCGGCTTCGACGCGGCCGTACGCGCGCGCGGGATCGACGTGGACCAGGGCGCCCCGAGCGTGCGCGAACACGGCGACTACGAAGCCTCCGTCGACTACCTCGTCCGGGCGGTGCGCGAACGCGGCGTCACCGCGGCCCTGGTGCACAGCGACGAGGACGCCATCGTGCTCGTCCCCCGGCTCCAGGCGCACGGTGTGCGGGTCCCCGGCGACCTCGCCCTCATCGCCTACGAGGACGAGGTCGCCGCGCTCGCCGACGTGCCCCTGACCGCCATCGCCCCGCCCACCCGCGCGGTCGGCGAACTCGCCGCGAAGCTCCTGCTGCGCCGCCTCGCCGAGCAGAGCGGTCAGCGGCACCCCGGGCCCCGCCAACACCTCGACCTGCTCCCGGAGTTGCGCATCCGCTCCTCCTGCGGAGGCCGGTCGCCCGCCGACGCCTCCTGACCTCCATCGCACGGCTCCGCTCCTCCACTCCGTTCCATCGAGTCGATCAGACATCGATCATTCGACGTTCTTCTTGATTGTCCTGCGCGAACGCTCTCGCGTTGATCGTGTGTGCAGAAAGGATGTCCTGCGGGCCGGCCCTTCCCGTACGAGGTCTCGTAGGGGCCGCCCGCGGGGAGGCGGTCACCATCCACGCCCCCGACTTCCCGAGGCCCAGCACATGTTCGACGCCCGGAGCCTCGCCCTCCTCAAGGACGGCGCCGCCCTCGTCGACACCGCCTGCGGCTCCCTGGTCACCGCCGCCGCCCTCACCGCGCACCTCGTCACCGGCCGCCTCAACGCCGTCCTCGACATCGCCCGAACCCGACGTACCCCCCCGCCGAATCCGACCCGCACCGGCTCCGGCCCCGTCCGGCCGCCGCACCACCGCAGGAACTCCTGCTCCTGTGTGCCGAGCCGGGGACTCCGCCAGCCCGGTGGCCGAGGTCGGCCATGCACCGGCACACACCGACCCGCCCCCGCCGCGGAGGGCCCCCACTCGGCGACGTAACCTTTCTCCACCGCACCGGCCCGTCCGAGGAGATCCCGCATGCCCGCCGCCCGCCCCCGCCTGCTCTACGTCACGGACCTGGCGTACCGGGCCCGCGGGCGCCGCTACTGCGACGAGGACATCTTCCTCACCTCCCGGCTGCGCGCCCGCTTCGACCTCGCCCTGTGTCACCCGCTGGACGCGGCCGCGCTGATGGACGGCTACGACGCCGTCGTCGTCCGCAACAGCGGGCCCGTCCTCGGCTACCAGAGCGCCTACGACGCGTTTCGTGCGCAGGCGATCGAAACGGGCACCCGGGTCTACAACCCGCTCACCGGCAAGGCGGACATGGCCGGCAAGCAGTATCTGCTCGATCTGAGCGCCGCCGGATTCCCGGTGATACCGACGGTCGGCGGCGCCGAGGACCTGCACGGACTGCCCTCCGCCGAGCGGTACGTGGTCAAGCCGAAGCTCGGCGCGGACTCGGTCGGCCTGCGGGTCGTGCCCGCGCGCCAGGTCGCCGCGGCCGCCGCGTCGGCCGGCGGGGAAGTGCTGGTCCAGCCCTGCGTCGACTTCCTCCACGAGGTGTCCTTCTATTTCGTGGACGACGACTTCCAGTACGCCCTGTATGCTCCCGACCCCGAGCGCCGCTGGGCGCTGGAGCCCTACGCCGCGACCGCCGCCGACCTGGAGTTCGCCCGGCGCTTCATCGACTGGAACGACCTCGGCCACGGCATCCAGCGCGTGGACGCCTGCCGTACCCGCGACGGCGGACTGCTGCTGGTCGAGTTGGAGGACCTCAACCCGTACCTGTCGCTGGACGCCCTGCCGGAGGAGGCCCGGGACGCCTTCGTCGGCGCGTTCACGGCGTCCCTGGGCCGGTTCGCGCAAGGCGCGCTCACCGCAGCCTGACGGTGACCCGCTGGGTGACCCCCGCCGTACCGGTGAGATCACCGAGGACCAGCGTCAACGCGGTGCCGGTGGCCGCGGAGGCGAGCGTGGCCGGCGCGGACGTCACGCGGCGACCGCCCGCCGTCAGGTCAGGGGCAGCCCGGTGCGCATGCCCATCGGATCGCTCATGGCGATCAGGCCCCGGAGTCCTAGCTCAGACACCAGCCGCAAAGTAGGTCGCGGGTAGCCAAATGCGTCCCGTTTCCCTGTCCGGGGCACCGTCGTTGGTCTGATCGAGTGATCGAGTGATCGAGGCCAAAGGGGCGGGCGTGCGGCAAGAGTGGTCGCCAGAGGAGCTGCTGGCGAACTGGACGCTGGTGGACGGCGACTGGGACCTGGTGGCGAACAAGAGCGGGGCGACCCGGCTCGGCTTCAGTCTGTTGCTGAAGTTCCTCGAGCTGGAAGGCCGGTTCCCCGATGTGCTGGAAGAGGTCCCGCCGGCCGCGGTGGAGTACGTCGCCGATCTGGTGAAGGTCCCGGCCACAGGCTTCGCGAAGTACACGCTGGCCGGCAGGACCGCCGAGTACCACCGCAAGCAGATCCGTGAGGCCCTGGGGTTCCGGCCGTCGACGGTCGCGGACGAGAAGGCGCTGGCCGAGTGGTTGGCGGTGGAGGTCTGTCCGGTCGAGCTGGTGGAGGACCGTCAGCGTGAGGCCCTGCTGGTTGAGTGCCGGGCTCGGAAGATCGAGCCGCCGGGCCGGACCCGGGTCGAGAAGGTACTCGTCGCGGCGCGGGGCAAGTGGGAGAAGACGTTCTGCGCCCGCACGATCGGCCGACTGGGCGAGGCGGGCACGGCTCGGCTGCTGTCCCTGGTGGCCGAGGACAACGAGTCGGGGACCGCCTTGCTGGCCGCGCTCAAGCGCGATCCTGGCGCGGTGGGCTTGGACTCCCTGCTCACGGAGATCACCAAGCTGAACGACGTGCGCAAGCTCGGGCTGCCCGACGGATTGTTCGCGGACTGCTCGGAGAAGTTGGTGGCCGCCTGGCGGGCGCGGGCGATCAAGATGTACCCGTCGGACTTCCGCGACACGGCGGAGGACGTACGGATCACCCTGCTCGCGGCGCTGTGCTCGTCCCGTCAGGCGGAGATCACCGACGCCCTGGTCGATCTGCTGGTCGCTCTGGTCCACAAGATCAACGCTCGTGCGGAGCGGCGGGTGGAGAAGCAGCTCACTGCCGAGTTGGAGAAGGTTCGCGGCAAGGAGGGCATCCTCTTCCGCCTTGCGGCGGCCGCCGTCGACAAGCCCGACGAGGTCGTACGCCGGGCTCTTTTCCCGGTGGTGGGTGAGAAGACGCTGCGGGAGCTGGTGGCCGAGGCGAAGGCAAACGAGAAGGTGTTCAAGGCCAAGGTCCGTACCACGCTCCGGTCGTCGTACAGCTCGTACTACCGGCAGATGCTGCCGCCGCTGCTGAATACCCTGGGCTTCAAGTGCAACAACACCGCCTACCAGCCGGTGATGGGCGCGATGAAGCTGCTGAAGAGGTACGCCGACGTCGACGGCAAGACCCGCTTCTATGACGGCGGCGACGAGGTGCCGATGGACGGCGTGGTGCGCAAGGACTGGCGCGAGGCGGTTGTCGACGACAAGGGCAAGGTCGAGCGCATCCCGTACGAGCTGTGCGTCCTGGTCGCGCTGCGGGACGCGGTCCGCCGCCGCGAGATCTACGTCGAGGGCGCCGCCCGCTGGCGCAACCCGGAGGATGACCTGCCCGGCGACTTCGAGGCCACCCGCGCCGTGCACTACGCCGCGATCCGCCAGCCGCTGAACCCGAGGGCGTTCATCGCGGACCTGAAGAAGCGCATGACCGCGGGCCTGGACCGGCTCTCCGGCGCGCTCGCGGACGGCAGCGCGGGCGGGGTGAAGGTCACCACCCGCAAGGGCGAACCGTGGATCACCGGGCGAACCGTGGATCACCGTGCCGAAACTGGAACCGCTGCCCGAGCCCACCGGCCTCCAGGCACCCAAGGAGGAGGTCACACGCCGCTGGGGCGTCCTGGACCTCCTGGACGTGCTGAAGAACGCCGACTTCCTCACCGGCTTCACCGAGGAGTTCTCCTCGGTGGCCGCCTACGAGCGCATCGAGCGTGACGTCCTCCAGCGGCGCCTGCTGCTGGCCCTCTTCGCGCTGGGCACGAACATGGGCATCCGCGCGATCGTGGCGACCGGCGAGCACGGCGAGAGCGAGGCCGCGCTGCGGCACGTGCGCCGGCACTTCATCACCGTCGACAACCTGCGGGCCGCCGTCACCAGGCTGGTGAACGCCACCTTCGCCACCCGGGATGCCGCATGGTGGGGGCAAGGCACCGCCTGCGCGTCGGACTCGAAGAAGTTCGGGTCCTGGTCCTCGAACTTCATGACCGAGTACCACGCCCGCTACGGCGGCAACGGCGTGATGATCTACTGGCACGTCGAGCGGAAGAACGTCTGCATCTACTCCCAGCTCAAGAGCTGTTCGTCGTCCGAGGTCGCCGCGATGATCGAGGGCCTGCTGCGGCACTGCACTGACGCCGAGATCGAGTCGAACTACGTCGACACGCACGGTGCCAGCGTGGTCGGGTTCGCCTTCACCGAGCTGCTGAACTTCCGCCTGCTGCCCCGGCTGAAGAACATCGGCAGCATCCGCCTGTACCGCCCGGACGACGCCCCGCCCGGCTGGCCCGCGCTCGGAGCCTCGCTGACCCGGCCGATCCGCTGGGAGGTGATCGAGCAGCAGTACGACCAGATGGTCAAGTACGCCACCGCGCTCCGACTCGGAACAGCGGAGGCGGAGCAGGTGCTGCGGCGCTTCACCCGCGGCGGCCCCAAGCACCCGACTTACCAGGCCCTCGAAGAACTCGGCCGCGCCGTGCGTACGGTCTTCGCCTGCGACTACCTGGCCAGCCCCGGCCTGCGCCGCGAGATCCACGGCGGGCTCCAGGTCGTGGAGAACTGGAACAGCGCGAACACTGTGCTGCACTACGGCAAGGATGGCGCCCTGACCGGCCCGGACAAGGAGCACGCCGAGACGTCGATGCTCGCCCTGCACCTGCTCCAGTCCGCGCTCGTGCACGTCAACACCCTGCTGGTGCAGCAGGTTCTGGCGGAACCGGCCTGGGCATCGAGGCTGAGCGACGAGGACCGGCGCGGCCTGACCGCACTGTTCTGGTCGAACGTCAACCCGTACGGCACCTTCCGTCTCGACATGAGTAAACGTCTCGACCTGGGGCTGGCCGCCGTTCCCCGCCCGCGAGCCCCGGCGAATGCCGGAGCCCGATCGAGCGCTGAGACACGATGAAAGACTTTCAGGACCTCACCGACGCGCCGAGCTGAGCGGTGACGGTCATGGAGAGCAGGGGCGCGTCTCGGTCCAGTCGACCATGAGGCGGCGTTCCGCGAAGTACCAGTTGCCGTCGTGCTTGACGAACTGGTCGAGGTAGCGGATGGCAGCGATCATGATCGTGCATTGCGGGGGTTCTCGCGGGAGATGTGGTGGGCGAGGCAGTAGCTTTCGCCGGTGGCCCGGTCGCCGTCGAGGGCGATGGTGCTCTGGCCGTTGAAGTGGGTGGTGGCCTGGTAGGAGTTCAGGTTGTCGAACACCGGGGCGAGGGAGTCGCGGCCGTGGAGTTCCTGTGTGGGCTCGGCCGCGGTGGCGTCCATGAAGACGAGGAAGCGGGTGTCTTCGGTGAACAGGGCCATCTGGCCCTTCGCGTCGCGGCGGTCGGCGCAGTGCGCGTAGGCGTCGACCAGCTCCCGGATGGCCAGGCGATCAGCGGCTTCCTGTGGTGGGATCTGCGTGTGGGCGGACATGGCGGCTCCGTTCGAAGTTCGAGGTAGGACGGCGAGTGCTACAAGCGGCACGACGCCGTAGCTGCCTCTCCGTGAGGTCACTGGCTCTTACGGGCGGCCGCCCTGTGGCCATCCCTGGGCGTCGAAGACGGCGAGGGGGTCCAAGTAGTCGCGCCAGTGCGTCACCTTGCGGTCCTGGATGGTCACGACGGAGACGAAGCGGTTGTCGTAGGGCCGACCCGTCGGGACAGACGTGCCGTGGACTTCGTACTCCAGGACGACCACCGAGGTCTCGGGGTCCCGGTGTACGCGGAGGTTGTCCGCACCGTGCAGCTTGATGTAGTCACCGTAGTCGCGGTACAGGTCGATGATCCCCTGGCGTCCCTCGACCCGCCGGGGGTACCCGGGCACAGTGATCACGTACTCGAAGACCACGTCCTCGGCCAGCAGGTCGTAGAAGTCTTCCCCGTCGACCAGGCCGTCCAGCCCCTCCCTGATGATGCGGAAGAACGGGCTGCCTGCCCCGACCAGAGGCGTGTCGTCGCTGACCGTCTTGCTCACTTCGCCTCCAAGGCCCACGCCTGGGCATCGCGCTCGGTGAACGCCCGGAAGGCAGTGGCCGGCCGGCCGGTGACCTTCTCGATGTCGCCCGTGGGCGTGGAGCCGTTGCCGGCGACGATGGCACCGGTGAGCCAGCGCATCATCACCGCGTAGTCGGCGGGGACGCCCGCGGCGACCGCGCCATTGATCCACACCTCCTGGTCAATGTCACGGTAGGCGACGGGACGGCCGCTCACGGCGGAAATGGCGTCCGCGACGTCACCGAAGGTGAGGGCCTGCGGGCCGGTCAGCGAGTAAGCGGCGCCGGCGTGGGCCTCGGGGTCCAGCAGCGTCTCGGCCGCGACCGCCGCGATGTCGGCCGCGTCGACGAAGGCTTCCGTGTTCCCGGCGCTCGGGACGGTGATCACGCCGTCGATCACCGGGATGTGCCCGTCGGAGAAGTTCTGCATCACCCACGAAGCGCGCAGGACCGAGTGCGTGATGGTGCTGCGGGAAGCCAGATCGGCCTCGACGGCCGCGATGTCGATCTCCGGCGGCGCCTGGTCGGCGTTGTAGACGCTCAGGTACGTGACGTGCCGGACCCCGGCCGCCTCGGCGAGGTCCAGAAACGCGCCGACCTGGTCGGCGTAGCGGACACGCATCGTGGGCGTGACCAGATAGAGGCGGTCGGCGTCGGCCAGGGCTGCCGCGTGGGTGGCCGGGTCGTCCCAGTCGAACCGGACGTCCGCTCCGCTGCGCGCCGCGGTACGGATGGTGCTTCCCCGCCGGGCGAGCGCGCCGGCCAGCAGCGAACCGGTCCGGCCGGTGCCGCCCAGGATGAGCGTGGTGGAGGCTTCACTGTTCATAGCTCCATGCTTACGGCCCCAAGCAAGACAAACAATGCGTGAATCGCTCGACTTTTTACGTGAAGCTCTCGCACCTTGACCCTGCATGCTTGGGCTGGTCAAGCTGACCCCATGGACTTGCTGACCGACCACCTGGTGCGGGCGCGCGCCGCCGGCGCCGTATTCGCGCGGACGGTCGCCGAACCGCCCTGGGGCCTGCGGCTGGGCGGCTCAATACAGCTGTCGGTGCACACGGTGGTCCGCGGCCGGGGCTACCTGTGGCTCGACGCCCCCGGCAGCACCGTGGAGCTGATACCGGGGACCGTCACGCTGGTGCGCGGCGGCCCGGACCACTACATCGGGCACGAGCCGGGCGCCCAATGCCTGGAGCCGGAGGAGTTCCGGGCACGCCACGCCCGGATCGGCCCCGGGGACAACCCGCAGGCCACCGTGTTCCTGTGCGGCGCCTACCAGTTCTCCGGCGATGTCGGCGCCGGGCTGCTCGACGCCCTGCCCCAGGTCATGACCCTCTCGGCTGCCGACGACGACCCGCTGCGGGACGTGATCACGTTGCTGTCCCGCGAACTGGTCCGCAACGAACTCGCCCAGCAGATCGTCCTGGACCGCCTCCTGGACCTGCTGCTCGTCCTGGCCATCCGCGCCGACTTCCGCCGCAGCCCGACCGCACCGCGCTGGTACCGGGCATCCGCCGACCCGCGGCTGGGCGCCGCGCTGCAAGCCATACACGAAAACGCGGCCCATCCGTGGACGGTCCCCGAACTCGCCGCGATCAGCGGCCTGTCCCGCGCCGCCTTCGCGCGGGCGTTCCGGGACGCACTCGGCCAGGCCCCCGTGCAGTACCTGACCGACTGGCGCATGACCCTCGCCCGCGACCACCTGCGCGCCGACGACCTCAGCCTGGCCCAGATCGCCGACACCATCGGCTACGGCTCGCCCTTCGCATTCGCCGCAGCCTTCCGCCGACACCACGGAGAACCACCCGGAACCTGGCGGCAGAGGGAACGAACAACCGCACACACACGACTGCTGACCACCCACCCCGGGTCGTGAGCGGCGATCGGCCGCGCACGCCGACCAGCAGGACCCCGGCGTCCGACCGCAGCCGCACGATGGCACCGCTTCTCGGCCGTGCCTGTTTCATAGGTGGTCGCTCGTGAAACACCGCACCACCCGGTGGTCCACCTGCGGCGATCATGTTTCATGAGTTGTTGCAAACGACTAGACGTCTGAAACACCCTCATGAAACGCTTCGGGGCTGTGAGCAACGACTTCAAGCGCGTGGAATCGCACGACTGCCCGATGTCCACCTGTGCCGTCCCGGCGGGCTCCCCGTGCCGGACCGGCAAGGGCAAGGTGGCGATCCAGTACCACACCGCCCGCTTTCGCCTCGTGCCCCAGCTCGCCAAGACGCTCAGCGTGCCGACCCCCGCGGTACGGAAACCGGGATCGGTCTGGACCGAGCTGCCCCGGCCGGTGAGCGCCGGCGCCGAACCGGTCGGGCACGTCCGCCTCGGGTACGCCCGCGCCTCGACCGCCCGACAGTCCCTCGACGCGCAGCTCGACTCCCTCGCCGAGGCCGGGGTGACGCGGGTCTTCTCGGAGAAGATCTCCACCCGCGCCACGAAGCGCCCCGAGCTGGAGGCCGCCGTGAAGCTCGCCGGAGAGATCCGCTCCTCCGGCGTCGCCGTGACCCTCGTCGTCCACGAGCACAAGCGGCTTGGGCGCGGCATCGAGCTCGCCATGCTCGCTGAGGAGCTGAAGGCGAGCGACGTTGGGCTGGAGTTCCTGACCGGGGAGCTGAAGGGCTCGCACGATCCGTCCGGGATCGTGTTCACCGTGCTCGCCGCGATGTCCGGGATGGAGCGCGAGTACATCCGCGACCGCACCCTCGAAGGCCACGAGTCCGCCCGCAAGCGCGGCAAGACCATCGGCGGCGCGGGCGTCACCGACGACTCCATGCTGTCCATGGCCCTGCACCTGCGCGAGCAGGAGATGAGCCTGCGTGACATCGCCAAGCGGCTCGTCATCACCACCGGCGCGAAGAAGGGTCAGCATCCCTCGCCTGCCACTGTCATGCGGATGCTCCGCGAGCATGACGAGCAGGCCGCCGCAGCGGCGAGCACGTGATCACCCGGCTACTTTGCGGCTGGTGTCTGAGCTA
>NZ_MLYO01000030.1 GCF_001866665.1 Streptomyces monashensis | reverse complement strand
TACGCCTTCCAGCGACAGCACTACTGGCTGGAATCCGCCCCCGGCGGCAGGACGGACGCCCGCGGCAGCGGTCTGCTGCCCAGCGAACACCACTGGATAGCCGCCGAGTTGGCACTGGCCGACGGTGCCGGTCACCTGCTGTCCGGACGCCTCGCGCTGACCGAGCACTCCTGGCTGCGCGACCACGCCGTCCTCGGCTCCGTGCTCGTGCCCGGCACCGGCCTGCTCGAGCTCGCGCTCACCGCCGCCCGCGCCGTCGGGGCCGCCCGCGTCGGCGAACTCACCCTCGCCCAGCCGCTCATCCTCACGGCGGACACCCCGGTGCGCCTCCAGGTGAGGGTCGGCGCGCCCGACGACGGACGCCGGACGGTCGGGATCTACAGCCAGCCCGAGTCGGCCGTGGAACCGGGCTCCTGGACCCTGCACGCGACCGGCGAACTCGCCGACGACGAGCAGGACATGCCGGCCGAGGTCGCCGCCGGGCTGCGCGACTGGCCGGTGGCGGACGCACAGCCGCTCCCGCTCGAGGACTTCTACGCGACACTGCGCGGCCAAGGCCTGGAGTACGGTCCCGCCTTCCAGGGACTGACAGAACTGTGGCGCAGCGGCAGCACGGCGTACGGCACGGTCCGCCTGCCCGCGGGCCTCACGGCCGACGGGTTCGGCATCCACCCGGCGCTCCTCGACGCGGCCCTGCACACGCTCGCCGCAGTGGACACCGGGGAGCGGCCCGAGGGCACGGTGCTGCTGCCGTTCGCCTGGACCGACGTCGCTCTGCACGCGACGGGCGGGACCGAGCTGCGGGTCCGTGTCGACGTGGCGGAGTCCGCGGGCGATGGCCCAGGCGGCCGGAAGGTGACGGTGCTCGTCACCGACCCGGCGGGTGAACCGGTGCTGCGCGCGGCCGCCCTGGAGATCCAGCAGGCGCAGGCGGCACAGCTGCGAGGCACCCTGCCGTCGGCTGCCGACCACCTCTACCGCGTCGACTTCCAGCCCGTGGAGGTGCCTGACGACGCGGCCGGCCTCGCGGGCACCGTGGTGCTCGGGGACGCGGACACGGTGGCACAGGCCCTGAACGTTCCCCGGTACGGCGCGCTCGACGAGCTCCTCGCCGACGGGGACGGCCCCCGCCGGATCGTCGTCGACGCAACGACACCCCCGGCCACGGGCAGCACGGGGGAGCGGGCGCGGACGGCGGCGCTCGACGTGCTTCCGCTGCTTCAGCGGCTGCTGTCCGAGCCGCGCATCGAGGACACCGAGCTGGTCTGGGTGACCCGCGACGCGGTCGCCGCCCGCCCCGAGGACACGGTGACGGAGCTCGCCAACTCCCCGCTGTGGGGCCTGATCAGGGCGGTGCGCGGGGAGCACCCGGACCGCTCGGTGCGTCTCGTCGACCTGGACGGCGTGGAGCCGGCGGCCGGACCGCTGGCCGGTGCGCTCTCCCTCGCCGACGAGCCCGAGCTGGCCCTGCGCGGCACCGCGGCCTACGCGCCGCGCCTGGTGCGCGCAGCGAAGGAACAGGCCAAGGGCGGCTCCCCGCTCACACCGCCCCCGGGCGGGCGGCCCTGGCACCTGGACATCGCGGAGAAGGGCAGCATCGACAGCCTCCGCCTCGTCCCGGTCGACGACACCGAGCCGCTCGGCGAGCACGAGGTGCGCGTCGAGGTACGCGCTGCCGGAATGAACTTCCGCGACGTGCTCAATGCCCTCGGCATGGTGGAAACCCCCAAGCTGGGCCTGGAGTTCGCCGGTGTCGTGACGCAGACCGGCCCGGGTGTGCGGCACCTGCGGCCCGGTGACCGGGCCATGGGCCTCGCGCTCGGCGCCTTCGGAACGCAGGTACGCGGCGACGGGCACCTGATGGCGAGGCTGCCCGACGCGCTGACCTTCGAGGAGGGGGCGACGATCCCGCTCGCCTTCCTCACCGCGTACTACGCGTTCACCGAGCTCGGTTCGCTCGCGGCCGGCGAGAAGGTGCTCGTGCACGCCGGAGCCGGTGGCGTGGGCATGGCGGCCGTACAGCTGGCCCGGCACCTGGGGGCCGAGGTGTACACCACCGCGTCGCCGGCCAAGTGGCCCGTACTGCGCGGGCTCGGGATCCCCGACGAGCGCATCGCCTCCTCGCGCGACACGGCGTTCGCCGAAGCCTGGCTGACTGCCACCGACGGCGCCGGCGTCGACGTGGTTCTGAACTCGCTGGCCGGGGAGCTCACCGACGCCTCGCTGCGGCTGCTGCCGCGCGGCGGCCGGTTCCTGGAGATGGGCAAGACCGACGTGCGTGACCCGGCGGTGGTCGCCGGGGCGTACCCCGGCGTCACGTACAGCGCCTTCGACCTGATGTCGCTCGCGCCCGAGCATCTGCACCGGATGCTCACCGAGCTCACCACCCTCCTCGACCGCGGTGCGATCGAGCCGCTGCCGTACCTCTCGTACGACGTGCGGGAGGCCCCGAACGCCTTCCGGTACATGGCGCAGGGCCGACACACCGGCAAGATCGTGCTCACCGCCCCGCGCGCCCTCGACCCGGACGGCACGGTGCTCGTCACCGGTGGCACAGGTGAGCTGGGCCGCCTGGTCGCCCACCATCTGGTCGCCGAACACGGCGTCCGGCACCTGGTGCTGACATCACGTCAGGGACCGGGCGCGCCAGGAACCGAGGAGCTCACCGCGCAGTTGGAGGCGGCGGGCGCGCAGTCCGTGCGCGTCGTCGCCTGCGACGTGGCCGACCCCGAGCAGGCCGCCGCTGCCGTGGCCGAGGCCGACGGCATCCGCCCCCTGACCGGGGTGCTGCACCTCGCGGCGGTGATCGACGACGGTGTCGTACGCAACCAGACACCCGAGCGCTTCGCACGCGTCCTCGACCCGAAGCTGCGGGGCGCCTGGCACCTGCACGAGCTCACCAAGGACCGGCACCTGTCCGCGTTCGTGCTCTTCTCGTCCGCGGCGGGTACCTTCGGCTCGCCCGGACAGGGCAACTACGGCGCCGCCAACGTCTTCCTGGACGCCCTGGCCGCGCACCGGCGCCGCCGCGGTCTGGCCGCCGTCAGTCTCGGCTGGGGCCTGTGGGACCAGGGCGGTGCGGGTATGACCGGGCACCTGGGCGAGGCCGAGCTGGCCCGGATGCGCCGCCAGGGCGCCCGGCCGATCGGCGCTGCCGAGGGGCTGGCCCTGCTCGACGCCGCGCTGGACCGCCCCGAGCCGCACCTGGTGCCCGCCAAGCTCGACCTGGTGCACCTCCAGCGGGCGGCGGTGGAACAACTGCCCGCACTGCTACGGACGTTGGTGCGTCCGAAGCCCAAGCAGGCGGGGCAGTCCGCCGCGCAGGACCCGGAGTTCCGTGACCGCCTCGCCGCGCTGAGCGCCGAGGAGCGGGAGGTCTCGCTGCGCACCTTCGTGCAGCAGGAGGTCACCGCGGTGCTCGGCCTGTCCGCCGACGTCCCCATGGACAAGCCGATGCGGGAGTTCGGCTGGGACTCGCTGATGGCCGTCGAGCTCAGGAACCGTATCGCCAGGTACACCCGGATCAGCGTGCCGAGCACCCTCGCGTTCGACTATCCGACACCGCGGGCGATCGCCGGCTTCCTGCACGAGCAGCTGTCCTTCGACGTGGCGGACCAGGCCGATGTGCCGCCCGCCGACCCGGCGCGCGCCGCGCAGTGGGCGCTGGCCCGCGTCAGCGCCGAACAGCTGCGCAGCAGCGGCCTGTTGGAGCGGCTCCTCGTCCTCGCGCAGCCGGAGCGGGCGGGCGCGCAGAGCGCCGGCGCCGACGCTCTCCAGGCCGCCGGGGACCTGTCCGAAGAGGAGATGGACCAGGCGCTCGACGCCGTACTCGGGGGTCTGTGACCGGGGCGGGACGCGGTCGGCCCGCCCGGACCCGTGGCGTCCGCTACAGACGCGCTCGAGTGCGGGTCCAGGACCGGTCGGGAAGGTGGGAGTGACGAGATCCGTCCGTGGCGCGGCCTCGGACCGAGGAGCACGATGTGCCCAAGGTCCGGGGTCCGCACCGCTTCGCGAGCGGTAGCCCGTCACTGCGGCGGCCCGCCCGGACCGGCACCCGGCCGGCCGGGGTGAGCGCCACGGCCCGGCGATCGACGGGACGCGCGGCGCTTCGGCACCGCAGCCCCGCCGTACACCTCGGACCCGCCGTGCCACCCCCCACGATCCACACAGGAGTTGATCTAGTGACAGACACACCACAGCTCGGCCGGGCGCGTTGGGTAGCCCTGGGGGTCCTGGGCATCGCGTCCTTCCTCGACGGCCTCGACACGAACATCGTCACGGTCGCCCTGCCCAGCATCCAGCGCAACATGGAGATCAGTTTCTCCACCGCACAGTGGACCCTGGCCGGTTACGCGCTCGCCTTCTCGATGTTCCTGATCACCGGAGGACGGCTGGGGGACATCTTCGGGGCGAAGCGGGTGTTCATGACGGGTGTCGGGCTGTTCACCGCGTCGTCCGCCCTGTGCGGCCTCGCGGTGAACCCGGAGATGCTGGTGGCGGGCCGCTTCGCGCAGGGTCTCATGGCCGCGCTCATGCTTCCCCAGGTCATGGCCGTCATCGTCAGGACGTTCGACCAGAAGGAGTGGGCACTGGCGGCGGGCCTGGTGGGCGGGCTGCTCAGCCTGGGCAGCATCGGCGGGCCGCTGCTGGGCGGCCTGCTCACCGACCTCGACCTGATGGGTCTCGGCTGGCGGCCGGTGTTCTTCGTCAACGTGCCGATCGGCCTCCTGGCACTGCTCGTCGGTGCCCGTGCGCTGCCCTCGTTCCGGGCCGACGAGCGTCCGCGTCTCGACATGCCCGGTGTGCTCCTGCTCGCTGGTGCGTCGCTGGCGCTGATGTTCCCGCTCGTGCAGGGGCGCGAACACGGCTGGCCCGGCTGGATGTTCGTGGTGATGGCCGCCGCGGTGCCGCTGCTCGGCGGGTTCGTCGTCCAGGAGCGGCGACGGCACAGGGCGGACGGCTCGGCGCTCGTGCCGCCCACGCTGTTCCGCCAACGGTCCTTCTCCGCCGGCCTGGCGGTGTCGCTGCTCGCCTTCACCGGCATCACGTCGTTCTCCTTCGTGCTGACCTACTACCTGCAGTTCGGTCTGGGCTGGTCGGTGGGCGAGACGGCGTTCGCCATCGCGGCGTGGCCGCTCGGCATCGTCGCCACGTTCCAGCTGGGCTGGCGCTTCGGTGCCACCCGGGGCCGGCAGTTCGTCGCGGCCGGAGCGCTGGTCATGGCGTTGAGCGCGCTGGCCGTGATCGTCGCCGTGCATGCCAAGGGCGCGGATCTGAGCTGGCCGTACGTGGCGGGCGCGGCCTTCCTCATGGGCGTCGGCATGGGTCTGAGCACCCCGATCCTCGCCACGACCGTGCTCGGCGACCTGCCACCCGCGGATGCGGGCGCGGGATCCGGTGTGGTCAACGCGATGACGCAGTTCGGCTCCGCGACGGGCATCGCCGTCGTGGGGGCGATCTTCTTCGGGATGGTGGGCACCGGAGCCGGGGCAGCCGGCGCGTCCCGGGTCAGTGACTTCGGTGACGGAGTCCAGACGACGCTCTGGTACAACGTGGCGGCCTTCGTACTGACCGCGGCCCTCACCCCGCTGCTGCCCCGCAGCAAGCCGGCGGCCGCGACCGACGGGAGCGAGGATCCGGGCCGGACGAACGACGACGGAGCGTCCGGTGAACTCGTCGCGGACGGTCTCGTCCCCGACGCCGCCTAGGCGAATTCCATTCCCGAGGAGAACAAGGAGGCTCGTATGACGGAGAAGCCCGAGGAAACTCCCGACGAGAACGCGGACCGCGAGAAATTCCGTGAGGCGCTGGAGCGCAAGGCCCAGGAGTCGCACGCGAGGAAGGCGCACGAGGAGGGCCGTCTCAAGGTCAGGAACATGAGCGGGCCAGCCGGTAAGAAGCGTTACTTCCGCCGTAAGACCGGGTGATCGAGAACCGCGTGAAAAGTCTGTGGCACCCTCCGGTATCCGGAGGGTGCCACAGCCGTTTACGGGCGGGACGTGCGAGGCCGGTCCGTGGACGGTGGTTCGAGAACTCTTCGACCAGGTCTCGAGCGTTCCGCGTCAAGGTCGGACGCACGGGCGCGCACGGAGTGCCCCATCCGCCGATGAGGGAGCTGACCGCCGCCGCCATGACCACCATCGCCGAGATCACCCAGCGCCCCGCCGGGGGAAAGGGCGGGCAGGAAGCGGACGCCCTGGCACGCGCCGCACGGCTCGAGGCGCTCCTCGGCGACCCCTACGACCCCGCCAATCCGCACGGTCTGCGCGCCCTGTTCGCCGCCGACGCCCGGCGTGAACCACCCGCCGTCACCGAGGCGCTGCTCACGGAGGAAGGCCTCGGTGCCGAGTTCGTGCCCGTCGCGCACGGCGGCCGGCTCACCCGTGCCGACCTGCTGGCCCGCGTCCTGCGTCCCGTCTTCCGGCGCGATGTCGCCCTCGGCTTCGGCTACGGCATCATCTCGCTGTTCGCCACCGGCGCCGTCTGGGCCGCCGGCAGCGCACGCCAGCGCCAGGACGTCGCCGACCTGCTGCTCACCGGCCGGCGGGCGACGATCCTGCACCACGAGCTGGCGCACGCCAACGCGATCCTGCGCGACGAGTTCACCGCTCGCACCGCCCCCGGTGGCTATCGGCTCAGCGGACGCAAGGACGTCATCATCAACGCGCGCCGCGCCGACCTGCAGGTCGCCTACGTCCGTACCGACGCCGCCCGCGGACCTCGCAGCCACTCCGTGCTGCTTCTGGATCCCGCCGGACAGCGGCCGGAGCACGCGCACCACCTGCCCCGGGTCCGGACCCCGGGCATGCGCGGGGCGCTGTTCAGCGGCCTGGAGTTCACCGACTGTCCCGTTCCGGGGGACGCGCTGGTCGGTGCCGCCGGCGAGGGAGTGTCCCTCGCCCTGCGCACGTTCCAGGTCAACCGCAGCCTGATCTGCGGTGTCGTCACCGCGTCCGCCGGCACGGTGCTGCACTCCGCCGTACGGGCCGCCTCCGAAGGCCGCAGCGGGCCCCTCGCCAAGCGCTGGCACAAGCCCCTCGCGGGCGTCTTCGCCGACCTGCTGGCCTGCGACGCCATGGCCACCGTCGTCCTGCGGGCGCTGAGCCTGCTGCCCGCGGGTGCCCATCTCTTCGCCGCCGCTGTGAAATACGTGGTGCCGGAGCTGCTGCGCGAGGACCTGGAGGAGCTCGCCACGGTCCTCGGCGCGCGCGGCTACGACCACGAGAGCCCCGAGTACGGGGCGCTCGACAAACTCGCACGCGACCTGCCCGTCGCCGGTCTCGGCCATGCCGGCAGCGCCTCCTGCCAGGCCGTGCTCGTGCCCCAGCTGCGCGGTCTCGCCGAGCGGTCCTGGTTCGCCGAGGACGAGCCGCCGCCCGAACTGTTCCGCAGCGGTGCCGAACTGCCCGACCTGGACTACCGGGTACTGGGCATCGCGGGTGGCGGGGACTTCATGGCCGCCTCACTCGTCGGCTGTGCCACCCGGCTCGCCGCGTCCCGCGGCGTCGGCGGACACATCGCCGCGCTCGCCGCGCTCGCCGAGGCGTTCGTCACCGAACTGCGCGCCCTCCAGGAGCGGTGCCGCTCCCTGCCGACACCCGGGACCGCGCTCACCGATCCCGCCGTGGCCGTCCTCAGCGACCGCTACAGCCGTGTCGTCGGCGCCGCCGCGATCCTCGGCATCTGGGAGGGCCAGGACGGCGGCGCCCCGTTCCTCGCCGACCCGGCCTGGGCCGTGCTGGCCCTGTCCCGGCTCGGCGAGCGGCTCGGCATCCCGGTGCCCGACCTGCCCGAGGGCTGTCAGGAACAGGTTGTCGACGAACTCGTCCGCCGCTACCGGGACGGCCGCAGCTGCGACCTCGACGCGGTCGCGTACGCGCTGTGACACCCCCGGCCCACCGCGGCCGGCCCGCCCAAGACGTCACCGACACCTTCGAGAAGGCAGGGACATTGACGACCAACCGGTTCCCCGGCGCCGAGCGCATCGGTGCGCCGGTCCACGTCAGCGGACCGGACGCGCCCTGGCACCGCGTGCGGGAGTCCATGGACCGCTACGGCAACGCGGTCGTCCACACCACCTGGGGCGAGTGGCTCACCACCGCCGTCGCCGACCCCGCGCTGCGCCCCCTGCTCGGCCGCGACTGGCAGCGCTACCGCCGCACCGGCGACCCCACGCTCCGCTACCGCTTCGTCGCCTCCCGGCTCGCCACCAAGTTCACCGCCGCGGCCGCCCTGCGGGTCGACCCGGTCGAGATCGACCTCGCCTACAAGATCGGCGGACGGCCGTATCTGCGCGGCCTCGACCAGATCGACGTGAGCCTGACCCACACCGACGACCTGATCGCCGTGGGCATCAGCCGTGAGGGCCGCATCGGTGTCGACGCCGAACCCGTCGACCGACGCATGTCCTACGACCTGCTGCAGAGCCATGTGCTCACGCCTGCCGAGCGCATCGAACTCGAAGCCCTCGGCGAGGCCGAGCGCCCCGCGGAGATGCTGCGCCTGTGGACCCTGAAGGAGGCCTACACCAAGGCGCTCGGCCAGGGCCTGCGGCTGGGTTTCACCGAGTTCGGCTTCGGCGTCGGCAGCGGCGAACTGCTCGCCCCCGACGGCAGGCCCGCCGCCCACGGCGAATGGGCCTTCGTCACGCGGCGCGTCCTCGGCCGCTATCTCCTCAGCGTGGCCAGTCACGACGCGGGCCTGGGCAGCGCGCGCGACACCGCGGCGGCCACCATGCTCGACGAGGGCTTCATGGGAGCCGTCACGGAACTCCTCGACTGACGTGCCCGGCCCGCCCGCAGCCGTCGCCCCACCTGTGACACAGGGAGGTTCGAGGCCCGCTCGAGGAATCGGACCCGTCCTCACCTGCACTCCTAGGGTACGAGGGCGACAGATGCGCCTGCGAGGACGAGGAGGCCGCCATGGCTGAGCCCGGCGATGCCCCGTGGCACGCGCCGCGTCGGGGTCGCCATGAGCCGTCCGGACCCCGCTCGCGCGGCACCGTGCCGGGCAGACCCGTTCGCCGACGCCGGGACCACCGCCGTGTCAGCGCCGTGTCAGGCCTTTATGGGTGGGTCTTCGCATACTCGTTCCGCACCCGGACAGAGGGGAGGGAGGGGGATCCCGCATGCGTGCGCAACGGCCGTACCCGGCTGCGTGCACCTGCGTGCCCCGAAGACGATGACCGCTGACCACTCCTCGCACGCCGTGCCCGACGAGCCGATCACCGTCGTCGTCGACCTCGGAGGAACTCCCGACGAAGCGCCCGTCCTCGAACTGCGCGGTCCGCTCGACGCCCGGCGGCTCCAGGCCGCCCTGGACCGCATCGACCGCATCGCGGCCCGCCCGCCCGAGGCCGGGGGCCGGCACCACAGCCTCCAGCGGCACGGGCCGGGCCATCACACACTACGGCTCAGCGCGGACGCCCCCGCCGGGCTCCTCGCCGACCTGCTCACGCACGCCTCGTCGGCCGGCCCGCTCGTACGCAGGATCGAACCGAGCCCGCTGCAGCGCGAGTTGATCGCGGACGCCGACGCCCGCTCCGGCGCCGGCCGCCACTGCGAACAGCTCGCCTTCGTCTGGCACGGGCCGTTCGACCACGAGCGCTTCACCGCCGCCTGGGCGTCCGTCTTCGCGCACGAGACCGTGCTGCGCGCCGCCTTCGAGGAGGGGCCCGAGCCGCACATCGTGCTGCACGAACGGGTCGTCCCCGAGGTCGTACGGCTGCCGCACGGCGGCGCCGACTGGTCGGCGCTCGTCGAGGCGGACCGGCGTCGCGGCCTGGACCCGCACCGGCCGGGTCCGCTGCGCATCACCGTCCTCGGCGGCGCGGCCCACTCGCTGGAGGCCGCCGAGCCCACGCGCGTCCTGCTCACCTTCCACCACGGCCTGCTCGACTCCTACAGCGTGCGGCTGCTGCTGCACGAGTTCTACCGCGCCTATCTGGCCGACGGCACCCTGCCCGGCGGCGAACGGCGCCCCGACATCGGCGACTACACACACTGGGTCGCCGCGCAGGACACCGCGGCCGCACGGGAGTTCTGGCGCGGCTGCCCGCTCACGCCCGCCACCGCACTGCCGGTCACCGGCACCGGCAGCGGAACCGGCCACACGCGCGCCCGGCTCACCCCGCGGCAGGCCGATCGCCTCGTCGCGTGGGCGGCGAACTGGGGCGTACCCGAGAGCAGCGTGCTCCACGCGGTGTGGGCCATGCTGCTGTACCGGGCGGCAGAGGCCACCGGCCCCACGGCCGTCGGCTTCAGCAGCACGGTCTCCGGACGCGGCATCCTCCTCGACGGCATCGAGCGGCTGCCCGCGGCCCTGCGCAACCCGCTCCCCATGACGGTCGAGGTCGACCCGCACGCCACCGTGCCGGCGTTCCTCGCCCGGCTGCGCGACCAAGCCATCGACCTGGCCGCGTACGAGTGGGTCTCGGCCGGCCAGATCCGCTCCTGGACCGGACAGCCGGACGTGGGACACACCGGCAGTCTGCTCGTGTTCGACCACCACCCGAGCACCCCCGAGGCAATCGCCCCCCACCTCGCCGAACACGGCATTCACGTGGGCTTCCCCGAGACGCTCGGCGTCGGCACGGCGTTCCCCGTCACCCTCGTCGCCCATCACGACGACGAAGGCCTCGCCCTCACCGTCTCCTACGACCGCGGACACTTCGCCGACGCCGACGAAGTGCTCGCGCACACCGTCCTCCTGCTGCGCGAACTGCCCTGCGCCGCGGGCGAGACCACGACCGTCGGCGAGATGCTCGGACTGCTCGCCGACATCCGGCTGACCGCGCCCTCCGCGCCGCCCCGTACCACCGCGGCCCACGCCGAACCCTCGCTGGACGTACTGCGCTCCGCCCGGCGCCCCGGCGCGGGCACCGTCTGCCTCATCGGGAAACCGGGCACCTCCCGCCTCGCCCACGCCCGCGTCGCCGCCGTCTACGACGGCCCCGAAGCACTCGTCCTGCTGGGGCAGTCGCCCGAGACAGGAGCGGGACGGGACGCGGCCTTGCGCATGCTGGACGCGGTGGACGGCCCGCTCGTGTTCGGTGCCTTCTCGGGCGGCGGCGTCGCCGCGTACGAACTGGCGCAGGCCGTCGTGGCACGCGGCGGCATGCCGCCGGTGGTGGTTCTCACCGCCGCCGCGGCCTCCGCGGTCGAATTCGCCAGGACACTCGCGGCCGCCGCGCGGCGCCCCCGCTGACACCCGGGGCGCCGGGCGCATCCGCGGTCGGCGCCCTCCCGTGCCACAACTGCTCACACCACAGGAGAGACATGACGACGCGCCTGTTCACCTCGGAGTCCGTGACCGAGGGACATCCGGACAAGATCGCCGATCAGATCAGCGACGCGATCCTCGACGCGCTGCTGCGCGAGGACCCCACCTCGCGGGTGGCTGTGGAGACGCTGATCACCACCGGTCAGGTACACGTCGCGGGAGAGGTGACCACGGCCGCGTACGCGGATATTCCCGGCATCGTGCGCGAGACGGTCCTCGGTATCGGCTACGACTCGTCGACGAAGGGGTTCGACGGGGCGTCGTGCGGGGTGTCGGTGTCGATCGGCGCGCAGTCCCCGGACATCGCGCAGGGCGTGGACACGGCCTACGAGTCCCGGGTGGAGGGTGCCTCGCACGGCGACGGGGACGGGCTGGACCGGCAGGGGGCAGGCGACCAGGGGCTGATGTTCGGCTACGCGACGGACGAGACGCCGAATCTGATGCCGCTGCCGATCGACCTGGCACACCGCCTGTCCCGGCGTCTCACGGACGTGCGCAAGAACGGCACGGTGCCCTACCTGCGCCCGGACGGCAAGACCCAGGTGACCATCGAGTACCAGGGCAGCCGTCCGGTTCGCCTGGACACGGTGGTGGTCTCCTCGCAGCACGCGGCGGACATCGACCTCGACACCCTGCTCACCCCCGACGTCCGGCACCAGGTCGTGGAACCGGTTCTGACCCAACTCGCCGAGGAGGGCATCAAGTTGGCGGCCGACGACTACCGGCTGCTGGTCAATCCGACGGGCCGTTTCGAGATCGGCGGCCCGATGGGCGACGCGGGTCTCACCGGACGGAAGATCATCATCGACACGTACGGCGGCATGGCCCGGCACGGCGGCGGGGCGTTCTCCGGCAAGGACCCCTCCAAGGTGGACCGCTCGGCGGCGTACGCGATGCGCTGGGTCGCCAAGAACGTGGTGGCGGCAGGGCTCGCCACACGCTGCGAGGTGCAGGTCGCCTACGCCATCGGCAAGGCCGAACCCGTCGGCCTGTTCGTCGAGACGTTCGGGACCGCGGTGGTGGCGCAGAGCGCCATCGAGAAGGCGATCGACCAGGTCTTCGACCTGCGCCCGGCCGCGATCATCCGCGATCTGGACCTGCTGCGCCCGGTGTACCGGCAGACCGCCGCCTACGGGCACTTCGGGCGTGAGCTGCCCGGATTCACCTGGGAGCGCACCGACCGTGCCGACCAGCTCAAAGCCGCCGCGGGCCGCTGAGCGTCCGCGGCCAGGGTCGACAGGGACAGGAACGCCCATGCGCATCGCCGTGACCGGCTCCATCGCCACCGACCATCTCATGGTCTTCCCCGGCCGTATCAGCGACCAGCTGATCCCCGGCCGGCTCTCCCACGTGTCGCTCTCCTTCCTGGTCGACGACCTCGAGGTGCGCCGCGGCGGGGTCGCCGCCAACATCGCCTACGGGCTCGGCGGGCTCGGCCTCACACCCCTGCTCATCGGCGCGGTCGGCAGCGACTTCGGTGAGTACGAGGTCTGGCTGAAGGGACAGGGCGTCGACACCTCACACGTGCGGGTTTCCGACCAGCGGCAGACGGCCCGGTTCCTGTGCCTGACCGACCAGGACACCAACCAGATCGCCGCGTTCTACGCGGGCGCGATGACCGAGGCCCGCGACATCGACCTCTGGCACCTGGACCCGGCGCCCGACCTGGTCCTCGTCTCGCCCAACGACCCCGCCGCCATGCTGCGCCACACGCTCGAGTGCCGCGAACTCGCCATCCCCTTCGCGGCGGACCCCTCGCAGCAGCTCGCGCGCCTGGACCGCGACGAGGTGCGCGACCTGGTGGACGGCGCGCGCTGGCTGTTCACCAACGAGTACGAGGCGGGGCTGCTGGTGGAGCGCGCCGCCTGGAGCCACGACGAGGTCCTCCGGCGCGTCGGCACGTGGGTCACCACGCTCGGCGGCCAGGGAGCCCGCATCGAGAACGAGGGCCGCCCGGCGCTCACCGTCCCGGCCGTCGCGGACACCGGGGTCGTCGATCCCACGGGTGCGGGCGACGCGTTCCGCGCCGGCTTCCTGGCCGCGGTCGCCTGGGGCCGGTCGCAGCGGCGCGCCGCCCAACTCGGCTGCGCCGTGGCCTCGTCGGCGCTGTCCCACGTGGGTTCCCAGTCCTACGAACTCGACCCGCGACGGCTGCTCGCCGTGGTCACCGCGACGTACGGGGCCGCGGCGGGAGCCGAGCTCGGCGCACACCTGGCGGTGGCGTCGTGACGGCGAACCGGGCGACGACCCTGCGGGAAGCGTTCGCCACCCGTGTCGTGGTCGCGGACGGTGCGATGGGCACGATGCTCCAGGCTCAGGACCCGAGCCTCGCGGACTTCCGCCAACTGGAGGGCTGCAACGAGATCCTGAACGTCACACGGCCCGACATCGTGCGCGCGGTCCACGAGGCGTACTTCGCGGTGGGCGTCGACTGTGTGGAGACGAACACCTTCGGGGCGAACCACTCGGCGCTCGCGGAGTACGACATCGCCGATCGCGTCCACGAGTTGTCGCAGGCGGGGGCGCGGATCGCCCGTGAGGTGGCGGACGAGTTCGCGGCCCGCAGCGGACAGCCGCGCTGGGTGCTGGGCTCGATGGGGCCGGGCACCAAACTGCCGACGCTGGGGCACGTCGGATACGACGTCCTGCGGGACGCCTATCAGCGCAGTGCGGAGGGTCTGATCGCGGGCGGCGCGGACGCGCTGCTGGTGGAGACCAGCCAGGACCTGCTCCAGACGAAGTCCGCGTTGCTGGGCGCGCGCCGCGCGCTGGACCGGCTGGGTGCCGACCTGCCGCTGGTCTGCTCGCTGGCGTTCGAGACGACGGGGACGATGCTGCTGGGCTCCGAGATCGGTGCCGCGCTGACGACGCTGGAACCGCTGGGCATCGACATGATCGGCCTCAACTGTTCGACCGGGCCGGCCGAGATGGGCGAGCACCTGCGCTACCTCGCCCGCAACGCGCGGGTGCCGCTGATGTGCATGCCGAACGCGGGCCTGCCGGTCCTCACCAAGGACGGCGCCAGCTACCCGCTGTCCGCGCCCGAGCTGGCGGACGCGCAGGAGACGTTCGTGCGTGAGTACGGGCTGTCGCTGGTGGGCGGGTGCTGTGGTACGACGCCGGAGCATCTGCGGCAGGTGGTGGAGCGGGTGCGCGGGGTGACGCCGCCCGTGCGTGATCCGCGCCCGGAGCCGGGCGCGGCCTCCCTGTACCAGACGGTGCCGTTCCGGCAGGACACGTCGTACCTGGCGATCGGTGAGCGGACGAACGCGAACGGGTCGAAGAAGTTCCGGGAGGCGATGCTGGAGGGCCGCTGGGACGACTGTGTGGAGCTGGCGCGGGAGCAGATCCGTGAGGGTGCGCACCTGCTGGATCTGTGTGTGGACTATGTCGGCCGGGACGGTGTGGCCGACATGGAGGAGCTGGCCGGGCGGTTCGCGACGGCTTCGACGCTGCCGGTCGTGCTGGACTCCACCGAGGTCGACGTGATCCGGGCGGGTCTGGAGAAGCTGGGCGGCCGCGCGGTGATCAACTCGGTGAACTACGAGGACGGTGACGGTCCCGATTCGCGTTTCGCCCGGGTCACCCGGCTGGCGCGGGAGCACGGTGCGGCGTTGATCGCGTTGACGATCGACGAGGAGGGGCAGGCCCGTACGCCGGAGAAGAAGGTGGAGATCGCCGAGCGGCTGATCGCCGACCTGACGGGGAACTGGGGCATCCGTGAGGAGGACATCCTCATCGACACCCTGACGTTCACGATCTG
>NZ_MLYO01000003.1 GCF_001866665.1 Streptomyces monashensis | reverse complement strand
AGTCGGACCACAGGGGAACCGCCCGGCTCCGCGTCCGCAGCGGCGAGGCGTCAGGTCAGGCCCGGGGGGTGAACAGGTCGTCCTGGGCGCGGTCGCGGGCCGTCAGGAGTGCACCGCGCAGGACGGCCGTGCCGCCGAGGGTGCTGGCCCGGACCTCCGTGCGCAGCGGTGACATCCCGCGCAACCGCGTCTCCACCAGTTCCGCGAGCCCGGCGCCCCCGGCCTGCCCGATCTCCCCGCCGAGCACCACACAGCCGGGGTCCAGGACGGCCACGACCGAGGCGACCCCGACCGCGAGCCGGTCGGCGAGGGCGTGCAGGAAGCGGGAGGCGGACAGGCCGGCGCCCGTACCGAGCGCTTCCTCGCCGCCCGATACCGCCACACCCTCTCCTCCCGCCCCGGCACCACCCGCTGCCGCCGCACCCCCTCGCACGCCCCCGCCGTCACCCGAGACCGCCGCAGCCCTCCGCACCACCCCGCCGTCACCCGATGCCGCCACCGCCGCCCGCACCGTCTCCGCCGTGCCCGGGCCGTCCGGGCGGGGTGATGCCGGCAGGCCGCAGGACGTTGCCAGGGTGGCGATCGCGGCCGCTCCGGCCAGGGAGTGGAAGCCGCCGGAGCAGTCCTTCGCCGAGGGCAGTGAGCCGGTGCCCGGGACGGGCAGGAAGCCGATCTCGCCGGTGCCGCCGGAGGCCCCGCGGCGCAGGGTGCCGTCGAGGACGACCGCCGCGCCGACACCGTGGCCCAGCCAGAGCAGGACGAAGGTGTCGCGGTCCCGGGCGGCGCCCTCGCGCTGTTCGGCCAGGGCGGCGAGGTTGGTCTCGTTCTCCACGGTGACGCGGGCGCCCGGAAGGCGTTCCTGGAGGGCGGCGGACAGGCTGCGGTGCCACTCGGGCAGCCCGCCGGAGTCGCGCAGGTCGCCGGTGGCCGGGTCGATGAGGCCCGGCGCGCCGATGCCGACGGTGTGCAGCCGGTCCGCACCGGCCTCCTTGGCGGTGCGCTCCACCGCGGCCACCGCCTGCTCCACGGCGGGCCCGGTGCCGGTGTCCCCGCCGATCGGCACGGACGCCTCGGCGAGCACCCGCCCGACCAGGTCCGACACCAGCACGAAGACGCCCTCGGTACGGACGTCCAGCGCGGCCAGATGGGCGCGGTCGGCCGCGATGCCGTAGAGCCGGGCGTTCGGGCCGCGGCGCTGCTCCCCCGCCTCGCCGACCACGCTGATCAGCCCGGCGTCGGTGAGCCGGTCCACGAGGTCGGCGACCGTCGGCCGGGACAGCCCGGTCAGCTGTTTCAACTGCCCTGCCGTCAGCGGGCCTTCCTGCTGGAGCAGCCGCAGGGCGAGGCGGTCGTTGATGGCCCGGGCGGTGCTGGGCGATGCGGGCATGACGGGAATCCTAGAACCGTCTTTCTATCAGGAAGGGTCCCTGATAGTTTACGCCGCGTGCCACAGGGCGCCCCGCGCCCGGAGGCGAGAGCGGACCGGGGAGGGGCGGGAACATGAGTGACGTGGGACATGCGCCCGGCGAGGTGCGGCGCGCCCGGTATGCCGTGGCGGCCGTGTTCGCCGTGCACGGCGCCGTGACCGGCTCGTTCGCCACCCGGGTGCCGTGGATCCAGGACCATGCCTCGCTCGGCGCGGGCCAGTTGGGCTTCGCGCTGGCGTTCACGGCGCTCGGTGCCTCGTGCGCGATGCCGCTCTCGGGCCGGATCAGCCACCGCTTCGGCAGCCGTACGGCGCTGCGCGGGCTGCTCGCGCTGTGGACGACGGCGCTGGTCCTGCCGTCGCTGGCGACGAACCTGTACACCCTGTGCCTGGCGATGTTCGTCTACGGCGCGAGCGCGGGAACCGCCGACGTCACGATGAACGCGCTCGGTGTCGAGGTCGAGCGGCTGCTGGGCAAGTCGATCATGTCGGGACTGCACGGCATGTGGAGCGCGGGCGCGCTGACCGGCTCCGCGGCCGGCACGCTCGCCGCGCATCTGGGGGCGGACGCCCGCACGCACTTCCTGCTGGCCGCCGCCGTGCTGACCGTACTCGGAGCGGTGGCCTGCTCCTGGGTGCCGGACCTCCAGCCGGCCGCGGACGAGGAACCGCCGCCGCGGTTCGCGCTGCCGCCGCGCTCGGCGCTGCTGATCGGCACGGTCGGCTTCTGCGCGGTGTTCGCGGAGGGCGCGAGCCTGGACTGGTCGGCGGTCTTCCTGCGGGACCGGCTGGACAGCTCGGCCGGGGTGGCGGCGGCCTGTACGACCGGGTTCATGCTGACCATGGCGGCGGCCCGGATCGCCGGGGACGCGGTGGTGAACCGGTACGGCGCGGTCCGCACGGTCCGGGCCGGCGGGGCGCTGGCCGTGCTGGGCGGACTGCTGATCGTCGTCGCCGGGCAGCAGGCGGTGGCGATGGCCGGGTTCGGGCTGATGGGGCTCGGCATCGCGGTGGTCGTACCGCTGTGCTTCGCGGCGGCCGGGCACGCGGGGCCGAACCCCAGCCAGGCCATCGCGGGCGTGGCGACGATCACCTACACCTCGGGGCTGGTCGCACCGAGCCTGATCGGCGGGGTGGCCCAGGCGACCAGCCTGGTGGTGTCGTTCGGCGTGGTGACGGCGCTGGCGTGCGGACTCGCCGTGTTCGCGGGGGTGCTGCGCACCGCCGAGCGCGGCGACCGCACGCAGGTCGGTGCGCGGGCCGCCGCCGTACCCGACCCGCGTGCCTGAGGGACACCCCTGAGGGGCGCCCCCGGGACACGCCGCCGCGGACCGTCAGTCCGTCGGGCGCAGCAGTTCCCGGCCGACGGCCCGGAAGCCGTCCGTCCAGGGCGTGGGGCGCAGGGTGCCCGCGTCGAGCCGGACCAGCACCCGGGCGCCCTCGGCGTACGTCCGCGTGCCGTCGGCCGAGCAGAAGCGGAAGCCGTAGGTCAGGCCGGTGGTACCGAGCCGGTCCAGCCAGAGGTGGACGGCGTACACACCCGGGCTGGTCACGGGCGCCTCGTAGCTGATGCGCAGTTCGCGCACCGCGTTGCAGGCGTCGCCCGCCGCGTGCCAGTCGCCGTCGAAGCGGACGCCGTGCCCGTTCCACAGCTCGGTCCAGGCGCGCTCGACCAGCAGCGGGTAGCGGGCGTTGTGCAGGAGGCCGAGGGCGTCGAGGTCGTCGAAGTGGACGATGACGGGGATCAGCCGCCCGTAGGGGAGGGCGGGCGCGATCGGGGCTTCGACGGTCACGGGAGGGGCTCCTGAGCATGGTTGCGATGACAACCACATACTAAGCGACCGCTCAGGAACCCTGGCCGGAGCCCGCCGGACAGGGGTCAGCCCGCGATGGAGTCCAGTTGCTCGGCGGCGGGGCGCAGCGCCCACAGATCGCCGCCGGGCGGTGCCGCCAGCGCGGCGACGGCCCTCGCGGCCGCCCGGTCCCCCGCGTCCGCCGCCGCGTGGACGACGTCGGTGGCCGCGTAGCGGTGGAACTCCAGCTCCGGATGCGACCAGGCGGCGGCGCCCGTCGCCGCCGGGAGCAGGTAGTCGACCGCCTTCACCAGGCTCTGACCGTCCGGGCCCCGGTACGACCAGAGGTCCACGCCCACGTGCCGGCCGATGGCCGCGAGCCGGGTGTAGGCGACGAGGTCGAAGGTCGAGTAGTGCCAGCTGCGGGTGCGGGCCAGTTCCTGGGGCTGGCCGCCGTCGGCCGCGATCTGCGGGTCGATCCGCCCGGCCCGCGCGTCCAGCACGGTCCGCCGGGCCAGCGCGGTGTCGCCGGCGGCGAGGGCGAGGGCGGCGAGCTGCATGTCGTAGAAAGTGCCGTGGTTGTTGGCGGCGGCGCGCTCCTCCTTGCCGAAGGCGCTGCTCTTCAGCCAGTTCAGGAAGGCGGCGTTCCACGCGCCCATGGCCGTACGGTCCCGCGCGCTCCAGCCGGGGGCGCCGGCGGCCAGGATCGCCTGGGCGTCGAGGACGCTCGTGTACGACTGCGAGAAGTCGATGACGCCGATGGCCCGGCCGTCGTACATGCAGGGGATGAACTGGGCGTGGTCCAGGTCGGGGTTCATCCGGGTGGCCGGGTCCAGGAACCAGGTGCGCAGGATCTGCCCGGCCTTCTCGGCGTAGGTCCGCCTGCCGGTGTAGTACCAGGCGAGCGCGAGGTCGTACGTCGAGTCGAAGACCTTCTCGGCGTCCTGCCGGTCGGTGCCGCTGTCGACCTCGGGATTGCGCTGACCGTCACGCTGGACGTAGGGGCAGCCCCAGGGGTTGTCGGCGGTGGGAGTGGTCGTGGGCCACCAGTAGGGGGCCTGGCTCAGGTACTCGTGCACGTCGCCGCCGGGCGCGGGCTTCGGCTTGTCGACGACCGTCCAGGGGCCCTGGTCCAGCCAGGTGTCGGCGCGGGTGGTCAAGTCCTCGAGCGCGCGCCGGAGTTGGGGATCGCGCCACAGGCGGGCGCGGGTCCGCTGGAGGCGGGCGCCGTCGAGCACGACGGTGCGCGGGGCTTTCGGCGCGGCGTGCGCGGCCGGGACGAGCACCGCGCCGAACGTCACCACGGCGGCCAGCAGCACGGCCGCACGGGATCTTCCAGTCATCGGGGGCTCCCATCTGAGCCGGTCCTTCAGTCATGTACGTGAACTTCGCTCATGAGTAGGACCGTGTGAGCGTAGGGCCGCTCGTCACCCGTGACAATGGTCCGGACCGTCTTCATGTACGTGAGAAAGCGAAACCCCACCATGGACCTCGGCGTGCGCTGGAAACTGCACGGTGACGGGCGCACGCCCGCGCCCGGAGCGGTGGTACGCCCCGACGAACGGCTCACCTGGCCCCGCACGGTGGGCCTCGGCGCCCAGCACGTGGTCGCGATGTTCGGCGCCTCCTTCGTGGCCCCCGTGCTCATGGGCCTGGACCCGAACCTCGCGATCATGATGTCCGGCGTGGCGACCGTGATCTTCCTGCTCGCCACGCGCGGCCGGGTGCCGAGTTACCTCGGCTGCTCCCTGTCGTTCGTGGGGGTGGCCGCCGTCATCCGCGCCCAGGGCGGGACGAGCGCCACCGTGACCGGTGCGGTGTTCGTCGTCGGCGTGGTGCTGTTCCTGGTCGGGCTCGCGGTGCAGCGCTTCGGGGCGCGGATCATCCACGCGGCCATGCCGCCCATCGTCACCGGCGCGGTCGTCATGCTGATCGGCTTCAACCTCGCGCCGGTCACCGCCTCCACCTACTGGCCGCAGGACCAGTGGACCGCCCTGCTCGTCATGCTGTTCACCGGGCTGGCCGTGGTCTGTCTGCGCGGCTTCTGGTCCCGGATCGCGATCTTCCTCGGGCTGGTCTTCGGGTACGGCGTCTCGTGGGCGTTCGACCGGATCTTCGGCAGGATCCACTCGGTGAGCGCGAGCGGCAGGGTCACCGACCACTGGCGCCTGGACCTGTCCGGAGTCTCCAAGGCCGACTGGATCGGCCTGCCGCACTTCCACGGGCCGTCCTTCCAGTGGTCCGCGATCCTGGTCGCACTGCCGGTCGTCATCGCCCTGGTCGCGGAGAACGCGGGCCACGTCAAGGCGGTCGGCGAGATGACCGGTGACCCGCTGGACGACAAGCTCGGCACGGCGATCTCGGCGGACGGCGTCGCCTCCATGCTGTCCACGGCCGTCGGCGGCCCACCGAACACCACGTACTCCGAGAACATCGGCGTCATGGCCGCCACCCGCGTCTACTCCACCGCCGCCTACTGGGCCGCCGCCGGCTTCGCCCTGCTCTTCGGCCTCTGCCCCAAGTTCGGCGCGATCGTGGCCGCGATCCCGGGCGGAGTCCTCGGCGGCATCACCGTCATCCTCTACGGCATGATCGGCCTGCTCGGCGCCCAGATCTGGCTGAACGCCAAGGTGGACCTGCGCAACCCGCTGAACCTGGTGCCGGCCGCCGCGGGCATCATCATCGGCGTCGGCAACGTCAGCATGAAGTTCACCAGCAACTTCTCGCTCAGCGGCATCGCCCTCGGCACCGTGGTCGTCATCACCGGCTACCACGCCCTGCGCGCCTTCGCCCCGGCCCACCTGAAGACGCAGGCACCGCTGCTGGACGAGGGCACCTCCCACTACGACACGGACGAGCCGCGCACCACGTCGTAGGCGTAGAACGGGGTGAACGTGCCGGCCGCGCCCCGGCACCCGTCGGACTCCCCCGGCAGCTTCGCCCACAGGTAGGCGTCGATCCCGGCCTCCCCCGTGGCCAGGGTCGGGGCCCGGCCGATCCGGCGCCCCGCCGGGTCGCACCACTGGCCGTCCGGCGGGGCGCCGTTGCCGTTGCGGCTGGTGTCGATCACCGCGCCGAGCCCCGGCGGTCGTAACCGATCTCGTCGGGCGTGGGGCGGAAGTTGGAGACGTTGCTGAAGACGCCGTCCGCGTCGGCCGCCCCCGCCCGGCGGAGCAGTGCTGCCTGCTCCCGCGGCGGGTTCCAGCCGGAGTGACCGGCGTCGTAGTAGACCCGCGCCCTCGGGTCGGCCGCCTTCAGCGCCCGGTCGGCACGGGCCGGCGAGACGAACCGGCGGCCCGGCCGGCCTCGCTCAGACAGCCGGACTGGGCGATCGAGTCCGGTTCCAGGATCACGATCACCTCAGCCGCGCCAGGGCCTGTCGTCACATTCCCGTCGTCGCCCGAAGGGCGGCCTCGCGACGTCCGGTGCGTGCTCTGGGGGTCCCCCCGGCCGAAGGCTGGGGGAGTGCCGGGCGGAAGTCCTCGTACCGGACGTACTCGGGCTTTCGCCCGGTGCGGCGAGTGGGGGTGCCCCTCTGGAGGAGTGCAGGCGTCGTGGGGCAGACGGGAATGTGACGACAGGCCCTAGCCCCCGCGCGAAGGCGTCGATCCAGGCGTCGTACGCGGCGAGGTCCGGCGCTCCCCCGCCCGAGGCGCCGCCGCAGTCGCGGTCCGGGATCGCGTACGGCACGAGTACCGGGACGCGGTCCCGGGCCGCCGCGCCCGCGGTGACCGCGCGCACCCGGGCGGCGATCGCGCCGGTGTCCGGATCCGTGAACCACACCGCGGCCGGCTGGTCGGCGATCCGCGCCGCGATGAGGGCCGTCCGCGGATCACCCGGATGGGCGCGGACCCAGTCCAGTACCTGGGAGCCGGGGTGGCGGTAGAGGAGGGGCGGAGCGGGGGCGGCCGGCCGCGGCCTCGCGGTCCGGGTGGGGGCGGAGGCGGGGGGCGTGCGTCGCGGGTTCGGCTCCGGGGTGCTCGGTGACGGTTCCGGTTCCGGGGCGGCGGACCGGGGCGCCGGTACGGACGCGCGGGTCGCCGCCGGTACGGCCCGGTCGGCGTCGTGGCCGTGCCCGTCTGCGTGGCCGGTCGCCGTGAGCATGCCCGTGACCGAGCCGATCACGGCCACCGCCGAGGCCGGTGCGACCATCGCCGCGCGCCGCACGGCACGCCGGCGCGCGGCCCGGCGTCGTGCGAGGGGCCGGACACGTGGGCCTGACACCGTGCCGTTCCCCCTCCCGGCCGCACCCGTGGTGCTCCGTTCCCCCGTTCCGGCGAAGCACCGGGCCGGTCGGCTCGCCGCCCGGCCCAGGGCTGGGACCCTTCCCCCATGGCGCAGTTGGAACACTTCACCACTCCCGTCGACACGGTGATCGCCCGGATGCGCGCGATCGACGCGGCCCTGCCCGAGCGCGACGGGGTCGCCGTGTTCAACCGCGTCTACCTCACCGTCACCGAGGAGGTCGACCGGCGCCTGGACGCCGGGGAGTTCCCGGACCCGCGGGCGGCGATCGCGCTGGACGTGCGGTTCGCGCGGCGCTATCTGGCGGCCGTCGACGCGGCGTCGGCGGGCCGTCGCCCGCCCGCGTGCTGGCGCCCGCTGTTCCAGCTCCGCGGCCATCCCGGGGTACGGCCGCTGCAGTTCGCCCTGGCGGGCATCAACGCGCACATCGGGCACGACCTGGCGCTCGCCGTGGTGGACGCCTGTCGTCCGCTCGCGTGCGAACCGGCCGATCTGGAGGACGAGTTCGACCGCGTGGGCGAGCTCCTCGTATCGCTGGAGGAGCGGGTGCGCGAGGATCTGATGCCGGGCCCCGATCTGCTCCAGATCGCCGATCCGCTCACCCATCTGCTGGGCTCCTGGAGTCTGGAGCGGGCCCGGGACGCGGCCTGGGTGGCGGCGCGGGCCCTGTGGGCGCTGCGCCACTGCGGCGACGTCGCCGACGAGTTCACCGAACGGCTCGACGCGGCCGTGGGGTTCGCGGGCCGGATGCTGCTCACCCCGCTCCCCGAGCTGATCTGATCCCCGCGCCGATCCGGTCGCCGGCTGTCCGCCGTCGACCCCCGGTCCCCGACCCCCGACTGCCGACTGCCGACTGCCGACTGCCGACTGCACGAGGCAACTGGCTGGATCCAGACCCTCGCGCGAGCCGCCGTGGAACAGCCGGGTCCGCTCCGTACGTTGTCGTCCGGCGTCCCGTCATCCGTCGTAAGGAGCGGTCATGGCAGCACGGCTCGGTCTCGGTCTTCCCCAGATGCGGCAGTACTCCCTCGGCTCGGACGTGCCCGACGTGGCCCGCGCCGCGGAGCGGCTCGGGTACGAGAGCCTGTGGGTCTTCGAGCGGGCCCTGTTCCCCGAGCCCGCCAGTCAGGGGCTGTACGGCATGGACGGCGTGCCCTGGCCGGACGAGTACCGCAACGTGGCGGACCCGCTGGTCACCCTCACCCTGGCCGCGGCGGCCACCGAGCGGGCGGAGCTGGGCTCCAGCGTCCTGGTGGCGCCGCTGCACGTGCCGTTCCAGCTCGCCAAGGCCCTCGCCTCGCTGGACGTGGCGAGCGGCGGCCGGGTGCTCGCCGGCCTCGGCACCGGCTGGTCCCTCGACGAGTACGCGGCCTCCTCCGTGCGGCCCTTCGCGGAGCGCGGCAAGGTGCTGGACGAGATCATCGAGGTGAGCCGGGCGGTGTGGGGCCCGGATCCGGTCGTCTACGACGGCTCCCTCACGAAGATCGCGTCCGCCGTGGTCGGGCCCAAGCCCGTGCGCCCGATTCCGATCCTGCTGGCCGCGAGCAACCGGCGGGCCTTCCGGCGGCTGGTCGACCACGCCGACGGATGGCTCCCGGCGGGCTTCAGCACCGAGCAGGTCGGCGCCCAGTGGCGGCAGCTGCGGGAGCTGGCCGAGGAGCGGGGCCGCACGAAGCCGATCCGGGCGGTGCTGCGGGTGAACACCGCCCTGGAGGCGAAGCCCCACGACGGCGCCGACCGCAGGACCTTCCAGGGCAGCGTCGACCAGATCGTGGCGGACCTCGTGTCGTTCACCGAGATGGGCATCGACGAGTTCCTGATCGACGTGCAGAGCGGCGCGCGGGACGCGGAGGAGCTGAAGGACGTCGCCGCCGAGATCTTCGAAAAGGCGCGGGCGGCCGGAGTCTGAGGCCGGCCGCCCGCGCCCTGGTCACCGCTCCCGCCGGACCTGGTCAGTCCTCGGGAAGCTCCACCGGGGCGATCTCGTCGTAGACGTCGCCCGGGCCGGGGTTCGCCGCGTCGGTCGTGCCGCCGAAGTGGTGCATGACGCCCCAGACCGCGTTCAGCGCGGTCTGGACGGCGCCCTCGGCCCAGCCGGCCGTCCAGGAGATGTCGTCGCCGGCGAGGAAGATGCCCCGCTTGTCCGCGGGCAGCCGGTCCTGCATGAAGTGCGTGAACAGGCGCCGCTGGTAACGGTAGTGACCGGGCAGGTTGGCCTTGAACGCGCCCATGAAGTACGGCTCGTTCTCCCAGGAGACGGTCACCGGGTTGCCGATGATGTGCTTCCTGATGTCGACCTTCGGGTAGATCTCGCCGAGCGACTTCAGCATGACCTCCATCCGCTCGTTCGCGGACAGCGGCAGCCACTTCAGGCTGTCGTCGCACCAGGTGTAGGAGAGGCAGATGACGGCGGGCTTGTCGGGTCCGTCGTCCAGCAGGTACGTCCCGCGCGTCATACGGTCGGTGAGCGTCATCGACATGACGTCCCGGCCGGTGTCCTCGTCCTTGTCCAGCCAGAACGGCCGGTCGACCGGCACGAACAGCTTGCTGGACTCCATGTAGTGGGTGCGCTCGATGGCGGTCCAGTGGTCGATCGGGAAGAGCGAGTCGTCGCAGGCGATCTTGGACAGCAGCATCCAGGACTGGGCGGTGAAGACGGCCGCCTTGAAGGTGCGGATGTCGCCGTTCGCGTCCGTCACGGTGATCTGGTTGCCCGCGGTGCGGTGCAGCCGGGTCACGGCCGGGTGCGGCTCGCCGTGCGGGTGCAGGGACTTCAGCGAGGTGCCGTAGGGCCAGTGGACGATCTTCTCCGGCTCGCGCTCCCACAGGCGCAGCGGCAGCTGCTGGGAGCCGCCGACGATGCCGCGGTGGTGGTCGTCGGCCTCGGTGTAGACGACGCGCAGGATCTCCAGGATGGAGTTCGGGAAGTCGGTGTCCCAGCCGCCGGTGCCGAAGCCGACCTGGCCGAAGATCTCGCGGTGCCGGAAGGACTTGAACGCCTCGGAGTCGCAGAGGAAGCCGTAGAAGGTCTGGTTGTCGAGCTTCTCGACCAGCTTCGCCCAGATCTCGCGGATGCGCGGCACGTCCCGCTCGCGCATGGCGCGGTTCATGTCGGAGAAGTCGGCGCCGTCGTCGAGGCACTTGTTCCAGGCCTCGGCGACGTCCCGGTACACCTGGGGCAGGTCGTCGACGGTCTCGGCGTAGTGCGACTCGCCCTTGAGGTCGACGACGGTCGACGGCGTCGCCTCGGCGAGGGGGTTGGGGAACGGCCGGGTCTGGAGACCCACCAGGTCGATGTAGTGCTGCAGGGCGGTCGAGGACGGCGGGAAGCGCATCGCGCCCAGCTCGCAGTTGAGCGACGCGTCACAGCCGTCGAAGCCGACGGTGCGCAGCCGGCCGCCGATCTGGTCGGCCTCGTAGACGACGGGCTTGAGGCCCATCTTCATCAGCTCGTAGGCGGCCACGATGCCGGACAGCCCGCCGCCGATGACCGCGACCTCGGTGCCGTGCTCGGTCGCGGGTATCTGGCCGAGGCCCGCCGGGTGGGCGAGGAAGTCGTCGTAGGCGTACGGGAAGTCCGGGCCGAACATGGTGATCGGCGGCTGCTGCCCGTCGGTGTGCTCGACGGCGTTGGGCACCGTGGACGTCATGGGGTACGGACTCCTTGCGCGGAAGAACTCGGGGGCGAAGTTCAGAAGTTCGGGGAAAGTTCGGGGGAAGACTCGGCGGGATGTCAGATCAGGGACCCGTACAGACCGGGGCGGCGGTCCTCCAGGTACGGGTTGGCCTCACGGGAGGCGGCCAGGAAGGCCGGGTCGGCGTCGGCGAACACCAGCTCCTCGCCGCGGCCGGCCCGGGTACGGGCGACTCCGTCGGGACCGGCGAGGACGGACAGCCCGACGAACTCGAACTCCTCTTCCCGGCCGACCCGGTTGACGTACGCGACGTACATCTGGTTCTCCCAGGCGCGTACCGGCACGAGGGACTCGGCGACGAACTGGAAGGGGTGCATCTGCGCGGTCGGGACGACCAGGAGGTCGGTGCCGGCCAGGGCGTGGGCGCGGACGTTCTCCGGGAACTCGACGTCGTAGCAGATCATCAGGCCCACGGTCAGGCCGTTCAGCTCGGCCTGGACGACCGGCTGGTCGCCGGGCGTGAAGTGGTCCCGTTCGAAGCAGCCGAAGAGGTGGGTCTTGCGGTAGTTCGCGAGGCGGATGCCGTCGGCGGAGATCAGCTGGGCGGAGTTGTGGACGCATCCGCCGTCGCGCTCCGGGTAGCCGTAGGCGATCGCGATGCCGTGCCGGGTCGCGGTCTCGGCGATCGCGTCGGCGCTGTCGCCGTCGGCGGGCTCGGCGAGGCGGCCGATGTCGTCGCCGATCGCGTAGCCGGTCAGGAACATCTCCGGGGCAGCGAGCAGCGCGGCGCCCGCGGCGGCGGCCCGGCCCGCGGCGGCGTCGAGGACCTTCAGGTTCTCGACGGTCGAGCCGGGGCGGCCGGAGCTCTGGAGCAGGGCGGTGCGCATGCGTGATCCTCACCGGAGAGGGACTTTGGGGGCCACGAAGACGGTACGGTCGGCGCGCTCGGCCGGACAAGAAGAAGCCGTTGCGCGCCTGTGCGCGGTTCGTTGCGTGCACAGGGGGCGATACGGCGATTCGTTGCGCGCCCCGCACGACGGTGCCCCGTCCTCCTGGGGCGCAGGTGGCGGACGGGGCACGGGTGACGTCGGGGGACGCGGCGCGGCGGTTGCTCCCGGGTACTACTTCCCGGTGCCGACGGGGTCGACGGTGATCGCGCCGCCGCTGCCGTCCGTGACGGGGACGTTGACGCCGACCGGCAGGCTGTGGGAGTGGGTCTCGCCCGGCGGGGTGACGACGAGGGTGGTGAAGGTCTCGCCGGTGCCGCCGGAGTTGTTCGGCGGGTAGTGCAGCGTGAACCGGGTCTCCTCGCCGGGCTTGACGCGTACCGGCACGGGGGCGACCGAGCTGCGCCTGGCGCTGATGCTGCCGTCCTTGCTCTTCAGGTCGGCGCCCGGGAAGCCCTTGAGGGCGCAGGTGGCGGAGCCGGTGTTCTTCAGGTTCACGATCAGCTCGCCCTCGGCCATGCCGCCGGAGGTGCTGAACGCGAGCTGGGCGGTCTTGCAGGCGCCCGAGCCGCCGCCCGCGACCGCACCGCCGTTCGTACCGGCCTGGCCGGTGCCGGTGCCCGTACCGGTCCCCTTGCCGGTGGCCGCGCCGCTGCCGCCGGTGCTCTGCGTGCCGGAGTCCTGGGAGCCGGTGCTCTGGCTCGGGGCGGAGGAGTCGCTCTTTGCGGAGGAGCCGCTGTCACTTCCCGAGCAGGCGGTGAGCGACAGGCCCGCGACGGCGGCGACGACGAGCAGGGAGAGCTTCTGGACGCGCATGGTTCCCCTTCAGAGCGTTGTCCCCTCACGCAACGAGCGTGAGCGGCACTGGTCACGTGCCACCCGCTGAGACCGTCGCGGGTGCCTGGTCCGTTCCGCCCGCCACCCGCCTCGTACATGCCCGTTACAAGAGTTGCCGGACCGGCTCATATCTCACGCAACCGTGCCACGATCTCGCGCAGCAGTCCCGGGTCGGCGCCCGGACCGCCCGCCGGGGAGCGGCGGGGCGCGTCGATGCGGATCAGGCCCGCCTCGGCCAGGTCGCCGAGCAGGACCCGCAGCACGGTCAGGGGCAGGTCGGCGTCCGCGGCCAGCTCCACGACGGGGCGCCGACCACGCCGGACCAGGTCGAGCAGGGCGGCGCGGGCGTGGTCGATGTCCGGCCCCGGCCCCTCGGTCTCCACCGCGCTGACCTGGGACATCAGGTCGATGGCGTGCGCACCGGAGGGCCGGGTGCGGCCCCGGGTCACGGTGTAGGGGCGCACCAGCTGCCCGGTCTCGTCCTCGTACCAGTGCTCGTCGCTCACGGTGGGATCAGGAGCCCGTGCGGGCGGCCGTGTCCAGGTGACGGCCGAGACGGCGGACGAGCAGGGCCATCTCGTGGGCGAGCTGGCCGACGTCGGTGCGGGCCTCGCTGAGGACGGCGAGCCGGGTGCCGTGGCCGGCCGGGGTGATGAAGAGGTAGGCGTCGTCGAGCATCACCATGGTCTGGCGCACCGCGCCCGCGGCGAACCGCTCGCCCGCCGAGCGGGCGAGGCCGTGGAAGCCGGAGCAGATGGCGGCCAGGTGCTCGATGTCGCGCCGCCGCATGCCGTCGGAGCTGCTGAGCGGCAGTCCGTCGGCGGTGAGCAGCACGGCCTGCCGGACGTCGCCGGTGCGCGCCACGAGGTCGTCCAGCAGCCAGCCGAGATCCGTGCCGACCGCCGCGCCGGGCACGGCGGACCGCTCGGGCCCGTGTTCGTCACCGGGCTGTTCGTCACCGGTCATCGTCGGTCTCCGTCCCTTCGTGGGCGTCGGTGGTTGCTTCGCCTGCGTGGGGGGTGTCGCCTCCGGTGCCGGAGGCCGTCTCGTGGTGCGTGGGCAGACCCCTGCGGCCGCGGTCGAGCCCTCGCTGGAAGGCGCCGAAGATCGCCCGCATCTCGTCGGCGTCCACCTGGCGCTCGGGCGGGTCCGAAGGCGTCGGCGGGTCGTCCCGCAGCTCGGGGGCGAGGGAGGCCTGCCGGGTGCGGGTAGGGAGGGCGGGGACGGGGTCCTGGGCGGGCCGGGCCGGAGCGTGCGATGCGGCGGGAGGTTCGGCGGCGGACGGCTCCGGCGCCGGTGCCGGCCGCCCGGTGGCCGAGGGTCCGGTCCGCTTCCTGGTCGGCAGCGCGGGTACGTCGCCGTACCCGGAGGGCAGACCTCGTACGTTCCCGTCCCCGGAGGGCAGCCGCCGTACGTCGCCGTCGCCCTCCCCGGGGGGCAGTCCCCGCAGGGCCGGGCCCCTGGCGGGCAGCTCCTGCACGACCGCGTCGTCGGCCGACCGGCCGCGTGCCGCGGCGTTCCTGACCGGCAGTTCCCGTACCGCGCCCAGCGCTCCCGCGGTTCGCCCTCCGCCCGCCGGCACCGGCTCCTGCGCCACCACGGTGGGCTCCGCCGCGGTGACCTCCGCCAGCACCGCCGAAGGCAACCGCACCAGCGCCGTCGTCCCCCCGTAGGGCGAGTCCCGGAGGCTGACCTCGATGCCGTGGCGGGCGGCGAGGCGGCCGACGACGTAGAGGCCCAGCCGGTCGTGGCGGGTGGGGTCGAAGGCGTCGGGGGCGGTGAGGGTGGCGTACGCCCCGTCGCGGGCGTCGGCGTCGAGGCCGAGCCCGCGGTCGTCGATCTCCAGGACGAACCCGCTGCCGACCCGCCCGCTGCGCAGGGTGACCTGGGTGTGCGGCGGCGAGAACACCGTGGCGTTCTCCAGGAGTTCGGCGACGAGGTGGACGACGTCGGCGACGGCGTCCGCGGCCACGCCCACCTCGGGCATCGGCGGCACCACCACGCGCGCGTAGTCCTCGATCTCCCCGACCGCCGAGGCGACGACGTCGGCGAGCGGCACCGGCCGGCGCCAGCGGCGGCCGGGCGCGGCACCGGAGAGGATGATCAGGCTCTCCGCGTGCCGTCGCATGCGCGTGGTGAGGTGGTCGATGCGGAACAGCTCGCGCAGCACGTCCGGGTCCTCGGTGCGCCGCTCCAGCGTGTCGACGAGCTTGAGCTGCCGGTGCACGAGCGCCTGGTTGCGGCGCGCGATGGTGAGCAGCACCGCGAACTGCCCGCGCCGCAGCCCGGCCTGCTGGACGGCGGCCTCGACGGCGGCGAGCCGGGCGGCGTTGAAGGAGCGGCCGACCTGCCCGATCTCGTCGTCGTGGAGCGCGTCGGCGGCCAGCGGTGGCGCCGCCGCCCCCGCGTCCACGTCCTCCCCGGCGCTCAGCCTCCGCATGACGTCGGGAAGCTGGTCGCGGGTGAGGACGTCGGCCGCGTCCCGCAGGGTCTCCAGGCGCCGCGAGATGCGCCGGGCGCCGCGCACCGCGAACCACAGCGACACCCCTGCGGCGGCCAGCCCGGCCCCGCCGACCACCGCCGCCTTGATCAGCTCCTGGTAGGCGAAGGAGCGCCCGCGCGCGGCGGAGTTCTCGGCGGAGCTGGTACACAGCTCCCGGTAGCGGACGACGGCCCGGTCGACGGTCGAACGCCAGGTGTCCGCGGCGACCGCCTTCCCGGCACCGGAGGCACCGGCCCGCAGCAGGGCGTCCTCGCCCCGGGTCAGCGAGCGGTACAGGTCGCCGCGCTGGAAGTCCTCGAACAGGCCGCGCGAGTCGGCGGGCAGGTCCGGTACGTACGTCCGCTCGAAGACGCGCCGGTCCTCGATGGTCGCGGTCAGCGTGTCGTACTGCCCGCCGGTCAGCGTGCCGGCCGCCCGCGCCCCGGCGACGAGCGCGTCCTCCCGGGAGACGAACTCCCGCACCCGCACCAGCTCGATGACGACCTGGGCCTCGCGGGCGAGCTGGCCGGCCTGGAGGGCGGTGAGGGTGGACTGCACGTCGAAGCCGGGCTCGACGAGCGCGCTGTACCGGGTGACGGCCTGGTCCCAGGTGATCTGCCGGTTCAGCACGCGCTCGCGCAGCGCCTCCAGCCGGCCGGTGGCCGCGACCACGGAGTCCAGGGCCTGGCGCTGACGTGCCGTGAGCCGGCTGCGGTCCCCGCCCTGGACCGCCCGCTTCATGGCCTCGACGGCCTGGTCGGTACGGCGCTGCTGGCCGAGCAACTGCCCGGCGGCGGCCGTGTCGAGGCGGCTGCCCAGGTAGGCGGCGGACATCCGGCGCTCGATCTGGAGCTGTCCGATCGCGGTGTCCACGGGGGTGCCGAAGTCGTCGTACACCCCCTGGACCCGGACCAGTGCGCGCAGTTCGCCGGTGACGGACCACATGGCGAAACTCCACAGCGCCATCAGCGCGACGGCCGGGGCGAGCGCGAGCGCCACGATCCGCGTGCGGACGGTGGTGGGGCGGCGGAGGGGCCAGCGCATGAGGTACCTGCCGGTGTTACCAGTCAGTAGAGAGCGCGGCAGACCCTACGGGATCGATCTCCGTGCCGCAATGGTGACCTGCGGTAACCCCGGGTCACCTCGGGGTCGGGGCAAAGGTCGTGACGACCGCCGCGTGGTCCGAGGGCCAGTCGTTGTCCGTCACGTCCGGCCAGGGGCGCGGGCTGCCGGTGACGAGGGTGCGCGCGTCCCGCACGGTCAGGCCCCGGTGCAGGACGTAGTCGATCCGGTCCTGCGGCTCGGGCCGCCCGCTGCCGTCCTCGTGCACGGCGTGGATCGGCGACCAGGTGTGCCCGGGCGCGGCGGCTGGGTCCGGGTGGGCCTCGCGGTAGGAGTCGGCGAAGCCCGCCTCCTCGGCCGCCTTCGTCACCGGCCAGGCCACGTGCGGCCAGTCCAGGTGCGAGGGGCAGTTGAAGTCGCCGACGAGGACGACCGGGACGCCGTCGGCGGACGACTCGGCGATCCGGCGCAGGGTGTCCCGCATCTGTGTGAGCCGGACCACCTCGTGGGCGATCAGCTCGGCCGCCGGCAGCCCGTCGAAGGCGGACTCGTAGGGCCCGTACGGCGTGTAGTGCAGATGCGCGGTCCACACGTCGACTTCGTGGCCGGGCGCGACGGCGATGCGGACACCGGCCGCGCCGTAGAAGCCGACGTCGGGGTCGCCGAGGCGGGCGGTGATCGGGTGACGGCTGAGGACGCCGAGGTTCTCGCCGGCCCGGTGGTGGTGCCAGCCGAGGGCCTCGGCCAGCTCCTGGGCGGCCGTACCGGCGGTCTCCTGGAGCCCGACGACGTCGGCGCCGCTCTCCAGGATGACCTTGAGCTGCTTGGCCCGGTGGTCGTCGACCATGATGCCGCCGAGCCACAGATTCCAGCTCATCACGCGCAGTTCGGGCGTCACCATCCGCCCGAGCTCCTCGACCGTGACCCCCGCGAGACTGTCCCGCACGGTCCGGCCGGGTGCCGCGCCGATCGGGGCGAGCGAGGGTACGGCGAGTACGGCGCAGCCGGCGGCCTCGGCGGAGGCGACCCCGGTCTCGGTGTCCTCCACGGCGACGCAGGCGGTGGGCTCGACCCCCAGCGCGCGGCAGGCGGCCAGGTACGGGTCCGGGGCGGGCTTGGTGCGGGGCGTGTCGTCGGCGGTGACGGAGGCCGCGAACCACCCGGATCCCAGTGCGTCGAGGACGACGTCGGCGACCGCGCGCGGGGACGCGGTGACCAGGGCGGTGGGGACGCCGACGGCGGCCAGCGCGGCCAGCAGGTCCAGGGCGCCGGGGCGGGGCACGATGCCGGTGCGGACGCGGTCGGCGAACTCGCGGTGCAGGTCGGCGGCGAGGTCCCCGGCGGACCGGCCGGTGACCGCGCCGAGCCAGTCGGCGGTGTGCTCGACGGGACGGCCGAGGACCTCGGGCTGGTCGGCCTCGGTCAGCGGCCGCCCGGCGACCTGCTCGACCGCCTCCCACCACAGCCGCTCGGTGTCGACGAGCGTGCCGTCCATGTCGAACAGGACTGCCTGCGGCGGGAGTTGGTGGGTGTGGGGGGTCACGTTCGGGTCAGTCCTCACTTCTGGATGCGTTCGGCCACCAGCACGGCCCGCTCGGGCAGCGACACGGTGACGGCGGCGCCCGCGCCGAGTCCGGCGGTGTCGTGGGCGGGCAGGTCGGCCTTGGCCTCGGTGCCGTCGGCGAGCCGTACGGTGACCCGGACGACCGCGCCGAGGAAGGCGGTGGCGACGACGCGGGCGGCGCCCAGCTCGTCGGCCGAGACGTGGAGGGCCTCGGGGCGCACCAGCACGTCCACCGGGCCGTCGGGCACGTCGCCGTTGCCGTCGGCGGGCAGCCGCCGGCCGAGCACCTGGACGGTGCCGTCGGCCAGCTCGCCCGGGATCCGGCTCATCGTGCCGACGAACTCGGCGACGAAGGCGGTGGCGGGGCGGCCGTACAACTCGGCGGGTTCGGCGCACTGTTCGAGGCGGCCGGCGCGCATCACGGCGACCCGGTCGGCGACCGACAGGGCCTCCTCCTGATCGTGCGTCACGAACAGTGTGGTGATGCCGAGTTCCTGCTGGAGCCGGCGGATCTCCTCGCGCAGGGTGAGCCGCACCTTGGCGTCGAGCGCGGACAGCGGCTCGTCCAGGAGCAGCACGCGCGGGCGCAGCGCGAGGGCGCGGGCCAGCGCGATGCGCTGCTGCTGGCCGCCGGAGAGCTGGTGCGGGTAGCGCTCGCCCTTGTCGCCGAGGCCGACCAGGTCCAGCAACTCGGCGGCGCGCGAGCGCCGTTCGCCCGTGCGGACACCGCGCATGCGCAGCCCGAAGGCGACGTTGTCGACGGCGTTCAGGTGCGGGAAGAGGCTGTACGACTGGAAGACCATCCCGGCGTCGCGGCGGTGGGCCGGGACATGGGTGACGTCCTCGCCGTCCACCAGCACGGCGCCGGAGTCGGGGTGTTCGAACCCGGCGAGCATGCGCAGCGCGGTGGTCTTGCCGCAGCCGGAGGGGCCGAGGAGGGCGAGGAACTCCCCCGGGCGGACGGTGAGGTCGAGTCCGTCGAGGGCGACGGTGGCCCCGAACTCCCTTCGCAGGGCACGGAATTCGACGGTCGCGGCCTTCTCGGCCGTGGCCTTCTCAAGGGTGGTGGCGGTCATGGTCGGTGTCATCCCCGGGAGTTCGCGGTTCGGTTGCGTCCGCCGCCAACGCCGGCGAGCGCGAGGAGCAGGGCCCAGGTGACGAGCAGGCTGAGCACGGAGACGGCGACGGACATCTGGGCCTGCGAGCCGCCGACGTTGTAGATCCACACGGCGAAGGGCTGGTAGCCGAGCAGCTGGGCGACGGTGAACTCGCCGAGCACCAGGGCCAGCGTGAGGAAGCCCGCGTTGAGCAGCGCGCCACGGATGTTGGGCAGCACGGCCCGGACGAGCGCCTGCGGCCAGGAGGCGCCGCAGCTGCGGGCGGCCTCGACCAGGGTGCGCACGTCGATGGCGCGCAGGCCCGCGTCCAGCGCCCGGTACACGAAGGGCAGCGCCATCACGACGTAGGCGAGGACGAGCACGACCGGGAAGCTCGGGTTCTGGATCGCGACGAACGTCTCGAACAGCGGGGTGCGCGACAACTGGTCGGGGCCCCACTTCAGCACGCTGACGATGCCCGCCACGAACGCGATCGGCGGCACCACCAGCGGCAGCGAGCAGACGATCTCCACCACCGGCCGCAGCCGGGGCGCGCCGAGCCGCAGGGCGACCATGGCGGGCACCATCAGCAGCAGCACGACGGCGATGGTGGCCAGGGCCAGCTCCAGCGAGAGCAGCAGGCTGGAGACGAAGCCGTCGGTGGAGAGGATCTTGGTGTAGGCGTCGAAGGAGATGCCCCGGCCGGGCTCGTCGACGGTGAAGACGACGGAGGCGCCGAGCGGCACCAGGAAGTACAGGGCGGCGAGGCCGAGGACGGCCCAGCGCCAGGGGGTCAGGCGTCGAGCCATCGGGCGCTCCGGCGTTGCAGGGGCAGGTACACGGCCATCACCAGACCGGCCACCAGGACCATGTCGAGGCTGAGGGCGAGCGCGATGTTCTCCTGGCCGACCAGCACGTTGCCGGACAGCGCGTCGGCGATCTGCAGGGTGACCAGCGGGACCGCGCTGCCGACCATGGCGGCGGCGGTGGCGTAGGCGGCGAAGGCGCTGCCGAAGAGCAGCACGAGTCCGCCGAGCAGCGAGGGCGCGAGGACGGGCAGGGCGACATGGCGCCAGTACTGCACGCCGGTCGCGCCGTTGTTCCGCGCGGCCTCCCGCCACTGGGCGCGCAGGCCGTCCAGCGCGGGGGTGATGGTGAGGACCATGAGCGGGATGAGGAAGTACAGGTAGACGAGGACCAGGCCCCAGAAGCTGTAGAGGTTCCAGCCGCTGTCCTTCAGGCCGAGGCGCACGGTCAGGACGCCCGCGTTGCCGAGGGTGGCGACGAAGGCGAAGGCCAGCGGGACGCCGCCGAAGTTGGCGAGCACACCGGAGGCGGTCAGCACGGCCTCGCGCAGCCAGCGGGAGCGGGAGCCGACCACGGCCTGGGCGAGCGGCAGCCCGAGCAGCGCGCCGAGCAGGGCGGCGAGGGCGGACAGCTTGACGCTGCCGAGCAGGGAGGTGAGGTACGGCCCCTGGAGCGAGTCCGTCAGGTTCGTCGTCCCGTAGTGCCCCCCGACCGTGAAGGCGCCGTCGAGGATGGCGAAGGCGGGCAGGCCGAAGGCGATGGCCGCGAAGACCAGCAGCGGTACGACGGCGAGCCAGCCGGGGGCGCGGCGCCGCCGCTTCGCCGAAGCGACGGGCGCCACGTCCGCACGCGGGAGAGCGGCGGTCATCCGGAGACGGCCTTCCCCCAGCCCTGAGCGATGACCGTCTTGGCCTTGCTCTGCTGGGTCTCGGTCGGGAAGGAGGGCGTGCCGCTGACCTTGGGCAGCCTGGCGGCGGCCGTCTTGTCGAGCGTGCCGGCCTTCTCCAGGGCGGCCATCAGGGCCGGGCGGGCGTAGCCCTTGAGCCACAGGTTCTGGCCCTCGGCGCTGTAGAGGTACTCCTGCCACAGGCGGGCGGCGGCCGGGTGCGGGGCGTCCTTGTTGACGGCCTGGGAGTAGTACTGGGCGTACTGGCCGTCGGTGGGGATGTTCACCTTCCAGTCCAGGCCCTTGGACTTGAACTCGTCGGCGTACCCGGCGTTGAGGTAGTCCCAGTCGATGGAGATGGGCGTCTCGCCCTTCTCGACGGTGGCCGGGGTGGACTCGACGGGCGTGTAGTTGCCGTTCTGCTTCAGCTTGGCGAAGAAGTCCAGGCCGGGCTGGATGTTGTCGAACGAGCCGCCGTTCGCGAGGGCGGCCGCGTAGACGCCGCCGAAGGCGGAGCCGGACTTGGTGGGGTTGCCGTTGAGGGCGACCTGGCCCTTGTACTCGGGCTTGAGCAGGTCCTTGAAGCTGGTCGGGCAGTCCTTGACGCGCTTGTCGTCGCAGCCGATGGAGATGTAGCCGCCGTAGTCGTTGTACCAGCGGGCCTGCGGGTCCTTCTGGGCCGCGGGGATGTCGGCGTAGGAGGCCACCTCGTACGGCGCGAGCAGTCCCTGCTGGGCGGCGCTCAGCGCGAACGACGAGCCCAGGTCGAGCACGTCGGGAGCGCGGTCCTGGCCCTTGCGGGAGGTGACGGCGTTGATCTCGTCCTGGCTGGTGCCGTCGGGGCTCTCGTCCTCGATCTTGATGCCGTACTTCTTCTGGAAGCCGTCGATGATCGCACCGTAGTCGGCCCAGTCGCGGGGCACCGCGATGATGTGCAGCGTGCCCTCCTTCTTGGCCGCCTTGACGAGGGCGTCCATACCGCCGAAGGCGGCGGCGGAGGTGGCGGTGGCGGCGTTCTTGCCGTCCTTGGTGGTGGTCGACGCGTTGTCGGGAGCGGCGCCGCAGGCGCTCAGGGCGAGCGCGGCGACGACGGCGAGGCAGCCGCCGAGGACGGCGTTTCTCGGCAGGGACACGGTCACGGTCTCTCCAGGGGGACACATGGCGAGGGTGGGAGAACTTGTCTGAACAAGTCGGCCCCAGTACGCCCGCCCCTGGTGTCTGTTCCGTTAACACCGGCCGAACACAAACCCGAGTTTCCCTGCACACTTACAGTTGACACGGATCACCCGGATACGTCGATTAGGCTGGTCACGCTGTGCACAGCGACCTATGCAGAGGGGAAGCATGACCGCGCGCCACGAGGAGATCGCCGACGAGCTGCGGCGGGCCATCGACCGCGAGGAGTACACCGTCGGCAGCCGGCTGCCCTCGGAGTCGGAGCTGGCCGCGCACTACGGCGTCTCGCGCGGCACGGTCCGCCAGGCCGTCGCGACCCTGACGTCCGAGGGGCTGATCGGCTCCCGCCAGGGCGCCCGCCGGGTGGTGCTGGCCAGCCGCCGCAGCCAGAGCTTCGAGGAGTTGCGCAGCTTCGCCCAGTGGGCCCGCGCGATGGGCCGCGAGGCCACCGGCCACGTCGTCGCCCAGCAGTACCGGCCCGCGTCCCAGGAGGACGCGGTACGCCTCCAACTCCCCATCGGCACACCGGTGTTGCACGTACTGCGGGTACGCGGCCTGGACGGCGAGCCGGTGCTCCTGGAACGCACGGTGTACGCCGACTGGATCTCCCCCGCGGTCGAGTCCATCGAACCGGACTGCCCGTCCGTCACCCAGCGCCTCTACGACGAGACGGGGCTCGTCTTCGCGTACGGCGAGCACATCATCGACGCGGTCGCCTGCGGCGCGCAGGACGCCGAGCTGCTCGGGGTCCGCCGGACGAGTCCGCTGCTGCGGGTGCGGCGCGTGACCACGACCCGCGAGGGGCGGCCGGTGGAGTGGTCGGACGACCGCTACCGCTCGGACGCGGTGAGCTTCAGCGTGCACAACTCGATCGGCAACAATGCGCTGGCACGGAAGACGGCGGAATAGGGCTCGGGGGGTCTTACCGGGTGCCGGGTGCGGGTGCGTCGTGGTTGCGTGCGCAGTTCCCCGCGCCCCGTGAAAGCGCTCGACTGCAACCGCGGGACCCCCTACCCCGGCGCCCCGGAAGAAAAGCGCCGCAGCAACGGCGACAGCACCAGCACCGACTTGGTCCGCTCGACGAACGGCTCTCCGGCGATGCGCTCCAGCACCCGCTCGAAGTGACGCATATCGGACGCGAAGACCTGGGCGATCGCGTCCGCGTCGCCGGTGACGGTCGACGCGGCCACGACCTCCTGGTACCGCTCCAGCCCCCGCTGGATGGTCTCCGGCGAGGTGTTGCGCCGGCAGTGGATCTCGATGTAGCCCTCGGTCTCCCAGCCGAGCGCCGCCGGGTCCACCCGGACGGTGAACCCGGTGATGGCTCCGGTGGCGCGCAGCCGGTCGACGCGCCGCTTGACGGCCGGGGCGGAGAGTCCGACCAGTTGCCCGATGTCCGCGTAGGAGCGGCGGGCGTCCTCGGCGAGGGCGTGCACGATGCGTTCGTCGAGATCGTTCAGCACAGGGGGTGGTTCACTTCTTCGGTTCGATCACTTCTCTGCCGCCGGCGCGAGTTCCTCACCGGTCGCGAGACGGGAACGGCGATAGCCGTATACGAAGTAGAACACGAGCCCGACGGCCATCCAGACACCGAACACGATCCAGGTGACCTCGGACAGGCTGCCCATCATCCAGATGCAGAAGAGGAAGCCCAGCGCGGGCAGCACCGGCGACAGCGGCACGCGGAAGGTGCGGTGCATGGCCGGGCGGGTCCGGCGCAGTACGACCACGGCGATGTTGACCAGCGCGAAGGCGAACAGCGTGCCGATGCTGGTGGCGTCCGCCAGCTGGCCCAGCGGGATCGCGGCGGCGAGGACGCCGCAGAACACGGACACGATGATCGTGTTGGCGCGCGGCGCGCCGGTCTTCGGGTGGACCTTGGCGAAGATCCCCGGCACCAGGCCGTCGCGGGCCATCGCGAACAGGATGCGGGTCTGGCCGTAGAGCACGGTCAGCACGACGCTGGCGATGGCGATGACCGCGCAGAACGCGAGCAGCGTGCCCCAGAAGCTCTGCCCGGTGACGTCGGTCATGATCTGCGCGAGCGCGGCCTCGGAGTCCTTGAACTTCTTCCAGGGCCAGGCACCGACTGCGACGGCCGCGACGAGGACGTACAGCGCGGTCACGATGACCAGCGACAGCATGATCGCGCGCGGCAGGTCGCGCTGCGCGTTCTTCGCCTCCTCGCCGGCGGTGGAGGCGGCGTCGAAGCCGATGTACGAGAAGAACAGCGTGGCACCGGCGGCGCTGACGCCCGCCATGCCGAGCGGCATGAAGTTGGCGTAGTTGCCGGACTTGAAGCCCATGAAGCCGATGGCGCAGAACAGGATCAGCGCGGCGATCTTCACGCTCACCATGACGGTGTTGGCCCGCGCGGACTCCTTGGCGCCGCCGAGCAGGAACACCATGCCGAGCAGGACGACGATCAGGGCGGGCAGGTTGAAGATGCCGCCCTGGCCGGGCGGCGCCGACAGGGCGTCCGGGAGGGTGACGCCTATGGTGCCGTCCAGCAGCTCGTTCAGGTACTGGCCCCAGCCGACGGCCACGGCGGCCACCGAGACGCCGTACTCCAGGAGCAGGCACCAGCCGCAGACCCAGGCGATCAGTTCGCCCATGGTTGCGTATGCGTACGAGTACGAGGAACCGGAGACCGGGATGGTGCCCGCCAGCTCGGCGTAGGACAGGGCCGAGAACAGCGCGGTGAGACCGGCGATCACGAAGGAGAGCGTGACGGCCGGGCCCGCCTTGGGGACGGCCTCGCCGAGGACGACGAAGATCCCGGTGCCGAGCGTGGCACCGATGCTGATCATGGTCAGCTGCCACAGCCCGAGGGAGCGCCGAAGCTGCCCTCCCTCACCCTGACCGCCCTCCGCGACCAGGCGTTCCACGGGCTTGCGCCGCATGAGGCGCGCGGCGACGCCCGGGGACGCGGGGACGGTCGCTGGGCGGGCGTGCGGGGGTGCGCCTTGGTCGAGCACGCGTTGGCTCCTTATCGCTGCCGGTCATTGCGGGACGGGGACCGGGGGCAGCCCTGCCAGGGCAGGAACCCACCGAGCGGGGTCCCCGCCACGCCACGTACAGACGAGCACCCTATGAGGCACGCCTTCACGGACGTAATGCAGCAACCTTGCGCGTCCCCGCATGATCATTGCGTTCATCCGTCCAGAACGCCAATTCGTTGCACACGGACCGCCGAGCGTTGCACGACCGTCCCGCAGGTCCGCTGTGCGACGTCCTGAACACGCCGACGGCCCCCGTCGATCCCGGGCTCGGGTTCAACGGGGGCCGCGCGGAAGGGACTTGAGGGTCAGCTCCAGCTGGCGTGCAGCGGCTTGCCCTCGGCGTAGCCGGCGGCGCTCTGGATGCCGACGATGGCCTTCTCGGCGAACTCCTCCAGGGAGCCCGCACCGGCGTAGGTGCACGACGAGCGGACGCCCGCGATGATCGAGTCGATCAGGTCCTCGACGCCCGGGCGGGCCGGGTCGAGGAACATGCGGGAGGTGGAGATGCCCTCCTCGAACAGCGCCTTGCGGGCGCGGTCGTAGGACGACTCCTCCGACGTGCGGTTGGCCACCGCACGCGCGGACGCCATGCCGAAGGACTCCTTGTAGGCGCGCCCGTTGGCGTCGTGCTGCAGGTCGCCCGGGGACTCGTAGGTGCCGGCGAACCAGGAGCCGACCATCACGTTGGACGCGCCGGCCGCGAGGGCCATGGCGACGTCGCGAGGGTGGCGGACACCGCCGTCGGCCCACACGTGCTTGCCGTACTTCTTCGCCTCGGCGGCGCACTCCAGGACCGCGGAGAACTGCGGCCGGCCCACGCCGGTCATCATCCGGGTGGTGCACATGGCGCCGGGGCCCACACCGACCTTGATGATGTCCGCGCCCGCGTCGACCAGGTCCTTGACGCCCTCGGCGGAGACGATGTTGCCCGCGGCGATGGGCACCTGGGGGTCGAGCGCGCGCACCAGCTTGATGGCGCTGATCATCGATTCCTGGTGGCCGTGCGCGGTGTCGATGACGAGGGTGTCCACGCCCGCGTCGAGCAGCTGCTTGGCCTTGCCTGCGACATCGCCGTTGATGCCGACGGCGGCGGCGATGCGCAGCTTGCCGTTCGCGTCCACGGCCGGCGTGTACAGCGTGGCGCGCAGGGCGCCCTTGCGGGTGAGGATGCCGGCCAGCTTGCCGTCCTTGTCGACGGCCGGGGCGTAGCGCCGGTTGTGCTGGTCGAGGGTGTTGAAGGCCTCGCGCGGGTCGATGTCCGCGTCGAGGAGGAGCAGGTCCCTGGACATGACCACTTCGAGCTGCGTGAAGCGGTCGACACCGGTCAGGTCCGCGTCGGTGACGACACCGACCGGACGGTGGTCCTCGTCCACGACGACACCGGCGTTGTGGGCGCGCTTCGGCAGCAGCGCGAGCGCGTCGGCGACGGTCTGGTGCGGGGCAAGCACGATCGGGGTGTCGAGCACCAGGTGGCGGCTCTTGACCCAGGAGACGACGTCGGTGACGACGTCGATCGGGATGTCCTGCGGGATGACCACCAGGCCACCGCGGCGGGCCATGGTCTCGGCCATACGGCGGCCGGCGATGGCGGTCATGTTGGCGACGACGAGCGGGATGGTGGTGCCCGTGCCGTCCGGCGAGCTGAGGTCCACGCCCTGACGCGAACCGACCGCGGAGCGGCTCGGCACCATGAACACGTCGTCGTACGTCAGGTCGTACGGGGGCTGGATGTCATTGAGGAAACGCACGTGCCGCACATCCCAGTCGATCAGAGGTGACCCCCCGACAGGTGTGCCAGGGGGAAAGAGCACGTACTTCATTGTCCCATGTCGGGGGCCGAGTCGTGCCCCGACAGAACATCCAGGCCCACCGTGGATCAGCTAGGAGGATCCTCCAAGGGCGAGGGCCACGGTGAGCGTCGGCATCACGCGCATCGCCTGCGAGAACACCTCCTGGGCGGTCTCCCACTCCTCGGGCCGCGCCTTCGCGTAGCCCTGCCAGTCCGTGACCACGACGAGGAGACCGTTCTTGGCCTCCTGCGGCCATACGGACAGGTCGGACAGGGAGTCCGCCAGCGCGTCCCAGTTGCGGCCGAACCAGTCGGGCAGGGTCAGGGCCCGGGCGGCGCGGTCCATCAGACCGGCCTTGTCGGTGACGCCGTCGAGGTCCAGGGTGACGACGAGCCGCCCTGCCAGGTCTTCGCTCATCTCAGCACCGCCCGGAACGAGTTGTAGTGATCATCGGTGTAGTAGATCTCCCCGGCCTTGCCGGTGATGATGCGCCGGGCACCGCGATCGCGCGAGCCGGGCGTCTTGACGGTGTACTCGTGGTAGTAGCCGCGCTGGTGCCCCGGCAGGCGCCGCTCGACGTTCCCGAAGACGATGCCGTCCCGGGCGTAGGGGTAGGGCCCGCCCTTGTCGATGAGGGCGAGGGTCCGCCGGGCCTCGGCGGGCAGCGCGGACGCCTGGACGGTGGCCATGCCCCTGGCCCAGCCGGGGGTGGCCGGGGCGGCAGGGGCGTGCGAGGCGGGTCCGGCGGCCTTGCCGGTGGCGGTGCCGGTGCTCGTGTGGTGCGACGAGCAGCCCGTCAGCAGGACGGCGAGGACGACGAGCAGCCCCGCGAACAGGCGGGGCACCGCCCGTCTTCGGGACGGTGGGGGGACGAACCGCAGCAACATGCGGACGATGCTGCCACGGCCGTCCCACGGCCACGAACTCCGCGCCCGGCGACCGGAGTCGGCGTGTCCGCCGGGTCTCCCCGGCCCGGTGCAGGGGCCCGGTGCGGGGGGGGGGGGGG
>NZ_MLYO01000029.1 GCF_001866665.1 Streptomyces monashensis | reverse complement strand
ATCAGACTGATCAGCACCGGGCGGCCCCCGGCAGCGACATCGGCCAGCGTGCGAGAATACCGGCTGTGCACCCGCGCCGACGCGCACCGGCAGTCCGGACACGCCACCGTCAACTCGCGGGTACGGGCAGCGATACGGACCACACCACCCGACGACCACACCCGTTCCACCCGCACCACATCCAGGTGCGGCGACACAGTTCGTACGAGGTCATCACACTCGCCGAAAGTCCCGCTACCCGTGACGGAGCGTCACCGGCGCACGGTGGCACAGCCCCGTTTCACGAAAATCTTGCCAGGGCCACTTCAGCTCGTACGCCGACAGCCCGGTCCAGGGCGTCACCGTCGACAGCCTGGAGGACACGCCCGATCGTGGTCCGTGAGGGAGTCCGGCGCCACTGGAGCGGATGACGGCGCACGCCGACGGCCGCCAGCAGGGCGTCCGAGGCCCGCTCCGCCCACTCGGCGAGTTCGTCGATGCTCCTCGCCCCCGAGACGGCCGCACAGGCACATATGAGGAGGATGGCGGTCAGCGAGTACCAACGGCCCCGCCGCGCACGCGGGTCGGGCACCAGGTCCAGGTAGGGGCGCAGGTCAGCGACCCGGCCGCCGTCCAGCGGACCCAGCTTCACCAGCACTGCGGGGACAGGGGAGGATACAGCGGCAGGCACGGGCCACCTCATGATCGTTGAGCTTCGACACTCCAATGATCACGAAGCCCGTGCCTGCTCTGCTATGCACCCCAACCGGTCACGGCCCGACCCACCCGCACGACTCCGGAACTTGACCAAGCCCTGAGCAAGGCGTCGAACTCGTCGTCATCAAGGAACTCCTCGGCCACGCCCACATCGGCGTGACCGCGACGGTCTACGCCCACGTCCGCCTACGCCTTCAGCGCCAGGCCATCGACCTCCTCGGCCACACCCTCAGCAACCTCGACGGCACCGCCGCCGAGCCCGACGACGGAGACGACCCGCCGCTTTATGCAGCTCCCGTCCGCTGACGTTGCCGTCAACTACTGCCGTCAGACACCGCAGCGGCCCCACCGGAAACACTCCGGTGGGGCCGCTCGCTTTTACCTAGGGTCAGCGGATCTTACGGAAACGATCGCACCCTCTTGAGCAAGATCATTCATCAGCGGCAATCGCTACTACGTCCCCCAGGCTCATGCTCGGCTCAATACTTCCATTGAAGCTGTAACTGTCGTCGCAGAAGAACAGATCGACATCCGTCGGCACGAGGCCCCTGAACCAGAGTGCAAACCTGGCCGCCAGATCGAGAGGGGAGTCAAGGTAAATGCAAGTTCCGTCCACGTGAGAGTAGCCCTCAAGTTCCTGGCCACCCTCCGAAACAGTCCAAACGACGTCCCTTGACTCCTGCGATCCCTGCCGCTCTCGAATCACAGCGGAAGGCCAGTCTCGCTCCAATGCCGCGAGCAGGTCCGTCCGTCGAACGCCACAACTCTGATCTTCGAAGATGGCCAGATACGTCACCCATCCACCGCCTTGGCCCGGTTCGATATGACCCAGACCGTCTTTCGAATAGCTGGTTTCACTCCACAGCTAGCCCAGAGGCAAGCCAGTCAGGCGCGGATGATACTCAGGCCTGCCACAGGTAAAAATGGATTTTAGAATGCGGGAAAGGGCGTTCAGATCAGTTACTCCAGGGGCAATTTGAAACATCAATTCACGGTCAGGAAGTTCCATGACCAGGGCCGTCTTTTCGGAGAAGGTCATACGCAAGGAGCTTCCATCAAGGTCAACCTCAGTCACTCCACCGAAGCTGGTGAGGCCATCCGTGTTGGTGACGCAATAGGACTCACCCTCGGGCCAGTTGCTATTCTCCTGATACTCGTTGTGCTGGAGATTCGCAGTGAAGATGATGTTGAAACCATCCTCGTCAAGGTGCTCCCCCATTCCGACAAGGAGCATGGGGGAATCGTCATCAATTTCGATGTCGCGAATTGTGAGGGTGACCATTTTCCGCTTCCTAACTATCGGGCCCGCGCCACCAGTACTGTCGAATGCCGTCCTCGTCCAGCCACGTGTATACCCAGTCTGTCCTGGTGGCCAAAGCAGCCTCTTGCATCTGAGCCTGGCACCAGTCACACGGAGGCAGTATCCCCTCGATGAGATACGTATCTCCCGCGATGGCCGGCGACCTGCCGAGGAGGGGATCGTCCCCACCCTTCCAGTACACATGTGGCACCCCGGCAACGCGGGTAGCACGCGACTCGGTGTGAGAGATCAACCCGCCCTTGTACCTGCCCTGTGCTTTCTCTGCGTCGGATTGCCTTCCGGCCCAATAGGTGGAAGGTCCCTCTTCATCTGTCTCCGCCCCTCTAATATTTCCTCCACCGTCCATGACGGTGACCCCGGCGATGTGTTTGGGACAGCCAGTATTGTGCACCAAGATCGGCGTGGTGCCTGCCAGCACATAGTACGTGTGAAGTTGTTGGACAGTGAGGTTCCAGCGCTTTGCAGCGCCGGGTGTGGCACGGGTGAAGACGACGTAGGTGTGGCCGTTGGCGGCGGTGTTCAGGGCGTCGCCGTGGTGGAGTTTTCCGGCGGGGACCCAGGTGTGGGTGGTGTCGTCCCAGAAGGGGTGGTTGGCGGTGGTGTGAAGGGTGGCGGTGTGGCCGTCCTTGGTGCGGATCGTGACGTCGAGCAGGTCGTGGTCGTGGTTGATCCACACGTGCTGGACGGTGCGGGGCCCGCGGTGTTTGCCCGTTGTCGGGTCGCCGGCTTCCACCTTGTCGCCGGGTTTGACCGCACCGATCGTCTTGGTCTTGCCGTGTGCCAGCAACACGCGGGTGGACGGGCTGAAGCTGCAGCCACCCTCGCCGGTGCCGGAGGCTCCGGTGTCGGGTCGGCTGGGAGTTGCGGCGGTTGCTGTCGCTTCTTCCGTGGTCTCGCTGACGACGTTCTTGACCTCGGCCGCGGCCGCAAGGCCGTCCTGGGTGTCGCGGGCATCGGACAGGGCCGATACGGCTGCCTCGGGGGCGTCGTCGCCGCCGCTGGCAGCAAACTCCAGCAGGACGGTCGTGGCTTCGCCGGCCCTGTACGCATCCGTGTTGGTGTGCGCGTGCACGGTGTGCGCCACCACGTTGCGTGGCTGTACGTAGGTCGGCGGGCCCCCGCTGCCCGGGGCCATGCCATTCCCCACATCATGGGGGAGGTTGGCCATCGCCCAGCCGGGGTTGAGTTGCTCAATTTGGTTGATGAACTTGTCGAGCGCGCCGGCAATGAAGTCGCGGAGAGTTCCCGACGTCGGCGGCCCGTTGTCCGCCATCTGCTGGGCTTCGCAGACATCGCCGCCGAATTTCGACGAGACGTTGCAGGTTGGGGCAGCGGACGGAGCCGCTGTGGTGCCTCCGCTGGAGGTCGTGGTGCCGCCGTTTCCTCCCCCGTAGGTGGTCGGGGAGTAGTCCGTTCCACCGACTGAGCCGTGTTTGGGGCAGTCCGGTTCGTTCCCCTCGCCGCAGGCCAGGCGCAGGCCGGTGGGGTCGCTGCCGGTGCTGGGGTTGTCGGCGGCGTAGGAGTAGCCGCTCATCTGGTTCGGGTCGCCGGCCTCCATCAGGGGGTCGGCGGTGAGGAAGCGTCCCTGGACGGGGTCGTAGTTGCGGGCGCCGAGCAGGTTGAGGCCGGTGGTGGGGTCGGCGGGTTTGCCGAGGTAGCCGTGGTTGTCTGCCCAGGTTGTCGGCTGGGGGCCCCGGGGGTTGCCGTAGGGGTCGAAGTAGCGGCGGGTGACTGCCAGGTTGGACGCGGCGAGGTTTTCTGTCGCTGTGCCCTGGGCGTTGGAGACTTCGTAGGTCAGCGTGCCGTCGGAGGAGCGTACTTCGGTGATGCCGTCCGGGCCGGGGTAGTACCGCTGGCCCGTGACTGTTCCCGCGCCGGAGTTGAGGGTGAGTTGTTCGGCGCCTCCGAAGAGGTAGAGGATCTTGCTGGTCGGTGTGGTCTGCAGCAGCAGGCTGCCGCCGGCGTCGTAGAGGTAGCCGGTGGTCTGGTCCTTGCCGCCGGACGGGGTTGTCGCCGATGCCGTGCGGCCCTCGGCGTCGTAGGCGAAGGACTGCGTGGCGCCGGGCAGGACGGTGCCCGCCGTCAGGTTCGTCCAGCGCTGCGCCGGCGTTCCGTTGCACGTCCAGATCTGCAGCTGTGTGCCGTTGGTGGTCGAGGACGACGGATCGTCCAGGCACTTGCCGGACGCGGTGTTGACCAGCGAGCCGTTCGCACCGGCCTTCCACTGCTGGCCGGCAGCGCCGTTACAGGTGTACAGGTCGATCTTGGTGCCGTTGGTGGTGCCGTTGCCCGATGCGTCGAGGCACTTGCCCAGTACGCGCACGGTGCCGTCGGTGCCCATCGTCCACTGTTGCGCGCCGGAGCCGTTGCAGGTCCAGAGGTCGATCTTGTTGCCGTCGGTGGTGCCGGAGGAGGAGTCGTCGACGCACAGCTTCGTGCCCGAGCGGGTCATGCCGGAGACGAGCGGGCCCGAGGTGATGACGGTACGGGTGTGGGTGTTGCCGGCGTTGTCGTAGGCCGGTGTCATCGTCGCCGTGCCGCCCGGCCCGGTGGTGGTGATCTTGGTGGCGGCGTTCGCCAGGGTGGCGGCGGACGTGCCGTTGCCCGGGTAGGTCGCCGTCTGGGTGACGTCGTTCGCGGTGGTGCCGGAGGTGTCGTGCTGCACCTGCTGGGTGCGGTCGCCCAGTGCGTTGTAGGTGTACGACTGCCAGTACGGGGCCGGGCCGCCGACGGTCGAGGCCGCCGGGGTGGTGGTCGTGCATCCTCCGGTGCTGCCGGCCCCGGCCGAGGTCACACCTGCCGTGTCGGTCCAGGCTGTCGTCAGTCGGTTCAGGTGGTCGTAGGTGAAGCACTGGGTGTCCGTGGTGCCGCCAGACTGGGCGTCGGAGACGGCGGTGATGTCCCCTGCCTGGTTGTAGCGGTAGTCGGTGATGTCCAGTGCGGAGGTGGTGCTGGTTTGCAGGTTGACCTTGGACTGGGTGACGCGGCCTGTGGCGCCGTCGTAGGAGAACTGCGGCTCGACCTGTTCGCCGTACAGCCCCCACCGGGTGTCGGTCACCTGGCCGAGAGGGGTGTAGTCGGTTGTGTCGAGGTAGGTGTTCTTGCCGCCGAATCCGTCGAGCAGGCCCTGCAGGTCGTAGCCGTAGCCGACGGTCTCGGCGGGAAGGCCGCCGTCCGCGCCGTAGTCGGTTTCGGAGAGCAGTCCCATGATCGGGCTGTAGTGGTACGTGACGGTGTAGGTGTTGGAGTTGCTGCCGGTGCCGTTGCTGGGGAACCCGGTTGATGTCGGGACGGTGGTGGAGGCGCCGGTGGGCTGGTAGTCGGTGGTGTAGCCGGTGACGGCCTGGGTGTAGGCGTCTCCGCTCGCGCCGCCGACGTAGCGGGTCGAGGAGGTGGGGTATCCCTTGGCCAGGGTGTCGTAGCTGAAGGACGCGAGTTCCTTGCTGGGGTCCGGGGTCGCGGACCAGGCGCCGGAGTACTCGGCGGTCTTACGGTCCAGGCCGTCGAAGGTGTACGAGAGGGTCTGGCCGCGTGCGTCGGTGGTCTGCTGCAGGTTGCCGAGATTGTCGTACTTGTCGAACGTCGTGGTGCCGGTGTCGGGGTCGGTCTGCTTGGTCTCCTGCCCCAGCAGGTCGTAGCTGTAGCTCCAGTTGTTGCCCGCGTTGTCGCTCATCGTGGCGATCTGACCGGCGGGTGTGTAGGTGTAGCTGGTGACCACCGCGTCGGACGCCTTGCCGGTCGGCGTGGCCGTGTCGTTGTACGCCCAGGTCGCGGTGGTCTGGCCGATGCCGTTGGTGAAGGCCGAGGTCGCCGTGCCACCGGCGGCCGGGGTTGTGTCGGTGCGGTCGACGCCCGGGTACGCGATGGTGGACTGCCACTGCTGTGCGCCCATGGACCACAGCTGGGTGGCGGTCGTGCGTCCCTGACCGTCGTGGACGGTGACCTGCTGCGAGGGCACCTGGTTGTCGTCGGCGACCCACAGGGTGGTCGTCGGGGAGGTGCTGCTCTCGTAGTAGGAGCTGTTGGTCTTCCGCGCCCAGCCGTGGCTGTCGTAGAAGGTGTCGGAGATCAGCCGTCCGGCCTGGTTGTTGGCGGTGGTGGACTGCGTCTGGCGCAGCTGGAGCATGCCGTCGTAGATGGCGATGGCGGTGTTGTACGTGCCGTCGTCGCGCAGGGTGTCGGTGGTGACCGTGGCGGGCGCCGTGCCGTTGACGGCGTAGGAGAAGGTTCTGCTGGCGCTTTGCGAGGTCGAGCGTCCCGGCAGCCACATCGCGGTGCGGCGTCCGAGTGCGTCGTAGTCGATGGTGGTGGTGCGGCCGTTGGGGTCCGTGCTGGTCATGGTCAGGCCGCGCAGCGGGTCCATGGCCGAGGTCGTGGACCAGCCCCGCGGGTTGGTGGTGACGACCTGGGTCGGGAGTTGCCCGGTGGTGGGGGTGAAGGTGGTCTTGGTGGTGTTGCCAGCTGCGTCCTGGGCCTGGATGGCGCGCCCGTACTGGTCGTAGGCGGTCGCCTGGGTCGTGCGGTAGGCGGGGGTTGCGCCGCTGTAGCCCGTGATGACCTGGGTGGCGGTCAGGTCACCGGTGGTGCTCAGGTGACCGAAGGTTCCCGGGTTGGCGACGGTGCCGTCGCCGTCGTAGAACAGCAGCTTGTCGGAGATGGTGGTGCTGGTGCCCGGTGTGGTGCCGCAGGGGCCGGCGACGGCGAGGATCTCGTCCGGGTAGGAGCGCATCATCGGGTTGCCGCTGGGCGGGGTGGCGTAGCTGGTGGTGGCGCACTTCTCCTGGGAGGCCACGCTGACGTCGCCCTTGGCGTCGACCGTGGCGGGCAGGGCATCGCCGTTGTAGGACGTGTCCTTCTCGGTCTCGCGCCAGCTGCCGGTCGTGAGCAGTCCGTACGTCCGTTGCTGGCTGGTCTTGATCATGCGGGCCATGACGGCGGGCAGCGAGGAGCCGCTGCTGTGGGTCGCCGTGGTGGTGAAGGACTGCGGGAGATCGATCTGTTTGGCGTCGACGCTGCCGCCGGCCTGCGTGTAGGTGTCGGCCTCCAGCGGGGTTCCGCTCAGCCAGTCGTTGTCGGTGACGGTGTCTCCGACGGTGTCCGTCACGCTGACCGAGCGCTTGGACCCGTCCGCGAGGACGTCGCCGTCCATGCCCTGCAGGTAGGTGGTGGTCTTCTGGGTGATCGGATCGGGGGACGCCCCCGTGGTGACGGTGACGGTGCGGTAGCCGCGGAACTGGTCCCACGTGCGGTAGGTGTCGTCGGTCAGTTCGGAGTCGTCGCGGTGCCAGGCGGGGCCGGAGTACGTGTAGTTCGTGACCTGCATCGGCGAGCCGGTACCGGTCGTGTCGGAGACGTCGACCGTCTTGACCCGGGTCTTGTTGAACCAGTCGGAGACCGGTGTGACACCACCGGGGATGGGCCAGTACACGTTGTAGCAGGACATCGTGTCGGCGTCGGGCGACGACGGCATCGTCTTGTTCAGCCGGGAGCAGTCCGGGTCGCTGTAGGTGACGGCGATGGACTCGCCGCTCTCCGTGGTGATGGACGAGATCCGCGGATGGAACAGCGACGGCTCGTTGCCGCCGTCGACCCGGTTGTCGATCTCGGTGCCGAGGAAGCTGACCTTCGGCTGCGTGATGGCGCTGCTGCCGCCTCCGGTGGTGTCGTCACCGGTGTGCTGGACGGAACTGAGCCACATCACCGACTGCAGCTCGCCCGCGTCGGCCGCGTCCTGGCCGGACTGGCCGGTGACCGGGTCGACGGTGCCGCCCGCGTCGGAGTACGTCTGGGTCAGCTGGTAGGTGTCGACGTTCGTCAGGGTGCCGCCGACGTTGACCTGGGTGACGACCGAGTCCAGCCGGTCGGTGGACCAGAAGGACGGAGCCGTGGTCAGGCAGACATTCGACCCGGTGCCCGAGGTGACGTCTGTGGACGCGCAGTTCAGGTCGTAGGGGACGTCCGGCCAGTTGGTGGCGGTCTTGTCGTTGAGGTTCGCGTACGAGCAGTCGGTGAACGTCGACGAGGTCTGGCAGCGCTGGGCCGTGTTGAACTGCACGCGCGCGCCGGGCTTGCTCCCGGCTGCCTCGTCGGCCAGCTGGTATCCGTAGTCGATCTCGGTCAGGTAGCCGCCGCGGACGTACTTGGTCAGCGTCCCGGAACCGCCGGAGGCCGCCACCTGGCCGCCGCCGCGGTCGTAGTAGTTGGTCTCTTCGGCGTAGGTGTAGCGCTGGAGGTTGGTGTGCGGGTCGACGACGAAGTCGAGGTTGAACCGGTAGCCCATCGTGCACTGGGAGTCCTTGCCCTGACCGGAGTCGTAGCAGGGATCTCCCGACTTGGGGCTGTAGACCGGTTCACCCCACGCACTGTTGGTGGCCGTGTCCGAGGTGGTGCCGGGGGCATGGTTGAGCCCGAAGTAGTAGGCGGTGCCGTCGGTCGTGGTGACCTTGAAGTACTCGCCGTTCCACAGGCCGTTGTCCGCCCCGCCGAGTTCCTCGATCTTGGTGCCGTCGTCGCCCTGGAGGTGCCAGGTCTGGGTCGCCGTCGGCGTGGCGGAGTTACTGGAGTCGTCGCGGACCAGGGTGCCGGAGTGACCGCCCAGGGAGAGGGTGGCGAGCCAGCCGCCCCAGCAGAAGTCGGCGGAGCCACTGATGCCGTCCTGCTTGCACGGCTTGTAGGAGCGCTCGATGAAGCCGGGCGAGTACGACCAGCCGTCACCGAGCCACGACGACTGGGAGTTGCGGGCGGATGTCTCGCCGTCCTCGGACTGGGAGTCGTACGCGAACGCGACGGAAGGCGCCGGACCGCCGAGCGAGTGCGGCACGGCGATCGGGTACGAGTAGGTGAAAGCGCCGGTCCCGTTGGCGCTCCAGCTGCCCGAGGGGTTGAGGCTGGTCGCCGTGTAGTCGCCCTGCGAGCCGGACGTTCCGGAAATCGCCTCGACGGCCGTCATCGGCGCCATCGAAGCGGAGCCGGATGCGGCGTCGACGTGGATCCCGGCGCCGCCCTTGCTCGACGACGTGGCGCTGGGCAGGTCGAGAGTGGCCGTGAGGTTCTTGGCGACCGGGTTGTTGGCGAAGGCGAGCGGGGTGCGCACCCGGCAGGCGGGCTTCTGGGGCGTCGTCAAGATGCAACCGGGTACGGAGACCAAGTGCAGGCGGGAGGCCCAGCCGCCGCCGTACGCCTTGTCGAGGGCGGAGTAGTCGAGGGTGACCGCCACCCGGCCCGACGACGCGGCACCGTCTCCGCGCGCGAAACCGACCAACATGCCGTCGACTCCGGCCGCCTGGGCCTGGGCATGACCGGCCAGTTGTACGCGCACCGCGCTCGGCGCGCTCGCAGACGTGCCCTTCTTCTCCGCCGCCTGTTTGGCCGGAGCGACCCACACCGGCAGGTTGCCGACCCGCACAGGGGAAGCCGCCCTCTGGGCTGTGGACTTGCCCTTCGTGCCTGCCGTGGTGGCAGAAGGCTGTGTGCCCCGGCTCAGCACGACCGTGCTGCTGCCCGCGCTCGGCCACGCAGGACGAGACGGCCGGTAGGTCCGCAACGGCTTCACGGTCTTCGGGGATGCGATGGTGCGCTTCGCCAGAGGATGTCCGCCGACGCTGGGCGTCTTGTACGTCGGCCCGGCGCTCCACAGCTTCCCGTCGTAGTGATACTCCGGCAGCCCTTGGGCGACAGCCGCCGACACGACCAGCGTGGAAGCCGCGACGGTCGCTGTCGCCACCGTGAGCCCACGCCCCCATATCCGTCTGCGCACGGTCGCGAACCAGCGCACGCCAGAACCCACCTCGAAGCCCCCCTGATTACCGAGCGCCCCAAGGTGAAGAAACGGTAAGGAACCCGTAACGGCGCAGTGACGGTAGAACCGGAGGAACCTTATTGATCAGACATCAGTTCGGCAATACCCTGTGCCGGCAGCCCCGCCGCGAGCTGCCGCCGCGCCTGTCACTCAACTCGCCCGTCGGCGCCGGGCGAACTCGCAGGGCCCTTCCGGTCCACCCGCGTACGCGTACGTCACTGATGCCTCGTCGGACCGGACACCTGTCCTGAACCACACCTCGAAGGGGTTCCCATGGGGGGAAGAACGCACCTGCACCGCAGGCGGCGGCGCACCGCGCCGCACCAGCTGGCCGTCATGGCGGTCCTGGGGGCGCTGGTCTTCGGGGCAGCCCCGACCGCCACCGCGGACAGCGGCGACCCCACCCCCGGCAATCCGACGCAGAGCGCTCTCCTCCAGGCTCAGGCCTCCGGAAAATCTGTCCCGATCGACTCGCTGACCAGCCAGACGTCGACCACCACAGCCAATCCGGACGGGTCGCTCACGACGACCGAGTACGTGCAGCCGGTGCGCGTGATGAAGAACGACGCCTGGACACCGGTGGACGCATCGCTCGTGAGGAACTCGGACGGCTCGTTCAGTACTGCGGCGACGCCCAACGGCGTCACACTCTCCGGCGGCGGCAGCGCTCCCCTCGTCAGCCTCACCGACCCGGCCGGACACAACCTCTCACTCTCCGTGCCGTTCACCTTGCCGGCGCCGACGGTCAGCGGGGACACCGCGCTGTACTCGTCGGTCCTGCCCGGCGTCGATCTCCAGGCCACCGTCAGCGACCAGGGCGGCTTCAGCGACGTGCTGATCGTCCACGACGCCACGGCCGCCGCCAACCCCGACCTGCGCAGACTGACCCTGGCGGCCACCACCCAAGGGCTCAGCCTCGCCGGTTCGGCTGACGGCGGGATGACCGCAAAGGCGGCGGACGGCACCACCGCCTACACCAGCAGCGCCCCGGTGATGTGGGACTCGACCACCACTACGGCCGGTCCCCAGACCGCGTCCATGCGCCTGGACGACGCCACGAGCACCGCCTCGCCCGCCGACGGGCCGGCGCCGGGGGCCGACGTCGCGCCGGTGACCATGACGACCACCAGCAGCGGCCTCACCCTCACCCCCGACTCGTCCATGCTCACCGGCACCGGCACCACCTGGCCGGTGTACATCGACCCGGCCGTCGCCCCGAGCGAGACCACCAACCACTACTTCGAGGCCCAGCAAGGCTGCAACTCCTCCTCCGCCAGCTCCCACGAGTACGACTACCCGCAACGCTTCGGCGAAGGGGTCGGTTACCAGCGCTACGCCTCGTCGAACGGGGACTGCATCGGCGCCGAGCGCGCGTTCTACGAGCTGGACACCAGCAATCTCAACAGCAGCATGGACATCATCAAGGCAGACCTGCATCTGACGGAGACCTACGCTGAAGCCTACGGCTGCACACACACGGCACCCCTGACCCTCAAGTGGACCGGACGCATCACCAACGGCATGTACTGGGACACCCAGCCCAGCGTCGTCTCCACCATCGGCACCCAGAATCCGAAGAGCGCCTACAACGGCGCCTACGTCAGCCAGCCCACCAGTTGCGGCGACCAGGGCGTGACGTTCACGGTGACCGACAAGATCGCATCCGTCGCGGCAGCCAACGACGCCACCTGGACCGTCGGCCTGTACGGCGACGAGGACTCCTCCAGCAGCGACATCGACTTCATGCGGTACTCCACCAACCCGTACATCCAGACCACCTACGACATCCCGCCCGACACCCCGACCGGCGAGGCCACTGCACCCGACGCGCAGAACCCCTCCGGCGCCAACTGCGGCAGCAGCACGCGCGGCTGGATCGGCCAGACGACGCTGAACGGCAACACCAGCGACATCACGCTCAACGCCAAGCTGAAGTCCAACGTCAGCGGCGAGAACGTCAAGGCCGACTACACGGTCTGGGACGACCAGACCGCCAACAGCAGCGGAAACGCGGCCACCGTCGCGACACCGAGCAGCGGCTATGTCGCCTCCCTCACCACGGTGAACGTCAACATCGGCACCACGGTGCAGGACGGCCATCAGTACGGATGGCAGGTCCGCGCCTACGACGGAATCAACTATTCCGCCTGGAACAGTCCGTGCGGCTTCAAGGTCGACCTGACCCCGCCCTCCCAGCCCTCAGTGACCGCACCGAGTGCTGTGTTCCCGCCCTCCGGAAGCGGCAAGGCACCCACCGGGTACGCCGGCCAGACCAGCAGCATCACCGTCACCAGCAGCGACCCCACCCCGACCGGATGCACCCGCGGCACCTGCCTGTCCAGCGACGTCTGGCGGTTCTGCTACGCACTCGACGCACAGCCGGCGGTCAACTGCCCCGACTACGTCACCGCGACAGCCAACTCCAGCGGAACGCCCAGCGCATCGATCCCGCTCGACCCGACGACATGGGGCACACACACCCTCTACGTCGAAGCCGAGGACCACGCCGGCAACACCCAGGCACTGCCCACCACATACACCTTCTACGCCCCCTGGAACCCGGCCACCAAGGTCACCGCGGGCGACCTCAACGGGGACGGCGTCCCCGACCTGCTCGGCACCACCAAGAGCGGCGACCTCACCCTCCTGCCGGGCAACACCGACCCCGGCAACTCCCCCACCGTCGCCTCCACCGCAGCCCAGAGCCCCGACGGAAAAAGCGGCTGGAACGACTACCTGGTCACCCACCGCGGCAGCCTCAAACAGGACGGCCTGGACGACCTGTTCGCGTACGACAAGAACAGCCACGACCTGTACGTCTACAAGAACGACGGCGCCGTCTCCGGAGGCACCGCCGGCCACTTCACCAACACCGCTGACGTCTACGGCCCTCTCGCCAGACCCCAGTGCCTCCCCACGGCGGACAACACCGCCAACTGCACCACGTACAACACGGCCGACTGGTCCTCGGTGACCCAGATGATCGCCCCCGGCGACGTCTACGGGACCGGCTACCCCGACCTGGTCACGATCGAGAACAAGCAACTCTGGCTCTACAAGGGCTCAGCGCAGGACAGCAGCTACCTCGGCCCCGCCACCGGCGGCACCACGAGCACCACGCCCGTGCTGCTCGGCACCGGCGACTGGTCCCACTTCACACTCATCGCACCCGGAACCGTCAACACCACACCGACCCTCTGGGCCCGCGACAACAACACCGGAACCCTCTACAGCTTCCCCCTCACCGCCGACAGCAACGGCCAGCCCCCGCTGCTGACAGCGCCCAGCTCATTCGCGCTGACCTCCGGGCTCACCGCCACCGACGGCTCCGGCCTGTGCGCGGACGACTCCCACTCCGCCACCCAGAACGGCAACAAGATCCAGATCTGGGGCTGCAACAACACCCTCGCCCAGTCCTGGACCCCCGCCGCGGACGGCTCGATCCGCGTGATGGGCAAGTGTCTGGACGTCACCCACAGCGGCACCACCGACGGCACCCCGATCGACCTGTGGACCTGCAACGGCACGGGCGCCCAGCAGTGGACACCCGGCTCCAACAACTCACTGGTCAACCCCGAATCGGGCAAGTGCCTGGACGACCCCAACTCCTCCACCACCCCCGGCACCCAGCTGCAGTTGCACGCCTGCAACGGCACCAGCGCCCAGAGCTGGACCTCCAGCGCACCAAGCACCTGGAACAGCAACCGCGCCACCGCGCTGCCCGTCACGCTCGCGACGAGTGACTACCCGACCATCGCCTCGCCCGGAAACCTCAACGGAACCACCCCCGGCTACCCGGCCCTCTACACGACCACACCCTCCGGCGAACTCATCGAATACCCCGGCGCCGCCCCTGACTCCAACGGCGTGGCCACCTTCGGCTCGCCCGTGACGGTCGGTTACTACAACACGGCGAGCGCCGCCTGGCCCCTGAACGACGGCAGCGGCACCACCGCAGCCGATTCCATCGGCACCAACAACGCCACCCTCAACGGCCCCGCCACCTGGGCCACGGACCCCAGCCGCGGAACCGTCCTCAGCCTCGACGGCACCACCGGCTACGCAGCAAGCACCACCAGCGCCCTGCAGACCGGCACCCACACCGACCCCGCCGACGGCACCACCACCGACAACAACAGCTTCAGCGTCTCCGCCTGGGTCAAGCTCAACAGCCTGACCGGCAACTCCACCCTCGTCTCCCAGTCCGACAGCGCCGGCAACGCCAACGGCTTCCAGCTGTACTACTCCTCCGGCTCCCAGGTATGGGCCTTCGGCCGCCACAACGACGACACCACGAGCACCGCATTCACGGCCGCCTACGGCTCCAAAGCCACCACCGGCGCATGGACCCACCTCGTCGGCGTCTACGACGGCCCGACCAACACCCTCAACCTCTACGTGAACGGAACCCTCACCGCGACCAAGACCTTCGCCGGCACACCCTGGAACGCCACCGGCCCCGTCCAGATCGGCCGCCGCCTCTACCAGGGCACCTACGGCGAATACGCCAACGCCACCGTCAGCAACGTCCAGCTCTACAACACCGCGCTCCCCCCATCCGAGGTGAGCGCACTCGACTACGACCAGACCCCCTACACCCAACTCAGCTGAAACACCCACGTCATCGGGCCTCGGCTCTCCCAGAGCCGGGGCCCGCTGTGCTGTGGCCATGCTCCCTCTCCCCCGTCCCGCTCACCCACGGCACAACGGCCCTCGTCCCGCATCCTCTCAGCTTCCATGACACCTCCCGTGAGCTGGTCCGATCCGTCGCCGACCACCCACTTGACTTCCCGGCGGAGCGGAGCGTCCATGGTCGTGGCCACCGCACCGAACGGGCCCACGGGGAACCGTGAACCCGCCGGTTGTACGGCCATGTTCACCCGGGTTTCGCGTGATGCGCACGCGCCCGGCGACCGCCACTACCCGTCGCCACGCGGGTTCGCACCCCGGCCGGGGACCTCACCCACGCAAGACCTGGCGAAACGAGACTCCCTCATGTCCGGCCTCACGACCGCCAACACCCGGACGCTGCACGCCGTGTCCAGCCCCGAACCGCTGGCCGGCCTGTCAGGCGCCCCCGCCTCGGTCTACGCCGAACTTGGCCAAGCTCACTGGTGACAACGTAGCCACGGCCGCCGAACTCGCCCTTGCCGCGGGCCTGGGTCGCTCCACCACCGGCAAGGCCCTGGTCACCCTGGAAGAGCACGGCCTGGCCATCCGCACCCCCGGCGGCCACGACGGCCCCCGCCGCACCCCCGACCGCCGGCGTGTCGCACCCACCAACGAAAGCACCACCGGGGACGCTGAAAGCGACACCTTGGACACCGCCGCGACGGCCTGATCCCGACCGCGGACATCGCTACCAGGGCGCCTCCGCCTCCTTCAGGCTGCTCCACAAGGCGGTGAACTCAACGCCCAGCAATAGCAGTTCAACCGACGTCGCTGGGTTCCTCGTCTCGTAAGCTCGGGGCTGACCGGAATAACGGGCGTCAGGGAGGCCCCTTCAGTCTCCGCAGACTCGATCATGACACCCGCCGACGCGCGCACCTCGCGTGACAGGGGATACGACAGCAACCCCAACCGGCATGAACTGCGCAAGCGCCGGATCCTGCCGGTGATCACCCGCAAGGGTTCTTCGAACATCAAGGGCCTGGGCAAGCTCCGCTACGTCGTCAAGCAGGCCTTCTCGCTCCTGCACCACTTCAAGTGCCTGGCCGTCCACTGGGAAAGACGCCTCGGCCTGCACGACACCCGGCCTCCCTCGCCTGCGGGCTCATCTACTGGAGACGCCTCAAGAGAGCCCGACCATGACGTGTTACGAGCTCTACGGAGCAGATTTCTCGGCGATTCGCTGTGATGCCTCGATGGCGTCGGCGACGTCGAGCCCGATCCGCAGTTGCCGCTCGTCCAGCTGTTGGTCGCGTACGTGCTGTGCGGTGGGGAGGTTGAAGGTGATGACCCCGTGTGCCACGCCGTCCGCCAGCTCGACACGCAGGGCCTTGGCCATGCGCCGGACGTCGCCCAGCTGCACCATGAATCCGAACCGCTTGCCGGGGATCGGATCCCGGTAGACCACCACCTTTACCTGATGTTCTTTCAGGAAGAGCTGCTTGCCCTCGTCGTCCCGTGAGTTCCAGATGTCGGCGAAGGTACGGCCCGTGGGGGCGAACTTGCCGCTGCACTCCTTGAACTCGGCCATCTTGGAACGTAGGCGGGACAGCTTCGCTGACTGGGAGTCGAGCAGGGACCAGTAGATCTCTTCCTTCTCCGGGGTGTCGTACCTGCCGGCGCCGAAGTCGTTCTTCAGCCGCTTCAGGCGAGCCTCGGTGGCGGCGATGTCACTCGACGGGTCATGCAGGTCGGCATCCAGTTCCCGAACCTCGGGGAGATGGCCCATGTGCTCCAGGAACAGCTTCGAGAAGTGGCCTTCGAGGCTGAGGGTGGTCGCTGCCGCCGGGCTCTGGCAGGTCGCGCGGACCTGCTGCCTGCTGCATTTGTAACGCGAGTAGTGCCACTCTTTGGCCGGGCGGCCGTCCTGGGCCGGCTGTCGGTTGGTGTAGACAGCCCGGGTCAGTGGCCCTCCGCAGCTGCCGCATACCGCCACTCCTACGAGCATGGCCCTGCTCCGGGTGACCTTGGGAGCGAAGGGGCGGTTGTCGCGCAGCTTCAGGACCACCCGGTTCCACGTCTCGTGGTCGAGGAGGGTTTCTCGGCGATCATGCGAGGGTTCCCCTTGTCGTCCTCGACGATCTCGCCCTTGTAGGTGTAGTAGCCCGCGATCTTGGGGTTGAGCATGATGCCCCTGATCGAAGAGTTGGACCACTGGCTCTCCACACCGCGCTTGCTGTGGGGCTGGATCAGGGAGAGCCAGGTAGGCTCGCCCCTCTCGATGAGCTCCCGTGAGATGGAACGAAGACTCTGCCCGTTAAGGATCTTGTCGGCGATTTCCCGTGCGAGCTCCTCGTAGTGCTCGACGGGGCGCAGGCGTTTCCCCTTCCCTTTGCCCAGCGGCACGATCTCGTAGCCGAAGGGTGCCAGCCCCGCCACCCACGTACCGGCGGCGAGGCGTGTCCGCGCTGCATCGGCGGCGCGAGCCCTGATCGTGTCAAGCTCGCCCTCGGCGAAGACGGCCAGGATCTGGGCGAACATCTTGCCCATCGGGGTGGACATGTCGATCCCTTCCTGAGTCGACACGACGATCTTCCCGTGCTCCTGGCGCCATTGGACGATCTCGCTGAAGTGGGCAACCCGACGGCTCAGCCGGTCGACTTTCATGACGCAGAGGACATCCCACTGGTCCGCGTAATCGTCGCGGAACCACTTGCCGAGGTCGGGCCGCTTGAAAGGGTGGAGGCCGCCTGAGACGTCAGTGTCCTCTGCCCACGCGACGATCCGCGCGTCGCGGCCGGGAGCGTCGACCCAGTGCTGGATGTGGTCGCGCTGACGCGGGATCGCGGTTGAGTTGTCGGTTTCCACGGAGAGTCGCAGGGAGCCCAGAACGCGTAATGTCATGGTCGGGACGCTACCCGGATATGGTCGACACCCAAGCAAAAAGATCCATTCAGACCAGTTCTTTATTGGAATAGGACGTCTCTGCCTTGAGGTCACCGGAGTCCGGAACCAAATAGCTATCGGCGCGGAGGCTCTGAAAGAGGGGCGCTGTCCGCCCAACGGAAATACATGCAGCGTCTCTTGACGTCGAGGACGCAGCGCTTTGGGACGATACGATCATCCGTGGGACGACTCACGGGGGTTCTGCATGACCACTGCCAGACGCAGCCGGTCCGCCGCCTGGCGCAAGAAGGTCACCGGCCGCTCCCTTGCACGGACACGTGGGTGTCTGCGGGACCCAGAGGTGTACCGGGAGCTCAAGGAGAGCGAGGTCTCCACAGGCTTCAGTAACGCCGACGGATGGACTTTTCGGGTCAGTTGGAAAGGTAAGTAGGGCGATGTTCTTCGGAACGATTGGAATCCTCTTCTTCATCGCGGGCGTTCTCTTTGCGACGAACACCCACAGAGCAGCCGAGCATGCGTTTCGAGTCTTCGCTCAAACAAACCCGCGTGTCGGAACAGCAACGCCTAAGACTCTGCGCATCGTAGGCGGGGCCTGGATTCCACTGGGAGCGTTCTTCATCGCCGTGGGATTCTTCAAGTGAATCACGGCGGTAGCCATCCCGAGAGCGGCCCGTGTCATGAGTGAGGAGGGTGTGGCCCCTATGGGCTCGTCGGGAGGCGAAGAGGCGGGCCGCTGAGGAATCAACAACCGCCTACTCGTCGGTGCCGGCGCTTCGGCTCACGCGTCGGATCTCGCGACGGAGGCACCGGCGGGCCGTGTCCAGCTCTCTGCTGAGTCTCCGAGCGGCTCGGCGATCAGCGATCAAGTACCTCACCGTGACGTCGCCCCCGTCGTCTACCGTTTCCATCACCTTGAGGCATCCGGACCCCCAGGATCGCCTCGTGGGCCCCGCCGTCCCGATCCGCTCAGGCACGCGGCCCAGCTCGTGACCTTCGGAGTGGGAACACTCTCTGCTGCCATCACTTTCGGTCAGCCTGTTCAGTCGCTTCCGGGGCTCGCTCTCCTCCGGCAAGCGGTGCAGTTTGCGGGGGCAGCCGCAGCGTGCCTTCGCATGCGCCTCATGTCCCACCGGTCTGCCCCGCGAACACCGCTGCTGAGGGCCATGACCATGTGCGCCGATGGAATCCGATGGCCAGGCACTCACCAGACGTCTCCCACCTGGGCGATGCACGGGAACGGAGAATCGTCGAAGGGCAGAAGGCCGTGAGCTGGGTGGTTTGCCGGGGAACAGCCGCGTTACCGAGGAGGTGAAGCTGGGCCACGCGGGAGAGGCTGTCGGTCTTGGTAACCCACCCGGCGGGGCCCATCATCAATGCGCCGAATTCGGCGGACAGCCAGCGCGTGCCGTCGACGGTGAGCCTGGGCGCGGCACGTTGGGTCACGTGCTCCCATCCTCGGATGGCCAGCGGGTGAGCGGCCGCCTGCGAGTCGGTCTCCGCGTGCCAGGCGATGTGGCCTCCGAGTGCCGCCTGGACCCCGAGGTCCAAGTCGCCGACCCTGGAGAACAGACTGCCGACGGGAAGATCAGTGGCCGCCACAGCGGCCCCTTCGGACGCAGGTGCGGGCTCGGACGGCCACGTCTGGTGCCTGGATGCGGGCAGTTCTGGCCGCGCACACCGATGTGATCGGGCAGTGCTGCGTCGTCGCGGTGCGTGCAGCGGGTTGTCCCGGCCGGGTAAAGACCAAAACGTCCTCGTGCTGGATGACCGCGAGAGGGATGCCCAGACGGCGCGCGTCGCGCACGTTCTTCATCTGGAAGAAGGACGGTCGGGTGATCAGGCGGCTGTCGCGGATGCCGGCAAGGAGCGCGACGCAGCGTTCAGTAGGCGTGAGTCCGGCGGCCTGGCCGGCGCCGAGGACGGCGGAGGGCAGGCCGATGAGTTCGCCGCGCTCGCGCCAGGGGCGTGTGGTGACGACGACGGTTCCCCCGGGGCGCAGGAGGCGTCGGCACTGGGCGAGGATCTCGGTGAAGGCTTCCAGGAGCCGGTCGGTGGAGACGTGGGCGAGGTTGGAGGGGTCGTGGCTGTAGCAGTAGTCCGTCTTGACCACGCCGCGCTCGCCGGTCTCGCGGGAGGAGCGGACCTGTCCGTGCACCGAGTTCCCGTACGGCGGTGAGGTGACCACGAGGTCCACCTCACCGTGCAGCGCGGTAGGGATGAGCTGGGTGAGGTTTCGGGCGTCACCGCAGCGCACGACACCGGCACCGGTGCCGCCCTCCCGGGTGGCGGATGCGGCGTTCAGTCGGGCGAGGTCGGCCCACTTGCGTTCGTACTCGACACCCAGAGCGCTGCGACCGAGGCGGATGGCCTCGACGAGGGTGGTGCCGATGCCACACATCGGGTCGAGGACCAGGTCGCCGGGGCGGGTGTAGGTGGCGATCGCGTGGGTCGCGATCCGCGGGAGCATCTTGGCCGGGTGGGCGGCCGAGTCGGGCACGTAGCGGCCTTTGCGCTGTGCGGGGGCGGAGGTGGGGGCGGTGTTCCAGACCGAGAGCGGGGAGGGCACGAGCGTTCTCCTCTGCCGTGGCTTATGCGTGACGGATCGCGGTCAGGGCGATCAGGTCGCAGTGCGCGACGCCGCGGGACGCGTACGCGGGGAGAGCCGGTACGAGGCGGTCGCCGACCGGGCGGCCGTAGACGACCACGATGTGCTGGAGGTAGCGGAAGCCGGCGGTGCGGGGCGGAAGCGATCAGCGTGCCGAGCGGGTCGGTGAGGCGTCCGCCGTCCCGTCGCTGGCGAGTGGCCATGAGCAGAAACCCGTCGTCGGGGAGGAGCCGGTGGGCCCGGTGGAAGAAGCCGGGCCAGCCGTCCTCCAGGGCGCCGGGCGTCTCGCTACCGCCGACAGGCAGCTCGTCAGCGGAGGCCGGGAGGGTGTCGGGGTGGAGTTCGGCGAGGAGGATGGACGGCCCTTTCGTGGAGCCCTTCTCGCCGGCCGGGGTGGTGAAGGGGGTGGTGGGGATGCGGGCGTCCATGCCCGGTGCGGTGTCCCGGATCGCGATCTTGAGAAGTCTGGCGGGCCGGTGGGCGGGAGGCCCGGCGAAGTCGGTGCGGATCTTGTCGAGGGCCCAGGCAGGCAGTACGGCGCCGGGGATAGGAGCGGCGTTGGGCTCGTCCGGGTCGGGGAACCAGACGGTCGCGGGCAACGGGTGAGAAGAAGTGGTGGAGTTCGGCATGCGCTGAGCGGCGCCCGGGAGTGAGGGTCGGCCGTGATCGTGCTGACGTGAAGTAATAGTGACTTGTCGGCCGGTGTTTGCCATCGCCTCTTGAGTGTTCGATCTCCGCCGCGGTCGCTCCGCGTGCGCGGGGCGCCTTGGCGATCGTCCTCACCGAGCACCGCGTCTACGCAGGTCATCTCGTATGCGAGCCAGTCGCGAGCCACACACGAGCCACCACCGAGCCAGCGTGACCGGCCGTGCGACGGAGGCTCGGAACGACGTCGAAAAATTCTGTGTTCGATTCACGTTGCTCCGGCTGTGGTGTCGCGGCAGGCCGTCGGGGGCGGTCTACGGCCGTGCCATCGCACATGTCGAGCGATTCGACCGACGCTGACGCGGTGCTGGCGTGCGGGTGGCTCGGCGGTGACTCGGGGGCCTGGAAGGGGTGGCGGCGGAAGTTGTCCACGCCGTCACGGGAGATGCGTCATGCACCACCGTCACCAAGCCCACTGCCCCGCCTCCGCTCGTTCGCAGAGCGCCCTTCGTTCTCCGCTCGGGGAGCTGGAGCAGTCGTTCCTCGCCCTCGCCCACGGTGCGGAGCCACTCACGCTCCCTGCGCACCTGGTGTGCGACGCACCCGACCGTGCGGCGTGGCCCATCGACCGGGTCCGCACCCACCTCGCCCACCCCTCCACCCGCCCGGAACTGCGCGAGCAGACCTGGCGCGAGGTGGTCCGGCGGGCCCGCGACCTCGGCGAACCCTGGGATGTGGTCGCCGTCGCCATGACCGTCCCGGTACTGCGCCGGATGCTCGCCCGCCTCGCCCGCCCCGTCCATCTGGAGCGCGCCGAGGCCGAGCAGGAAGCCCTGGTCGCCGTCGCCATGGCCCTGCGCACGGCGGCCCCGGAGGCAAAACGGCTGGACCGGGAACTGTTCAGTGCCGCCGACCGGGCCGTGCACCGGCTGGTGTACGCGGCGCGCCGCCATGCGACTCGCGAGACCGGCGCACATGCAGCCCTTCTCGATCGCCTGTGCACCGTGTCCCAGGAGGACCCCGGTGAACCGGCCGACGAGGTGACCGTGCTGGCCCATGCGGTGCAGGCCGGTGTGGTCGATGTGGCCGATGCACGTCTGATCGCCCGTACCCGCCTCAACGGCGAGTCCATGAGCCTTCTCGCGGTCGAGCGGGGGATGAGTGTGCGTCAGCTCTACCGTCACCGCAACGCCGCCGAGCAGAACTTGGCCCCATACCTGCAAGGCCGGCTCAAAGAGCTGTAGATAACCCGGCCGTGGCTTTGTTCGTGACGACGGGCAGCAGTTGGTCACGGATTCGGAAGGCAGCCGACGTTGAGAAGCAATTCGAAATGGTCGTGGGTTTCGACAGCGCCAGTGCCTTCTCCCTCAGTACGGATACCTGGGTTGTCTGCTGAGTCAATGCTCGACATCCGTGGTTGTTGAGGCCGGTCGGTTGGATGCCGGGGGGAAAAGGACGTCTGGCCGGGGCGGTCCGGCTGGATTGCCGGTGCATGGTGCGCCGCCACCGACGAGGTCGGCAGCGGCGGTGTCGCGAAAATGGTTCTTCACCTGTGGAGGTGGCGGCGCAGATAGTCGTGCCAGGTCTGTTCGAAGGTTTTGGCGAGGGCTGACTGCGGGGCGAACACGTCCCAGGCGTGGACGGCGTGGGCGTAGACGTGCAGGTCGACCGGGACGCCGGCGGCGATCAGCCGCTGTGCGAAGTCGATGTTCTCGTCGCGGAAGACGTCTAACTGGGCGACGGCGATGAAGGTGTCCGGCAGGCCGGTCATGTCGGTGGCGCGGCCGGGTGCGGAGTACGGGTGGACGTCCGGGGCTCCCATGCGGTCACCCAGCACGGCGGCCCAGGCGCACAGGTTCTCCCGGCGGTCCCAGATGCCGAGGTCGACGATCTCGTGGCTGGACCGGGTCTTGTTGCGGTCGTCGAGCATCGGGTAGTTCAGCGACAGCAGCCGCGGGCGGCGGGCGCCGCGGTCGCGGACCATGAGTGCGGTGGCCGTGGCGGGTGCCCCGCCGCCGCTCGCGCCGGCGAGCCCGATCCGGTCCGGGTCGATCCCGTTCTCGGCGGCGTGCTCGGCGAGGTACGTGTACGCCAGGTAGCCGTCCTCGGCCGCGCCCGGCGCCGGGGTCTGCGGCGCCAGCCGGTAGTCGACCACGGCCAGCACGATGTCGAGTTGCAGGGCCATGGCCGCGCCGTACGCCCATGCCACGCGGTCGTGGGCGCTGCCGAGGACCTGTCCGCCGGCGTGGAAGTAGACCAGGGCCGGCCGGGCGCGGTCGGCGCGGCCCGGGTGGAACATCACCACGTCGAGCAGGCTCCCGTCCTCCCGGGGGAGGCTCAGGGTCTCGATCTTGACGCGCGGATCCGGGTCGGGCGCGGGGAAGCGTTCGCCGGCCGTCCGCATCTGTTCGCGGAGCGCGGGGATGTCGGAAAGGTCCAGCAGAGCGCCGTTCGGGCCCTTGGGCATGGCGGCCAGCGCGGCTGCGAGTTCGGGGTCGATGCCGTAGTCCATGGTCTCTTTCCTCTGCGGGATCAGAACAAGGGGGGCTGGCCGCTGCCGGCGGTGATGCCGCCGTCGACGGGCAGGATGGTTCCGGTGATGAAGCGGGCGTCGTTGGAGGCGAGGAACGTGACCGCGCCGGCGATGTCGGCCGGGGTGCTGTAACCGGTGAGCGCCCGGCGCTGGTTGAACCGTTCGACCAGGTCCGCTGCCATGGGGTGATCGGCGTGTTCCGCCCCGATCGTCAAGGCCGGGGCGACGGTGTTGACGCGGATGCCGAACGGGCCGAGGTCGAAGGCGAGCCCGCGGGTGAAGTTCACGACGGCGCCCTTGGCCGCGTTGTAGGCGGTGAGCATCCGGTCGCCGCCCAGCCCGGAAGCCGAGGCAATCTGCACGATGCTGCCACGGCTCTGCTTCAGGTACGGCAGCGCCGCCTGTGCTCCGAAGAAGCAGCTGTCCACATCGGTGCTCATGACCAGCCGCCAGTCGGCGAGCGTGGTCTCCTCGAACGCCTTGCCCAGACCCACGCCGGCGTTGGACACCAGCACGTCCAGGCCGCCGAACCGGTCCGCGCCGGCTTCGGCCATCGCCCGCACTTCGTCCTGTTGGGTGACGTCGGTGGCCACCGCCAGCGTCCGGTCCGCCCCGAGTTCGGCCGCGAGTGCCTCCAGCCGGTCCTTCCGGCGCGCCGCGAGTACGACGTTCGCTCCCTCCGCGGCGAATCGCCGGGCAATGCCCACACCGATCCCGGAGCTCGCGCCGGTGACGACCACCGTCTTTCCATCGAAGCGCCGTTCCACGTGAGCGACCTCCCAAATATGTGTCAGTCACTGACTCAAAACCTGTCAGGCACTGACACTACGTTGAGTCAGTCACTGACGCAACGTGCTACGGTTGGCGCATGCCAAGAAGTGGGGAAGCGGTGCGCCAGCGACTCCTGCAGGCCGCCCTTGAGCTGTTCACCGAGCGGGGCTTCGACCAGACACCGGTCGAAGCCATCGCCGCCCGTGCCGGTGTCACCGAGCGCACCTTCTTCCGGCACTTCGCCGACAAACGCGAGATGTTCTTCGACCGCGAGAGCGAGCTCCGCGACCTACTCGTCCAGGCCGTCGCCGCCGTCCCGCACGGCACGAAACCGCTGCCGACTCTGCGTGCCGCCTTCCACGAGTCAGTGCCCCTCTTCGAACGCAACCGCCCGATCACCGAGCCCGGCGCCCGCCTCGTAGCCGAAACCCCAGCCCTGCAGGAACGCTCCCTGGCAAAGCGGGCCATGTTGGTCACCGCGCTGACCGATGCGCTGCGGGCCCGCGGCGTCGACGCCCGGACCGCGCCGCTGTGCGCCCAGGTCGGCATGGACACCTTTGCCATCGCCACCCATCGCTGGATGCAGGACCCGTCGGTCCCCCTCCACGACCAGCTCGACCAGGCATTCCGCGAACTGCGGCTCGCCACCGCTGCCCTCAAATAGCCAAAACCGCCGATTCGGGTACGGCCGGGCCCACGCGCCTCGGCCCGGCGGAATCGGCGTCACGGCCGGGTCGGCGTTGCCGGACCGAGGGTGTGGACGAGCTGTGACACCGGCTCAACTGGTGAAGTTGATGGGGCTATTTGAAAATCCCCACCCTGTACTCAGGCACGGGACGGACCTGCTCGCCTCGCTTCCCCACTCGCTGCCCCGGGCAGGTTGCGTTCCTTCTGGCTCGTCTGAGCCACGTTCGACCGGCGGGGTGGTGATCGCCTTGCCCGCCTGCACGGGACGCAGCCTCCGCCGTCTGCCGCCTCGGCAGGGCAGCGGCACAAGGTCTGAATGCTTCTCCCGACCGACGCTCTCTTGCCAGGTCCAACGGCAGTGCGGCGATGGTTAGTTCCCGATAAAGATGTGACGTTTCGCCCAGCCAAAAGACCTGTCGCAGTACACCGTGACGGCCCCATACTCCGGGACCTGACGAACCGACGGGTGAAGGAGCACGGTGAGCGCAGCAGCGGCAGCAGGGACCTGGAAGCTCGGGGACCTGGAGGTGAATCGCATCGGCTACGGCGCGATGCGGCTGACGGGCAACGGCATGATGGGCAACTCAGACGGCGCGCCGATCGACCGCGATGTCGCCGTCGGCCTGCTGCACAGCGCGTTCGAGCAGGGGGTCAACCACGTCGACACGGCCGCCTTCTACTTCTCACCACTGCGGTCCGCGAACGAGCTCATCAACCGCGCCCTCTCGTCCTGGTCCGGCAATGTGGTCGTGGTGACCAAGGTCGGCCCGGGGCGTGATCCCTCCGGCAAGTGGCTCGACGCGGTCCGCCCCGATCAGTTGCGTGGCCAGGTGGAGGAGAACCTGCGTCAGCTCGGTCGGGACTGCCTGGACGTGGTGAACCTGCGCGCCGGTGGCCCCCGCACGGCCTCGATCGCCGAGCATTTCGGCGCTCTCGCCGAGCTGCGCGAGGCCGGCCTGGTTCGGCACCTCGGGCTCTCCGCTGTCCTGCCTGAGCACGTGACCGAGGCCCAGAAGATTGCGCCTGTGGTCTGCGTGCAGAACTCATACGGCCTGGACTGGCGCCGTGCCGACGAGAGCGGGCTGGTGGACCTGTGCGGGGAGCAGGGCATCGCCTTCGTCCCGTTCTTCGCAGTCTCCGGCCTGCGGCGCGAGGCAGCCGCAGGCCAGGAGCACGACGCGCGGGTCCGCTCCGTCGCTCGCGCCCACAACGCCACGCCGACCCAGGTACGGCTCGCCTGGACCCTCCACCGCGGTCCGCACGTGCTGGCCATTCCCGGTACCACGAACCCGGCGCACCTCGCGGAGAACATCGCCGCCGGAAGCCTGCGCCTGACCGAAGACGAATGGGCTCTCCTCGGCAAGCCGGACGAGGGCACTGTCTGAGACTCCGCTCCCGATGCTCGGTGAAATTCCCCAGTCCGTTGAGAACTGGACCGAGTGGGGCGAGGAGTCTCACTGGTCGTTTTCAGGAATCGCCATCAAAGTAGAGGATCGTGCGCCGCAGGGAGTCCGGACACCGAGTGGTCACGGCGTCGTGGCGGGCTCTCATCACGGAGAGTGTCGCCGAGAGACTCCCTCATCACGTCGGCTCCTGCGCGACGACCGCACCTTCAGGCCGGACTTCAAGACATACCGCAGGCCCGTCGACGAAATGGGCAATCTGCCGACCGTCCTTACCAGATGACATCTCCGTCGGCCGGGTGGCACCGAGGTGCTGCCGCTTCTCATGAGCATCGAACACAGCGCGGCTGCAGTGCCTCCCGAAGCCATGACCAACTGCTGCCGAAAGCGGTGAACAAAGCCACCGGCCGGGTGATCTCCCGTGGCCGGATGGCAATTCCCTTCATCGAGCTCCCTATTCACGTATGACGGCGGCCCAGCCCGGCTCGGGCCAGGCTGCCCGTTCCGATCCGGGGCGGCGACCGATGCCCCGGGCCGGGCGCCGTACGGCGTGTGGTGAGCACGACCGTCTCGTGCTGACACCCGAGAAACCCGTTCCGCCGCACCCCGCAAGGAGGCCCGGCCCCGGGCCCAGGGTTCTACTCACCGCGCGTCTAGTTCTCCCACGCCGCCCTTCGGGCGCTCCGTCTCCTGTTCCCCTTTTCCGTCCTGTCCGGCTGTGTGCCCGTGGAGGTTTGCTGCCATGTTCGCAAGGCTCCGTTGGCCTTATCAGCCGGTGGACCGGTCGCTCGGCCGCTGGTTCCTCCGGCTGGGATTCGTCGCGACCTGCACCGTTTCGGCGCTCCCGGCAGACCCGCCTTACGTATGGGCGGTCGCGGACATCCCGACCGTCATCACGAATCTGCGGAACTGGATCGTCGGCATCCTCGCGGGACTCGCCACCCTGTTCCTGACCTTCGGTGGACTGCGCTACCTGATGGCCGGCGGCGATCCCGGCGAAGTAGAGGCCGCCAAGCGGGGATTGAAAGCCGCCGCCATCGGTTACGGACTGGCGATCCTGGCGCCGGTCGTCGTGACGGTGTTGCAGGGCATCGTCGGGGCAGGCGGAGGCAAGCAGTGATGCGCGAGGGGCGTGTGGCCCGTGCCCTGACACTGCTGTTCCTGGCTGCTCTCGTGCTGGTTCCGCTCGCCCAGCCGGACTCCGCATACGCCGTGGGCCTGGTTGCCCTGGGCCAGGCTTCCCCTGAACCGCCTCAGCCCGAACCGCGGCCCGCACCCGGCCCCGTGGCGCCCTCCCCCGCCCCTGAGCCTGGACCGAGGCCGAATCCCACCCCAGGGCCCACGCGACCCGCAGGCCACCCCGCGTCAAAACCAGAACAGCCGTCGCCCACCGAACCGGCGCCGGGAGCCAGCCCTTCGGCGTGCGAGGCCACAGGCGTCGGCTGCGACAAGGACAGCGGCTGGGGCTTTCTCGACATCCCCGGCATGATCGTGAACGCGGTCACCTCGTTCCTCGGCACGCTGATCGAGCAGGTCATGAAGCCGATCCGCGAGTTCCTCGCCGACACCCTGCTCGCCACCCCCGACGTCACCCAGCACGCGGACATCAAGCGGTTGTGGACCTGGACGCTGGGCACCACCGCCGGGATCTATGTGCTGTTCGTGACCGCGGGCGGCATCACGGTGATGGGCTACGAGACCGTCCAGACCCGCTACACCCTGCGGCAGATCGCCCCACGCCTGCTGCTCGGGATGGCCGCGGCGACTGCCTCGCTGACCATGATGGGCAAGGCGATCGGCCTGTCCAATGCCCTCGCCCACGCGATCATGGCCAGCGACCTGTCCGACGCCGGACAGGGCATGGTCGAACGCGTCCTGCCCTTCACCCTGTTCGGTACCCCCGGGCTGCAGCTGTACCTGCTCATCCTGGCGATCGTGACGACGGCACTCGTCCTCGCCGTGCTGATCGGCTTCCTGGTGCGTGTCGCGGTGATGGCGCTGCTGGCCGCAGGCGCGCCCCTGATGCTGGCGTGTCACGCGCATCCGCTGACCGATCCGGTCGCCCGCCTGTGGTGGCGCGGGCTGGCCGGCTGCCTGGTCATCCAGGTCGCCCAGTCGATGACGTTCGTCCTCGCGCTGAAGCTGTTCTTCGCCCCTGGTGCCACCGCCCTGGGCATCCCGAAGGCCGACCAGCTCGGCACCGTGCTCGCCGGTGTGGCCCTGTTCTGGGTGCTGTTCAAGATTCCCGGCTGGACGTTGCAGGTCGTCCTGCGCGGCACACCCGCGCACCAACCGCACGCGCCCGGAGTACGGATGCTCAGGCATCTGGCGATGTACCGGCTCATCAACCACTACCTGCCAGGCATGTACCCACCGCGTCGCCGCCCAGGCGGAGGAGGCCGCGGGCCGGGCCCGGGCCGCGGCGGCCCTGGCGGCGGCGGTGGCGGAGGAGGCGGTGGAGGTGGCGGAGGTGGTGCACGCCGGGGCCGGGTCGGCCCCGGCGGCGGAGGAGGCCGTCCTGGACGGGGCAGGCGCGGGCCGGGTGCAGGCGGCCCGCCTGCCCCTGGACCCGGGAGTGGGGGCGGGCACGGCCGTGGCCGCGCCCTGCCCGCTCGCGGACCAGCGGGCCCGCCCCGTCCCGGTGGCCGCCCGGGGCCAACTGGTCAGCCCGCACCCGGTGCTCCGCCCGGACCGGGCGGGCGCCGTGTCGGCGCACCGCCGGTTCCCGCCACGGCCGGGACTCCTGTCGGCGCTGCCCCACCTCGCCAGACGCCGCAGCGCCGCAGGCCCGGTGTGGCTCCCGCTGTCCGCACGCCGAGAGGTCCCCGCGCTGTGATCCATCCCGCCCAAGCCCGCCAGACCCGGCAACTGGCCCTGCCCGTCACCACCCCGCGCGCCCCGACTCGGCCGGCAAGGGCCACTCAGCTCTGGCTGCCCATCCGCGCCGAGCGCGTACCGACCCCACCTCCGGCGACCCGCGCCATGCCAACTACTCCACCTCCAGCGGTGCGGCCCGCCCCTGCGGCTCGAGCGCGCCAACTGGCCCTGCCCATTCCCGCCCGCCGCGTCCACGTGCGGCCACCGCGCCCCATGCAACTGCGCCTGCCCCTCGAACCACCTCGGAGGTAACCCGCATGAATCAGCACGACGATGCGGCAGACGCCCCCTACGCCACCCGCATTCCGGCAGACATCTCCCGCCCCGACCGCCTCCTGGGACCTTTCACCGCCGGGCAAACGGCCGTTCTCACAGTCGCGGCGCTCGCGCTGTACGGCGGCTGGTGGGCCGCACACCCCTTCATGGCGCCACTCGCGTACGTGGTCCTCGTCATCCCGGTCGCCGGCGCGGTGGCCGCCCTCGCGCTCGGCCGGCGGGAGGGCATCGGCTTGGACCGCTTCCTGCTCTCCGCGCTCGCCCATGCCCGCGCGTCGAAACGCCAGGTGCACGCCCCCGAAGGAATGCCCGCGTTGCCGACCGTCGTTCCCGGCCGCTGGGCCACAGCCGCAGGCCCGCCTCCGGATGCGATGCGTATGCCGTACGACGGCATCACCTCTGAAGGGGCGCTCGACCTGAACCGGGAGGGAAGAGCGGCCCTGGCCACGTGCTCCACGGTCAACTTCGAGCTGCGCTCAGCGGCCGAGCAGCAGGCCCTGACCGCTGCGTTCGCTCGCTGGCTCAACTCCCTGACCGGCCCGACCCAGTTGCTGGTGCGCTGCCACCGCATCGACTTCGCCTCGCTGGCCGCCGCCCTACAGCAGGATGCCGCCGCGCTGCCGCACCCTGCGTTGGAGCGGGCCGCCCGGGCGCACGCCGATTTCCTCACCGACCTCGCCGCCAGCGGCAACCTGCTCGGTCGGCAGATCGTGCTGGTCGCCCGCGAAGAAGCCGCCGCACCCGGCATACGAGGCCACTCCGGCGAAGGACGGGCACGTCAGCGTGTGGCAGAGGCTGCCCGCGCGCTGGCCGCCGCCGAGATCACCGTCACCGCGCTGGGCGCCGATGAGTGCGCCGAGTTGGTCGGTGCGGCCTGCAACCCCGACACCCCCGCCCCACCCGAGAACGGACCGGAAAGTGAGGCCCTCGTATGACCCGGTTCCGCTTCCGCCCCCGTGATACCACTGTCGATACGCCGATCGTGGACGGCGCCCACCTGCTGGAGGTGGCGGGCCCCGAGGCCATCGAGGTGCACGCCCGCGCCCTGGCCATCGGAGCGCACCTGGCCACCACGCTCGTGGTCACCGGCTACCCGGCCGAAGTCACCGCCGGCTGGCTCGCCCCGCTGCTGAACTTCCCCGGCCATCTCGACATCGCCCTGCACATCGAGCCCGTCCCCAACCCGGTCGCGGCCGCCGGGCTGAAGAAGCAACGTGCGCGCCTGGAGTCCGGCCGCCGTACCGGTTTCGACAAGGGCCATCTGGACGACCCGGACGTTGAGGCCGCCGCCTCGGATGCCGCCGAACTCGCCTACCGGATCGCCCGGGGTGAGGGAAAGCTCTTCCACGTCGCCCTCTACCTGACCGTGCACGCCGCGGACGAGGAGGCCCTGGCCGAGCAGGCCTCCGCCGTCCGGGCGATCGCCGAATCCCTCCTCATGACCGTCGCCCCGACCACTTACCGGGCCCTGCCGGGCTGGCTGGCCACCCTGCCCCTCGGCATCGACACCCTGAAGATCCGCCGAACCTTCGACACCGCCGCACTTGCCGCCTGCTTCCCCTTCACCAGCCCCGACCTGCCGATCACCACCGACGAAGCCGGCATCGCGTCAGGAGTGCTGTACGGGCTGAACGCGGTCTCGGGCGCTCCTGTGCTGTGGGACCGCTTCGGGCAGGACAACTACAACTCCATCACCCTGGCCCGCTCCGGCGCCGGCAAGTCCTACCTGACCAAACTGGAGCTGCTCCGCCTGCTGTTCACCGGCGTCACGGCCTCGGTCATCGACCCGGAGAACGAGTACGTCCGCCTCGCCGAAACCGTCGGCGGCCACGTCATCGCGCTCGGCACCGACGGCGTACGCCTCAACCCCTTCGACCTACCCGCGGCAACGGACGGCAGCGAGGACGTCCTGACGCGGCGCGTGCTCTTCCTGCACACCTTCCTCGCGGTCCTTCTCAGCAGCGACCTGAACGCGGCCGAGAAAGCCGTGCTGGACCGGGCTATCCTCGCCACGTACTCACGCGCAGGCATCACCACCGATCCGCGCACCTGGCAGCGCACCCCGCCCACCCTCACCGACCTCGCCGCTGTCCTCAGCGAAGACGGGATCGAAGCGTCAGCTGATCTCGCCAACCGGCTTGCCCCCTTCACCACCGGCTCGCATTCAGCGCTGTTCAACGGCGACAGCACGGCCTCCACCACCGGGCATCTCGTCGTATTCGCTCTGCGTCAGCTTCCCGAAGAGGTCAAGGCACCAGCCATACTCCTGGCGCTGGACACGATCTCGCGGCAGGTCACCCACCGCACGCAACCTGGCCGGCATCTGGTCGTGGTGGACGAGGCGTGGCTGCTGATGCGCGACGGCGCTGGCGCCGGCTTCCTGTTCCGCATGGCCAAGACCGCCCGTAAACGCTGGACCGGTCTTGCGATGGTCACCTCGGATGCCGACGACGTCCTCGCCTCTCCCCTCGGGCGGGCCATCGTCTCCAACGCGGCCGCCCAGATCCTGCTGCGCCAGGCCCCGCAGGCCATCGATGTGATCAGCGACAACTTCCATCTCTGCCACGGCGAGCGGGAGTTCCTGCTTTCCGCGACGCGCGGCGAGGCCCTGCTGCTGACCGGCGACCGCCGTCACAAGGTCGCCCTGATCAGCGTCGCTGCACCGGGCGAACACGAAGTGATCACTACAGATCCGGGCGAGCTCGCCGCCCGTGATCTGGCAGGCGAGGATCCCGAGGCCGACGGCCTCTATACCGATGCGCGCTTCCTGCACGACACGGGATGGGAGTCATGACGGCGCACATCCCCCACGTCGTCTCTCGGCAGGGCGACCCGCTGGTGGACTTCCTCACCGATCCGGGCAGTTTCTGGGGCACGATCGGCGACCGCGGCATCGGCTGGATCGGGGCCCATGCTCTCGTCCTCGCCCCGTGCGCGGCCGTCGCCGTGGCCAGCGGTTCCGCGCTCAGGTATCGCGTGCGCCTGTGGCGCGAGCGACGCCTCGCCCAGGGCTCCCGCTGTGTGGAGATTCTCGCGCCGCCCAAGGTCGCCGTCCGGGGCGGTGAAGTCCTGTGGGCGCAGCTCGCCGGTCTCCTGCGCCCCTGGTGGCGCCGTATCACCACCGGGCAGCCGCATCTCGCCTTCGAATACGTCTGGTCCCACACCGGGCTGTCCATCCGGCTGTGGCTACCCGGCACCGTGCCGCTGGGCCTGGTACGCCGCGCCGTCGAGGCCGCCTGGCCAGGCGCCCACACCCGCGTCACCGCGCCGACCCTGTTCCTCCCTCCCGGTCACAGCGTGAGCGCCGGGCGGCTGCGCTCCGCACGTCCCGACGTGCTGCCGGCGACGAGGGCTGCTCAGTCGTCGAAGCGGCAACGGCCCTCGCCTGCGCGCACTCCGCAAGCCGGTTCACGGCCCGGCTGGTCGCGGCCGACTCCACGGACGTGCTGTGGGAACGCGGCAGTAGCGGAATCTACGACCCGCTGTTCCGCACCGTGCCCGGCGTCTTCGAGACCTGGAACGCGGTCCGCATCCTCCGCGAGACCCGCAAGGCCCTCCGCCCGGTGCGCGAACAGTATGAGAAGCGGGGAGTAGCCGTCATTGACGATGGAACGTTCCTTCTCGCCCACCTCGTCTTCCGGCAGTTGCTGGACGAAGACGCCAACATCGCCGAACCCGACCCCTCCGGCCCAGACGCCACCACGTGGTACGCCAAGTCGAGTTCCCGAATCCCCGACCTGCTAGCCCGCACGGTTCCCGTGCTACTCGGAGTTCTCGATGCCCGGCACGGAACCCGCACCAGCCTCAAGCAGGTCTGCATCGATGACACGGAGTGCGCCGCCCTCGTGGCCGACATCCTGAACGTCCTCGCTGCGGGCGGCGAGACCCAGGACATCTCCTCATACCTCCGCAAGGACGAACGGCCACGTAGGCCCCGCCGCCCCAACTCGGTCCACGTGATCGTGAACCAGCGAGCGCTCCCGGAGGGTGCGCCACTCCGGCTCAGCCTCTACGTCCCGGCCGAGCAGGAAGCGTTGGAAGCCTGGCTCGGCGGACCCCACCCGGTCCCGCGCGACCTGGACCGCAAGCACCAGCAAGGCCCTCGTCTGGGAGTACGACCGTCAGCGCTACTCCCCCAGCGGCCTTGTCTCCCGCATGTGGGAGCTGGCTGGTTGGGAGGAGCGCCCGGTGTCTAACCAGGGCACCGCGCGCTGGATCACCCAGGACGGAGAAACCCTCGCCGAACTCGCCGAGCGCCTTCTCAGCAGCCTCGAAGGAGCCAGCGGCGAGTGAGTGCCGCGTAGCCCGCCCTCTCGCTGGCACCTCGCGCCCGGACCAAGCAAACGCTCGGCGCCAGCAAGAGGGCAGCCTCCGGGCGCCCCCGCATGCCACTGTGCACACAGCCGGATAGGTGACGTCGCCGGCCCACCCCGTATCCGTCACACGACCCGCGTCTTCGGTAGGTGCCCTGACAAGGTCACCACGAGCGAATCTCCGCAGCTCACAGCGGGTGCGCCGCGACCAGCCCTCACGAGCGGCTCCCGTCCAGGACTCGAATCTGCGTCCAAGGACACCCTCCCGAGCCCACGGTCCAGAACCTCCCGCTCCCCACGACCAGCGCGGCCGACAAGCAGGTTGACGCGCCTACCGCCGGCCAGAGGTCAAGTGGCGGTGACCGGCAGCACGTCCGGCGACAGCGCCGCCGCTCGCGCCGTGGCGCTCGTCATGCGTCTGCGGTGATGACGTCGACAGAGCACCTCGTACCCGACCTCCGCCGCCGACTGAGCCACATCACCCACAACGACCTGCTCCCCCTCCACGACCATCTCCCCGCCCACCGTGCGCGCATTGTGCGTGGCCCGAGCACCGCACCAGCACATCGCCTCAACCTGCAAAGTCTCCAGGCGATCGGCAAGTTCGATCAGACGCTGCGAACCGGGGAAGAGCCTCGTCCGGAAGTCGGTGGTGATGCCGAACGCGAAGACGTCCAGCTCCAAGTCGTCCACGATCCTGGCCAGTTGATCGATCTGCCCGGACAACAGGAACTGGGCCTCGTCCACGATCACGTAGTCGACCCGGCCACCCCGAGACAACTGCTCCACCACATATCCGTACAGATCCAGCCCCGGCCCGGCCTCCACCGCGTCGGTCACCAGCCCCAGACGCGACGACAGCTTGCCCACACCCGCACGGTCATCACGCGTGAAGATCAACCCCTGCAGACCACGCGCCGTTCGATTGTGTTCGATTTGTAGCGCCAAAGTTGACTTCCCGCAGTCCATAGTCCCTGAAAAGAACACCAACTCGGACATCAGAGACTCGGAACCTTTCGAGTCGAAGAAAGACGACAGACATCGCCAATACGGGCAAATGCACCATCAGGTGACACCACACCGCCCACGACACGGCCGCCCGATGGCGAATACCCAAGCAAGTCAGTCGACTTCCCGCAGTCCATCGTTCCGGAGAAGAACACCAGCTCGGGCATGAGGAGTTGAACACCTTTCGGCGAGTAGTCGGGGGCGTGCGTCAGGAGCGGACTTCGAGCAGCGGGACGAGCTGCTCGGCGGGGGTCATCGAGCCGTGGTTGCCGACGAGCGCCGACTCCTTCGGCTCCCGCTCGGTGGCGATGATCAGGACGTCGTCGTGGGCGGCCGCGACCACGTCCCCGAGCCGGTCGTACACCCGCTCGTCGATCCGCGGTCCGAACCAGCCCGCCGCGATCGCCTCGTCGCGCGAGGCCACCCAGAACTGCTCGCCGAGGACCTCGCGCCAGCAGGTCAGTACGTCGATCTCGGCGCCCGGCACCGCGTACACGTGCCGTGCCCGGCCCTCGCCGCCCAGCAGGGCGACCCCGGCGCGCAGCTCCCAGTCCGTGTCGAAGTCGAAGCGGTGCTCGTCGTCGAACGGGACGTCGACCATGCCGTGGTCGGCGGTGACGTAGAGCGCGCTGCGCGGGGGCAGCTGCTCGGCGAGGCGCTGGGCGAGCCGGTCGACGTACATCAGCTGGCCGCGCCAGGTGTCGGAGGCGACGCCGTAGCGGTGGCCGGAGCCGTCCAGCTCGGAGTAGTACGTGTAGACCAGCGAGCGGTCCCCGGCGGCCAGTTGCTCGGCGGCGGCGTCCATGCGCTCCTCGCCGCTCAGCCGGCCGTGGAAGGTGCCGCCGCTGAGCGCGATCTTCGTGAGCGGGGTGTGCTGGAAGGCGGGCGAGGAGACCTGGGCGGAGTGCACCCCGGCCTCGTGGGCCAGCTGGAAGACGGTGGGGTATGGCTGCCAGGGGCGCGGGTCGGTGTACGGCTGGAAGCGGAGCTGGTTCATCAGCTCGCCGGTGGCCGGGTTGCGGGCGCTGTAGCCGGGCAGGCCGTGGGCGCCGGGCGGCAGGCCGGTGCCGACCGAGGCGAGGGAGGTCGCGGTGGTCGCCGGGTATCCGGCGGTGAGCGGGCGGCCGGTGCCGCCGCGCGAGCTGCCGAGCAGGGAGGTCAGGAAGGGGGCCTCGTCGGGGTGGGCCCTCAGCTGCTCCCAGCCGAGCCCGTCGACCAGGAGGACGCAGACCCGGTCGGCCGGGGTCAGTTCCCCGATCGTGGCGGTCATGCCGGGGACGCCCATGCCCGCGGCCAGGGTGGGCAGCAGGTCGGCGAGGGAGCCGGTGCCGTACTCGGGCAGTGGGGCGGTGTCCAGGGCGAGGGGTTCCGGGTGGTCCCAGGCGGAGGTGAGCTGGGACATCAGCGCGTGAGGTCCGCGGTCGCCTCCGAGACGGCCTGCGCGAAGGCGAGCGCCTGGCGCACCGTCTCCGGGCCGTCCCCGGCCTCGCTGACGCGCAGGCTGAGGTCGTCCGCCGTGGAGTTGCCGGTGTAGCCGTGGTCGGCGTCGCAGTTGGGGTCGCCGCAGGCGGCGGGCTCCAGGTCGATGCGGCTGACGGCGCCCCAGCCGATGGTGAGCACGACCTCGCGGGGCAGGGTGCCCGGGGTGTACTGCTCGGGGTTCGCGACGACCCGGCTGACCACGACCGAGGAGATCCGGCCGAGCTTCACGGACTCGGTGGAGGTGGTGGCGTACGGGGTCGGGGAGGTGCTGTCGGCGGCCTGCTCGTCGGTGTGGCTGACGATGAAGCGGTTGCCGGTGAGGACCAGGACGGTCACATGGCGGCGCACCTCGTTCTGGTCGAACGTGGTCTCCTGGTGGACCAGGTACGACCGGATCGGCTCGCCGCCCACAGCGGCCTCCACCGCCTCGGCCACGAGGGCCGGGTAGTAGCCGCTGCGCTCGATCGCCGCGCGCAGCCCCTGGGTCGTCGTACTGGTCTTGGCCATGGCGTCCATCCTAATCCGTGGGCAGGGCCGCTCCGGGCCAGTCACCGGGACCGGGGCGGGCCGTTCACGCGCGCGTGGCCCGCTCGTCGTCGTCCCGACGGACGAACCCCGGCACGATGTCCAGTCGCTCGGCGGCGATCAGGCAGGAGACCGGTCCGGGCCCGCCGGCGTCGGCCTCGAACGCGACCACGACGGGCGGCTCCCCGCCGAGCGCCCGCCGCAGCCGCGCGGTCTCCTCCGCCGTGGGCTCCCGGAAGACGGGGTCCTGGAAGGCCGCGGGGCACGAGACGAAGCACGGGTCGGTGAGGACCACCTCCAGGCCGTGGTGGTACGTCAGGTCGTGTCCGGCGGCCAGCCGCAGCCGGCCGCCGTCCCAGACGATCACTTCCCAGTCCCACCAGCTGCCCTCGGGCAGTACCCGCCCCGCGATCTCCACCGTCCCCTCCGCTCGCCCCGTTCGGCCGGCCGTCAGTACGCCGGCATCGTGCGCGGCCCGAGGTCGTCGCGGGCCGGCGGGGGTGCGAGGCGGACGGTGGCGCCGAGGACGCCGACGCCGTGCGGGGCGACGACGACCGGTTCCAGGGTGACGGCGACCACCTCCGGGTGGTCGTCGACCAGCCGGGACACCCGCAGCAGCAGCTCCTCCAGGGCAGGGGTGTCGACGGGGGTGGAGCCGCGCCAGCCGAACAGCAGCGGAGCCGTGCGGATCGCGCGCACGAGCGAGGTCGCCTCGCGGTCGGTGACCGGGATCAACCGGTGCGCCATGTCCCCGAGCAGCTGGGAGGCGGCCCCGGCGAGCCCGAAGGACAGCACCGCGCCGGCGGCGGGATCGATCACCGCGCGGACGACCGTGTCGACACCTCGGGGCGCCATGCCCTGCACCACCGGCCGCAGCTCCTCCGGCGCCCCGAACAGCTCGGTCAACTCGGCGTACGCCCGGCGCAGTTGCTCCTCGTCCGCGAGATCGAGGCGTACGCCGCCCAGGTCCGCGCGGTGCCGCAGATGGGGGGCGGTGGCCTTGAGGGCCACGGGGTAGCCGAGGGTGCGGGCGGCCTCGGCGGCGGCGTCGGCGGTCGGGGCGGGCAGGGCCTGGCGGACGCGGATGCCGTACTTGCCGAGCAGCTCGCAGGTCTCGGCGGCGGAGATCGTGAGCCCCTCCCCGCGCGCGAGCAGCCCTCCGATCAGCCGCGCGGCACCCTTCTCGTCGATGTCGTCATACTCGGGCACCTTCCCGGGCTCCGCCGCCTCCCGCCGCCACTGCCCGTACTTGACGGCCTCGGCGAGGGCGCGCACCGCGCGTTCGGCGGCGGGGTAGGCGGGGATGGCCTGGGCGGACGCCGCTGGGTCGGTGGGCAGCCGTTCCGCCGGGCGGAAGGGTGGGGCGGCGCCCTCGGTGCCGGGAGTACCGGGCGTCTTCCCGACGGCCTGCGGTGCCGTGCTCGCCGCGGCCGACAGGGCCTCGGCCAGTCCCCCCAGCTCCACATGCACCACCAGCACCGGCTTGCCCGGCACCGCCGCCGCGGCCGACCGCAGCGCCTGCGCCAGCTCGGCGTCCCCCGGCGAGCCCTCTCCGATCGCGGGGATCGCGGTGACGACGACGGCGTCGCACGTCTCGTCCGCCAGCGCGGCCCCCAACGCCCGGTGGAAGTCCGCCGCCGTCGCCCCGGTCGTCAGGTCCAGCGGGCGTGACGGCCGCAGCCCTTCGGCGAGGCAGCGGTCGTACGCCAGCACGCCCAGCGACTCGGAGTTGCCGAGGATCGTCACGCGCGGCCCGGCCGGCAGGGGCTGCCGGGCGAGCAGCAGGCCCGTGTCGACCAGCTCGGTGATCGTGTCGACGCGCAGCACGCCGGCCTGCCGGAGCAGGGCGGAGACGGTGGCGTGCGGCAGCCGGGTCGCCCGCACCGCGTGCCCCTGCGGGGCGGAGCCGACGCCCTGCACGACGACCAGCGGCTTCGCCGCCGCCGTGCGCCGCGCGAGCCGCGTGAACTTGCGCGGGTTGCCGATGGATTCCAGGTACATGAGGGCGACGTCGGTCTCGGGGTCGTCGTACCAGTACTGGAGGACGTCGTTGCCGGAGACGTCGGCGCGGTTGCCGGCGGAGACGAACGTGGAGACGCCCGTGACCCCGGTGACGCCTCCCCCGCGCCGGTGCAGCCGGGACAGCAGGGCGATGCCGATGGCGCCGGACTGGGCGAACATGCCGATGCGGCCGGGGCGGGGCATCTCGGGGGCGAGCGAGGCGTTCAGCCGGACGTCGGGGGCGGTGTTGATGATCCCGAAGGCGTTGGGGCCGATGAGCCGCATGCCGTACGCGCGCGCGTGGCGCACGAGCGCCCGCTGCCGCTCCCGCCCGTCGGGCCCGCTCTCGGCGTATCCGGCGGACAGGACCACGAGCCCCTGCACGCCGTGCTCGCCGCACTCCGCGACCACCGCGGGCACGTGATCGGCCGGCACCGCGATCACCGCGAGGTCGACCGGGCCGTCGATGTCCCGCACCGAGCGGTGCGCGGGCACCCCGTCGATCTCCTTGCGGTCCTCGGCGAAGGCCTGGTTCACGGCGTGCAGCAGGCCGCCGTAGCCGCCGTCGCGGATGTTGTCGAGGACGCTGCGGCCGACGCCGCCGGGGGCGCGGCCGACGCCGATGACGGCCACCGAGCCGGGTGCGAGGAGCCGCCGTACCGAGCGGGCCTCGGCGCGCTGTTCCCGCGCGCGCTGGACCGCGAGCGAGCGGTCGGTCGGTTCGAGGTCGAACTCCAGGCGGACGACGCCGTCCTCGAAGCTGCGCTTCTGGGTGTACCCGGCGTCCGTGAACACCTTGATCATCTTGGTGTTGGCGGGGAGCACCTCGGCGGCGAAGCGGCGGATGCCCCGCTCGCGCGCGACGGCCGCGATGTGCTCCAGCAGCGCGGAGGCGACGCCGCGGCCCTGCTGGGCGTCCTGCACCAGGAAGGCGACCTCGGCCTCGTCGGAGGGCGCGGAGGCGGGCAGGCCGTCGGCGCCGATGCGGTCGTAGCGTACGGTGGCGATGAACTCGCCGCCGATGGTGGCCGCGAGTCCCACCCGGTCCACAAAGTCGTGGTGCGTGAAGCGGTGGACGTCCTTGGCGGACAGTCGTGGGTACGGCGCGAAGAAGCGGTAGTACTTCGACTCGTCCGAGACCTGCTCGTAGAAGCTGACCAGGCGGTCGGCGTCATCAATGGTGATGGGCCGGATGCGCGCGGTGCCCCCGTCGCGCAGCACCACGTCCGCCTCCCAGTGGGCGGGGTACTCGTACCGGTCCTGCCGGTCCGCCGAGCTCTGCATGGGCCCCAGAGTACGGCTCGCGTCCGACAACGGCGCGAGGCAGTCTGTGGGGGACGCACGTCGGATCGAGGCCGCGATCCGATGTCACACCGGAGGGGACGAGGGTCCGCTCCGGGCACGCTTCACGATATGGGAAACTGGTCTAGACAACCCTGAACACCGAAGGGCAGCAACACATGGCTGAGCGCCGCGTCAACGTCGGCTGGGCCGAGGGCCTCCACGCCCGCCCCGCCTCCATCTTCGTCCGAGCCGCCACGGCCGCAGGCGTCCCGGTGACGATCGCCAAGGCTGACGGCAACCCCGTCAACGCGGCCTCCATGCTGGCCGTCCTGGGTCTGGGCGCCCAGGGTGGCGAGGAGATCGTCCTCGCCTCCGACGCCGAGGGCGCGGACATCGCCCTGGACCGTCTGGCCAAGCTGGTCTCCGAGGGCCTGGAGGAGCTGCCCGAGACCGTCTGAGCCGGCCCGCCCGGAACACCGAAGCCGCGTCGCCCTTTCCGGGCGGCGCGGCTTCGCCGTTTGGCACCGCTTTTTGTGAATGCCCGAGCGTGAATGCCCGGGCAGGCACGTGCGAACACACCGGAATTCAGGCGGCAGGAATACACCTCCGCCGAATTACTCTTCTTTGTATACGGCGCTCGTGTTAATGACGCAGGCCGCTCATGTTTACGGCGTGTTGCGAAGTTCTCACGCCCTCGCCGCCCACGGAAAAGCGAAGCCGGTGCGCGGCCGTCGCGCGCTCGCCGTGCAGGGCCGTGAGCGCCCGCGCGCGCTCGCCGTCGCCGCGCGCCACCGCGTCCACGATCGCGCCGTGCTCCGCCCAGGACTCGACCGGGCTCGGCAGCGCCTCCACCGCGTACATCCAGGCGATCTTGTGGCGCAGCTGGGTCAGCATTGAGGTCAGCGACGGGCTCGCGCAGGCCTGGGCGAGCGTCTCGTGGAACCAGCCGCCCAGCGACCGGAGATCCTCGCTACTACCCCGCCTGGCCCGCTCCTGACCCAGTCTGACCAGGCCACGCAGCACCTTCAGATGCGCCTCCGTGCGCCGCTGCGCGGCCCGGGCGGCGCCGAGCGGCTCCAGGAGCATCCGCATCTCCAGCAGGTCGGCCGCCTCCCGCTCGGTCGGCTCGGCCACGCACGCGCCCGCGTGCCGGCGCGTCACCACGAATCCCTCCGCCTCCAGCGTGCGCAGTGCCTCGCGGACGGGCACGCGCGAGACGCCGTAGCGACGGGCCAGGACTTCCTCGGTGAGGCGGCTGCCGCGTTCGTGGACACCGGCGACGATGTCGTCCCGGATCGCCGTGCATACCGAGTGCGCCGGAATACGCATGACCGACCTCCGCCTTAATCCCCGTGACGCGTCGACGATGGACGCGTGTTCCGTGACTCTATTGCAATGAGCCAGAATTTCCGACGGCGGGCCGGAATCCATGGATATTTTTTGGACAGCGGCTCCCCTGAGCGCACTGCGGACACCGCGGAAAACGACGAAAGCCCCGGCTCGGTGAGCCGGGGCTTCGGATGCCGTGTCGCGTGCGCCGTGCGCGTCAGACGTTCACGCCGTGCTTGCGGAGATAGGCGACCGGGTCGACGTCCGAGCCGTAGTCGGGGGTCGTACGGGCCTCGAAGTGCAGATGCGGGCCGGTGACGTTGCCGGTCGCGCCGGACAGGCCGATCTGCTCGCCCGCGGTGACCTGCCGGCCCACCGTGACGCCGATGGACGACAGGTGGCCGTACTGGGTGTACATGCCGTCGGCCATCCGGATCACGATCTCGTTGCCGTACGCGCCGCCCCAGCCGGTGGAGACGACGGTGCCGGAGCCGACCGCATGGACGGGCGTGCCGACGGCCGCGTGGAAGTCGATGCCGGTGTGCGAACCGGAGGACCACAGGGAGCTGCTGGCCTTGTAGCCCGTGGAGACGTACGAGTCCGTGATCGGGGCGACGAAGCGGTTCAGCCGCTCGCGCTCGGCCTCGCGTGCGGCGCGGGCCCTGGCCTCCCGGATCTCCTGGGCCCGCCGGGCCGCGGCCTGCTCGGCCGCCTTCTGCGCGGCGGCCTGCCGCTGGGCGGCTGCCTGCGCGTCGATCTGCTCGGCGATGTCGTCGCCCACGCTGATCACCGGGGTGAGGCCGGTCTGCTCGACGGAGTTCTGGGCGGCGGACGCGGGGGACGCCGCGAGCGTGCCGATGACACCGGTGGTGAGAGCCGCGACGCCGGCCGCCTGAGCGGCGGTGCGCGTGACCCGGCCGGGCTTGCGGTGCTTCCCGGTGGCGCACATGAACGCCATGGAGTGGCTGGTCCTTTCCTTCCCTCTCGCCTACCGGGTTAGCTGACGGGTTCGGAGCAGGAAGGTCTCCTACGGCCGCCACGCGCACGCGTGGGCGTCCGATTCACCCCAGGGGACTGGGTCCCCGGCTCCCCTGGCTCGCGCCGTACGGGGACTCGGCGATGGCTGTCCGGTGCCGCGGGCGCGGCGCACTGCCTGACGAACAGCCCGGACGACGCTAGGCGGGCCTGGCGCCGGTCCCCAAACCGAACCGGGCTTTTGTAGCGCATCCCACAGGGCAGACAGGCAACCTCCGCCTCAAATCGGGCATCTGGAGAAGAGAGCGGAACAGCAAGGGGCCCTGACGACCCGTAGGCGGTCAGGGCCCCACGCGTGCGTGCCCTACTCGGCCGCGACCACGCTGACTTCGCCGATGCCGAGCGCCTCCACCGGCGCCTTGATCTGCGAGGCGTCACCGACGAGGACGGTCACCAGGCCGTCCACCGGGAAGGCGTTCACGACGGCGGCCGTGGCCTCCACCGTGCCCGTGGCGGCCAGCTGCCGGTACAGCGTCGCCTGGAAGTCGTCGGGCAGGTGCTGCTCGACCTGGTCGGCCAGCGTGCTCGCGACGGCCGCCGCCGTCTCGTACTTGAGCGGCGCCACCCCGACGAGGTTCTGCACGGCCACGTCCCGCTCGGCGTCGGTCAGGCCCTCCGCCGCGAGAGTGCGCAGCACCTTCCACAGGTCGTCCAGCGCGGGACCGGTGTTCGGCGTGTCCACCGAGCCGCTGATGGCGAGCAGGGAGGCGCCCGTAGCCCCTCCGGGAGAAGGGGGCGCGGACCGCAGGACCTGGCCGAAGGCGCGCACACCGTAGGTGTAGCCCTTCTCCTCGCGCAGGACGCGGTCCAGGCGGGAGGTGAGGGTGCCGCCCAGGCAGTACGTGCCGAGCACCTGCGCGGGCCACACGCGGTCGTGCCGGTCGGGGCCGACGCGGCCGATGAGCAGCTGCGTCTGGACCGCACCGGGCCGGTCCACGATGACCACGCGGCCGGTGTCGTCGGCGGTCACGGCCGGCACGGGCCGGGGCTGCCCCGGGGTGCCGCTCCAGGCGCCCAGGGTGTCGCCGAGCAGGGCGTCCAGGTCGATGCCGGTGAGGTCACCGACCACGACCGCGGTGCCCGTCGCGGGGCGCACATGGCGGTCGTAGAAGGCGCGTACGGCGGCCGCGTCGATCTTCTCGACCGTCTCCTCGGTGCCCTGGCGCGGGCGCGACATGCGCGAGGTCGCCGGGAACAGCTCCTTGGACAGTTCCTTGGCGGCCCGGCGGCTGGGGTTGGCCAGCTCGTGCGGGATCTCGTCCAGGCGGTTGCGGACCAGCCGCTCGACCTCGCTCTCGGCGAACGCGGGCGCGCGCAGGGCGTCGGCGAGCAGGCCGAGCCCCTTGGCGAGGCGGGAGGCGGGCACCTCCAGGCTGATGCGGACGCCCGAGTGGTCGGCGTGCGCGTCGAGCGTGGCGCCCGCGCGCTCCAGCTCGGCCGCGAACTCCTCGGCGGAGTGCCGGTCGGTGCCCTCGGAGAAGGCCCGCGCCATGATCGTGGCGACGCCGTCCAGACCGGCCGGCTCGGCGTCCAGGGGCGCGTCGAGCAGCACCTCCACGGCGACGACCTGCTGGCCGGGGCGGTGGCAGCGCAGCACCGTCAGGCCGTTGTCGAGCGCCGCGCGCTCGGGAGCCGGGAACGCCCAGGGCCTGGCCTCGCCGGGCCGCGGCTGAGGGTGGAAGTCCATGCTGGCGAGCTGCTCGGTCACTTGGCCGTCTCCTCGTTCTCGTTGCCGGCCTCTACGGTCGCTTCCTGCTCCGGGTCCTCGGGCACGTCGGCGTCAGGGGCCTGTTCCGGGGACTTCGGCTCGTAGACGAGGACCGCGCGGTTGTCGGGGCGCAGGCGGGCCTCGGCGACCTCCTGGACCTCCTCGGGGGTCACCGCGAGAACGCGCTGCACGGCCGTGAGGGCGAGCTGCGGGTCGCCGAACAGGACGGCGAACCGGCACAGTTCGTCGGCGCGGCCGGACACCGTGCCGAGCCGGTCCAGCCACTCGCGCTCCAACTGGGCCTGGGCGCGCTCCATTTCCTCCGGCGTGGGACCCTCCTCGGCGAACCGGGCGAGCTCCTCGTCGATGGCGGCCTCGATGACCGGCACCTCGACGTCGCCGGAGGCCTTCACGTCCAGCCAGCCCATCGAGGGCGCGCCGGCGAGGCGCAGCAGGCCGAAGCCGGCCGCCACGGCCGTACGGTCGCGGCGCACCAGCCGGTTGTAGAGGCGGGAGGACTCGCCGCCGCCGAGGACGGTCAGGGCGAGGTCGGCCGCGTCGCACGCGCGCGTGCCGTCCTCCGGCAGCCGGTAGGCGGCCATCAGGGCGCGCGCCGGGACCTCCTCGACGACGACCTCGCGCTTCTGCTCGCCGATGACGTCGGGCAGGGAGCCGTCGCGGGGCGCGGGCTTGCCGTCGTGCGCGGGGATCGAGCCGAAGTACTTCTCGATCCAGGCGAGGGTCTGTACGGGGTCGATGTCGCCGACCACGGACAGCACGGCGTTGTTCGGCGCGTAGTAGGTGCGGAAGAACTGGCGGGCGTCCTCCAGTGTGGCCGCGTCCAGGTCCGCCATCGAGCCGATCGGCGTGTGGTGGTAGGGGTGGCCCTCCGGGTACGAGAGGCCGGTCAGCTTCTCGAAGGCGGTGCCGTAGGGGACGTTGTCGTAGCGCTGGCGGCGCTCGTTCTTGACGACGTCCCGCTGGTTCTCCATGGATTCGTCGTCCAGGGCGGCCAACAGCGAGCCCATGCGGTCGGCCTCCAGCCAGAGCGCGAGCTCCAGCTGGTGGGCGGGCATGGTCTCGAAGTAATTGGTGCGCTCGAAGCTGGTGGTGCCGTTCAGCGAGCCGCCTGCGCCCTGCACCAGCTCGAAGTGACCGTTGCCCTTCACCTGTCCCGAGCCCTGGAACATCAAGTGCTCGAAAAGGTGAGCCAGGCCGGTACGCCCCTTGACTTCGTGGCGGGAGCCGACGTCGTACCAGAGGCAGACCGCCGCCACCGGGGTCAGGTGGTCCTCGGAGAGCACCACGCGCAGACCGTTGGCCAGGCGGTGCTCGGTCGCTGTCAGGCCCCCGGAGCCTGCCTCGGCTGTGGTCGTGTGACCCATGGGCATGTACGTCCCTTCGCGAGCGGTGGCGGTTGTGCTAACCGCGGTTTTCCTGCCGTGCCTGCCACTGTATGCAAAGCGCGCGGGACCTCGGCGAAGTTCCCGCGGGCCGTACGCCCACAGCGGATCGCGCACGCCGTGCCGGACGGGCGCCGAGGCGGCTTTCGGCGGCCGACGGGGCCGCCGTTACCGGGTCGTGGCACGGGTTGTCAGTGCCTCGGTCCACAATGGTCGGCGTCAGATCCGTCAAACGCTTCAGCAAGGAGCCAGGCAGGATGGCCCGCCGCAGCACGAAGACCCCGCCGCCCGACGACTCGTACGAGGAGAAGATCCTCGACATCGACGTCGTGGACGAGATGCGTGGCTCCTACCTCGAGTACGCGTACTCGGTCATCTATTCGCGCGCCCTGCCGGACGCCCGTGACGGCCTCAAGCCGGTGCACCGCCGGATCGTGTACCAGATGAACGAGATGGGCGTGCGCCCCGACCGCGCCTACGTGAAGTGCGCGCGTGTCGTCGGCGAGGTCATGGGCAAGCTGCACCCGCACGGCGACGCGTCGATCTACGACGCCCTGGTGCGCATGGCCCAGCCGTTCTCCATGCGCGTGCCGCTCGTCGACGGCCACGGCAACTTCGGCTCGCTGGGCAACGACGACCCGCCGGCCGCGATGCGGTACACCGAGTGCCGGATGGCCGAGGCGACGGGCCTGATGACCGAGTCGATCGACGAGGACACGGTCGATTTCGCGCCCAACTACGACGGCCAGGAGCAGGAGCCGGTGGCCCTGCCGGCCGCCTTCCCGAACCTGCTGGTCAACGGCTCCTCGGGCATCGCGGTCGGCATGGCGACGAACATGCCGCCGCACAACCTCGGCGAGGTGATCGCGGCCGCCCGCCATCTGATCCGGTACCCGAACGCCGACCTGGACGCGCTGATGAGGCACGTCCCGGGCCCGGACCTGCCCACCGGCGGCCGGATCGTCGGCCTCGACGGCGTCCGCGACGCGTACGCGACGGGCCGCGGCACCTTCAAGATCCGTGCCACGGTGTCGGTGGAGACGGTGACGGCCCGCCGCAAGGGCCTGGTTATCACCGAACTGCCCTTCACGGTCGGCCCCGAGAAGGTCATCGCGAAGATCAAGGACCTGGTCAACGCGAAGAAGGTCCAGGGCATCGCCGACGTCAAGGACCTCACCGACCGCGAGCACGGCCTGCGCCTGGTCATCGAGATCAAGAACGGCTTCGTGCCGGAGGCGATCCTGGAGCAGCTGTACAAGCTCACCCCGATGGAGGAGTCCTTCGGCATCAACAACGTGGCGCTGGTGGACGGCCAGCCGCTCACGCTGGGCCTGAAGGAGCTGCTGGAGGTCTATCTCGACCACCGCTTCGACGTGGTCCGGCGGCGCAGCGAGTTCCGCCGCACCAAGCGCCGCGACCGGCTGCACCTGGTCGAGGGTCTGCTGACCGCGCTGGTCGACATCGACGAGGTCATCCGGCTGATCCGCTCCAGCGAGAACTCCGCGCAGGCCAAGCAGCGCCTGATGGAGCGCTTCTCGCTGAGCGAGATCCAGACGCAGTACATCCTCGACACGCCGCTGCGCCGGCTCACCAAGTACGACCGCATCGAGCTGGAGGCGGAGAAGGACAGGCTCACCGCGGAGATCGAGGAGCTGACCCGGATCCTGGAGTCCGACGCGGAGCTGCGCAAGCTGGTCTCGGCCGAACTGGCCGCCGTGGCCAAGAAGTTCGGCACCGACCGGCGTACGGTCCTGCTGGAGTCCGCGGGCGCCCCGGTGGCCGCGGTGCCGCTCCAGGTGGCCGACGACCCGTGCCGGGTGCTGCTGTCCTCGACCGGGCTGCTGGCCCGTACGGCGGCCGACGAGGCGGTCCCGGAGGGGGCCGACGCGAAGCGCGTCAAGCACGACGTGATCGTCTCGGCGGTGCCGGCGACCGCGCGCGGTGAGATCGGCGCGGTGACCTCGGCGGGCCGGCTGCTGCGGATCAACGTGGTCGACCTGCCCCAGCTGCCGCCGACGGCGAGCGCGCCGAACCTCGCCGGGGGCGCCCCGCTCGCGGAGTTCGTGTCCCTGGAGGACGACGAGACGGTGGTCTGCCTGACCACGCTCGACGAGTCGTCCCCGGGCCTCGCGCTCGGCACGGAGCAGGGCGTCGTCAAGCGGGTGGCGCCCGACTACCCGTCCAACAAGGAGGAGTTGGAGGTCATCACGCTCAAGGAGGGCGACCGGATCGTCGGCGCGGTGGAGCTGCGCACCGGCGACGAGGACCTGGTGTTCATCACGGACGACGCACAGCTGCTGCGCTTCCAGGCGTCCATCGTGCGCCCGCAGGGCCGCCCGGCGGGCGGTATGGCGGGCATCAAGGTCACCGACGGCGCCAAGGTGATCTCGTTCACGGCGGTCGACCCGGCCGCCGACGCGGTGGTCTTCACGGTGGCGGGCTCGCGCGGCACGCTGGACGACTCCGTGCAGACGACGGCCAAGCTGACCCCGTTCGACCAGTACCCGCGCAAGGGCCGGGCCACGGGCGGCGTGCGCTGCCAGCGGTTCCTGAAGGGCGAGGACTGCCTGTCGCTGGCCTGGGCGGGCCCGGTTCCCGCGCGCGCGGCCCAGAAGACCGGTGCCCCGGCCGAGTTGCCGGAGCTGGACCCGCGCCGGGACGGCTCGGGTACGTCGCTGCCGAAGACGGTCTCGGTGGTCGCGGGACCGGCCTTCTAGGCCGGCGGGTCCTGCGGCCCGGCCTCCGTCTCCTGAGGCCCCTGGACGTACCTCAGGACGCCCCACATGCCGTGTTCGTCGGCGTGTGGGGCGTCGTTCCTGGCCGCCTCCAGCTCCTTGCCCAGGGTGCCGGTGTCGATGCCGGAGCCGATCAGCACGAGCTGGGTGAGCCGGTCGCCGGCCCCGGTCCAGGGCTCTGGGTAGAAGCGCAGGAACCGGCCGACGGCGTGCACGGCGTACCGGTTGCGAGTGTCGTACGGCCCGAAGTCGACGTATCCCTTGATCCGGTACAACCCCTCGGGCCGGCTGTCCAGGAACCGCATGAGCGCGCGCGGGTCCATGGGCAGGTCGGAGGTGAAGGACAGGCTGTCGTAGCCGGTGTGGAGATGACCGGTGTGGTCGTCGTCATCGGTGTGGTCGTGCAGGTCGTCGAAGGACAGCTGCCCGATGCGCTCCCCGCTGGGCTTGCAGTCGAAGAGGAACTCCGGGTCGATGCGGCCGTAGGTGGCCGGGACGACGGCTGCGCGGTCGGCGAGGGACTGCACGAGGCCGAGCACGCGCTCGCGGTCCGCGGCCCGGTCGAGCTTGTTGACCACCACGAGGTCGGCGAGGGCGAGGTGCCGGTCGACTTCGGGGTGGCGGGCCCGGGTGTCGTCGAACTCGGCGGCGTCGACGACCTCGACCAGGCCGCCGTAGACGATCCCGGGGTGCTCGCTGGCCAGCACCATCCGCACGAGTTCCTGCGGCTCGGCGAGTCCGCTGGCCTCGATGACGATCACGTCGATGCCGACGCCGGGGGCGGCGAGCCGGTTCAGGTAGACGTCGAGCTCGCTCGCGTCGACGGCGCAGCACAGGCAGCCGTTGCCGAGCGAGACGGTCGAGTCGCCGAGGGCGCCGGCGACGGCCATCGCGTCGATCTCGATGGCCCCGAAGTCGTTGACGATCGCGCCGATCCGGCTGCCGCCGCTGCGGTGCAGGAGGTGGTTGAGGAGCGTGGTCTTCCCGGAGCCGAGGAATCCGGCGAGTACGACGACGGGGATCTGCTGCGGGGTGCTGCTGTTGCCCAACGGGCGCCCTCTCTCACGTGGACCGACTGCCGGTCCAGGATAAGAGCGGCGCCCCGGGGCCGGGCTCACGGCTGAGCCGGCACCGCCACCGGGGGCTCCGGCCCGACGTAGCGGGCGACGGGACGGATGATCTTCGAATCGGCAGCCTGTTCCAGGATGTTGGCGCTCCAGCCCACCACCCTGGCCGCCGCGAAGGTGGGGGTGAACATCTCGCGGGGCAGACCGCACAGTTCCATGACCACGCCGGCGTAGAACTCGACGTTGGTGTGGAGTTCGCGGCCGGGCTTCAGCTCGGCGAGGATCGCCTCGACCTTCCGCTCGACCTCCACCGCGAACGCGACACGCGGGCCGCCGAAGCTCTCGGCGATCTCCCGCAGCATCCGTGACCGGGGGTCCTCCGTGCGGTAGACGGCATGTCCGAACCCCATGATCCGGTCGCCGCCGAGCACCCGTGCGCGGATCCAGGAGTCGATCCGGTCCGGTGTACCGATGGCGTCCAGGGTGTCCAGGGCCCGGCTGGGCGCGCCGCCGTGCAGCGGCCCGGACAGGGCACCCACGGCCCCGGTCAGGCAGGCCACCACGTCGGCGCCGGTGGAGGCGATGACCCGGGCGGTGAAGGTTGACGGGTTGAATCCATGGTCAATGGTGGAGATCAGATATTGCTCGACCACACGGGCGTGCCGCGGCTCGGGTTCCTCGCCGGTGAGCATGTACAGGTAGTTGGCCGCGTGGGCGAGGTCCTCGCGCGGCTCGACCGGATCGAGTCCCTGCCCGAGCCGGTACAGGGCGGTGAGCAGGGTGGGTACGGCCGCGCAGGCGGCCAGGGTGTCGGCGCGGCGCCGGCCGGCGTCGATGTCGTACACCGGCCGCATGCCCTGGGACGCGCCCAGCAGTGACAGGGCCGTGCGCAGCCCGGACAGCGGGCCGGAGACCCGGCTCGCGGCGGCGATCGCGGGCAGCGCGGCGCGGGCCTCCGCGGGCAGTCGGCGCAGCGCGGCGGTCTCGGCCGCGAAGGCGGCCCGGCGCCGCGCGTCCGGGAGCGTGCCGTGGACCAGGAGGTGCCAGACGTCCTCGAAGCCGCGGGTCCGCGCGAGTTCGACGGCCGAGTACTGGCGGTAGTGGTAGAAGCCCTGCTGTCCCCGGACGTCACCGATCTCGGTCTCGGTGACGACGACGCCCGCGAGGCCGCGCGGGGCCTCGATGAGCGGAGTGGCGGTCCTGTTGACGGACATGGATTCCCTCCCTGTTTTCCTCCCTGGACTTGATCCGACTGTCCATGCTTGACTGTTTTCTTGTCAACGTTGATTGAATCAATATATCACTATCAAGATGTGCAGAGACGGCTACGGTGACCCCCATGCGCGATCACGAACCCGCCCCCGGCCGCCCCGGGCGAAGGCTGACCACCAAGGAGACCGCCGAACTGCTCGGTGTGAAGCCCGAGACGGTCTACGCGTACGTGAGCCGCGGCCTGCTCAGCAGCAGACGCGAACCAGGTGGCCGGGCCAGCACCTTCGAGGCGAAGGAGGTCGAGGCCCTCGCCCGGCGCAACCGGCGTGAGGCGGCCGGGACTCCGGGCTCCGGCGGCGACCTGTCGGTGCGGACCCGCATCACGCTGATCGAGCAGGACCGCTACTTCTTCCGCGGCGTGGACGCCGTCGAGCTGGCCCTGCGCCACTCGTACGAGGAGGTCGCGGAATGGCTGTGGACGGGCCGGCCGGCTCCGGGGGTCGCGTTCTCCGCCCCCGCCGCCACGGTCGAGGTCGCCCGCCGCGCGGTGAACGCCCTGTCCGAGCACGCCTCCCCCACCGACCGGCTGCGGGTGGCGGCGATCGCCGCGGCGGCCGAGGACCCGCTGCGCTTCGACCTGTCCGAGGACGCGGTGCTGAACACCGCGCGGATCCTCATCCCCACCCTCGTCGCCGCGCTGCCCCCGGTCCGGCACACCCACAAGGACGACGGCCCGCTGGCCCACCGGCTGTGGGGCCGGTTGACCGGACACCCCGCCGACGAGGCGTCCCTGCGGGTGCTGGACACCGCGCTCGCCCTGCTCGCCGACCACGACCTGGCCGCGTCCACGCTCGCCGTCCGGGTCGCCGCCTCGGCCCGGGCACACGCCTACGCGGCCGTCTCGGCCGGGCTCGGCGTCCTGGAGGGCCCGCTCCACGGTGCCGCGAGCGGCGGCGCCCACCGCATACTGCTCGACGTGCTCGACCAGGGCACGGCGGTCCCGGTGATCGCCGACGAACTGCGTGCGGGTCGCCGTGTTCCCGGACTCGGCCACCGGCTGTACGCGGGCGAGGACCCCCGCGCGCGCGTGCTGTTCGGTCTCCTGGAGCAGGTGCCGAGCGCGGAGTCCGCCCTGCTCGCCGCCCGGGACATCGTCGCCACGACCGCCCGGCACACCCCGCTGCACGCCAACGTCGACCTGGCCCTCGCGGTGTTCACGGCGTCCAGCGGCATGCCCGCCACGGCCGGCGAGACGATCTTCGCGGTCGCCCGGACGGCGGGCTGGATCGCGCACGCGCTGGAGGAGTACGGCGAGCGCCCACTGCGCATGCGCCCCGTCGGCCACTACGTCGGCACCCGACCGCCGCAGCCCCTGCCGGACTAGGACCCGCGCCCCCCGCCGGAGCAGTACATGGCACGGCCGGAAGTCGCCCCACACGGAGTCAGGTTAGGCTCACCTCTGTGAGTAGGTGCGCGACCGTCTCCCGGAGCCTCGACGAGCCCGTTTCCGGCACGGCGGCCACGGCGACGACGTGGCTGCTGCTGGAACAGCCCGGCCCGTGGGGTGCCAAGGCGCTCACTTCGAGCCATCTGGACCCCCGGCTGGGCCGGGCGCTGGAGCGGGCAGCCGAGGGAACCGGCGTCCGCGTGGCCCTCATACGGCGCCCCGGGCGGCACGCCGACCCCGGCACGCCGCCGCTGCGGCATGTGTACGCGGCCCACACCGTTCCGGGAAACGTGTGGCTGCACAGCGCCACCGTCCGCGCCCCGGAACGGCTGCTGGACCTCGATTTCACCGCTCTCGGCGCGGGCGACCACGACTCGTTCGGCGCCGTGCTCGACGGCCGCCCGCATCCGCGCGAACCGCTCGCGCTCGTGTGCACCAATGGCAAGCGCGACCGCTGTTGCGCCCTCCTGGGCCGCCCTCTCGCCGGCGAGCTGGCCGCCTCGGGGGTGCGCGGGGTCTGGGAGGTCACCCATCTGGGTGGACATCGCTTCTCGCCGACGGTGCTCGTCCTGCCGTACGGCTACGCCTACGGCCGCGCCGGGGCGCACACCGTCAAGGAGGCCCTGCACGGCGTCCGGGAGGGGCGCGTGGTGGTCGAGGGATGCCGGGGGTGCTCCGCGTGGGAACGGCCCGGCCAGGCGGCCGAGCTGGCCGTCCGGACGGCGGCGGGCGAGGACCGCGCGGACGTTTTGAGCGTCGCACGGACCGATGGCGCGGCCCCGCACTGGGAGGTCACCGTCGCCCATACCGACGGCCGTCTGTGGCGAGTCACCGTGGCGCAGGGGGCGTCGCTGCCGCCGCGCGCGGAGAGCTGTGGCGCGGAAGTGCTCGGCACGCCCGCGCGGATGGACGTGACGGCGGTGCGCGAGCTGCGGCCGACGGCAGTGGCGAGCTGAGCATGGCCCCATCGTTCAAGAATTGGTCAAGAGATCCCCACCACAACCCCTGGGGCACACGGGACCTTCCCACGTAACGTCGTCCCCATGAGCCCCCGTCCCCCCGCCCGCCGTCTGCGCCTGGGTCTGCCGCGACGGGCGTTCTCCCAGGTGCTGCTCATGCAGGTGACGATCGCGGCGGGAGTGGCGGTGCTGGCGACCGGGCTGTTCCTGGCGCCGCTGAGCAAGCAGCTGGACCACGAGGCGATGCGCCGCGCGCTGGCCATCGCCCAGACCACGGCCCAGGACCCGCAGATCGCCGAGGGCGTGCTGACCACCGAACCGACGACGAACGGACCGGTGCAGCGGGAGGCGGAACGGATCCGGCGGGCCACCCGCGCCGAGTACATCGTGGTGATGGACCGGCGGGGCGTGCGCTGGTCGCACACCACGCCGTCGGAGATCGGCGCGCACGTCTCTACCGACCCCCGCGAAGCCCTGGCCGGCCGGCAGGTCATGGAGATCGACGACGGCACCCTGGGCCGCTCGGCCCGCGGCAAGGTGCCGCTGTACGACGCCGGCCACCGGATCGTCGGCGCGGTCTCCGTCGGCATCGCGTACGACAGTGTGCGGGCACGGCTGATCAGCGCGATCCCGGGGCTGTTCGCGTACGCCGGGGGCGCACTCGCGGTGGGCGCGCTGGCCGCCTGGGTGATCTCCCGCCGGGTCCAGCGGCAGACCCGTGACCTGGCTTTCTCCGACATCTCGGCGTTGCTCGCGGAGCGCGAGGCGATGCTGCACGGCATCCGCGAGGGCGTGGTGGCCCTCGATCGCGGCGGCCGCGTCCGGCTGCTCAACGACGAGGCGCGGCGGCTGCTGGGCATCGGTGACGAGGCGGTCGGCCGCACGCCGGACGAGGCACTCGGCGAGGGCCGTACGACCGATGTCCTGACCGGTCGCGTCACCGGTACCGATCTGCTCACCGTGCGCGGTCAGCGCGTCCTGGTCGCCAACCGGATGCCCACCGGCGACGGCGGCGCCGTGGCCACCCTGCGCGACCGCACCGAACTGGAGCAGCTCGGGCGCGAACTGGACTCCACCCGCGGGCTGATCGACGCCCTGCGCGCCCAGGACCACGAGCACGCCAACCGCATGCACACCCTGCTCGGGCTGCTGGAACTGGACATGTACGACGACGCCGTGGAGTTCGTCGGCGAGGTGGTCGGCGACCACCGGGTCACCGCCGAGCAGATCACCGAGAAGATCCAGGACCCGTTGCTGGCGGCGCTGTTGGTCGGCAAGGCGACCGTGGCGGCCGAGCGCGGCGTCGCCCTGTGGGTGTCGGAGCGCACCCGGCTCCCGAACGGGCTGGTCGATCCCCGGGGCCTGGTCACGGTCGTGGGCAACCTGGTGGACAACGCCCTGGACGCGGTCGCGGGCACGCTCCACGCGCGCGTGGAGGTCGAACTGCGCACTGAGGGGCGTGCGGTCGTCCTCAGGGTGCGCGACACCGGCCCCGGCATCCCGGCGGACCAGCGGGAGTTGATCTTCACAGAGGGCTGGTCCACCAAGGAGCCGCCCGCGCACGGCAAACGGGGCCTCGGGCTCTCGCTGGTGCACCGGCTGGCCGAACGGCAGGGCGGCAGGGCGACGGTGGGGACCGCGGACGGCGGCGGTGCCGAGTTCACGGTGGTCCTGCCCGAGGCGCTCCCCGAGCCGGAACCGGACCTGGAACCGGCGCTCACGGGATCGGCCGCACCGGCTCCCGAGCACACCCCCACCGCCGCCGAGGAGGAGACGCGATGATCGAGGTCCTGGTCGTGGACGACGACTTGCGCGTCGCCCGTGTCAACGCCGCCTACGTCGAGAAGGTCCCGGGCTTCCACGTGGCGGGCGAGGCGCACAGCGCGGCCGGAGCGCTGCGTCTGGTGGAGACGCTGGCGCGGGTGGACCTGGTGCTCATGGACCACTATCTGCCGGACGACACCGGGCTGTCGGTCGTCCGTGAGATGCGCCGGCGCGGCCATCAGTCCGACGTGATCATGGTGACGGCGGCACGGGACGTGTCGACCGTGCAGGCCGCCATGCGACACGGGGCGCTGCAGTACCTGGTGAAGCCGTTCGCCTTCGCCGGCTTGCGGAGCAAGCTGGAGGCGTACGCGGAGCTGCGGCGTACCCTGAACGGCGGCGGGGAGGCCGAACAGGCCGAGGTGGACCGAATCTTCGGCGCGCTGTCCGCGCCGTCGGAGCCCGGCCTGCCCAAGGGCCACTCCCCCACGACGGCCGAGCTGGTGCGTCAGGCACTGATGCATGCTCAGGAGCCGCTGTCCGCACAGGAGATCGCCGAGCGGACGGGGGTGAGCCGGCAGACCGCCCAGCGCTATCTGAAACTCCTGGAACGCACAGGACGGGCGCGGCTCACTCTCAAGTACGGCGACGCGGGCCGCCCCGAACACCGTTACGTGTGGGCGCCCCGCGTCTGAACGGGCATGTCTTGCCTGCTACTTGGCGGCCTTCACGAACTCGGTCGTGTACGTCTTGCTCAAGTCGACCTTGGCGTTCTTGATGTTGGGGTTGAACGACTTGAGGACCTTCTCCACGGTCTCGGGGCCGCCCTCGGGCATCACGCCGTCCTTGGTGAACATCGGCAGGGTGCTCTTGACGGCCTGGGTGTAGAGCGCCTTGTCGCCCTGGGAGTAGTCGGCGGGCATCTTGGCGGCGATCTCGTCGGCGCTGTGGGTGGACATCCACGTGAGCGTCTTGACGAATGCATTGACCAACTTCTGGACCGTGTCCTTGTGTCCGTTCACCCAGTCCGTCTTCATGTACAGACTTGACGAGGGGTACGGCCCGCCCAGCGCCTCCTGCGAGCCCTCGGGGGTGCGCATGTCGAGGAGGATCTTGCCCGCCTTCTTGTCCAGGATCGTCGCGACGGTCGGATCGGTCGTCATGCCGCCGTCGATCGCGCCGTTCTGGAGCGCCGCGATGAAGGTCGGCCCGGCGCCGACCGAGACCGGCGTGAACTCGCTGACGTCGACGCCGTTCTTGACCGCCAGGTACTTGGTGAGGAAGTCGGTGGAGGAGCCCAGGCTGGTCACGCCCAGCTTGCGGCCCTTGAAGTCCTTGGGCGACGTGAGATCGCCCGCCGCCTCGGCGGAGACGACCTCGACCTCGCCGGGCGCGTGGGAGAGCTGCACGACCGACTCCACCGGCTTGCCCTTCACCTGGAGGTCGAGGGTGTGGTCGTAGAAGCCGACCGCTCCCTGCACCTGGCCGGAGACGAGCGCGGTCTCGGCCTGGACCCCGGCGGGCTCGCTGAGCAGCTGGACGTCGAGTCCCTCCGCCCGGAAGTAGCCGAGGCGCTGCGTGAGCATCGCGGGCAGGTAGATGACCTTGTCCAGGCCGCCGACCATGATCTTGACCGACTCGCCCTTGCCGCCCCCGCCGCTGCCGGTGTCGGCCGTGGAGCTTGCCGCGTCGTTGGCGCAGGCGGTGAGCGAGGAGAGGGCGAGGAGTCCGGCGGCGGCCAGGGAGGAGTATCTGGCGGTCTTGCGCATGGCGGTGTCACGTCCTTGTGAGAGGGCGGTGCGGGAGAGGCGTGGGGGGCTGGTCCGAGGAGGCCGGTCAGTCGTCGGAAGCGGCGGGCTTCCAGCGGAAGATGCGGCGCTCGGCGAAGGTCAGCAGCCCCTCGGCGACGAGGGCGACGACCGCGAGGATGACCATCGCGGCGTAGACGCCGGCCGCGTTGAAGGTGTTCTGCGACTGCGAGACGAGCAGGCCGATGCCCTTGGTGGCGCCGATGTACTCACCGACGATGGCGCCGATCAGCGCGAATCCGAAGCTGACGTGCAGGCTGGTGAAGATCCAGGAGGTGGCCGACGGGATGACCACCTGGAGGGTCACCCTGCGGTCGCTGGCGCCCAGGATGCGGGCGTTGGCCACGAGGTTGCGGTCCACCTCCCGGGCGCCCTGGAAGGCGTTGAAGAACACCGGGAAGAAGACGAGCACGACGGCCGAGGCGACCTTCGAGGAGGGGCCGAGGCCGAACCAGATCAAGAAAATGGGTGCGAGGACGATCCTGGGGATCGAGTTGAGCACCTTGATGTATGGACCAAGCACCTCGGCGAGCAATCTGATCCGCCCGAGCGCAATACCGAGCAGAACACCGGCGATCACACCGATGATCCAGCCGAGCAGTGCCTCGTAGAGCGTGTACCAGATCTGTTCTCCCAGGGAACCGAGCGCGGTGCCGTGCATCACCCAGGTCCAGATCTGGTCCCAGATCTTCGAGGGCATCGAGAAGTTGAACGGGTCGATCACCTTGGCACGGGACAGTCCCTCCCACAGGCCGAGGACGGCGACCAGGAGCACCACGCGCACGGCGTTGACGAAGACCTTGCGGCGGCGGGCGGCCTGGGCGCGGCTCTGCGCGCGATCGGGAACCTTCGCGGTCTCGACGGCCGGTGTGCTGATCACGTCAGGCGACACGGGCGGTACCCCTCTCGCGGGTGATGCGGACCTCTTCGCCGAGCGACTCCCAGATCTCGCGGTAGATCTCGATGAACCGCGGCTCCAGGCGCACCGATTCGACCTTGCGCGGCCGTGGCAGAGCGATGTCGAAGACCTGCTTCACGGTCGCGGGTCCGGCGGTCATCACGACCACCCTGTCGGCGAGCGCGATGGACTCCTCCAGGTCGTGGGTGACGAAGACGACCGAGGCGCCCGTACCCTCCCACAGCTCAAGCAACTCGTCCGACATCAGCGCCCTGGTCTGCACGTCGAGCGCGGAGAACGGCTCGTCCATCAGCAGGATCTGGGGGTCGTTGACGAACGTGGCGGCGAGCGCGACACGCTTGCGCTGACCGCCGGAGAGCTGGTGCGGGTAACGGTCCTCGAAGCCGGCGAGTCCGACCCGGGCCAGCCAGTCCCGCGCCTTCTCCTTCGCCTCCGTCTTCGGCACGCCCCGGAAGCGCGGGCCGGCCATGACGTTCGACAGCACCGTGCGCCAGGGGAAGGTGGCGTCCTGCTGGAAGACGAAGCCGACCTTGTCGCCGACGCCACAGACCGGCTCCCCGGCCACCAGCACCTCGCCCTCGCTGGGCTCCTCCAGGCCGCTGACCAGCGTCAGCGTGGTGGACTTGCCGCAGCCGGTCGGTCCTACGACGGCCACGAACTCGCCGCGCCGCACGGTGAGGTCCAGGCCGCGCACGGCGGTGTGCAGTCCCCCGGACGGGGTTCTGAAGGTCTTGCTCGCGCCCCGCAACTCGATGGCGGGGCTGGTATGTGCGCTCATGGCCCGGGACGGTAGGTGTGGCCCCGGCCGCAGCAGGAGTCTTGTGGGCACAAGCCGTTCTTTTGCTCGCAAGAGCCTGTTGTGATCTTTTTGCTCGCGCTACAACTGCGGAGCCGAAACACGGGCTTAACGCTCGTCGGCCTTGAAGGAGAGGCCTGATGATTGACGTCCTGGTCGTGGACGACGATTTCCGCGTCGCAGAGATAAACGCCAAGTACGTGGGAAAGGTTCCCGGGTTCCGGGTGACCGCCCGCGCGCACAGCGCCGCCCAGGCGCTGGCGGCCGTCGAACGCGGCAGCGTCGACCTGGTGCTGCTCGACCACTTTCTGCCGGACCGGACCGGCCTCGACCTCGTTCACCGCATGCGTGAGCAGGGCCACCGCACGGATGTCATCATGATCACGGCGGCCAGTGAGGTGACGACCGTTCAGCAGGCGATGCGCCTGGGCGCCCTGCACTACCTGGTCAAACCGTTCACCTTCGCCGCGCTGCGCACCCGCCTGGAGTCCTACGCCGCCCTGCGCCGCACCGTGGACCGGGTGGGCGGCCACGGTCTGACGGGCCAGGAACAGGTCGACCGCATCTTCGGGGCACTGCGCACGGCCCCCGCACCGTCCGCGCCCGGCCTGCCGAGCGGCCACTCGGAGCCCACGACGGACCTGATCTGCGGCGTCCTGCACCACGCCGGCCAGCCGCTGTCGGCCCACGAGGTGGCCGCCAGGACCGGCCTGAGCCGCTCCACGGCCCAGCGCTACCTCCGCCACCTGGAACAGGCGGGCCGACTGCGCCTCTCCCTGAAGTACGGCGACACCGGCCGTCCGGAGCACCGCTACGCCTGGGTGGCGCCGTAGCGATCCTTCCGGCGCGCTACGCGGCCCCGGCACCGGTCAGCGACCGCACCTCGGTCTCGGCGTACTTGGCCTCGTCCGCGACCTCGGCCGAGGTGACCGTGCCCAGCCAGCCGGCCACGAAGCCGAGCGGGATGGAGACGATGCCGGGGTTCTGGAGCGGGAAGTACTGGAAGTCGACGCCCGGGAACAGCGAGTCCGGGCTGCCGGAGACCACCGGGGACAGCAGGACGAGCCCCAGCGCCGGGATCAGTCCGCCGTACACAGCCCACACCGCGCCGCGGGTGGTGAAGCAGCGCCAGAATAGCGAGTACAGCAGCACGGGCAGGTTCGCCGACGCCGCGACCGCGAACGCCAGGCCCACGAGGTAGGCGACGTTGAGGTCACGGGCCAGCAGGCCGAGCGCGATCGCCACGACGCCGATGCCGAGCGCCGCGAACCGTGCCACCACGACCTCGCCGCGCGGTGTGCCGGACCTCCGTCGCAGCGATGCGTACAGGTCGTGCGCCACCGAGGCCGACGAGGCGAGCGTGAGGCCGGCGACCACGGCGAGGATCGTGGCGAAGGCGACGGCGGCGACGACTGCGAACAGAACCGTTCCACCGGTGGAGCCCGCGCCGCCGCCCAGGTCGAGGGCGAGGAGCGGCACCGCCGTGTTCCCGGCGGCGTTCGAATCACGCACGGCATCCGGCCCGACCACCGCGGCGGCGCCCAGGCCGAGGACGATCGTCATCAGGTAGAAGCCGCCGATCAGCCCGATGGACCACACAGCGGAACGGCGGGCGGCCCGTGCGGTGGGCACGGTGTAGAAGCGGGACAGGATGTGCGGGAGCCCCGCCGTGCCCAGCACCAGGGCGAGCCCGAGGCTGATGAAGTCGAGGCGGGCGGTCCAGCTCCCGCCGTACTTCAGGCCCGGCGCCAGGAACGCCCTGCCGTGACCGCTGCGGTCCGCCGCCGTGAGGAGCAGCCGGTCGAAGTCGCCGTGGAAGCGCAGCAGAACGAGCACGGTCAGCACGACCGTCCCGCTGAGCAGCAGCACCGCCTTCACGATCTGGATCCAGGTGGTGGCCCGCATCCCGCCCAGCGACACATAGATCACCATGAGCGCGCCGACCACGATGACCGTCCAGGCCCGGGCCGCCCCACCCGTGCGCCCCAGCAGCAGAGCCACCAGGCTGCCCGCGCCGACCATCTGCGCCACCAGATACAGGACGGACACCGTCACCGAGGACGTTCCCGCGGCGATCCGCACCGGCCGCTCGCTCATCCGCGCGGCGACCACGTCGGCCAGGGTGAACCGCCCGCAGTTGCGCACCAGTTCGGCCACCAGGAACAGCACCACCAGCCAGGCCACCAGGAAGCCCACGACATACAGCAGCCCGTCGTATCCGTAGAGCGCGATCAGCCCCGTGACGCCGAGGAAGGAGGCCGCCGACATGTAGTCACCCGCGATGGCGAAACCATTTTCCATCGGGGAGAACAACCGTCCGCCCGCGTAGAACTCCTCGGCCGAACCGCGCCGTCGCCGACTCACCCACGTCGTGATCCCGAGAGTGACGGCCACGAAAGCGCTGAACAGCAGTAGCGCCAGCGTCTGATGGCCCCCGGTCACGAGGCACCTCCCCGCGCCTCACGGGTCAGTTCCTGGGTGTCCCAGCGCAGCTCCAGCGCCGCCCGGTCCCGCCGCAGCCGCGCGTGCCGGGCGTAGGCCCAGGTGAGCAGGAACGTGGTGAGGAACTGTCCGAGCCCGGCCAACATGCCCACGTTGACCGCTCCCGCCACGGGCCGGGCCATGAGTCCGGGCGCGGCCGTGGCGGCGACCACATACCCCACGTACCAGACGAGGAAGGTGACGACTCCCGGCACGACGAACCGCCGGTACCTGCTGCGCACCTCCTGGAAGGCCGCGCTGCGCTGCACCTCGACGTACACGTCACGCGCGCGCAGCGACGGTCCGCTCTGCTCCCCGCGAGCGGACGGCACCACCGACGCCGGCATGCCCGCGCCGTCCAGCTCGCCCCAGCCGGACGCCAGCGTGTCGTACCAAGGGTCCCCGTACATCGCGTCGTGCGAGGGCGTGCCGTGCTCTTCCTGGCTCCCGCCCGAACTCTCGGGACCGTCCCCGGATCCGCGGGCACGGTCGTTGCTTGACTGCATGCCCAAGGATGGACAGATCGGGAAGATCCCTGACTCTTCTTCCCCCGGCTCTTCACCCCATCAGGTGATTCACTGCGTGGGCGGCCTCACCAGCCCCTTGCCGTAGGCGTAACGCACCGCCTGTGCCCGGTCCTTGAGGCCCGTCTTGGCGAAGAGGTTGTTGATGTGCGTCTTCACCGTCGCCGTCGACACATGCAGCCTGCGGGCGATCTCCTGGTTGCTGAGCCCGTCGGCGATCAGCACCAGGACCTCGGTCTCGCGTGCGGTCAGCCCGTCGGGCGCGACATCGGTGGGCGCCGGCTCGGGCGGGTGCTCGGGCTGCGACAGCCGTTCCAGCAGCCTGCGCTGCACACTGGGCGACAGCCCCGCGTCCCCCGACAGCACGCTCTCCACGGCCCGCACGATCTCGTCGCCGCCGGCATCCTTGGTCAGATAGCCGCGGGCACCTGCGCGCAGCGCGGGGAACAGCGACTCGTCGTCCGCATACGTGGTGAGCACGACGACCTGGGTCCCGGGGTACTGCGACCGGATCCGCCGGGTGGCCTCCACGCCGTCGCAGCGGGGCATCCTGAGGTCCATCAGGACAACATCCGGCGCGAGTTCGCCCACCAGCTGCACCGCCTCCTCGCCGTCTCCCGCCGCACCGACGACCTCCACGCCGGGCAGCAGCCCGAGGAGCATCACGATGCCTTCCCGGACCACGGTCTGGTCGTCGGCGACCACCACCCGCGCGGGCTTCTTCTCTCCCTCCGCCTCGGTCATACCGGCACCTTCAGCGTCACCACGAACCCCTCCTCGTCCGGCCCCGCGTCCAGTGAGCCGCCCAGCAGCTCGGCACGCTCGCGCATACCCAGCAGACCGTACCCGCCGCCGGATCCGGTGAGTTCGCCCGGCAGACCGCCCGAGTCCCTCACGTTCAATGTCACTTCGTGGTCGCTGTAGTCGAGCCGCAGCTGCACCTTGGCGCCCTGGGCGTGCTTGCGGATGTTGGTGAGCGCCTCCTGGGCGACCCGGCGTACGGCCTGGGAGGCCTCGGCCGACAGTGGTCTGCGCTCACCCGTGACAGTGACCTCGGCGCCGTCGGCTCCGGTGACGAGTTCGCTCAAGAATTGCTCCAGCGGGGTCAGTTCGCCCCGCAGCGCCGACAGCGCCTGCCGGGTCTCCGCGAGCCCGTCGCGGGCCATTCCGCGCGCGGCCACCACGCGCTCCAGGATCCGTTCGCGGTCGGCGCCGTTCTCGATCAGCAGCCGGGCCGCCTCCAGGTGCACGAGCTGAGCCGAGAGGCTGTGGGCCAGCACGTCATGGATCTCGCGCGCGATCCTGGTTCGCTCGGCCAGTGCCGCGGACTCGGCCTCGGCGGCCCGGGCCGCCCGCTCCTGGGCGAGCAGCCGCTGCGCGTTGCCGCGGGCTTCGGCGTCCAGCCGCAGGACGTATCCGGCGAGGGCCATGCCGGCCACCGTGGCGGCCGTGGTCAGCCAGACGTCGTTGTTGAACGCGGAGTACGACGCCAGGGCCACCGAGGTCACGGGCACGGCCGCCGCGAGCGGCAGCCGCTCCAGGGCGCTGATCCCGCATCCGCACCAGAGCAACAGGGCCGGTCCTCTGAACCCCGTGGCCTCGGCGGCGACCGCGATGGCCAGGAGCACGCCCATGAGCGCGAGGGAGGGCACCAGCCGGTGCTGGTAGGTGGTCCGGAAGAAGGCCCAGGAGACGGCGGCGGCCAGGAGGACTCCGGCCGCTGCCGCGAGCCCTCCGGCGAGGCCGACGTGATTCTGGTTGAACGCGCCCCACAGGAGCAGCGCGAGCACGAGGAGCCGCACGGCCCAGGCGAGCATGCGCCGGGGCCGGCTGATTCCCGCACGGCCGAGCGCCTCGCGCGACGGCCAGCGGGTCCAGAGGTTCTCCGTCACACGCTCTCCTTCCGGGCCGTCCACATGTCGTCACCGTACGCCGGGGAGGGACGGGTCGCGGTGCCGAGGGACTGGGCCCGCCAGACCAGGACGCCGCCGCGGACCAGCAGGGTGCCGGCGAGGCCGAGCATCAGGGCCGAGCTGTCCTGGTGCAGGCCCAGCGCGGTGCCGAGGGCGTAGATACCGATCCGCAGGACGATGCCCACGGCCCACACGGCGCCGCTCGCCTTGGTGCTCTTGGTCCACACGACGCCGTCCGGAGCGGTCCAGATGCGGGTCGTCCAGGCCCAGCCGGCGCCCATGGCCAGGCCTATGAGCATCTCCACCGCGAGCAACGCGGCGGACTCCGTGCGGTGATGTGCGTCGAGGATGCCGGGCTCGCGCAGCGCGACGACGGCGAGGATCACGGGGATCAGCCACCAGCGCCGGTCGGTGTTGATCGAGCGGGCACGGAACTGCCGCGCGATCACTATGGCGACCACGGCCACGATCACCAGCACGTTGACGAGCGCGGACATCAGAGCCTCCGTGAGCGAGAAGGTGGTGCCGGAGCATGCGCTGCCGACACCGACGACGCTACGGAAACTCCCAGGTCCGGAGATCGGAGCGGAGGTGGATCACGGGTGGAAACCTCGGGCGGCTCTTCTCCACCCACGGGTGTAGAGGCCGGGCGGAGGAGACTCAGGGACGGGGCGGAGCAGGAGGTGCCGGGGCAGGGCTCGGGATGCCACGGGACGTGGTGCTGCACCTGGCAGGGGTGCACCGCGGGCCGGGTCACAGCGGGAGATCGGCAGGGCGTCGGGGCCCCGAATCCGGGTGGGGGTGACAGCTCGGGGGCGACGGGATGCGGAGGACCTGGGGCAAGGTGTCGTGGGAGTGCGACGGCCGACCCCGATCAGCCGGGGAAGGCAACGGGGACTCGGCTGAGCCGACGGACGCCACGACGGCCGGCGGGCGCGGTTCTCGGGCGCGCTGGCCGCTCTGGCGGCCCGGGCCCGCCAGAGCGGCCAGAGACCTGCGTCCGGGCGGACTCGGTCGGCCCTGCCGGTCCGCCCTGCCGGTCCGACCGCGCACCGGACCACCACAGGAGGCAGCCCGGACACGCGCCCCGCAGCCACCGCGACTCGGACGCGCACCGAACCGCCACCGCTCGCCGGCCCGGGGCCAGGGCCCCGTATCCCTGCCCTGCCCGCACGATGCGTCGGGTCCGCCTCGCCCCGGCCTGCCCGGGCACTCTCCGGTCGGCCGGAGCCCGGCGCAGTGGCTACGCGTCGATGCGCGAACGGTCCAGCGTCGCCGCCGAGCTGGAGATGAACTCCTTGCGGGGTGCCACGTCGTTGCCCATCAGCAGGTCGAAGACCTGTTCCGCGGCTTCCAGGTCGGCGAGGTTGATCCGGCGCAGGGTGCGGTGGCGCGGGTCCATCGTGGTCTCGGCCAGCTGGTCGGCGTCCATCTCGCCCAGACCCTTGTAGCGCTGGATGGAGTCCTTGTACCGGACGCCCTTGCTCTGGAACTCCATGAGCTTGTCCCGCAGCTCGCGGTCGGAGTACGTGTAGACGTACTTGTCCTGGCCCTTCTTGGGCTGGACGATCTCGATCCGGTGCAGCGGCGGCACCGCGGCGAAGACCCGGCCGGCCTCGACCATGGGCCGCATGTAGCGCTGGAAGAGGGTGAGCAGCAGGCAGCGGATGTGGGAGCCGTCCACATCGGCGTCGGTCATCATGATGATCTTGCCGTAGCGGGCCTGGTCGATGTCGAAGGTGCGGCCCGAGCCCGCTCCTATGACCTGGATGATGGCGCCGCACTCGGCGTTCTTCAGCATGTCGGTCACCGACGACCGCTGGACGTTGAGGATCTTGCCCCGGATCGGCAGCAGGGCCTGGAACTCGGAGTTCCGGGCCAGCTTCGCCGTACCGAGCGCGGAGTCGCCCTCGACGATGAACAGTTCGCTGCGGTCGACGTCGTCGCTGCGGCAGTCGGCGAGCTTCGCCGGCAGGGACGAGGACTCCAGGGCCGTCTTCCGCCGCTGGGCGTCCTTGTGCTGGCGGGCCGCGACGCGCGTGCGGGCGGCCGCCACGACCTTCTCCATGACGACCCGGGCCTGCGCCGCCGCGTCGCGCTTGGTGGCGGTCAGGAACGCCTTCAGTTCCTTGGTGACCACGTTGTTCACGATGCGGCGGGCCGCCGAGGTACCGAGGACCTCCTTGGTCTGCCCCTCGAACTGCGGCTCGGCCAGGCGCACGGTGACGACGGCGGTGAGGCCCTCCAGGGCGTCGTCCTTGACGATGTTGTCCTCGGCCACGCGCAGCATCTTCTTGGCGCGCAGCACGTCGTTCATCGTCTGCGTGAGGGCCTGCTCGAAGCCGGCCACGTGGGTGCCGCCCTTGGGGGTGGCGATGATGTTGACGAAGGACCTGACCTTCGCGTCGTAGCCCGTGCCCCAGCGCAACGCAACGTCCACGCCCAGTTCGCGGGTGACCTCGGTGGGCGTCATCTGGCCGTGCTCGTCCAGGACCGGGACGGTCTCCTTGAAGGTGCCCTGCCCCGAGAAGCGGAGGACGTCGCAGACCGGTTTGTCGTTCGCCAGGTACTCGCAGAACTCGCTGATCCCTCCGTCGAAGCGGAAGGACTCCTCGCCCTTGCTGCCGCCCTCGCCCAGGCCGAACTCGTCGCGGACGACGATCGTCAGGCCCGGCACCAGGAAGGCGGTCTGCCGGGCGCGCTGATGCAGGGTCTCCAGGGAGAGCTTGGCGTCCTTGAGGAAGATCTGCCGGTCGGCCCAGTACCGCACGCGCGTGCCGCTGCGGGTCTTCGGGACCTTCTTGGTCTTGCGCAGGCCGCTCTTGGCCTCGAACTTCGCCTCGGCGCCGTCGGCGGCGAAGGCGCCCGGCACGCCTCGCCGGAAGCTGATCGCGTGCGTGTGGCCCCCCCGGTCCACCTCGACGTCGAGACGGGCGGAGAGGGCGTTGACCACGGAGGCACCGACGCCGTGCAGACCGCCGGAGGCGGCGTACGAGCCACCGCCGAACTTGCCGCCCGCGTGCAGCTTGGTCATGACGACTTCGACGCCGGACAGGCCGGTCCTCGGCTCGACGTCCACGGGGATACCCCGGCCGTTGTCGCGCACCTCCACGGAGCCGTCGTCGTGGAGGACCACCTCGATGTGGTCACAGACGCCCGCGAGGGCCTCGTCCACGGAGTTGTCGATGATCTCCCACAGACAGTGCATCAGGCCGCGACTGTCGGTCGAGCCGATGTACATGCCCGGACGCTTGCGCACGGCTTCGAGGCCCTCGAGGACGAGCAGGTGCCGCGCGGTGTAGTTGGAACCGTCCCGGTCTGCTCCTGCCAGCAGCGCTGTGGACGGCACGGACGTATCGGCGGTCACGCGGTTCGCTCCTCGCTGAATTTCAGTTGACCCCTTGTTGGGTAAGGGGGCGGCTTCGTCTGCCGCTCAGAGGGTACCGAGGCCTGGTAGAGCCGGTGTAACGCCACCCTCGTCGAAAACTCAGACTAGTCCAGACTCGCATGCATGTTCGATCCCTCGTTGGAGTGAAGCACACATCACGTTCCCTTGGAGGCATGAACCATTTAGGCTCCGGGCACGTCCTCATGAACAACCGGCAACCCGGCCGGGAGGACCGAGACACAACACTGCGCGAAACCGTAAGCACGCAAGAGACGCACTACGGCACATTCGCCGCCAACCGGCAGCAGACAGCCGCCCCGGAAGATTTTTTCGAGGAAAAGCCACGAGCGGGAACGTTTTCGGGCTGGTTGGATGTTGACCCTGGTACGACAGCTCGTCGAGCTAGAGAAGAGGCGACGTGACTACTGTTCTGACCCCCGCGAGCCCGCTGACGGCCGCCGATCGCTGCGACCGCTGCGGCGCCCAGGCATACCTGCGCGTCGTCCTGCTGAGCGGCGGAGAACTGCTCTTCTGCGCCCACCACGGTCGCAAGTTCGAGCCGGAACTCAAGAAGATCGCCGCTGAGATACAGGACGAGACGGAGCGGCTGACGACCGTTCCGGACACCGCTTCCGACGAAGAGCGCTGAATCTCGCACACACGACGAGCCAGCGCCGGCACAGGCCGGTGGAAACGGGCGGCGGCTCCCGGTCGGGAGCCGCCGCCCGTTCTCGTACCCTCGTGCGCCCCTCAAGAGGGCTCGTCGGAACCCGCCCGGCCACCCGAGAACACGTCCAGCGCCCGTGCGACCGCGGAGACGCGCGTGTAGACCCCGGGATTGCCCGGTCTGCCGCAGCCGCTACCCCAGGACACCAGCCCGATCAGCCGCCCAGAGGCCACCAGAGGGCCTCCGCTGTCGCCCTGGCAGGCGTCCGGGCCGCCCTTGGCCTCTCCCCCGCAGAGCATGCTGCCCGCCCGGTAGGCACCCTCAGGGCCGCCCGGGTAGGCGCGGGCACAGGTGTCGTCGGGCAGCACGTGCACGCGTGCCGCGTGGAGCCTGCGCGCGTAGGCGCCCCCACCGCTCATGTCGCCCCATCCGGAGACGAGGGCCTCGGTGCCGGGCGTGTAGGCCGGGTCTCCCGCACCGGCCATGGGGACCACCGCACTGCGCGGCAGCGGCTTGGTGAGCGTGAGGACGGCGAAGTCGCCGGCATTCGTCGTGGCGTCGTACCCCGGGTTGACCCGGGCGTCCCGTACCGCGATCTCGTCGCCCTTGCCGGACAGCAGGTCGGTACGGCCCGCGATGACCTTGAGGTCACGCGCCGCGTTCGGCGGCCCCCCGAGCACGTCCTCACCGAGGCAGTGGGCTGCCGTGAGAACGGTGGTCGGTGCGACCGCCACGCCACCGCAGAACTGACCCGCCCGCGTACCTCCGAACCGGTCACGGCTGGACAGCGCGACTGTCCACGGGGCCTGCGAGACGTCGATCGGAAACCCCCCGACCACGACGCTGTCGGCGGCCGCGGGGGCCGCGCCGACCAGGGGTATGACGGCTGCGGCGGCCGCCAGGGCCAGCGGCCGGACCAGGGCCCGGGCAACGGAACGACGCATGAGGGAACCTCGCTCTCGGGTGGTGTCGGAACACCCAGAGTGATCCACAGCTCCGATGCGCGCAGCACGAAGACCCGGCTCCCGCGTGGGGGAACCGGGCCTTCGGTGTCGTACGGACGCGACCTAGTCGAGGTAGTCGCGCAGCACCTGGGAACGCGACGGGTGGCGCAGCTTCGACATGGTCTTGGACTCGATCTGCCGGATGCGCTCACGCGTCACGCCGTAGACCTTGCCGATCTCGTCGAGGGTCTTCGGCTGACCGTCGGTGAGACCGAACCGCATGGAGACGACGCCGGCCTCGCGCTCGGACAGGGTGTCCAGCACCGAGTGCAGCTGCTCCTGGAGGAGCGTGAAGCTGACGGCATCGGCGGGGACGACGGCCTCGGAGTCCTCGATGAGGTCACCGAACTCGCTGTCGCCGTCCTCGCCCAGCGGGGTGTGCAGCGAGATGGGCTCACGGCCGTACTTCTGGACCTCGATGACCTTCTCCGGGGTCATGTCGAGCTCCTTGGCCAGCTCCTCCGGAGTGGGCTCACGGCCCAGGTCCTGGAGCATCTGGCGCTGCACACGCGCGAGCTTGTTGATGACCTCGACCATGTGCACCGGGATACGGATGGTGCGGGCCTGGTCGGCCATGGCGCGGGTGATCGCCTGCCGGATCCACCAGGTGGCGTACGTGGAGAACTTGTAGCCCTTGGTGTAGTCGAACTTCTCGACCGCGCGGATCAGACCGAGGTTGCCCTCCTGGATGAGGTCCAGGAAGAGCATGCCGCGGCCGGTGTAGCGCTTGGCCAGGGAGACCACCAGGCGGAGGTTGGCCTCCAGGAGGTGGTTCTTGGCGCGCCGGCCGTCCTCGGCGATGATCTCCAGCTCACGCTTGAGCTTCGGCGCCAGCTTGTCGGCGTTGGCCAGCTTGTCCTCGGCGAACAGGCCCGCCTCGATGCGCTTGGCCAGCTCGACCTCCTGCTCGGCGTTGAGCAGGGGGACCTTGCCGATCTGCTTCAGGTAGTCCTTGACGGGGTCGGCGGTGGCGCCGGCCGCGGCGACCTGCTGCGCGGGCGCGTCGTCCTCGTCCTCGTCGGACAGGACGAAGCCGGCGCTCTCGGCACCCTCGGGCTCGTCGGCCACCTTGGCGTCCTCGAGAACCTCGTCCTCGAGAACCTCGACGTCGTCCTTCTTGGCCGCGGTCTTCTTGGCGGCCGTCTTCTTCGCGACGGTCTTCTTGGCGGCCACCTTCTTGGCGGCCGTCTTCTTGGCCGCGGCCTTCTTGGCGGGTGCGACTTCCTCGGCGGAATCGGCTGCGACCGGAGCGGCGGGCGTCGCGGGAGTGGCCGTGGTGGCGGTGGCCTTCCTCGTCGTCACCGTCTTCGCCGCGACCGTCTTGGTGGCGGTGCGCTTGGCCGGACTCTTCGCTGCGACGCTCTTGCGGGTGCGCTTGGGCTCTGCGGCACTGACCATCAGCGTCACACCCTCTTCCTCAAGGATCTGGTTGAGGCTGCGCAGTACGTTCTTCCACTGAGTGGCCGGAATCTGGTCAGCTTCGAAGGCCCGACGCACATCGTCGCCGGCGATCTGCCCATCAGCCTTTCCCCGCTCAATGAGAGCCATGACAGAGACGGACTCGGCGATCTCCGGCGGGAGCGTACGGGATGTGCTGGCCGACACGAACAACCTCTCGGAACGTTGGAAAACGGCTTCCGGCACCGTCCACTGCGGACAGGGGCCGACCACCGGCCTGGGGATGGGCCGACGGCGTGGGCGGGGGGCCGGGAAGATGCACAGCGCCTGTCATGGCGTCCGTATTCCCTCCGCGGCTGTCACCTCTTAGGTCATCGCGCTGTTTCCACGAGCGTTACGCCCAATCTGCGTGGCCCGAGTCACACCACGTAAGCAACCAAAAACGGTCAGACACGGACAGAGGAGATCACTGTCGGCCTCGCGTCCGGTCACGCCCGCGACCACGGCCGCCCCTCGCACCGCCGGACCCCGCCGATCCGCACTGGATCCGGCGGGGTCCGGCAGCGGCCGGTACCCGAGCCCGGCATCGACACGAGAAACGAGAAGCACGAGAAGCACGCTGACACCGCACACGGGCTGTCACACCGCCTTCATCGCGCGGATCAGCGCCTGCGTCAGTGCTCGCGCGGGGCGGGCACCACGCGTTCGACCTCGGGGTGGACCGTGAGCAGTTGACGCATGGCCGTCTCCGCCGCAGCGCCGTCGCCGGTGCCGAGAGCGTCGACGATGCGCGCGTGCTGCGCGAGGGACGCCTCGTTCGGCCGGTCGCAGGCCGTCACCGGGCCGCCCGACACCTGGAGGGCGGCGGACACGATCCCGGACAGGTGCTCCAGCATGCGGTTGCCGGCGATCTGGATGAGCAGGCCGTGGAACTCGTTGTCGGCACGCGAATAGGTCAGCGCGTCGCCCTGCGCCATGGCGTGACTCATGATCTCCACCATGTCGCACAGGCGCTGCTGCACCTCCTCCCGGCCGTGCCCGGCGGCGAGGCGGGCGGCGAGCGGCTCGATGGTCCAGCGCAGTTCGCTCAGCTCCCGGCGCTGGTCGTCGCGCTGCGGCCCGAAGGCCCGCCATTCGATGATGTCCGGATCGAGCAGGTTCCAGTCGCTGACGGGACGCACGCGCGTGCCGACGTTCGGGCGGGCGCTGACCAGGCCCTTGGCCTCGAGGACTCGGAGGGACTCACGGACGACGGTGCGGGACACCTCGAAGCGCTGACCGATCTCCTCGGGCACCAGCGGACGGTCCGCGCCCAGGTCGCCCGAGACGATCATCTGCCCCAGTTGTTGGACGAGTTGGCCGTGCAGGCCGCGTCCGCGGCTGCCCGCGGCACGCCTGCCTACGCGGCCCAGCTCCGGTTCCGCGCCCTCCCAGGAGGGCGTTCCCACGCGATCGGGCACAGGGGCCTCGGCGTAGGGGTAGCGGTCGAGTTCGCCCGGGCCGGCCAGACCGGAGTCGGTGGAGCGGGCGGCGGTCATCATGGTGTGCGCAAGGGTACTCACGGAACCTTTGTCGGCGCCGTTTCCAACTCCCTTGAGGTCTTTGGTGAAAAGCACACGAAAGGGTGATCGCTCACGCCGTCGCAATTGACGCCTTATCGGAAAGAAATGGGCTTCCTGAGGGGAGTTGTGCGCACGGCGAGATCGAAAGCGAACGCGCGCCCGTCATCGGAATCCGGTGCGCAGCGTCGTGAACAGGTACGCGCACAGGAGGGCTGCCAGCGACAACACCAGTGCTCCGCCCACGGGTTGGGCCATCACGCGTGCCAGCCCGAGGGCATACCTCTCCCCTCCGAAGGGCCACTGGAGCAGGAACACCTCCCGCGTCCGTCCCGGAAATCCGGCCGCCATACGCAGGGCGGGTCCCTGCGTCGCCTCGTGCAGGACGGGAACGACGAGGACGGGTACGGCGAGTACGGCGGCGAGACCCCCCGTGGTGGACCGGAAGACACCGGCCGCGAGGACTCCGGCCCAGGCGCAGCCGACGACGAGACCGAACCAACTCACGCCCAGCGAAAGCCAGTCCGCGGGAACTCTCGCCAGCTCCCGTCCGTAGACGATGTAGAGCGCCTCGGCGTCGCAGCCCACGGCGAGGAAGGCGAGCAGCGCCGCGGTGACTCCGGAGACGAGGAGTTTGGCGGCCAGCAGCCCCAGCCGCCGGGGCACGGTGCCGCGGTCCGCTGCGAGGGCGGGGTGGCGGAACTCGTCCCCGAAGGCCGACGCGCCGAGCAGCCCCGCCGCGAGCGCCGCGGGCGGCAGCGGGAGCTCCCGCGGCCATGCGGCGAACAGCCGCGCCTGCGGGGTGTGGCCGAGCCGAGCCAGCAGTACGGCGGTGAGCACGGACAGCGCCAGCACGGCGGCGCAGGTGAGGAAGCCGGCACCGATTCCGATGGTGCGCCGGATCTCGTAGCGCAGGGGACGGAGGGGGGTGGGGGCGGGACGGACGGAGATGGGCGGCGGGAGAGCGGAGAGGTCGTCGAGGGTGCGGACGCCGTCAGAGCGGGCGGCGCGGTCGGCCCACATCTGGCGCGTGCCCGGATTCCTGGCGCCGGGAAGGCGGGCGCGAAGTGCGGAGATGCCCGCCGCAGGGCTGCTGGTACCGGCGGCCTTCGCCTCCTGGGCCGCCACGGCCCGGCCCTGTGCGGCGCGGGCGCCCTGCGCGGAGTGCGTGCCCTGCGTGCCCGCGCTCCGGCCGCCGTCGGCACCAGCGAGCGTCTCCGCGGGGACCGCCCCCTCCGCCCAGCCGCGCATGCCCTCGTCACCGGGCTCCGCAGCTCCGTGCGCCGCCCCGCCGGTTTCCGGGAGGGCGCCGCTCGGCGATCCGCCCCCGGCCGGGGCGTCCCGCGCCGCCTCCGCGTACTCCGCCACCGGGCGGAGGCCCGACGCGTTCCCGTGGGACGATCGCTCGCCGTCGGCCGCCTTCGCCCCGTCCGCCGACGCGAGCGCGGACACACTCCGCCCCTCCTCGCCCGAGGAGAGACCGGCCCCGCTCGGCTGTGGTGTCGGCGCATCTGCTGTCGAGCGCTCCCGCCCCTCCGCCGAGAAGCCCGGCGGCACTGCGCCCCGGTCACTCGCCCGGGCCCCCGACGCCGTGTCGCTCGGCTTCGCCGGTGAGAAGCCGAACGACATCGCGGCCTTGCCCGCCGCGGGCGAGCCCGGCACCGGAGAGCCCGGTCCGGCCGGCGACGGGGCTGACGGCGCGGCGCCCGGCTCCGCCGTCGGCAGATCGGGCGCCGCGGTCTGCGCCTCGACCACCGACGCGTCTGCCGCATCGTGTTCACGCTGTGCCCGTGGCCCGTTCGCCACGAGGCCGGCCGCCTCCGTCGGCTCGGCGCCGGACTCCGCACCGGAACCCGGCCCCATGTCGCCTACCTCGTCGGCGAGTTGGTGGACGAGAATGCCGTTCCGGAAGGCCGTCTCACCGATGTCGGCGGTCGTGGAGCCGTACACCGAAAGGCGGTTGCCGTCCTCCCGCACGACTTCCACGGACCGGCGCGCGCCGCGGGCCTCCTTGGCGAGCAGGGTCGCGAGTCGTCCCGCCTGGGGGCTGCGGACGGCGACACGCGGGCGCAGCCGGGTGCGGGCGAAGTCTGCGGCGTCCTGGTCGGCGATGAGCCTGCCGCTGTCGAGGGTGACGACGCGGTCGGCCCTGCGTGCGGCCTCCTTGGGGTCGGCGGTGGTGAAGACCACGGTGCCGCCCTGCCGTGCGTGGGCGCGCAGCATGTCGTGCAGCCACTGCGCCTCAGGGGCGGAGAGTCTGTCGGCGGGCTCGTCCAGGACGAGCGTGTGCGGGTCGGGCAGCAGGGCGCAGGCGAGGCCGAGCCGGCGGTCCATGCCGCGCGAGAGCGTGCCGAGGCACTCCTCGCGGAGGTTGACGAGGCCGACGGCTTCGAGGACCTCGTCGGCGCGCCGCGCGGGGACGCCCGAGGCCGCGCAGAGCATGCGCAGATGACCGCGGACGGAGCGGGCAGGGTGCCCCGGCACATCGCCGAGGAGCACGCCGACCTCCCGGGACGGATGGGCGATCCGGTGCAGGGGCCGCCCTCTGAAGTAGGTGATGCCGCGCCCCTGTTGGAGTTCGAGCATCAGTCTGAGCGCTGTGGTCTTGCCCGCGCCGGCGCCTCCGAGGAGCGCGGTGACCTTCCCGGCACGCGCTTCGAAGGAGACGTCGTCGACGGCGGGCGGCTGCGCCTTGCGGGGATTGCTGGTCAGTCCGAACGCCTGGATCACCTGAAGCAAGATAGCTTGCGATGTCCGATTTTTCTGGTATCACCCGATCTGCTTCTAGACATGGCGCCGCCGAACGCGACTGACATCCGCCGTTCGCCGCAACCGGAGCCCCGGTGTCGTCGGTCGCCCCGTCCCGCCGTCCGGCCGACCCCCGCACACCTCAGACCTCAGGACGCAGCATCGGGGGGTTGAGGAGAGTGGCCCCGCCGGCCCGGAAGAGCTGCGCCGGCCGACCGCCCTGGCGGGTGGTCGTGCCCCCCGTGGGAACCAGGAATCCGGGCGTACCGGTGACCTTCCGGTGGAAATTACGGGGATCGAGAGCCACCGCCCACACCGCCTCGTACACCCGGCGCAGCTCACCGACGGTGAACTCCGGCGGGCAGAACGCGGTGGCCAGCGAGGAGTACTCGATCTTGGACCGGGCCCGCTCCACCCCGTCGGCGAGGATCTGGGCATGGTCGAAGGCGAGCGGCGCCACCGGCTCGCCGTCGCGTCCGTAGCCACCCCGCTGCAGCAGTTCCTCGACCGGTGCCCAGCGCGCGTTGCTGGCGTCGCCCCCCGCGCGCGGGGCCGGCAGGTCGGGCGCGAGCGCGAGGTGCGCGACGCTGACCACTCGCATGCGCGGGTCCCGTTTGGGGTCGCCGTAGGTGGCGAGCTGCTCGAGATGGGCGCCGTTGTCCTGGGCCGGGACCGCGGGATCGTGTGCCGTGAGCCCGGTCTCTTCCTCGAGTTCGCGCGCCGCCGCCTGGGACAGGTCCTCGTCGGCCCGCACGAACCCGCCCGGCAGCGCCCAGCGCCCCTGGAAGGGGGGCTCACCCCTGCGTACCGCCAGCGCGCACAGGGCATGTCGGCGCACGGTCAGCACGACCAGGTCCACGGTGACGGCGAAGGGCGGGAAGGCTGACGGGTCGTAGGGCATGCGGCGATCATAGTCGTCTGCCTGACGATAAACACTCCCTTCGTCGGCCGCATCGGTGGTGGTTCCGCTTCGTTCCGTTATGGGGCGCAGGGCCGGCTCCGTTTCTTCGCTCGGTCTCGTCGTACGAGGTCACACTCCCAGGTGCAGGCCCTCCGCCGCCGCCTCCACCATGGCGAGGCCGAGCCGGCTGATCCGTACGGCGAAGGGGGCGCCGGCGAGGCGCAGCCCGGTGAGACCGAGTTCGCCGAGCGGGGCGCTGCGCACGGGGCTCAGGGTGACCGTACGGGCCGGGGCGTCGGGGCGGACACCCGCGAGAGCGGTGAGCACCATGATCGCGGATGCCGCGGCGGTGGCCGCCGGCCGGCAGGCCGCGGGGTGCGGGAGGGGAGCACTCCCGGCGGTGCGCTGTTCGCCCCCGAACATCTCCGGAAGCCGGTGCCCGAAGTGTTCCGCCGCTTCCAGCAGGCCTCTCAGCAGGCCGGCGGCTTCCCTCTCGTAGCCGGCGGCGGCCAGTCCGGCGACGGCGACGGCAGTCTCGTGAACCCGGACGGCTCCACTCCGATGGCCGAACGGGTTGTGTCCCCTTTCCTTGGCGCCGAGACCGCGCAGCCCCCAGCCCGCGTCCATGGCGGGAGTGCCGAGCAGCCGGGCGAGCTGTTCGGTCTGCACCTGGTCGAGGAGGCCCCGGGCGAACCGGCCGGAACCGAGCAGGCCGGTGTCGAGCAGGTGGGCGGCGGCCGCACCCAGGTGCGGCACGGGCCGGCCGTCCGGCGCCAGGGCCGCGGCCGGGCGTCCGCCACCGTGGTCCTCGATCCAGAAGCCGGTCCGGAACGCTGCGCGCAGGGCCTGCGCCCACTGGCGCAACTCGGCGGCGCCCGGCCGGCCGTAGGCGTCGAGGAGGTCGGCGCCGAGCAGGGCTGCGCGGTACGCGTGGGCCTGCGTTTCGCAGCGGACCGGACCCGCGGGCTGCGGATCGGGGAGATAGGGCTGGTCGCCGACGGTGGTCCGCAGCCAGCTGAGACAGCGTTCGGCGGCGGGCAGCAGTTCCCTGGTCTCCCTGTCGGGCAGTCCCCAGCGACGGGCCTCGGCGAGCAGAACGGGGAAGAGCAGTGTGGCCTCCGTTCCCGTGCAGCTCGGCGGGAGGAGAGGGCCGGCGTCGCGTCGCGGCCCGGGGATCATGCCTGCCCGCGCAGCGTGGCCCGGGAGTTGTGTGCGGGCCAGGGTGCGCAGGGTGCCCGCGGCGAGCCGGGTGCCGAGGGGCAGGGCCATACGGGCGGCGGCGAGCGCCTCGGCGGGCGCCATCCCGCAGCGCCAGGGCGCGCCCGCCGCGAGATGGGTGTCGGAAGGGTGGGTGGCGTCACGCAGGAGGAGGGCCTGGAGATCGGCGACGGCCGTGTCGAGCAGCGGGGCCACCCGGGGATCGTCGCCCGTCGCCCGGGCGGAGGCGATCGGGCTGGTGGTGGTCCGTCCCGCGGCCCTCACGGGGCCCGCGCCGTCGAGCCGTACCCGGAGTTCCACGGTCGCCGTCCCGCCCGGCGGCAGTTCCAGTTCCCAGCGCAGGAGTCCGGCGGACGCCAGGACGTCGGAGGGAGGCGGGTCGGCGGTGACACTGGCGGCGGCATCGGTCGTGGCCCAGTGCAGACCCGAGTCGCGGACCGTGGCCGGGAGTTGGGGGCCCGTCCGGCCGGAGGCGACAGCGCCGAGTTCGGCGAGGTCCGTGCCGAGGGCGATCTCGACGGGGAGCCTCAGCGGTCTCGCGGAGGCGTTGCGGACGGTGATCCGTTCGGTTCCCTCGGCACGGCGTGTTCGTTCGACCAGGACATCCGGATCGGGGCCCGCCGCTGGGGAAGCGCGGAGCGTCGCGACGAAGCGGGCGCTGTCGGCTCCGGTCATCCTGGCCTGCACGGCGAGTGGTTCACGTCCGGCGACGCGGACCTGGCACCGTGAGAGCAGCCGCCGCCCGCCTCGGTAGAACCCGTCCAGACCCTGGCCGGTCAGCTGCCCCAGCTCGCCGGAGATCGCGAGGCCGGGCAGGGCGATGCAGATCAACGCGCCGTGGGTGGAGGGCAGTTCCGATATCGGACGGCTGCTCGCCGCCGTGCGGGGCGACGGCAGCGAGGCAGGCCGACGGGCGGGGTGTGGAGCGCGGGAGGGTGCGCCCGCGTCAGCAGGAAAGGCCGGCCGGGAGTCCTGGGACGGCGGTCGTACGCCGAGGGTCTCCACCGCCGTCATGATGGCGCCGTCCGGCCGGAACCGCGCGGGCCCGTCCCTCGGCGGTCGCTCGGCGGCGGCGAAGGACGGGGTCGGCTGCTGGTGCATGGAATGGCTTCTTCTGCTCTCGGTGCGCCAGGGACGCGCTGGGCGGCCGGTGGGGCGCCCCGGGGGACATCGGTCGTGCGGCGGCGGAGTGCGTTGTTCGGGCGCTCCGCCACTCAGGTGAACGCGGGGCGCCGCTTCCGGGTCACGGCCCGCCCCGGGGAGCCCGGCCGAATCGCGGCGCTGCGCGCCGGCGGGGGCGCCGTTCGAGACGGCCGTGGTCCGGTGCCACCACCGAGTGCGAGGTGCGCCCTCGCGTGCCCCCGAAGTCCCCGGAGCCTCTGGAGCCCTTGGAGCCCCTGGGCGAGGCCGGTGCACCAGGACGGCCAGGCGGCACAGGAAGGATGCCGCGCTGCGGCGGCGTCCCGGGGTCACCGGGCGGGACGCGGCCGGACTCTCGTGGGGCAGGGGCGCGCGCGGGTTCCGGGGGCGCACGCCCCGTGTCACCGTGGCCGCCGGCGCACCGTGAGGTGTCGCCGCGCGGGCCTGCGTGGCCGGTGCCGGGGCGTTCATCCGTCCCCCTCGGGCTCGCGGAGACCGCTCCCCGACGCGGTGGCGCTGGTCGTGCCCTGGTCCGACGCACGCTTGCGCGTGCCGCCGGGACCGCGCGTGGCCGGGCGAGAGGGCTCGGCTGCCGACGGCCCGGGGCGGGAGCCGGTCGGGCGCCGCCCTCCGCCCGCCGTCCGGGCTGCCCGCGCCGCAGGGCGGCTGTCGTTTCCGTCGAGGGACCGTACCCGGCGCCTTCGGCGCGCACCCGTCCCGGACGCCGGTTCCGCCACCTGCCCGTCCGGCTGCGCACGTGCTCCGGACGTGCCGCCGTCGACGGCGGGGAGCGCGCCGGGTGCCGCATCCACTGCCTCGTGCGTCTGCCGTGCGGCCTCGGCCCGCGCAGACCCCGGGCGCTCCGTGCGCAGACAGCGGCGGATCGCCTCGGGGTCGAGCCCTTCGTTGCAGGCCTGGTGCAGCAGGCGAGCGAAGAGGTAGTCGGGATCCGCGCCCAGGGCCATGGCCAAGGCCTCGCGGGCCTCCAGTTCGTCCCCCGTCGACCAGGCGACCCAGCCGGCCAGGGTTAGCGGCGCCGCGGCGTGCTCACCGTAGGAGCCGACGCAGCGGCGGGCCAGGGCGCGCCAGAGCCGGAGAGCGGGGCCGGCCTCCGCACCCTCCATCCAGGCGGCGGCCCGGTCGCGAGTCGTGCGGTCCTGGAGTCCGAGGATGACCGTGGCAGCCTCGTCATGTGCGAGCAGGCCGTCGTCGCGGACGTCCGCCGGATGCGTACCCGACACGGGCGCCGCCGCGGCGAAGCGGCGCATGACGCGCTCGGCCAGGGCGAGGGTCTCCTCGGCCACCTCCGGACGGGACGCCTCGTCGAGGATGCGAGGCACCAGGGCCATGCCCGCCGCGTCCAGCGCGGCCTCCTGCTCCAGGGCCGCGGAGGTCTCCCAGGGCTGGAGCCTGGCCCGCAACTCCCTGAGGGTGCCGCGCACTTGGATGCCCGCGTAGGTGGCCGCCGCGGCCAGGACCGAGGTGCCGGGCAGGCCCATCGGCGAGCCGTCCTCGGGGCAGCATCCCTCGACCGGGCAGCAGTACGACCAGTAGCGGCCGTCCGCGATGCACAGTGCCTCGACGACCGGCACGTCCAGGTCGCCGCACTGGGTGCGCAGCAACTGGGCCAGCCGCTCGAGCCGGCGCCTGACGTCCCGGCCGGACTCGCCCGGAGCTGGCTCCTGGCAGACGTAGGCCACCATCTGAGCCGGGCGGGAGCCCCGCCGCTCGCTGCCCTTGACCAGGCCCTGGGCCAGCTGCCTGGCGGCCGCCTCCCAGTCCTCCTCGTTCGCGGGAATGCCGAGCCGGGCCCGGCCGCCGAACCGGCCGCCGCTCTCGCGGTCGTGGAGGGCGACCAGCACCATGCTGTCCTCGGGTCGGTATCCGAGCAGGTAGGGCAGGGCGTCGGCCAGCTCGGCGGGGGTGCGCAGAGTGATGTGCGTGTCGGGCGCGGACAGCCCGGAGAACGGGTCGTGTCCGGAGATGTCATTGTTTTCGAACGGTCCCGTGGTTTCGCCGTGATTCGTCATGCGGAGACGATCTCGCGGATCCCGAGATCCCGCTTGCGCCTGTGGATAAGTCGAATCAGGGACACGACAAGCCCAGGGCGGTTGTCCACAGGTCCCACCCCGGCCCCGCCCGATTGTCGGTCCCGTCCTGTTGTATGGAGCCCATGGAGCACACGAGCAACGCGGATCTCCGGGCGCAGGCGGATGCCGTCCTCGCCCGGCTCGTCGGGGACACCACGGGCGGGGCCCGGCTGCGCGAGGACCAGTGGCGGGCGATCGAGGCGCTGGTCGCCGACCGGCGCCGGGCCCTGGTCGTGCAGCGCACGGGATGGGGCAAGTCCGCGGTGTATTTCGTGGCGACCTCGCTGCTGCGGGCCAGAGGCAGCGGGCCCACGGTGATCGTCTCGCCGCTGCTCGCGCTCATGCGCAATCAGGTGGAGGCCGCAGCCCGGGCCGGTATCCATGCCCGGACCATCAACTCCGCGAACACCGAGGAGTGGGACGCCGTCCAGGCCGCGATCGCGGCCGGCGAGGTCGATGTCCTGCTCGTCAGCCCGGAGCGGCTGAACAACCCCGACTTCCGCGACCAGGTCCTGCCCAAGCTGTCCGCGGCGACGGGCCTGCTGGTCGTGGACGAGGCCCACTGCATCTCCGACTGGGGTCACGACTTCCGACCCGACTACCGTCGGCTGCGCACCATGCTCGGCGAGCTGCCGCCCGGCGTGCCCGTGCTGGCCACCACCGCCACGGCCAACGCGCGGGTGACCGCGGATGTCGCCGACCAGCTCGGCACGGGCGGCACATCGGACGCCCTGGTGCTGCGCGGCCCGCTGGACCGGGAGAGTCTCAGCCTCGGAGTGCTTCGGCTGCCGGACGCGGCGCACCGGATGGCCTGGCTCGCCGACCATCTCGACGACCTGCCGGGCTCCGGCATCGTCTACACGCTCACGGTCGCGGCGGCGGAGGAGGTCAGCGCCTTCCTGCGACAGCGCGGGCATGCCGTCGCCTCTTACACGGGAAAGACGGAGAACGCCGAACGGCAGCAGGCCGAGGACGATCTGCTCGGCAACCGGGTCAAGGCGCTCGTCGCCACCTCCGCACTCGGCATGGGCTTCGACAAGCCGGACCTCGGCTTCGTGGTCCACCTCGGCTCGCCCTCCTCCCCGATCGCCTATTACCAGCAGGTCGGCCGGGCCGGCCGTGGTGTCGAGCACGCCGAGGTGCTGCTGCTGCCGGGCAAGGAGGACGAGGCGATCTGGCAGTACTTCGCTTCGCTCGCCTTCCCTTCCGAGGAGCTGGTCCGGCGCACCCTGGACGTCCTCGCCCGGGCCGGCGGACCGCTGTCCCTGCCCGCCCTGGAACCGCTGGTCGAGCTGCGCCGCTCCCGGCTGGAGACCATGCTGAAGGTCCTCGACGTGGACGGGGCGGTCCACCGCGTCAAGGGCGGCTGGGTCGCGACCGGGCAACCCTGGTCGTACGACATCGAGCGGTACGACTGGGTGGCCCGGCAGCGCTCGGCCGAGCAGGAGGCGATGCGGACCTACGCGTCCACCACCGCATGCCGGATGGAGTTCTTGCAGCGCCAGCTGGACGACGAGGACGCCAGGCCCTGTGGCCGCTGCGACAACTGCGCGGGGCCGCGCTTCACCGCCGACACGTCCACCGCGGCGGTGGACGCCGCCCGGAGCGATCTCGGCCGTGCCGGGGTCGAGGTGGAACCCCGTCGCATGTGGCCGACCGGCCTGCCGGCCATCGGCATCGCGCTCAAGGGGCGTATTCCGGCCGGTGAACAGGCCTCGCCGGGACGTGCGCTGGGCCGGTTGTCGGACATCGGCTGGGGCAATCGGCTGCGGCCACTTCTCGCCCCGCAGACGCCGGACGCCGCTGTGCCGGACGACGTGGCTCGGGCCGTGGTGGGCGTCCTGGCGGACTGGGCGAAGGGCCCCGGCGGCTGGGCCTCCGGGGCTGCCGACGCCCAGCCCAGGCCGGTGGGTGTCGTCACAGTGGCCTCGCGGACCCGGCCCCGGCTGGTCCAGTCCCTGGGCGCCCGGATCGCCGAGATCGGCCGGCTTCCCCTGCTCGGCTCCGTGGAGTACGCGGAGGATGCGCCGCGGGTGCCGCGCAGCAACAGCGCGCAACGGCTGAAGGCGCTCGACGGCTCGCTGACGGTGCCGCCCGCTCTCGCGTCGGCGCTCGCCGAGGCCGGTGGTCCGGTTCTGCTGGTCGACGACTTCACCGAGACGGGCTGGACCCTCGCGGTCGCGGCGCGCCTGCTCGGACGGTCCGGTGCGCGGGGGGTGTTGCCGCTGGTCCTGGCCGTCCAGGGCTGACCCCGCGTCCGGCCGTGGCGGCCGCCGTACTCAGGTCGGCCACCTCAGGCGTGCTCCGACGAACCCTTGGGTAAGGATATAAGCCACACACCCGTAGATAACCGTCGGTGGCCCCAATTGCTCGTTGCCGCATCCCAGTTCGACAGGAAGAATTGAGGTCCGCTCCCCGCACGGTTCGCCCGTGCTCCGGTTGGGCTCTGCTGCGGTGCGCGCTCCCGAATCCAACCTCGCCCGCAGTATGGGCGCGTAGCCGAAGGGAAGAACGTGACCTTCGGATTCGCCTCGTCCTCGGCGGCCTCGTTGTCGACGTCCGCGTCCGCCTCGTCCGCCAGTCGCCTGCTCGAGCCGGCCGAATGGGCTTCCGCCGGAATCCCTCTGCTGCGCGACCCCCGTGAGGTCGTCAGCGGGCTGCACGCCCGCCACCACCCGAGACCGTCCATGGCGGTCGTGGCGGTGCTGGATCCGGAGGAACGGCTGTGCGCCAGCGCGTCGTTCCTGCGGCGCCCGGCCCCGGCCGACGGCTGGATGTTCCGCAACACGCTGCTCGCCCAGTTGCGCCGGGTCATTCCCCATGACCTGAGGCGCCGCACCCCGGTGCGCACGGCCGTACTGCTCTACTGCCGTGAGGGAGACGCGCGCTGGACGGAGGAGGACGGCGCCTGGATGTGGGGCCTGCGCGACGCCTGTACGCTGCACGGCCTGCGCTGCGGGGCGTACATCACACTGACCCACGACGGCTGGCAGGTGCTCGGCGAGGGGCGCGGCGGCCGCCGCCCCAACGCCGACTCGGCGCCGGAGCCCTTCGCCGAGTCGGAGGCCCCGCCGCTCGCGCCGCGCACCGGCGGGCCGGTCTCCGAGGTCCTGCGCCGCGCGGCGGCCCGCTGACGGTCCGGGCACCGGGCGAGCGAGCCGTACACCCCTGCCGGATGCGCCGGTCGGATGCGCGGCGCCCGCGGCGGACGCCTGGGCCGCGGGGGCGGCAGGCCGAGCCCGAGCCGTGGCCCCGCCAACGGCCGGGCCACACAGGCCGACAAGGGACGCGGAGGACAGGACAGCCCGTCCGCAGCCCGCACCGTGCGGGCCGATGGCCCTGTGGCGTCCGGGACGCGCCCGGCGGCCGTACAGCGTCCCGGGCACAGACGGCTCGGAGACCGCGCGCCGCATCGCGGTGACGGACGCACCCCACCGGCGCCCGCCGGTCACCGCCCCGCCGCCGGGGCCGACCGGGAGGCCTTCCTCGCAAACTCGGTGGCCGCCTGGCATCCGGGCATGCCAAAAGCCACTCCGTGCGGATTCCGCCGGAGCGGCTCCAGCGTCACTCCGGTGCCCCGAGGCACCGGGCGTGGCTCAGACGCCGGCGCCCAGGACCGCGTTGATCTGCTGCGGGTCGCCGCAGACGATCAGCAGGGCACCGGCCCGCGAGTGGGCCAGCGGAAGGACGGAGGCCGCGGCGGAGGCGGGACCTCCGTTGACGGCCACGACCACCACGGGGCGGGACGCGGCACGGTCGGCGATGGTGACGTCCGTGTAGAAGACGTCGTCACCGGCGTCGTGCTGCGCCCAGTAGGCGGCTTCACCGAAGGACAGCTCGTGCTCCGCCCACGGGTGCTGGGCACCGGTGGTGATCACGAGCACGTCGCCGGGGGCACGGCCCGAGTCCAGGAGCAGGTCCACCGCCTCGTCGGCGGCGTCGAGCGCGCCCTCGGCCGAGGCCGGGATCAGCTGGATCTGCGGGGTGGCCGCCGAAGCGGCGGGAGCGGCCGGGCCGGACGGGCTCGGCTTGGCCGGAGCCACATCACGCGGCGTGCGCTGCACCGGCGGCGCGGGCCGCGGAGGGCCGGGGCGACCGGGGCGGGACGGAGCCGCGGGACGGGGGCCGGGTACGGGGCGAGGGGTCGGCGCGGTACGGCCGCTGGCCGGAGTAGCGCGGGGACCCTGGGCACTCTCGTGAATCTGAGGCTCCTCGGGAATGAGAGGCATGAGCTGATATTTATCAAACATTGGTGCGGAGCGGGTGACCGGGTGGCACATCAGTGCGATCGGAACCGTCAGAAATCGAAGCCGAGCTGACCCTCGATTTCCGGAACACTTCCGTCCGCCCAGCTGCGGACCTTCTTGAGGTGCCGCCACTGAGGCAACGCATCAAGATACGCCCACGACAAGCGGTGGTGCGGGGTGGGCCCCCGCTCCTCCAGTGCGGCCTTGTGCACGGGCGACGGATACCCGGCGTTGTCCGCAAATCCGAAGTCTGCATGGTCGATGCCCAGTTCGGCCATCATTTTGTCGCGCTGAACCTTGGCGATCACCGACGCCGCGGCGACGGCCACGCACGAGCGATCGCCCTTGATCACCGTACGCACCTTCCACGGGGCGCCGAGGTAGTCATGCTTCCCGTCGAGGATGACGGCGTCGGGGTGGACCGGCAGAGCGTCCAGGGCGCGGACCGCGGCGAGCCGCAGCGCGGCCGTCATCCCCAGGGCGTCGATCTCCTCGGGGGAAGCATGCCCCAGGGCATAGGCCGTCACCCATGTCCGCAAGACCTCGGCCAGTTCCGTACGACGCTTGACGCTCAACAGCTTGGAGTCGGTCAGGCCCTCGGGCGGGCGACGCAGTCCGGTGACCGCCGCACAGACGGTGACCGGTCCGGCCCAGGCGCCGCGCCCCACCTCGTCGACACCGGCGATGACCTTCGCTCCGGTCGTGGCGCGCAGGGAGCGCTCGACGGTGTGAGTAGGTGGTTCGTACGGCATGGCGCCCCTAGCCTACGCCGACGCGATCGTCGTGCGACACCCCGGTCACCCGCGCGCCGCAGGGCTCACCGGGGCGCGGGATCAGACCCGGTGCGGCCGCAGCAGCGGGAGCATCAGCCGGTCGATCATCTCCTCGAGATCCTGGTCGCTCCATTCGCTTCCGCACACCTTCGACCGGTACATCATCATGGCCGGGATGGCGTCGAAGACATAGCTGTTGGCCGCATCGGAGCGTACCTCTCCCCGCTCTATTCCGCGCATGACGACGTCACGGAGCAAGGTGACGGTCGGCTCGATGACCCCGCCGACGATCACGTCCTGGAAGCGCTCCGCCTGGACATCGTCGCACTCGTGAATCACCGCACGCAGGGCCACGCCGGGGGGCGAGTACATGATCTCCCGCACCGCCCGGCATAGGGCGAGAAGGTCTTCGCGCACGCTCCCGAGGTCCGGCGCGGTCTCCACCCGGGGCAGTCCGGCCACCAGCGCGTCCGCGACGAGGTCCTCCTTGGAGGGCCAGCGGCGGTACACGGCGGCCTTGCCGGTCTGCGCTCCGGCCGCGACGCCCTCCATGGTCAGGCCCTTCCAGCCGACGGCGCCGAGCTGTTCCAGGGCGGCATCCATGATCGCGCGCTCCAGCACCACGCCGCGCCGACGGAGGGAAGCCGTCCGGGCAGGATCGGCCGTCCAGCGCGAGGTATCCATCTGTCTCTCTCCAACGTGCAAGGGAAGCGGGGGTTCAGGGGAGGGGAGGCACCGCACCGCAGCGACAGGGGGACGCGGGGCGGCACACCCGATTAAGTGAACGCTTGCGTTCACTCTGGGGGGCTCACTACCGTGGAGCCGAAAGTGAACGCGAGCGTTCACTAATTCCTTCGTGGGGGACCCATAGTGACGACCTCTCAGCTGCTCCAGGATCCAAAACCGGGCGTGGCCCGCCGGGAGGGGCATCCCGGCATCGCACTCGCCGTCATCGCGGCCTGCCAACTCATGGTGGTACTCGATGCGACGATTGTGAACATCGCGCTCCCGCACATTCAAGACGCGCTCAAGTTCAGCACCACCGACCTGACTTGGGTGGTCAGCGCCTACACACTCACGTTCGGCGGCCTGCTGCTGCTCGGTGCGCGAGCCGGTGACATTCTCGGCCGCCGCCGGGTGTTCATGACCGGCATCCTGCTCTTCACCTTCGCCTCGCTGCTGGGCGGCCTCGCCCAGGAACCCTGGCAGTTGCTGGCCGCACGGGCCCTTCAGGGCGTGGGCGGCGCGATAGCCTCGCCCACATCGCTGGCACTGATCACCACGACCTTCCCCGAAGGCCCGGAACGCAACCGGGCCTTCGGCGTGTTCGCCGCCGTCTCCGCGGGCGGTGGCGCCATCGGCCTGCTCGCGGGCGGCATGCTCACCGACTGGCTGGACTGGCGGTGGGTACTGTTCGTCAACGTGCCGATCGGTGTGCTGATCGCGGCGCTCGCGCCGCTGTACATCAGCGAGTCCGCGCGGCACCCCGGGCGCTTCGACATCACCGGCGCGCTGACGTCGACGGTGGGCATGGCCTCGTTGGTGTACGGCTTCATCCGTGCCGCGGAGAACGGCTGGCGCGACACGCTCACCCTCGGCTCGTTCGCCGCGGCCGTGGTGCTGCTGCTCGCCTTCGTCCTCACCGAGGCGTGGGCGAAGGAGCCGATCACCCCGCTGCGGATGTTCGCGGACCGCAACCGCTGGGGCACGTACGTGATCATGCTCAGCCTGTCCGCGGCGATGTTCGGCATGTTCTTCTACATTGTGCTGTTCGTGCAGGACGTCCTCGGCTACAGCGCCATCAAGGCCGGCCTGGCCTTCCTCCCCGTGACCGTGGCGATCGCGATCAGCGCGGGCGTCTCTCAGGCCCTGCTGCCGAAGTTCGGCCCGAAGCCGTTCATGGCGGTCGGTTCGGCGCTGGTGACGGTCGGACTGGTCTGGCAGACGTTCATCCGGCCGGACAGCTCCTACCTCGGCGGAGTGCTCGGGCCGATGCTGGTGTTCGGCTTCGGCATGGGGCTGAACTTCGTGACGGCCACCGTGACGGCCGTGTCGGGCGTGGCCCAGCACGAGGCCGGGGCGGCTTCCGGGCTGCTCAACGCGATGCAGCAGGTGGGCGGTTCGCTCGGGCTGTCCATCCTGACGACCGTATTCGGCTCGGCCGGCAAGGACGAGGCGAAGAAGCAGCTGCCCAGGTTCCTTGCCGACAGCTCGCCGGAGCAGAAGGCGCAGTTCGCCAAGACCCACCAGTTGCCCGCGCCCTGGGGGCACGACGTGCTCGCCCACGGCATCTCCTTGGCCTTCGTACCGGCCGCCGCGATCGCCGGGCTGGCGTTCCTCACCGCCTGGCTGGTGCTCAGGGTCCGCAAGAGCGATCTCGAGTCCCTCTCCGGCACGGCGGGCCCGGGCATGGGCTGACTCCCTCCGAGCCGCGCGGAGCCACGGCCGTCCGGACCGCCGCCCAGGGAAGGAACGCGCAGAAGGCGGTCCGGCCGGCCGTACGGCGGCTGTCGGCATCCGCACCAGGGCCAGGACGACGACCAGCACGAGCACCGGCCCCCACGCCACGAACGCCATCTCACACCCCTCCGCCCCGCACTCTCCGACTCCCCGCCGGGCCCGGCTCCCGAGAGCGCGGTACACGGCGGATACGGGAAGAACGGGCGGCCGTCACGGAGAGTTCCCGGCGGGCACAGAGAGTTCTCACCCCTGTCTCGCGCCGATCAGGAGATCCGCCCTCGGGGTCCGACAGTCGGTGATCGGCCCTCGCGACCCTCAGAGCTCCGTCGGCACCCAGTCCGGCAGCGCCTCGACCCGCTCCGCCCACGCGGCCGGCGGTGTCCCGGCCTTGGTGGAGGCGAGCACGCCGCCCACGATCGCGCAGGTCGTGTCCACGTCACCGCCTGCCTGGGCGGTCGCCCAGAACGCCGTCTCGTAGTCCCCGAGGCAGCGCGCCGCGGACCAGAGCGCGAAGGGGACGGTGTCGTGGGCCGACGTGCGGCGTCCGCAGCCCAGCACGGCCGCGACGGTGCCCGCGTCGGCGTAGTCGAGCATGTCCCGGGCGCGCCGCAGGCCCTGGCCGACGGCGCTCTTCGGCACCAGCGCGACGACGCCGTCGAGCAGCGCCTCGGGGCTCGGCGGCCCGTCCGGCGCACCGGCCAGCGCGGCCGCGGCGGCCACCGCCATGGCGCCGACCACGGCCTCGCGGTGCTGGTGGGTGGGGTAGGCGGAGATCTCCGCCTGGTGGGTCGCCTGCTCGGGGTCATCCGCGTACCAGGCGCCCAGCGGGGCGATCCGCATCGCGGCGCCGTTGCCCCAGGACCCCCGTCCGTCGAAGAGCCCGGCCGCCAGCTCACGCCAGTCCCCGCCCTCCCGGACGAGGCGCAGCAGCCGGTTGACCGCGGGGCCGTAGCCCCGGTCGAAGTCGTGGTGCTCGGCGAAGGAGCGGGCCAGCGCGTCCTGGTCGATGCGCCGGTGGGCGCCGAGGACGGCGACCACGGAGCAGGCCATCTCGGTGTCGTCGGTCCACTGCCAGCGACCGGGCGGCAGCTCGCGCCGCTTCAGCAGCGGATAGTGCGCGGGGACGAAGAACTGGGAGCCCAGGGCGTCTCCCACGGCCAGTCCGCGCAGGCTCGCCAGGGCGCGCTCCAGTCGGCCGGAGGAAGAGGAGTCAGCGGTCATCGCTCTGCCACCCTATCCGTTCACCCAGTACGGCAACGGCTTGCGCCAGCGCTCGAAGGGCCGGTCGAGCGCGTACTTGCCGTCGTCCCCCAGAACGAGCATCCGCATCTCCGCGTTCCCGGGGTTCGACAGCGACTCGAATTCCGCCACGGTCCAGTGGAACCAGCGCATGCAGAAGAGCCGCATCGCGAGCCCGTGCGTCACGAGGAGCACGTTCGGCGGATGATCGGGGTCCTCGAAGCTGCGGTACAGGCTCTCCAGGAAGCCGCCGACCCGGTCGTACACGTCGGCGCCGGACTCCCCCTGCGGGAACCGGAAGAAGAAGTGGCCGTAGGCGTCCCGATAGGCCTTCTGGAGGCGTACGTCGTCGCGGTCCTGCCAGTTGCCCCAGTCCTGTTCACGCAGCCGCGGCTCCTCCCGGACGCGTATGAGGTCCGGGTCGAGGTGGAAGGCGCTGAGCGTCTCGTGCGTGCGGCGGTACGGCGAGACGTACACGCTCACGCGCTCCCTGCCGAAGAGCTCCCGCAGTTCCTTTCCGGTCTCCTCGGCCTGTCGCAGGCCGCGCTCGGTCAGGGCGAGCGCGTGGTCGGGCTCACGCTCGTACACGGAGTCGTCGACGTTGCCCGTTGACTCGCCGTGCCGGACAAGGACGATGCGCCGTGGTCGTACCATGCCGAAACCCTAGATCGAGTGAGGCTGAGTCGAGGACTCGTACGGGCTCCTTACAGCGTAGGTCACACGAAATCGACGTCCGGGACCCGTCCTGAGGTGAGTTTGTTTTCCGAACCCACCTCGAAGCGACCTCTCCGGTGACGCAGGCGCCGTGGCGCTCAGACCGTCCAGGACGGCTCCAGCTCCACGATGTCGCCGGAGAGCGCCGCGATGTCCGCCTCGGTCTGGGCGCGCAGGGCGAGGCGCTCGACACGCTCGGTGCGGTACTTGCCGTGCTCGGCCGCGGACCGCCACATCGACAGGACCAGGAACTCCTGCTCGGGCGCCGCGGCGAACATGCCGCGGATCATGCCGGGCGAACCGGCCATGGCGGGGTTCCAGACCTTCTCCTGCATGAGGGTGAAGTGCTCCACCCGCTCCTCGTGGACCTGGCACAGGGCCACCCGGACCAGATCGGCGTCGGTGAACCGCGGCTCGAAGCCGGTCTTCACGTCGAAGCGGTACTCGAAGAGCTTGACCTGGGCGTCCTTGAACGTGCCGACCTGGGCGGAGGCCAGGCGGTCGTGCGAGCGGGCCATGAAGGAGTCGTAGAAGGCACGGCTCTCCCAGAAGGCGAAGATGTGCGCCACACCCGGTCGGTGCCGGCTCCAGCCGCCGCCCTGTCCCCGAAATCCCGGCTCCCCCGGAAGCCCCGCCCATTTCCGCTGCCCCCGCTCGAACCCGCGGCGGTCCACCACGGTGCAGCGAATCCACTTGACCAGCACCGCGCCATCGTAAGGCCAGCGGACGTGGCGCCGGTCACGCTCCGGCGCAGATCGCTCGCGCATATGCTCCGCGCGCGTGGCACGATGGGCAAAGAGCCTCGGCTCCTGGGGAGTTGGGGACCCGAGCAGCCACAGGGGGAAGGGGGAGCCTGTTGTCCGGCTTCAGCAAGGGGATCCGCAAGGTCGAGGCCGCGCTCAAGTGGGACCCGAGTCCGGCGGGTCGGCCGCCCACCGATCTCGACATCGTCGCCGCGACGTTCACCGCGGACGACCCGTACGGGAATCCGGCCTATCTGGTGCACTTCGACAGCCGCTCACCCGACGGCACGATCTTCCTCAACCGGGACAGCACCGACGGCAGGGGCTTCGGCTGGGACGAGGTCATGACGCTCGAACTGGACCGGCTGGCCGACCGGTACGCGCGCGTGGTGGTCGGTGCGGTCATCCAACAGCGCCCCGGGCACAAGGCGTTCGTCGATGTGCTCAATCCGGCCATGCGCATCCGGGAGGGCTACACGGTGCTCGCCGAGGACGACTTCGGCACGGTCCTCGGGGCGACAGCGGCCACGATCGCCGAGTTCGTCCGCGACGACTCCGGGAACTGGACCTTCCGCCCCGGCGTGCACGGATTCGAGGAGGACCCGGCGACGTTCACCCGCGTCATGGGCAGGGCGCACCAGCCCTGACACGTGGTGGGGTGTCGACATGAACCGTCGACACCCCACGTGAGCAGCTATTTCACGCCCGCTGAGGGCTCACGGTCAGCTGCAGCCGCTGGTCGAGCCGCAGCCCTCGCAGATGTAGCAGGAACCGGCCCGCTGCATCTTCGTACCGCAGGAGAAGCAGAGCGGGGCGTCGGCCTGGATGCCCAGCTGCATCTCCACCAGCTCGGCGCTGGTGTGCGCCTGCTTCGGGGCGGGCTTGGCCGCCTCGACCTCGGCACGCGGCGCGGCCACGGCCTTCAGCTCCTGGGCGCGCGGCGCCGACTGGGCCAGGCCCTCGACGTCGACCTCGTCGTCCTCGATGGACTGCTCGTAGGAACCGGTCTCCAGGTGCCGCTGGCGCTCCTCGGCGGAGTGGATGCCGAGCGCGGAGCGGGTCTCGAAGGGCAGGAAGTCCAGCGCCAGGCGGCGGAAGATGTAGTCGACGATCGACTGCGCCATCCGCACGTCCGGGTCGTCGGTCATGCCGGCCGGCTCGAAGCGCATGTTGGTGAACTTCGAGACGTACGTCTCCAGCGGCACGCCGTACTGGAGGCCGACGGAGACCGCGATGGAGAAGGCGTCCATCATGCCCGCGAGGGTCGAGCCCTGCTTCGACATCTTCAGGAAGACCTCACCGAGACCGTCGTCCGGGTAGGAGTTGGCGGTCATGTAGCCCTCGGCGCCGCCGACGGTGAAGGACGTGGTGATGCCGGGACGACCCTTGGGGAGGCGCTTGCGGACCGGGCGGTACTCGACCACCTTCTCGACCGCGGCACGGATCGTGTCCTCGGCCTTCTCGGTGATCTCCGCCTTCTCCGCGTCCTTGACGTCCTTCGTCTTGGCGGAGAGCGGCTGGCCGACCTTGCAGTTGTCGCGGTAGATCGCGAGCGCCTTGACGCCCAGCTTCCAGGCCTCGTAGTAGATCTCCTCGACCTCCTCGACGGTCGCCGTCTCCGGCATGTTGACCGTCTTGGAGATGGCGCCGGAGATCCACGGCTGGATCGCGGCCATCATGCGCACGTGACCCATCGGGGAGATGGCGCGCTCGCCCATGGCGCAGTCGAAAACCTCGTAGTGCTCCTGCTTCAGACCGGGGGCGTCGATCACGTTGCCGTTCTCGGCGATGTGGGCGACGATCGCCTCGATCTGCTCCTCCTGGTAGCCCAGGCGGCGCAGGGCCTGCGGGACGGTGCCGTTGACGATCTGCATCGAGCCGCCGCCGACGAGCTTCTTGAACTTGACCAGGGCGAGGTCGGGCTCGACACCGGTGGTGTCGCAGGACATCGCGAGACCGATGGTGCCGGTCGGGGCGAGCACGGACGCCTGGGAGTTACGGAAACCGTTCTTCTCGCCGAGACGCACCACGTCCTGCCACGCCTCCGTGGCCGCGGCCCACACCGGGGTGTCCAGGTCGTCCATGCGGACGGCCTTGCCGTTGGCGTCGGCGTGCTGCGCCATGACGCGCTTGTGGGCGTCGGCGTTGCGGGCGTAGCCGTCGTACGGGCCGACGACCGCGGCCAGCTCGGCGGAGCGGCGGTAGGCCGTACCCGTCATCAGCGAGGTGATCGCGCCGGCCAGGGCGCGGCCGCCGTCGGAGTCGTAGGCGTGGCCGGTGGCCATCAGCAGGGCGCCGAGGTTGGCGTAGCCGATGCCCAGCTGGCGGAACGCGCGCGTGTTCTCGCCGATCTTCTGGGTCGGGAAGTCCGCGAAGCAGATCGAGATGTCCATCGCGGTGATGACCAGCTCGACGACCTTGGCGAAGCGCTCGACGTCGAAGGACTGCGCACCCTTGCCGTCGTCCTTCAGGAACTTCATCAGGTTCAGCGAGGCGAGGTTGCAGGACGTGTTGTCCAGGTGCATGTACTCGCTGCACGGGTTCGACGCGGTGATCCGGCCGGACTCGGGGCAGGTGTGCCAGGTGTTGATGGTGTCGTCGTACTGGATGCCGGGGTCGGCGCATGCCCAGGCGGCCTCGGCGATCTTGCGGAAGAGAGCCTTGGCGTCGACCTCCTCGATGACCTCGCCGGTCATGCGGGCGCGCAGCCCGAAGTTCCCGCCGTCCTCGACCGCCTTCATGAACTCGTCGTTCACACGGACCGAGTTGTTGGCGTTCTGGTACTGGACGGAGGCGATGTCGTCGCCGCCCAGGTCCATGTCGAAGCCCGCGTCGCGCAGGACGCGGATCTTCTCCTCTTCCTTGACCTTGGTCTCGATGAAGTCCTCGATGTCGGGGTGGTCGACGTCGAGCACGACCATCTTGGCGGCGCGACGGGTGGCGCCACCGGACTTGATGGTGCCGGCGGAGGCGTCGGCGCCGCGCATGAAGGAGACCGGGCCGGAGGCGTTGCCGCCGGAGGAGAGCAGCTCCTTGGAGGAGCGGATGCGGGAGAGGTTCAGGCCGGCGCCGGAGCCGCCCTTGAAGATCATGCCCTCTTCCTTGTACCAGTCGAGGATCGACTCCATGGAGTCGTCGACGGACAGGATGAAGCAGGCGGAGACCTGCTGGGGCTGCGGGGTGCCCACGTTGAACCAGACGGGGCTGTTGAAGCTGAAGATCTGGTGCAGGAGGGCGTACGCCAGCTCGTGCTCGAAAATCTCGGCGTCGGCGGACGAGGCGAAGTACTTGTGGTCCTCGCCGGCCTTCCGGTACGTCTTCACGATGCGGTCGATCAGCTGCTTCAGGCTGACCTCGCGCTGCGGGGTGCCGACGGCACCGCGGAAGTACTTGCTGGTGACGATGTTGACCGCGTTCACCGACCAGAAGTCGGGGAACTCGACGCCACGCTGCTCGAAATTGACCGAGCCGTCGCGCCAGTTGGTCATGACGACGTCACGGCTCACCCACTCGACCTCGTCGTACGGGTGTACTCCGGGGGTGGTGTGGATGCGCTCGATGTGCAGTCCCTTGGCTCCCGCCTTGCCGCCCTTGGCTCGGGAACCTCGTGCCGGACCGCTCGCCGTCTCTGTCATGCCGCCTCCCTCTACGGGCAAAAACGCCCTGAAGTGCCCCGTTTGTTCCCGTGGCACGGTGTTCTGTCTTGTGTTGCGGGCACCCTCAGCTGCCACCCGCAACAGGTCTTGGATCGCCGCCTCCCGGCCGGAATCCGGACCTCCTCCCGGTTTCCGGCCCGCCGGTCAGTCGGCGGCGTGGGCGGGCTCGGGGACCTGAGTGGTCGCGCCGGGCCCGCGTTCGTCTTCCTGGCTCCCCGCTCCCGCGTCGCCGGCGCCCGCGGCGGCGCCTCGCGGTGCCTCCCTCAGCTCCGCGATGGCGGCCTCGAAGTCCTCGAGCGAGTCGAACGCCCGGTAGACGGAGGCGAATCGCAGATAGGCGACGAGGTCGAGCTCCTGCAACGGGCCGAGTATGGCCAGACCCACGTCATGGGTGGTCAGCTCGGCGCTTCCGGTGGCCCGCACCGCTTCCTCGACCCGTTGGCCGAGCTGGGCGAGCGCGTCCTCGGTGACAGGCCGTCCCTGGCATGCCTTGCGCACACCGTTGATGACCTTGGTACGGCTGAATGGCTCGGTGACTCCGGACCGCTTGACCACCATGAGCGAGCACGTCTCCACGGTCGTGAAACGACGGGAGCAGTCGGGGCACTGGCGGCGCCTGCGGATCGACGTGCCGTCGTCGGTCGTACGACTGTCGACCACACGGCTGTCGGGGTGCCTGCAGAAGGGGCAGTGCATGATCTCCAACCCTCCTCACAGCAGACTCAACAGCCTCGCGGAACCCCATGGGCCCCGCGAAGCAGCCCTAAGCATAGGCGATCGCAGAACCATCTCGGACCCGGGGGACCACAACTTGTGGGCTGCTGTAGCCATCCAACCACTAGATGTGGGGATCGGCTCATTCATCGAGGCAGGTACGCGTGTCGCGACGGAACGGCCGGTCACACCAGCATCGGCGGCACGCCCGGGGACACGCGCACGCGCAACCGCGCCCGTCGTGGCACTTACGGAGATACCGTGGGCGCCGCACGGAGGACGCGTGGGACTCCGGAGCAGAAGGAGCCCGGAACCCGGGCGGCCGGGTTCCGGATGGCAGACTGAGGACACGATCCACCAGGTCGGCGGCCCCGGCGGTGAAGAGTACAACAATGGGCGCTTTTGCCCGACAGGTGGCGCGTCAGCAATACACCCAGACACATGATCACGTCAGGCGAATCGCACTTTTTCACTCGAACGTGTGTTTGGCGCAACCTTTCGAAAGCAACTACCGTTGTCCAGCAGGGAGACCATCGAGAGGGGCCGCCGTGACCACCACCGCAGACAGCGCCATCATCACCGCCCAGGACCGCTCCCAGGGCCGAGTCGAGCCAGTACACGCCATGAACGAAGCCACGAATCCCGAGCACAAGCGCTCCTTGCCGGGCCGACCTCCAGGAATCCGGGCGGACAGCTCCGGGCTCACCGACCGGCAACGCCGCGTGATCGAAGTCATCCGGGATTCCGTGCAGCGCCGCGGCTATCCGCCGTCCATGCGCGAGATCGGTCAGGCCGTCGGCCTCTCCAGCACCTCGTCCGTCGCCCATCAGCTGATGGCGCTCGAGCGCAAGGGCTTCCTGCGCCGCGACCCCCACCGTCCGCGCGCGTACGAGGTCCGCGGCTCCGACCAGGCCGTGACCGTGCAGCCCACGGACACCGCCGGCAAGCCCGCCGCGTCGTACGTCCCGCTGGTCGGCCGTATCGCCGCCGGTGGCCCCATCCTCGCGGAGGAGTCCGTCGAGGACGTCTTCCCTCTCCCCCGCCAGCTCGTCGGTGACGGTGAGCTGTTCGTCCTCAAGGTCGTCGGCGACTCCATGATCGAGGCCGCGATCTGTGACGGCGACTGGGTCACGGTGCGCCGCCAGCCCGTCGCCGAGAACGGCGACATCGTAGCGGCCATGCTCGACGGCGAGGCCACTGTCAAGCGCTTCAAGCGCGAGGACGGCCACGTCTGGCTCCTCCCGCACAACGCGGCCTACGAGCCGATCCCCGGCGACGACGCGACCATCCTGGGCAAGGTCGTCGCGGTGCTGCGACGCGTTTGACGTCTGCGGCGGACAGGCCGCTCGGCCGGTTCGCTCCCTGACCGGGCCCCGGAACCCCTGCGCCGGTTCCGGGGCCCTGCTGTGTCCGCGTGACTCCGCGGTGACACCGGCGCCACGGCTTCGCGGGGGTGGCCTGACCGGCGCCGGTCAGGCCACCCCCGCGATCCACTCGCCTCTTACGGCTCCTACGACGCCTCGGCGGACTCCGCCTGCGCCACCTCCGTCCGGTTCGCCGCCGCGTCGATGGCCGCGAGGGACTTGCGCGCCTGGTTCCGATCCGTGGTGTACCAGAAGTTCGGCAGCGACGCCTTGATATAGCCGCCGTAACGCGCGGTGGCCAGTCGCTGGTCCAGCACCGCCACCACGCCCCGGTCCCCCGAGGCGCGGACGAGCCGGCCCGCTCCCTGGGCCATGAGCAGGGCCGCGTGAGTGGCGGCCACCGCCATGAATCCGTTGCCGCCGGCGTCCTCGACCGCCTTCTGCCGGGCGCTCATCAGCGGGTCGTCAGGGCGCGGGAACGGAATCTTGTCCATGACGACCAGCTGACAGCTGGGGCCCGGGACATCGACGCCCTGCCAGAGCGACAGCGTGCCGAAGAGGCACGTCTTCGGGTCGGCCGCGAAGTTCTTGATCAGCTCGCCGAGGGTCTCCTCACCCTGGAGCAGGATCGGGAACTCCGGAATCCGCGAGCGCAGTTCCTCGGCGGCGAGCTGGGCGGCCCGCATGGACGAGAACAGGCCGAGGGTGCGGCCGCCGGCCGCCTGGATGAGTTCGGTCAGCTCGTCGAGCATGTCGGAGCGCTCGCCGTCGCGCGCCGGGCGCGACAGATGCTTGGCGACGTAGAGGATGCCCTGCCTGGGGTAGTCGAACGGGGAACCGACGTCGACGCCCTTCCACTTCGGCAGGTCCTCGCCCTCCGTGCCCTCGGGGCCGAGGCCCAGGGAGGCACCGACACCGTTGAAGTCTCCGCCCAGCTTGAGGGTCGCCGAGGTGAGGACGACGGAGCGGTCTGCGAAGAGCTTCTCCCGGAGCAGGCCCGAGACGGACATGGGCGCGATCCGCAGAGATGCGCCGAAGCGGTCGTGCCGCTCGTACCAGACGACGTCCCACTCCGAGCCGTTCAGCACGCGCTCCGCCACGTCGTGCACCGTCTCCACCGAGGCCAGCGCCTGCTTGCGGACCGCGTCCTCGTCCTGGACCGACTTGTCGCGCGTCGCGCCGATCGCGGAGATGACCGTGCGGGCGGCGTCCCGCAGCGCCATCAGGGCGTAGCCCAGATCCTCCGGGATCTCCTCCAGGCGGCCCGGCAGGGCCAGCTCCATCAGCCGCTCGAAGCCCTCGGCGGCGGTCTGGAGCTGGTCTGCGGCCTTCTCGTTGACGAGCTTGGCGGCGCGGCGCACCGCACGGTTGACCTGGCCTGCGGTGAGCTCGCCGGTGGCGACGCCGGTGACCCGGGAGACGAGTTCATGGGCCTCGTCCACGATCAGCACCTCGTGCTGCGGCAGCACCGGGGCACCCTCGATGGCATCGATGGCGAGCAGGGCGTGGTTCGTGACCACGACCTCGGCGAGCTTGGCGCGCTCGCGGGCCATCTCCGCGAAGCACTCGGCGCCGTAGGCGCACTTCGTCGCGCCCAGGCACTCCCGGGACGACACCGACACCTGCGCCCAGGCGCGGTCCGAGACGCCCGGGGCGAGATCGTCCCGGTCGCCGCTCTCGGTCTCGTCCGCCCAGTCGCGCAGCCGCAGCAGGTCCTGGCCCAGCTTGCTGGTGGGCGCGGCGGCCTCGAACTGGTCGAAGAGACCGTCCTCCTCGTCCTGCGGCATGCCCTCGTGCAGCCGGTGCAGGCACAGGTAGTTCGACCGGCCCTTCAGCATCGCGAACTCCGGCCGGCGGCGCAGCAGCAGGTGCAGGGCGTCGACCGTGCGCGGCAGGTCGCGCTCCACGAGCTGCCGCTGAAGCGCCAGCGTGGCCGTCGCGACGACCACCCGGTCCCCGTGCGCGAGCGCGGGCACGAGATAGCCCAGCGACTTTCCGGTGCCGGTGCCGGCCTGGACCAGCAGGTGGGATCCGTCGTCGATCGCCTCGGCGACCGATTCGGCCATGGTCACCTGGCCGGGGCGCTCCGTGCCGCCGACGGCGGTGACAGCGGCATGCAGGAGTTCGGGGAGGGAGGGCTTCGTCATAGCCCGACCACCCTACGGCCCGGCGCTGACAAACGGGCGATCACAGCGGGATAGGGGGACGGGGGCACGGACGGGCTCCTGGGTGCGGTGGGGTGCGGCGATCGGACAAGGGTCCCGGGACTCCCCGGCCTGACGGGCTCCTCGGCCCGACGAGATTCCGGGCTTCACGGCTTTCTCGAGAATTCTCCGGTCCAGCGGGAACCCCGCCGCCCGGACAGACGTTCCATCTGTGACCGCGCAATCACTCAGTGCTACAGAACATCGCGCAGGACCCGGTCCCGGATCATGAGGGCGGCCCGCTTGCCGGGCAGGTCGACCTCGGCCGCGAACCGGAATCCGGCGCTCAGGAACGCTGCGACGGAGGGGGCGTTGTGAAGATCGGGTTCTGCTACGACACGGGCGCACGCCGGGCGCCGGTCGAGGACGAGGTCCGCCACGGCGCGCAGCAGCGTGGAGCCCAGCCCCCTCCCCCGATCCGCGGCCTCACCCACGAGGAGATGGATGCCGGTGTCGTGCGGGCGGGCCGGGTAGTGGCGGGCCAGTGGATCCAGGTCCGCCCGGTAGAGCTCCCAGTAGCTCATCGGCGTGCCGTCCAGCACGCCGAGACAGGGCACGCTCCGTCCGTCGCCGTCGAGCTGGGCGCGCAGGTGTTCCTCGACACGGCTCCGGGGCCCGGCCAGCTCCCAGAACCGGGCGATGTCGGGGTCGTTCATCCAGCGGTGCACGAGCGGAAGGTCGTCCTCGACCCGGACGGGCACGAGCCGGAAGGAGCCGACGGCGGTGACGACCGGCCCCCACGTGGGGAGTCGGTCGAGGAGGCAGGCCGTCCCTCCGACAAAACGGGCGAGGAAGTCGGCGGGCAGGTGGAGGTCCAGCGTGTCCTCGCCGTCCTCGTCGTCGGCCTGGACGGTGAACCCGGCGAAGGGTGCGTCGCGGTTGCCCGCGCCGTTCGCTCGGGGGCCGTCGGGGCCCCGGTGGACAGGGGCTCCCCGATGGACCGGGGCGGGGCTGCTGCCGGCGTTCGCGTCGGTGGGAGGCACGGTGCGCTCCTCTCAGGAGACGAGGTGGGTCATGTTCCTCGGAAGTGCGGTCAGGCGGGGCGGTGCACTCGGGGCGGTCCTGCTCAGGAACGAAGGGGGTTGGTCAAGGTGACGTAGACGGACTGGGTGTCGACCGGGCCGACGAGTTCGTCCAGGCCGTGCAGCCGGGTCAGCAGGTTGGCCTTGCAGCGCAGGACGGGTGAGTCGAGCAGGCGGCGGGGCAGACAGGTGCGCAGGGCGGCGGGACCGGAGGCGAGGTCGGTGAGGAAACGGCGGAAGGCGGCGAGGAGCAGGCGCTCGTCGGCGAGGCGCTGGGAGCCGAACGCCCCGATCAGACCTAGCACGTTGTTGACGGCGAGGTAGTACACGAAGCGTTCGTCGATGACCTCGTCGGAGACGAAGGTGTCGCTGCGCCCCCCGATTCCGGGCAGCCGGGCTTCCAGTTCGGCCCGCCGGGACTCGCGGAAGTAGTAGCCCTGGTTGTCGCGGTAACGGCCGCCGGCCGGCCAGCCGTCGCCGTCGAGCAGGAGCACGGTGTTCTGCTGGTGGGCCTCGAGGGCGATGCCGGCCTCGCCGTCCAGCCAGAGCACGGGCCGTACGACCTGCTCCAGGTACCGGAGGAACCACTCCGTGGCGACGGTTCCGACGGGGCGGCCGGTGCCCGCGGCGAGCCGTGCCACGAGCTGGGCCAGCCGGGACCGCATCGGCCCGGCGGTGCCCGGCGCCGGGGCGGTGGCGCCGGGCTCGGCGACGGGGCGGGGCGAGACGAGTCCGGCGACGCAGCCGACGTCGTCGGCCGGGGCGAACGGGTTGTGCCGGATCACCACGTCGAGTCCGGGCACGGGACGTCCGTCCGGATCGTCGACGCCCAGCCAGGCCGGGTCTCGGACGATGTCGAAGCGGGGGTGGGCCGCCTGCCACTGCAGGGCCAGGCCGGTGCGCAGCAGTCGGTGCACCTCGACTCCGCGGTGGAGTTCCTTGCGCAGGTTCTCGCGGCGGGAGTTGGTGATGCGCAGGCCCAGCGACAGCTTGAGCATCGCTGGGGCGCCGGGCCGGTGGACGGTACGCACGGAGGAGGTGGGGTGCCAGGACGCGCCGAAGGGGCCGAGGTCGCGCAGGAGTCCGGAGTCGAGCAGGGCGGCGACGGACGCGCGGTGGCGCAGTTCGCGAGCCTGCCACGGGTGCAGCGGCAGGGCGGTGTACCCGTCGGGCAGGGGGAGTTCGGGTCCGGCGAGGCGGTGGGTGAGTCGGCCGGCGGGAACGGGGCGGCCGCGCTCGGTCCAGGCCGAGTCGGTGGCGAGGAGAGAGGGGGCGACAGCCAGCCAGTGCAGCGGGAAGGAGCCGTGCAACTCCGGTGAGTACAGACGGACTTCGGCCTCGGTCAGGCCTTCCCGGCTCTTCGGGGTCGGGTGCAGCGGGTGGCCGAGGAGAAGGGCCTGCTCGGCATCGAGAAAGAGGTCGGAGACCTCGGCGCGGTGCTCGCGGCGGTCACGGATGAAGGTCGCTGTGCAGCGGAGGGAGTCGGCGACTCGGGCCACGAGGCCGCCGTCGTCGCCCCGGCGGTCCGCGGCCGAAGCAGGGGCGCCGGGCGCCGGGACGGCGGGCCTGGAGGTCGAGGTCCCGGGCCCGGTGGGCGGGGCGCCGGTCCTGGGGCGCGGGGTGCTCGGCATCGCGGACGGGGCGATGGGTGTCTCCCGGGTGAGCAGCGCGGCCAGGGTGACTGCGTCGACAGGAGGGGCGGATTCGGGTGCGTGGAGGAAGCGGGGCGGGCCGAAACGGTGCCAGCCCGTCGGGGACCAGTAGCGGACGGGTACGAGAAGGGAGGTGCCGCTGGCCGGGAGTGGAAGGCGAAGGGTGCCGCCGGTGGGCGCCGCGAGGTCGGTTTCGCGCACCCAGCAGCGCAGGAGGTTCTCCGTGGCGGCGCACTGGGCCGCGATGCGCGGGTCGGGATCCTCCAGAAGGTCGGCGCCGGGCTCTGTCACACGGGTGAGATCCGCGATACGCCGCTTCTGCTGCGGGACCGACTCGGCGAGCGGGACGGGCGAGGGCGTGGCGCCGGAGTCGCCCTGGTCGTCGGGGGAGCCGGAGCTGCCGTCGGGAGTGGGGGTGGCGTTCATGACGGCTCCTCGGGGCCGGCTGGCGGGGTGCGGGGCTCGTGTTGGCGCTCGGTCGCCGTTCTCCGGTGGCCCGCGGTCGCCGCGGCGGCGCGTGGGGCTCGTGGCGCCGTGGACGTGCGGCGCCGGGAGAGCAGCGGCCGGACGGTGCGGGTGCGGGGTCAGCCGACGCGCCGGGCAGGGCCTGGGGGCCGGCCGTGCCGGGAGGGTCTGTGGAGGCCGTGCTCCTCGTGTTGGCGGGCCACTGCGGCGACCGCGTCGGCCAGGCGATCCAGCACGGCCGCCGCCTGCTCGTCGCTGATCGTCAGCGGAGGCAGCAGCCGGACCACCGCCGAGTGCCGGCCGCCGAGTTCGACGATCAGCCCGCGCTGGAGGCACTCGCGTTGCACAGCTGCGGCGAGTTCGGGAGCCGCGGGACACGGAGTGCGGGCCGGTCCCAGCCCGACGGGTGCCGGGCAGCTGCGCTCGGGCTCGGGACCACCGGGCACGGGGGCGCCGTCGTCGGAGACGACGGATCCGTGGCCGCTCGGCGCAGGAGCGCGACCGTCCGGTGCGGGGGCGCCGCCGCCGGGCGTCAGGGCGTCGCCGCCGGGTGTGGGGGCGTGGGCGCCGGGCGCGAGGGCAGGGCCGGTGTGCGTGGGGGCGGCGCCGTCCGGGTGGACCAGCTCGACCCCGATCATCAGTCCGCGTCCGCGCACCTCCCCGACACAGGCGAACCGCCGGGAGAGTTCCTCGAGTTGGCCGAGCATGCGGGAGCCGAGGTCGGCGGCTCGCGCGGCGAGGCCGTTCTCGCGGACGTGGGCGAGGGTGGCGGTGCCCGCGGCCATGGCGAGCTGGTTGCCGCGGAAGGTGCCCGCGTGGGCGCCGGGCTCCCAGACGTCGAGGTCGTCGCGGTAGACGATCACGGCCAGCGGGAGGCTGCCGCCGATGGCCTTGGACAGGACCATGACGTCGGGGGTGATGCCGCTGTGGCCGACGGCCCAGAAGGCGCCCGTGCGGCCGACGCCGGTCTGGATCTCGTCCGCGATCAGCGGGACGGAGCGGTCCGCCGTGATCTGCCGCATGCGGCGCAACCAGGCGTCCGGCCCGGGGATCACCCCGCCCTCGCCCTGGACGGGTTCGAGGATCATGCCGGCGGGCAGCGGTACGCCGGACTTGGGGTCGTCGAGGAGGGACTCGGTCCAGCGGGCGGCGAGTTCGGCGCCGGGCGGGCCGCCGATGCCGAAGGGGCAGCGGTAGTCCTGCGGGTAGGGCAGACGGGCGACCTGGACGTCCCGGGCGGCGCCGGAGGCAGCCAGGGCGCCGGCGGTCATGCCGTGATAGGCGCCGGCGAAGGCGAGGACGCCCGTACGGCCGGTGGCGGCCCGGACCAGTTTCAGCGCGGCCTCGACGGCGTCGGTGCCGGCCGGTCCGCAGAACTGCACGCGGGCCCGGTCGGCGAGGCCGGGCGGGAGGGTGCGGAACAGTTCGGTGATGAAGGCGTCCTTGACGGGGGTCGCGAGGTCGAGGACGGACAGGGGGGCACCGGAGTCGAGGACCTTGCGGATCGCCTCCAGCACGACCGGGTGGTTGTGGCCGAGGGCGAGGGTGCCGGCGCCGGAGAGGCAGTCCAGGTAGCGGCGGCCGTCGGCGCCCTCGATGGTGAGCCCGCGCGCCCGGACGGGCACGATGGGCAGCGCCCGGGCATAGGTGCGCGCCGAGGACTCGCGTGCCGACTGGCGCCTGAGGATGCCCTCGTGCACACCACGCGCGTCCTCGAGCGCACCTGAAGCCATCGACTCCGTAACGGCCACGACTGGCTGTCCTCCCCGCTGTTCAGAGGCGAGTTGATCCGCGGGGACCGCGTACGGGCAGCTGGCCCCCCACCGCTACAACCCCGGACCGGTCGGCGGGTTACGGGTTACGGGAAGAACATTGCCAAGTGAGCGCGGAACGACGGGCGGTGCGCAAGGCGCGCGGGGTGAGCGGATGTCACATCGATGCGCCTCTGACGGATCGGCGAGGTCAGACGGCTTGTAGCCGAACCGTTGCCGTTCCGTCGGAACTCCCCCACAGCGACCGCATAGTGTAGGTCGCCGTTCCAAGAACGTCGTGAGACCGGCGTGAACTCCTCATGAGTTCGACGTCGGCGGCGCGGCGACAGCGCCGAGTTCCTTCAGCACACGGGGAGTCAAGAGCATGCGATCCATACGGCCGTCGTTCACCGTTCGGCGGGGGAGGGGCGCCCGTCGTACCTCCACTTCGCTCGCGGCGGTCGCCGTCGTCTCGGCGCTGGCGATGACCGCCACCGCCTGCAACGGAAACGACAACGCCGACAGCAAGCCGACCGCCTCCGCCGCCGCGGCCGGCGACGGCACGATCAAGATCCCGGACGACCTGAAGCAGAAGCTGAAGGAGCACGGGATCGACATCGACAAGTGGAAGAACGGCGCCTGGAAGAACTGGGACAAGAAGGAGTGGCTGCGCGAGGCCAACGACTTCGTCAACCCGATCATCAAGGGCCTGTGGGACCCGAACCGGATGCGGCACGCCAACGACCCCAACAAGGGCGTGAACGACAACGACATCTCCGGTGACCAGGGCGTGACGGACCCGACCCCGCAGCCGGTGAAGGCGCAGGCGGTGGCGACGCCGTACCACGTCAACGCGGCCGCCTCGGGCAAGGTGTTCTTCGACTCCCCCGAGGGCCACATGGTCTGCTCGGGCACGGTCGTGGAGGACCCGGCGCACCCGGGCAAGTCCAACCTGGTCTGGACGGCGGGCCACTGTGTGCACGCCGGCAAGAACGGCGGCTGGTACCGCAACATGGCCTTCGTGCCGTCGTACAACAACTCCGGCAAGTCGGTCGACCAGTTGCAGCACGCGAGCCGGTCCCAGATCGCGCCGTACGGCGTCTGGTGGGCCGACGCGGCGCAGACCTCGCAGCAGTGGATCGACGGGGGCGGCGAGACCGGCGGCACCGGTGCCTCGTACGACTACGCGGTGATCCATGTGACGCCGGAGCAGGGCAGCGGCGGTAAGTCGCTGGAGGAGACGGTCGGCGGCGCGCTGCCGGTGAACTTCAACGCCCCGGCGGTGCCGAAGGTCAGCAGCATCACCGCGAAGGGCTACCCGGAGGCGGCGCCGTTCGACGGTCAGCTGATGTACCAGTGCGCGGACAAGCCGGGCCGGCTGTCCATCAGCAAGTCGGACCCGACGATGTACCGGATCGGCTGCACGATGACGGCGGGTTCCTCCGGTGGTGGCTGGGTGGAGACCGGCACCGACGGCAAGCCGGCGCTCGTGTCCAACACGTCGATCGGCCCGGTGACGTCGGGGTGGCTGGCCGGGCCGCGCTTCGGTCCGGTGGCCAAGGGTGTGTACGAGTCGGTCAGCAAGAAGTTCGCCGGGCAGTAGGCAGTGAGCGGTAGGGGCGGCGTTCCCTCGCGCCCCTGACGGAAAGGCCCGCTCCCTGGAATTCGCCGAAGGACAAGGGAGCGGGCCTTTCGTGCAGCCGTCGGTCAGGCCGCCGGCACCGGTGCGTACGGCGCCAGGTCCGCCGCCAGTTCCTCGTGGACCCGGACCTTGATCAGGGTGCCCTCCGCGGTGTGCTCCTCGGAGATCACCTCGCCCTCGGTGTGGGCGCGGGCGACGAGCTTGCCGTGGGTGTACGGCACGAGCGCCTCGACCTCGACCGAGGGGCGGGGCAGCTCTTCGTCGATCAGGGCGAGCAGCTGCTCGATGTTCTGGCCGGTGCGGGCCGAGACGGCGATCGAGTGCTTCTCGGTGCGCAGCAACCGCTGGAGGACCAGCGGGTCGGCCGCGTCCGCCTTGTTGATCACGACGATCTCGGGCACGTGGGTGGCGCCGACATCCCGGATGACCTCGCGCACGGCGGCGAGCTGCTCCTCCGGCACCGGATGCGAGCCGTCCACCACGTGCAGGATCAGGTCGGAGTCGCCGACCTCCTCCATGGTGGAGCGGAACGCCTCGACCAGGTGGTGAGGCAGGTGGCGTACAAAGCCGACCGTGTCCGCCAGGGTGTACAGGCGGCCGCTCGGGGTCTCCGCGCGCCGGACGGTCGGGTCCAGGGTCGCGAACAGGGCGTTCTCGACCAGGACGCCGGCGCCCGTGAGGCGGTTGAGCAGGGAGGACTTGCCGGCGTTGGTGTAGCCCGCGATGGCGACGGACGGCACCTTGTTGCGCCGGCGCTCCTGGCGCTTGATCTCGCGGCCGGTCTTCATGTCCGCGATCTCCCGGCGCATCTTCGCCATCTTCTCGCGGATCCGTCGCCGGTCCGTCTCGATCTTGGTCTCACCGGGGCCACGCGTGGCGAGGCCGCCGCGACCGCCACCCATCTGCCGGGACAGCGACTGACCCCAGCCGCGCAGCCTCGGCAGCATGTACTGCATCTGTGCGAGCGCGACCTGCGCCTTGCCCTCTCGGGACTTGGCGTGCTGGGCGAAGATGTCCAGGATCAGGGCCGTACGGTCGATGACCTTGACCTTGACGACGTCCTCCAGCTGGATCAGCTGGCCGGGGCTCAGCTCACCGTCGCAGATGACCGTGTCCGCGCCCGTCTCGAGGACGATGTCGCGCAGCTCCAGGGCCTTGCCGGAGCCGATGTAGGTGGCCGCGTCGGGCTTGTCGCGGCGCTGGACGACGCCGTCGAGCACGAGCGCGCCCGCGGTCTCGGCGAGGGCCGCCAGCTCCGCGAGGGAGTTGTCGGCGTCCTGGGCGGTGCCGGTGGTCCACACCCCGACGAGTACGACCCGCTCCAGGCGGAGCTGGCGGTACTCGACCTCGGTGACGTCCTCCAGCTCCGTGGAGAGGCCGGCGACGCGCCGCAGGGCCGCGCGCTCGGAGCGGTCGAACTGGTCGCCGTCCCGCTCGCCGTCGATCTCGTGGCTCCAGGCGACGTCCTCTTCCATCAGGGCATCGGCCCGAAGGCCCTCGGGGTAGTCGTGCGCGAGGCGCTTGGTGTCCTGGGAAGGGGAAGAAGAGGAGGTCATTGGATCCTTACGTCGATGGGATGGCCGGTGCGGCGTCGGTGCGGCGGTCCTGCGGGGCCGCTCGTCCTGTCAACGTACGAGCACCCCGGGAGATTCCCGTCCCGCCTCGCGCCGACTCGAAGATGGTCGCACGGGGCGACACGTCTCGTCACCGTGTTATCGCGCGCTGCGCGTTCCCCCGGCCCCGGCCCCGGCGGCCTTGGCCGGAGCGGACACCTTCCCGGCCTGGGCCGAGGGCCGTCCGGCGGAGGCCGAGGGCTTCGTGGCCGCTGCCTGCTGGTCCTTGGCCGGGGCCTGCTGCTTCCAGTCCGGGTGGCCGGGCATCGGCGGGGTCTTCGCGCCGTACAGCCAGGCCCGGAAGAAGCCGCTCAGGTCGCGGCCGGAGATCGTCGAGGCCAGCTGGACGAAGTCGGCGGTGGTGGCGGTGGAGTCCCGGTGCGCGCGCACCCAGACGCGCTCCAGCCGTTCGAAGGCGGGGCGGCCGATCTCCTGGCGCAGGGCGTAGAGCACGAGCGCGGCGCCGTCGTAGATGTTGGGCCGGAAGATGCTGATCTTCTGGCCGGGCGCGGGTGCCTTGGGCCGGGCGGGCGGACCGCCGGCCTCGCGCCAGCGGTCGGAGGCGCTGTAGGCGGCCTTCATCCGCTGTTCCATCGGCTTGTGCGCGGTCTCGTCGGCGTACAGCGCCTCGTACCAGGTGGCGTGCCCCTCGTTCAGCCACACGTCGGACCAGGTGCGCGGGCTGACGCTGTCGCCGAACCACTGGTGGGACAGCTCGTGCACCATGATCGACTCGACATACCACTTGGGGTAGGCGGGGTCGCTGAACAGGTTCTTCTCGAAGAGCGAGAGGGTCTGTGTCTCCAGCTCGAACCCGGTGGAGGCCTGTGCCAGCAGCACGCCGTAGGTCTCGAACGGGAAGCGGCCGATCTTGCTCTCCATCCAGGCGATCTGGTCGGGCGTCTTGGCGAGCCAGGGTTCGAGGGCCTTGCGGTCGGCGGCGGGCACGACGTCGCGCATCGGCAGCCCCTCCGGTCCCTCGCGGCGGACGACGGCGGAGCGGCCGATGGACACCTGGGCGAGCTCGGTGGCCATGGGGTGCTGGGTGCGGTAGGTCCACGTGGTCGTCTTCCCGGCCCGGTCCGCACCGTCGGGCAGACCGTTGGCGACGACGGCATAGCCGTTCGGGGCGGTCACGTGGAAGGTGAACATCGCCTTGTCGGACGGGTGATCGTTGCACGGGAAGACCAGGTGGGCGGCGTCGGCCTGGTTCGCCATGGCGAGGCCGTCGACGGTGCGCACCCAGCCGCCGTCCTGGTCCTTGGCCGCCACCGGTTCGCTGGTGTGCCGCACCGTGATCCGGGTCCAACTGCCCCGGGACAGGGGATGGTCCGGGGTGACGACCAGGTCCTCACCGGCCTTCGCGAAGTCCGCGCGGCGCCCGTCGACCTCCACGGAGCGTACGGTGCCGTGCGTGAAGTCGAGGTTGAGGCGCTCCAGGTCGGCGGTGATCCGCGCGTCGATGGTGGTGACGGCTTCGAGCGGCTTGTCGTTCCTGCCGGAGTAGGTGAAGGAGAGGTCGTACGACGCCACGTCGTAGCCCGGGTTGCCCAGGTACGGGAAGAGCCGGTCGCCGATGCCCAGGGGCTCGGGCGGGGCCGCGGCGGCCAGGAGGCAGACGGAGACGGCGGAGGCGAGCAGGGCCGCCGTGCGGCGCCGGGAGCTCAGGGGCGTATGCCGGGAGCGGGGGGTGAGCAGCATGCACCACCGCTACCAGTGCACCACCGCCCCGCGACGACGACGCGCGCCCGGCCCACCCGAACGGGTTCCGCCCAGGTCCCTCTGACAGGTCCTTCCGACCGGGACCCGACTGCCTTGTGATCGAGTACGCCCGGTACCGATCAGAAGGCCGGGCCCGGGTGTTGGGCGCGGGCCACGTCGTACACGCCCGGCACGTCCCGCATGGCGCGCATCAGGCCCGGGAGGCGGGCCGCGTCGGGGAGTTGGAGCGTGTAGGTGTGCCGGACCCGTTGCTGCGTGGGTGGTTCGACGGTCGCTGAGACGATGTCGGCGCCGGTCGCGGAGATCGCCTCGGTGAGGTCGGCGAGCAGATGCGGGCGGCCGAACGATTCAGCGACCAGCGTGACCCGGATCTCGGTCGTGTCGCCCCAGCGCACCCCGGTCTCCGCGCGCCCTCGGCTCTTCATCTGCGCCACCGTGGCGCATTCCAGACGGTGGACGGTCAGCACTCCCCCGCGTACGGCGAAGCCGGTGATCTCGTCGGGCGGTACGGGCGTGCAGCAGCCGGCGAGCCGTACGGTGGCTCCTGGCCGGTCGGAGAGGACGTCCGCACTCCGGCGGCGGGCGGCGCTCCCCCGGGCCGCATCCTCCGCCGTAGTGCTCTCCGCCGCCGCGCTCTCGGCGGGGGCGGTGCCGTCGGCCGGGTCGGGGCGCGGAGCGGTCGCCTCGTCGGTTCCGGAGCCCGTGCCGCCGTCGGGGTGCGCCGCGAGCCAGCGCTGGATGGCGATGCGGGCAGCCGGGGTGTGGGCGTGCTCCAGCCATTCGCGGGAGGGCTCGGAGGCCGGGTCCTGGCCCATGAGGAGCTGGACGGTGTCGCCGTCCTTCAGGACCGTACTGAGCGTGGCCAGGCGGCCGTTGACGCGGGCGCCGAGACAGGCGTGGGCGTCGTCCCCGTACTGCGCGTAGGCCGCGTCGACGCACGAGGCGCCCTCGGGCAGGCCGAGGGTGCCGCCGTCGGGGCGGAAGACGGTGATCTCGCGGTCCTGGGCGAGGTCCTCGCGCAGGGTGGACCAGAAGGTGTCGGGGTCGGGGGCGGCCCGCTGCCAGTCGAGGAGCCGGGAGAGCCAGCCGGGGCGGGTCGGGTCGGCGCGCTCGCCGTCGGCGGGGATGTCGGAGGCGGGGGCGTCGGAGGCGGGGGCGTACGGGTTGCCGAGCGCGACGACGCCGGCCTCGGCGACCTTGTGCATCTGGTGGGTGCGGATGAGGACTTCGACGACCTGGCCGTCGGGCCGGGCGACGGCGGTGTGCAGCGACTGGTACAGGTTGAACTTCGGTACGGCGATGAAGTCCTTGAACTCCGAGACGACCGGTTTCAGACAGGTGTGCAGTTCGCCGAGGACGCCGTAACAGTCGGCGTCCTCCTGCACGAGCACGAGCAGCCGGCCGAAGTCGGCGCCGCGCAGCCGGCCGCGTTTGCGGGCCACGCGGTGGACGGAGACGAAGTGCCGGGGGCGGATGAGGACTTCGGCCTGGATGCCGGCCTCGCGCAGCACACCGCGGACCTCGTGGGCGACCTCGGCGAGCGGGTCGCCCCGGCGGGCGGCGTTGCCGGCGATGAGTTCACGGGTGTGCTCGTACTCGTCGGGGTGGAGGATGGCGAAGACCAGGTCCTCCAGCTCGGTCTTCAGGGCCTGCACGCCGAGGCGTTCGGCGAGCGGGATGAGGACGTCGCGGGTGACCTTGGCGATCCGCGCCTGCTTCTCGGGGCGCATCACGCCGAGCGTGCGCATGTTGTGCAGCCGGTCGGCGAGTTTGATCGACATCACGCGCACGTCGCTGCCGGTGGCGACGAGCATCTTGCGGAAGGTCTCCGGCTCGGCGGCGGCTCCGTAGTCGACCTTCTCCAGTTTCGTGACGCCGTCGACCAGATAACGAACCTCCTCGCCGAACTGTTCCCGCACCTGATCGAGGGTCACATCGGTGTCCTCGACGGTGTCGTGGAGCAGGGAGGCGGTCAACGTCGTGGTCTCGGCGCCGAGTTCGGCGAGGATCAGGGTCACGGCGAGGGGGTGCGTGATGTACGGCTCGCCGCTCTTGCGCATCTGGCCGCGGTGCGAGGACTCCGCGAGGACGTAGGCGCGGCGCAGCGGGTCGAGGTCCGCGGTGGGGTGGTGGGCGCGGTGCGCCTCCACGACGTGGCTGATGGCATCGGGCAGTTTGCCGCGGACGGCCGGGCCGAGCAGCGCGGCCCGGCCGAGCCTGCGCAGGTCGATCCGTGGCCGGGACTTCCTGCGGTCCGCCCGGGGCACCGCGGGGGTGGTGGCCGCCGCCGCTGTGGGCGCTACCGGGCCAGGGGTCGCAGGGTTCGTGGCCTCCGCACTCATGGGCACCTCCGGCTCGTGGACCGGCGGACGGGGCTCCAGGGCGCACGCGGCTCAGGGATGGCGACGTTCTCCCCCGTCCGTGCCGGTGCTTGATGCTATCGAGCCCACCACGTGCTCCTGACCGCCTCTGGCCGAGCGTGAAACGGATCACCCATTCGAGCGATGAGAAGAAGGTTTAGGTTTTGCGCCACGCGCCCACGGCGCGTCCGCGGTTCGCCCGGGGGCGTGCGCCTCTCAGGGCGCCGGAAACCGCTGTTCCTGGCCCCCGGGGCGGCTGCCGTCGTGGTGACACCCGGTCAGCGGACGGCGTTTTCCAGCCATTCGCCGTCGATCTCGCCCTCGGCGACGATCACGGCCGGTCCGGTCATCTCGATCTCGCCGTCGGGTCGCTCGGTGATGACCAGGCGCCCGCCGGGCACGTCCACGGTGTACGTCGCCGGGGTGCCGGTGACGGCCGGGTCGACGCCGTCGCGCCGCGCGGCGGCCACGGCGACGGCACACGTGCCCGTGCCGCAGGAGCGGGTCTCGCCGGAGCCGCGCTCGTGCACGCGCATGGCGACGTGGCGGGGGCCTCGGTCGACCACGAACTCGACGTTCACCCCGTCCGGGTAGGCCTGCGCCGGGCTGACCGGGGGTGCCTCGAGCAGTCGGCCCGCGTGCGCGAGGTCGTCGACGAAGGCGACCGCGTGCGGGTTGCCCATGTTCACGTTCCGCGCGGGCCAGCTGCGCTCGCCGACGGTCACCGTGACCTCGCCCTCGGGCAGACGGGCCCGGCCCATGCCCACGGTCACGTCGCCGTCCTTCGCGAGGTGGACGGAGCGCACGCCCGCGCGCGTGGCGATCGTGAAGTCGCCTTCGGCCACATGTCCGGCGTGGTGGAGATAGCGGGCGAACACACGCACGCCGTTGCCGCACATCTCGGCGACCGAGCCGTCGGCGTTGCGGTAGTCCATGAACCACTCGGCCTCGTCCGCCATCGCCTTCGCCTCAGGGTGCGCGGCGGACCGCACGACATGCAGCACCCCGTCGCCGCCGAGGCCTGCCCGGCGGTCGCACAGGGCGGCGACGGCGGCCGGGGTGAGGTCGAGGGCGTTCCCGGGGTCCGGGACGATCACGAAGTCGTTCTCGGTGCCGTGACCCTTGAGGAAGGGGATGGGCGTGCGCGTGCTCATGCCTCGATCGTACGGGGTGGGCACGACACACCGCCGCGCGGCGGGCTAGCCGCGCAGGCGGGCCACGCGCCACACCGCGAGGACGGCCACCACGGCGACCAGCAGCATGTACGCGAGGACGACCCGCCAGTCGACCCGGCGGCCGGAGCCGCGCGGGGGCAGGCCGGGCCAGGTGTAGCCCACCCGCCGGGCGGCCGTCATGCCCCAGCCCGCGGCGCAGGAGCAGATCAGCAGGCCGAGCATCGCGATGACGGCTCCGCTGTCGCCGAAGTCGAAGGCGAGCGGGAAGGCGAACATCAGGGAGCCGACGGCGGACAGCCCCACGATGGGGGCGAGCTGCCAGATGCGCAGCCGACGCTGCGGGCGCAGTTCGACCTCGACCTCGGGCCCGCTCTCGTACATCTCCTCGGGCGCCGGTCCGTCGGCGGTCACGCCGTCCGGGGACTCGTCGGGACCGTCGTCGGACAGCGGGTCCCCGAGGAGGCGGTCGGCGGCCGGCCGGTGCTCGTCCAGCCGGTGATCGTCCCGCCCGTCGCCGGGCAGGTCGCGGGTGAGCTGCTCGCCGGTCAGGCGGTCGCCGTCCAGGAGGTCCCCGGCCGTCGGGTCGCCGGCCGGGCGGTGCCCGGTCGGTCCGCACTCCGCGGCACGCGCCGCCCCGGCCGGGTCCGGTTCGTCACCCGCTGTGGTGACGTGCTCGGCACCTGGTGCGGTGTCGCGAGGGCCGGCCTCCATCGCCACGCGCCCTCCCAACTAGGTTCCACTTGGTCGATCGAAGCTCGATGATGGCACGGCGCCGAAGGCCCCGATGACCGGCGGCGCATCCCGATGCCATCACGTGATCAGGCTGTAACCGGTCGTTCGACCAACGCCAGGGCCTGGTGCGGAAGTTCCGCTCGGGCGGCCGCGGCCCCACTCAACCAGTGCACCCTCGGGTCGCGCCTGAACCACGAATCCTGCCGGCGCGCGAAGCGCTTGGTCGCGCGCACGGTCTCGGCCCTGGCCTCCGCGTCGGTGCACTCCCCGGCGAGCGCCGCGAGCACCTGCTGGTAGCCGAGCGCGCGCGACGCCGTGCGCCCCTCGCGCAGGCCCCGCGCCTCCAGCGCGTGCACCTCGTCCACCAGACCGGCCTCCCACATCAGGTCGACGCGGCGCGCGATGCGCTCGTCCAGCTCCGGACGCTCGACGTCGACACCGATCTGAACGGTGTCGTAGACCGAGTCGTGGCCGGGCAGGTTCGCGGTGAAGGGCCGGCCGGTGATCTCGATCACCTCCAGCGCCCGGACGATCCTGCGGCCGTTGCTGGGCAGGATCGCGCGGGCCGCCTCGGGGTCGGCGGCGGCCAGCCGGGCGTGCAGGGCGCCCGAGCCGCGCAGCGCCAGCTCCTCCTCCAGCCGGGCGCGGACCTCGGGGTCGGTGCCGGGGAACTCGAGGTTGTCCACGGCCCCGCGGACGTACAGGCCGGAGCCGCCGACCAGGATCGGCCAGCGGCCCTCGGCGAGCAGGGCGTCGATCCGGGCGCGGGCGAGTCTCTGGTACTCGGCGACGGAGGCGGTGACCGTCACGTCCCAGACGTCGAGCAGGTGGTGCGGTATGCCGCCGCGCTCTTCGGGCGTCAGTTTGGCGGTACCGATGTCCATCCCCCGGTACAGCTGCATGGAGTCGGCGTTGACGACCTCGCCGCCGAGCTGCTGGGCCAGAAAGACGCCGAGATCGGACTTTCCGGCCGCGGTGGGTCCGACGACGGCGATGACGCGGGGGGTGGGGGGTGCACTGCTCACCGCACCAGTTTCGCAAACCTCCGGGTGGGCTCTCGAACGAGTTACGTGACGCATGGGTTTTTGCGTCGTTGCCCGTGGCGAGATACCGCCTTCGAATCAGGGAGGCGGTGACCCCGGCGGCGCAACCGTACGCACCGGGTGACGCGGGAATTCGCCCGCACGAGTACCGTATGGAGTGAATATGGGCGTGTTTGCTCGGTTCTTCGGCAAGTCGAAGGCGACTCCGGAGACGCCGGACGCCGTGGCGCAGACCGGTGTGGAGCCGGACGGAGCCGAGGCGGAGGAGGTGGAGTCGGCAGCTGCGGAGGAAACCGCTTCGGCGGAGGCGAAGGGGACGACCGAGGACGGGCGTGAGGACGCCGCGACGCAGTCCGGTGCCGGCACCGGTGCGGACGACACGTCCGACGGCTCCGGTATCCCCAAGCAGCAGTCCGCCGAGGAGGCCGCCGACAGCGCGACCGGCGAGGGCGCCCGCAGGTAACTGTCCCGCGAGGGAAGGTGGACCATGGGTCTGTTGGACAACATGAAGGCCAAGCTCGGCCCGGCCAAGGACAAGGTGTCGGATCTCGCGCGACAGCACGGGGACAAGGTCACGCACGGCATCGACAAGGCCGCGAAGGCCGTCGACGAGCGGACCAAGGGCAAGTACAGCGACAAGATCCACGCGGGCACGGGCAAGGCCAAGGAGGCGGTCGACCGCCTCGCGCACAAGGAGGGCACCGGCCCCGAGACGGACGGGACCGACCCGGCGGCACCCACCCGGCCGCAGGAGCCGCCCACGGCTTCCTGAGCCTTGGACGGCCCCTTGCGGCACGGGGCACGGGTATCGGCGGACGGTCGCGGAGCAGCACCAGCGGCTCCCGGCCGTCCGCCGTCTCACGGGTACGGCACGGCCCCTTCGAGTATGGGCGGGCGGGCCCGGGACCGGATCGGACGCCTCAGGACCAGGTGGCGACGACGTACCCGACGCCGTACGGCGCGTCCTCGTACAGCAGTGCGCCGGCCAGGTCCGCGCCCTCGGCGGCGCCGGCCAGGACCTGCCAGGGGGCCCGGCCGGAGGCCTTCAGCTCGTGGGCCAGCTCGGGGTCCAGTGCCCGGACGGCCGCCAGGTCGGCCGTGCCCAGCGCCCGCGCGACCGCGGCGTCGAACGGGGCCGCCCGTTCGTCCAGGTATCCCGGCGCCTTCAGCGTGCGGCAGGCGCTGGCGTCTCCCATCACCAGCAGCGCCACCCGCCCGGCCCGGGCGCCGATCTCCCGCCCGGTGGCGAGGCAACGCTCGGGCGCCAGCGGCTCCCCGACGCCGAGTCCCTCGATCGGGGCGTCCGCCCAGCCCGTCCGCTCCAGCAGCCAGGCGCCGACGGCGAGCGACGGCGGCAGCTCGCGCTCGGGGACGGCGTCCGTGGCCGGGCCCAGGCGTACGCCGGCGTCGACCCCGAAGCCGCGGAAGGAGCCCGGGGTGCCCTGCGCGAACGGTCCGCGCCCGCTCTGCCCGGCGGGTCCGACGACCACCAGGAGGTCCGGGCGGGCGGCGGCGAGCACGCCGAGCGCGTCGGCGCAGGCCGAGCGGGCGGCGTCCAGCTCGGGCGCGGCACCCGCGGCGACCTCGGGTACGAGCAGCGGCGGGCAGGGACAGGCTGCGGCGGCGACAAGCATGACCGGCAGCGTACGCCGTACGACGGCCGACGGCCGTGTCAGTCCGCTACGCGCATCGGCCCGACCACGCGGACGACCCGGCTCCGGCCCGCCCCTCTTCGCGGCGGGCCGTCAGTCGCAGCCGCAGCCGCTTCCCGCCGCGGCCGGCAGCGGCTCCGGGACGCCGATCTTCGGCAGGCCCAGCATGACGCCCGCCGGCTTGGCGGCCTCGGCGGCGTTGCGCTTCTCCCAGGCGTCACCCGCGCGCGTGCGGCGCACGGAGAGGACCGGCCCCTCGGCGAGGAGGTGGTGCGGGGCGGCGTAGGTGATCTCGACCGTGACGACGTCGCCGGGGCGGACCTCCTGGTCCGGCTTGGTGAAGTGGACCAGCCGGTTGTCGGGGGCGCGGCCGGACAGGCGGTGCGTGGCGCCGTCCTTGCGGCCCTCGCCCTCGGCGACCATCAGCTCCAGCGTGCGGCCGACCTGCTTCTTGTTCTCGTCCCAGGAGATCTCCTCCTGGAGGGCGACGAGCCGCTCGTAGCGCGCCTGGACGACCTCCTTGGGGATCTGGTCGTCCATGGTCGCGGCGGGGGTGCCGGGCCGCTTGGAGTACTGGAAGGTGAAGGCCTGCGCGAACCGGGCCTCGCGCACGACGCGCATGGTCTCCTCGAAGTCCGCCTCGGTCTCGCCGGGGAAGCCCACGATGATGTCGGTCGTGATCGCCGCGTGCGGGATGGCGGCCCGCACCTTCTCGATGATCCCGAGGTAGCGCTCCTGGCGGTACGACCGGCGCATCGCCTTGAGGACCGTGTCCGAGCCGGACTGGAGCGGCATGTGCAGCTGCGGCATCACGTTCGGGGTCTCGGCCATGGCCGCGATGACGTCGTCGGTGAAGTCGCGCGGGTGCGGGGACGTGAACCGGACGCGCTCCAGGCCCTCGATCGTGCCGCAGGCGCGCAGCAGCTTGCTGAAGGCTTCGCGGTCGCCGATGTCGGAGCCGTAGGCGTTGACGTTCTGGCCGAGCAGCGTGATCTCCGAGACGCCCTCGGCGACCAGGGCCTCGATCTCGGCGAGGATGTCGCCGGTACGGCGGTCCTTCTCCTTGCCGCGCAGGGCCGGGACGATGCAGAAGGTACAGGTGTTGTTGCAGCCGACGGAGATCGACACCCAGGCCGCGTACGCGCTCTCGCGCCGGGTCGGCAGGGTGGAGGGGAACGCCTCCAGCGACTCGGCGATCTCGACCTGCGCCTCCTGCTGCACGCGCGCGCGTTCCAGCAGAACCGGCAGCTTGCCGATGTTGTGCGTGCCGAAGACGACGTCCACCCAGGGCGCCTTCCGCACGATGGTGTCCTGGTCCTTCTGCGCGAGGCAGCCGCCGACCGCGATCTGCATGCCGGGCCGCGAGGCCTTCCGCGGCGCGAGCCGGCCGAGGTTGCCGTACAGCCGGTTGTCGGCGTTCTCGCGGACGGCGCACGTGTTGAAGACCACGACGTCGGCGTCGCCGTCCGAGCCCTCCGGCGCCCGCACGTACCCGGCCTCCTCCAGCAGCCCGGACAATCGCTCGGAATCATGGACGTTCATCTGGCACCCGTAGGTACGCACTTCGTAGGTCTTGGGTCCCTGCACGTCCACTGCCCGGCTCCGGTCGCTGCTGCTGGTCATGGGTCAAGGGTAGGCGCTGCTCGGGGCGACCGGTTTCGGCGGGCGGACGGGGTGGGGACCCAGCGGGCCGGTGGCCCCCCGGATCCCGCAGGTGCGTGTCGGCGCCGTCCGGGCCGGCCGGAGCGGAAACCGGGTGGAGCGGGCGCGGGCGCTGCGCCTAGGGTCGCGGAATGAGTACACGTACGTTCCGCATCACCGTCCGCGGCGCCTTCGACGGCCTGACCGACGCGCAGCGCGCCGCCCTGCTGGCCGACGCCGCCGCACACGACGTGCTGCGCGCCGCGTTCACGCCCGAGGGCAGCCTCACCTACGACATCGCCGCCCGCCCCGCCTTCGTCTTCCGCTTCTCCGACACCGGCGAGGAAGAGGAGGACATCCTGGAGGCGACGGAGCGGGCCGAGGAGGCGGCGCAGGCCTGGCTGACCGAGCGCGGCTACGGCTTCAAGAACCTGCGCTCCAGCGCCGAGGACCTCTCCCAGGCCCCGATGGGCAAGCGGCAGCGACGCGCTGCGCGATACGGCGGAGCATGAACTTGAGTAGTCAAGGATCCGGCAATGGCTTCCGGAGGGACCGGCAGTGGCTTCCGGAGAGAGCGGGGCGGCGATGAGTGACACCCTCGACGCGGCTCTGCGTCTGGTCAGGGCGCAGGCGGCGCTCGTACGGCGCTTCGACTCCCGGCTGAGCGGGCTGCACGGGGTCAGCCTCGCCGACTTCACCCTGCTGCTGCGGCTGGGGCAGGCGCCCGGCGGACGCATGCGCCGGGTCGATCTCGCCGAGGCCCTGGGGCTGACCGCCTCCGGGGTCACGCGCGGGCTGGCCCCACTGGAGCGGATCGGGTTGGTGACCCGTGAGCCGGACGCCCGGGACGCGCGCGTGGCCTACGCGTCGCTGACCCCGACGGGCCGCAGGCGGCTGGCGGAGATGCGTGCCACGGCCGAGGAGGCCGCCGCCGAGGTCTTCGCCGCCCGGGCGTGGAGCGGCGAGGACGTCGCACTGCTGTCGGGGCTGCTGACCCGGCTCGGCGGCGCCGGCCTCGACGGCCGCTGAGCGCCGGCCGGTTGTGCAGTCTCCGGGCGGCCGCCGTCCGCCCGCCCGGGACGCGCGCGTGGCCTACGCGTCGCTGACCCCGACGGGCCGCAGGCGGCTGGCGGAGATGCGTGCCACGGCCGAGGAGGCCGCCGCCGAGGTCTTCGCCGCCCGGGCGTGGAGCGGCGAGGACGTCGCACTGCTGTCGGGGCTGCTGACCCGGCTCGGCGGCGCCGGCCTCGACGGCCGCTGAGCGCCGGCCGGTTGTGCAGTCTCCGGGCGGCCGCCGTCCGCCCGGGGACGCCGACAGGCCCTGGCGGCCACCCACAACACCGGTTCGTGCGGGTGCACTTCGGCCATGGATGGCCCGAACACGCCGTGTCACAGCTCACGTTCAGTTGTGGCCGGACGGTGAGGGAGTGATGGATGCGGCATGGCATGCTCATGGTTCGACATCGAGTTACCGGCCGGTACTGCCGCTGGGCGGACCGCCCGCCGGAATCTCTCTGCCACCCCCCACTCCACCCAGGACCGACCTTGCGCAGACGCACGAGGCACAGGTACGCCCTGCTGCCCGCCCTCGCCGTGACCACCCTCTTTGTCGCCACGGCCTGCTCCTCGTCCGCACCGCACGCCGAACCGCAGTCGGCCGCCGGACGCGGACAGCAGCCCACGGCCCCTGTCCGTGCCACCGACGGCACGGACCGCTCACTCGCCGTCGTCGCCGCTCCCGCCGCCCCCGCGACCGCCGCGGCGGGCCGGCCGGGCACCGGGCAGCGCGCGCATCGGACCACGCTCGCGGTCACCTCGTACGACAGCCGCACACGACGGGCCGTACTGTCCGACGAGTCGTCTCCGCAAAGGAGTTCGACAGCCACCCCCTCGCGCTCTCCGTCAGCCTCCGCCCCGCCCTCCCCCGCTCCCACCGGCAGTTCCCCGGATGTCGCGCACCGGACCGCCGTGGGCGACGTGATCGCCAGCGCGCCCGCGCCCGGGGCGCCGCACGGGCTGCTCGCCAAGGTCACCAAGGTGATCGGCGAGACGGACCGGGGCACGCAGGTACAGACGGCACCGGCCACGCTGAACGCCCTGCTCGGCGACGCCACCGCGAAGGGCGACGTGCCGGTCGACCCCTCGTCCTTCGCCGTCGAGAAACTGCTGCCCGGGGTGAAGGTGTCCTGGGCCAAGGCCGGTGACGTGCGCGTCGGCCCGAAGAGCGCGACCGTGCCCCTCGGCAGCCTCCGGCTCGACGTGAGCGCCGCGGTGGCATCGGCGAAGGACGCCCCGGTGTCGGCCGGCGCCTCGGTGCACGGCTTCGTCCAGGTCGCCCCGCGGGTCGACTTCGCCTACGGCGGCACCGGCACCGCAGTGACACCCGGGGCGGCGTACCTCGGCGTGTCCGGTCGCTGGACCTCCGGCTGGTCGGTCGCAGGCCGGGCCGCCGCGACGACCGGCGCGCCGCTGCGCATCCCGTTCGCCACGCTGCACGCCGATCCCGTCCTCCAGGTCGGCCCGGTCCCCGTCGTCGTCAGCCTCGGCCTGACCTGTTACATCCAGCTCAGCGGCGACGGGCACGTCACCGTCGACGTCGAGCAGAACGTCAAGGGCGCCTTCACGGCGGGCGGCACCTTCGGCCCCGCCAAGGGCTGGACGCCGGTCAGCTCCTCGGACATGACGAGCACCCCCGTACACGCCTCCGTCACCACCGCCGGGACCCTGAAGACGGCGCTCGGCGCCGAGGCCTCCGTCGGCCTCTACGGCGCGGTCGGCGTCACCGCCGACCTGGCCCCGTATCTCCGCGGCGAGGCCTCCGGCACGGTGGTCACCGGCTCCCCCTCCACGTCCATCGGCACGGGCGGGGTGAAGGCCTCGATGGACTGGCGCGTGTACGGCGGCGTCGATCTGTCCGGGACACTGCGGCTCCAGCTGTCCGTGTTCGGCACGCCGATCGTCCACCGGGACATCCCGCTGGGCGCGCTGCACCGCGAGTGGAAACTGGCGGGCGGCACCCTGAAGACCCCCTAGGACCTGTGGGCGCCCGGCTCCGCCGGTATCCAGCCCTGGCCGCGCAGTACGGCCGACACGTCCGGGGCGCGGTAGTGCTCCCCCTTGAGGACCTTGCCGTCGGCCCGGCGGGCGACCTGTCCGTCCGGGCCGATCTTGCTCATGTTGGCGCGGTGGACCTCGGCGATCACCTGGTCGAGGTCGATGCCGTGGACGAGCGCCGTGCCGTAGGCGACGTAGACCACATCGGCCAGTTCGTGCGCAAGCTTGTCCAGCGGGCCGTCGACCGCGACCTCGGCGACCTCCGCGGCCTCCTCGGCGAGCAGTTCCCCGCGGTGTGCGGCCAGTTGGGGGTCCACCTCCGCCGGCGTGCTGCGGGCGTCGAGGCCGAAGGCATGGTGGAACTCACGGACGAGGTCGGCGGGCGAAGTGCTCATGCGTCGACTCTAACGACCGCCACTGACAGCGCCCCCGGCTCTCCTCGTCGCACGGGGCGTGACCCCGGCCTGGTCACGGGCGCGCCCGGGCTGGCAGGATCGCCGCATGTCGAAGGTGTTCCCCCGGCTCGGCAGGCGCCGGGCGCTGCCGGTCGCGGCCGCCGGGGCCGTGCTGCTCGGGCTGCTGCTGTGGTGGCTGCTGCCCCTGGGCGAGAAGCCGCCGAGCGGGACGATCGTCTTCAGCACGGGCACGTCCTCGGGGGTCTACCAGGAGTACGGCGAGCGGTTGCGCACCGAGCTGGCCAAGGACATGCCCGGGCTGAAGGTCGACCTGCTCGGCAGCGCCGGTTCGCAGGAGAACGTGCAGCGGGTGGCGACCGGCAAGGCCGATTTCACCATCGCGGCGGCCGACGCGGTGGAGACGTACGAACTGGCGCACGGCAGCGGCGCCGGACGGCTGCGCGGGGTGGCCCGGCTCTACGACGACTACGTTCATCTCATCGTGCGCAGTGACTCGGACATCCGGAGCGTGGCGGACCTGCGGCACAGGCGGGTGGCGACCGGGCTGCCGCACTCCGGGGTGCGGCTGATCGCCGACCGGGTGCTCACGGCCGCCGGCATCGACCCGCACCGGGACATCACCGCGGCCGGGGACGGCATCGACACCGGGCCCGAGCGACTCCGGCAGAACAAGATCGACGCGTTCTTCTGGTCCGGCGGACTGCCCACCAAGGGACTGGCCGGGCTGGCGAAGAAGGCCGCGTTCAGGTTCGTGCCGATCGACGGCGACCTCGTCACCAAGCTGCACGACGAGGGCCAGGAGAACCGCTACTACCGGGCCACCAGCATCCCCGAGTCGGCCTACCCGGTCGTGCAGCAGGGCAACGAGGTGCCGACGATCGCCGTCGCCAACCTCCTGATCACCCGCACGGACGTGGACCCCCGGCTGACCGAATGGCTGACCCGCACGGTCATCAAGAGCCGCGACGGCATCGGTGCCCACGTCCACAGCGCCCAACTGGTCGACCTGCGCACCGCGATCTACACGGACCCGCTGTACCTCCAGGAGGGCGCCCGGCGGTACTACCGCTCGGTGAAGCCGTGAGGCGGCCGGAGCGGGGCGGGCCTGCGGGAGCCCGTCCCCTCAGTGCTCCCCCTGTCGTGGCACCCGCACCGTCACGCGCAGGCCGCCCGGTTCGTGGTGGTCGTACGTGATCGAGCCGCCGCCCGCCATGAGCAACGCGCGCGTGATGGACAGGCCGAGGCCCGAGCCCTTGATGTTCTGATGGCGGCCGCTGCGCCAGAAGCGGTCGCCCACGCGCGCGAGTTCCTCCTCGGTGAGGCCGGGACCGGTGTCGGTCACCACGATCGTGGAGGTGTCGCCGTCGGCTGCCACGGTGACCGCCACCGTGCCGCCCTCGGGGGTGAACTTCACGGCGTTGTCGATCACCGCGTCCAGGGCGCTGGACAGGGTGATCGGGTCGGCCCAGCCGGTCGTGGGCGGGCACTCCCCGGTCAGCCGGACGCCCTTCGCACCGGCGGCCGGTGACCACGCGGCCACCCGCTCCTCCGCGAGCGCGCCGACGTCCGTCAGGCTCAGGTCCGCCTCGGCGTGCTCGGCCAGCGCCAGGTCGAGCAGGTCGTCCAGCACCTGCGCGAGACGCTTTCCCTCGGTGCGGACGGAGGCGATCTCCTCGTTGTCCTCGGGGAGTTCGAGGGCGAGCAGCTCGATGCGCAGCAGCAGCGCCGAGAGCGGGTTGCGCAGCTGGTGCGAGGCGTCGGCGACGAAGGCACGCTGCTGCTCCAGCACGTCCTCGACGTTGTCCGCCATCTCGTTGAACGACCGGGCCAGCCTTCTGAGTTCCGGCGGTCCGCCGGCCGCCGCGACCCGGGACTTCAGGCGTCCGGTGGCGATGTCGTGGGTGGTGGCGTCCAGGACGCGGACCGGTCGGAGCACCCAGCCGGTGAGCCGTAGCGCCGCCCCGACGGCCAGCAGCATCGCCGCGCTCTCGCCGGCCGCGACGAGCAGCCAGCTGTGCAGGATCCGGGACCGCATCTGCCCGGTCGGCGAGTCGGTGACCACGACCGCCACGACGTCCCCGTCCCGGATCACCGGCGAGGCGACGACCAGTCGGCTGCGCTGCCACGGCCACACCTGTCGCGGATCGTGGCTGCGCCGGCTGAGCAGCGCCTCCGCGAACGCGTCCCGGACCTCCCCCTTCGGCGGTACGAGCCAGTCGGCGGGGGCATTGGCCATGGCGGAGCCGTTGCGGTAGAAGACACCGGCGTTGATGCCGTAGACGCCGTAGTAGTTGGCGAGTTCGCTGCGCAGCGCCTCCAGGCGCTCGTCCGTGCCCGTGCGGCGGGATCCGCCGGGGCCGCCGGTGACGAACTGGGCGAGCGCGGCGAAGCGCGCCGTGTCGTCGATCCGGTCGACGACGACCTTCTGCTGCTGGGCGGCGGCCACGCTGATGGCGAGCGGCAGGCCGAGAGCGAGGAGTACGGCCGCCATCAGGACGATGAGCAGCGGCAGCAGACGTGCGCGCACCCGGCCCCGCTAGGCGGCCGGCGCGACGAGCCGGTAGCCGACGCCGCGTACGGTCTCGATCAGCGCGGGCATGCGCAGTTTGGCCCGCAGGGAGGCGACGTGCACCTCCAGGGTGCGGCCGGTGCCCTCCCAACTGGTGCGCCAGACCTCGCTGATGATCTGCTCCCGCCGGAAGACGACGCCCGGACGCTGCGCGAGCAGGGCGAGCAGGTCGAACTCCTTGCGGGTCAGCTGGACGACCGCACCGGCCACGGTGACCTGGCGGGTGGGCAGTTCGATGCGCACGGCGCCGAGCAGCAGCGACCCGTCGCCGCCGGGGCCCGCGTCCTCGTGGGCGGTGCGCCGGCTGACGGCGTGGATCCGGGCGAGCAGTTCCCCGGTGTCGTACGGCTTCACGACGTAGTCGTCGGCGCCCAGGTTGAGCCCGTGGATGCGGGAGCGCACGTCGGAGCGGGCGGTGACCATGATCACCGGGGTGCCGGTGCGCTTGCGGATCTTGCCGCAGACCTCGTATCCGTCCTGGTCGGGCAGGCCGAGGTCGAGCAGGACGACACCGAAACCGTCGCTCTCGGGGACGAGTGCCTGGAGGGCTTCCTCGCCGCTACGCGCGTGCGTGACCTCGAAGCCGTGCCGCGCGAGGACGGCGGACAGGGCCGCGGCGACGTGGTTGTCGTCCTCGACGAGCAGCAGTCTCATCCCGGCCCCCTCCGGTTCAGCGGTCGTACGGTGTCGGTTCTCGTGCGTCTTGTAGGCGCACGCGCGCGTGCACCATGGCAGTGACGCCGATGGACAAGGACGGCGTCAAGAGGGTTCCGGTTGCCTGTCGCTACCGTTATCCGGCCGATACGCGCGCGGGGAACATGTGCTACGACACGTGTCCGTTTGCTATCGGATCGTGATGCTCAGATCTCCCTCAGATGTGATGACGCAGGTCACAGCGGCTCATTACTGTCCTCCGAAACCGAGCAGGACGGAGCCCGAGAGCGATGACCGAAGCAGCGCTGACCAAGGAAGACACGGTCACGTCCGACGAACTGGTCGTCCTGAAGAGCGTCAACAAGCACTTCGGCGCGTTGCACGTGCTCCAGGACATCGACCTGACGATCGCCCGTGGCGAGGTCGTCGTGGTCATCGGGCCCTCGGGGTCCGGAAAGTCGACTCTGTGCCGCACGATCAACCGCCTGGAGACGATCGACTCCGGCACCATCACGATCGACGGAAAGCCCCTGGCCCAGGAGGGCAAGGAGCTGGCCCGGCTGCGGGCCGACGTCGGGATGGTGTTCCAGTCCTTCAACCTCTTCGCGCACAAGACCGTGCTCGAGAACGTGATGCTGGGCCAGCTCAAGGTCCGCAGGACCGAGAAGCGGCAGGCCGAGGAGAAGGCCCGGGCGCTGCTCGACCGGGTCGGGGTGGGCACCCAGGCCGACAAGTACCCCGCCCAGCTGTCCGGCGGCCAGCAGCAGCGCGTGGCGATCGCGCGGGCGCTGGCGATGGGCCCGAAGGTCATGCTCTTCGACGAGCCGACCTCGGCCCTCGACCCCGAGATGATCAACGAGGTCCTCGAGGTCATGCAGCAGCTCGCCCGTGAGGGCATGACGATGATCGTCGTCACCCACGAGATGGGATTCGCGCGCTCGGCCGCGAACCGCGTGGTCTTCATGGCCGACGGCCGCATCGTCGAACAGGCCACGCCCGAGCAGTTCTTCAGCAACCCGCGCAGCGACCGGGCCAAGGACTTCCTGTCCAAGATCCTGCACCACTGAGGGCGGCGCCGGCCCGGCCCTCCGTACCCGGGTCGCCTTTTCCGACGGGTCTCGTTCCGCACCATTTTCGAAGGATGTTCAGCATGCAGCTCCGCAAGGTCACCGCCGCCTCGGCCGTCGCCCTCGCCCTCGCCGTGACCGCCACCGCGTGCGGCGGCGGCAAGAAGGACGACTCCTCCGGCGGCGGCAAGAAGATCGCCATCGGCATCAAGTTCGACCAGCCGGGCCTCGGCCAGAAGACCCCGTCGGGCTACGCCGGCTTCGACGTCGACGTGGCCACCTACGTCGCCAAGAAGCTCGGTTACAGCGCCGACCAGATCGAGTGGAAGGAGTCGAAGAGCGCCGACCGCGAGACCATGCTGCAGCGTGGTGACGTCGACTTCATCGCGGCCACCTACTCGATCACCCCGAAGCGTCAGGAGAAGGTCGACTTCGCCGGCCCGTACCTGCTGGCCCACCAGGACGTGCTGCTGCGCGCGGACGACACGAAGATCAAGGCTCCGGCGGACCTCAACGGCAAGAACCTGTGCTCGGTGGCCGGCTCGACCTCGGCCCAGAACCTCAAGGCCAAGCTGGCTCCCAAGGCGAACCTCCAGACGTACCCGACCTACTCGGCATGCATGTCGGGCCTGCAGAGCGGTGCCATCGAAGCCCTCACCACGGACGACTCGATCCTCGCCGGTTACGCCGCCCAGGCCCAGTTCAAGGGCAAGTTCAAGCTCGGCGGCTTCAAGATGACCAACGAGAACTACGGCATCGGCGTCAAGAAGGGCAGCGCCCTCAAGGCCAAGATCAACAAAGCTCTCGAGGACATGGTCTCCGACGGTTCCTGGGAGACGGCCGTGAAGAAGAACTTCGGCCCGGCCGACTACAAGAACGAGCCCGCCCCGAAGATCGGCGACATCAAGAGCTGAGGCAGCGCCCGCCGGTGCGCCGTCGCTCCTGACGGCGGCGGCGCGCCGGGGCATCCTTACACGCGGAAGCGCGGGAGAACGTGTTCGACTTTCTTGACAAGTACGACGTACTGGGCGCCTTCTGGACGACCGTGCAGCTCACGCTGCTGTCGGCCGTGGGCTCCCTGGTCTGGGGCACTCTGCTGGCCGCCATGCGGGTGGGCCCGGTACCGCTGATGCGCGGTTTCGCCACCGCCTACGTGAACATCGTGCGGAACATCCCGCTCACGGTGATCATCCTGTTCTCCTCACTCGGCCTCAACCAGACGCTGGGCATCAGCCTCGGTGCGCACGGCTTCGACGCGATCAACTTCCGGCTGGCCGTGCTCGGTCTGACCCTCTACACCTCGTCGTTCGTGTGTGAGGCGATCCGGGCCGGCATCAACACGGTGCCGGTCGGCCAGGCCGAGGCCGCTCGGGCCATCGGTCTCAGCTTCACCCAGGTGCTGGGGCTCGTCGTACTGCCGCAGGCCTTTCGCGCGGCCGTCGGCCCGCTGACCAACGTGCTGATCGCGCTGACGAAGAACACGACGGTGGCCGCCGCGATCGGCGTGGCGGAGGCGGCCTTCCTAATGAAGAAGATGATCGAGAACGAGGCGCAGCTGCTGGCCATCTCCGCGGTCATCGCCTTCGGGTTCGTCTGCCTGACCCTGCCGACGGGTCTGATCCTCGGCTGGGTGGGCAAGAAGGTGGCGGTGAAGCGATGAGTTCGGTCCTGTACGACGCCCAGGGCCCCCGCGCCAAGCGGCGCAACACCCTGTACACGGCGGTCTTCCTGGTCGCCCTCGCCGCCCTCGGATGGTGGGTGTACACGGCCCTCGACGACAAGGGGCAGCTGGCCTGGCCGCTGTGGAAGCCCTTCTTCAGCGGCACCGAGGCGTACTCGACGTACATCTGGCCCGGTCTGGAGAACACCCTCAAGGCGGCCGCGCTGGCGATGGTCATCGCGCTTCCGCTGGGTGCCGTCCTCGGTATCGCCCGGCTCTCGGACCACGTGTGGGTGCGCGTCCCGGCCGCGATCGTGGTGGAGTTCTTCCGGGCGATCCCCGTCCTGGTCCTGATGATCTTCGGGCTCGCGCTCTTCGCCCAGTACACCGGTGTCAGTTCGGACGATCGTCCGTTCTACGCGGTCGTCACCGGTCTGGTGCTGTACAACGCGTCGGTGCTCGCCGAGATCGTCCGTGCGGGCATCCTCGCCCTGCCGAAGGGCCAGTCCGAGGCAGCTCTCGCTATCGGCCTGCGCAAGGGTCAGGCGATGCGGCTCATCCTGCTGCCGCAGGCGGTCACCACGATGCTTCCGGCGATCGTCAGCCAGCTGGTGGTCGTCGTGAAGGACACCGCCCTCGGCGGTGCCGTCCTCACCTTCCCCGAACTGCTGGCCTCGGCCAACACGATGAGCGGCTACTACGGCAACATCATCGCCTCGCTGACCGTCGTGGGCGTGATCTACGTGATCATCAACTTCTCGCTGACCTCGTTCGCGAGCTGGCTGGAGGGCCGGCTGCGGCGGCGCAAGAAGTCGACCGGCGCGGTGCTGGCGGTCCAGGACCTGGCGGACATCGCGGGCACGGCAGGCACGGGCGCCGACCCGGCCGGCACCGGCGCGGGCATCGGCGACGGCGGCGCCAGGAAATGACGGCCGCTCACACCGCGTGAGGGTGCGGAGCTCGGCGCGGAGAACACGGGGAACCCGGGGACCATGGAGAACAGCGGGACCATGGAGGAGCCGAATCCGGCCGCGGTGGGCGGCACCGTCGGTACCGGTGGCGCCGCCTGACACCTCGGCACTCACCCGTACGGGCCCCAGGGGCAGTGGCATGATCGCCACTGCCCCTTGTCGCTTGACGCAAACTCTGCCAATGGGTTGCATACGTTCTGTGATCGTGCACCCCGCTTCACCTTCTTGTTCACCGTCGTCCGTCGAGGCACCGCTGCGGGCAGGGGGCGCCACGCCGTGGACCCGGTGATCGTCGTCGGAGCGGGCCCCGTCGGGCTCACGCTCGCCCTGGCGCTGGCCCGCCAGGAGGTGCCGTCCGTCGTCCTGGACGAGGGCCCCGGCAAGGACGAACCCCGCCCCGCGCGCACCGTCGTGCTGCGCGAGGACACGGCCGCCCTGCTGCAGCGGCTGACCGGAGTGCCGCTCGACAGCTACGGCATGCGCTGGGCCGGATGGCGGTCCCTGCGGCGCAAGCAGGTGATGAGCGAGGTCGACTTCGCCGAGGCGGGCGCCGCCGCCCCGCTGCACATCGCCCAGCACGTCGTCACCGCCGCCCTGCGCACGGCCGTCGCCGACGAGCCCCTGGTGAAAATGGCCGTGGACAGCCGCCTGGACGCGATCGAGCAGGACCGTTCCGGCGCCACCGCGCACTCCCGCGGCGCCAAGGGCACCTGGTGGCGCGGCAGTTACCTGGTCGGCTGCGACGGCCAGCGCTCCACGGTGCGCAAACTCCAGGACATCCGCTTCCCGGGCCGTACGGCGGTGGAGCGTCACGCGGTCGCCGCGCTGCGCGCGGAACTTCCGTGGGAGGGCCGGGCGTTGATCCATCGGACGCCGCCGTGGCGGCAGTCCGGGCCCTCGGCCGGGGAGGTGACCGCCCGCCCCCTCCCGGACGGCGTGTGGCGCCTGGACTGGCTGCTGCCGCCCGGCAAGGACCTGGTCACGCCCGAAACCCTGGTGGCCCGGATCCGCGAGACGCTCGCGGGCTGGACGGACGGCACCACGCCGCCGTACGACCTGCTCGACACCGGTGTCCATATGGTGCACCACCGGCTGGCCCGCCGCTGGCGCGCGGGCCGGGTCCTCCTCGCCGGGGACGCGGCGCATCTGCTCGGCGCACTCGGCACCCAGGGGCTCGACGAGGGCCTGAGGGACGCCGACAACCTCGCCTGGAAGCTGGCCCCGGCCTGGCACCACGGGCACCACGAGGCGCTGCTGGACAGCTATCAGACCGAGCGGCGCGCGGCGGTCTCCGCCCGGCTGCGCGCCGCCGACCAGGTACTGCCGGTGGTGCGCGGCGCGGGCGGGCTGCGCCAGATGGTGCCGGGCACGGCCCGGGGCCACGATGCGCTGCTGGCGGACGGCCACCTGGGGCGCGGGACGCTCGGCGCACCGGGGACGTACGCCGACTCGCCGCTCGCGCCCCCGCCGCTGGACGGCCGGATCCCGGTCGGGACCGCACCCGGCGCGCAGGTCACCGACGTCCGGGTCACCGCGGAGGACGGCTCGTTCGTCCGGCTGCGCGATCGGCTCGGCCGCGGCGCCCTGCTCGTGGTGCTGATCGCGCCGGGCACGGGCGTGTGGGACCGCAAACACTGGATGTCCGCCGGGGTGATGCCCCGGCTCGCGGCGGCCGTGACCGCGCTGCCGCACCCCGCCGAACTGCTGGTCGCCGAGGAGTACCCGGGTGCGCCGGCGCACAGCGTGCTGCTCGTGCGCCCCGACGGCCACCTGGTCACGGCGCTGAGCGGGGTGCGGCCGGCCGACCTGTACGCGGCGGCGGAGGCGGCGGTGGGCGGCGCGGTGAAGGAGGAGGCGGAGGCCGCCTCCGGCGCGCGCTGACCCGTACGCCGATCACGCTCTGTCCACATGGTGACGGTGAGTTGACCGGAGTGCACGCTCATGCTGTACTCCGGACCATGACCGACACCTGCGTGCGCCTGTGGCGGAGGGTCCACATGGACCTCGTCCGCTACGCGGGCTGTGTGTGTCGTCCGTCCTGCTGAATTCGCTTCCCTCCCTCTCCGGGCGCCGTCGTGCGCCCGTTTCCGCGAACCTCCAGGACGGTGCTCGTGTCTGTCTCCCCTGCTTCCGTGTCCCCCGCCTCGCCCCGCGTCCGTTCGGCGCCCACCCAGGCGGACCTGCTCGACTTCGCCCGGCGTACGGCCACCGACACCGCGCTGATCGCCTCCCTTCCGCTCGACCCGGAGGGCCGTACCTGGGTGCGGCTGGAGGGGCCGGGCGGCAGCGAGGCCTGGCTGATCGGCTGGCCGCCCGGCACCGGCACCGGCTGGCACGACCACGCCGAGTCGGTCGGCGCGTTCGTCGCGGCCTCGGGCGAGCTCAAGGAGAACTCCCTCGCCGCCCGGCTGCCGACCGACGGCTGGCAGACCCTGGAACTCTCCGAGGGCGTCGACCGCGAACGCCGCCTCCCCGCCGGCGAGGGCCGTGCCTTCGGCCGCCACCACGTCCACGAGGTCCTCAACGCCTCCCGCACCGAGCACGCGGTCTCCGTCCACGCCTACTACCCGCCCCTTCCCCGCATCCGCCGCTACAGCCGCACGGGTCAGGTACTGCGCCTGGAGCAGGTGGAGCGGCCGGAGGACTGGCAGTGAGCGGCACGAAGGAGACCCCGGCGGACGGCACCGGCCCGGCGGCGGGCGCGGTCGAACGGCCGCTCGGCATCGACGCGTTGCTGGAGCGGGTGCGCGCGGGCTACCGGCGCGTCGAGGCACGGGAGGCGCACGAGGCGGCGCGCACCGGTGCGGCGCTGCTGGTCGACATCCGGTACGCGGCCCTGCGCGAGCGGGACGGACTGATCCCCGGCGCCCTCGTCATCGAGCGCAACGAACTGGAGTGGCGCCTCGATCCGCAGGGCAGCCACCGCGCCCCCGAGGCCACCGGGCACGACCTGCGCGTCGTGGTCCTCTGCAACGAGGGCTACGCCTCCAGCCTCGCCGCCGCCTCCCTGCACCAGCTGGGCCTGCACCGGGCGACCGACCTGGTCGGCGGCTTCCAGGCGTGGCGGGCGCAGGGACTTCCGGTGGAGCCGGCGACGCGCTGACGACAACCTCCCCCGGCTCCTCGGGGGGATACTCCTGCACGGTGGCCACCGCCACCGGCCGCACCCGCAGTGCCGCCCGCCCCGGAACCGTGGTGCCGACGAGCGCGAGCAGACCGGCCACGGCGACGACGGTGACGTCGAGCAGAGGCGTGACCGTGGGCGCGGCCCGGCCGGTCATGCCGACGCTGCACGCGGTGAGCACCGCGAGGGCGATCCCGCTGCCGAGCGAGGTGGCGAGGAGCAGCGGGCTCGGCACCTCGGTGCGCAGCATGCGCAGCACCTGACGCCGGGGCGCCCCGGCGAGCCGGAGCAGAGCGGACTCCCGGGCGCGTCGGGGCGGGCTCTCTCTGCATGTACGTGTCGGACGTGTCGTCCGCGTCCGGGCCCCGGCCGGTGTGTCCGTGCCATGGCCCGCGGCGTGCCCCCGGACTCGCCCGCGCGGGCCCGGAGCAGCACTGCGGCGGACCGGCGTCTTCAGCGGGGGCCAACCCCACTGCGCGAGACCCGCGACACATCCCGGCCTGCGGTGCCACCATGAGGCTCGCCGGTCGGGAGAAGCCCGCCCCGGAGGTCTCAGATGTCCGCGTCCCCCAGGAACTCGGTGTCCTCGCCCTCTTCCTCCAGGGCCTGGCGGACGACGCGGAGGGCCATGCCCTCGGGATAACCCTTGCGGGCGAGCATGCCGGCGAGGCGGCGGAGCCGCTTGTCGCGGTCGAGGCCGCGGGTGGCGCGCAGTTTGCGGTCGACCAACTCGCGGGCGGTCGTCTCCTCCTGCTCGGCGTCCAGCTGGCCGACGGCCTCGTCGATCAGCGCCGAGTCGACTCCCTTGGTGCGCAGCTCCCGGGCGAGTGCCCGGCGGGCGAGCCCACGGGCGTGGTGCCGGGACTCCACCCAGGCGTCCGCGAACGCGCCGTCGTCGATCAGTCCAACCTCCTCGAACCGCGACAGCACCTCCTCGGCCACGTCCTCGGGGATCTCCCGCTTACGCAGGGCGTCGGCGAGCTGTCTGCGGGTGCGCGGGGTCCCGGTGAGCAGGCGCAGGCAGATCGCCCGCGCCCGCTCAGCCGGGTCCCCTGAAGACTCCCCCCGCTCGGCCCTCGACGAGGGAGGGGGGCCTTCGTCCTCCCCGGGCGCGTCCTCGAAGCCGCGCCGCCGCCGGCTCCGGGCGCCCTTGCCGCCCCGACGGGCTCCGCCGTCGCCCTCGTACCCACCGCTGCCGCGGTGCCCGCCCGGGACGTCGGACTCGCTGTAGTCGCTGAACTCGCCGTGCGCGCCGTCGTCACCGCGCCCGCCGTACTCGCCGTGCCCGTCGGCCCGGTGTTCGTCGCCACCGTCCGGGGCGGAGTCCGGGTAGCCCCCGGTGCCCCTCCCCCGTGGGGTACCGGGGGTGGCGTACTCGTACTCGGCCCAGTCGGTTCGTCGTGTCACGGGTCAGCTCTTGGCTGCGGCGGCCTTGGGCTTGGCGGCCTTGGCGGCGGGCGCCGTCTTGGCGTCGTCGTCGGCCGCTGCGGTGACCGCCGCGTCCGCGCCGGGCTCGGCGGCGGGCTCCTCCGGGCGGACCCCCACGCCCAGCTTCTCCTTGATCTTCTTCTCGATCTCGTTGGCCAGGTCGGGGTTGTCCTTCAGGAAGTTGCGCGCGTTCTCCTTGCCCTGGCCGAGCTGGTCGCCCTCGTACGTGTACCAGGCGCCGGCCTTGCGGACGAAGCCGTGCTCCACGCCCATGTCGATCAGACCGCCCTCGCGGCTGATGCCCTGGCCGTAGAGGATGTCGAACTCGGCCTGCTTGAAGGGCGGCGCGACCTTGTTCTTGACGACCTTGCAGCGGGTGCGGTTGCCGACCGCCTCGGTGCCGTCCTTCAGGGTCTCGATGCGGCGGATGTCGATACGCACCGAGGCGTAGAACTTCAGCGCGCGGCCACCGGTCGTGGTCTCCGGGGAGCCGAACATCACGCCGATCTTCTCGCGGAGCTGGTTGATGAAGATCGCGGTGGTCTTGGACTGGTTGAGCGCGCTGGTGATCTTCCGCAGCGCCTGGCTCATCAGTCGGGCCTGGAGACCGACGTGGCTGTCGCCCATCTCGCCCTCGATCTCCGCGCGCGGGACGAGCGCGGCGACGGAGTCGATGACGATGAGGTCGAGGGCGCCGGAGCGGACCAGCATGTCCACGATCTCCAGGGCCTGCTCGCCGTTGTCCGGCTGGGAGAGGATCAGGTTGTCGATGTCGACGCCGAGCTTGCGCGCGTACTCGGGGTCGAGGGCGTGCTCCGCGTCCACGAACGCGACCTGGCCGCCGGCCTTCTGGGCGTTGGCCACGGCGTGCAGGGTCAAGGTCGTCTTGCCGGAAGACTCCGGTCCGTAGATCTCCACGACACGGCCGCGCGGCAGGCCACCGACGCCGAGGGCGACGTCGAGCGCGGTCGATCCGGTCGAGATGACCTCGATGGGCTCCTTCGACCGCTCGCCCATGCGCATGACCGCGCCCTTGCCGAATTGCCGTTCAATCTGTGCGAGCGCGGCGTCGAGCGCCTTCTCGCGGTCGGTTCCTGCCATGGGTTCCACCCGGTTTGCTTGAGTCGATCGCTTCACGTCAAAGACGCTAACGCCTGCCACTGACAATGCGCCCCGACGCAGGCCCAGCCTGTGGATAACCCGGTGACATCTCCCCGCAAAACGGGACGAAATCCACCACCTCGAGCCTCGCCTGAGCTTCCATAAGAATGGATGTTCGATTTTTGTGTCAAGCAACGGGTTGCCCTCTGCTCCTGCACGGTGCGCGAGGAGCCACGTCCGGCCGCCGGCCCCGTCAGCCTCGGTGAACCTCCGGGGATTTCCGCATCCCTGGACCGCCCTCACCTGGATGCCGGGCCTGCCGCCCTGCCCCGGCTCCCTCGACCCCGCGCCGCGGCCAGGACGAGGCGGCGCCACAAGCCCTGGACCGGTCAGCGTGGTCGGCCGGCGTGGTCGAGCACGCTGCCGTTCGCGCAGACGAGGGCGACGGCGGTCACACTGATCATCTCCTTCATGCCCCGGGCAACGATCACCGCCGACACGGGACACAGCCCGATGCGGGTGGCCGGCGGGCTCGGAGCAGGAACCGTACGACCTGCCGAACCGGTCACCCATTGGTGCGCCGGGGCGACGATTCCGCCGGCTCCGCCCGTCCGGGGCCGCCATGCTCACATGACGGCGGTGCGTGACCGGCACCGCCCGGAGGCGCCGACGGGAGACCGGGCGTACTGGCGGGAGGGCAATGGCACAGGGAGCAGGGCGCCGCGGCGGCCTGGACGAACAGGCCGTACTGCTGGTGGCGGGGGTGGCGGACCTGGCGGTGAGCACGCTGGGCTCGGCCGTGACGACCGTACGGGGGCTGCTGCGCCGCTCGGACGCCGCGGAACTGGCGTCGGCGGCCGAGCAGGACCTGGTGGCCCGCGGTCGGCTGGCGCTGGACCGCCGCACGAACGTGCCCCCGGCCCATCTGGAGATCCTCGCCCGGCACGCGCGCGTACACCGGGGTGCCGATGGCGGCTGAGCGGTGGAACGCGGCCGGGTTCCGGACCCGCGTCGGCCAGGTGCTGCACGCGTTCGTCGCCCAGGAGGCCGATCTGCTGGCCGAGGTCGATCCGGCCCTCGGACCCGTGGCCGACCAGCTGGAGTCGGCGGTCGCGGACGGCAAGCGGCTGCGGGCGGCGTTCTGCTACTGGGGCTGGCGTGCGGCCGGCCAGCCGGACAGCGACGCGCTGGTGCGGGCCGCGGCCTCCATGGAACTGGTGCACGCCGCCGCGGTCGTGCACGACGACCTGATCGACGACAGCCCCCTGCGGCACGGCCGACCCACCGCCCACCTGGCCCTGCGCGCCGCCGTGACCGGGCATCCGCGTCCCGGCGCCGCCGCGCGGTCGCTGGCGATGCTGGTCGGGGATCTGCTGATGTCGCTGGCCGGGCAGCTGTTCGCCACGTGCGGGCTGCCCGCGGCGTATCTGGGCCGCGCCCGCCCGCTGTGGTCGCTGCTGGCCCGTGAGCTGATCGCGGGCGAGTGCCTGGAGATCCTGCACACCGGGGCCGTCCCGGACACCGCGGCGTCGCTGAAGGTGATCCGGTACAAGACCGCCAAGTACACCGTCGAGCAGCCCCTGTTGATCGGCGGCACACTGGCCGGGGCCGGGGAGCGGCTGCGGGCGGGCTACTCGGCGTACGGGCTGCCGCTCGGCGAGGCCTTCCAGCTGCGCGACGACCTGCTGGGCCTGTTCGGGGACCCGGAGCGCACCGGGAAGGCCGACACCGACGACGTACGCGGCCATCGCCCCACCGCGCTGCTGGCGGAGACCTGGCGGATCGCCGGCGCGGACGAACGCGAGCGGCTTCGGGAGCTGCTGGGCCGGGGCGGTCCGGACCGGGCGGGCCTGGACGCCGTGCGGGAGGTGATGCGCCGGCTCGGCACACCGGACCGCGTCGAGAACATGATCTCCGCGCGCGTGGCGGAGGCACTCGATGCCCTCCACGACCTGGACGTGTCCGCGTGCGCCGCCGACGCCCTGGCCGAACTGGCGCACGCGGCGACGGTCCGCCCGTACTGACCCGCACCGCCCCGCTCGTGCTGACCCGGACCGCCCCGCCCGTTCGGCGGGGCCGCCCACCGCCCGGGCGCCGACGTCCCGCGCTCCCGACTCGCCACACGCCGACGACTTCCCGGACAAGGAGCCCCCTGCCATGACCGTCACCGAGGCATCGATGGACGCCCTGCGGGAGGCCGGCGACGAACTCGCCGACGCCACCGTCGCCACCCTCTTCGCGCGCGGGGAGGTCGGCACCTTCAACACGCTGATGCGGTACGTCTCCACCGCGGGCGCTCCGCTGCCGGACGGCCTGCCCGACGTGGCCCGTGAGTACCTCCGGGCGACGAGCGTGCCGCCGTCCTGGGTGGACTGGGGCGAGATGGAGAAGGCACGGCTGTTCTTCATCGACAACAACGTGCACATCTCCACGGCACTGTCCTTCGCCTCCATGCCCGCCTGTTACGTCGTCCCGCACGTGGCGCGGCTGTTGTCGGCCACGCACTCGCTGAAGTACCCCTCCAAGCGGATGGCGGAGACCGGCCAGTTCACGGTCTATCTGATGCAGCCCGACGCCTTCGAGGCGGGCAGCCGCTTCATCCCGGCCGCCCAGAAGGTCCGGCTGCTGCACGCCTCCGTCCGGCACCACCTCAGGCGCGAGAACCGCTGGGACACGGCGGCCCTGGGCACGCCGATCTGCCAGGAGGACATGATCGGCGGGCAGATGTTCTTCTCGCTGCTCGTCCTCGACAGCCTGCACCGGCTGGGCATCCACATGACCACGGAAGGAGCGGAGGCCTACTACTACGCCTGGCGGGTGGTCGGCGCCATGCTCGGTGTCGACCAGGAGGCCGTGCCGAAGACCCTCCAGGAGGCGCGGAGCTTCCTCGACCTGTACATGATCCGTCACATGGGCCCCTCGGCGGAGGGCGCGGAGCTGACGCGGCAGCTCATCGACCTCTACGAGGAGGTCGTGCCCGGCACCCTCTTCGACCCGATCGTCTCCGCCCTCGTCCGCCATCTGGTCGGAGACACCTGCGCCGACTGGCTCCAGGTGCCCCGCACCCGCTGGGACACGCTGGTGAAGGCCGTCCCGCACCTCCTCGGGGTGCTGGAGACCATCGAGGACCGCTCCCCGCTCGGCGCCTGGGCCCTGGACCGGCTCGGCCACCTGACGACGGTCCTCGAACTGTCGTCCCTCACGCGCGGGCGCGTGATGCACTACGCCATCCCCGAACACCTCAAGAAGGACTACGGCGTCACCGACGCGGCCCCCCGCACCGGGCGCTGGACCCCGCCCGCCGCCACGGTCTCCCCCTGACCGCCGCTCTCCGGGCGCCGGATGCCGCCGTTCCCGGGGTACTCCACGTGGTGTACGGCGGGTGCCTTCGGCCGGACGACGACCGCGCGGGCGGCGGCCGGGAGCCTTGGCGGATGAAGACTCCACGCGCCGTCGGCCACGTCGCCGACCGCCTCGTCGGTGCGTGCCACGAGCCAAGTGTCGCCGACGCCACCGACAACCAGCGCCCACCTGCGCTTTCGTGACCGATTGCGCCTTCGTGACCGCTCAGTGCCGTATCGCAGTCACCTTCACGAGCAATTACCGCATGTCGGGCAGAAGGCGGCGGTGCGTGCCCGGGCAAGACGTCAGTGGCGCTCGCCCGGCACGTTCATGACCGCGCAGACCACGCGCCACACGTCCTTCGCCGCCCAGCCGGCGTCCAGCGCCTCGTTCACCGTGCGTCCGCCCAGCTCCGACATGACGTGATCACGCGCGAAGGTGTCGGCGTACCCCGGACCGAAATGTTCCGCCATCCGCTGCCAGAAGACCGTCAACCGCATGAATTCCGCTCCATACCCACCATGGCCTGCACGTTTCCAGCCTCTCACGCCCCCCGCACGACCGTCAGGGGGTTTCCAGGGGGTTCGCCTCCCCGCTGAACCCAGCATCCATGGCGACGCGACCTCGCGGGCCGGCGTCGGGGGCCATCTGCCGATGCGCCCCGCGGAGGCGAGCGCGGGCTTCCAGAGGCGCGTGTTCCATGTGTCGCGGTTGCATGCACGCCGCTGCCGCGTACCCGGGAAAAGCAGGCAGTCACGCGGACGGCTCGGTACCAGGCGCCGGCCCCATCACGCTTTCGTGTGCAAGGGCCGCGGCAGCCGTCGTCGGCGCGCGTCCGTCCCCCCGCTCGGGGTGCGGGTCCTGTGATGTTTGAACATTTGAATGCGCTGGTATTCCAGGGGCACTCCTGTGACGGCTGTGCCCTGCGATGGCTGATGACAACGACAACGGGTCTTCCGGGTGGGGCATGAGAACTGAACACGGGTTTCGGCGCGGTCGCCGTCGAGCCCGTCTGAAGAAGCGCACGTGGGGGCGCTGGGGGCGGTCGTCGCCGGTGGCGGTGTGGCTGTGGCGACCGTCGCCACGGCCGGGTCGCCGGGCCATGGCGGAGTGTCGGTCGCGCAGGGACCGGTCAAGACGCATGTCCACTCGCTGTCCCTGACCGGAGCAAGCGCGTCGCTCAAGACGCCGGGGGCCCGGTCCTCGGCTCCGTTCAGCATGGTGGGTGTCACCTGGAACGGCGCGCACGCCAAGCTGCGCGGCGCGGTGGAGGTGCGGACCCGTTCCGCCGCCGACGGCCACTGGACACCGTGGCTGAAGATGCAGCAGCCGGACGACCTCCCCGACGCCGCCGAGCTGAACCGTCCTGGTGTGCGCGGCGGGATGTCTGGGCAACAGCTACAACGTCAACGTGATCTCCGGTCACTGCAACGGCTTCGCCACCGACTGCCCCGGCAACCAGCTCTACAACGCCCTGAGCACGATCCGCTCCTACTCGGCCGGCCCGGTCGCCGCGGTCTCCGTCACCGGGATGTCCGGCGGGGCGGCCAAGTCCGGCACGAGCTACTACACCAAGGGCGCGGCCACGGTGAGCTGGACGACCGTCACGCCGTCCGCGGTGATCTCCGGCTTCGACGTCCTGGTCGACGGCAAGGCCGTGGCACACACCTCCGGCTCCGCCCGCTCCGCGTCGGTCTCGGTCGCCTCCGGCAGCCACACCGTCCAGGTCCGTGCCACCCACGTCCGTGGGGCGACCACACTGTCCGGCTCGGTCACCCTGGTCGGCGACACGACCGCGCCCGCCTTCACGACCGCTCCGGCCGTGAACACGCGCACCGGCACGGTGAGTTCGACCGCGGTCCCGGTCACGGTGACCTGGAAGGCCGCCGACAACGCGGCGCTGGCCAAGGGCATGGCGACCTCGCCGTCCTCGGCCGCCTTCGGCCCGACCGTGACCTCCTGGAACACCAGCGCCAGGCCCGGCGCCTCGGACCTGTTCGCCCTGAAGGCGTACGACGTGGCCGGCAACACCGGTGGCGCCTCCGTCTCCCGGACACCGAACATCGTCCAGGAGAATCGGCTGACCAGCGACCCGCCGGTCCCGCCCGCTCTGCGCCACGGGGCGGGACCAGCGGGCACCGGTCGCCCTGCTTCGAGTGAGCCCTACCGCGAACAGAGCGTGCGTGACGGCCAGGACGTGACCGAGCGCACGGTCCACAGGTACCAGCACGCGTCCCGCAGCCCGTCGGATGAACGCCGCACCGACGTCACACGGCCCGGCCCCCGGACCGTGGCCGCCCGACCGATGTCCCGAACAAGGCCCGCTGCTCGGCATCGAAGTCCCCCGTTATGTTTTCCGCGGTCCTG
>NZ_MLYO01000028.1 GCF_001866665.1 Streptomyces monashensis | reverse complement strand
CCGGCGCGCTCCAGCGCCTCCCACGACGTCTCCAGCACCAGCCGCTGCTGCGGGTCCATCGACAGCGCCTCACGCGGCGAGATCCCGAAGAACGACGGATCAAAACCCTCCACACCCTCGACGAACCCACCCTCACGCGCATAACTCTTACCGACCGCCTCCGGATCCGGATCGAACAGATCCAGCCCCCGCCACCGCTCCGGCAGACCACCCACCGCATCCCCACCCGAGACCAACAACTCCCAAAAAGCCTCCGGCGTATCAATCCCACCGGGAAGACGGCACGCCATCGACACCACGGC
>NZ_MLYO01000027.1 GCF_001866665.1 Streptomyces monashensis | reverse complement strand
CCCCCGCCCAGCAGCCGATGGTCCCCGCGCAGCAGCCGATGGTGCCCGTGCAGCAGCCGGTGGCCCCGGCACCGCTCCCCTCGCCCGTGCCGCCGCAGGTACCGGTCCCCGCGCCCTTCCCGGCCCCCACCCCCATGCCGCCCCCCGTTCCCGCACCGGCCCCCGCCGCCTTCGCCCCGACCCCGCCCGGTGTTCCGGCGCGCGGCGGGCTGACGGCGGCGCAGGTGCGCGGCATGACGGCGCCGGCCACCCCGGCGGCGCCCGCACCGGCCGCCCCGAACGGGCTGACCCCGGCCCCGGCGACGGGCTGGCCGAACGCCCAGAGCTGGCCGAACGCGGCGGGCATGGGCCAGGCGGGCTGAGCGCCAAGTCCATTGCGCATCAAGGCGGTTGAGGACGCGGGATCCGGGGTGACTCACACGGTTGGCCCACACGAGGTGAAACTTCCTCCAAAGGCGGCCAGGGTGAGTCACATGAACGGTATATCGGCATTCAGCCGACACACGACCATTGCCCGAGTACTCGCGGTCGGCGCCCTGGGCGTCGCGCTCGCGACCACCGCGGCCACGCCCTCCTCCGCCCTGGCCGCGACGGCCACCACGGTCACGTCCCGTCCGGTCGACCACGACCACGGCCGCGACCACGATCACGACCGCGGCGACCACGACGAACATGGCGAACACGGCGAACACGGCGAACACGGCGAACACGACGACCTGAGCGGGCCGGACTGCGTCGGCCTGATCAACCTGCTCTGCTGACCGGCCGACGGCTCGGCCCGTGCTCCGGTTCCACCGGTTGATGCCCAGCTTCGGGGGTACCTCTGTCGGCACAGGGGTGCCCCCGCTCAACAGTTCTCACACGCGTGCAGATCGACCTCGGCGCGCACCGCCTTGCCCAGCGGCTCCCGGTCGACCACCTCCCACCGGTCGGCGAACGCGTCCACCAGCAACAGCCCACGCCCCGCCTCGGCGAACAGCTCGGGCTCGCCCTTCGGCCCCAGGGGCCGCTGCTCACCCCTCGCGTCACTCACCTCGACGCGGACACTCCCCGTCACCAACGCCAGCCGCAACTCGAAGTCCCGCCCCGGCACGCGACCGTGCGTCACGGCGTTGGCCGCCAGCTCGGCGACGATCAGCACCACGGATTCCGCTGTCCGCGTGCCGTACGGGATACCCCACAGGGCGAGCTGAGAGAGAGTCAGATGCCTGGCCAGGCGGGCGCCGCGAGGGGTCGAGCTCAGGCGATGGGTGACGTTCATGGGCCCAATGTGGCGGGCGGGAACGGCACTTCACCAGCTCCGGCCCGCGTACGCCGCGCGAGAGTACGCGATGACGTTCTGGACAGTACTCGTAACCGTCCGTGAGCATGTGCTCCATGGGTACGGGAAACGGCGGTGAGCCGGAGTCATCGATGAGTCTGCGCCAGTTCGGAGCGGTCGTCCAGGCCCTCCGAGAGCATCACGGGTTGAGCAGGGAGGAACTCGGGGACCTGGTGGGCTACTCCAAACACACGGTCGCATCGATCGAGTTGGGGCGGCGGATGCCGGACCCGGACTTCGTCGAGGCGGCGGAGACGGCAGTGGGGAACACCGGGGCGCTGAGGAGGGCAGCGGAGCACCTGGGGCGGGAGCCGGGGTTGGCTTCCTGGTTCCGGCGGTGGGCGGGTCTGGAGCAGACCGCAATCAGCCTTTGCAACTACGAGTGCCGCATGATCCCGGGCTTGTTGCAGACGGAAGGGTACGCGCGACAGCTGTTTGCCGACGAGCTGCCACCGCTGAACGACGACCAGATCGAGGCCAGTTGGGCTGCTCGCGCCAAGCGGCAACTTCTGCTGCACGAACGCCCCAACACCGCGTTCAGCTTCATCATCGAGGAGCACGCCTTCTTGAGGCAGACCGGTGGAGCGGACGTCACGCGCCAGCTCATCGACCATGTACTGGACACTGCGCGACTCCGGAACGTCCAGATCCAGGTCATGCCGCTCATCCAGCAGTCACACGCCGGGCTGCACGGCCCCATCGCGTTACTGGAGACCCCGAAGCACAAGTGGTTCGCGTACAGCGAGGGGCAGGAAAGCGGTCAGTTCATCGCCGACCTGAAGGTGATCAGCGTTCTCCAGAGCCGGTATGCCACTATGCGTTCGCAGGCTCTCACCGTCCGGGACTCCGTGAGCCTGCTGCAACGGATTCGAGGGGACCTATGAGCAGCACCTCCGAACTGGCCTGGTTCAAGAGCAGTTACAGCAGTGGCTCCGGCGACAACTGCATAGAGGTCGCCACCTCCCCCACCACCATCCACATCCGCGACTCCAAGGCGATGGAGGGCCCGGTGCTGGGCCTCTCCCCCGCCGCTTGGCGCCGGTTCGTGGGCTATGCCTCTACCGAGATTCGCTCGTAGTGCTCCGGTCTTCAGGCCGGGGTGAAGCGAATCTGGTGGTTGCGACGCGGAGCGTTGCGGATTCCTGTCCGGCGGAGCCGGGCTAGCGCCGCGGCCGTCGAGGATGCAGGGCCGGTACAGGAGCCTCTTGAGGCGGTTGCGAAGAGGGCTTCGAGCCGGTCGAGCACGACCCCGGCGAAGTTGGCCAGGCTGCGGGAGTCACCGTCGCAGGCGGTGGCACAGCCGGGTGCGGAAGCCGCGCCGCATGCTGACGGTGAACACCTTATGCCGAAACCTGATCACAAAGACCAAGTCCACATGCATCACGAAGACAGGGTCAGCCGGTTCTGATCTTCTGCATCTCTCCCATACCTCACGTACGTATCGTGGCGGTCATGCAGCTACGGTACAGCTTCCGCCTGTACCCAGACTCCGCCCAGCGCACCGCGCTGGCAAGGGCGTTCGGGTGTGCTCGCGTCGTGTTCAACGATGCGGTGCGCGCCCGCAAGGACGCCCGCACCGCGGGCGAGGCATTCCCGACCGCCGGGGAACTCTCCAAGAAACTGATCACCCAGGCCAAACACACCGCAGAGCGGTGCTGGCTGGGGAGGTCTCTGTCGTGGTGCTCCAGCAGGCCCTGCGTGACGTGGAAGCGGCCTATCGCAACTTCTTCCACTCCCTCAAGGGCGAGCGCAAGGGGGCGACGAGCGGTGCGCCCCGGTTCAAGTCCCGCAAGGACAACCGGCAGTCGATCCGGTTCACGGCCAATGCCCGCTGGTCTATCACAGACAGCAGGCGGCTGAACCTGCCGAAGATCGGTGCGGTGCGGGTCAAGTGGTCCCGTACCTTGCCCACCATCCCTTCCTCCGTCACCGTGATCAAGGACGCGGCCGGACGGTACTTCGCCTCCTTTGTCATCGACACCGACCCGGCCGCTGACGCCGCCCGCATGCCCGACACTGACCAGACGGTAGGCATCGACCTGGGTCTGACGCATTTCGCGGTTCTCTCGGACGGCCGCGTGATCGACTCCCCACGGTTCCTGCGCCGCGCCGAGAAGCAGCTCAAGCGCGCCAAGCGGGAACTGTCCCGCAAGCAGAAGGGGTCCAAGAACCGGGAGAAAGCCCGCTTGAAGGTCGCCCGCATCCACGCACAAGTCGCCGATGCCCGCCGTGACTTCCACCACCAGCTCTCCACTCAGTTGATCCGCGAGAACCAAGCGATCGGCGTGGAGGACCTGGCGATCAAGGCACTGGCACGCACCAGGCTGGCGAGGAGTGTGCATGATGCGGGCTGGGCGCAGTTCGTACGCATGCTGGAGTACAAAGCGGTCAGGTACGGGCGGACCCTGGTCAAGATCGGTAGGTTCGAGCCGACCAGCCAGGTCTGCTCAGCTTGCGGGGCCAACGACGGCCCTAAATCCCTGAACGTCAGGGAGTGGTCCTGCACCACATGCGGCACGGTCCATGACCGCGACCACAATGCCGCGAAGAATGTGAAAACGGCCGCCGGACTGGCGGCATCGGCCTGTGGAGCGCCGGTAAGACCAGGAGAAACCCCGGCACAGCGCAACGAAGCAGGAAGTCACGGATTCTCTCCCGAACCCCGTGCCGCGTGGCTGAACGGGGTTCGGGAGAGAAGGCCAGAATCCTCGGGCTTCAACCCGAGGAGCAAGTCAAGGGCACTGCTTCCACGCCATGTGGTACACGGTGCTGATGTCGCCGTCCGTCGAGTCCATGGTCATGAAGCTGACCTTGCCCGGACTCTGGGTTCCGGCGTTGACTCTGAGCTCGGTGTTGATGTTGAAGTTGCGCTCCACCCCGCAGGGCGCCCAGACCAGTTGGGCCACGTCGGTGCTGTCGGTGGCCTCCCAGTTGTCGTTGAAGGCGCCGCTGAAGGGGTGGGTCTTGGGGACGGTGTCCGGGGAGCCCTGGAAGTAGTACGACGCTTTCTGGGTGGCCGACGCGCCGGGCTGCAGGGAGAGGAAGCCCCGGTAGTCCGCGCTGGCGATGGCGTACGTGAAGCCCTGCGGGACGTGGACGATCAGGTCGAGCTGGCAGTTCCTGCGGAAGGCCGTGGGGTCGGAGTTGCCGCCGGCCTGGGCCAGGTAGGAGCTGTAGGTCACCGTGAAGGCGGTGTTGTCCGGCGAGACGGCGACCGCCGCCGTGCCGGCCGGGCAGCCGGAGCCGTTGACGGTCGCCACGTCGATGACGATCTTGTCCGGCGGCGGGTTGTCGAAGACACCCGAGGCGGATGCCCGGGTGGGCAGTGCGGCGGTGAGCAGAGCGGCTACGGCGCCGCTCAGGAGGAGTCCACGAGCCATGGTTTTCTCCCATGTCGTCGAGTGGGGGGTGTGCTCCGATCCGCCCCTGCCGTTCGTCCGGCCTGAAGGAACTGTGCGGGACCTGTGAAGGGCGGGAGGCGTGAGCATCGTAGGGAAGCCGCACAGCACCCCGGGAGGGCGAACTCCGGCCATTCACACCCGGGGTTTTCACCGGCCCTACGGGTTCTCCCAGGCCGCCGGCTCCGCCGCCAGCGCACGCACCGGTTCGGGCAGCGCGTCCGCCGCGAGGTCGGCCACCGTCACGCCCTCCAGGATGCGGCGGACGTTCGCGCGCAGGGCGATCCACAGGGGCAGCAGCGGGCGGGCCGTGCCGGTGTAGGACAGGCCCGTCGGGCGTTCACCGCGCACCGAGACGATCGGGCCGTCCACACCCCGGACGACGTCGGCCACCGTGATCGCCGCGGCGTCCTTCGCCAGCCGGTAGCCGCCGCCTCCGCCGCGCCTGCTCTCCACGATCCCGGCCCGGCGCAGATCGCCCAGGATGCCCTCCAGGAACTTGTGCGGGATGTCCTGAACGGCGGCGATTTCCTCCGCCTTCACGGGGCCGTTACCCTGCCGTACGGCCAGTTCCAGTACCGCCCGTACCGCGTAGTCCGCCCGTGCCGAGATCCTCATGGATCCATTGTGCGGCGCCGCGCGTGGCGAACGGCCGCGCCCGCGCCCCGTAAGATCGCCGCCCGGGAGGATCCACCTTGGCACTCAGCAGACGTACCTTCAGTGCCCTGGCCGGCTCGGCCGCGCTCGGGCTCGCCCTCGGCGGCAGCGGCGGCTCCGGCGCGCTCTCGGCCTTCGCGGCGCACGACGGCAGCGTGCCGACGGGTCCGGCGCCGCTGCCGCCGACCGTCGACCACGAACAGCACACGATCGGCTACGACCGGTACTCGCTGCTCGTGGACGGCAGCCGGCTGGTGGTGTGGTCCGGGGAGTTTCATCCCTTCCGGCTGCCGAGTCCGTCGCTGTGGCGGGACATCCTCCAGAAGATGCGGGCGCACGGGTACAACGCCGTCAGCATCTACGTCGCCTGGAACTACCACTCCCCCGCCCCCGGGCACTACGACTTCACCGGCGTCCGTGACCTCGACCTCTTCCTGCGCACGGCCGCCGAGACCGGGCTGTACGTCATCCTGCGGCCGGGCCCGTACATCAACGCCGAGGTCGACGGCGGCGGCTTCCCGGGCTGGCTGACGGCGACGAAGGGCACCGCGCGGACCGACGACCCGACCTACCTCGCGTTCGCGGACGAGTGGCTGACGCAGGTCAACAGGATCGCCCGCAAGCACCTGTACACCCAGGGCACGGGCACGGTCCTGCTGTACCAGATCGAGAACGAGTACGACGCCCACGCCGGGGACGCCACCGGCCGGCGGTACATGTCGCACCTGTACAGGAAGGTGCGGGCCGACGGCATCGACGTACCGCTGTTCCACAACGACAAGGGGCGCAACGGGTACTGGGTGCCCGGGTCCTTCGACACCGGCGGCGAGAGGGGCGGCTGGCTGTACGGCTTCGACGGCTATCCGTCGCCCACCGCCACCCCGCCGGACTGGGGGACCTTCGGGGCGGGCGGCGCGAAGGGCGGGGCCAGTGCCTCGCCGGCCACGCCCGGGTTCGTGCCCGAGTTCGGCGGCGGCTGGTTCGACCCGTGGGGCGGGGCCTGGTTCGACGGCAAGGGGTACGCCGAGTCGCGGCGCACCCGGGACGCGGCCTACGAGCGCCGGTTCTACCTCACCAACCTCGCCAACGGGCTCACGCTCCACAACGTGTACATGACCTTCGGCGGGACCTCGTGGGGCTGGCTGCCCGCGCCCGTCGTCTACACGTCGTACGACTACGGCGCGGCGATCGACGAGGCCCGGGGCGTCACGGACAAGATCGCGCCGATGCACCAGCTCGGGCATCTCTTCCAGCGCGTGCCGGACTTCGCCAAGCTCGACCGGGCGGCCGAGGTCAGGGCCGCGGGGCTGAAGGTCTACCACCTGACCAACCCGGACACCGGCGCCCATGTCTACGTCGCCCGCAACGACGGCACGGCCCCGGTCACCTCCTCTCTGCCCACCGACGCGGGCTCGCTGCGCATCACCGTGCCCGGCAAGGACGCCCGGCTGCTGACGACCGGGCTGAAGCTCGGCGAGCGGACGCTCAAGTACGCGACCGCCCAGCCGGTCTTCTGCGTGACGGCCGGGCGGCAGGACATCGCCCTGTTCACGGGGCGCACGAACGACATGGCCGATCTGGTGCTGACATGCCCGGAGGAGCCGTCCGTGATGCGGCTGGACCCGGAAGCCGCCTGGGTCTTCGACGACGACACCGAGCTGCGGGTGACCTCGCCGCTCGGCGAGGGCGGGCTGACCCGCGTCCTGGTGCAGAAGGGCGGCAGCGACACCCCGCTGGTGCTCCTCTTCGGCGACGACGCCACCTCCGTGCGCCTCTTCCCGTACGACACCCCGTCCGGGACCGTGGTGGTCTACGGTCCGGCGCTGCTGCGCCACGCCGAGGTGCGCGGCCGGGCCGTCCATCTGACCGGTGACCTCACCGGGACGACGGCCATGGAGGTCTGGGCGCCGCGCGGGGTCGACACCGTGGTGTGGAACGGGCGCACCCTGTCCACCCGGGTGACCCTGTCCGGCAGCCTGATGACCAGTTCCATGCTGCCCGCCGTGCCCGAGGTGCGGCTGCCGGAGCTGAGTGGCTGGCGGATGCGGCGGGAGAACCCGGAGGCGGGGCCCGGCTTCGACGACTCGGGCTGGCAGCGCGCCGACCGCACGGCGTCCTTCTCCACCACGCCCGTCCCCGACGGCGGGCCGGTGCTGTTCGCGGACGACTACGGCTTCCACTACGGGGACGTCTGGTACCGGGGCACCTTCACCGACTCCTCGGGCCTGGAGGAGCTGTCCCTCGCCTACGGCAGCGGCACCCAGGGGCTGCTGATGGCCTGGCTGGACGGCGAACCGCTGGGCACGCACCGGATGCCCGTGCCCGACAAGAACACCACGGCCCGCAAGGGGAGTTGGGAGGCGACGGCGGCCTTCCCGGTGCGCGAGGCGCTGCGCTCCCCGGGGCCGCACGTGCTGTCGGTCCTCGTCCGGCGCATGCAGCACGACATGGACGGCGGTGCGCGGGACACGCACAAGGCCGCCCGCGGGCTGACGGCGGCCACCTTCAAGGGGGCCTCGCCGAAGGTGAGCTGGCGCATCCAGGGCGAGGCGGCCCCGGACCCGGTGCGCGGGCCGATGAACAACGGCGGCCTGTACGGCGAGCGCAACGGCTGGCATCTGCCGGAGTTCCGGGAGGACCACGACTGGGAGCCGGTGGCCTTCCCGCGCGACGCCCGGTACCAGGGCGTGACCTGGTACCGGACGGACTTCCGGCTCTCGGTGCCGGCCGACGTCGACGCGTCGGTCGGCCTGACCCTTCAGGACGACCCGTACCGGGCCTACCGGGCGCAGATCTTCCTCAACGGCTGGAACCTGGGGCAGTACATCAACAACGTCGGCCCCCAGCACACCTTCGTGCTGCCGAACGGCGTCCTGCGCACCCGGGGCTCCAACACCCTCGCGCTGGCGGTCCTCTCGGAGTTCACCACGTTGTCGGGCCCCGGGTCCGTGCGTCTGAGCCTGCTCGGCAGCGCGGCGGGCGGGCTGCCGGTCACCCCCGTCTGATCACGCCAGCCTGATCACGTTCCAGGACAGGGGTTCCAGTACGGCGGTGAGGGTGCCGTCCGTGACGGCGGTGCCCTCGACCGTGTGCGGGGCGACCCGCTCGGGGTCGGCGAGGGTGTTGCGGGCGTCGGGGTCGGCGTCCGCGAGCGCGCTGTGTTCGGTGACGGTCGTCAACTCCAGCCCGTTCAGGGTGACTTCGAGGGGCAGGGCGGCCGTGCGGCCGCGGTTCACGGCGAAGACGGTGACCGTGCCGTCGGCCGCGCGGACCGCCGTGGCGTGCAGCAGGTCCGTCTCGCCGTACTTCCTCGTCTCGTACGTCGGTGACTCCACGCGGACGTCCAGCACCTCGCCCCGGCCGTGCTTCGAGGCCTGCGCGAAGGGGAAGAACGTGGTCTGCCGCCAGGCCGGGCCGCCCGGCTCGGTCATGATCGGCGCGATGACGTTGACCAGCTGGGCGAGGCACGCGACGGTGACGCGGTCGGCGTGCCTGAGCAGCGCGATGAGGAGCGAGCCGAAGACGACGGCGTCGGTGACGCTGTAGTTGTCCTCCAGCAGGCGGGGGGCCTCGGGCCAGTCCGTCGGGGCGATCGTCCTCGCGTGCTCCTCCCAGCGGGAGAGGTACCAGACGTTCCACTCGTCGAAGGAGAGGTTGATCTTCTTCTTGGACTTGAGCCGGGCGCCGACGTGGTCCGCCGTGGCCACCACGTTCTCGATGAAGGACTCCATGTCGACGGCCGAGGCCAGGAAGGAGTCGACGTCGCCGTCCGTGGGCTCGTAGTAGGCGTGCAGCGAGATGTGGTCGACCAGGTCGTAGGTCTCCGCCAGGACGGTCGCCTCCCACTCGGCGAAGGTCGGCATGGACTGGCTGGAGGAACCGCAGGCGACCAGTTCGACGGAGGGGTCCTGCTGGCGCATGGCGCGGGCGGTCTCGGCGGCGAGCCGGCCGTATTCGTGCGCCGTCTTGTGCCCGGTCTGCCAGGGTCCGTCCATCTCGTTGCCGAGGCACCACAGCCGGATGCCGAAGGGCTCCTTGTCGCCGTGGGCCGCGCGCAGGTCGGACAGGGCGGTGCCGGCGGGGTGGTTGGCGTACTCCTGGAGCTCCAGGGCCTCGGCGACGCCCCTCGTCCCGAGGTTCACGGCCATCATGGGCTCGGCCTGCGGGCCGACCTTCCTGAGGAACGCGATGTACTCCGAGAGGCCGAAGCGGTTCGTCTCGGTGGAGTGCCAGGCGAGGTCGAGGCGGCGGGGACGCTCCTCGGCGGGGCCGACGGAGTCCTCCCACTTGTAGCCGGAGACGAAGTTGCCGCCGGGGTAGCGGATCGCTGTCACGCCGAGCTCGCGGACCAGCTCCAGTACGTCGGTGCGCAGGCCTTCGGCGTCTGCTGCGGGGTGGCCCGGTTCATAGATGCCGGTGTAGACGCAGCGGCCGAGGTGTTCCACGAAGGACCCGAAGACACGGGCGTTGACCGCACCGACGGTGAAGGCGGGGTCGAGGGTGAAGCGGGCGGTGCTCTTGCTCATGGGATCCTTTCGGGTCACTCACATCGGCCGGGTCGCCGGCTTCGCGCACGACATGATCGAATCGTTCGATATGTCGAATGATGCACGTAACTTCGAACGGGACCGTAGATTCGAAGCGCTTCCGCGTCAATGGGTCGGGCACAAGCTCATACGTCGCTTCACCTTCGCCGAAGGTCGCCGGGATCTCGTGACGAGGACACGCCCGGACGCGTACGCTCGGACCGGCAGAAGGGGGTTCGATGGGCATCGCGGGCGCGCGCGGGCTGTCGGCACGGCTGGCCGCACGACTGCGACCCCCCAGACATGCCTCGCGGCCCGGATCGGCGCTGCGCGTGCTGGCCCGCGACCTCGCCGACGCCGTCCGTGCCCGCCCCGAAGTGCCGGACGACGTACGGGGGTTGTGCCGGGCGCTGTGCGAGGAGATGAGCGCGCGGCGCGGCGGGCGGCCGGTGGATCTGCGCTTCGAACGCTTCCCGGACGAGCTGGAAGTCACCGGGCTGTGCGTGGAGTTCGCCGACTTCGACCTGGTGATCGTGGAGGAGCGGGCCGCGCCCGTGCAGCAACTGGTGATCCTCGGCCACGAGTTGTGGCATCTGCACGCCGGGCACCGGCACCACCGCCTGGCGGGCGACGCGGCGGCCCGGGCCTTCGCGGAGGCGCCGGGCGGGCTGGCGGACGCGCTCACGGTGGCCGCGCGCAACGGCTCCCGGGCGGCCGACGAGGCCGAGGCGGACGACTTCGGGCACCGGCTGGCCACCCTGTTCCGCGGCCGCCTCAGCGGCGACCGGCTCTCCGTCGCCCGCCCCGCCCGGCCGGACCCACTCCAACGGGTCCTCGGCTACCGAGGACCCGGAGGAGCCGCGCGGTGAGGGAACTGGCCCTGGACCCCGCGCGGTTCCTCAGCGAGTTCTACATCTCCTTCTGGATCCCCACGGCCGTGCTGACCGCCGCGCTGGTGCTCAAGCTGCCCACGATCATCCGGCTGTGGCGCGACCCGCTGCTGCGCGCGGTCGGCGGGCTGCTGCTGCTCGCGTGCGCGGTGTTCGTCTTCTGCACGCCGTCCACGATCCACCGCGTCAACCGGCTGACCGGGGTGCCCAACTTCTCGGCGCCCTGGTGCTACTCGCTCATCACCGCGATGTCCGCGTCCGGCCTGCTGCTGATCGTGACGTGGCGCAACGGCCTGTCCGACCGATCGGCGGCGACGCGGCGGGCGGTGCGCTGGGTGGTCTCGGTGTACTCCGCGGTGATCGTCGCGCTGTGGGCGCTGTTCCTGCTGGCGGACGCGCCCGTGGAGCGGATACGGGACCTCGACACCTACTACGCGGGCACGCCGTTCATGCGCGAGGAGATCCTGCTGTACCTCTGCGCGCACGCCACGGCCTGCCTGGTCACCTCGCGGCTCATCTGGAACTGGGCGCACACCGAGGGGCTGGACGCCTTCCTGCGCTGGGGCCTGAAGCTGCTGGGCGCCGGATACGCGCTCAACATCGTCTTCAACGGGGCCAAGCTGACCGCCGTCGGCGCGCGGTGGTGCGGGCACGACCTGGACTGGCTCAGCACGGACCTCGCGCCGCCCGTCGCCTCGCTCTCCGCGATCCTGGTCGCGGCGGGCTTCATCCTCCCGCACGCGGGCCAGTACCTGTACGACCGCTGGCGCGTCCGACTGGCCCACCGCGAACTGCGTCCGCTGTACCAGCTGATGCGCACGGTCAGCGGCGACTCCGTGCCCTTCGTGCTCCGCGCCACCCCGGAACTGCGCCTGACGCGCCGCGAGACCTTCGTCCGGGACGTGCTGCTCCCGCTGACCCGCTACCTCGACACCGACCTGGCGACACGCTCGTACGACGCGGCGCGCGCCCTCGGGCACCCCGCGGAGCGCGCCCGCGCGCTGGCGGCGGCCGCCGCCGTCCTGGACGCGGTCGAGCACAAGCGCCGTACGCCGGAGCCGCCCGAGTCGGTGACCGGCCCCGACCCGACGAACCTGCTCAGCGACATCGCCCCGGTCTCCCGCGCCCTGCGCCGCCCCGAGGAGGTCGAGGCGGTGCGGGCGCGGGCGCGGGAGCGGGTGCCGTCAGCCTGAGAAGGCCGGCTGCGCGACCCCCTGCCCGGCTCCCGGGATCACCAGCAGCGACCCCGCCAGCGGGTCCGGTGACTCCAGCCCGACCCGAGCCGTCGTGATGTACAGGTCGGTCAGCGCGGTGCCGCCGAACGCGCAGGCCGTCGTGCGCGGGGTCGGCAGGGTGATCACCCGGTCCAGCACGCCGGCCGGCGTGTAGCGGCGGACCGCCCCGCCGTCCCACAGCGCCACCCACACACAGCCCTCCGCGTCGACCGTCAGGCCGTCCGGGAAGCCCGCCCCCGCCTCGATCTCCACCAGCGGGCGGCGGTTCGCCACGCGCCCGCTGTCGTGGTCGAAGACGTCGACACGACGTGTGGGGGTGTCGGCGTAGTACATCAGGCGGCCGTCCGGGCTCCAGCCCGTGCCGTTGCTGACCGTGACGTCGGGCAGGACCGTCCGGGCCGTGCCGTCGCCCGTCAGCCGGCTCAGCGTGCCGCCCCCGGCCGCCTCGTCGTAGCGCATCGCGCCCGCCCACAGCGAGCCGTCCGGCGCCACCGCCGCGTCGTTCGCGCGGCGCCCCGGCACCGGCTCGTGGTGCAGCCAGCGGAAGCCGCCGTCGGGGTCCAGCAGGCCCACGCCGTCCCGGAGGTTGAGCACCAGGCCGCCGCCCGCCCGGGGCTTGGCGGCGCCGACGTGCTGCTCGGTCGTGCGCACCGTACGCCGCCCGGTCGCCGGGTCGTACGTGTGCAGGCGCATGCCCAGGATGTCCACCCAGAGCAGCCGCCCGGTCGCCGGGTCCCAGGTCGGGCCCTCGCCGAGGGTCGCCTCCGCCCGGACCGCGACCTCGGGTCCGCCCGCGCTCACTCGGCGCTCCGGTGGCCGAGCCGCTCGGACAGGTCCGCCGCTCCCTTCACGGCCAGCTGCTCCAGCTCGGTGCGGCGCTCCTCGCTCCAGCGGATCATCGGCACCGAGATGGACAGGGCGGCGACGACCTGGCCGGTACGGTCGCGCACCGGCGCCGCCACACAGCTGACGTCCGGGTTGGACTCGCGGCTCTCCACCGCGATCCCCCGCTGCCGGATCTCCGCGAGAGCCTCGCGCAGCGCGGCGGGATCGGTGATGCTGTTCGGCGTCATCGCGCTCAGCTCGGCGTCGTCCGGGACGCGTGCCGTCAGCTCCTGCTGCGGCAGCGAGGCGAGCAGCATCTTGCCGACGGAGGTGCAGTGGGCCGGGAGCCGGCGCCCCGCCGCCGAGACCATGCGCACCGCGTGCGTGGAGTCGACCTTGGCGATGTAGATGACGTCGGTGCCCTCCAGGATCGCCACGTGCACCGTCTCGTCGCAGGTCTCGGCGACCGTGCGGGCCACCTGCTGGCCCTCGGCGGCGAGGTCGAGCTGCTCGGCGTAGCGGCTGCCGAGCTGGTACGGGCGCACGCCGAGCCGGTAACGTCCGGGCTGTCCCGGAACGGGCACGATGTACGACCGGGCGGCGAGCGTGGTGACCAGCTCGTGCACGGTGGTGCGCGGCAGTTGCAGCTTGCGCACGATGTCGGGGGCGGAGAGCGTCCCGTCTCCGTCGAGGAACAGCTCAAGAATGTCGAGAGCCCGGGTCACGGCAGGCACGAGGCGTCCCACGTCCGGCCCCCTCCCTTGGGTCTAAGCGCCCGGTCGACGTCCCATGCGTGTTCGAGATATCAACAGGCGATCGGCATGACGAACACAGGCTAGCCACGAGGAGGTGTACGGGCAATGGGCGGGAACGCGCCGGGCACCATGAAGGGCATGTACGTCGACTTCCAGCTGGTACTGCTGCGCCGCATGGCCGACCACAACCCCGGTCTGGTCGAGGACGCCCGGCGCCGGCTCGGGGCGTCGCTGGCGGACATGCGGGAGGCCAACAAGCGGTGGCAGGCGATGGTCCGCTCGCCCAGGTCGCGCGGTGCGGCCGCCCGGTACCGCGCCGTCCTCGGCGAGCCGGAGTCGGTGCTCCCCCGCCGCCTCGGCGACACCGACTGCGAGGCCCGGCGCTGGCCCCTGCCCCTCTGGCCCGACCTGCGCTTCGAGGCCCTGGTCGGGCCGGACGGGGCGGTGTGGAACGAGTGGCTGGTCCGCGCGCCCGGCGCGCCGCCGCCCGGCCTGCGGACCCTGGAGGACCTGACCCCCTGGTCCTGCACGGTGGACGAGGCCGCCCGCGCCTTCGCCCCGGCCCGCCCCCTGGAGGGCACGGCTCCGACGCGCTGGGGCCTCGCCTTCACCGCGCCGGACCGGGCGGGCGTACGGCACGCGGTGGTCGCCGAGTTCACCTGGGGGCTGCTGCAGCGGACGGCGCTGCGGGACTGACTCAGTCGTCGAAGCCCGTCGCCCGGGTCCGCTTCTCCCAGGCCGTGACGTCGTCCCGTACCTGGTCGAGGTGGGCGAGGACCGCGCTCACCCCGTCGTCGCCGAGCGGCAGCCGCAGCGGGGTGTGCTCCGCCTCCAGCGCGGCGCGGATGAGGGCCGCCGCCCTGGCGGGGTCGCCGGGCTGGCTGCCGTGGCCGCCGGCGACGGCACCGCGGGTCTCGCCGACCCTGGCGTACGCCCCGGTGTCGGAGCTGACCCCGGCGCGGTCGGCCTCGAACAGCGAGGTCCGGAACGCGCCCGGCTCCACGATCAGCACCCTGATCCCGAACTCGGCGACCTCGTCCGCGAGCGCCTCGGAGATGCCCTCCAGAGCGAACTTCGTCCCGCTGTAGGCGCCGAAGCCCGCGAAGGACATCTGCCCGCCCATGCTGCTCATCTGCACGATCGCCCCCGAGCGCCGCTCCCGCATGTGCGGCAGCACCGCCCGCACGAGCGCCGTCGGACCGAAGACATGCAGGTCGAACAGGTCCCGCAGCTCCCGCTCGGTGGTCTCCTCGACGGCGCCGACATGCGTGCGGCCCGCGTTGTTGACCAGCACGTCGATCCGTCCGTGCCGGCCCAGCACGTCCCGGACCGCCGCCTCGATCGCGGCCGTGTCGGTCACGTCCAGCCGGAGGGCCTCCACCTGGTCGGGATGAGCGGCCACCAGGTCGTCCAGGGCCTCGGGGCGCCGTACCGCGCCGACCACCACATCACCGGCGGCGACGGCGGCCTCGGTGATCGCCCGCCCGAACCCGCTGCTCGCCCCGGTCACCAGCCACACCTTGTTCATCACAACTCCCGATCGTATGCGCCGTGTTCGCTTTCGACACGGACAACACTGCCGCCGCATACCGTTGCCCGTCCAAGACCTGTGGTGATAACCAACGGCTATGACGATCGACGTCCACGTCCGCGATCTGCGCTACTTCGCCGCGGTCGCCGAGGAACTGCACTTCACGCGTGCCGCCGAGCGGCTGTACGTCTCGCAGCCCGCGCTGAGCAAGCAGATCCGGGCGCTGGAGCGGCAGTTGGGGGCGGAGCTGCTGCGGCGCGACCGGCACGGGGTGGCGCTGACGGCGGCGGGCGCGGCGCTGCTGCCGCACGCGCGGAACGTGCTGTCCGCCTGGGAGGCGGGCGCGGCGGCCGTCGAGGCGACCGAGGCGGCCCGGCGCAGCACGCTCGTGGTGGGCATGAGCACCAGTCCGGGCCGGGGCGGGCTGCTGCCGGCCGTGCGCTCCCGGTTCACCGCCGAACACCCCGAGGTCACACTCCGGCTGCGCCAGCTGACCTGGGACGATCCGACGGCCGGCCTGGCCGACGGCGGGACGGACGTCGCCTTCGTGTGGCTGCCGCTGCCGGACGAGGAGCGCTACGACTGGACGCTGGTCGCCGAGGAACCGCGCCTGCTGGCCCTGCCGGAGAGCCACCCGCTGGCCGCACACGCCGAGCTGGACTTCGCGGACCTCCTGGACGAGCCGTTCCTCGCCCTGCCCGAGAGCGCGGGCCCGCTGCGCGACCACTGGCTCGCCCTGGACGCCCGGGCCGGCCGGCCGCCCCGGATCGGCGCGGAGATCTCCGGGGCGGAGGAGACGTACGAGGCGCTCGTCGCGGGGCTCGGCGTCTGCCTGGTGGCCGCGGGCAACGCACCCCTGATCAGCCTGGGCGGCGTCACCACCCGCCCGGTCCGGGGCATCGGCCCCAGCCGCTACGTGCTGGCCTGGCGCCACGAGGACGCGCACCGCCCGCTGGTCGGGGCGTACGCACGGGCGTGCCGCAGCACGGTCGGGCGGTGAGCGGTGCGGTCAGCCGGCCGCGGCCAGGATCGTCTGCGCCACCCGCTCCAGCGACCCTGGGTGCAGCCACAGGAAGAGATTCGGCTCCACCAGTTCCAGCTCCATCAGCCGGGGCGTGCCGTCCTCCCCGTCCACCAGGTCCACGCGGGCGTACAGCAGCTCGGGCCCGCCGGGCACGGCCGCCAACGCCCGCTCGGCGACGGCCAGTTCGGCCTCGGTCGGCCGCCAGGGCGTCAGGTCCGGGTGGGCCACCTTGGCGGCGTCGTACGGCGTGCCCGGCGCGAGGACGGCCCCCTTGCGGCTGGCGTGCAGCAGCCGGCCGCCGAAGAACTGGAGCGCGCGCTCGCCGCTGACGTCGATGCCGCGCACGTACGGCTGCACCATCGCCGTGCACCCCTCGGCGTGCATCCGCGCGAGCTGCCGCCGGGCCGCCTCGTGCTCGTCGGGCGTGTACCGCGCGGCGAACCGCGCCCCCGCACCGGACGTGGGCTTGATCACGTACTCGTGCCCGGTGGGCAGCCGGGCCGCATCGCCCGGCGCGATGTAGGAGGTGGGCACGGTCGGCACCCCGGCCGCCGCCAGCTCCCCCAGATACCGTTTGTCCATGCTCCACCGCACCACGGACGCCGGATTGGCGAGCCTCGTGCACGCCGCGACCCGCTCCACCCACTCCTCGAACTCGGCGGCCCGCCAGCTGTAGTCCCAGGTGGAGCGTATGACGACGAGGTCGTACGCGCCCCAGTCGGCCTTCTCGTCGTCCCAGTACCGCGCCTCGGCCTCGGCCCCGCCGTTCCGGAGTGCCTGCGCGAGCACCGGCAGATCGGCGTCCCGGTGCGCCAGGGCACCGGGGTCGTAGGTGGCGAGGGCGATGCGGGGCACGGCGGGACTCCCTGTCGTACGACGGTTCGACAAGGGTGAGGCTAACAACCCCGTGCCGACCGTTACGGTCTACGAGAGTGCCGAGACAGTTCCGACGGTCGACAGTGCCGACGAGTTAGGAGTACGCCGCGTGTCCTCCCTCTTTCCCGCTCTGGCGGACGGTCCGGGCGACCAGGTCGCCCTGCGGTTCGGTGAACGGTCCCTGACGTACGGCGAGCTGGCGGCGGCCGCGGGCACGCTCGCCGGGCGGCTGCGCGGGGCCCGCCGGGTCGCCGTGTGGGCCACCCCGGAGCTGGAGACCGCCGTCGCCGTGACGGGTGTGCTGCTGGCCGGGGCCGCCGCCGTACCGCTGAACCCGAAGTCGGGCGAGAAGGAGCTCGCGCACATCGTCTCCGACAGTGCGCCCACCCTCGTCCTCACCGCCCCCGGCACGCAACTGCCCGCCGGGCTCGGCGACTTGGCACGGCTGGACGTGGACGCGTCCGCCACCGGGCCCGCCGCCGGCGCCGCCGAGGTCCCCGACACCGACCCGGCGCTGATCGTCTACACCTCCGGCACCACCGGCCCGCCCAAGGGTGCCGTCCTGCCCCGCCGGGCCCTCGCCACGACCCTCGACGCCCTCGCCGACGCCTGGCAGTGGACGGCGGACGACGTGCTCGTGCACGGGCTGCCCCTCTTCCATGTGCACGGTCTCGTGCTCGGCACCCTGGGCCCGCTGCGGCGCGGCGGCAGCGTCCGGCACCTGGGCCGGTTCAGCACCGAGGGCGTCGCGCGGGAGCTGACCCGGGGCGCGACCATGCTGTTCGGCGTGCCGACGATGTACCACCGCATCGCCGAGGCCCTGCCGGAGGACCCCGAGCTGGCCGCGGCCCTCGGCCGGGCCCGGCTGCTGGTGTCGGGCTCGGCCGCGCTGCCGGTGCACGACCACGAGCGGATCGCGGCGGCGACCGGGCGCCGGGTCATCGAGCGCTACGGCATGACCGAGACCCTCATGAACACCAGCGTCCGGGCCGACGGCGAGGCCCGGCCCGGGACCGTCGGCGTGCCGCTGCCGGGCGTGGAGCTGCGCCTCGTGGAGGAGGACGGCACGGAGATCGGCGCGTACGACGGGGAGAGCGTCGGCGAGATCCAGGTGCGCGGGGCGAACCTGTTCACCGAGTACCTGAACCGTCCCGACGCCACGGCCGCCGCCCACACCGCCGACGGCTGGTTCCGCACCGGCGACATGGCCGTACGGGAGCCGGACGGGTACGTCCGCATCGTCGGGCGCAAGGCCACCGACCTGATCAAGAGCGGCGGTTACAAGATCGGGGCGGGCGAGATCGAGAACGCGCTGCTGGAGCACCCCGGGGTGCGCGAGGCCGCCGTCACCGGGGAGCCGGACGCGGACCTCGGCGAGCGGATCGTGGCCTGGGTCGTCCCGGCGGATCCCCAGTCGCCGCCCACCGCCGAGGAGTTGGCCGATCACGTGGCCCGCCGTCTGGCCCCCCACAAGCGCCCCCGCGTCGTCCACCACCTCGCCGCCCTCCCCCGCAACGACATGGGCAAGATCATGAAGCGGGCGCTGGTGGCCGATGCCTGAGCGGCGCTCGGCACGGGAGTTCCTGGCCCTGGTCGCGGACCCCGGCAGCTTCGGCGAACTCCCCGCCCCGCAACGGGAGTCGAAGCCCGACGGGCCGCTTCGCTGGCAGGGCTACGACGCCTCGCGCGCCCGCGCCACCGCCCGCACCGGCGAGGAGGAGTCCGTCGTCTGCGGCACCGCCCGCGTCGACGGCGCCCCGGCCGTGCTGATCGCCTTCGAGTTCGGCTTCCTCGGCGGCTCGCTCGGCGAACGCACCGGGGACCGGCTGGAGGCGGCCCACGGCCACGCCCGCGCCCACCGGCTGCCGGTGGTGCCGCTGGTCGCGACCGGGGGCAGCCGGATGCAGGAGGGCATGCTCGCCCTCACCCAGCTCCAGCGCGTGGCCCGGCAGTCGGCCCTCACCCGCGCGGCGGGCCTGCCGCAGATCGCGGTGTTGCGGGACCCCACGACCGGCGGCGGCTGGGCCACCCTCGGCGCGGGCGCCGACGTCGTCCTGGCCCTGCCCGGTGTCCAGGTGGGCTTCGCCGGCTCGCGGGTACGGCCGGCGGACGCCGACCCGGCCGCCTACACGGCGGAGTCCCAGCTGGCGACGGGCGCGGTCGACGCGGTCGTACCGGCGCGGGAGCTGAAGGAGACGCTGGGGCGGTGGCTGCGCCTGCTCGCCCCCCGGCCCACGGCTCCGGCCCCCGTCGCCGAGGCGCCCCTGCCCCCGGCCCTGGGACGGACGGACCTCCCCCGCACCGGCTGGGACGCGGTCCGGCACGCCCGCTCCCCCGAACGCCCGCGCGCCCACGCCTACTTGGACGCCTACTTCACCCGTCGGCTCGGCATCAGCGGCGACCGGTGCGGCGGCACGGACCCCGACGGCATGCTCTGCGGGTTCGGCGAGCGGGACGGCCGCACCGTGGCCTACGCGGCACAGACCGGCACGGCGACCCGGCCCGCCGGGTACCGCACCGCCGCCCGGCTGATCCGGCTCGCGGACCGGCTGGGGATCCCCGTGCTGACCCTGGTGGACACCCCCGGCGCCGCGAACGACGCGGCGGCCGAGCGGCAGGGGGCCGGCCCGGCGATCGCCGAGGTGTTCGGCGCGGTGGCCGCCGCCCGCGTCCCCGTCACCACCCTGGTGATCGGCGAGGGCGGCTCCGGCGGCGCCCTCGCCCTGGCCGCCCCCGGCAACACCTGGGCCGCACCGGACAGCTACTTCTCCGTGATCGCCCCGGAACTCGCGACGGCCATCCTCAAACGCCCCGCGGACGAGACCGAGGCGACCGCCGGCCACCTGCGCATCCGACCGCAGGACCTGGTGGAGCTGGGGGTGATCCGGGGGATCGTCGAAACCCCGGACCACCCCCGCGCCCCTTAGGGGCGGGCACCACCGGCCGCTGCCTCACCCCCTGATCGCCGGTGCCGAGCGACGGTGGCGGATTCCCGCCAACCTCGGCCGACGCCTCGCCGCTCGCCGGGGAAAACGGGACTTGTGAAGCACCGTCCGTAACATAGGAGTTGGTCAGCGTCACGAACGAGTACGGACGGGGAGCGAGCGGCGCCATGGACGGGTTGATGGAGTTCAGGACCGAGGACGGCGCACTCGTGCTGGCAGAGGACGTCAGTACCCGTTCGGGCGCCCGCCTCGTCTCGCGCGGCGACGGGCCGGCGCTGGCGGCGCGCACGTTCGAGGGCGCGCTGGAGGGGGTCCGGGCGGCGGCCGCGTCCGCGCTGCGGGTCTTCCGGGACGGCAGCCTGCGCCCCGACGAGGTGGAGATCGAGTTCGGCGTGAAGCTGTCCGCGGAGGCCGGTGCGGTCATCGCGAAGGGGTCGACGGAGGGCCACCTGGTCGTCAAGCTCAGCTGGTCGGCGGGCCCGGGCGTGCCGGAGCAGGGCGCGGCACACCCGGTCGGCCCGGGACACGGCGCGCCGGGGCAGACCGTGCCCGGACAGACGCCGCTGCCGGGGCAGACCGTGCCGGGGCAGGGCCGGGCGGGGCAGGACACCGCGGGACCGGCCGCGTCGGGACCGGAGTCCGCCGACCGGTGAGGAGCAGCGCCGCCTGGCATGCCCGGATCCTCTGCGGCGACGAGGTGGGGGCCGGTTTCCTGGTCACCGGCCGCCGGGTGCTGACCTGCGCCCACGTCGTCAGGCGGAGCGAGCGGGCAGCGGTGTCCGTGTCCTTCCCGCACGCCCGGGAACTGGGCGAGGTGCCCGCGTCGGTCGTCGCCCACGGCGGCTGGGCCGGTGCGGTCACCGACCCCGGGGACGTCGCCGTACTCGAACTGGACCGCGACATACCGCTCGCCCCGGCCGCCTTCGCCCCGCCCGACGCCGCGTACGCCGACCCGTACCCGAAGCTGATCGCCTACGGCTTCCCCGAGGGCTACGACGAGGGCACGCTCGCCGAATACCAGGCCGTATCGGGCCAGTTGATCGCCGACGAGTGGCTGGAACTGGTCGCGTGGAGCGGGCACGGGCAGCCGCTCGTGGCCGGATTCAGCGGGTCCGCGGCGACGCTGCCGGACGGCAGGGTGGTCGGCATGGTCTCCGCGGCCTCGGGCACGGCCGAGGTGCGCAAGGGCCGCATGCTGCCGCTGGACGTCATGGCCCGGTACTGGCCCGGACTGGGCGAGCTGGTGCCCACCCCCGGCCACGGCGACGACGCCCGCCGGCGGCTGTACGCCCTGCTGCGGCGGGCGGCGGGCGACCCGGTGTGCGATCCGAACCGGCTGTACGTGGACGCGGTGGGCGCCTTCGGACCGCCCCTGCCGACCGGCGGTTTCGCCTCCCTGGGGGCGGCCGCCGCGTATGTGCAGTGGGAGGTCCCGGACCCGCGGGCGATGGGCCGCCTCGCCGACCGGCTCCAGGAACTGCTGGGGAGCGCTACGGCACGGCCCCCGGCGCCCGCTCCCCCGCACCCCTCCCCCGTACCCCCCTCCTCCGGCCCTTCCGCCTGGTCCCCGGTCGTCGTCGAGATCGATCACAGTGGCGCCGGTCCCGACCAGGTGACCGTCGAGGTGTCCGCGTACCGCGACGGACGGCGCCGGCCGGTGGGTGCGGGCCGGCTGCCGCGGACCGCCGTACGGGCCTATGTGCAGAGCCGTATCGACGAGGCCGTCGCGCACCTCGCCCCGGACGCCGACGAGCTGGTGACGTTCGTGCTGTCGCGGGAGTGGCTCAACGAGGCGGTGGCGCACTGGGAGTGCAGCGCGGAGGACAGCACGCCGCTCGGCTGCGCCTATCCCCTCGTGGTGACCGACCGCGCGCGCCACCACAGCGGCAGGCTGCGCCACCAGCTGCACAGGAAGTGGCAGAAGCTGGACGCGGGGCACGGGGCCGAGGTGCACCGGGTCGAGTGCGGCACCCGGGAGCGGCCTCCGAGCCTGCGCAAACGGCTGTGGGACGGCGACGCCGGACTGGCGGCCTTCGCGTCCTCGCCCGCGGAGGCGCGCCGGCACTTCGAGGTCGGCCTGACGGTCCCCGTCCCGATCCTCCTGTGGCCCCGAACCGGCTGCCCCGGCACCGCACAGGGGAATCCGGCCGGCTCCGGCGGTGGGCACGGGGATCCGGTCTGTGCCGGTGGTGCGCACGACACGCAGGCCTGTCCGGGAGTTGAGTTCCTCGACCGGCTGTCCACCTCGCTCGCCGGGGTCCCGCCCGCCGAACTCCCGCGCCACATCCTGTCGTTGCGGCTGACCGCGGAGGCCGCCGACGACCCGGACCGGCACTGGGCGAGAGACCTCCAGCTCCTCTGGGACGATCCACGCTGCTTCCCCGAGGCCACCGCGAGCCTGCACTCCCCCGTCGGCTGACCGACCGTACGCCCCCGTCCCCCACGGAGAAGAAGAACCCATGCCCCTGTGGCCCGTCTACACCGGTACGAACGAGCCGCACGACGGCATCACGAAGCTGCCCCCGCCGCCACCCTGGCGGGCCTTCGACGGCTCGCCGGTGCTCGACGCCCCGGACACGGCGGCCGACGCCTCGGCCGTGTCCCCGGACCGCCTGCACCGCGCCCGGACCTACCAGGCCACGGAGCAGACGGTCCAGTTGGTCAACGCGGCGCTGTATCTGCGCCGTCCGCTGCTGGTCACCGGCCCGCCGGGCACCGGGAAGTCCTCGCTCGTGTACGCGGTCGCCCGCGAACTGCGGCTCGGCCCGGTGCTGCGCTGGAACATCACGAGCCGCAGCACGCTGCACGACGGCCTCTACCAGTACGACCCGCTCTCCCGCCTGTACGCGGCCCGGCAGGCGGCCGACGCCACGGGCGGCGCGGACGGTACCGGCAGCACGGACGGCGCGGTCGGCACGGACGACGGGTCCGGCATCGAGCACCATCTGCGCCTCGGCCCGCTCGGCACCGCCCTGTTGCCGTACGCCCGCCCCCGCGCCCTGCTCATCGACGAGATCGACAAGAGCGACCTCGACCTGCCCAACGACCTGCTGAACGTGCTGGAGGAGGGCCAGTACGAGATCCCCGAGCTGGTGCGCGCCGCCCGGCTCGCCCCGGGCGGCGCCGCCGAGGTGATGGCCGACGGCACCGACGAGCGGGTCCCGGTCGCGCGCGGCCGGGTACGCTGCCGGGCCTTCCCCTTCGTCGTCCTCACCAGCAACGGCGAGCGCGAGTTCCCGCCCGCCTTCCTGCGCCGCTGTGTCACTCTGCATCTGCGGCAGCCGGACGACCGGCACCTCGCCGAGATCGTCCGGGCCCACCTGGGCGAACCCGACGCGTACGCGCAGAGCCTGATCGACCGCTTCCTGTCCCGGGCGGGCGCCGGCGACCTGGCCACCGACCAGCTGCTCAACGCTATCTACCTGGCCCGCTCCGCCGACCTGGACGCCGGGTCCCTGGAGCAGCTGGCCGAACAGCTGATGCCGTACCTCGGGCAGAGCGCGCAGCCCGATGTCTTCTGAGCGTCCCGGCTCCCCGGCTCCCCTGGCCCGCCTCGCCGACGTCCTCGCCGGGGCGGCCCACGGAGTCCGTCCGACGGCGCTCGAACTGGCCGAACTGCTGTGGCTGGCCCGGCACATGCGGCCCGACGCCCCCGCCTCCGATCCCGAGGTCACCACCGAACCCGAGGACACCGGCCGCGCAGCCGACCCGCCCCCGCCCCTGGCCCCGGTCGTGGCACGGCCGCCGGCCCCGTCCGAGCCTTCCCGGCCGCTTCCCGAACCCACCCGCGTCCCCCTGCACCTGCCCTCCCCCCGCGCCGCCACGGCGGCGGACCGGCGCCACACCACGCTCCTCGCCCCGGCACCCCCGATGCTGCGCCACCCGCTCGCGCTGCAACGCGCGCTGCGCCCGCTGGGCCGCCGCGTCGACGCACCCGTGGGCCACGAGCTGGCGGAGCGGGAGACCGTCGACCGCATCGCCCGGCTGGGCGCCGACCCCGAGTGGTGGCTGCCCGTGCTGCGGCCCGCGCGGGAGCGCTGGCTGCGGCTGAACCTGGTGTACGACGCCGGTCCCACCATGCCGGTCTGGCGCCCCCTGATCCGCGAACTGCACACGGTCATCGCCCAGTCGGGCCTGTTCCGCACGGTCGCCCTGTACCGCGCCGCCGCCGACGGCACCGTACGCGGCCCCGGCTCGCACGACCCCGCCGACGGCCGCGGCGTCACCCTCCTGATCAGCGACTGCATGGGCCCGCAGTGGCGCGAGGGGCCCGCCGGCACCCTCTGGTACGCCACGCTGCACCGGTGGGCGCGCCGGATGCCCCTGGCCGTCGTACAGCCGCTCCCGGAGCACCTGTGGCGGGACACGGCCCTGCCCACGACCCCCGGCCGCCTGTCGGCTCCGTACCCGGCGGCGCCCACGGCGACGCTGGCGTTCACCTCGTACGAGCGGCCGGAGTCCACCGGGGCCGACGGGATCGACGGGACCGACCGGGTCGTGCCGCTGCCCGTGCTGGAGCCGGAGCCGCGGTGGCTGGGGCACTGGGCGGGGCTGCTCACGGCGCCGGGCGGGGTGGAGTTCCCCGCCGCGGCGGCCGAGTTGGGCCGTCCGCTGCCGGCGGACACCGAGGACCGGACGGACGTCGGCCTGCTGTCCGCCGAGGAGCTGGTCCTGCGGTTTCGCGCGACGGCCTCCCCCGAGGCGTTCCGGCTGGCCGGCCATCTCGCGGTGGGGCGCCCCGATCTGCCGGTCATGCGGCTGGTGCAGGCCGCCGTCGAACCGGATCCGCGGCCCCGGCACCTGGCGGAGGTCGTCCTGAGCGGCATGCTCACCACGGTGCCGGGCGGCGCGCCCGGCAGCTACGCCTTCCGGGAGGGGGTCCGCGAGCTGCTCCTGCTCGGCCTGCCGCGCACCGCCCGCAAGCAGACCGTCGAACTCCTCGACCGGATGGGTGAGTTCATCGACCGCAGGGCGGGCCGGGCGCCGGGCGAGTTCGCGGCGTCGGTCCCGTCCGCGCACGGGGCGGGGACGGCCGTGGAGGGAGAACCGTTCGCCACGCTCAGCGAGGACAGCGTGCGACGGCTCGCCACGGACCGCACCGCGCAGGGCGTGCCGGCCGAACCCGAAGCCCCCGCCCCGGCCGGAGCCGGAGCCCGAGCCGGAGACGGGGCCGCTGTCGAAGCCGACGCCGTCGGCGACCGCTCCGGGATCCTCTTCACCGCCGACGCCCTCACCGGCCGCCCCGAAGCGCGCATCACCCTCGAAGCCACCGTGCACGACATCCTCGCGCGCGGCTCGCTCACCCCGCGCCAGTACGAGGTGGAGGTCCGCCCCGACGGCTACCTGGTGCGCGTCGAGCCCGGCGTCTTCCTGCTGCCCGTCCTGGTCGCCGTGCTGCGTGAACTCCCGTACGCCCTGGCCCGGCTGGCCGATCCGCCACGCCTGCGGGTGACCTTCGGCCGGACGCCCGCGCGGCTGCCCGAGAAAGCCGCGGACGTCCTGGTCGTCGTGGAGCCCGCGCTGTACGACGACTTCACCACCAGCTCCGCCGCCCAGGGCACCCGGCGCTTTTGGCCGCTGTACGGCGACGACGCCCCGGACAGCCCGCCGGTCGCCTGGTACTGCCCCCTCGGGGGGCCGGGGTCCCCGCGATCGGCCGAGCCCGGCGAACGCGGCCTGGTCCAGGGCCCCTTCATCGCCCGCGACCTGCGCGAGCTGGGTGTCCCCGCCCCGGGCCGCACCGCGATCGTCCACACCCGGCCCGACGGCCCGCTCCGGCTGCTCGACCCGATCCACCCGTACGGCACGCGTCCGCCGCTCCCGGAGACGTACTACTCGGTCGACCTCACCCCGCACCACGCCCGGCACACCCTGTCCCTGCCCAGCTCCGGCAAGGGCGTCTTCACGGCCACGGTCGAGCTGTCCTGGCACGTCGCCGCTCCCATCGCCTTCGTCCGCGGCGGGACCGCCGATGTCGCCGGGCTCCTGCTGGAGCATCTGCGCGACGTGGCGGCCCGCGTCACGCGCGGTCATCCGCTGCGCCGTGCGGGTGCGGCCCAGCGGGCGGTGAACGCGCAGGTGGGCGGCTGGCCGGTGCCGGGACTGGCCGTGTCGTACACCGTGCGACTGGTCCCGGAGGGCGCACCCGCACCGGCGGCGGAACCGTCGCTGCCGTCGCGGGGCCGGCTGGCGGCCCTCCTCGCCGGTGCCGGGAGTGTGCTGATCGGCTTCGACGGTCCGCTCGCCCGGCTGTTCTCGGCGCGGACGGCACGCGAGGCCGTGCTCGACCTGCTGTCGGTGGTGGCCGAACACCGTGATCCGCGGGACGCGCTGGCAGGCCGGGCGCCCGCCGTCGCGGGTGACACCGGCCGGGAGGCGTTCGTGCATCCGCTGGATCTGCTGCGCGCCTTCGCCCACGACCGGCTCGGCCCCGAGCTGCGGGCGCGCCTCGACGACCTCGAACTGCGGGCCGTTCCCGACGCGCCCGCGACCCACCTGTCCCGCGCGCTCGTCCGCGCCCTGCACGGGTCCGGTCGCCGCGTCAGCGTGGTGACGGACGTGGGCACGCAGGCCGTCCACCGCTGTCTGACGCCCGCCCGCCTGCCCCTCGCGGGCGTCCACGGCCGCCGGGACGACCTGGGCCTGCTGATGCCCGACCCCGACTGCCTGCTGCGCGCCCTGGGCGCCCCCGGCGCGCCGGCCCGTACCGGCGTCCTGATCAGCTCGTCGGTCGCCGAACTCACCGCCGCCCAGCAGCTCGGCCTCCCCTTCGTCGGGTACGCCCCCACCGCCACCGGGCGGCGGCACCTGCGCGAGGGAGGCAGCGAGATCACCCTGTCGTCGCTGGAACCCCTGCTGGAGGCCGCCCGCGCCCTGTGATCCAGCGGACACACCGGAGCGGCCGCAAAATACCCCCGTTCAGCGGCACCCCGCCCGGCCGCCCCCAGGGGGCGCCCGCTCCCGCCCCCGCGCAGGATGCAGTGTGTGGGGCCCGCCGTCCGGCCGGGCGCACCAGAGCCCGCGCACCGGGAGGATCGTCGTGACCGTCAGTCTGGAGCAGTTGCGCCGCTGCCACTTCGCCGTCGACCTGGGCGCGGCCCGCACCCGCATCTATGTGAAGGGGGCCGGTCTCCTCGTGGACCAGCCCTCCGCCGCCGCCGTGAACACCCGCACCGGCGCGCTCATAGCCGTCGGCGAGTTCGCGGAGCAGATGATGGGGCGGACGCCGGACTACATCCGGGTCGTCCGGCCGATCGCCGGGGGCACGGTGGTGGACATCGAGATGGCCCAGCGCATGCTGCGCCAGCTTCTCGGCGACAAGACGCGCCGCGCCCTGCGCCGCAACCTGCGGCTGCGCGCGGCGGCCTGCACCCCGCACGACGCGGATCCGCTGGCCCAGCGGGCGACCACCGAGACACTGGTCGGGCTGGGCGCGCGCAAGGTCGAGCTGGTGGACACGCTCATCGCCGCCGCCATCGGCTGCGGACTGCCCGTCGAGCGCCCCGAGGCCACCATGATCATGGTGTGCGGGGCGGCGGCCACCCAGGTGGCCGTCCTCTCGCTCGGTTCCATCGTGACCGCCGAGCGGATCCCGGTGGGCGGCGAGGCGGTGGACCACGCGATCGTGCAGCACCTGCGGCACGAGCACGAGCTGATACTGCCCAGCCAGTCCGTACGACCGCTGCAACTGGCGCTGTCCGGCAACGGGCTGACCGCACAGGGGCCCGCGCAGACCGAGATCCACGGGCGGGACGTGGCCACCGGGCTCGCCCGCAGCGTCCGGGTCGACACCGCCGCCGTACGGGAGGCGATCCAGACCCCGCTCACCGGTGTCCTGGACGGCATCGGCAAGGTGCTGCGCGCCTGCCCGCCCGACCTGGTGGCCGACCTCGCCGACCGCGGGATCACGATGGTCGGCGGTTCGGCGCTGCTGCCGGGCTTCGACGAGATGCTGCGCGAGGCCACCGGGATGCCGGTGCACATCGCCGAGCGGCCCGACATCTGCGCGGCCCAGGGGCTCGGCGAGATGCTGGAGGGCCGGATCGAACCGCTGGTCCTGAACCCGCTGGCCGCCTGAACCGCGCCACGGATCCTCGGTCACCGATCGCCGGTCCCGGCCAGCAGCAGCACCGCGAGCACCCCGACCCCCGCCAGCAGATACCCGGCCCCGGTGAGGCCGCCCAGCGTGCCCAGCACCGCGACGCCCAGGGCGGATCCGGCCTGCCGGATCCCGTTCAGCGCGCCCTGGCTCGTCGCCGCGTACTCCGGCGGCGCCGCGACGGCCACCGCGGCGGCGGCACCCGGGATGGACAACGTGCCGGCCGCGGCGAGCGCCAGCTCGGCGGCGACGATCAGCGCCAGCGGCGGATGGTGTCCGGCCGCGCAGGCCAGCAGCGCGCCGGCGACGACCGTGGCGGACATGCCGGTCAGCAGCACGGGACGGGGGCCGTAGCGGGCCACGAGCCGCCCGGTGAAGAACGGCATCACGCACACCGGGAACGCCATGGGCAGCGCGGCCAGTCCGGCCCGCAGCGGGGTCAGGTCGTAGGTGTGCTGGAGCCACACCGCGAGCAGGTACATCCCGCCGAAGTAGGCGAAGCACGAGACCGCGGCGGCGACCATCGCGGCCCGCACCCGCGCCAGGGCGAGCAGCGCGGGCGGCAGCACCGGGGCGGCGGCCCGGCGTTCCACGACGACGACGGCGCCGAAGCAGACGAGCGCGGCGGCGAGCGGCAGCAGGGCGCGCGGCGCGCCCCAGCCCTCGATCCCGGCCTCGACCAGCCCGAAGGTGAGCAGCCCGAGCCCGGCGGTGGACAGCAGCAGACCCGTCCGGTCCAGGGCGCGCGCGGCCCCGACCGGCGGCGCGGGCAGCCGGCGGGCGAGGAGCAGCGCGGCGAGGGCGAGGGGCGGGTTGACGAGGAACACCAGCCGCCAGCCGCCGAGTTCGACCAGGCCGCCGCCGAGCACGGGGCCGGCCGCGGCGCCGAGTCCGCTGAGCGCGGCCCAGGCGCCGATGGCGCGGGTACGGCGGCCGGGGTCGGGATACAGGTGGATGAGCAGCGCCAGGGAGGCGGGCACCAGCCCGGCCCCCGCGGCCCCGAGCAGCGCGCGCCCGGCGATCAGGCTGCCCGCGCCGGGCGCGAGCGCGCACGCCACGGACAGCGCGGCGAACAGCCCGAGTGCCGCGGCGTAGACCCGCCGGGCGCCCCAGCGGTCGGCGAAGACTCCGCCGGCCAGCAACAGCCCGGCGAAGACGACGGTGTAGGCGTCCACGGTCCACGGCAGTGCGGCGGCGCCCGGCCGCAGCGAGCTCTGGATGTCGGGTACGGCGACGTTGAGGATCGAGGTGTCCAGCAGGACGAGCAGGTTCCCGGTGGCGATCCCGGCGAAGGCGAGCCGGGCGGCGCGGCGGGGGGCGGTGGCGGCCGGTGCGCAGGGCGCGGACGGCGCGGCTGATCCGGATGCGGAGGGCCCGGCTGATCTGGAGAGGGGTTCGGCTGTGGTCATGCGGGCAGCGTGCCCCCGCGCGGGCCGATCCCGTGACACCGCAAGTCCGATAGCCCCATCGGAAAGTGCGATGGCAACACCCTGGGGGCGCGGAGACGCGAACCGACGGTCACCCCACGGCGTCCCACGACTACCCTTTTCTGCGTGGACTCCCGCTACCTCCGCGCCTTCGTCGCCGTCGCCGAGCACGGCGGCATCTCCGCCGCCGCCCAGGCCCTGGGCTACGCCCAGTCGAGCGTGAGCGCCCAACTCAAGCGGTTGGAAGCCGACTTGGGCGTGAGCGTACTGGTGCGGGCGGGCACGGGCACGGTGCTCACCGAGGCCGGCGGGCGACTGCTGCCGTACGCGCGCGAGGCGCTGGAGCTGGAGGAGCGGATGCGCCGCACGGCCCGCGGCGACCGGCCCCGGCTCCGGATCGGCACGCAGGAGTCGCTGGCCCACGTGTGGCTGCCCGAGGTGCTGGCCGCGCTGGAGTACGGCGCGGGCGGCGCGGACACCGGCCCGGACGCGGGCGCGGACGTCGTGCTGACGGTGGCGTCGCGCAGCACTCTGGAACGGGCCTTCGGCGCGGGCGAGTTGGACCTCGTCTTCGAGTACGACAACGGCCTCCGCTCGGTCCGCCCGCACGCGGTCGTGGGGCACGACCGTACGTTCCTGGTGGCGTCGCCGAGCCATCCGCTGGCCCGGCAGGAGACGGTGACGCCGGAGCAGCTGCTGGCCCACGAGTTCCTGGTGGCCGAACCCGGCTGCACCTCGGAGATGCTGGTGGACCGCTTCGGCGCCGACCTGCTGGCGGGCGCTCAACAGACCCTGCTCCAGGGCTCGGTGGCGGCCCTGCTGCGCCTTCTCGGCCATGGGCACGGCATCACCCTGCTGCCCGAGCTGACGGTCGCCCGGGAGCTGCGGGAGGGCGAACTGGTCGCGCTGCCGCTGACCGAACCGCTCCGCCCGGTCAGCATCGTCGCCCAGTGGCACCCCCGGCTGGGCGCGGCCGAGCACACCGTGCGCACCCTGCTCGACCTGGCCCGCCGCGCGGACCCCCTGCCCGAGGTGACCCGGACGGCCCGCGCGTCCTGAGCGGCCGCCCGGCCGCGGGTGTCAGTACGGCAGGATCCGCCCGGACGGGGTCCTGCGGTCGATCTCCTGCTCGCGGCGCGGGGCGGCAGGACGCCGGCTGACACGTACCCGGATACGACTGTCCATGACGCCTCCTCGGTCCGTACGACTCGGCAGTGGATGCCGGTAGGAGGTGCGTGCCCATGACACCGGCGCTTCAAGCCTGAACCGGCCAACTCGTCGCCCGGCCGCGAGCCCTGCCCGAGTCGTCCTCGACCGCCGCTCGAGCAGGCCGGGATCGCGGTACGCGGCGAACGCCCCGAACGCCTGGGGAGACTCATGCGCCTGCCAGTCCCGAAGATCGACGGCGCCCCGGTCATCTTCTGTCGCCTTCTTCGTTCAGTGAGCCGGTGGCGCACCTCCCGGCGTGCGCTGTCGCATGTCGAACCGCTTTCCCCCCTGCAGGTGGATTAGCTCGGTGCTGCCGGCTGCGGGTCACTCAGGTCTGCCTAACTGGCTTGCGGGAGGCGGGAGTTCGCCTCCTCGCGACCGGAGGTGATCGCCGTGCAGGAGACGCTGCAGAGCATGGAGACCGAGGACGTCTACGAGCCGCCGCTGCTGGCCGAGGTCGGGCGGTACGCCGAGCTGACCCAGGGCGAATTCGGGGACTGGCCCGACTTCCCTGTCGGCCTTTGGCTCTGATGAGCCCCACGGGTGCCGGTCCTGGCCGCAAGGGCCTGGGCCGGTACCCGGTGCCGAGCCGCCACGCTGTCACTCGTCCCCCACCCTGGAGATGTCGATGGGCGCCCCGCCGGCCCGCTGGTTCGTTGTCCTTCCCGACCGGGACCTGGCACCCGGTCTCCTCGACGGTCTGCGGGACACCGCCCGCCCGGCCGTGGTCCGGGTCGTGCCGCATGCTTCCGGCCGTCCGTGGCTGGTCGGCTGCTGGCCGGACGAGGAGCTGACCGCCTGCGCCATCGGTGACGTACGCCTGGCGGTCGCCGGGACGTGTTCCCTCGAGCCCGCAGAACTGACCGCGCGGGCCCGGCAGATCAGCGACACCGCGCACATCGAACCGGTGCTTTCGGGTGCCCACGGCTGCTTCCACGTCCTCGCGTCCGTCGCGGGGCACACGTACGTGCGGGGCAGCTTCTCCGGGCAGCGGCGGCTGTACCGGGCCGAGGCCGGTGGCGTCACGGTCTGCGCCGACCAGGCCCGCGTCCTCGCCCGGCTGACCGCGGCCGAGCTGGACACCGCGCAACTGGCGCTGCGGCTCACCGGTGACACCGTTCCGCATCCGCTCGCCTGGGGTGCGTTGTGGCGTGGCGTGGACGCCGTACTGCCCGGCACTGCTCTGGAGCTGGCGCCCGGCGGCGAGGTGCGCACCCGGCGCTGGTGGCGGCCGCCGGCGGCAGAACTGCCCCTGGGTGAGGCCGCGGCCGGGCTGCGTGCGGCACTGGAGCGGGCGGTCGCGTTGCGGGTCCGGCCGGACGAGGTGGTCGGCGCGGACCTGTCCGGCGGAATGGACTCGACCTCGCTGTGCACGGCCTGGTGCCCGAGACCATCCTGCGCCGCACCACCAAGGACCACTTCGGGTACGAATGGCAGGACGGCCTGCGCCGCAACCGGCGCGCTCTCGCAGCCTGGGCCGAGGACTCCCGCCTGGTGGCCGCCGGACTGGCCGATGAGGACGCACTGCGCCGAGCCCTGCTCTCGCCCCAGCTGCTGACCGGCGGGATCGCGGAGTTCGAGACCACGCTGGGAGTGGAGGCGTGGCTGCGCGGCCTGGAACACCAGCACACCCCGGGCGGCACGAGGGAGATGAACAGTGCACCGACTACGCGCTGACGTCACCGCCTGCGCCACAGGCGACGGCATGGTCCTGCTCGACGAACGCGCCGGGCACTACTGGCAGTTGAACGGCACCGGCACCCTCGTCGTGACGGCACTGCTGGACGGCGCCACGCCCGAGCAGGTCGCCGAACGGCTCGCCGCCACCCGCCCGGTCACCCCGGAGCGCGCCGCCGCCGACGTCACGGCACTGATCGCACACCTGGTGAAGGAGAGGCTGGTGACCGACTCGTGAGCCAGATCCTGGACACCGACGGCACCCGGCTCACCGCCCACGCCGCCGTCGCCGCCGCCCGGCACCTCGCCCACCTGCCACCGGGCCGGATCCGTGCCGTACTGGGCCTGGCCCGGCGAGGAGCCAGACCCGCCCGCTATGGCGAGGCCCTGCGGGCACGGCGGGACGTGACAGCCGTCAGCACGCTGTGCGCCGGCCGCTACTGCCTCCCACGCTCCCTGGCCACCGCCCTGCTGTGCCGCATGCGAGGCCACTGGCCCACCTGGTGCAGCGGCGTACGCACCTCACCGTTCGGGGCACACGCCTGGGTGGAGGCCGAGGGCAGACCCGTCGGCGAACCCGACGACACCGCCACCTACCGGCCGATGGTCACCGTTCCGGATGCACGGGCCAACTCGTCGCCGGGCCACGGCAAATGAAGTCGTCACCGAGCAGACCCAGCCGATGGGCGCTGAGAACGGTACTGGCGCGGTCTCGTGAGCGTGGCCCGGGCCCTGTGCGCCGCGTTGGGCCCAACTCGGCCGCCGACGGCTCCGGTTCGCCACTTCGTACGGCATCGTGGCTGGTCAGCGATGGTGTGCCGGCTCGGCGGGAAGCTCTCTGGGTATAGTGAAGGCGTTTCGGAGAACGGGCGGTGGCCCGGAGTCGGTCGGCCTCACGCGCAACCGCGCGCTCATCGACGCCCGCGACCCTGGCGGACCCCCGATGACCACATCACTGAGGAGTCCGGCATGGAACCCGTCACGCTGATCACTGGTGGCTCGACCGGAATCGGCGCCGCCACCGCCCGCGCCCTGCTCAAGCAGGGCCAGCGCGTGGCCGTCACCGGACGTGACGCGGACAAGCTGGCCGCCTTCGCCGCTTCGGCCGGAGCGGGCGGGCGACTGCTGACGATCACCGGCGACACCAGCGACGAGCACGATGTCGCCTCCGCCGTGCGCGACGTGGTGGACGCGTGGGGCCGGCTGGACAACGTCATCGCCAACGCCGGTTTCTCGCTGCCCGGCAACCTGGAGAGCCACGCCCCCGAGGACATGCGCGCCATGGTCCTCACCAATGTCCTGGGCCCGGCCCTGCTCGTGCGGGAGACCCTGCCGCACCTCAGGGAGTCCAAGGGCCGGATCGTGATCATCGGTTCGGTCGCCGGGGTGCGCAACACGCCCGGCAACCTGTACTCGGTCACCAAGTGGGCCGCGCACGCGCTGGCCGAGAACACCCGACTGCTGGTCGGCAAGGACGGGGTCGGCGTGACCGTCGTCGCCCCCGGGGTGGTGGACACCCCGTTCTGGGACAAGCGCGGCGGCACCCCCGAGGCGGCGCCGTCGATGACCGCCGAGCAGATCGCGGACACGATCGTCTTCGCCGTCAACCAGCCCGCGGGCGTGGACATCAACCACATCACCATGCGGCCCGCCGGGCAGCTCGGCTGACGCCGCGCTCCCGACGACCATACGAAAAGGCGCCCTCGGCCCCCGCCGCGTATCACGCGGTGCGGGCCGAGGGCGCCTTCGGTGTCCGGTTCGACGCGCGGCGTCAGGCGGAGAGGTGGGCACACCCGGGAAGGACCACCCCGGACCGCTCGAAGGCGGCCACGGTGGGCGCCCCCATCAGGGCCATGACCTCCTCGAACTCGCCCATGAGCAGCCGCAGGACGTCCGCGACGCCCTCCGCTCCGGAGTGGGCGAGCCCCCACAGGGCCGGGCGTCCGACCATCACCGCGTCCGCCCCCAGGCATAGGGCCTTGGCGATGTCGGCGCCGTGCCGGACCCCGCCGTCGAGGACGACGGCGCACCGCCCGGCGACGGTGTCCACGATCTCGGCGAGGGCATCGGGGGCGCTGCGGGAGAAGTCCAACTGACGGCCGCCGTGGTTGGAGACGACCAGCCCCGATACGCCGTGCCTGACGGCCAGTTCGGCGTCCTCCCCGGTGAGCACGCCCTTCAGCACCACGGGCAGGGAGGTCACTTCGCGCAGCCAGGCGAGGTCCTCCCAGGTGATCGAGGCGTCGAACTGCTCCTTGGAGTGCCGGGCGATGGCCGACTCCCCGTCCCGGCCGCCGTGCGAGGCGGCCATCACGTCGTGCGCCACATTGACCGCCCGGATGCCCGGGGGCACCGCGAACCCGTTGGCGGCGTCCCGGGGACGGAACGCCACCCTGGGCGCGTCGACGGTGAGGACCAGCGCGCGGAAACCGGTGGCCTCGGCCCGGTGGATCAGGTCCACCAGGAGGTCGCGGCGCTTGAGCCAGTACAGCTGCAGCCACAGCGGGCCGGTGGCCGCGGCGGCGATGTCCTCCAGCGTCCGGCTCGCGAACATGCTGACCGTGAGCAGGGCGCCGGCCTCACCCGCGGCTCGAGCCGTCGCCACCTCGCCTTCCGGGTGGGCGAGTTGGTGGTACGCCATGGGGGCGATGCCCAAGGGGGCGGCGAGGTCCGCCCCGAGCAGCTCGGTGCGGGGGTCGCAGTGGGAGACGTCGACGAGACAGCGCGGCCGCAGCCGGATCCGGTCCAGGGCCTCCCGTCCCGCCGCCAGCATCGACTCGGTGCCGCTGCCACCCGCGAAGAAGTCCCACACCGGTCCCGGCAGCCGTTCCTTGGCCGCTGCCTCGTAGGCGTGCAGCGCCAGCACCACATCTTCTCCGTTCGCCGTACTGGTCAGGGGGTTCGGGACACCGGCCGTCAGGCGGCGGTGCCGGTGCTCTGCGCGGTGATGAAGGCGGCCAGCCTGGCCATGCCCTCGGTGATGGACTCCGGGCTCTGCGCGCTGCACGACAGGCGCAGTTGGTGGGTGCCTCCGCCGTCCAGGTGGAAGTCACTCATCGGCGTCCAGAGCACGCCGTAGGTGCGCGCGGACAGCTCCAGGGCCTTGTGGTCGGCGGCGAAGGGCACGGTGACGACGGCGAAGAAGCCGCCGTCCGGACGGTTCCAGGAGATGCCGAGCTCGGCCCGGCGTTCCGCGGGGAAGTGCCGCTCCAGCTCGTCGAGGAGCGTGTCCATGTTCGTGCGGTAGTACGCGATGGCCCCGGCGTTCGCCTCGCGCAGTCGGCAGTCGCTCTCGATGAGCAGTCCGCCGATGACGGCCTGGCTGACGGCCGAGGTGTTGACGGTCGTCATGCTCTTGATCTTGGACAGCTCGTCGGCGAGCAGTGAGCGCCGGCCGCCCGGGCCGATGACCTCCTGGTCGGCGATGACGTAGCCCACCCGGGCCCCGGGCAGCGCCGTCTTGGCGAAGGAGCCCAGGTGCACCACGCGGCGGCCCGTGTCGAGGGCCTTGAGCGTGGGGCGGGCCGAGCCGGTCCGTACGAAGAACCCGTAGGGGTCGTCCTCCAGGACGAGCAGGTCCTCCTCCTCGGCAACGCGCAGCAGGCGCTCGCGGTCCGGGAGGCTCATGCTGGTGCCGGACGGGTTGGCGAAGTCCGGGACGACGTAGAAGGCCCGGACGCGTTCGCCGGCTTCCCTGGCGGCCCGCACGGCCGCCGACACGGCCTCCGGGTCGGGACCGGCGGGGCCCTCGGGCACGGGCCGCACCCGGATGCCCAGGAGCCGGGCCACGCCGGTGATGCCCACGTAGCACGGTGAGCTGACCAGCAACGTGTCCTCGGGAGCGGCGAAGAGCGCCCGCAGGATGAGGAGCATGGCCTCCTGGCAGCCGGTCGTCACCACGACGGCTTCCGGGGGTACCTCGATCCCCTCGTCGTTGGCGACCGTCCGGGCGATCAGCTCGTGGATGATCCCGTTGGTGCGGCCGTACTGGAACAGCTGGGTGCGCACCTGATCGCGCGACCAGCCCAGAGTCTCTTCCAGGTGGCTGGTGTACGTGTGCAGGTGGCGCGCGAGGTCCTCGGGCTCGAAGTCGCCCTCGGTGGGCCGACCGGGCGCGAAGGAGATGGCCTGCGGAAACCGGCCGACGACCTCGTTGAGGAAGTTCATGGCGTCGAGGACCGGGTCGCTGAGCGACCCGTGCAGTTCGTCGAGCGCCAGGGCGTGCGGGGACGGCAGGGCGGCTTGTGTCACCGCTCAGACTCCTCTCGGCGCGGCCGCGTAAGCCGTGCTCAGGGTGGTGGCCGGGGCGCGTGCGGGGATCCGGGCCCGGCCCTGTATGCCGCGGACCAGGGCCGTGGTGAGCCGATCCGTATGGACGCGCCGCTGCTCCGGCTCGTGGGCGGTGCCCAGGCCCTGCAGGGCGTCGACCACCTGGTGCAGGTCCTGCGCGAATCCGGCGAGGACGTCGGCGACGGCCACGGCGTTGGAGCCGAGGATGTCGGTCCACAGGTCGGCGCTGCCCGCGGCGAGCCGGGTGATGTCCTGCAGTCCCTGTCCGGCGAGCCCCAGCTGGGACGGGTCGCCGTGCAGTAACTGCCCCGCGAGCAGGCTCGACACCAGGTGCGGGACGTGCGAGGTGAGCGCCACCGCTCGGTCGTGCTCGGCATGGGCCATGACGACCGGCCGGGCGCGACACAACTCGGCCAGGCGCTGCGCGCGTTCGACGGTCTGCGCCCGGGTGTGCACGGAGGGAGTGAGCACCCAGGGCCGTCCGTGGAACAGGTCGTCCCGGGCGGCGAGCGGTCCGGACTGCTCCCGGCCGCCCATGGGGTGTCCGCCGACGAAGCGGGTCAGGTCGCAGCCTGCCTGGTCCGCTTCCCGCTGGGGCAGTTCCTTGATGCTCGCGGCGTCGGTGAAGTCGTGGGCGAGCCCCTGTAGTTGGTGTTCCTTCAGCGCCGCCGCGACGTGCCGCGGTGGTACCGCGATGACGGCCAGGTCGACCGGACCACGAGGTGTTCCTGCGATTCCGGCCCCGAGGTCCGCGGCGGTGCGCGCCGCTTCCGGGTTCACGTCGATCAGGTAGGTGGTCACGCCCCGGCCCCGAAGGGCCAGGGCGATCGAGGTACCGATCAGGCCGGTTCCGACCACTGCGGCACTTCGCATCAGTGGTCGCTCCACAGGAGCGGGAGATACTCAGGGTCGCTGTAGTCGGGCGTGCCCTCGGCGGTGCGCCGTACGAGCACGTCGTGGTTGTAGTTGACCTGGGTACCGTCCGAGCGGAAGAAGTCGCGGTAGCGGTTCTCGCCGTCCTGCAGGTGGAAGGAGATGGCGCGGCGCGGGCGGTCGCTGACGTTGGCACCGCTGCCGTGGTAGGTGCGGCAGTGGTGGAAGTTGACGTGGCCCTTGGGGATGAAGACCGGGATCTTGTTGACCTCGACCCCGTTGAAGGCCGCGTTGTCCTCCAGCATCTGGTCGAGCTCGGAGCGGTCGCGCTCGGCGAAGTGCAGGGAGGTGGCGTCGTTGTCGGCCGTCTCCTTCCACAGGTGGCTGCCGTCGACCATCGTGATGGTGCCCATCTCCTCACCGCAGTCGTGGAAGGGGATGAACGCGGTCAGCATCCGCTCGGAAGTGGAGGTGGACCAGTAGTGGCGGTCGAAGTGCCAGGGAACGATGTTCGACTGCTCCTGCGCCACCGGGGGCTTGTAGATGAGCGTCGACTGGAACACCCGGATCTGCTCGGCCTCGGCCAGGCGCGCGGCGACGGCGCCCAGCAGCGGCTTGCGCAGGATGCGGCCTATGGTGTCGTCCTCGTAGTGGATGTAGTCGTTGTGCCGCTGGACGTCGCCCTTCTCCGGCTCCCAGTACGCCAGCTTGGGCGGGCGTACCGGCAGGGTGCGGTCGCGGTGGCCGGCGTAGAAGCGCTCGCTGGCGGCCTCCAGCTGCTCGACCTCCTCGTCGGTGAACAGCTTCTTCGACAGGTACCAGCCGTGCTCGGCGTAGAAGGCGACGTCCTCGTCGGTCGGGAGCAGCGCGCGCTCCTCGTCGGTGAGGGTGAAGGTCTGGGCGTCCTGGATGGTCATGGTCTTCCTTACAGGTGCGTGGTTCGGTGCGGAGACGGCGCGCGGAGCCGGGTCAGGAGGCGGCCTTCTCGCGGGCGACCGCCTCGTAGAGCGCCTTGATGTTGCCGCTGCCGAAGGTCCGGGCGCCGTGCCGGTCGATGACCTCCCAGAAGTACGTCTTCCGTACGTGCTGGGACTGGGTGAAGATCTGGAACACCTGGCCCCAGTGGTCCTCGTCGATCAGGACGTTGGTCCGGCGCAGGTCCTCGACCTGGAGGTTCGGGCGCTCGAAACGCTCCTGGAGCTGTTCGTAGTACGAGCCCGGTGTCTGCAGGAAGTTGACGCCCCGCTTCTCCAGGGTCTGCACGGTGCCCACGATGTCGTCGCAGAGCAACGCCACGTGCTGCACACCGGCGCCGCCGTGGCGGGCCAGGAAGGTGTCGATCTGGCCGGGCTGACGGTCGGTTACCGGCTCGATCAGAGTGAAGGTCACCTTGCCGGACGGGCTCTGGACGACCTTGGAGTCCATGGCCTGGGTACCGACCTCGATGAACTCCTCGAAGATCTGCGAGAAGCCGAAGACCTTCTCGTAGAACGCGACCGTGGGGCGCAGCTGGCCGGCGGGCAGGCAGATCGCCGCGTGGTCCACGGTGCTGAGCAGTTCCTCGCCCGCCTCGGGGTCGGCGGCGATGATGTCCATCACGCCGGGCAGGAACTGCTCGCGGTCGCCGGTGCGCTGGACGAACCGGTGGGCGACGTCGCCGAAGCCCAGGACCGCGGCAGTGACCACCTCGGTGCCGTCCTTGCTGTGGACGGTGGGCTGCTCGACGGCGGTGGCGCCCCGCTCGACGGCCAGCTCGAAGGCCTTGGCGGCGTCGGCGACCTCGAAGGCGATGTTGGCGACGCCGTCGCCGTGCTGCATCACATAGGACGCGGCCGGGTGGGTGGGGTTGAGAGCGGAGGTGAGGACGACCTCGATGCCGCCCTGGCGCAGCAGCAGCGAGCGGTGGTCGGCCTGTCCGGTCTCGGGACCGGCTTGGCCGCAGATACGGAAGCCGAAAGCGGTGCAGAGGTAGAACGCGGACTGCTGGGCATCTCCGACGTAGAACTCGATGTGGTCTACGGCCCCGATATCCATGTAAAACCCTTCTGCTTCTATGGTCGACAGGAGAAAGTCGAGAGGTCGAGATGTCGGTGGAGGGTGACTGCCGGGCGAATCAGGGGATTCGCGTACGGACAACGCACTAGGCAGTGGAGAACTCGTTCAGTGGCGACCAGACGCCGTAGTCGCCCCGCCGGTAGAGAAGTGGCTCGCGGGGGAAGGTCTCAGCGCCTTCCACCCGGCCTATGAAAAGCCAATGGTCACTCACCTCGATCGCGTTTTCAACCCGGCATTCCGCAATTCCGAGTGCGATTTCGGTGAGCAGTGGTGCGCCTCCGGCAACGGCCGAGGGGCGCCATTCGACATGTGCGAACTTGTCCGTGGCCTTGCTCGCGAACACCTGCGAGGCGTCACGCCCGGACGAGGAGAGGAAGTTCACCGCGAACGCCTGCGACGACATGATCGCCGGCAGTGTGCGGGACCCCTTGCCGACGGAGACCAGCAGCGTCGACGTCGCTGCCGACACCGAGCAGACGGCGTTGCTGGTGAAGCCGTACGGCTCACCCGCTCCGTCCGTTGCCGTGACGATGGCGATCGGGGTCGGGAACGAGCCAAAGAGTTCGCTGAAGCGTACAGAACCGACGTCCATCAAGTTCCCCCGCGGAGCAGCTCGTGAATGTTTTCTGGCAGGCCGAAGCAACCGACGGCCCGTGATGGTGTGTTGTGACCGTCGCCGCTTCTCGGCGGCGGTCGGTCGGCGGTCGCGCGCACGGGAGTCTCCCCCCGTGCGCGCGGCGGTCATTGCGCGATCGCACCCGCGAGGGTCTCCTCCCGTGCGGCAATCGCACGGCCGAAGGCCCGTATCGTCAGCGGCAGCATGAGCGCGCCGAACGCGGTGAGCGCCACGGCCGGTACCAGGACGAGTTGTTGCGGTCCCAGACCGGATCCGGAGCCGGCCAGCATGAGCATGGCGGACTCGGGGGCCTGGAACACCCCCTCACTGCGGCACCGGAGCGGTTTCGATCCGGAACCTGGCGATGATCTCCCGGATGTCCTCCTCCACGGCCGACTCGTCGCCGGTGAGGATGAACCGCCCGCTGTGCACCGCGTCGTAGCTGCCGCCGGGCTCCATCACCTCACCCGGGGTCGGCACCAACTCCCGCCAGACCGTGGTGAAGTGGTCCCGCATGGAGGTCACCGAGACGACCTCGGCCGGCAGTCCGGCGGGCTTCGGGATGATCAGCCAGCCGCCGGACGGGTCGCCCGTCTGCGGCGGGACCGTCGCCCCGCCCTCGCACAGCGCGTCCAGCCAGAGCTCGAAGAGGTTGACCCCGAAGAGCTTGTCCGTGAGGTACGGCACCTCGGCCCCGCCGATGCGGCCCGCGATCTCCAGAAAGACCAGGTCTCCTTCTGCGGTGACGAAGAGTTCGAGGTGGAACGGCATGGAGGCCATGTTCAGAGCCGAGACGCACCTCCGTGCGAATTCCTCCACCCGGCTCCGCAGCGGGGAGGCTTGAACAACGACCGAACCGAGTGGCTGCCCGGCCGCCTCGAAGGACAGGCAGTCATTGATGTAGCGGGACACCGCCATGAACGGGATCTGCGAGTCCTCGCCGACAAACCCGTCCACGTGGTAGATCGGCCCGTCGATGTACTCCTCGAGTTCGTAGTCACCGGTGTCGATCTGATCCAGCAGCGTCGTGAGCGTGGCTTCATCCTCGACGCGGTGCACCCCCCTGCTCCCCGCGCCGGACACCGGCTTGAGTATCAGTGGGAACCCGGTCGCCCGCGCGAAGTCCACCGCGGACTCAGCGCTGCCACAGGAAGCGAACCGAGGCGTGCGGATACCGGCCTTCGCCACGGCTTCCTTCATCCGCAGCTTGTTCCGGTAGAGCGCCACGTCCTCGGGTCGCGGACCGGCGATGCCGAGTGCTGCGCGAACTTCGGCCGCGATACCGATCGTGGCCTCCGACACAGCGATGAGCCGGTCGACCGGGCCGACCCGGTCCGTGATCTTCTGAACCGCTCCGCACAGTGCCTCGAAGTCGTTGAGGTCTTCGACCTCGACCAGGTCGGCGATCCGCTCGGGATCGGCAAGGACTCCGGTGGCGCCGACCGCGTCGACCACGTAACTGACCTGGTGCCGCTCATGGTCGATGAGCTCCTCGAAGCGGCCCATCGAGAAGTCCCAGCGCGGCCCCTCCTGGAACCTCGGCCACCGGTTGATGACGACAATGTGCATGGTTACTCCTCCGTAGCTGTTCACGTACCTCGAACGAGCGAACGGCCCAGGTCGGAGCGTGATCGCTGCTGGGGTATTCGTGTACTGATCGCACGGCCACCGGATACGGTCCGGGCAGCGCGCGTAGGTGGTCGCCCTGCTCGCTCAGGACGCCTCTGCTGCCTCAAGGCGACGAATCAGGGGAGCGACATGAGTGAAGAAGTTCCTCATCTCGTCGCGGGTCGGCCAGCCGGAGAAGATGAACTCGCTGATGCCCGCGGCCTTGTAGCTGTGGAGGTAGCCGGCGACCTCCTCGTGGCTGCCGACCACGCACAGCGCCGGGCCGCCGCGGTAGGCCACGGCACCGGTCCAGATGTAGGGCGAGAGCCACTCGTCCTTGGCCGTCTCCGCCAGCCGGAACGAGGACTTGACCGCCTCGGAGTCGGTGCTGTTCACCACCTGGCGGACCCACTCCTTGTGCTCCTCGTCCGGATCGCGCACGAGCTTGGCGAGCTCCGCCACAGCCTCCTCGCGGGTGGGACGGGACAGCACGTGCATACGGGTGCCCACGCGGCGGCCCGCGTCGAGGAGCGGCTTGGTGGCCGCGGCCATGGCCTCGGGGGTGTCGCCGTAGCGCAGCCAGCAGTCGCCGGAGGCGATCGTCGTCTGCTGGGCGACGGCGGAGTTACCGCTGATGTAGATCTCCGGACGGCCACCGTTCTTGTGGCCGAGGCCGAGCGAGGCGTCCTTGACGGTGTAGTGCCGGCCGTCGTAGCTCAGCGGTGACTCGCCCTCCCAGAGGCCGCGGACGACCTCGAGGAACTCGTTGCACCGGGCGTAGCGCTCGTCGTGGCCGAGGAAGTCGCCGTATCCGGCCTGCTCCGCCGGGGAGATGCCGGCGACGATGTTGAGGGAGATCCGTCCGTCGGTCATCCAGGACAGCGTGTTGACGACCTGCGCGAACAGGGGCGGCGTCATCAGGCCGGGCCGGTAGGCCAGTATGAACTTGACGCGGTCCGTGACCTGCGACAGCGCACCGAGCACCGGCAGCGGGTCGGGAAGGTTCTTGGATATGCCGAACAGCAGGCTGTCGACGCCGAGTTCCTCGGCCTCCTGGACGAAGTCCTTGACCTCGCCCATGTCGAGCTTGCCGAAGTTGTATGCATCCATAGGCCGCGCCTGTCCCGTGTCGGGCGGCGAGCACCAGTGGAGGCGCAGGGGATTCATCTTCGATCCTTCCTTCCGTGTCAGGTGGTGACCACGCGTACGCGGTTACCGATCTCGGACCAGCGGTCGTGCGCCTCTTCCGGGGACTCCGCGGTGAAGACGACGGCCGCGACCCGGCAGCTGTAGTCCGCCTCATCGGTCTTGATGGGGGCGTCCCGTTCAATGAGGACGTGGCCCCCCACCACCCACGGCTCAGCCATCAGCTCGTCCCAGCCTTCGAGCCGCGCGTACGAACCTGCTCCGGCCGCGGTCAAGAAACGAATTCCAGCCGCCTTGGCGACCGGCGCGCCATACGCCGCCGCGCTCTGGGGATCCGCGCCGGTGATGTCCGCGAGAACCTTTCCGGGCAGCCTGAGGCCGGTGACCATCTCCATGAGCTCGGTGAGCTTGCCGCCGGGCAGGCGTGCGGCCACCTCGATGAGAACGGGGCGCCCCTCGCTGAGGCGCAGTTCGCAGTGGAACGGCCCCGTCGTGATCCCCACCGCCTTGACGACATCCGCGGCGTACGACGCCAGTTCGTGGCGGACAGCCTCGTCGAGCGGCGCGGGCGTGAGATGCCCCAGCTCCAGGAACCGCGGCTCGGGACCGAGCAGCTTCCGCGTCACCGCCACAACGGTGACCTCGCCGTTGCTGGCATAGCCGTCGGCGCTGTACTCCGTTCCCGCCACGTACTGTTCGACCATCGCGTCGGTGGTCAGCGCCCGGTCGAACTCAAGTCCCTCCTCGGCGTGAATCGCAGACAACGCCCTGCGTGCTTCGTCGAGGGAGTCGACGCGCGACACATGAACGCTCCCGCCGGAATCGACCGGCTTGATGACTGCGGGGAAGCCCACGTAAGCACAAGCTGCATCAAGTTCCGCCAGCTCACGGACCACAGTGAACCTCGGTACGTCCAGGCCGGCCGCAGCCACCGCCTCGCGCATCCTCGCCTTGTGCCGGACCTGGTCGACGGCCGTGCCGGCGAGACCGGGCAGTCCCAGCCGGGCGGACAGCCGGGCGGCTGCCGGTACGTAATATTCGCCGCCGGCGACAACAGCATGAATGGCGTTCCGCTGGTGGGACTGGACGACGGCAGCTTCCAGTACATCGCCGGAGTTGGTGTCCGTCGTGATCATCTCTGTCGCGGCAGATCGCACGGATTCGGCGACCCTTCGCCCTTCGGCCTCATAGGAAGCCACCACGACGTCCCAATTGAGAGAGCGGGCATGAGTGATATAGGCGTTCGCGGAGAATGCGGGTTGTACCACCAGGACACGATAAGGCACAGAGTTTCCTCGAATTCTAGCTGTGAGCTCGGCCATGGTTCACGTGACGAGAAATCAGACCTCAGCACATTGAGGATCACCGTCGTTCACGGCCACCATTGATGGAGAACTGGAAGTAGACCAGCACGCGCACTCCGGGAAGTCTCCCGAAGTCGATGGGCGACAATCCACCCGGTGGAGAGGCGGCTTCTCGCGCTGCGGCGCATCGGGCAGCGGGAACCCGCCGCGCTCTCCGCGCCGTCAGGATGCGGGGAGCTTCACAATATTCCAGCCGACATCGCCGGCTCGTACCACACTCGATCCGGCCGCAGGCACCGCAGCGACGGACGGCGAGAACGAGCCGTGCCCCACAGCTATCGCCACTGTCACACCGACGATGCCGCCGATGAACGCGACGCGTACGGTGCGGGTCATACGAGTAAAGATTGAACGAACATGCACAATGCATCTATCCATTCGTCTGAAGCCCATTGGACACGAGGTAGAAGGCCGGCTCGGCTCCCGCCGGCTCGGCGGCTGGTCACTCCAATGGAGTGAATTGCGCGCCCGACGTGCGGCAGGGCCGACGATTTCAGTCGGGGCAAAACAGCACATACCCGGCTCATGCAACTTTGTCACGTTTTCATAAATTCGGTATACGAATGCCCCAGCAGCGATCAAGCTCCGACCTGGGTCCAATCCTTCCTGAACCACCCCCGAGCAGGCCAAGCGCTAAGATGGCTCCGGTTTTTGCACTGCCAATGTTCACGGGGGTTCAATATGGACAAAGACGAAAAATGGGGAGGGCTCACGGCAGGGCCGAACACCCTATGCGGCGAAGCGAACACCGGGAGTCACTGCCGTCATGTGGCTCCGCCAAACGCTCAGACGAAATCGGATGAGTTCCTCAAGGGAATGGCCAAACACTTGACGGGCCTGAGCCGACTCGTCGATGAGCAGGCCAGCCGACTGCACGACATGCCGTTCGCAGCCGCCAACAGGAACTCGGGTATCCGCGAAATTCACGGCCTATCCACCATCGCTCAGGCCATCGATGACGCACTGTCGGGCTCCCGGCGGGAAATTCTTACCGCGCAGCCAGACGGTCCTCGCCCGAGGAAAGTTCTCGACGACGCCTTGGAAAGCGTGCGGCGTCACGTAGCCGCAGGCGTCGTAATGCGTACTCTCTATCAACACACGACGCGTTTCGACGAGGCGACAAAAGAATATGTCCAGGAGGTGACAAGACTCGGCGCTTCAGTCCGTACGCTCGACGAGTTCTTCGACCGCCTGATCATCGTCGACGACGTCGCCTTCATCGCCGCGAACGCAGATCGCACCTCTGCGGTCGCGGTGAGCGAGCCGGCCGTCGTCAGCTTTCTCCGCGACATGTTCAACAGATCGTGGGATCGAGCAAAGCCCTTCCCGTTCGCCCCAAATTATGCAGCGATGGCGGCAAGGGAGGTCATGCCCGCAATGCGTGACTCGATCAAGCGCCTGCTGATCAACGGCTACCCAGACAAGCAGATAGCCCGGCGGCTCGGCATCAGCGAGCGGTCGCTACAGAGCCACATCGCCAGCATGAAGCGAGAGCTCGGGGCACACAACCGGATGCAGATGGGCTATCTCTGGGGCAGGGGGAAAGGTGATTAGGACGGCCTGAGAGGGCGGGTTGTGAGCATTCAACCGGCTCTGGTGTGACCAGCGACTTATCCGACGAGCAGTGGTCGTTGGCAGAGCCGGTCATCACAGCCTGGAAGGACCGGCACCGGTCGGTGAGCGGCCATCAGGGCGCCCATGCGATGCGGGAGATCGTGAACTCGATCCTCTACCAGGGCAGGACCGGTTGCCCGTGGGCGTACCTCCCGCACGATCTGCCGCCGAAGAGCGCGTCGAACCACTACTTCGCCGCGTGGCGCGACGACGGGACCGACCAGGTCATCCATGAGCTCCCGCGCTGTCAGGTCCGAGAGCGGGCCCGCCGATCAGAGGACCCGACCCTGGTGGTCCTGGACACGCAGAGCGTCCACGTGGCCGCCGGGGTCCCCGCCTCCACGACCGGCCGGGACGCTGCGAAACGGGTCCCCAGTCGCCAACGGGCCCTGGCCGCCGATGTATTGGTCCTGGTCGTCGCGGTCATCGTCCCGGCCGCGAGCACGCACGACAACGCCGCGGGCATCGCCCTGCTGGACCAGGTCGCCGCGCACGGCACCAGCCTGGGCATCGATGTCGAGATCGTCGGACGCAACCCGCGGGACAGGGGGTTCGTCCCGCAGCCGAAACGCTGGAGGGTCGAGCAGACCTACGGGATCGTGGCGCATGGCCGCCGGCGACTACCTGGCGCTGCGCCGCTCATTCGGGTTCGAGCCGGACGAGCCGGGCAAGCTCGACATCCAGCTCTCCGACAGCCTGGACACGGAAGGCGTCGGGCTCCTCGCAGTCGAGCATGCGCTGCAGTGGGCCATCGCGCCGGACGCGTCGCCCTGCCGGCACTGGCTGAGGCTGAGTGCCGCACGCGGATTCGCAAACTGCTTGCATGCCATCGATGCCCGGCACGAGCCTGTGCCGGCAGGCCTGCTGCCGCGCGGCTACCGGCGGGTCTCGACGTCGATCCAGCGGAGTGAAGTCCCGGCGATGGCGAAAACCCCGCCGAGGGCCAGCCAGCCCCATACCGGGAACTGCAGCACGCCGCTTGTCATCACCACCGGTGCAAGCGATGTCGCTGTGGATGTCCCTGATTGGAACAGGCCCTGGTAGGCGCCGGCCTGGCCGTCGGGGGCGAGGTTGTAGCTCAGCGTGGTGCTCGAGGCCGCGAAGTACACCTCGGCGATCGTCATGACCAGCGCCGCGCCCAGGACCAAGACCGTCGCCGCGATCGCCGACCCGGATCGTGACACGACGAAGACTGCGCAGCCCAGGGCCAACAGCCATCCGGCGCGCTCGCCGTGCCGGACCGCGCCGACACTGTCCTCGCTGCCCTTGCTCAGGCGGACCTGGAGCAAGGCGACGAGGGCTGTGTTCATCACGAGCGACACCGCCACGATCGCCCGCGGTGCGCTCGTGTCGCGAACCACCCACAGCGGCAGGCCGACTTCGAAGACGCCGAACTGTAGCGCCAGGACCGTGCATATCGCACTGAACAGCACATAACGCCGATCTCGTAGCACGCCCGAGCGTCGGCGATCCTGCCCGGCGGCTACGGCGGCGGGCGTCTCGGCGATCGGGAGGCCGGCCAGCATGACCGCTGCGACGACGAAGGTCAGACAGTCACCGACGATGACGGCAAAGTAGGCGGTAGGCGTGTTCACGGCGAGCGCGATGCCGCCGACGCCCGCGCCGAGCCCGACCCCGACATTCGCCAGTGCTCGAAGCTTCGCCCGCGCCCTGACCACACCGTCCTGCGGCAGCGCTGTCGCCAGCAGCGCCCGGTACGCGACCACTGCCCCGCGATCCACCGCAGTGATCGGGCAGATCAACAGGAGGAACATCCAGAACGAATGCACTTGCGTATAACCCAAGATCCCCACGGCCTCCGCGGACCAGAGGACCATCAGCACACGGCGGGCACCCCAGCGGTCGGCAGCCCGGCCGAACGGCACGGACGCGAGGATGCCACAAACGCCGCCGAGAGCCAGTCCTGTGCCGAACTGAGCCGCCGTCATGTCCCCGACATGCGTGAAGAACAGCGCACTGTTCACCCGGAACAGACCGTTGCCGAACGTGTTGATCAGTGTCAGAGGCCAGAGCAGCCTGGCAGCGTGGTTCGCGGGCGCCCCGGAGCCTTCGGCCCGGGACGCCCGCGTCTTGGGTAGCGCAGGCATGAGGGAGCGGATTCCCACAGAGTTTCCTCGAATTCTAGCTCTGAGCTCGGCCATGGTTCACGTGACGAGAAATCAGACCTCAGCACATTGAGGATTACCGCCGTTCACGGCCACCATCGATGGAGAACTGGAAGTAGACCAGCACGCGCACTCCGAGCAGTCTCCCGAGGTCGATGGGCGACAATCCACCCGATGGAAAGGCGGCGTCGGCGTCTCGCGCTCCGGCGCATCGGGCAGCAGGAACCCCCCGCGCTCTCCGCGCGGTCAGGATGCGAGGTAGCTGTTCACGTACCCCATTCGAGTAAATTGCGCGTCTGACCTGCGGCAAAGCTGGCGATCGCAGTCGAGGCAAATCCAGCGCATGTCCGTCTCGTCCAACTTTTCCATAAGTTCAATCAACGAGAGGCCCTCAGGCCCCAGCGCCAATCCTTCCTCCACCACCCCCAAGCAGGCCAGGCCCCAAGACGGCTCCGGTTCCCGCACTGCCAATATTCGCGGGGTCTCATGTGGAACAAAAGCGATAAATGCGGACTCATGCATGACCAGTCATTGATCATTACCGAGGGGCGATTGATGCACTATCCACCGGATAAACGCCAACTTTGGCGGTGATCACGACCTGACCTGTGGCTTCGTGCGATCGGGAGGGCTGAGACCCCGCTAGGGACTTTTCAGGGACTTTCAGCGAGATCGGCGAACCATGTCTCGATGACAGCGAGGCCACGCGCGCCGGCCTCCGGCATGAAGTGAGTGTAGGTCCGGAGGGTGAACGCCGGGTCCAGGCCTTTTGGGGCCGGCTTGTCCTCGCCGAGGAACGTGGCGGCCTTGCGGACGATCTCGAGCTCGGTTTCCAGGGCGCCGTCCGTTGTCGATGTCGTCCTGGCGTAACCACTTCGACAACGTGACCGGATGGATGTCGAGGTCAACGGCGGTCTGCTTCTGTTCTTTCCCTGCCCGCACCAGCGCCCTTCGTGAAGGCCGTCAGTCAGCCGGCAGAACTGGAACCTGAGAGGTGGGGCAGGTCATCTGAACTGGCTTGCCCTGTGAGGTGGGTGGGAAGGATGTCGCTGTGCCGCTGCCGACGTCGTTCCACACCAGCGGCGTCGAGGTCAGGTGCCCGTCCCGCTGGATGTCGGCGGCCAGCCGGCGGAACTGCTCGTGCGGCAAGTACCGCGCTGCGGTTCCCCCGCTGTGCGGGAGTGGTCGACTAGCTGATCTGGGCGGGTTGACGTGGTTTCAGGTTCACCGGTTCGGCCGCTGCCTGGACGGCATGGTGCTTCTCCGCCTTCCTCGAAGTCCGGCACCTCGACAAGATGTACGACGCGATCGAGAAGCAGAACGCCGAGCGGATTCTCCACCGGCCTCGCGTCGATCAACTGCAGTCGAACCGCGACGACGCACACCGGGCCTGGGTGAAGGCGGCCGGGAAGATGGAGGAACGGCGAGCCGCCCGCCGGTCCTTCCTCGGCGCAAGCGCGGCCCTCGATGACGGCAAGAAGGGGCTGCGGAAGATCACCTCCGCCGCCACCATGCACCGCATCGACAACACCCGCAGCTCGGCCCTGTCCTGGGGGATCAGGCGCGAGCACGCGTTCTCCAAGAACTGGGCACAGCTCTTGGAGCTGCCGCCGGTCACCCGGCCGAAGCCGCTCGTCCGGACGCCCGAGCGCGTCGAGCACCGGAAGCGAACCGGCGAGAAGCCCGGCCCAGACATGGTCTGGACACCGGAACTGACCGCGATTTCCTTGACTTCGTCAAGACTGACTGGCTCTACGAGCTGTGGCGCTCGTTCATCTTCCTCGGCCCCCGTCGCGGCGAGATGGGCCGCCCTGCCGTGGACGGAGGTCAGCACCGACGCCCTGTGGTTGCGGATCTCCCAGCAGATCGTGGAAGTCGTGGCCAGGCGACGTCGCCGTCTTCTTCGTCCACGGTGCACGGCAGAAAGGGGATCTCAGGGCCGTTGGAGCGCAGGCCCAGACCGGCTCCGGCCTCTTCGGCATGATCACCCTGTCCGGCCGGGGACAGGACGACGCCGCGAACGGTGCCCTGAAGCGGATGGGCGACCACTGCGCCGCAATCGACCTGGAGTTGGTCCGAGTGAAGAACTGCGACGACCGGTATCCGGAGGAGCAGCGAGCCGACCTCTCGCTCACGCGCTTCACGATTGCCCGCTCCGGGCCTGCAGGCCCAGGTGTGCCCCTGGATCTTGAACTGAACGGATGAACGGGGGTCGCCACCCGCGGGTGGCGACCCCCGTTCTCGCGTTTCCGCAGGTTAGATCGATTCTGCACCTGCGGGTGCTGGTGGGGCGGGTGGGACTCGAACCCACGGCCGACGGATTATGAGTCCGCTGCTCTAACCGGCTGAGCTACCGCCCCATAGCGGCGTGTCGCGTACACGTGTGCGCGCCGTCTGCCGCAGCATAGCCGCTCATACGATCTCCTGCTTCGGATGGTCGGCTTCTGCGCTGCTCATGATCCTGAGGACACCACCGCGGCCGCGCCGGTTCCCGCGGACATGAAGCGGGCATGAAAAAGGACCCCTGAGGGGTCCTCGATCACTGCGCTCCCCCGACTGGACTCGAACCAGTAACCTGCCGGTTAACAGCCGGCTGCTCTGCCAATTGAGCTACGGAGGACCGAAGCTCCCCCGACTGGACTCGAACCAGTAACCTGCCGGTTAACAGCCGGCTGCTCTGCCAATTGAGCTACGGAGGATCGCCTCGATTGCTTCGAACGCACCTGCCTGGGTATTCGCCAGGGGGCGGGCGCTCGCTGCGACACATACATTAGCGCAAGCAGGGGGGTGCTCCGCCAATCGGTTCCCCTCGGTGCCCACGTCGCACCAGCAGACCCAGGCAAGGGAAGGGTGGCAGCCATGCGCTACCGGCTCACGTTCGTCGCCGGACTGGCCCTCGGTTACGTACTCGGCACCAGGGCCGGACGCGAACGCTACGAGCAGCTGAAGAAGGCCGTGCGCCGGATCGCGGAGAACCCGGCCGTCCGGAACACCGCCGAGACCGCCGCCCAGCAGGGCCGCCAGTACGCGGGCAAGGCCTTCCACACGGTCAGCGGCAAGGTCGGCGACCGGGTACCCGAGACGGTGAGCCAGCGGGTCCGCAACCTGCGCGAGCGCAACCTCAACGGCACCCCCGAGGACGACTGGGGCACGAGCAACACCTGAACCCCCACCCCTTTGGCCGCCCCTGACCCAAGCATCCTCAGGAATGCTGCAAAATTCGGTGCATGGGGATAGTCGCCGGCTTGGACAGCTCGCCAGATTTCACGCGCATCGTCGTCTGTGACGCGGACACCGGTGCCGTACTGCGGCAGGGCTACGCCCCGCACCCGGTGGAGGGCCGCCCCAGCGACATCGACCCCCAGGCCTGGCTGCTCTCCCTCGGCGAGGCCGCCGGCGGCGGTCTGCTGGAGGGCGTGCAGGCCATCGGGGTCTCGGCCCAGCAGAACGCCCTCGTCCCGCTGGACGCCCAGGGCAACACCGTGCGCCCGGCGCTGGTCGGCGGCGACAAACGGGCGCAGGTCGCGGCGGCCGATCTGCTCGACGCGCTCGGCGGGCGCGAGGCGTGGGCGCAGGCCGTGGGGAGCGTGCCGCAGGCCGCGGCGCCGGTCACCAAGCTGCGCTGGCTGGCGAAGAGCGAACCCGAGAACGCCCGCCGCACGGCCGTACTGCTCCAGGCGCACGACTGGCTGGTGTGGCAGTTGCTCGGCCGGCCCGTGCGCCGGACGACCGACCGCGGCGGAGCCTCCTCGACCGGGTACTGGTCGGCCGCCACCGCCGCCTACCGGCCCGATCTGGTCGAGCTGGCGCTCGGGCACCAGGCGATGCTCCCGGAGGTGATCGGCCCGTCCGACGCGGCCGGTACGACCCCGGAGGGGCTGCTGATCTCGGCCGGGACCGGGGAGACCATGGCCGCCGCGTTCGGGCTCGGGATCGGGCTGGGGGACGCGGTGGTCAGCCTCGGGGCGTCCGGGTCGGTCATGGCCGTCCACCCGGAGGCGCTCGCCGACCAGACCGGGATGATCACCTCCCTCGCCGACGCGACCGGCATGCACCTGCCGGTCGTCACCACCCTGAACGCCGTACGGACCCTGCGCGGCGCCGCCGAACTGCTCGGCCTGCCCGATCTGGAGAGCCTGTCCGATCTGGCGGCGAAGTCGACGCCCGGGGCGCACGGACTGGTGCTGCTGCCCTATCTGGAAGGTGAGCGGACGCCGAACCTGCCGCACACCGCCGGGACGCTCGCGGGGCTGCGCCGGGAGTCGATGAAGCCGGAACACCTGGCGCGGGCCGCGTTCGAGGGCATGCTCTGCGGGCTCGGCGACGCGCTGGACGTGCTGCGCGGGCGGGGCGTGGACGTGCGGCGGATCTTCCTGCTGGGTCAGGCCGCCGAACTGCCCGCCGTGCAGGCCTCGGCGCCCTCGCTGTTCGGCGCGCAGGTCGTCGTGCCGCAGCCGGCGGACTACGCGGCGATCGGCGCGGCCCGGCAGGCCGCCTGGGCGCTCGGTGTGTCGCAGGGCACACTCGACCCGCGCACCCCGCCGGCCTGGCAGGGCGCGGCGGCGCAGGTGCTGGAGCCGGGCGACGAGCTGGCGGTGGGTCAGGCGGTACGGCAGCAGTTCACGGCCGTGCGGGAGCAGACGCACCCGGGGGCGTTTCACTCGTAAGCGTCGTACGAGCTTCCGCACGCGTGGCCGTACGCGCTCGTCCGCCGGTTAAATCACTTGAGGTAACGCGGGTGGAGTGTCGGACGATAGGGGCCAAGGGCAACCGAACCGCCCTTTCGCCGACTCCGAGAGACGCAGCGTGCTCATACGACTTCTACGGGCCTACCTCAGGCCCTACAAGAAACCCATCGCCCTGCTGGTGCTGCTCCAGTTCCTCCAGACGTGTGCCACCCTCTATCTGCCCACCCTCAACGCGCACATCATCGACAACGGTGTCGTGAAGGGTGACACGGGTTACATCCTGTCCTTCGGCGCCCTCATGATCGGCATCTCGCTGGCCCAGGTCATATGCAACATCGGCGCCGTCTACTTCGGTGCGCGGACCGCCTCCGCGATCGGCCGGGACGTGCGCGGTGCCGTCTTCGACCGGGTGCAGTCCTTCTCCTCGCGTGAGCTGGGCCACTTCGGTGCCCCCTCCCTCATCACCCGTACGACGAACGACGTGCAGCAGGTCCAGATGCTGGCCCTGATGACGTTCACGCTGATGGTGTCGGCGCCCATCATGTGCGTCGGCGGCATCGTGATGGCCCTCGGCCTCGACGTGCCGCTGTCCGGGGTGCTGGTGGCCGTCGTTCCGGTGCTCGCGATCTGCGTCACGCTGATCGTGCGCCGGCTGCGGCCGCTGTTCCGCTCGATGCAGGAACGCCTCGACACGGTGAACCGGGTGCTGCGCGAGCAGATCAGCGGCAACCGGGTGATCCGCGCCTTCGTGCGGGACGGTTACGAGCAGGAGCGGTTCGGGAGGGCGAACGGCGACCTGACCGAGATGCAGCTGGCCACCGGCCGGATGCTCGCGCTGATGTTCCCCGTCGTCATGACCGTGGTGAACGTGTCGTCGATCGCGGTCGTGTGGTTCGGCGCACACCGCATCGACAGCGGCGACATGAAGATCGGCGACCTGACCGCGTTCCTCGCCTATCTGATGCAGATCGTGATGTCCGTGATGATGGCCACCTTCATGTTCATGATGGTGCCGCGCGCGGAGGTCTGCGCCGAGCGCATCCAGGACGTCCTCGCGACCGACTCCAGCGTGGTGCCGCCCACGGAGCCCGTCACCGAACTGCGGGCGCGCGGCCATCTGGAGATCCGCGCGGCCGGCTTCCGCTATCCGGGGGCCGAGGAGCCGGTGCTGAAGGGCGTCGACCTTCTCGCCCGGCCGGGTGAGACGACCGCCGTGATCGGCTCCACCGGCAGCGGCAAGTCCACGCTCCTCGGGCTGGTCCCACGACTGTTCGACGCGACCGACGGCGAGGTCCTGGTCGACGGCGTGGACGTGCAGCGGGTCGACCCGCGGCTGCTGGCGAGGACGGTCGGCCTGGTCCCGCAGAAGCCGTACCTGTTCGCGGGCACGGTCGCGACCAACCTGCGCTACGGCAATCCCGACGCCACCGACGAGGAGCTGTGGCACGCGCTGGAGGTGGCGCAGGCCAAGGACTTCGTCAGCAAGCTGGAGGGCGGCCTCGACGCGCCCATCGCGCAGGGCGGCACGAACGTGTCGGGTGGTCAGCGCCAGCGCCTCGCGATCGCCCGCACCCTCGTCCAGCGCCCGGAGATCTACCTCTTCGACGACTCCTTCTCCGCCCTCGACTACGCCACCGACGCGGCGCTGCGCGCGGCGCTCGGCCGGGAGACCGCCGAGGCCACCGTCGTCATCGTCGCCCAGCGCGTGGCGACCATCCGGGACGCGGACCGCATCATCGTGCTGGACGAGGGCCGGATCGTCGGCAGCGGCCGGCACCAGGAGCTGATGGCGGGCAACGAGACCTACCGGGAGATCGTGCTCTCCCAGCTGACGGAAGCGGAGGCTGCCTGATGGCCGGGCCCATGCGCATGATGGCCGGGAGCGGTCCCGACCAGCGCTCCATGGACTTCAAGGGGTCGAGCAAACGGCTCCTCGCCCAGTTCAGACCCGAACGGGTCACGATCTGCGCCCTGCTGCTGTGCACGGTCGCCAGCGTGGCCCTGAGCGTGATCGGCCCGAAGATCCTCGGCCGGGCCACCGACCTGGTCTTCTCCGGCATCATCGGCCGGCAGATGCCCGCCGGTGCCACCAAGCAGCAGGTCCTCGAGCAGATGCGGGCCCACGGCCGGGGCGCGGTCGCGGACATGCTGGGGAGCACCGCGTTCACCCCGGGCAAGGGCATCGACTTCGGGGCCGTCGGCAACGTCCTGCTGCTCGCGCTCGGCACGTTCATGGCCTCCGGCCTGCTGATGGCGATCGCGACCCGGCTGGTCAACCGGACCGTGAACCTCACCATGCTCCGGCTGCGCGAGCAGGTGCAGACGAAGCTGTCCCGGCTGCCGCTGTCGTACTTCGACAAGCGCCAGCGCGGTGAGGTGCTCTCGCGCGCGACCAACGACATCGACAACATCGGCCAGACGCTCCAGCAGTCGATGGGCCAGCTGATCAACTCCCTGCTCACCATCGTCGGCGTGCTGGTGATGATGTTCTGGGTCTCCTGGATCCTGGCGCTCGTCGCCCTCGTCACCGTGCCGCTGTCGGCGCTGGTGGCGACCCGGGTCGGCAAGCGGTCCCAGCCGCACTTCGTGCAGCAGTGGCGCACGACGGGCAAACTGAACGCCCACATCGAGGAGATGTACACCGGGCACACCCTGGTGAAGGTGTTCGGCCGCCAGGAGGAGTCGGCGCGGCAGTTCGCCGAGCAGAACCAGGCGCTGTACGAGGCAGGGTTCAAGGCGCAGTTCAACAGCGGTGTGATGCAGCCGCTGATGATGTTCGTCTCCAACCTGAACTACGTGCTGGTCGCCGTGGTCGGCGGACTGCGGGTCGCCTCCGGCTCGCTGTCCATCGGTGACGTCCAGGCCTTCATCCAGTACTCGCGGCAGTTCTCGATGCCGCTGACGCAGGTCGCCTCGATGGCGAACCTGGTGCAGTCCGGCGTCGCCTCGGCGGAGCGGGTCTTCGAACTCCTCGACGCCGAGGAGCAGGAGGCCGACCCGGTACCGGGCGAGCGGCCCGAGGAGCTGCGCGGACGGGTCCGCCTGGAGCACGTGTCCTTCCGGTACGACCCGGAGAAGCCGCTGATCGAGGACCTCTCGCTCACGGTGGAGCCCGGTCACACGGTCGCGATCGTCGGCCCGACCGGCGCGGGCAAGACCACGCTGGTCAACCTTCTGATGCGGTTCTACGACGTCTCGGGCGGCCGGATCACCCTGGACGGCGTCGACGTCCGGCGGATGACCCGCGACGAACTGCGGTCCGGGATCGGCATGGTGCTCCAGGACACCTGGCTGTTCGGCGGCACGATCGCGGAGAACATCGCGTACGGCGCCGCGCGCGAGGTCACTCGCGGGGAGATCGAGGAGGCGGCCCGGGCGGCCCACGCCGACCGGTTCATCCGCACCCTGCCCGAGGGCTACGACACGGTGATCGACGACGACGGCACGGGAGTCAGCGCGGGTGAGAAGCAGCTCATCACCATCGCGCGGGCGTTCCTGTCCGACCCGGTGATCCTCGTCCTGGACGAGGCGACGAGCTCCGTGGACACCCGCACGGAGGTCCTGATCCAGAAGGCCATGGCCAAACTGGCGCACGGCCGCACGTCGTTCGTGATCGCCCACCGGCTCTCCACGATCCGGGACGCCGACACCATCCTCGTGATGGAGAACGGCTCGATCGTGGAACAGGGCGCGCACGCCGAGCTGTTGGCGGCGGACGGCGCGTACGCGCGGCTCTACAAGGCGCAGTTCGCGCAGGCGGTGGCCGAGGTGGACTGACAGCGCAGAGGGGCCGCCCGTCCCGGGCGGCCCCCCGCTTCAGTCCAGATAGCCCCGCAGCTGGTCCGCGAACGCGTGATCCCGGAGCTTGTTGAGGGTCTTGGACTCGATCTGCCGTATCCGCTCCCGTGTGACGCCGAAGATGCGGCCTATCTCCTCCAGCGTGCGGGGCCGGCCGTCGGCGAGGCCGTAGCGGAGCTGGACGACCTTGCGCTCCCGCTCCCCCAGCGTGGACAGCACCGCCTCCAGGTGCTGCCGCAGCAGCAGGAACGCGGCCGACTCGACCGGGCTCGCGGCGTCGCCGTCCTCGATGAGGTCACCGAGGGCCACGTCCTCCTCCTCGCCGACCGGGGCGTGCAGGGAGACCGGTTCCTGGGCGAGCCGCAGCACCTCGCTGACCCGCTCGGGCGGCAGGTCGAGGTGGGCGGCGACCTCGTCGGGCGTCGGCTCGTACCCCCGCTCCTGGAGCATCCGGCGCTGCACGCGCACGACCCGGTTGATCAGCTCGACCACGTGCACCGGGACGCGGATGGTGCGGGCCTGGTCGGCCAGCGCCCGGGACATGGCCTGGCGGATCCACCAGGTGGCGTACGTCGAGAACTTGTAGCCGCGGGCGTAGTCGAACTTCTCCACCGCGCGGATCAGCCCGAGGTTGCCCTCCTGGACGAGGTCGAGCATGGTCAGCCCGCGTCCGACGTACCGCTTGGCGACCGAGACGACGAGCCGCAGGTTGGCCTCGATGAGCCGCCGCTTGGCCATCCGTCCCATCACGACGAGCCGGTCCAGGTCGAGCGCCAGCCTGGTGTCCAGGTCGGGGGTGTTGGCCAGCTTCTCCTCGGCGAACAGGCCGGCCTCGACCCGGCGGGCGAGTTCGACCTCCTCGGCGGCGGTGAGCAGCGGGATGCGCCCGATCTCGCGCAGGTACTGGCGGAACAGATCGGCGGAGGGGCCACCGGAGTCGGCCCGTGCGGCGACCGGTGCGACGGCGGGTTCGTCGGGCTCCTCGGGCTCTTGGGGCTCGTCCGTGAGCGCGTCCGCCGGCGGTTCGGCCGGCTCGGCGGGCGTGTCCTGCGGGTGCCCGTCACCGCGGCGCTGCGGGGGCACGGCCCCGAGGACGTCCGGCTCGGCGTCCGGCTCGTCCGCGGTGACGGTGGTGGCGCGGGTGGTGCGGGTGGCACGGGTGGCGCTGTCGGTCTGAGTGAGGGTCTGGGTCTGCACGGGGGCGACCTCCAGGATGATCGCTGCCGACCGAGTGCGACAGCGCTACTTCGGGAGCGGAGAGTCGACGGCCTGCGCTCCGAGGACTCGGGCACCGCCCCCAGTGTGGAGTACGACACATCCCCGCCACGAGGGGCGTGCGGTGACTTTTTGCGTTCGCCTGGTGACCGGATGGTTACTCAGCTCGTTGGACTATCCGAATGACATATGCGGCCAAGAGTGGGGCGCATCGACATGAGGCAGGATGGAAGGCATGAGCGAGATGGACGAGCTGCGGCGCCGCGTGGAGGCGCTGGAGGCGCGGGTGGACGAGGCCATGGCGGAGCGCACGACGACCCACAACCTCGCCGTGGGGGCGGACCGCGACGTGGCGGCTCTCCAGGTGCAGCGGCGTGCCGACATGCAGGTGATCAGGGCTCTGCGGGAGACACAGCTCGAACACGGCAAGACGCTGGCGGAGCACGGCAAGTTGCTCGGCGCCCTGGTGTCCGGCCAGGTGGCGATGATGGAGCAGATCGGAACACTCACCGGGCAGGTCGGGTCCCTCACCACACAAGTCGGCGCGATCACCGACCACCTCGGCATCGCACCTCCCGAGCAGCCCCGGGAAGAGGGCTAGCCAGCCCCTTTACAGCGCCTCCGCGCCGCGGGTCTTCAGGGACTGGTCGTACTGCTGGAGGACCCACAACTCGTTGTGCGCGGAGGCCAGTTGGGCCGGGTCGCCGCCGGCTTCCAGGCGGCGGGCGGTGATCTGGAGTTCCTGGACGCGGCGCTCCACGGCACGGCGGCGGACGGTCACGAGCTGTTCGCCCGCGTAGTTCTCGTCGACCGTGCGGCGCATGATCGCCTCCACGGCCAGCTCGGTGACCATGGCGCGGACCGTGTCGTCGGGGGCCGCCTCGCGGACCCGGACCAGGTACTCCTGGCTGTCCTGCACGCCGTACTCGGCGCCGCCCGCGTCCAGGATCGCCTGGCGGACGGCGGCGTAGGGGGCGGCCGTGAACTCGTCCACGCCGTACGCGTCGAAGGCCGGGGAGACCAGCTCCGGGCGCTGGAGGGCGAGTTTGAGCAGCTCGCGTTCGGTGGCGTAGATCGGGTTGCGGAGCTGGAGGGCGGGGCCCGCCGCGGCGGGGCGGGCGGCGGCCTCGTACGACCGCGGGCCCGCCGGGGCCGGGCCCTGGCCGCCGCGCTCGCGCGCCCAGCGGGCCAGCTGGGCCACCCGCTTGACCACGAACTGGGTGTCGAGGATGCCGAGCATGCCGGCCAGTTGGACGGCGACCTCGTGCTGGGCGCCGCTGTTCTTGATCCGGGCGACGATGGGGGCCGCCTCGTCCAGGGCGCCGGCGCGGCCCGCCGGGGTGTCCAGGTCGTAGCGGTTCACGATCTGGCGCAGCGCGAACTCGAAGAGCGGGGTGCGCGGTTCGGCCAGGTCGGCCACCGCCTCGTCGCCCTTCGCGAGACGCAGCTCGCAGGGATCCATGCCGTCCGGCGCGATCGCGATGTACGTCTCGGCGGCGAACTTCTGGTCGTCCTCGAAGGCGCGCAGCGCGGCCTTCTGGCCGGCCGCGTCGCCGTCGAAGGTGAAGATCACGCGGGCCGAGCCGTTGTCCAGCAGCAGGCGGCGCAGGATCTTGATGTGCTCGCCGCCGAAGGCCGTGCCGCAGGTGGCGATCGCGGTCGTCACGCCGGCGAGGTGGCAGGCCATGACGTCGGTGTAACCCTCGACGACCACGGCCCGGCTGGCCTTGGCGATGTGCTGCTTGGCCAGGTCGACGCCGTAGAGGACCTGGGACTTCTTGTAGATCGCCGTCTCGGGGGTGTTGAGGTACTTGGGGCCGTTGTCCGCCTCGTACAGCTTGCGGGCGCCGAAGCCGACGACCTCGCCGCCGATGTCCCGGATGGGCCACATCAGGCGGCCGCGGAAGCGGTCGATGGGCCCGCGGCGGCCTTCCTGCGACAGCCCGGACAGGACCAGTTCCTTGTCCGTGAAACCCTTGCCGCGCAGATAACGGGTGAGGTGGTCCCAGCCCTGGGGGCTGTAGCCGACGCCGAAGTGGACGGCCGCGGCCTGGTCGAAGCCGCGCTCGGCGAGGAAGGCCCGGCCGGTCTCGGCCTCGGGGCTGGTGGCCAGCTGCTCGGCGTACCACTGCGCGGCGATCTTGTGCGCCTCGACCAGGCGGATCCGCTCGCCGCGCTGGTGGGCCGGGTTGTACCCGCCCTCCTCGTAGCGCAGCGTGATGCCCGCCTGGGCGGCGAGCCGCTCCACCGCCTCCGAGAAGGAGAGGTGGTCCACCTTCATCACGAAGGTGATGGTGTCGCCGCCCTCCTGGCAGCCGAAGCAGTGGAAGAGCCCCTTGCTCGGGCTGACCTGGAAGGACGGCGACTTCTCGTCGTGGAACGGGCACAGGCCCTTGAGATTGCCGCCGCCCGCGCTGCGCAAGTGGAGGTACTCGGAGACCACGGCGTCGATCGGGACCGCGTCCCGTACCGCCTTCACGTCCTCGTCGTTGATCCGTCCTGCCACGAGGCGATTCTACGGGGCCGCACCGACACTCCCGATGGTCAGGAGGCGAGGCCGTCCAGGGGCACGTGCGGGTCGGCCAGGGCCTCCGTGTCCACCTGGGCCCGCGAGCGGATCAGCTTCTGGACGGGGTCTGTGACATCCCACACGTTCACGTTCATCCCGGCCAGCACGCGTCCCTCCTTCACCCAGAACGCGATGAACTCCCGCTTGCCGGCGTCACCCCGGATCACCACCTCGTCGTACGACCCCGGCGGTGCCCAGCCGCTGTACTCCATCCCCAGGTCGTACTGGTCGGTGAAGAAGTACGGCACCCGGTCGTAGCTGATCTCCTGGCCGAGCATCGCGCGGGCGGCGGCCGGGCCGCCGTTGAGGGCATTGGCCCAGTGCTCCACCCGCAGCCGGGTGCCGAACAGGGCGAGCGGGAAGCTCGCCACGTCGCCGGCCGCGTAGATGTCGGGGTCGGAGGTGCGCAGCCGCTCGTCGACGACGATGCCGCCGCCGTGCGCCCGGTCGGCGATCTCCAGCCCGGCCGCCTCCGCGAGACCGGTCCGGGGCGCCGCGCCGATCGCCGCGAGGACGTCGTGCGCCGGGTGCTCCTCGCCGTCGTCGGTGCGGGCCGCGAGCACCATGCCGTCCTGGCCGACGATCTCGGTGAGCTGCCGCCCGAAGTGGAAGCGGACGCCGTGCTCGCGGTGCAGCTCGGCGAAGACGTTGCCCAGCTCGGGGCCGAGCACGTGGTGCAGCGGGGTCGGCGACGGGTCGATCACCGTGACCTCCGCGCCGTACTCGCGGGCCGCCGCCGCGACCTCCAGGCCGATCCAGCCGGCGCCCGCGATCACCAGGTGCCCGTTGTCCCGGCCGAGCGAGCCGAGCACGCCCTTGAGCCGCTCGGCGTGGGCGAGCCGGCGCAGATGGTGCACGCCCGCGAGGTCGGTGCCGGGGATGTCGAGGCGGCGCGGCTCGGCGCCGGTGACCAGCAGCAGCTTGTCGTAGCGGACGAGGGTGCCGTCGTCGCCGAAGCGGACCGTCTTCGCCGCGCGGTCGATGCGGTCGACGAACTGGCCGAGGTGCAGCTCGACGTCGTTGCGCGCGTACCAGGCGGGCTCGTGCACGAAGACGCTGTCGCGCTCCTCCTTGCCGAGCAGGTAGCCCTTGGACAGCGGCGGGCGTTCGTAGGGGTGGTCGCGCTCGTCGCTGATCAGTATCACCCGGCCGGTGAAGCCCTCCGCCCGGAGCGTCTCGGCCGCCTTCGCGCCGGCGAGACCGCCCCCGACGATGACGAATGTCTGATCCGCGTCGACCACTTGATGCCTCCTCGTAAGGATGTCGCCATGTGTGAGCGTCCCGCACGCAGCGTCCTGCGGGAAGAGGGAGTGACCCGATCAGGCCACCGGAGGTCACTTTCCTCTCACATATGCCCCGTCAGTCTCGCGTGCAGGGACCGCGCGGACATGTCCGTGAGGGAGGCGATCTGGTCGACGATCACCCGCTTGCGCGCGTGGTCGTCGCCTGCCCCGTCGAACAGGGCCCGAAACTGCGGATCAAGACCGTCCGGCGCGCGAACCGTGAGCGCCTGCGCCAGTTCGGCCACGATCACCCGCTGGTCCGCGCGCTCCCGCTCCTGCTCGGCGCGCTGCATGACGTACCGGTCCGCGACCGCCTTGAGCACCGCGCACTCCATCCGGGCCTCGCGGGGTACGACGAGTTCGGCGCCGTAGCGGGTGAGCCGGCCGGTGCCGTACGCGGCGCGCGTGGCCCCCTCGGCGGCCAGGCAGAACCGGCCGATGAGCTGGCTGGTGGTGTCCTTCAGCCGGGCCTGGGCGACCGCGGTGCCGTCGTAGCCGTGCGGCCACCATTCCGCGTCCTGGAGGCGGTCGAGGGCGGCGGAGAGCTCGGCGGGGTCGGTGTCCGCCGGGACGTAGCGGCCGACGGCGACCTCGAACACCGCCTGCCGTTCGGAGTCGGCGTACAGGCAGTTGGGGTCGATGTGACCGGCGTGCAGACCGTCCTCGACGTCGTGCACCGAGTACGCCACGTCGTCCGACCAGTCCATCACCTGGGCCTCGAAGCAGGTGCGGGTGCCCGGCGCCGGGCCTCTGACCCAGTCGAACACCGGGCGGTCGTCCTCGTACACGCCGAACTTCCGCGACGCCGGGTCGGTGGGGTGGGCGCCGCGCGGCCAGGGGTACTTGGTGGCGGCGTCGAGGGTGGCGCGGGTGAGGTTGAGGCCGACGGAGCGTTCCGCCACGAACCGCTTGGGCTCGATGCGGGTGAGGAGCCGCAGGGACTGGGCGTTGCCCTCGAAGCCGCCGCAGTCGGCCGCGAAGTCGTTCAGCGCCTGTTCGCCATTGTGGCCGAAGGGCGGGTGACCGAGGTCGTGGGCGAGGCAGGCCGCCTCGACCAGGTCGGGATCACAGCCGAGGGCCGCGCCCAGTTCGCGGCCCACCTGGGCGCATTCCAGGGAGTGGGTGAGCCGGGTGCGGGGGCTGGCGTCCCAGGCCTGGCTCCGGGTGCCGGGGGTGACCACCTGTGTCTTGCCGGCGAGGCGGCGCAGGGCGGCCGAGTGGAGGATGCGGGCGCGGTCTCGCTGGAAGGCGGTGCGGCCCGGGCGTTTGTCGGGTTCGGGGGCGTAGCGCTCGGCCGAGGTGGAGCCGTAGATTCCGTTCGGTGCGGTGCCTTCCATGGCTCGACAGTAAGCCAGGCAGGCCGCTCCCCCTCAGGCGGCTTGCGCCGACGGCGTCGCCAGGCTCTGCTCGTAACGCCGCACGACCAGCCGGGCCATCGCCGGATGGTCCCCCAGCGGCGCCGCGGCGAGCCAGGGCGCCGCGGCCGCGCACTGGGTGGCGAAGCGGCCCGGGGCGGTGAAGCAGGAGGCGACCGCCACCCGGTGGCGGCCCCGCGCCGCCAGGGTGCGCAGGGCCGCCGGGACCGTCGGGCCGGCCGCCGCGGCGTAGGCCGGCAGGACGGGGACGCCCAGGCGGTCGGCGAGGAGGCGGGCGGTGCGGCGGGTGTCCGTGGCCGAGTCGGGGTCGCGGGAGCCGGCCGCGGCCAGGACCACCGCGCCGGAGCGGCGCGTGGCCTCGTCCGGATCCGTCGGCCAGCCGGCCTCCAGCAGGCGGTCGTACAGGGCCTCCGCCAGGAGCGGGTGCGGGCCGAGCGGGGGCGCCACGCGCACGTCCGCCCGCGCCTCGGCCGCCATCGCGGGGATGTCGCGCTTGACGTGGTAACCCCGGCTGAGCAGGAGCGGGACGAGGACGGCGGGGGCGCCGCCGAGCGCGGCGAGGGTGTCCGGCAGGAGCGGCGCGTTCAGCTCGATGTGGCCGAGGCGGACGGCCAGGCCGGGGCGCAGCTCGCGTACGCGGTCCCTGAGGGCCGTCACGGCGGCGAGCGCGCGCGGGTCCCGGCTGCCGTGCGCGACCAGGACCAGGGCGGGCCGGTCCGGGCGGCGGCAGGGCGGGGGGACCAGGCGGATGCGGGGCCCGGAGCGGGGAGGGGTCGACGCCGTCATGGATCGATCCTGCCGGGGCCGCGTTGCGGGGCCGTTGCCTGGCCGTCACGGGTGTTTTCCGCGGCTTCACGTCGTACACCTGCGCGGTGTGAGGCGAAACCGGATCCGGGGCGCCGGCGTCCTCCATGGTCGGGACCGCTCGCTTCGGGACCGCTCACCGGGGACGTCGGGGGGATGTGACGTATGAGGAACCGTCGACCGCGGCTGCCGCGCACCCGCACCGGGCAGCGGCGGCTGGTGCAGGCCGTGATGGCCGTGTGTGTGCTGGCGCTGCTGCCGGTGACGTGGCTGTACGCGTCCACGGCGGACCGGCTGCGCACGGTGGCCGACGCGCCGGCGGCGAAGATCGCCGTGGTGTTCGGGGCCGGGCTGTGGAACGGGGAGCCGTCGCCGTACCTCGCGCACCGGCTGGACGCGGCGGCGGCGCTGTACCGGGCGGGCCGGGTGAAGGTCGTCCTGGTGACCGGCGACAACAGCCGCACCGACTACGACGAGCCCGACGCCATGCGCGCCTACCTCAGCAGGCACGGCGTACCGGCCGGACGGGTCGTGCGTGACTACGCCGGATTCGACACCTGGGACTCCTGCGTGCGGGCCCGGAAGATCTTCGGGGTGGACCGGGCGGTGCTGATCAGCCAGAACTTCCACATCCGACGCGCGGTGGCGCTGTGCGAGGCGGCGGGCGTCACCTCGTACGGGGTCGGGGTCGCCGAGAACCACGACGTGACCTGGTACTACGGCGGAACCCGCGAGGTGTTCGCGGCCGGCAAGGCGGTCCTGGACGCGGTGTTCCGTCCGGATCCACAGTTCCTCGGACCGAGGGATCCGGGGGTGGCGCGGGCGCTCGCGGCGGGGCGCTGAACTTCGCCGACGCCGTGCGCCTCACGGCGGGCCGGGCCATGGCGCCCCGCTCGGGTCACCTCCGCCATCCCGCCCGGACACCGTGTTCATGCCCTTCCACCGGCCGGACGCGGGCCACGCCAACGCCCTGACCAACCCGGCACTCGCGCCCACGTCCCCGATGCCGGAGATCACGTCGTGCGCGGTGCGAGTGGAAGCATTGCGGAGTTGAGTGTGTCGGCAGACCTCAACGATCCCCAGCGCGCGCATTTGGCGAGGGCGTTCGGGTCCGCCCGCGCCGTGTGGAACGACGCCCTGCGTCTGCGGCGCGACGCCTATGACAAGGGGCTTCCGTATCCAAGCGCGACCGAGCTGTCCCGGCAGGTCATCGCGCAAGCCAAGCAGACTCCGCAACGAGCCTGGCTCTGCGAGGTTTCAGCGGTGGTGCTCCAGCAGTCCCTGCGCGATCTCGAGACGGCGTACAGCAACTTCTTCATCTCCAAAGGCAGCGCCCGTAAGGGCCCGTCGGCGGGTCCGCCAAGAATGAAGAGGAGGCAGTGCTCGCAGAAGCAGGAACCCACCCGAAACCGCTGCACGCGGCGGGGCAGGCGGGGCAGGCGGGGCAGGCGGGAATCACCCGCACTCACACGGGTGAGGACGTCAAGAGCACAACACGCTGTTCCTCTTTGGTTCGGCGTCAACGCTTGCAAGGACTCGTACAGCCGAACTGATCAGCGCCTGCACCAGTCGCCGCCCTCGATCCTGGTGCCGTGGGCACGCAGGCGGGCGGTGACCGGCGGGGCGGCGAGGTAGACCCAGGCGGGGGCGGCACTGCCGTCGGCGCGTACGACGTGCCGGGCGACGCGTTCGTAGAGGTTGCCCGGGTCACCCGGGGCGTACTCCTCCAGCCGGTCCAGTGCGGCGAGCAGGCCGTCGTACGACTCGGGGCGGGCGGTGACCAACTCCCCGTGTATCTCCGCGCCTTGGTGCTCGACGGCGTAGGGGTATCCGGGCCCGTCGTAGAGCACGGCACCCGGCAGCCGGGCCGGTTCCTCGGCGGTGGTGCGGCCGCGCAGGAACAGGTCGTGGTTGGCCTCGCCGGGACGCAGGGTGCCGTAGACGAAGAAAGGCAGCCGGGTCCCCGGTTCCGAAGTGATCACAGAAACGATTCTGTACCCGCAACGGCATCGCCGGCGACGGTGACGGCACCGCCTTCGGACCACTGGACAACCCACGGCGGGAAGCCCGGAAGGCCGGTGCCCCGCGGGCACCGGCCTTTCCCGTCGCGTCCGGTCAGACAGCCAACTCCGGCTCGGACTCCTGCTCCTGCTCCTGCTCCTGCTCCGGGGACTGGGCGGGCTGCTGCGGCTTGCGGTCGCGCATCACGGCCGTGGCCAGCACCGCCGCCGCCAGGACACCCGCCGCGCTGACCGTGAAGGTGGTGGTCATCGAGGAGGTGAAGGCCTCGCGGGCCGCGTGGAGGATGGCCGGGTGGGCTGTGGCGACCGCGCCGGCGATGGACTCGCGGGCCGGGAGGGGGGCGTCGGCAGGCATCCGGTCGGTGTAGCCGCTCGCGAGCAGTGAGCCGAGGATCGCGATGCCGAGGGCCGTACCGGCCTGCTGGATGGTGTCGTTCAGGGCCGAGCCGACGCCCGCCTGCTCCGGCGGGATGGTGCCCATCAGCGCGCCGACCGCCGCCGGCATGGCCGCACCCGCGCCGAGACCGAGCAGGCCCAGGGCGATCGCCGGGACGACGAAGCCGGAGCCGGCGTCGACCGTGGTGAGGACCGCGAAGGACGAGACCATGATCAGCATGCCGAGGAGGATGACGATGCGGTTGCCGGTCTTCGCGGCCAGCTTCACGCCTCCCGCGTTGCCGATGATCGCGGTCACGGCCAGCGGCAGGAAGGCCAGGCCCGCCTTGATGGGCGAGTAGCCGAGGACGAACTGCAGGTACTGGGTGAGGACCAGCAGCAGACCTCCGTTGCCGATCTGCACCAGAGCCAGGGAGAGCGAACCGCCCCTGAAGTTGCGCTGCTTGAAGAGGACCAACGGGACCATCGGGGAGGCGGTGACGTTCTCCCAGAGCACGAAGCCCGCCAGCGTGAGCACCGCCGCCGCGAGCACCGGCAGCTGGCCGGCGGCGAACGCGCCGTGCTGCGGGATCTCGATGATCCACCAGACCAGCGCGGTCATCCCGGCGGCGGACAGGATCGCGCCCAGCGGGTCGGGCTTCTGCCACGGCGCCCTCGACTCCGGCATCAGGGTCACACCGGCGAGCAGGGCCAGGGCGACGACGGGGACGTTCAGGAAGAAGATCGCGTGCCAGGAGAAGTGGGCGATCAGCAGCCCGCCCAGCACGGGGCTGCCCACCAGGCCGAGCATCGACACCGAGCCCCAGGCCGCCATCGCCCGGCCGCGCTCCTTCTCGTCGAAGACCGTGATGAGGATGGAGAGGGTGGACGGCATGATCAGCGCCCCGCCGACACCCATCGCGATCCGCAGCGCGACGACCTGGCCCGGATCCGCGGCGAACGTCCCCGCCAGTGACGCCGCACCGAAGAGCAGCAGCCCGGTCAGCATCACCTTCCGGCGGCCGAAGCGGTCACCGAGGCTGCCGGAGGTGAGCAGCAGACCGGCGAAGACCAGGACGTAGGAGTCGAGAATCCACTGGATGTCCTGGGCGCTCGCGTGGAGGTCCTCGGTCATCGAGGGCACGGCCACGGTGAGCGCCATGCTGTCGATCGTCAGGACGAGGGTGCTCAGGCAGAGCACGATGAGGATCCACCAGCGGCGCGAGCTGCGGTCTTCCGAGTTTTCCCGGCTCTTCATGGGTTTCCCTCCCTGGCGCGTACAGCGTTCTCGCTGCGCGTACATCGTTCCGCTCGATGCGCACACTGTACGCACTGCGGAACAGTGTGCGCAACCCTTGCACTCTGTACGCTGGATGCGAACGACGTACGCACGCAGGCATGCAGAGGAGTCCGCAGATGGCCCCACGGACCGACCCGAACCCGATCCCCTCCGTCTGGGCCCGGCAGCGGCGGGAGCCCGACCAGCCGTCCCTCAGCCGGGAGGCGATCGTGCGCGAGGCGATCGCCATGCTGGACACGGACGGCGTCGAAGCGCTCAGCATGCGCAAGCTCGGCGCCCGGCTGAACGCGGGCGCGACCTCGCTCTACCGGCACGTGGCCACCAAGGACGAGCTGATGGAGCTGGCCGTGGACGAGGTCGCCGCCGAGATCCGGGTGCCGGCGGGCACCGAGGCCGACTGGCGGGCGGGCGCCACCGAGGCCGCGCGGTCCTTCCGGGCCGCCGCACTGCGCCACCCATGGGTGTCCTCGGTGATGGGCCAGGCGGGCCTCGTCTACCTGGGCCCCAACCTGATGGCGTTCAACGAGCGGCTCGCCGCGCTGTTCGTCGAGGCCGGCTTCCCCGAGGCCGACGCGGCGATCAGCACCCTGCTCGGCTACGTGCTGGGCATGAGCACCACCGAGGCGGCGTGGCTCACCACGGTCGCCCGTTCCGGCCACACCGAGGCCGAGTTCGTCTCCCGCCTGCTGCCCGCCGCCCAGCAGGCCGCGGCCGGCCACGACAACCTCTCCGCCGCCTACGCCGCCACCGACGTGACGGCCGTCCGGGACCCCGCCCGGGAGCGGGACGCCAAGTTCGGGTACGGCCTCGACGTCGTCCTGGACGGCCTGGCCGCGCGACTGCCGCATTAGCCCCTGCCGCTTCCCGCGTGCCACCGGGACACGGCTTCCGTCTCCGTATGGCCGCCACCGCGCGCCGGCCCGCGGACCCGGCCGTACGCCCACCGGCCGGACCCGGGGAGCGCTGACATGCCGTCATCGGTTCCATGACGCCCGTCGCGCCATTCGTGTGTTCTTCGCGCCGGTCGCTTCCGCGCGCCCTTCGCACCGCTGTGACCTGCTGACACACCGCTCGGGTTGGGCCGTGTGGGGGGCGGGGGGTGACACCCGTTCGCCGCATTCCTGATGGGTCATCAGCAGGCGGAAGCCCGTGACTGCGACTTACCTCGATAGCGAACAGCCGAATCGCGAAGGTCTGGGGAACACCATGCGCCGCACCGCCCGTCTGCTGACCGGTATCGCGCTCGTCGGGGCGGCCGCGGCGCCCGCCTGGGCCGGCACCGCCGACGCCCTGGACGTCACTCCCGGCACGGTGGTGCCGGGCGGTCACGTCACGGTGAACACGGCCGCCTGCGGGAAGAACAGCGGCGGCGCGACCGGGGACGCGGGCGCGGTCGGCGCCGGCACCTTCCTGCTGGCGCCGAGCGCGCACGAGGGCGACGTGATCGGCCAGTTCGCGGTGCCGGAGAGCGCACAGCCGGGGACGTACGAGATCGTCGCCAGGTGCGCGGAGGGCAACCGGCAGGTGACGGGCGACCTCGTGGTGGCCCTGACCGCGGCGCACGGACAGGTGCAGCCGCACGGCAGTCTCAAGACGGGGGTCGGCGGCGCACTCGGCCCCGACCCCGTGCACACCGCGGCGGGTGTGGCGGCGCTGGCCGTCGCCGCCGCGGGCGGTACCTGGCTCCTGCATCGCCGGGCGAGAGGCGACGGGATCTGACGGACACCCTCCGCTGTCCGTCCGCCGGTACCGCACTTCCCGCCCCCTCCGGGTCCGATGCCCCTCGCGGCCCGGAGGGGGAGGGGATTTTCGGGGGTACGCCCCCGGGAGAGGGATCGACATGCGCAAAAGCGCCAGGAGAGCCGGGCGCGCCAGGAGTGCCGGGCTCGGCCGCGGCGCCCGGCTCGGCGACACCGCGATAGCCACGGTCACCGTCGTGGCCCTCGGTTCCGGGATGTGGCTGCTCGGCGGCGCCGGGACGCACGCACCGCCGCAGCCCGCCACCGCGGAGGGCCGCCCGGACCCGGGCGGCGAGCCCCCCGCGGCCCGCGCCCTGGCCCCCTCGCCGCCCACCCGGATCCGCATACCGGCGATCCGCGTGAACGCCCCGCTGATGGGCCTGGCCCTGACCGCCTCGGGCAGCCTGGACGTGCCACCCGCGCGGAACAAGAACCTGGCCGGCTACTACGAGGCCGGCACCCTGCCCGGCGAGACGGGCACCGCGATCGTCGCCGGGCACGTCGACAACGCCCAGGGGCCCGCCGTCTTCTACGACCTCGGCGCGCTCGAGCGGGACGCCCGCATCGAGGTGGACCGCCTCGACGGCTCCGTGGCCGTGTTCAGCGTGGACGCGGTCGAGGTGTACGCGGCCCGCGACTTCCCCGACGAGAAGGTCTACGGCGCGGCCCGCCGACCGGAGCTGCGCGTCATCACCTGCGGCGGCGGCTACTCGCCGACGACGGGGTACCAGGGCAACGTGGTGGTGTTCGCGCACCTGACGGGAAGCCGTCCCTGAGCCGCGCCCGTAGGGGCGCGGGGAACTGCGCGAGCAACCACGACGCTGCAGCAGACGCACGACTCCCTCGCACCCCCGGACCTCACACGCCGAAGCGCCGCAGGCTGAGGGCAGCGTTCCGAGCGGGAAACAGACGTGATGCCGCCGGGTAACGTCGGCGCCGCACGCTCGGGAGCATGACCTCGCATACACGTGCCCCCGGGGCCGCCCCCACGATCGTGCTCGTCGGCCACGGCATGGTCGGTCAGCGCTTCCTGGAAGCGCTCGCCGAGCGCGGCCTGACCGCCACGCACCGCGTGGTCGTCCTGTGCGAGGAACCGCGTCCGGCCTACGACCGCGTCGCCCTCACCTCGTACTTCTCGGGCAGGACCGCCGAGGACCTCTCCATGACCGACATGGAGTTCATCGACGCCCACGGCATCGAGCTGTACGTCGGTGACCCGGCCGACGTCGTCGACCGTGCGGCGAAGACGGTGACCGCCCGCTCCGGCCGGGTCTTCGCGTACGACACGCTCGTCCTCGCCACCGGCTCGTACCCCTTCGTGCCGCCCGTGCCGAACAAGGACGCCGACGGCTGTTTCGTCTACCGCACGATCGACGACCTGCTCGCGATCGAGGAGTACGCGAAGGGCGCCCGGACCGGTGCCGTGGTCGGCGGCGGGCTGCTGGGTCTGGAGGCGGCCGGCGCGCTCAAGGGGCTCGGACTCGACACGCACATCGTGGAGTTCGCGCCGCGTCTGATGCCGGTGCAGGTCGACGACGGCGGCGGCGCGGCGCTGCTGCGGACCATCGAGGGCATGGGGCTGAGCGTGCACACCGGTGTGGGCACGCAGGAGATCGTCACCGGGGCGGCGGGCGCCGTCAGCGGGATGACGCTGTCGGACGGCTCCGAACTCGGCGTCGACATGGTCGTGTTCAGCGCCGGTGTCCGCCCCCGCGACCAGCTGGCCCGGGACTGCGGCCTCGCGGTCGGCGAGCGCGGCGGCATCAGCGTGGACGAGCGGTGCCGTACGGTCACCGACCCGCACGTGTTCGCGATCGGCGAGTGCGCGCTGGCGGCGGACGGCCGGGTGTACGGGCTGGTCGCGCCGGGCTACGAGCAGGCGGAGACGGCCGCCGCCGCCATCGCCGCCGACGAGGGCGAGCAGTTGGCGTTCACGGGTGCCGACCTGTCCACCAAGCTGAAGCTGCTCGGTGTCGACGTGGCGTCGTTCGGCGACGCGCACGGCACCACCGAGGGCTGCCTCGACGTCGTGTACGCCGACTCCCGCGCGGGCCTCTACAAGAAGCTGGTCGTCGGCCGGGACGGCACGCTGCTCGGCGGCGTCCTGGTCGGCGACGCGGAGGCGTACGGCACCCTGCGCGCGCTGACCGGTTCGGTGCCGCCCGTCTCCCCCGAGTCCCTCGTCCTGCCCGCCGGAGCGGACTCGGGGGACGGGCTCGGCCCGGCCGCGCTGCCGGACGAGGCGGTCGTCTGCTCCTGCAACAACGTCACCAAGGGCGCGATCCGCGGCGCGGTCACCGAGCACCGGTGCACCACCGTGCCCGAGGTCAAGAAGTGCACCAAGGCCGGTACGACGTGCGGCAGTTGCGTCAAGGTCCTCGGCCAGCTGGTCGACGCCGAGCTGGAGGCGTCCGGCGTCGAGGTCGACAAGGGGCTGTGCGGCTGCTTCGCGCAGACGCGCGAGGAGCTGTACGAGATCGTCCTGAGCCTGCGCATCACGTCGTACCAGGACCTGCTCGACCGCTACGGCCGCGAGGGCGCCCGGGGCGGCGAGGGCTGCGAGACCTGCAAGCCGGCGGTGGCCTCGGTCATCGCCTCCCTCGCCCCGGTGATCGGCGCGAGCGGCTACGTCCTCGACGGCGAGCAGGCCGCCCTGCAGGACACCAACGACCACCACCTCGCCAACCTCCAGAAGAACGGTTCGTACTCGGTCGTGCCGCGCATCCCCGGCGGCGAGATCGCGCCCGAGAAGCTGATCGTGATCGGTGAGATCGCCCGGGACTTCGGCCTCTACACGAAGATCACCGGCGGTCAGCGGATCGACATGTTCGGCGCGCGGGCGGAGCAACTCCCGTTGATATGGGCCCGGTTGGTGGACGCCGGCTTCGAGTCCGGGCACGCCTACGGCAAGGCCCTGCGGACCGTGAAGTCCTGCGTGGGCTCGACCTGGTGCCGTTACGGCGTCCAGGACTCGGTCCGCATGGCGATCGACCTGGAGCTGCGCTACCGGGGCCTGCGCTCCCCGCACAAGCTCAAGTCGGCGGTCTCCGGGTGCGCCCGCGAGTGCGCCGAGGCCCAGTCGAAGGACTTCGGCGTGATCGCCACGGCGAACGGCTGGAACCTGTACGTCGGCGGCAACGGCGGCGCGACGCCGCGCCACGCCGACCTGCTCGCCCAGGACCTGTCGGACGCCGAACTGGTCCGCCTGATCGACCGGTTCCTGATGTTCTACATCCGCACCGCCGACCGCCTGGAGCGCACGAGCGTGTGGCTGGAGCGGATCCCGGGCGGCCTGGACCACGTACGCGACGTGGTGGTGCACGACTCGCTCGGCATCTGCGACGAACTGGAGGCGCTGATGCGGGCGCATGTCGCGGGCTACCGCGACGAGTGGGCCGAGACCGTCAACGACCCCGAGAAGCTCACCCGGTTCGTGTCCTTCGTGAACGCCCCCGACACCCCCGACCCGGTCGTCGCCTTCGTCCCCGAGCGCGACCAGATCAAGCCCGACCTGCCGCTGCTCGCCATCGGCAGGCGCCCCGCCGCCGACGTCCTGGAAGGAAGCACCCCGCGATGACCCTGGCTGTCGAGACCACGACCCTGAAGGCCCAACTCCGGCTCGCGGAGGGCTGGTTCACGGCCTGCGACGTGCACGCGCTGCTCCCGGGCCGGGGGGCCGCCGTCCTGCTCCCGGACGGCCGCCAGGTGGCCCTGTTCCGCGACCGCGCGGGCCGCCTCTACGCGATCGACAACCGCGACCCGTTCACCGGCGCGGCCGTCCTCTCCCGCGGCCTGACCGGCACCCACGAGGGCCGCCCCTACGTCGCCTCCCCCCTGCTGAAGCAGCGCTTCGACCTGGCCAGCGGGGAGTGCCTGGACGACGAGACGGTCCGGGTGACGGCGTACGAGGTCCGGGCGGCGTAGGCCCTCGCACCGCATCGGGGAATTTCTTGACCGATCGTTCTCGAAAAGTCTAGGCTCCGGCATGTGGCCAGGACCAAGGAATTCGATCCGGACGCCGCACTGCAGGCAGCCCTGGAGCTGTTCTGGCGGCGCGGCTACGAGGCGACGTCGATGGCCGACCTCGTCGAGCACCTGGGCATCGGCCGGGCCAGCCTGTACGCGACGTTCGGCAGCAAGCACGAGCTGTACCTGAAGGCGCTGGACCGCTACCAGGAGGGCAGTGACGCGCCCCTGGTGCGGGAGCTGTCCGGGCCGGGCCCCGCCCTGCCGGCCGTGCGGGCCGTCGTACGGCGCTTCGGCGCCGAGGCCACGGCCGAGGAGCGGCGCCTGACCGGCTGCTTCGTCACCAACACGGCCGCCGAGCTCGCCCCGCACGACCCGGCCGCGGCCCGCCGCGTCGAGCACAGCTGGGACCAGCTGGAGACCCTGCTGCGCGCGGCGCTGGTCCGCGCCCGGGCGCAGGGCGAGCTGGCCGCCGACCGCGATCCGCTCACGCTCGCCCGCATGCTGCTGGTCCTGATGCAGGGCCTGCGGGTGGTCGGCAAGGCCTCCTCGGACCCGGCCCGCGTCCGGGATGCGGTGGAGCAGGCCCTGACCCTGCTCGACTGACCACGCCTTCCACCCGGAGGGCGGTTTTGCGCACCTCATACTGAACCGATCGGTCAAGAAAAGAGGAGATCATGACCACCAGCCGTTTCACCGGCAGGACCGCCCTGGTCACGGGCGCGGGCTCCGGCATCGGCAGGGCCGTCGCCCGGGCGCTCGCCGCGGAGGGCGCCCGGGTCGTCGTCGCCGGGCGCAGGCAGGAGCCGCTGGACGAGACCGTCGCGCTCATCGAGGAGCAGGGCGGCAAGGCCCTCGCGGTGACTGCCGACGTCTCGCGCGCGGCTGACGCCGACGCGGTGGTCCAGGCCGCCGTCGGACACTTCGGCTCGCTCGACGTGGCGGTCAACAACGCGGGCGTCTTCCGCGGCGGGCAGCCCCTCGCGGACCTCCCGGAGGCGGACTGGCACACCCAGCTCGCCACCAACGTCACCGGGGTGTTCCTGGCCCTGCAGGCGCAGATCCGCCAGATGCGCGGCCAGTCGGCGGGTGGCTCGATCGTGAACGTCTCCTCCACCTTCGGACGGCACGCCGCAGCCCCCGGGGCGGCCGCCTACTCCGCGTCCAAGGCCGCCGTGACCGCGCTCAGCCGGGGCGCCGCCCTCGACCACATCCGGGACGGCGTCCGGATCAACGTGGTCAGCCCCGGCGCCACCGAGACCTCCATGTCCCTGCGACCGGGCGAGACCGAGGCGGGCCGGGCCGAGCGCGCGAGGACCACCCTCCCCCTCGGCCGCATCGCCACCACCGAGGAAGTCGCCGCCGCCGTCCTCTACCTGGCCTCGGAGGACGCGACCTCGGTCATCGGCACCGACCTGGTCGTGGACAGCGGCGCCACGCTGTGAGCGCCAGGGGGTGTCGTTTGGATCATCCCGGCGTCGCGGGCTCTGGCACGCACACCTGCGGCGTTGTCGTCGATCGCCGACTCCCCCACGCTCGGCTTCTCCCCCACTCTCGGCTTCTCCCCCACTCTCGGCTTCTCCCCCACTCTCGGCTTCGCTCGAGCGGGAGGGGCCCCCAGCGCGGGAGGGGCCCCCAGCGCGGGAGGGGCCCCCAGCGCGTCGACTCCCTCCTCCGCCTTGCAGCTGCACGCACCGGAGCCCGCTCGGGTACGGCCGGTCCGCACTGTTCATCACGGCCGGCCTGATCCAAACGACACCCCCTAGTCGATCCCCGAGCGCTCCACCCCCGCCACGATCCACCGCTGGAAGCACAGGAAGACGAGCAGCAGCGGCAGGACGGACACGACGGCGGCGACGAACAGTTCGTGCAGCCGCACGACCTGGGCCGTGGTGAAGGACGACAGCGCGACCTGCACCGTCCAGGCGCGCTGGTCCTGCCCGATGACCAGCGGCCACAGGAAGGAGTTCCACGCGCCGAGGAACACGATCGTCCCGACGGCCGCGAACACCGGCCGCGCGTTGGGCACCACCACCAGCCAGTACGTCCGCCAGTACCCGAGCCCGTCGACCTGCGCCGCGTCCTCCAGCTCCCGTGGGAAGCCGAGGAAGTACTGCCGGAAGACGAAGCAGGCGAACGCCGAGAACAGCGTCGGGACGATCAGTCCGCGGAGCGTGGAGATCCAGCCCAGCGACGACACCAGCACGAAGCTCGGTACGAAGGTGACGGCGGCCGGGACCAGGAGGGTGCCGAGGATGCCGTAGAAGACCTTGTTCGCGTGCCGGTACGGGATACGGGCCAGGCCGTACCCGGCGAGGGAGGCGAGCAGGAGCGTCCCGGCGGTCGTGACCACGGCGATCAGCGCGGAGTTGAGCAGGGACCGGGCGAAGGGCACGGACGGGTCGGTGAACAGCTCCCGGACGTTCCCCCACCTCAACTCCCCCGGGAAGAAGGTCCACCGGGGCGAGGTGATGTCCTGCTCGCTCGCCAGCCCGTTCCGCACGAGCAGATAGAAGGGGATGAGGAAGAGCAGGGCGAGTGCGATCAGCAGCGCCACCCGCAGGGCCCGCCCGGCCCGCACCACGGCGTCATCCATCGGTGTCCGTCCTTCCCAGCCGCAGCCACCGCGCCTGCCCGACCGTGACGACCGCGATGATCAGCGCGAGGATCACGGCTCCCGCGCTGCCGAGCCCGAGGTTCTGCCCCTGCCCGAGCGCGGTGTAGTAGAGGTAGACCAGCGGCGGCCGGGCGTACGGCGGATAGCCACGGGCGTCGGAGAGCAGGTTGTAGAACTCGTCGAAGGCCTGGAAGGCGTTGACGACGAGCAGCAGCAGCACGGCGACCGAGGTGGCCCGCAGCTGCGGCAGGGTGATGTGCCGCAGCACCGTCCAGCCGGGCCGGGCCCCGTCCACGGCGGCCGCCTCGTAGAGCACCGGATCGATCCGCTGCAGCCCGGCCAGGAAGAGGATCATGTAGAAGCCCGCCTGCAGCCACAGCCGTACGGTGACGATGACCAGCCAGTACCAGGGCGGGTCGGTGGTGGACAGCCAGGCCACCGGATCGCCGCCGAGCCACCCGAGCACGGTGTTGGCCAGCCCGAACCGCACCCCGTTGAAGATCGACATCTTCCAGACCAGGGCCGCGACGACGTAGCTGCACGCGGCCGGGAGGAAGAAGACGGACCGGAAGAACGCGCGCGCCCGCCGGACCCGGTTGACCATGAGCGCGAGCGACAGGGACAGCAGGTAGGTGACGGGCACGATGAAGGCGGTGAAGACGAGGAACGTCCTGAGACTGCCGGTGAACGCGTCGTCCCTCAGCATCGCCGTGTAGTTGTCCAGGCCGACGAAGTGCGTGGGCGTGACGGTGTTGTGCGCGTCGAAGAAGCTGAGGCCCACGCTCCACAGCAGCGGGACGTAGGTGAAGAGCGCGAGCCCGGCGGCGAACGGCCCGACGAACACCCAGAACCAGAGGGTCCTGCGCCGCCTCACGACTTCTTCTTCACACGCTGGAGCTCGTCGCTCACCTTTCCCACGACGGCCCGCAGTTCGCCCTGCGGGTCCGCGCCGCTCTTGATGATCCGGCTGAGCGCGTCCTGGTAGGCGGTCTGCGCGGCCGGTGTCCACAGCAGGGGCTGGGCGTACCCGTGCTCGGTGGCGAGGCGGACGGCGTCGGCGGCGGGGCCGTTGTGGAGCCTCGCGGCCTTCTTGGCGAGGGAGATCCGGGCGGGGATGTGGAAGCCGTAGGAGAGGGCGAAGTCCTCCTGGTAGTCGGTCCGTTCGACCCACAGCCACTTCACGTACTCCCTGGCGGCCTCCCGGCGCTTGCTGCGGGCGCTGACGGCGGCGCCGTACGCCCCGACGGGCACGCTGGGCCTGCCCTGCCCACCGTCCGCGGGGAACGGCAACACCCCGAAATCGTCGCCCAGTTGCTGCTTGACCTGGGGCAGCGCCCACAGCCCGCACCACTGCATCGCGGTGAGGCCCTGGAGGAGGGCGGACGGGTCCGACCAGTCCGCGGGCGCGCCGAGGAGGAGGGACTTGTCGGCGTAGAGCCGGCGCAGCTTGCCGAGGGTGCGGGCGGCGGCCGGGTCGTCGAAACCGACCTTGCCGTCCGCGGTGACGAGTTGGAGTCCGGCGGCGTAGAGGGGAGTTCCGCCGAGCACCCCCGCTCCCCCGTCGTTCCCGAGGAAGAGCCCCTTGACCTTGCTGGTGGTGAGCGTGCGGGCGGCGTCCACGAGGGCGTCGAGGGTGGCGGGCGGCGTGACCCCGGCCGCTTTCAGCAGGCTCTTGCGGTAGTAGAGGAGCTGCATGTCGACGACCTGAGGGATGCCGTAGATCCGCCCCTCGTACGTCTTGGGCGTGAGCACGGCGGGATTGAAGTCGTCCTTGACGCCGTCGAGCAGGTCGGTGAGGTCGACGACCTGTCCGCCCTGGATCTGGTCGAGCGTGGGCCCGTTGACCTCGAAGACATCGGGCCCGGAGTCGGTCAGCAGCGCGGCGGCGGTCTGCTGGTCGTAGTTCCCGGGCCGCCACTCCACCGTGACGTGCGCCTTCCGGTACGCGGCGGCGTACCGCTGCACGGCCTGCTGGGTGCCCGGCTCGCCGTACTGGTGGTACCACTGCGACAGCGCCGCCCCCGAACCCCCGCCCCCGCGCCCGGTGTTGGAACCACACGCGGCGAGTACCCCCGCCCCGACCCCGGCCCCCGCGACCAGCAGCGCCCTACGACTCATGGCCATCGTCCGTACCCCCTGACGTATCGGTGTCGGTCATCGATGCACGGCCCAACGATCAACCTTGCGCGATGATTACGAAAGAGGTGTTGCAGCCGTGTGTCACGGTGCGGGGGCACGGCGTCACGGCCTTCGGCCGATTCCCACCGAAATCGCCCGGCCCGACGCACAACTTTTCCGGGCCGCGGCGCATCCAACAAAGTGACCTTCATCCACCCATTCGCCCGATGGAGACGGATATGTCAGTTCAGGGTCCGAACCCTCTGAAGTTCTTCCGGACGTCCCCGCGGCGCGGCGCGGCGGCCGTCCTCACGGCCGCTGTCGTGGGCCTGACGGCGGCGGGAGCGGCCTGGAGCGCGCCGGCAGCGGCACCGTCGGCCGCCAAGGGCCTCCGTACCTGCGCGGCGAGCGACCTGCACCTCTCCATGGGCCGCAAGGAGGGGGCGGCCGGGTCGCTGTACTGGCCGGTGCGGTTCACCAACACGGCTACGGGAAGCTGCGCGCTGCGCGGCTACCCGGGCGTCAGCGTCCTCGACACCGCCCACCACCAGCTCGGCGCCGCGGCCGCCCGCAGCGGCACCCCTTACCGCACGGTCACCCTCGCCCCGGGCCACTCGGCCTCGGCGGTGCTGCGCACCACGAACGGCCCGGTGGGCGGCCCCTGCCTGCGCACCGGCGCCTACCTGCGGATCTACGCCCCGGCGTCCCGCACCCCGGTCCTGATACCGGCGTCGTGGACGACGTGCTCGGGGCTCTTCGAGGTGGGGCCGGTGAACACGGAGGGGGTGATCTGAGGGGCCGAGAAGGCGGGACGGAACGCCGGAGAGGCGACACCCCCGCACAGGGTGTCGCCTCTCCTTCTCGTGCGCCGGGGCCGCCGCCGATCGGTGAGGGTCGGGGACCGGCGGCGGCTCCGGGGATCAGGTGGTCGGCCGGGGCCTACCGATGGTCGCTGCCCGCCGACTGCGTCGCCGCGCGGCCCGCCTCCAGGCGGGCGACCGGGATGCGGAAGGGGGAGCAGGAGACGTAGTCCAGGCCGACCTCGTGGAAGAAGTGGACCGACTCCGGGTCACCGCCGTGCTCGCCGCAGACGCCGAGCTTGAGGTCGGGGCGGGTGCGCCGGCCCGCTTCGGCCGCCAGCTTCACCAGGGACCCCACGCCGTCCTTGTCGATCGTCTCGAAGGGGGAGACGCCGAAGATGCCCTTCTCCAGGTAGGCCGTGAAGAAGGAGGCCTCCACGTCGTCGCGGGAGAAGCCCCACACCGTCTGCGTCAGGTCGTTCGTGCCGAAGGAGAAGAACTCGGCCGCCTCCGCGATCTGGCCGGCGGTGAGCGCGGCGCGCGGCAGCTCGATCATGGTGCCGATCGCGAGCTTCAGCTCGGTGCCCGTCGCCGCCTCGACCTCGGCGATGACCTGGTCGGCCTCCTCGCGGACGATCTCCAGCTCCTGGACCGTGCCGACCAGCGGGATCATGATCTCGGCGCGCGGGTCGCCCTTGGCGCTCTTGCGCTCGGCCGCCGCTTCCGCGATCGCGCGGACCTGCATCGTGAACAGGCCGGGGATGACCAGGCCGAGGCGTACGCCGCGCAGACCCAGCATCGGGTTCTGCTCGTGCAGGCGGTGGACGGCCTGCAGCAGGCGCAGCTCGTTCTCGTGCGGCTCCTGGCGGGACTCGGCCAGGGCCACCCGGACCGACAGCTCGGTGATGTCGGGGAGGAACTCGTGCAGCGGGGGGTCCAGGAGGCGGACCGTCACCGGCAGGCCGTCCATCGCCGAGAAGAGCTCGACGAAGTCCTGCTTCTGGAGGGGGAGAAGGGCCTTCAGGCTCTCCTCGCGCTCGGCCTCCGTGTCGGCCAGGATCAGGCGCTCGACCAGCTCACGGCGGTCGCCGAGGAACATGTGCTCCGTGCGGCACAGGCCGATGCCCTGGGCGCCGAAGCGGCGGGCGCGCAGCGCGTCCTCGGCGTTGTCCGCGTTGGCGCGCACCCGCAGCCGGCGCTTGCGGTCGGCGAAGGCCATGATGCGGTGCACGGCCTCGACCAGCTCGTCGGCGTCGTGGGCGCCCGCGTGCATACGGCCCTCGAAGTACTCCACGACCGGGGACGGGACGACCGGGACCTCACCGAGGTACACCTTGCCGCTCGAACCGTCGATGGAGATGACGTCGCCCTCCTCCACGACCTGCCCGCCCGGCACCGTCATCCGGCGTCGCTTGGTGTCGACCTCCAGCTCCTCGGCGCCGCAGACACAGGTCTTGCCCATGCCACGGGCGACCACGGCCGCGTGGGAGGTCTTGCCGCCGCGGGAGGTCAGGATGCCCTCGGCCGCGATCATGCCGTCGAGGTCGTCGGGGTTGGTCTCCCGGCGGACCAGGATGACCTTCTCGCCCGAGCGCGACCACTTCACGGCGGTGTACGAGTCGAAGACCGCCTTGCCGACCGCCGCACCGGGCGAGGCGGCGATGCCGCGCGCGACCTGGGCGACCTTCGCGTGCTCGTCGAAGCGCGGGAACATCAGCTGCGCCAGCTGGGCACCGGTGACGCGCTGGAGCGCCTCGGTCTCGTCGATCAGGCCCTGGTCCACCAGCTGGGTCGCGATACGGAAGGCGGCGCCCGCCGTACGCTTGCCGACCCGGGTCTGGAGCATCCACAGCTGACCGCGCTCGATCGTGAACTCGATGTCGCAGAGGTCCTTGTAGTGGTTCTCCAGGGTCTCCATGATCTGCATGAGCTGGTCGTACGACTTCTTGTCGATCGACTCCAGCTCCGCGAGCGCGACCGTGTTGCGGATACCCGCGACGACGTCCTCGCCCTGGGCGTTCTGGAGGTAGTCGCCGTAGACGCCCTGGTGGCCGGAGGCGGGGTCACGGGTGAAGGCGACGCCGGTGCCGGAGTCGGGGCCGAGGTTGCCGAAGACCATCGAGCAGACGTTGACGGCCGTGCCGAGGTCGCCGGGGATGCGCTCCTGGCGGCGGTAGAGCTTGGCGCGGTCGGTGTTCCACGAGTTGAAGACCGCCTCGATGGCGAGGTCCATCTGCTCGCGCGGGTCCTGCGGGAAGTCCCGGCCGGCCTCCTTCTTGACGATCTTCTTGAAGGTGGTGACCAGCTTCTTCAGGTCGGCGGCCTCCAGGTCGGTGTCGACCGTGACCTTCTTGGCCTCCTTGGCCGCCTCGAGGGCCTCCTCGAAGAGCTCACCGTCGACACCGAGGACGGTCTTGCCGAACATCTGGATCAGGCGGCGGTAGGAGTCCCACGCGAAGCGGTCGTCGCCGGCCTGCTTGGCCAGGCCCTGCACCGACTTGTCGGACAGGCCGATGTTCAGGACGGTGTCCATCATGCCGGGCATGGAGAACTTGGCGCCCGAGCGGACGGAGACCAGCAGCGGGTTGTCCGGCTGGCCGAGCTTCTTGCCCATGTTCCGCTCGAGGGCGTCGAGGTGCGCACTCACCTCGTCACGCAGTGCCGCGGGCTCCTCGCCGCTCTCCAGGTAGACCTTGCAGGCCTCCGTGGTGATGGTGAAGCCCGGAGGGACCGGCAGACCGAGGTTGGTCATCTCGGCGAGGTTGGCGCCCTTGCCGCCGAGGAGGTCCTTGAGGTCCTTGTTGCCCTCGGTGAAGTCGTAAACGAACTTCGCTACGTGGGGTTCTTTGTTTTCCGACACGGGTCTCGACTCCTTGAGGCCACGGTGGCTGCCCTGACGGCGAGGAACATACCCAGATCGAAGGTTCCTGGGTACGTCTACTTGTGCGTCATGCGCCTGTAACCACCCGTCCGCCACCGGATCGAAAGTCAAAGCTTGGCAAGCCAGCGCGGCCTGATGTGTTCACTTCTTGAACGCAATCACCCCTCAATGCCGGGTTTCCCGCTCAGATGAGCGAGGATCCCGCACGTCTGATTTCGATCGATGAACGATCAAGGGGTGGCACCCAGTGCCACCCCTTGGAGAAGTGCAGTCGCCCATGATTCGCTCATCTGAGCGCAACCCTTATCAAGGGTGGCGAGAATCACGCTGCCACAGCGGCCGGGATTTCACCATGCGGACCCTCTCCCGAGACGCGAAACGCGCCCGGAAACCCCTCGAAACCCCTCGTCACGCCCCCGGTCGGCAGCGGCGTCACACCCCCAGCGCCAGCAGCCGCTCCTCGACCCGCTCCGGCGCGTAGAGGTGTTCCACGACCAGCGCCCCCGCTCCGATGAGCGCGGCCCGGTCGCCGAGCGCCGAGGTGACGACGTCCAGATGGGCGGTGGAGCGGGGCAGGGCGCGCTGGTAGAGCAGCTCGCGCACGCCGGTGAGGAAGGGGGTGCCCGCGAGGTCGCCCGCGATCATCAGCACGCCGGGGTTCAGCAGGGTCACCACCGTCGCCAGCACGTCGCCGACCCGGCGCCCGGCCTCCCGGGCCTGCGCCGCCGCCTCCGGGTGCCCGGCGGCCAGCAGGTCCCGCACGTCCGAGCCGGACGCGGCCGGCACGCCCGACTCCGCCAGCCGCCGCGCCACGGCGCCCCCGCTCGCCACGGCGGCGAGACAGCCGCGGGAGCCGCACCGGCACAGCGCGTCCGCGCCCACCCGGATGTGCCCGATGTCCCCGGCGCCGCCGTCGACGCCCCGGTAGATCGAGCCGTCGACCACGACCCCGGCGCCGATCCCGGTGGACACCTTGACCAGGACGAACGCCCCGCAGTCGGGGTGTCCGGCGCGCTGTTCGCCGTACGCCATGAGGTTGGCGTCGTTGTCGACCAGAACCGGGACGGCGGCCGGAGCGCCGGCACGGCCCGTGCGACCGGTATGGCCGGTGCGGCCGGTGTGCTCCGCGAAGGCGCGCGAGAGGCGGCCGCGTATGTCGTAGCCGTCCCAGCCCGGCATCATCGGCGGCTGCACCACCCGGCCGGTCTCGCTGTCCACCGGACCGGGCACCGCCAGCCCGATGCCGGCGACCTCCGCCGCCGCGTGGCCCGTCTTCTCCAGCAACGCGCCGAACCAGCGGCCGAGTTCACCGAGCACGGCCTCCGGCCCGTCCTCCACCGCCAGCGTGCCCGCGTGCTCGGCGAGCGGCTCGCCGGTCAGGGACAGCACGGCCGCGCGGGCGTGCCGGGTGTCGAGGTCGGCGGCGAGGACGACGGCGTGGGAGCCGTCGAACTCCAGCGTGATGGAAGGGCGCCCGCCGAGCGGCGAGCCGACCGGGCCGCCCGCTCCCTCGCGCAGCCAGCCCGCCCGGAACAGCCGGTCCAGGCGCTGGCCGACCGTGGCCCGGGACAGCCCGGTGACCTGCTGGAGCGCACCCCGCGTCACCGCCCGGCCGCTGCGCACCAGTTCGAGCAGGTCGCCGGCGCCGGCCTGGCCGCCGTTCGTCCTGACGGCTCTTCCCGGACGTCCGGTCATGCGCACCCCCTTGTGTTCCTCAACCCTGCATTACATAGTGGGTTTTGCGTGTTAAGTAGACGTAACCCTACGGTAGCCACAACCGAACCCGGCCGGCCCGGCCGGGCGTTCTTCGTCTTCGGGGAGCCCCGAGTGGATCGCACTGCCCAGCTCACCACCCGTGCCACGGAGCATGCGATCGCATACGATCCCCCGGCCCGCGGCGACGGTCTGCACGTCAGGGCGGCCCGGGTCCTGGCGGCGAACTGGACCGGCAACGCGACGGTCCCCTCCCGGAGCCTGTATCCGCACCAGTGGTCCTGGGACTCGGCGTTCATCGCCATCGGCCTCAGGCACGTCTCGCCGCTGCGGGCCCAGACCGAGCTGGAGACGCTGCTGGCCGCCCAGTGGGGCGACGGGCGCGTACCGCACATCGTCTTCAACCCCTCCGTCCCGCTCGACGCCTATTTCCCGAGCCCCGACTTCTGGCGCTCCGCCACCGCCGGGCGCACCGCGGGCGCCCCGCGCACCGTACAGACCTCCGGGATCGTGCAGCCACCGGTGCACGCGCTCGCGGCCTGGCTGGTGCACCGCGCCGACCCGGTGCTCTCGCGCTCCCGCGGCTTCCTGGCCCGGGTGTACCCGCGCCTGGCCGCCTGGCACCGCTATCTGACGCACCGGCGGGACCGGGGCGGCGGAGGGCTGGTGTCGGTGGTCCACCCCTGGGAGCAGGGCATGGACAACAGCCCCTGCTGGGACGCCCCGCTGGCCCGGATCACGCCGGCCCCGGACCGCTCCTTCCGCCGGGCCGACCTCGACCACGGGGCGGCCGAGGACCGGCCGACGGATCTGGACTACGGGCGGTACGTGCGGCTGGCGGCGGACTACCGGGACGGCCGATATGCCGACGGGGAGGGCGAGTTCGCGGTCGAGGACCCGGCGTTCAACGCCCTGCTCATCGCCTCCGAGTACGCGCTCGCCCGGATCGCCGAGGAGCTGGGCGCGGCCGGCACCGCCCGCCGCGCGCGGGCGCAGCGGCTGACGGCGGCGCTGGTGGAGCGGCTGTGGGATCCGGCGGCCGGCATGTTCCTGTGCCGGGACCTCGGGGGCGGGCAGGGGCTCGTCCGCGAGCGGAGCGTCTCCGGGCTGATCCCGCTCATGCTCCCCGGCCTGCCGCCCGAGATCGCCGCCACCCTCGTCCGCACCCTGCGCGGCCCGCACTTCGGATTCGGGCCCGGGCCCGGCGACCGCACCCGGCTCGTCCCGAGCTACGACCTGCTCGGCGAGGCCTTCGACCCGCACCGGTACTGGCGCGGGCCCGCCTGGTTCAACACCGCCTGGCTGCTGGAGCGGGGCCTGCGCGCGCACGGGGAGCCGCAGTCGGCCGACGCCCTGCGCGGGGCCGTGCTGCACCTCGCCGACGCCACCGGCTTCGCGGAGTACGTCGATCCGTACACCGGCGAGGCCTGCGGCGCGACCGGCTTCGGGTGGACCGCCGCGCTCGCCCTCGACCTCTGCCACGACCTGCGCCGTCAGCCCCACCCACAGCCGTACCAAGAGCTTGTCAAGGGCGCCCGCGAGGGCGTGTCCAGCGCGGCCACCGGCACGTTCGACACGAGTGACGAAGGAGGAGACCGGCGATGACGGACCGGCATCATCTGCTCGTGCACGGGGCGACGTTCGCCGCCGTGGGCGACCGGGGCGACATCAGCGGAGTGCGGGGCAGCGGCCCCCCGGACGGACTGTTCGTACAGGACGCCCGGCACCTCAGCCGCTGGCAGCTCACCGTCGACGGCGCCGTGCCCGAGGTGCTCACCCCGGTCGCCGAGGGGGACGCGGCCCGCTGTGTCCTGGTCCCGCGCGGCGGCCGCCAGGAGCCCCCGGCGCACACCGTCTTCCGGCACCAGGCCGTCGGCGACAGCTCGTTCGTGGAGTCGCTGCGGGTCACCAGCAACCGCCCGGTGCCGACCACGGTCCGGCTCGCCCTCACCGTCGACGCCGACTTCGCCGACCAGTTCGAACTCCGCTCCGACCACCGCACCTACGTCAAGCCCGGCGCCGTACGCTCCCGCGACGTGACCGGCGACGGCATCGAGTTCACCTACCGGCGCGCCGAATGGAGGTCCCGTACGGCGATCACGGCCGACCCGGCCCCGGACGCCGTGGAGGAGACCGGCACCGGCGCCCGCCGCCTGGTGTGGACCCTGGAGCTGCCGGCGCACGGCACGAGCGAGCTGCTGCTGCGCGTGATCGCCCGCCCGCACGGCGAGAAGCGGGCCGTCCGGGTGCCGCGCGACCCCGCCGCCGTGCACGGGCAACGGCAGGCGCGCGAAGCGGAGTTCATGGAGGGCGTGGCCTTCCCGACCGGCTGGCCGGAGCTGGCGGAGGCGTGCGCGCGCGGCCTCGCCGACCTGGCCGCGCTCCAGGTGCCGGCGGGCGGACCGGACGGCGAGGAACTACGCGTCCCGGCCGCCGGCGCCCCCTGGTACCTCACGCTGATCGGCCGGGACGCCCTGCTCACCTCCCTGTTCGCGCTGCCGTACCGGCCGCGGCCGGCCGCCGCCACGCTGCTCGCCCTGGCCACGACCCAGGCGACCGGCTCCGCCGCCCCGTCGCGCGTCGCCCAGCCCGGCAAGATCGTGCACGAGGTGCGGCACGGCGAGCTGGCGCACTTCGGGCAGGTGCCGTTCGGGCGGTACTACGGCTCCGTCGACGCGACCCCGCTGTTCCTGGTCCTGCTCGGCGCGTACGTCGAGCAGACCGGGGACACGGAGCTGGCCCGCGGCCTGGAGCCGCATGCCCGCGCCGCCGTCGGCTGGATGCTGGACCACGGCGGGCTGACCTCGCGTGGCTATCTCGTCTACCGCGCCGACGAGGGCGGCCTCGCCAACCAGAACTGGAAGGACTCCCCCGGCGCGATCTGCTGCGCCGACGGCACCCGGCCCACCGGTGCGGTGATGGCGGCGGGCGCGCAGGGGTACGCGTACGACGCGCTGCGCCGCACGGCGTGGGTGGCGCGGACGGTGTGGGCCGACGAGACGTACGCGGCGCTGCTGGAACAGGCGGCGGCCGATCTGCGGGACCGTTTCCAGCGGGACTTCTGGATGCCGGAGCACTCCTTCCCCGCGCTCGCGCTCGACGGGCGGGGCCGCCGCATCGACGCGCTGGCCTCCGACGCCGGGCATCTGCTGTGGTCGGGGCTGCTGGACAAGGAGTACGGCGAGGCGGTCGGCCGACGGCTGCTGGAGCCGGACTTCTTCTCCGGGTGGGGTGTGCGCACGGTGGCCGCCGGGCAGGCCGCCTACCACCCGCTGTCGTACCACCGGGGCTCCGTGTGGCCGCACGACAACGCGCTGATCACGCTGGGGCTGGCGCGGTACGGGCTGCACGACGAGGCGCGGACCGTGGCGCACGCGCTGGTCGACGCGGCGAGCACCGCCGGACACCGGCTGCCGGAGGTCCTGGCCGGGTACGGGCGGGACACGCATCCGGAGCCGGTCCCGTATCCGCATGCGTGCGTGCGGGAGTCACGGTCGGCCGCGGCACCGCTCGCGCTGCTCACGGCGGTGGGCGTCTAGCCGGGCGCTGGATTTGCCCGGTGTTTGCACAGCGGCCTGAACAGGGGTCGGCGGGGGGCCGTACGAGACGGCGGTACAGGTCTCGCACGGAAGGACCTTCGGGTTGTCTCAGGACATGAGCACGCGCCAGGAAACCGGTACGGACGGGGAGACCGAGGCGCCGGACAGCATCCCCGAGGGAATCAAGGAGACCGAGGGGACCAAGGAGACCGAGGGGACCAAGGGCACTGGGGCGCTCAAGCCGACCCTCGTGTTCCTCCTCAGGTCCCTGTCCCGGCCCCGGGTCGCCGTGCGGGCCCGGACCCGGCGGTTGCGGGCGGCGCATCCGGGCGCCGCGCGGGCGCTGTCCGTCACGGTCACCGTGCTGGCCGCCCTGCTCGTCGTCGCCGCGCTGGTGCTGCCGGGTTCGATGGACGGGCTGACGGACCCCTCGCAGTACGTGCGGATCCCGGCGGAGGCCGTGATCGGGGCGGCCGTGCTGATCGCGCTGCCCCGGCGGCCGCGGATGGCGCTGGCCGCCGTGTCCGGGGTCGCGCTGGCCGCGATGACGGTGCTGAACCTGCTGGACATCGGGTTCAACCAGTACCTCGGCCGCGGCTTCAACGTCGTGCTCGACTGGTCGCTGTTCGCCGACGCGGAGTCGTATCTGGAGGACTCGATCGGCCCGACGACGACGCTCGTCGCCGTGGCCGGGCTGATCGTCGTCGTGCTGCTGCTCTTCGTGGTGCTGGCGCTGTCCGTGGTGCGACTGGGCAATCTGCTGGCCCGGAACTCCGGGCTCGCGACCCGGGGCACGCTGGCCGCCGGTGTCGTCTGGATCACCTGCTCCTCGCTCGGCCTGCAGCTGTCCGGTGTGCCGCTCGCCGCCGACAGCACCGCCAACGCGCTGAAGGACCAGGCCCACCGGCTCTCGGCCACGCTCAGGGACGAGGCGGATTTCCGGAAGGTGGCGAAGGTCGACGCCTTCGGGAACACCCCGGGCAGCCAGCTGGTCCCGGATCTGCGCGGCAAGGACATGATCTTCACGTTCATCGAGAGCTACGGCCGCAGCGCCGTCGAGGACCCGATCATGGCGCCCGGCGTCGACGCGACCCTCGACGCCCGCACCAAGGCGCTGGCCAAGGCGGGCTTCCACGCCAAGAGCGGCTGGCTGACCTCGGCGACGTACGGCGGCAGCAGCTGGCTCGGCCACTCCACGACCATGTCGGGCCTGTGGATCAGCAACCAGCAGCGCTACCGCACGGTCATGGCGAGCGATCACCTGAGCCTGACCGACGCGTTCAAGAAGACGGGCGACTTCGACACGGTCGGTGTCATGCCGGGCGTGGTGAAGGGCTGGCCGGAGCAGAACTGGTACGGCCTGGACAAGGTCTACAACGCCTTCCAACTCGGGTACAAGGGACCGAAGTTCAGCTGGTCGACGATGCCGGACCAGTACACGCTCCAGCAGTTCCAGGACCGGGTACACAGCAAGAAGCCGGCCGACGGCAAGTCGCGGATGTCGTTCCTCATCCTGACGTCCAGCCACACACCCTGGGCGCCGATCCCGAAGATGGTCCCGTGGGACCGGCTGGGCGACGGCTCGGTCTTCGACTCCATCGAGAAGGCGGGCAACCCGTCCTCCTACACCCTCACCGACGACACGCACTCCAAGCAGGAGTACGGCAAGTCCGTCCAGTACACGGTGACGGCCCTGACCCAGTGGCTGGAGCGGTACGGCACCGAGAACACCGTGCTGGTCTTCCTCGGCGACCACCAGCCGAACGCCCATGTCAGCGGCAACCACGCCAGCCGTGACGTGCCGGTCTCGATCGTCGCCAAGGACCCCAAGCTCCTTGACAGGATCGGGAGTTGGAACTGGACCGACGGCCTGCGCCCCGCGCACGACGCCCCGGTGTGGAAGATGAGCGCCTTCCGAGACCGCTTCCTGACGGCGTTCGGCTCGACGCCGCACCCGAAGAAGAACTGACGGAGCCGGCCGAGGGGCCGTCAGCCGCCGGAGGTGTCGAGCTCCGCGTCCTCGCTGATCCCCGCGCAGTCGTACGGGTCCTTCAGCCAGCCGTCCGGCAGCACCACGCGGTTGTTGCCGGACGTACGGCCGCGGGGCCCGTCCGCGCCGGCCGGCCAGGGCTGGTCGAGGTCCAACTCGTCCAGCCCGGCCCGCAGTTCGGCGAGCGACGAGGTGATCGCCAGTCGCCCCCGCATCTCGGAGCCGACCGCGAAGCCCTTCAGGTACCAGGCGACGTGCTTGCGGAAGTCGACCACGCCCTTGGACTCGTCGCCGAGCCACTCGCCCAGCAGCGTCGCGTGCCGGACCATGACGTCGGCCACCTCCCGGAGCACCGGCCGCGCCAGATCGTCGAGGCGCCCCTCGAAGGCGGCCACCAGGTCCGCGAACAGCCACGGCCGCCCCAGGCACCCCCGCCCGACCACGACACCGTCGCAGCCGGTCTCCCGCACCATGCGCAGCGCGTCCTCGGCCGACCAGATGTCGCCGTTGCCGAGCACGGGGATCTCCGGCACGTGCTCCTTGAGCCGGGCGACGGCCTCCCAGTCCGCGGTGCCGCCGTAGTGCTGGGCGGCGGTGCGGCCGTGCAGCGCGATGGCGGTCACCCCCTCCTCGACGGCGATGCGGCCGGCGTCGAGGAAGGTGAGGTGGTCGTCGTCGATGCCCTTGCGCATCTTCATCGTGACGGGCAGGTCACCGGCCCCGCTCACGGCTTCCCGCAGGATCGCCCGCAGCAGGTTCCGCTTGTACGGCAGCGCCGAGCCGCCGCCCTTCCTGGTGACCTTGGGGACCGGGCAGCCGAAGTTCAGGTCGATGTGGTCGGCCAGGCCCTCCTCCGCGATCATGCGGACGGCCTTGCCGACGGTGGCCGGGTCGACGCCGTACAGCTGGATCGAGCGCGGCTGCTCGCTCGCGTCGAACCTGATCAGCTGCATGGTCTTCTCGTTGCGCTCGACCAGCGCCCGGGTCGTGATCATCTCGCTGACGAACAGCCCCTTGCCCCCGCTGAACTCGCGGCACAGGGTCCGGAAGGGCGCGTTCGTGATCCCCGCCATGGGTGCGAGCACGACGGGCGGCGACACGGTGTGCGGGCCGACGGCGAGCGGGTGGGACATCAGACGGCTCCGGGACAGGTCTACGACGCGGACAGCGGCGGGGGGAACACAGGGCAAGGTCCCATTGTCCCTCACGCGGTCCCCTGCTCTCCCGCGAGCTCCGCCAGCCGCTCCAGCCGCTCCTCGCTCTCCTCGTCGGCGGGGACGTACGCGACCACCCGCTGGGCCGGCGCCTGCGGGGCCAGCCACATGGTGCGGTGCTCCAGCCGGATCAGGCCGACCACCGGGTGCCGGTACCGCTTGACGTGCGGCGACATCGGCGCGACCTCGTGCCGCTCCCACAGCTCGCGGAACTCCTCCGACACCGCCAGCAGCCGGTCCAGCCGCTGCTTCCACACCGGCTCGGCCATGTGCTCGGCCATGCCGGCCCGGTACTTCGCGATCAGGTCGCGCAGCATCTCGTCCCGGTCCAGGAAGTCCCGCTGCCAGCGCGCGCTGGTGGTCAGCAGCCACAGGCAGTTCCGGTCGGCCGGGGGCAGCTCGGCGGGGTCGCCGAAGACCTGGGCGAAGGGGCGGTTGGCGTGGAGGATGTCGTAGCGGGCGTTCTGGAGCGAGGCCGGGTAGGGCGCGAGCCGTTCGACGATCTTGACCGCGGACCGGGCGGCGACCGTGCACTCGGCTTCGGTGCGCGGGTCGGCGGCCCGGGCGAGGGCGAAGAGGTGGGCGCGCTCGGCGGGGTCCATGAGCAGCGCGCGGGCGACGGCGTCCAGCACCTGGGCGGAGACATGGGCGGCGCGGGCCTGCTCGATCCACGTGTACCAGGTCACCCCGACCGCGGAGAGCTGGGCGACCTCCTCGCGGCGCAGGCCGGGGGTGCGGCGGCGCGGGCCGCGCGGCAGGCCGACCTGTTCCGGGGTGACGCGCTCGCGGCGGCTGCGCAGGAAGGCGGCCAGCTCCCGGCGCCGCACCTGCTGCTCCCCGCTGTCGTGGACGTCGTGTTCCGGCGCTGCGATGGTCATGGGACCAAGGGTGCCGTGGCCGCGCACCCCGGTGCCAGGTGGTGCCGGTACCCGGATGAGCACCGCCTGGTACCCGGCTGGGCGCGGGCGCAGAGTCGGGTCGTGACCACGACGACCTCTCCCACGACGACCGCGGGGCCCCGGGCGCTGACGCCCCTGGGCCTGTTCACCCTGCTCCTCGGCACCGCGCTGCCGATGATCGACTTCTTCATCGTCAACGTCGCCCTGCCGACGATCGAACGCGATCTGCACGCGCCGCCGGCCACGCTGGAGATGGTGGTGGCCGGGTACGCGGTGGCGTACGCGGTGCTGCTCGTGCTCGGCGGCCGGCTCGGGGACGCCTTCGGCCGGCGGCGGATGTTCCTGTGGGGCGTGGCCGGCTTCGGGCTGACCTCGCTGGCCTGCGGGCTCGCGCCGGGCGCGTGGTGGCTGGTGGCGGCGCGGGTGGCACAGGGGGCGGCGTCGGCGGCGCTGCTGCCCCAGGTGCTGGCGACGCTGCACGCGACGACGTCCGGCGAGCGGCGGGCCCGCGCGGTCGCACTGTACGGCTCGGTCGGCGGGGTGTCCGTCGTGCTCGGGCAGGTGCTGGGCGGGGTGCTGGTGGCGGCCGACCCGGCGGGCACCGGCTGGCGCGCGGTGTTCCTGGTGAACGTGCCGGTGGCGCTGGCCGCCCTGGTCTGCGCGCTGCGGTCGGTGCCCGACAGCCGGGCGGAGCGCCCGGCGCACACGGATCTCGCCGGTACCGCGCTGCTGGCGGCGGCGCTGATCGCGCTGCTGCTGCCGCTGACCGAGGGCCGGGCGACGGGCTGGCCGCTGTGGTCGGTCCTGCTGCTGGTCGCGGCGCCGGTGTTCGCGGCGCTCTTCCACCGCGTGGAGCGGCGCGCCGAGCGGGCCGGCGCCGGCCCCCTGCTGCCGCCGTCGCTCCTCACCTCCCCCGGGGTGCGGCGGGGGCTGCTGCTCGGTGTGCCGGTGTTCGTCGGCTTCGCGGGCTGGATGTTCGTGAGCGCGGTGACGCTCCAGCAGGGCCTGGGGTACGGGGCGTTGACGGCGGGGCTGACGCTGGTGCCGATGGGGGTGACGCAGTTCGCCGCGTCGATGCTGGCGCCGCGTGCGGTACGGCGGCTCGGCGGGCGGGCGGTGACGCTCGCGGCCGTGGTCCACATCATCGGTCTGGCGACGGTGGTGGCGACCGCCCTGCTGGGCCCCTGGCCGCACCTGAGCCCGCTCGCCCTCTCCCCCGGTCTGGCCCTGTGCGGCATCGGGCAGGGCCTCCAGCTCCCGCTCTACTACCGGATCCTGCTGGCCGCGATACCGGCGCGGCTGGCGGGCGCGGGCAGCGGACTGGCGGCCACGCTGCAGCAGTCGTGCCTGGCCGTGGGGGTCGCGACGCTGGGTTCGCTGTTCCTGTCCCTCGTGCCGGGGCTGGGGATGCGGGAGGCGCTGGCGGTGGTGCTGGCGGTGCAGGCGGCGGGGCTGCTGGGGCTGGGGTGGCTCGGCCTGCGGCTGCCCTCGGCAAAGATCATGTAGCAGTCATTAGTTAGACGCACTATTGAAATGAGCGTACAGTGAGGTTCATGCCCGAGCTGAGCCCTCGCCGCCGTCTGCTCGTGCTCGCGATCTGCTGCATGAGCCTGCTCATCGTGAGTCTCGACAACACCGTCCTGAACGTGGCGCTGCCCTCCATGCAGCGCGATCTGCACGCCTCGACCTCCGGTCTCCAGTGGACGATCGACGCCTACACCCTGGTGCTCGCCTCGCTGCTGATGCTCGCGGGCTCGACGGCCGACCGGATCGGCCGCAAGAAGGTCTTCATGACCGGCCTGCTGGTGTTCACCGTCGGCTCCGTGCTCTGCTCGCTCGCGCCGAACCTCTCCCTGCTGATCGTGTTCCGCATGGTGCAGGCGGTCGGCGGCTCCATGCTGAACCCGGTCGCCATGTCGATCATCACCAACACCTTCACCGACGCCCGTGAGCGCGCCCGCGCGATCGGCGTGTGGGGTGCGGTGGTCGGCATATCCATGGCGGCCGGTCCGCTGGTCGGCGGGCTGCTGGTGCAGTCGGTGAGCTGGCGCGCGATCTTCTGGATCAACCTCCCGGTCGGCCTCGTCGCCCTCCTGCTCACGCTCCGCTTCGTCCCCGAGTCCCGCGCCCCGAAGGCCCGCCGCCCCGACCCGGTCGGCCAGCTCCTGGTCATCGCCCTGTTCGGCTCGCTGACGTACGCGATCATCGAGGCGCCGGACTCCACCGCGTCCGTCGTCGCCCCCTTCGCGGCCGTCGCCGTCGTGGCCCTGCTGGCCCTGCTGTGGTACGAGCCCCGCCGCGACGAACCCCTCATCGACCTGCGCTTCTTCCGCTCGGCACCGTTCAGCGGGGCCACCGTGATCGCGATCAGCGCGTTCGCGGCGCTCGGCGGCTTCCTGTTCCTCTCGACGCTGTACCTCCAGAACGTCCGCGGCCTGGACGCCCTGCACGCGGGCCTGTGGATGCTCCCGATGGCGGCGCCCACCTTCCTGTGCGCGCCCCTGTCCGGCCGCCTCGTCGGCAGCCGCGGCCCCCGCCTCCCGCTCCTGATCGCCGGTACGGCGATGACGGCGAGCGGCGTCCTGTTCGCGGCCTTCGACGCGGAGACCTCGAACACCAACCGCCTGTTCTGCTACGCCCTGTTCGGCATCGGCTTCGGCTTCGTGAACGCGCCGATCACCAACACGGCCGTGTCGGGCATGCCGCGCGCCCAGGCCGGGGTCGCCGCCGCCGTCGCCTCCACCAGCAGGCAGCTGGGCCAGACCCTCGGCGTCGCGGTGATCGGCGCCGTCCTGGCCTCCGGCATCGGCTCGTCCTCGCACCCCCAGGCCTTCGTCCCGGCGGCCCGTCCCGGCTGGTGGATCCTCACGGGGTGCGGACTGGCCGTCCTGGTCCTCGGCCTGCTCACCAGCGGCCGGTGGGCCCGCGCGACGGCGACCCGCACGGCTCAGAGCCTCCAGGCACCGGAGATCCGCCAGCCGGTGGGCAGCGCCTGAGCGCTCCGCTGGAGGTGCCGCGATGTGCCGTCGGTCATCCGCGGGTCCGTCGTGGCCGGTCACGCCCACGCGGCGGAGCCGCATGTCGACGGAGCTCCGCGCCCTTCGGGGCGCTGCCGGACCGCCCGGACTTCGCCGGACCCGCTCAGAGGCCTACGGGAGCGGCCCGCCGACGGCCGGCAACGGCTCGCAGGACATCTCGTACAGCCTCTCCAGCCGCCCCCGGGTCTCCTCGTCCTTCGCCGTGTACATCACCATGCGGGCGCCCGCCTCGGGACCCAGCCACAGGTCCGTGTGCACCAGCCTGAGGTGGCCGACGTAGGGGTTGCGGTACTCCTTGGTCTTCGCGCGGGCGCCGACCACCTCGTAACGCTCCCAGTGCTCGCGGAACGCGGGGGACGCCGTCTCCAGGCGCTTGAGGAGCATCTTCCAGGCCGGCTCGCCCAGGTGACCGGCGAGGGAGGCGCGCAGCCGGGCGGCCATCACCCGCTGGGTCTCCTCCAGGTGGACGACCGCCTCCTGCCACTCCTTGTTGGTGTAGACGAGGATCATGCAGTTGCGGTCCTCGGGCGCGATCGCGTCCAGGTCGCCGAGGAGGCGGCCGTAGGGGCGGTTGTAGGCGAGGATGTCGTACCGGCTGTTCTGGATGCAGGCCGGGAGCGGCTCCAGCCGGCGCAGCATCTCGCGCAGGGCCGGGGTGACGCTCGGGCAGCTCGCGGCGGGCGTCGGATCGGTGGCACCGGCCAGCCGGAACAGATGGGCGCGCTCACTGGCGTCCAGCATCAGCGTGCGGGCCAGGGCGTCCAGGACCTGCACGGAGACCTGGATGTTGCGGGCCTGTTCGAGCCACGTGTACCAGGTGACGCCGACCGCGGAGAGGTGCGCGACCTCCTCCCGGCGCAGTCCGGGCGTACGCCGCCGGGCCCCGCGGGGCAGGCCCACCTGCTCGGGGGTGATGCGCTCGCGGCGGTTGCGCAGGAACGCGGCCAGCTCGTGCCGCCGGATCTCCGCGCCCCGGGGGGACCGCGCCGCGCCTTCCTCGGCCATGGTCGTCATGGCTCCAGGGTGCCGCCCGGCCGATCCTGTTGCCAGGTATTTCTTCTACCAGGATGAACACACTCTGGTACCCGTCTGGGCGAGGGCACAGGGTCGAGGGCATGAGCGAAACCGTCGTCTCCACCCGGGCCGTCCACACGACGGCCGCGCCGCCCGCACTCGGCGGACCCGGGCTGTTCACCGTACTGCTGGCCGCGGCACTGCCGCTGATCGACTTCTTCATCGTCAACGTCGCCCTGCCGACCATCCGCACCGATCTCGCCGCGAGCGAGGCGGTGTTGGAGCTGGTCGTCGCCGGGTACGGCGTCGCGTACGCCGTGCTGCTCGTGCTCGGCGGGCGCCTCGGGGACCTGTTCGGCCGGCGGCGGCTGTTCCTCGCCGGGATGGCCGCGTTCGGGCTGACCTCGCTGGCCTGCGGGCTCGCACCGGACGCGTGGAGCCTGGTCGCGGCGCGGGTCGCGCAGGGCGCCGCGGCCGCCGCGATGCTGCCGCAGGTGCTCGCCACCATCCAGGCCACCACGCGCGGCGCACACCGGGCGCGGGCCATGAGCCTGTACGGCGCGACGGCCGGACTGGCCATGGTGGCCGGGCAGATACTCGGCGGGGTGCTCGTCGCCGCCGACATCGCCGGGACCGGCTGGCGGGCCGTGTTCCTCGTCAACGTGCCCGTGGTCGTGGCGGGTCTGCTCCTCGCCGTACGGTTCGTGCCCGAGACCCGCTCGGCGCACCCCGAGCCCGTCGACGGCCCCGGCACCGTCCTGCTCGCGCTGTCCCTGCTGACGCTGCTCGCGCCGCTGACCGAGGGCCGGGCGGCGGGCTGGCCGCTGTGGACGTGGCTGTCGCTGGCCGTGTTCCCGTTCGCCGCCGGTGCGTTCTGGGCCGTGGAGCGGCGGGCCGACCGGGCGGGGCGGACCCCGCTGGTGCCGCCGAGCCTGCTGGCGCTGGCCTCGCTGCGGCGCGGTCTGCTGCTGATCGTGCCGTTCTCGATCGGCTTCAGCGGCTTCATGTTCGTGATCGCGCTGGCGCTGCAGCAGGGCGCCGGGCTCTCCCCGGTGCCGGCCGGGCTCGCGCTCGCGCCGATGGCCGTGGCGTTTCTGCTCACCTCCCTCGCCGGCCCCCGGCTGATCGCCCGCTACGGCACCCGCGTGGTCACCGCCGGTGCGGTCGTCCAGGGCGTGGGCATCCTGCTGCTGATGCTGGCCGCCTGGCGGGACTGGCCGCACGTCGGCCTCGTCGCGATGCTGCCGGGCGCGGCCGTCGCCGGGGCCGGGCAGGCGCTCCAACTCCCCAATGTCATGCGGCTGGTGCTGTCCGAGGTGCCGCCGGCCCGGGCCGGGGTCGGCAGCGGCGTGATGGTCACCACCCAGCAGTCCGCGCTCGCCCTCGGCGTCGCCACGCTGGGCACGCTGTTCCTCACCCTCGTACCGCGCGTGGGCATGCGGGAGGCGCTGGTCGTCGCGTTGCTGGTGCAGTTGGCCGGGATCGTGCTGACAGGCCTGCTCAGCCTGCGGCTGCCGCGCGAGATCGGCTGAGTCCCGGCCACGACTCGCCCAACCGACCGTGAACAACTCCCTGTTGATGTTGATTCTGCTGCACACTCCCTGCGGGCACGCGGAGACGGAGGCAGGGATGGCACGGGACAACACCACGAGCAAGGTCAGCCGCTGGGACCGGCACGGCCGGGAGCACGTCGTGCGTGTGGAGCGCACGGGCGTGCAGCGGCTGATCAGATGCGACACCTGCGGCTGGCGCAGAAGCGCGCAGTTCCTGCCGTGGCTGAAGGCGGAGGAGCACCTGGCCGAGGCCCACCAGGCGACGGTCGACCCGGCGAACAGTCACCAAGGGTAAAAAACAGGTAACGGAGAGGATTGGGAAAACGTTGTCCAACCTGCGGCTTTACGGAAATCAATAGACGTTTCAACGGCTGCCGCGGCCTGCTCGACGTGCCGCCCCGCCGCACTCGGGCGAGCCTGGACTGGCGAGCGGGCCCCGCGAGGCCCGCTCGCGACAGGGGGGAACTCCCTCGAAACCAGGAGACCCACATGAGCTTCACCCGGAGCCGCTGCGCCCGAGCGCTCGCCGCCGGCACTCTCTCCGTCGCCCTGCTGTCGGCCGGTACGGCCGCGGCCTTCGCCGCGAACGAGAAGCCGACCCCCACGCCCACCATGCACATGACCGGCAAGCCGAAGCCCACGGTCAGCCCCATGGCCAAGGCCTCGATCACCCTCACGGCCAACAAGTCGTCGGTGACGGCCGGCCAGTCGGTGAGGCTCGCCGGACGCACCACGGGCCTCAAGGTCGGCAGCCCGCTGGCGCTCCAGCACGAGGTGAACGGCAAGTGGACCAAGCTGACCCCGACCACGGTGGTCAAGAGGAACAACTCCTACGCCATGACCGCCAAACTGCCCAAGGGCACACACACGCTGCGGGTCGTGAGCGCGAACAAGGCCGGCAAGGCCGTCTCCCCGACCGTCACTGTGAAGGTGAGCTGAGTCCCCTCACCAACAGGTCCACCACCGCCGTGAACTCCTCGTCGATTCCGGGGCTGGTCCAGTCCCGGGCGTAACAGGGGTCGTGGAAGCGGCCGGTGGCCTGGAAGACGGCGCGGGCCACAGGGGCCGGGTCGGGTACCGCGAAGGTGCCCGCCTCGGCCCCTGCCTCGATGATCCGGGTCAACTGCCCGGTCAGTTCCTCGATGTGCTCGGCGACCGCCGCGACGTTCTCGTCGGTCAGCACCGTGTACGTCGCGAACAGCTCGGGGTCGTCGCCCGCCTTGTGCCGCTTGGCGTCGAACAGCGCCGCGAGCCAGGCCCGCAGCCGCTCCTCGGGGCTGCCGGCCATGGAGACGATGCCGGCCAGCCGCTGGGACGTGCGGTCCAGCCAGCGCTTGGTGACCGCCTCGCGCAGTGCCGCCTTGGTGCGGAAGTGGCGGTAGACACTGCCGTGGCTGACACCGAGCGCGCGGGCCACGTCGACCACGGTGGCCTTGGCCGGGCCGTGCCGGCGCAGCACCTCCTCGGTCGCTTCGAGGATGCGCTCGGCGGTCAGGGTCCCGGTGGGCGGTGTCATGTCATAGACCGTACGTCATGGGCCTGGTCCGGCCGCCGGGTCAGCGCTCGCTGTCGAGCGTCGTCATCTGCGCGGACGGGTAGCGGTCGCCGGCCGCCGCGTCCGCCGGCACGGCCTCCTCGATCGCCGCCAGGTCGGCCGCGTCCAGGGTGACGTCCAGCGCGCCGAGCGACTCGGTGAGCCGCTCGCGAGTGCGGGCGCCGACCAGCGGGACGATGTCGTCCCCGCGGGAGAGGACCCAGGCGATGGCGGTCTGCGCGACCGTCGCGCCCTTCTGCTCGGCGATCTTGCGCAGTGCCTCGACCAGGTTCAGGTTGTGCTGGAGGTTCTCGCCCTGGAAGCGGGGCGAGTGGGCGCGGAAGTCGGTCGGGGCGAGCTGCCGGTCGCGGCTGAAGTGGCCGGAGATCAGGCCGCGGGACAGCACGCCGTACGCCGTGATCGCGATGCCCAGCTCGCGGACGGTCGGCAGGATCTCCCGCTCGATGCCCCGGCTGATCAGCGAGTACTCGATCTGGAGGTCGGCGATCGGGGCGGTGGCGGCGGCCCGGCGAATGGTCTCGGCGCCGACCTCGCTGAGGCCGATGTGCCGGACGTAGCCCTTCTCGATCAGTTCCGCGATCGCGCCGACGGTCTCCTCGATCGGCACGTCCGGGTCGAGGCGGGCGATCCGGTAGACGTCGATGTGGTCGACGCCGAGGCGCTGGAGGGAGTAGGCCGCGAAGTTCTTCACGGCGGCCGGGCGGCCGTCGTACCCGCTCCAGTTGCCCTCCGGGTCGCGCAGGGCGCCGAACTTCACGCTGGTCAGGGCCTTCGCGCGCAGGGCGGCCGGGGCGGTGCGCAGGGCCTCGCCGATCAGCATCTCGTTGTGCCCCATGGCGTAGAAGTCGCCGGTGTCGAGCAGCGTGACGCCCGCGTCCAGGGCGGCGTGGACGGTCGCGACGGACTCCGCGCGGTCGGCTTCGCCGTAGAGCGCGGACATGCCCATGCAGCCGAGGCCGAGGGCGGAGACGGTCGGGCCGGTGGTTCCGAGGTTTCGGGTTCGCATCGTCATGCCGTCCACTCTGCCATGACGGATGACAGATTTCAATATCTGTCATTCCATCTTCGTCAGTCACCGGGGAGAATGGTCCAGACCTCCCATGCGGAGGCGGACCCCACGACAGGCAGGTCCCGGGCCCGCCCGCGCAGCCCGGCGCGGGCGGCGGCTACCTGGCACCGTCACTCGTCTCCCAGGCCTGACAGCACTACGGCGGCTCGCTCAAGGGCCATGGACCGGTCGATCAACTGGGACGGCTCGAAGAACTGGACGTTCGGGGACAACGTGAAGGCGTCGCAGGGGCGTTGACGCACCCGGGACATGCGAAAGCCGGGCGGGCCGAAGTGATCGGCCCGCCCGGCTTCGCGGTGGTGTGACTAGGCGCCGATGAGACGCTGCGCCAGGTAGCCCTCGATCTGGTCCAGCGACACGCGCTCCTGCTTCATCGAGTCACGCTCACGCACGGTGACGGCGTTGTCCTCGAGGGTGTCGAAGTCGACGGTCACGCAGTACGGCGTGCCGATCTCGTCCTGGCGGCGGTAGCGGCGGCCGATGGCGCCGGCGTCGTCGAACTCGATGTTCCAGTTCTGCCGCAGCGCCTGGGCGAGGCCCTTGGCCTTCGGGGACAGCTCGGGGTTGCGGGAGAGCGGGAGGACGGCCACCTTCACCGGGGCGAGGCGGTGGTCCAGGCGCAGCACCGTGCGCTTCTCCATCTTGCCCTTGGCGTTCGGCGCCTCGTCCTCGACGTAGGCGTCGAGCAGGAAGGCCAGCATGGTGCGGCCGACACCGGCCGCGGGCTCGATGACGTACGGGGTCCAGCGCTCCTGGGCCTCCTGGTCGTAGTAGACCAGGTCCTGGCCGGAGGCCTTGGAGTGGGCGCCGAGGTCGTAGTCGGTGCGGTTGGCGACGCCCTCCAGCTCGCCCCACTCGCTGCCGCCGAACTGGAAGCGGTACTCGATGTCGGCGGTGCGCTTGGAGTAGTGGGAGAGCTTCTCCTTCGGGTGCTCGTACCAGCGCATGTTCTCGGTACGCAGGCCGAGGCCCGTGTACCAGTTCCAGCGCTGCTCCATCCAGTACTCCTGCCACTTCTCGTCCTCGCCCGGCTTGACGAAGAACTCCATCTCCATCTGCTCGAACTCGCGGGTGCGGAAGATGAAGTTGCCGGGCGTGATCTCGTTGCGGAAGGACTTGCCCATCTGGGCGATGCCGAACGGGGGCTTCTTGCGCGAGGCGGTCTGCACTTGGGCGAAGTTGGTGAAGATGCCCTGGGCGGTCTCGGGGCGCAGGTACGCGACCGAGCCGGAGTCCTGGGTGGGACCGAGGTGGGTGGAGAGCAGACCCGAGAACTGCTTGGGCTCGGTGAACTGGCCCTTGTTGCCGCAGTTCGGGCAGTTGATGTCCGCGAGGCCGTTCGCCGGGGCGTGGCCCTTCTTCTCCTCGTACGCCTCTTCCAGGTGGTCGGCGCGGAACCGCTTGTGGCAGGAGGTGCACTCGGTCAGCGGGTCCGTGAAGGTGGCGACGTGGCCGGACGCGACCCAGACCTCGGGGGCCAGGATGACGGACGAGTCGATACCGACCACGTCCTCGCGCGACGTCACCATGTAGCGCCACCACTGGCGCTTGATGTTCTCCTTGAGCTCGACACCCAGCGGTCCGTAGTCCCAGGCGGCGCGCTGTCCGCCGTAGATCTCACTGCACGGGAAAACGAAGCCACGGCGCTTGCTCAGGCTGACGATGGTGTCGATCTTGTCGGCGGCCACGGTGCTCTCTTCATGACGATTACGACGACGGGCGGTGGAGCGAGATGCATCCAGCTTGCTTGCGAATGATTCAGGGTACCGGCGGGGGCTCCCCCTCAATCAAATCGGTACCGCTGACCAGGCTTGTTGACAACGGTTTCCATGTTTGTTGAAAATGACTGTCATGAACGCACGACGACGCCTCATACCCACCGCCGCGCTCACCGCGGTCACCGCCCTCGGTATCGGCACTCTCTCCGCCTGCTCCGGTGACAAGGCGGAGGCGGCGGGCACCGGAAAGTTCGACGTCGTCGCGTCCTTCTATCCCATGGCCTTCCTGGCCGAGCAGATCGGTGGCAAGCATGTGCACGTCACCAGTCTCACCTCCCCCGGCCAGGAACCCCACGACCTGGAGATCAGCCCCAAGCAGATCGCGCTGCTCCAGGACTCCGACGCGGTGCTGTACCTGAAGAACCTCCAGCCCTCCGTCGACGACGCGGTGGCCCAGTCCCCGGTGAAGACCAAGGTCGACGCGGCCGCCCTGACCACGCTGGAGAAGCACGGCAACGAGGTCGGCGGCCACGCGGCCTCCCACGACGCCTCCAAGAACGAGGAGCTGGCCGGCCTCGACCCGCACATCTGGCTCGACCCGGTGCGCTACGCCCAGGTCGCCCAGGGAGTCGGCAAGGCCTTCGAGAAGGCCGACCCGAAGCACGCGGCCGACTACGAGAAGAACACCGCCACGCTGGTCACGAAGCTGACCGGCCTGGACAGGCAGTTCAAGGACGGCCTGGCCGACACGAAGACCAAGGTCTTCATCACCACGCACGCCGCCTTCGGCTACCTCGCCGAGCGCTACGGCCTGACCGAGGAGTCCATCACCGGCCTCGACCCCGACTCCGAGCCCAGCGCCGCGCGCGTGAAGGACCTGGAGCAGATGGCCAGGGCCGACGGCGTCTCCACCGTCTTCTACGAGACGCTCGTCAGCGACAAGACCGCCAAGACGATCGCGGGCGACGCCGGTCTGCGGACCGACGTGCTGGACCCCATCGAGGGCATCACCGCCAAGTCCCGCGGCAAGGACTACTTCTCCGTCCAGGAGGCCAACCTCAAGGCCCTCCAGCAGGCGCTGGGCGCCAAGTGACCGGTACGGGAGACCACATGACCAGTGAGCCCAGCGAGCCCGTCATAGCCCTGCGCGGGGTGACCGCCGAACTCGGCGCCCGTCCCGTGCTGCGCGGCATCGACCTCACCGTCGGCCGCGGCGAGGTCGTCGCCCTGCTCGGCGCGAACGGCTCCGGCAAGTCCACCGCGATCCGCACGGTCATCGGCCAGGTGCCGGCGAGCGGCGGCACGATCGAGCTGTTCGGCACCCCGCGCCGCTCGTTCCGCGCCTGGTCGCGCGTGGGCTACGTACCGCAGCGCACGACGGCCGCAGGCGGCGTCCCCGCCACGGTGACCGAGATCGTCTCCTCCGGGCGGCTCTCCCGCACCCGCTTCGGCGTCTTCCGCCGCGCCGACCGGGAGGCCGTGCAGCGGGCCCTGGCGGCGGTCGGGATGGCCGACCGCGCCAAGGACTCGGTGAACGCCCTCTCCGGCGGCCAGCACCAGCGCGTGCTGATCGCCCGCGCGCTCGTCGCCGAACCCGAGCTGCTGATCATGGACGAGCCGATGGCGGGCGTCGACCTGGCCAGCCAGGAGATCCTCGCCCGCACCCTGAGGGAACAGGTGGCGGCGGGCGCCACGGTCCTCCTCGTGCTGCACGAACTCGGGCCGCTGGAGCCGCTGATCGACCGCGCGGTGGTCCTGCGCGACGGCTGCGTCCTGCACGACGGCCCGCCGCCGCAGGCGGTCGGCCAGCACGCCCTGCCCGGCCACGACCACGTCCACCCCCACGAGTCGATCCACACGGGACTGCTGAGCTGATGGACTTCCTGAACTACGCCTTCATGCAGCGGGCCCTGCTCGCCGCCGTCCTGGTCGGCATCACCGCCCCCGCCGTCGGCATCTACCTGGTCCAGCGCCGCCAGGCCCTGATGGGCGACGGCATCGGCCATGTGGCGATGACGGGAGTGGGACTGGGCTTCCTGCTGTCGACGTCCCCCGTGTGGATGGCGACGGCCGTCTCGGTCCTCGGCGCGGTCCTGATGGAACTGATCCGCTGGTACGGCAGGACGCGCGGCGACATCGCCCTCGCCATGCTCTTCTACGGCGGCATGGCCGGCGGCGTGATGTTCATCAACCTCGCGCCGGGCGGCTCCAACGCGAACCTGACGTCGTACCTGTTCGGCTCGCTGTCCACGGTGTCGCAGTCGGACGTCGTCTCGATCTGCCTGCTGGCCGCGTTCGTGGTGCTGGTCACCCTCGGTCTGCGCCGCCAGCTGTTCGCGGTCAGCCAGGACGAGGAGTTCGCCCGGGTCACCGGCCTGCCGGTGCGCGCGCTCAACCTCCTGACGGCGGTGACGGCCGCGGTGACGGTGACCGTCGCCATGCGCGTGGTCGGACTGCTGCTGGTGTCCGCGCTGATGGTCGTGCCGGTGGCGGCGGCCCAGCAGCTCACCCGCAGTTTCACCGCCACGTTCGTGATCGCCGTCGCGATCGGCATCGCCGTGACCGTCAGCGGCACGATCACCTCCTACTACCAGGACGTCCCGCCCGGTGCGACGATCGTTCTGCTGACCATCGCCGCGTTCGTCGCGCTGACCGCGCTGGCCACCCCGCTGGCCCGGCGACGCGCCCGCGCGGCGGCCCAGGCCGGGCCCGCCGGGGACCCGGCGGAGTGCTCGGTTCCGGCCACGAGAGAGGCCGGGGACGAGGTCGGCGTCTGACTGCCGACAGCCCGGGCTGGCACAATGGCCCGGGCACAGGCGAGACGGAGGAGGCAACCGGTGACGACCGCTGGACCGCCCGTGAAGGGCCGCGCGACCCGACAGCGGGCAGCCGTGTCGGCGGCCCTGAACGAGGTGGACGAGTTCCGCAGCGCGCAGGAACTGCACGACATGCTCAAGCACAAGGGCGACTCGGTCGGGCTGACCACGGTGTACCGCACCCTCCAGTCCCTCGCCGACGCCGGCGAGGTCGACGTCCTGCGCACCTCCGACGGCGAGTCCGTCTACCGCCGCTGCTCGACCGGCGAGCACCACCACCACCTCGTGTGCCGCGCCTGCGGCAAGGCCGTGGAGGTCGAGGGCCCGGCCGTGGAGAAGTGGGCCGAGGCGATCGCGGCGGAGCACGGTTACGTCAACGTGGCGCACACGGTGGAGATCTTCGGCACGTGCGCGGACTGCGCGGGCGGCGCGTCCTAGCCAGTCGCGGCCGAAGCACCGCTGCAGTTCGTCCAGGTCGTAGTAGGCGCTGCCCCTCTCGATCGGCCGGCAGCCGGTCCTGAAGGGCGTCTCCCGCTCGTCGTAGAGCATGCGCACGAGACAGCGGCCGTCCTTCTCGTACACGTCCCACTGGATGTTCGCGCCGAGGGGAGCCACGTCCGCGCCCCGCCAGGGGTTGGTTGTCGGCGTAGGTGTACGGCCGTCCCGGCGTCGCGGGCGTCGCGCTGCCCGGCAGCCGCATCAGCGCGGCCGGCGGGATGATCTCCTCGGCGTGGGTGAAGCGCACTTCGGCGCCGAGGTCGCTGGTGCCGGCCCGCTTCGCCTCGACCTGCCGGAAGACGTTCTCGGTGAAGACCGGCTCGAAGCCGGCCGGGGGCCGCTCGTACGTGTGCGGGTCCTGTTCCGATGGGGATCCCCCCGCGCGAGCGAAGCCGAGCGTGGGGGAGTACGGCGCCTTCGTGCCGTAACTGTCGCGGCTCGCGGGCCCGTCGGCGCCGGCCCGGGCGGACGGCGCAGTGAGCAGCAGGGCGCCGAGGGCGAGGACGGAGAGGACGGGAGTCGTACGTCTCATGAGTCGTCACCCTCGGCAGCCCGGGGGAACCGGCGGTGGCTACGAGGTGGCCGGACCGCCCCGCATCGCGGCTTCCATGGCCAGCAGTTCCTCGTTCGGCACGGCGCCGCCGAAGCGCCGGTCGCGGGAGGCGAACTCCATACAGGCCCGCCACAGGTCGCGCCGGTCGAAGTCCGGCCACAGCACGTCCTGGAAGACCATCTCGGCGTACGCGCTCTGCCAGAGCAGGTAGTTGGAGGTGCGCTGCTCACCGCTCGGGCGCAGGAACAGGTCCACGTCCGGCATGTCGGGGTAGTACAGGTACTTCTGGATGGTCTTCTCGTTGACCTTGCCCGGATCGAGCCGCCCGGCCTTCACGTCCTCGGCCAACGCCTTGGCGGCGTCGGCGAGTTCGGCACGGCCGCCGTAGTTCATGCAGAAGTACAGCGTCAGCAGGTCGTTGTCCTTGGTCTGCTCCTGGGCGACCTGGAGCTCCTTGGCGACCGACTTCCACAGCCTGGGCATCCGGCCCACCCAGCGCACCCGGATGCCGAGCGCGTCGAGCTGGTCGCGGGTCTTGCGGATGAAGTCACGGTTGAAGTTCATCAGGAAGCGGACCTCGTCGGGCGAGCGCTTCCAGTTCTCGGTCGAGAAGGCGTACAGGGAGATGTTGCGCACACCGACCTCGATGGAGCCCTGCAGCACGTCGAGCACCCGCTCGGCGCCGACCTTGTGGCCCTCCGTCCGGGGCAGCCCGCGCTCCTTCGCCCAGCGCCCGTTGCCGTCCATGACGATGGCCACGTGGTTCGGCACCAGCTCGCCGGGGAGCTTCGGCGCGCGGGCCCCCGACGGGTGTGGCTCCGGCGCCTGGTACTCGCGACGCTGACGCCCCAGGATCCCGCGTACGACCATGTGCTTCTCGTCTCCCTACTACCGCTAGGTCTTTTCCACGTACCGCAGCGAGCGCAGCCCGCGCTCCAGATGCCAGTGCAGATAGGCCGACACCAGCCCACTGCCCTCGCGGACGTACCGCGCCTCGCACGTGTCCGCCGTCTCCCAGTCTCCCGTAAGCAGGGCCCCCAGGAGAACCAGGGCCTGCGGCGAGGGTACGACGCTGCCGGGCACCCGGCAGTCGGCGCAGACGGAGCCGCCGGAGGCCACGGAGAAGAACCGGTTGGGTCCGGGCATTCCGCACTTCGCACAGTCGCCGAAGCTGGGCGCGTACCCGTTGACGGCGAGGGAGCGCAGCAGAAAGGCGTCGAGGACGAGATGCGGCGCGTGCTCCCCGCGCGCGAGCGTCCTCAGCGCACCGACGAGCAGCAGGTACTGCTGCACCGCCGGCTCCCCCTCATGATCGGTGAACCGCTCGGCCGTCTCCAGCATGGCCGTCCCGGCAGTGTAGCGGGCGTAGTCGGTCACGATCCCGCCGCCGTACGCCGCGATGGTCTCACTCTGCGTGCACAGCGGCAGCCCGCGCCCGACCAGCTCGCTCCCGCGCGCGAAGAACTGCACGTCGACGTGGGAGAAGGGCTCCAGCCGGGCCCCGAACTTCGACTTCGTCCGCCGCACCCCGCGCGCTACGGCGCGTACCCGACCGTGACCACGCGTGAGCAACGTGATGATCCGGTCCGCCTCACCCAGCTTCTGGGTGCGCAGCACGATGCCGTCGTCGCGGAACAGGCTCATGGGGTCCATTCTCGCGTACGGGGAAGACGCGACCGCCCGCCTGGATGAAAACAGCCGATATGCCTGGCACGCACCCGCTCCGGCCAGTAAGACTCCGGGTATGGGTGGATTCCGTCACAGAAGACGCCCTTCACCCCGCCGACTCGGACCACGCCGGGCGAGGTGCCGCATGAGCACCTTGAAGCCGTTCCTGTACGACGCCGGGGCGCTGATCGCCGCCGAGCGGAACCACGCGGCCTTCTGGCGAGCCCCCCACTCCTACCTGACCGCCGGTGGCGTCCCTCTCGTCCCCGCGCCCGTCGTCTCCCAGGCCTGGCGCGACGGCGCCCGCCACGTGCAGCTCGCCCGCCTTCTCAGCGGATGCGACATTCCGCCGACGGATCACCGGCTCGCGCGTGGCGTCGGCGAACTCGTGGGCCGAGCCGAGGTGCCGGACCCGGTGGACGGCACGGTCGCAGTACTCGCCGCACAGCTCGGGGCCAGGGTGTTCACGTCGGATCCCGACGACATCCAGCACCTCCTCGACCACATGGGCCCGATCGGCAAGCAGGCCAGGATCTGGGCTCTGTCCTGACGCAGACCTCGCCGCGCAGGCGCGGGTGGCAGGGCGGCAGGACAGGCGGCGGGCGCCCATGACCGGCAAATGCCGCCCACTGAGCGCCCGTTGGGCGGCGACCGCTCGACTCCCCGCCCTCACCCGACCCCACTTCGGCCCGGCCACTCGCCGGCTACGCCATTCGCGTGCGCCCCCTTGACCGCCCCTGAAGCCCCTTTTATGGTCACGCTGACCGAACCGGACGTAGGACGTCGTACCTCCTCTCTCACCTCCCCGACCTCGCTGGAGGCTCCGTGCGTGACGACGTGACCCGCGACCTGCCGGCCCCGCGCCGCCGGTCCCTTCTGAAAGGTGCCGGCGCGCTCGGGCTGGCCGCCGCCCTGCCGTCCACGCTCGCCGCCTGCTCGGGCGGGCCGCAGTCCACGAACGACACCGGGGGCGGCGGCAGCGGGAAGGACCGGACGCTGACCGCCGTGATCGGGTACGGCAACGACGGCAGCTGGGATCCGACACAGACGGCGTCGGCCTTCTCGATGGCCGCCAACAACCATGTCTACGAGGGGCTGCTGGACACCGATCCGATCACCCGGGTGCCGTATCCCGCGCTCGGCACCGGGGTGCCCGCGGATCCCGGCGCCACCACCTGGAGGTTCAGCCTGCGAAGAGGGGCCGTCTTCCACGACGGCGAGCCCGTCACCGCCGACGACGTCGTGTTCGTCTTCGACCGGATCCTGGACCCGAAGACCCCGACCCTCGCCAAGGGGTTCTTCGAGAGCTGGCTGGAGGGCGTCCGGAAGGTGGACGACCGCACCGTCGAGCTCGTCCTCAAGTTCCCCTTCCCGGACGGGCTTTCGCGGCTCACCCTCGCCAAGATCATGCCGAGGCACGTGTTCTCCCGGCCCGGCGGATGGGACAAGGCGATCACGGGGCTGGCCGTGGGGTCGGGGCCGTACCGGCAGAGTGCGCACCATCCGAAGTCGAACACGGCGTTCGAGGCGTTCGCCGCGTACAACGGGCCGCGGCCGGCCGCCTTCAAGCGGATGAACTGGCTGACGATCGTCGACGCGGCGCCGCGCGTCGCGAAGATCTCCGGGTCCGACGCCGGCGCGCAGATCGCCGACAACATCCCGTACGCCAACATCGCGCGGCTGCGGCAGGGCGGGCTGACGGTCTCGGGCGGGGCCGGGATGAACAACCTCTTCCTGATGTTCAACACCGCGCACAAGCCGTTCGACGACGTGCGGGTGCGGCAGGCGCTGCACTACGCCATCGACCGGCAGAAGATGGTGCGGGTCGCCCTCCGGGGGCACGGGAAGCCCGCCTCTTCCTTCCTCGACGAGGGCAATCCGGCCTATCGGCGGGCGAAGACCGTCTACGACCACGACCCCGAGAGGGCGAAGGCGCTGCTGAGAGCCGCCGGGGTCAGCGGGCTGAAGATCAACATCCTTGCCGTGAACGTCAGTTGGATCGTGGACTGCCTGCCGACCATCAAGTCCTCCTGGGACGCGGTCGGCGTCGAGACGACACTGGCGCCGCAGGAGACCACGGCCGTGTTCACCAAGATGGACCAGAAGCAGGACTACCAGGTGGTGGCGGCGGCCTCCAATCCCAATCAGTTCGGGCTCGACGCCGACCTGATCATGCATTACAACTACGGGCCGCGGAATCTGTGGATGGGGTATACGCGGTGGGCCGGGAATCCCGTCGCGAAACAGCTCTTCGCCGATATGGACCGGGCGACCAGGGAGTCCGATCCGGCGAAGAAGAAGGCGCTCGTCCAGGACTACCTCGACGTCGTCGCCGAGCAGGCCGTGTTGTATCCCGTCGTCCACAACGAACTGATGACGGCGTGGGATCCGCGCAAGCTCACCGGGATAAGGGCCCAGCCGTATCCCGGGATCAACGTGCTCCGGGCCGCGTGGGTCTGACGGCATGACGGCCGTCGTACGGATCCTGCTCCGCCGTATCGCCCTGCTGGTGCCGCTGCTGCTCGGGATCGTGCTGTTCGTGTTCCTGGTGATGCGGTTCTCCGACGTCGATCCGGCGTCCGCGTTCTTCCAGGGCGCGAACCCGACCCCGCAGCAGCTGCACGACTTCCGGGAGCGCAGCGGTCTGCTGGATCCGCTGCCGGTGCGGTACGTCCACTTCGTCGCCGATCTGCTGCACGGCGACCTCGGCACCAGCGCCCTGACCCGCGCGCCCGTCGTCGACCAGGTCACCACCGCGCTGCCGCTCACGCTCCAGCTGACCTTCCTCGGCCTCGGCATCGCCGTGGTGCTGGCGCTGGCGGGTGGCGTCACGGCCGCCGTCTGGCGGGACCGGGCGCCGGATCAGGTCATCCGGGTCGTCTCGCTCGTCGGGGTCGCCGCGCCCGGGTTCTGGCTGGCGCTGCTGATGATCCAGTACCTGGCGGTGGACCGGGGCTGGTTCCCGACCGGCGGATACGTCAACCCGGCCGATTCGCCGACCGGTTGGCTGAGGACGATGGCGCTGCCCGCCTTCGCGCTCTCGCTGCCGGTCGCCGCCCAGCTCGTCCGGATCGTGCGGACGTCCGTCGTGGAGGAGCTGGACAAGGACTACGTCCGGACGGCGATCGGGAGCGGGCTGCCGCCCCTCGTCGTGGTGGGGCGGAACGTGCTGCGCAACGCCCTCGTCAATCCGCTCACCGTGCTCGGGCTGCGGGTCGGCTATCTGCTCGGCGGTGCCGTCGTCATCGAGACGATCTTCTCGCTGCCCGGCATGGGCAAGCTGATGATCGACGCCGTACAGAACGGGGATCCGGCGGTGGTGCAGGGGGTCGTCCTCACCACGGCCACCGGGTTCGTCGTCGTGAACCTCGTCATCGACATCCTGTATCTGCTGGTCAACCCACGTCTGAGGGCGGTCTGATGAGCACCCGCGCCGGCCTCGTCGAACGGCTCACCCGGCCCGGCGGCGTCCGGCTGCGCGGCTGGCGCCGGCTGCCGCTGCCGTCGAGACTCGCCGTCTGCTTCCTGGCGATCGTGATCCTGGTCGCCGTGTTCGCGCCGCTCCTCGCGCCCGACGACCCGCTCGACCAGCAGGACCCGGTCGGCGGCAGCGGGCATCCGTCGGCCGCGCACTGGCTCGGGCAGGACAGCCTCGGCCGGGACATCCTGAGCCGGCTGATGTACGGCGCCCGCTGGTCGCTGGCGATCGGGCTGGGGGCGACGGGGCTCGCACTGGTCGTCGGTGCCGTCGTCGGGGCGGTCGCGGCCACCTCCCGCAAGGCGGTCGACGAGACGCTGATGCGCTGCCTGGACGTCGTCATGGCGTTCCCCGGCATCGCGCTCGCGGCCGTCCTCGTCGCGGTGTTCGGCGGCGGGATCGGGGTGCTGATCTGCGCGGTCGCGTTCCTCTTCACACCGCCCGTCGCCCGGGTCGTACGCGCCAACGTGCTCGACCAGTACGGGGAGGACTACGTCACCGCCGAGCGGGTCATCGGGGCCCGTACCCCGCACATCGTGCTGCGGCACGTGGCCGTCAACTGTGCCGCGCCCGTCCTCGTCTTCTGCACGGTCCAGGTCGCCGAGGCGATCGTGTTCGAGGCGTCGCTGTCGTTCATCGGGGCGGGTGTGCGGCCGCCGGATCCGTCCTGGGGCAGTGTCATCGCCGACGGCAAGAACATGGTGCTGACCGGCGGCTGGTGGGCGACCGTCTTCCCCGGGCTGCTGATCCTGCTCACCGTGCTGTCGCTGAACATCCTCTCCGAGGGGGTGTCGGACGCGTGGGCCGCGCCGGCCGCCCGTGAAGTGACGGCGTCCGAGGACCAGTTGGAGAGGGCGGTACCTGGTGACGTCCTCCCGCTGCCGGGGCTCTCCCGGGCCGCGCGGCGGCTGCGTGCCCGCGCCCGGCCCCGGCCCGACCGGAGCGGGCAGTCGGTGCTCGCCGTGGAGAACCTCGCCGTCGGCTTCCCGGACCGGCACCGGGGCGTGGACATCGTCGCCGGGGTCGGCTTCGAGGTGTACCCCGGTGAAGCGCTGGGCCTGGTCGGCGAGTCGGGCTGCGGCAAGTCGCTGACCGCGCTCACGGTCATGGGGCTCCAGCCGAGGGAGGCCCGGGTGCGGGGGCACGTCCGCTTCCGGCAGCGCGATCTGCTCGCCGAGCCGATGCGGGTGCGGCGGCGGCTGCTCGGGCACGAGATGGCGATGGTCTACCAGGACGCCCTGTCCTCGCTGAACCCCGCCATGACGATCCGCGCCCAGCTGGGGCAACTGGTGCGGCGCGGGGGCCGTCGCAGCCCGGCCGAGCTGCTGGAGCTGGTCGGACTGGACCCGGAGCGCACCCTGCGCAGCCATCCGCACGAGCTGTCCGGCGGGCAGCGCCAGCGCGTGCTGATCGCCATGGCCCTGTCCCGCGAGCCGGCGCTGATCGTCGCCGACGAGCCGACGACCGCGCTCGACGTCACCGTGCAGGCCCAGGTGATGGAGCTGCTGCTGCGGCTGCGCGAGGAGCTCGGCTTCGCGCTGGTCCTGGTCTCGCACGACCTCGCGCTGGTCGCCGACGTCACCGACCGGGTGGTGGTGATGTACGGCGGTCAGATCGTGGAGAGCGGGGTGACCGCCGACCTGGTGGCGGCGCCGGCCCACCACTACACGCGCGGGCTGCTCGGCAGCGTGCTGTCGCTGGAGTCGGCCGAGGAACGGATGACGCAGATCAAGGGAGTCGTACCCGCCCCCGCCGACTTCCCGGCGGGCTGCCGCTTCGCCGACCGGTGCCCGCGCGCGAGCGAGGTGTGCCACGCGCACGCGCCGGTCCTCGCCGGTACGGCCACGCACACGGCCGCCTGCCATCACCCCGCCGTGCCCGTGGAACCCGTGGAGGAGGCGCTCCAGTGAGGCCGACGATCATCGACGTACGGGACGCCCATGTCGTCCACAGGGCGCGCGGCGGCGGGCTGGTCGCCCGCGCCCGGGTGTACGCCCTGACCGGCGCCGATCTGTCCGTGGCGGCCGGCGAGACGGTCGGGGTGGTCGGCGAGTCGGGGTGCGGGAAGTCGACGCTGGCGAAGGTCCTGGTCGGGGTGGAGCGGCCGACCTCGGGGACGGTGGCGTTCCGGGGGCGGGACCTGTGGGCGATGCCGGCCGGGGAGCGGCGGGCCACGGTCGGCGCGGGCGTCGGCATGATCTTCCAGGACCCGTCGACCGCGCTGAACCGGCGGCTGCCGGTGCGCCGGATCCTGCGCGACCCGCTGGACGTCCACGCGCGCGGCAGCCGGGCCCAACGGGAGGATCGGGTACGGGAGTTGATGGGGCTGGTGGGCCTGCCCCGGGCGCTCGCCGACGCCCTGCCCGGGCAGCTCTCCGGCGGTCAGCGCCAGCGCGTCGCCATCGCCCGCGCGCTCGCCCTGGACCCGGCGCTGGTCGTCGCCGACGAGCCGACCAGCGCGCTCGACGTGTCGGTGCGCGCACAGATCCTCAATCTTCTGCTGGATCTCAGGGAACGGCTCGGGCTCGCGCTGGTGTTCGTCTCGCACGACATCCAGACGGTACGGCGGATGAGCGACCGGGTGATCACCATGTACCTGGGCCGGATCGTGGAGGAGACCCCGGCCGACCGGGTGACCGACGCGGCCCGGCACCCGTACACCCGCGCGCTGTTCTCGGCCACGCCCGGGCTGCTGGATCCCGTGGACCCGATCCCGCTGACCGGGCCGGTGCCGTCGGCCACCCGGCCGCCGAGCGGCTGTCCGTTCCGCACCCGGTGCTGGAAGGCGGACGCGGTGTGCGCGGAGTCGATGCCGGACGTCTCGGCCGCGTCACGGCCCGGACACCGCTACCGCTGCCACCATCCTGTGGAGGAGGACCGGCCGACCAGCGACCTGGCCCGACAGAGCCTGCCACAGGAGCCCTGAATGACGTTCCCCGTCCCGCTCACCGGTGTCGTCCCGCCCGTCTGCACGCCCCTGACACCGGAGCGCGAGGTGGACGTGCCCTCGCTGCTCCGGCTGGTGGACCATCTGGTGGAGGGCGGGGTGCACGGGCTGTTCCTGCTCGGGTCCACCTCCGAGGCGGCCTTTCTGACGGACCGGCAGCGGCGGCAGGTCGTGTCGGCGGTCGTCGGGCACGTGGGCGGCCAACTGCCCGTCATCGCCGGGGCGATCGACATGACCACGCCCCGCGTCCTGGACCACGTCACGGCGGTGACGGCGGCCGGGGCCCAGGCGGTGGTCGTCACCGCGCCCTTCTACACCCGCACCCACCCCGCGGAGATCGTCCACCACTACCGGCGGCTCGCGGCGGTGAGCGCGGTGCCCGTCATCGCGTACGACATCCCGATGGCGGTGCACACCAAGCTGCCCGCCGATCTGGTGCTGGAGCTGGCCGCCGACGGGGTGCTGGCCGGGCTCAAGGACTCCAGCGGGGACCTGGGCGCCTTCCGCGAGGTCGTCACGGGCGCCCGCGCGCACGCCGGGTTCAGCGTCCTGACCGGCTCCGAGCTGATCGTGGACTCCGCGCTGGCGCTCGGCGCCGACGGCTGTGTGCCGGGGCTCGGCAACGTCGACCCGCACGGGTACGTCCGGCTGTACCGGCTGTGCCGGGCGGGCGACTGGGCGGGGGCGCGGGCCGAACAGGAGCGGCTGTGCGCGCTGTTCGGGCTGGTCGGGGTCGGTGACCCGGCCCGGATGGGCGGGGGTTCCTCGGCGCTGGGCGCGTTCAAGGCGGCGCTGCGGCTGCGCGGGATCATCGACTGCCCGGTGACGGCCGAGCCGCAGGTGCCGCTGTCCGGCGAGGAGACGGAGAAGGTCGGCAAGTTCCTGGCGGCGGCGGGGTTGCTCTAGGAGACTCCCGGGGGCGGTCACGCCGGGCAGCGCAGGCAGGCGCGGACCTCCCGGCCGCTGCGTGTCTGGTGGATCTCGGTCGACTGCGCGAGGCACGTGACGATGCCGGTGCCGCGGCCGTGTTCGTCCGGGGCGACGTCGTGCGGAGCGTGCTCCACCGCGGTGCCCGAGTCGCTGACCACGATGGACAGGGCGCCACGGTCGAGGACGAGCACCAACGTCATGCACTCGCGGCCGTACCGGGCGGCGTTGGCGGTGAGTTCGTCGACGATGAGGACGGCGGAGTCGCGCTCGCTCTCGGGCACGCTCCAGCAGTCCAGCAGATCCGCCGTGAAGTGACGCGCGGCGGAGACGTGTGCCTCCCGTGCGGGCAGGGTCAGCGTCGCCCGCTGGGAGCAGGGCCCTGGGCTGGTGCGCCCGGAATCGGTCACAGACATGGTCTTCCGGCTCTTCTGTGTGGGTGCGGAACCTGTGGATGAGCGCTCATCCCGTAATACGCACGGCGAGTGGCATACGGTTCGAGCGATTCACACCTTTTACGCCCGGATCGTGACCAGTTTCCGGCCGTTGCCGGCGACGATCTCGAAGTGCTCGATGGCTCCCGGCGCCATGGGGACCGCTCCCGGGATCTTCGTTCCGGCCGGGTAGGCGCCGGCCCGCCAGGTGGCGGCGTCCGCCCTGGCCCCGCCGGACCCGACCGCCTGCAACCGGCAGATCATGCCGGCCGGCGCGCCGTGGGCCGAGACCTGCAGGACACTGCCCCAGGCCGAGGGGAAGACCTCCACCGAGGCGGTGACTCCGGTGGTGGAGTCGCTTCCGGAGAAGGTGCGCGACGGAGCCGACGCGACAGGCCCGGGCGGGTTGCCCTGGCTCGTCACGGATGCGCCGACCGCCAGCCAGGTGGCGCCGGCCGCCGCCGCGGCGACCAGCACCAGGGAGGCGGCCGCGCCCGCCAGCTGCCACCGCACGGTCCTGCGGCGCCCGGCCGCGGCCCGCTGAAGCATCCCGTCGAGCGGCCCCGCCCCAGGAGCCCGGGGCGCCGGGCCGGACGGCGCCCGCGGCGCGCCCCACGCGCCCTCGGCCGCCCGCCGTACCAGACGGTCGGCCGGCTCCTCGTCGCCCGCGGGCACGGCCGGGCCCGCCGCCTCGGCCGCCGTGACCGTCGCGAGCAGGGCCGGCAGTCCGGCCAGCTGCTCGTACTCCGCCCGGCACGCGTCGCACGTCGCCAGATGGGCGCGCACCTGTTCCGTTTCGGCCGGGGACAGCGCACCCAGGACGTACCCTCCGAGCGCCATCCGCAGAGCGTCGTGGTCCGCGTTCACGACCGGCGCCTCCTCCGTGCCTCGGTCATGGCTCGATGCCCCGTTCCTGCAACGCGAGCCGGAGGGCGTGCAGGGCGTAGTACGTCCGCGACTTGACGGTGCCCAGCGGGACGCCCAGCACCTCCGCCGCCTCCGCCATGGTCCGGCCCCGGTAGTACGTCTCGACCAGTACGGCGCGGTGGTCCGCAGACAGCGTCCGGACGGCGTCGGCCACCGCCCAGCTCTGCAGTGCCTGCTCGATCCGGTCCTCGCCCGCCGTCTGCTCGGCGACCCGGTCCAGGGCGTCGCCGCCGGTCTCCGCCGGCCTGGCCAGCCGGGCCCGGTGGGCGTCGATGACCAGGTGCCGGGCGACCGTGAACAGCCAGGCCCGGGCGGAACCGCGGCGGGGTTCGAACGCGGTGGGGTGCCGCCACGCCCGCAGCAGCGTCTCCTGTACGACATCCTCGGCCCACTGCCGGTCTCCTGACGTCAGGCGCAGCACGTAGTGGAACAGGGGCCCCGCGTGCTCGGCGTACAGAGTGCGGATCAGCTCCTCGTCCGAGGCCGACACGGTCCCTTCACCAGAGACACGGCGCACGGAGCGATCCGTATCGGCTGTCCGGCCACGTTTGCGGGCGCTCCATGGCATAAGCAGATCATTACGCATTTGCCCGCTTTTGTCGCGTATCGACTGAACCGGCCGCCATCACCGCCCGTGAAGTCAGGAAAGAGCGGATACATCCCTCTTCCCGAGAGGTGAGGAGCGAACACCATGCACCCGAACTTCGGTCACCCCGGCCCGCGATCCCTCGTCGCGGCCGGGCTCGCCGCCATGACGGCCGCCGGGCTGGGGTTTCTCAGCGCGTGCGGCCAGTCCCCGCACGCCGCCTCGGTCGGCGCCGTCACGGCCGGCCCCGGTCAGCACCAGGTGGCCGGGATGCCCGGCGCCTCCGCGCCGGACCCGGCGGCGAGCACCGCGGCGAGTACCGTGGCGAGCACCGTGGCGATCAGGAACTTCACGTTCACCCCGGCCGTCCTGAAGATCAAGGCGGGCACGACGGTGACCTGGACCAACCAGGACACCGACCCCCACACCGTCACCAGCGCCACAGCGGGCGGCCCACTGCACTCGCCCGCCCTGGCCGCCCACGCCACCTACAGCCACCGGTTCACCGATCCGGGCACCTACGCCTACCTCTGCACCATCCATCCCTTCATGACGGCCACGGTGGAGGTGACCCGATGACCGGGGAACACGACATGACACGGCGTCAACTCATACGGCACGCCGGGTGGTTCGGCGGAGCCGTCGTGCTGACCGTGGCCGGCGGAGAAGTGGTCAGCCACATCGCCGGCCCCCGGGGCACCGTCGCCGAGGCCGCCGCGCCGACCACCGGCGCCCTGCGGTTCGTACAGGTCTCCGACAGCCACATCGGCTTCCACGGGCCGGCGAACCTGGACGTGGTCGGCTCGTTCACCGAAGCCATCGACCAGGTCAACACGCTCGGCTTCCGGCCCGACTTCGTCATGCACAGCGGCGATCTGACCCACCTGTCCACAGCGGGCCAGTTCGACCAGGTCAGGCAGATGCTCACCCGGCTGCGGACGGACCGCGTCTTCACCGTGCCGGGCGAACACGACTCCATCGGCGACGCGGGCCGCGCCTACCGGCAGACCTTCGGCGCAGGCACGCTCGGCGACGGCTGGTACAGCTTCGACACCCACGGAGTGCATTTCGTCGCCCTGGTCAACACCCTGAGCCTGGAGAAGCTGGGCCACCTCGGGACCGAGCAGATCGACTTCGTGCGCAGGGACCTGGCGGGGCAGTCGTCGGACACCCCGATCGTGGTCTTCAGCCACATCCCGCTGTTCGCCATGTACCCCCGGTGGGGCTGGAGCACGGACGACGCGTTGAAGGTGATCGCGCTGCTGCGCCGGTTCTCCTCGGTGACCTGTCTCAACGGACACGTCCACCAGCTGTTCACCAAGACGGAGGGCAACATCACCTTCCACTCCGCCACCACCACCGCCTACCCGCTGCCGAAGCCGGGACGGGCACCCGCCCCGACTCCCCAGGTCGTACCCGCCCGGCAGCTGAAGGCCGCGCTCGGCATCCGTACCGTGGGGTACCGGCGGGGCGACCGGGAACTGGCGGTCAAGGACCGGAGGCTGGCGTGAGCCAGGACACGTCCAGCCTGCGGAACTCCAGGCTCTCGTAGCCGTGGTCGGCGCCCGTCTCGTACAGGACGCCGGCCGTGGCGGGGCCCAGCTGGACGAGGTCGGAGTAGGCGGCCGGGCGGTCGGAGAGGGTGAGCCGCTTGGTGAAGGTGCGGCCGGCGTCCGCGCTGGACCAGAGGGCGAGCGCCCGGCGGGCGGTCGGCACGGAGGGGGCCGAGAACAGCAACGGGGCGTCCGGGCCGCGGAGTTGGAGGACGCTGCCCTGGACCACGGGGACGTCGGACAGGCTCGGCTGACGGGTGTAGGGGCGGTCGAGGGACCGGCCGCCGTCCCCGGAGTAGGCGTCGAGCCGGTTGCCGGGGGCGCTGCCGTACTGGTCGCGGGCGTTGAAGTAGAGCCTGCCGTCCGGAAGTTGGGCCGCTGTCGTCTCGTTGACGTTGGCCACGCCGTGGGGGGCGTCCGCCACGAAGCCCAGGTGCCAGGTGCGGCCGCCGTCGTCGCTGTAGAGCGCGTGGCCGCCGTCGTGGCCGCGGCCGGAGGAGCCGGCGGACGGGGCGACGGAATGGTTCGCGGGGACGAGGAGGCGGCCTCGGTACGGGCCCCGGGTGAGGGCGACGGCATGGCCGGGACCGGTCGCGTACCAGCGCCAGTCGGACCGCTTCACCTGCGCGGTGATGTCGGCCGGGGGCGAGAAGCGGCGGCCGTCGTCCCCGCTGCGCTGGACGTACACCCGGCGCTCCGCTTCGCCGCTCATGATCTGGCCCTCCGTCGCCTGCCCGCTGTTCCAGCAGGTCACGAGCACGACGGCGCCGGTACGCGGGTCCACGACCGGCGCCGGGTTGCCCCGGGTGTCCCCGTCCCCGGCCGTGACCACGGTCAGCGGACCCCAGGTGCAGCCGCCGTCGGTGGAGCGGCGCAGGACGACGTCGATGGCACCGCTGTCCCCCGCGCCGTCCCGCCGCCCCTCGGCGAAGGCCAGCACCGTGCCGAGCCGGGTACGGACGACCGCCGGGATGCGGTATGTGTGATAGCCGCCCCGGCCCGAGACGTACGGGACGGAGGAGGCGCAGCCGTACGAGGGGTGAGCCGGTGCGGCCTCGGCGGGCGGGACGGCGGCGAGCGGGGTGAGGAGGGCGAGGGCGGTGAGCAGGGTGCGGTACAGCGGGGTCATCCGCTCATCGTCGCCGTCACCCCTCCCTGCGGCCGGTAGCCCACGCTCGTGCCGCTGCCGGACGGCGGGTCGCCGAGGCGGCCGTCGTCGACCTCGACGATCCGGTCGGCGGCGCGCAGGTGGGTGCGGTCGTGGGTGACCAGGACGGTGGCGGTGCCCCGTTCGCGGGTCAGCCGGGTGATCAGGTCGACGACGGCGGCGCCGCGTTCGTGGTCGAGGGCGCTGGTGGGTTCGTCGACCAGGAGGAGGGTCGGCTCGTTCATCAGGGCGCGGGCGATGCCGACCCGCTGGCGCTGGCCGCCGGAGAGCTGGTGGGGGCGCCGGCCGGCCCGGTCGGCCAGGCCCACCGCGGCCAGCAGCTCCAGGGCCCGGCCGCGGGCCCCGGCCGGTGAGCGCCCGTCGATCGAGGCCATGAGCTGGAGCTGCTCGAGCGCCGTGAGCGAGGGCAGCAGATGGGGCTGCTGGAAGACGATGCCGATGGTGCGGCGGCGCAGCCCGGTCAGTTCCGCGCGGCTCAGGCCGGTCGTGGTGACGCCGTCGACGCTCACCGTGCCGGCGTCGGGGGTGACGAGGGTGGCGGCGACGGCGAGGAGGCTGGACTTGCCGGAGCCGGAGGGCCCGGCCACGGCGGTCAGGGTGCCCCTGGGCACGTGCAGGGTGACGTGGTCCAGGGCGGTCAGGCGGTCGTCGCCGTCGGGGTAGGTGAGGGTGACGTCGGACAGGTCGAGGCTCATCGGGCGCTCCCCAGGGCGGTCAGCGGGTCCACCGAGGTGATGCGGCGGACGGACAGGGCGGCCCCGAGCGCGCCGAGCAGGATCATGACGGCGGCGGGGGCGAGGACGGTGGCGGGGGTGAGGAGGAACGGCACCGTGTCCGGTACGACGAGGGCGCCGAGCGCGGCGGCGATGCCGGTGCCGAGGAGCGTGCCGACCACGAGCAGGGCGGCGGCCTGCCCGAGGGCGTCCTTCAGCAGGTGCGCGGTGGAGGCGCCGAGTGCCTTCAGGACGGCGATGTCACCGGCGCGCTGGATGGTCCAGACGGTGAAGAAGGCGCCGACGACGAGCGCGGAGATGGCGAACAGGAAGCCGCGCATCAGCTGGAGGGAGCCGTTCTCGGAGGCGTAGGAGCCGATCGCGGACAGCGAGCCGTCCTTGGTGACGGTCCTGGTGCCGATGGCCCGGTCGGCGGCGGCGACATCGGCGCCGGCGGTCGTGTCCAGGGCGATCACCGTCGCCGTCGCTCCGGCATCGGGTCCCGCGGCGGTTCCGGCGGCGCCGGGAGGTGCCACGCTCGCCCAGGTGCTGAGGGCGGTCCAGATCACGGGGGTGTGGCTGAAGGAGGCGTCGCCCGCCACGGCCGCCACCGTCAGCCTCCGGCCGGCCAGGGCGAAGGTGTCGCCGGGTGCGAGGCCGCCGAGGCCGGCGGCGGCAGCGGCGGACAGCACCGCCGTACGGTCGTGGATCGCGCCGCCGTCGGGGGCCAGGCGGGAGCCGGCGCGGACGCCGAAGGCGGAGACCGGGGCGCTCCGGTCGCCCGCGGTGGCCTTGGTGCTGGTGATCCCGAGCGGTTCGGCGCGCGTGACGCCGGGCACCTCGGCCCACCGCCGCCACTGCCGGGCGGTGACGGTGGAGTCGCCGTAGGACGGACTGCGCCCCGGGCCGGGGGCGGCGAAGGCGATCCGGTCGGCGGGCAGGCCGGTGATCGCGGAGATGTTCTGCCGGGCCAGGCCGGCGCTCAGTGCGGACAGCAGCCCGACCAGCAGGGTGATCAGGGTGATGACGGCTCCCATCAGGGCGAACCGGCCCTTGGCGAACCTCAGGTCTCTCCAGGCGACGAACACGGCTGCGACTGCTCTCTGCGGAGGTGGACGGAGTGTGCCTCCACGGTCGCCGCCCGCGCCCGCCGCGCGCATCCGGCGACGGAGGTCACTTCGCGGATCGAACGGCGGCGCCCGGATTGCAACTTTCGACAGAGGCCGGGCCGTGGCGCGTCTTCGTACCCTGGGGGGACTGTGAACCACGCTGGTAGGACCGTGAACACCACCGCTCCCGCACCGACCCCGACCACCCGGGCCCTGTCCTGGTGCCTGCACCTGCTCGTCGTCGGTCTGCTCGCGCTCGCCGCCGTCCGGGCCGTGACCGACGGACGGCCGCACGCCGCGGCGACCCTCGCCGGGGCCGCCGGGTGCGCTCTGGTGTACGCGGCGGGCCCGCTGCTGCCCCGGATCCACGGCGGCCGGCGGGCCGCCGCCTGGTGGCTGGCGGCCGTCGGCGCGGCGTGGCTGGTGCTGCTGGCGCTCTCCGCCGACGGCGTGTGGGTGGCCTTCCCGCTGTACTTCCTCCAGCTCCATCTGCTGCCGCGCCGCGCCGGCCCGGCCGCCGTAACCGCGACCGCGGGCGCGGCGATCGCCGCGTTCGCCGCGCACCAGGGCGCCTTCAGCGCCGCCATGGCGATCGGCCCGGCGCTCGGGGCCGCCGTCGCGGTCGCGGTGGTGTGGGGATACCAGGCGCTGTACCGGGAGAGCGAACGGCGCCGGCACCTGATCGAGGAACTCACCGCCACCCGCGCCGACCTGGCCGAGGCCCAGCACACCGCGGGAGTGCTGGCCGAGCGCGAGCGGCTGGCCCGCGAGATCCACGACACCCTCGCGCAGGGCCTGTCCAGCATCCAGCTGCTGCTGCGGGCCGCCGAGCGGACCCTGCCCGACGGTGCGCACAGCGCGGCGCGCCACGTCGGCCAGGCCCGCCAGGCCGCGGTGGACAATCTCGCCGAGGCCCGCCGCTTCGTCGCCGCCCTCGCCCCGCCCGCCCTGGAGGGCAGCACCCTGCCGGACGCGCTGGAGCGGCTCTGCGCGACCACCGGCACCCGGCACCGGCTCACCGCCCGCTTCCGCCCGGTCGGTGCGCCGCCCGCCCTGCCGACCGCGCACGAGGTGGCCCTGCTGCGCATCGCCCAGTCCGCGCTCGCCAACACCGTCCGCCACGCGGGCGCGACCGCCGTGGAGGTCACCCTCGGCCGCCTCGACGACGAGGTCGCCCTCACGGTCGTCGACGACGGCGCCGGGTTCGACCCCGGCCGGCTGCCCGCGCCCGACCCGGAGACGGGCGGCTTCGGCCTGGCCGCCATGCACGCCCGCATCCGCGCCCTGGGCGGCACCCTGACCGTCGACTCCGCCCCGGGCCACGGCACCACCCTCACCGCCCGGCTCCCCCTCACGCGGACCCCGGGCGCCGGTGCCGGGACCACCTCCGCCGAGACCGGGGCCCACCCGTGACCGCCCACCCGGACCCCACCGACCGTCCCGGCCCCGTCGACCGCACGGACCGGCCCGTCCGGCTGCTCCTCGCCGACGACCACCCGGTCGTCCGGGCCGGGCTGCGGGCCGTGCTGGAGACCGAGCCGGGGCTCGTGGTCGTGGCGGAGGCGGCCACCGCCGAGGAGGCCGTCGTCCGGGCCGGGGCGGGTGACGTCGACGTCGTGCTGATGGACCTGCGGTTCGGCGGGGGGATGGGCGGGGCGGAGGCCACGGCCGCGATCACCGCCCGGCCGGGCGCCCCGCGGGTCGTCATCGTCACCACCTACGACTCCGACGCCGACACCCTCCCGGCCATCGAGGCCGGTGCCACCGGTTACCTGCTCAAGGACGCCCCTCCGGAGGAGCTGGCCGCGGCCGTGCGCTCGGCCGCCGCCGGCCGTACCGCGCTGGCGCCCGCGGTCGCGGACCGGCTGATGAACCGGCTGCGCGCCCCCGGCACCTCGCTGACCCGGCGCGAGACCGAGGTGCTCGCCCTGGTCGCCGAGGGGCTGTCCAACCAGGCCGTGGGCCGCCGGCTCCACCTCACCGAGGGCACGGTCAAGTCCCATCTGGCCCGTGTCTACGCCAAGTTGGGCGTCGACTCCCGTACCGCGGCCGTCGCCGCGGCCACCGGCCTCGGGCTCATCCGACGGCCGTGAACGTGACCGTGTCCGTGACCGTCAGGACGGGGTCGTCCGCGCCGCCGCCAGCAGGCGGGTGACGTCGGGGCCGCAGATCGTCAGGGCGGCGCCCACCGTGGTGAGGGCGTCGCGCTCGGCCGGGGTGTAGGGGCCGTCGGCCAGCGCGATGCGGGCGGCCTGCAGGAGCAGGGACTCGCGGCCGGCGGGGGCGAGGTGCGGGGTGAGCGGGTCCAGGGCCTCGTGCAGCTCTATCGTCAGGCTCGCGCCGCAGGGCCGCTCGAAGACCCGGCCGGTGTCGGCGGCGAGGGCGTCGACCAGGGCGGCCAGCTGCTCCTCGGTGCAGTCCTCGAAGCCGGCCGCGCGGACCGCGGCGGCGGCGGTCTCCAGGGCCGTACGGGAACCGGTGCCGCCCGCGGCGAGCACGGCGAGGGCGACGGTGTGCACGGCGTCGCGGAGCATCGCGGAGAAGCGGCGGGTGGTGGGATGGTCGAGGACGTCGGTGCCGTAGTGCTCGGCGCACGCCGCGCACTCCACGACCGGTCCGGCCGTCCCGCGCGGCAGCAGCGGCAGCCCGAGCAGGGTGAGCCGGCGGCGGCCGGTGAGGCGCTGGTAGTTGCGGTCGCCCCCGCAGCCCGGGCAGTAGAACTCGCCGTCGCCCACGGGCGTCCATGCGGTGCGCGCGCCGAGCAGGCGCGGGACCCGGCCGTTTCGTCCCCGTACTGGCAGCACGTCGCACCTCCGTAACCGCGCGGCAACATCGCCGTGCTGGCGTGATGTTAGCCACATCACGGAGGCTGAGTCAGTACCCCGGAAGAGACCTTTCTGTTACCTGCCCGCCGCAGTGGCCGAAAACGGCGGCGCCCCGACCGCCGTATACAGCGGTCGGGGCGTCGAAACCCCCGGTCGGAGGGGTCAGCGGGCCGCGCGGTTGACGGCCGAGACGACCGCCTTCAGCGACGCACGCGTCGTGTTCGCGTCGATGCCGATCCCCCACAGGACCTTGCCGTCGATCGCGCATTCGATGTACGAGGCGGCCTGCGCGGAGGCGCCCTCGCTCATCGTGTGCTCCTGGTAGTCCAGCAGGCGTACGTCGATGCCGATGGACTCCAGCGCGTCGAAGAAGGCCGAGATCGGACCGTTGCCGGTACCGGTCAGGACGGTGTCCTCGCCGTCGACCGTGGCCTCGACGGTCAGCGCGTCGACGCCGTCGGTGTCCGTCGTGGACTGGCCGGTCCTGACCTGGATGCGGCCCCACGGGTTGTCCGGGTTCGGCAGGTACTCGTCCCGGAAGGCGGCCCAGATCTCCTTCGGCGTGATCTCGCCGCCCTCGGCGTCCGTCTTCGCCTGGATCAGCTTCGAGAACTCGATCTGCATCCGGCGCGGCAGGTCCAGCTTGTGGTCGTTCTTCAGGACGTAGGAGATACCGCCCTTGCCGGACTGCGAGTTGACCCGGATGACGGCCTCGTAGGAACGGCCGACGTCCTTCGGGTCGATCGGCAGGTAGGGCACCGCCCACTCGATGTCGTCGACCGTGACGCCCTTGGCCTTCGCGTCGGCCTCCATGGCGTCGAAGCCCTTCTTGATGGCGTCCTGGTGGGAGCCGGAGAAGGACGTGTAGACCAGGTCGCCCACGTACGGGTGGCGCGGGTGGACCTCCATCTGGTTGCAGTACTCCCACGTACGACGGATCTCGTCGATGTCGGAGAAGTCGATCTGCGGGTCGACGCCCTGCGAGAACAGGTTCATGCCCAGGGTGACCAGGTCGACGTTGCCGGTGCGCTCGCCCTGTCCGAACAGGCAGCCCTCGACGCGGTCGGCGCCGGCCATCAGCGCCAGCTCGGCGGCCGCGACGGCCGTGCCGCGGTCGTTGTGCGGGTGGACGGAGATGCAGACGTGCTCGCGGCGCGAGATGTTGCGGCTCATCCACTCGAAGCGGTCCGCGTGCGTGGACGGGGTCGAACGCTCCACCGTGGCGGGCAGGTTGAGGATGATCTCGCGGCCGGGGCCGGGCTGCCAGACGTCCATGACCGCCTCGCAGACCTCCAGCGCGAAGTCCAGCTCGGTGTCGGTGAAGATCTCCGGCGAGTACTGGTAGCCGAACTCCGTCTCCGGGCCCAGCAGTTTCTCGGCGTACTCCATCACCAGGCGGGTGCCGTCGACGGCGATCTGCTTGATGTCGTCCTTGGAGCCGCGGAAGACGACCCGGCGGAAGACGGGCGCGGTGGCGTTGTAGAGGTGGACGGTGGCCCGCCTGGCGCCCTTCAGGGACTCCACGGTCCGCTCGATCAGGTCCTCGCGGGCCTGGGTCAGCACGGAGATCGTGACGTCGTCCGGGATCGCGCCCTCTTCCTCGATGATCGAGCGCACGAAGTCGAAGTCGGTCTGGCCGGAGGCGGGGAAGCCTACCTCGATCTCCTTGTAGCCCATCGCGACCAGCTGGTCGAACATCCGGCGCTTGCGCTCGGGCGACATCGGGTCGATCAGGGCCTGGTTGCCGTCGCGCAGGTCGGTGGAGAGCCAGCGGGGGGCGACGGTGATCCGCTGCTGCGGCCAGGTGCGGTCCGGGATGTCGACCTGCTCGTAGCGGCCGTACTTGTGGATCGGCATGGTGCTGGGCTGCTGGCGGTTGACCATGGTGGCGTGGGCTCCTCAGGGTGTCCGGAAGGACGGCCGACGACGCAACGCGAAGCTCCGCGGGGAGGGAGTCGACCTGGACTACAGGCCCTCGCCGCGGCAGCTAAGAAGAAGCAGCCCGAAACGCATGATGCTCCGCAGCCTAGCCGAGCCGCGCCGGGTACGAGGGCCTGTATCAGTATGCGGGACCGCGCGGATAAAAGGGACAAAAAGTGCGCCATACCACTTTCGACTACGGAGGGTGGCCGAGCGTCCCGATATTTCACCAATCACGGTTGCGGGTAGTGACACTGGCGTCACACAGTGCCAGTGTTCTGTCATGACGACCAACGGGGGCTTCCAGCCCGTCTTCTGCACGATCGTGCCGCCGCACATCCTCGACCGGCTCGCCCGGCACGAGGACTCCGCCGTCGCCGAGCGCGCGCAGCGCACCCTGGAGCACGACTCCGCGCTGCGCACCCGCCGCCGCGAGACCGCCGTCCGCACCCAGAGCGCCGTCGTCGGCGCCGCCGCGGCCGACAGCACGCCGAAGCGCACGGTCTACGACGCCGGGCACGGCAGCGACCTGCCCGGCAGCGAGGTCCGCGCCGAGGGCCAGGACCCGGTCCAGGACGCCAGCGTCAACCGCGCCTACGCCGGCCTCGGCGCCACCTTCGAGCTGTACCTGAAGGCGTACCAGCGGGACTCCATCGACGGCCGGGGACTGCCGCTCAACGCGTCCGTGCACTACCAGACGGGCTACGACAACGCCTTCTGGAACGGCGACCAGATGGTGTTCGGGGACGGCGACGGCCAGGTCTTCGGCGACTTCACCAGCTGCATCGACGTCATCGGCCACGAGCTGACCCACGGCGTCACGCAGTACACCGCGAACCTGGAGTACGAGGGCCAGTCCGGCGCCCTCAACGAGTCGGTCTCGGATGTCTTCGGATCCCTCATCAAGCAGTACTCGCTGGGCCAGAGCGCCGACCGGGCCGACTGGCTGATCGGCGAGGGCCTGCTCGCCCCGGGCGTCCACGGCACCGCGCTGCGTTCGATGAAGGCCCCGGGCACCGCGTACGACGACCCCAGGCTCGGCAAGGACCCGCAGCCCGCGACCATGGCGGGCTACGTGCGCACCAGCGACGACAACGGCGGCGTCCACACCAACTCCGGCATCCCGAACCACGCCTTCTACCTGCTCGCCACGGCCATCGGCGGCAACGCCTGGGAGAAGGCCGGGCAGATCTGGTACGACGTGCTCACCGGCGGCGAGCTGCGGTCGAGCGCGCAGTTCGCCGACTTCGCCAGACTGACCGTGAAGGCGGCCCAGGCGCGGTTCGGCGCCGGCGACGAGCTGGAGGCCGTCAAGAAGGCGTGGGAACAGGTCGGAGTGCACACGTCGTAGTGCGGCCGCCGGCGTTCCGTACTAGACACGGACCCATGCGCATCCAGATTCGACGCACGGGCGGCTTCGCGGGGATCGAGCGCCGGGCCGAGGTGGACACCTCGGCCCGGCCCGACGCCGCCGAGTGGCAGGCCCTGGCCGAGCGTGTCCTCGCGTCCGGTCCGGACACCCCGCCCGCCGGCGTCCCGGACGGCTTCCGGTACGAGATCGCCGTGGACGGCCGCACGGTGTACGCGGCCGATCCCCGACTCACCGAGGACCAGCGGGAGTTGGTGACGCGACTGCTGAAGGAAGGGGCGTAGGCGACGGTTGCCGCCGGGGCATTGACTTCTGTTACCGGGGGTAAGGATGATCCCGGCCATGGCGACTGACGCAGGCGATCCGATACCCCGGTTCCCCGACGGCTTCCTGTGGGGCGTGTCGACCTCCGCCCACCAGATCGAGGGCGCGGCCGACGCGCGCGAGCGTTCCGTGTGGGACGTGTTCACGGCCGAGCCCGGCCGGGTGAAGGACGGCTCGACGGCGGCGGTGGCCTGCGACCACTACCACCGCTACCCCGAGGACGTCGCCCTCCTCGCCGGCCTGGGCGTGGGCGCGTACCGCTTCTCGGTCTCCTGGCCGCGGGTGAACTCCCCCGGCGGGCTGGACTTCTACGACCGCCTGACGGACGAGCTGTGCGCGGCGGGCGTCCGGCCCGTGCCCACCCTCTTCCACTGGGACCTGCCCGTCTCCCTGGAGGAGGCCGGCGGCTGGCTGACGCGCGACACGGCGGCCCGGTTCGCCGACCACGTGAGCGTGGTGGCCGAGCGGCTCGGCGACCGGGTGACGAAGTGGATCACCCTCAACGAGCCCGCCGAACACACCCTGCTGGGGCACGCCCTCGGCGCCCACGCCCCCGGCAGGCGGCTCCTGTTCGACGCGCTCCCGGTCGCCCACCACCAGCTCCTCGCCCACGGTCTCGCGGTCCGGGCCCTGCGCGCGGCCGGAGCCGACGACATCGGCATCGCCAACTCCCACGGCCCCACCTGGCCCGCGTCCGGGGAACCGGCCGACCTGGAGGCGGCGGGCTTCTACGACGTCCTCCTCAACCGCCTGTTCGCCGAGCCGGTGATCCTCGGTGAATACCCGGACGGAATGGGCGAGTTGATGCCGGGCGACGACATCCCGGCCGACCTCGAGGTCATCGCGGAGCCCGTCGACTGGTACGGGATCAACTACTACGCGCCGACCCGGGTGGGCGCGCCGGACGGCACGGACAGCGAGTACGGCGGACTCGCCCTCCCCGCCGAACTCCCCTTCTCGGTACGGGAGATCGAGGGCAGGGCGACGACCGACTTCGGCTGGCCGGTCGTCCCTGAGGCCCTGACCGAGCTGCTGACCGGCTTCCGCGACCGCTACGGCGACAAGCTCCCGCCGATCGTCATCACCGAGAACGGCTGCTCGTACGAGGGCCTCGACGACCAGGACCGCATCGCCTACCTGGACGGCCATCTGCGCGCCCTGCACACGGCGTTGGAGGCGGGCGTGGACGTGCGCGGCTACTTCGTGTGGTCGCTGATGGACAATTTCGAGTGGGCAGAGGGCTACGCGCGCCGCTTCGGCCTGGTGCACGTGGACTACACCACCCTGGAGCGCACCCCGAAGGCCTCCTACCACTGGTTCCGGGACATGCTCCGGAACCAGGGCTGACGGCGCCGGGATGACCACGACGCCGGAGCCGGTCCGGCCCCCCGCCGCCCTGGCGGAGCCGTTTGAGCCGGTCGGCCGGGGCTGGACGGCGGCGCTCTCGCTGGCCAACGGGGCCATCTGGGTGGGCTGGTTCGGCCCGCTGCAGATTTTGCTCGCCTCCCAGGCCAGGGACTTCGCACCCGGCTCCGGAATGTCGAAGGAGACGATGCTGGCCTGGGTGACCGGGATCGGCGCGGTGGTGTCGCTCGTCGCGAACCCCTTCTTCGGCGCCCTGTCGGACCGGACGACCGCCCGCCGGGGCCGCCGCACACCGTGGATCGTGGCCGGGGCGACGGGCGGGGCGCTGTCGCTGCTGCTGCTCGCGCGGGCCGACGGGGTGTGGTCGATGGCGGCGGGCTGGTGCCTGGTGCAGCTCACGCTGAACGCGGCGTTCGCGGCGGTCACGGCGGCCGTGCCGGACCGGGTGCCGGGACGCCAACGCGGTTCGGTGGGCGGCTGGTTGGGGGCCGCGCAGATCCTGGGCGTGGTCGGCGGCACGGGCCTCGCGACGGTGGGGGTCCCCCCGCTTGAGCGGATTTCGAGAGTGGGGGAGGGCGGGACCGGCGCCGGGTACGTGGCGTGCGCCGTGTGCACGGTGGCGGGCGTGCTGCCGTACGTCCTGCGGTATCCGGATCTGCGACTGTCCGCGCGGGAGCGCCCGCCGTGGTCCTGGCGCGCGTTCCTGGCCGGATTCTGGCTGAGCCCGCGCCGGTATCCGGACCTGGGCTGGGCGTGGCTGACCCGGTTCCTGATCAACCTCAGCAACTCACTCGTGCTGCTGTACCTCCTCTACTACCTGCGCGACCGCCTGCGCTACCACGACCCCGGCCAGGGGGTGCTGATCCTGACGGCCGTCAACAGCCTGACGCTGGTGGGGACCGTGGTGGCGGGCGGGGTGTGGTCGGACCGGGTGGGCCGGCGCAAGCCGTTCGTCGTCTGGTCCGGCGTACTGATGGCGGTGGCGACGGCGGCGCTGGCCGGGTGGCAGACCTGGCCCGGCGCGATCGTCGCGTCGGCGGTCCTCGGGGTCGGCTTCGGCGTGTTCACCTCGGTCGACTTCGCGCTGATGACGGACGTCCTGCCGACGGCCCTGGACCGGGGCAAGGACCTCGGCGTGATCAACGTGGCCAACGCCCTGCCCCAGGTCGCCGCCCCCGCCCTCGCCGCGCCGATCGTGACGTACCTGGGCGGCTACCGGGTGCTGTACCTGGTGGCGGCGGTGATCGGGCTGGCGGGGGCGGTGCTGGTCGGCCGGATACGCGGGGTGCAGTGAGCGGGATGGAGCGAGCGGGTTACAGGGCGCCGGCGTCGCGGGCGGACCAGACGCTCGGGTAGAGCGGCCGGTAGCCGAGGTCGCGGCGGATCTTCCGGGTGGACATGATCACGAGCCACGGGTCGGGGTCCGTCCGGGTGTCCATGCCCTCGGGCAGTGCGACACCGTTGACCTGGTGCAGGTCGACCGCTGTGACGGGGGTGTCGTCGGCGATGTTGTGGACGGGGCCGTTCACCGCCGGTGCGTACAGCAGGCGGAACAGGCCCTGGGCGACGTCGGCGTGGTGGCCCATGTGCAGCCGCTGGGTCGGCGCCCAGTGCGCGGCCCAGCGCAGCGAGTCGGCGAGGTGCGGGTCGCCCTCGCCGTAGACGAAGGGGAGCCGGCCGATCCGCAGGTCCAGGCCGTCGAGTGCGAGCAGTTCCCGTTCGGCCGCCGCCTTGGACTCGGGATAGGCGCCCCACATGGACCCGCCGGGCCGGCTCTCGTCCTCCTCGACCAGCGGCCTGCCGCGCCCGGTGCCGTACACGAGCCCGGTGCTGACCTGCACGAACCTCCGCGCACCGGCGGCCTGCGCGGCCCGGCCCAGGGCCACGGCCGCGTCCCGGTTGACGGCCCGGGCCTCCTCGTCGGGCACCCCGCGGAAGGCGGCGGCGACGTTCACGACGGCGTCCACGCCCGCGACGGCCTTGCCGAGCACGTCCTCGTCCCGCAGATCGCCGAGCACGACCTCGGCGCCGAGATCGGCGAAGCGGTCCGCGCGGGAGGCGTCCCTGACCAGGACCCGCACCTTCCCCCACTCTCGGCTCCGCTCGAGCGGGGGGACCCCCACCCCGGCCCGGGCCTGCGCCAGCAGCCGGGGCACGAAGCGCCGCCCGACCTGCCCTGTCGTACCGGTCACCAGTGTCAGCATGTTCGTCTCCTCGCTGTTCGCCGTGTTCACCACCACGGTGGGGCGGAGCGGGGGCGGCCGGTAGAGACCTCCCGATCAGGGGATCGACAGTCCCTGGATAAGCCGGGCGGGCTGCCGCACGCTGGAGGGGTGAACCGGAGTGAACTCGCCGACTTCCTGCGCCGCGGCCGCGCCCGTCTGAACCCCGCCGACGTGGGCCTCGCCCCGGGCGCCCGGCGCCGTACGCCCGGCCTGCGCCGGGAGGAGGTGGCGTCGCTGGCGGGCATGTCGGCCGACTACTACACCCGGCTCGAACAGTCCCGGGGGCCGCGTCCGTCCCGCCAGATGCTGACGGCGCTGGCGCGTGCGCTGCGCCTCACGGACGCCGAGCACGACCATCTGTTCCATCTGGCCGGCGAGGAGCCGCCGCGCCGCGAGACGGCGTCGACGCATGTCCGGCCCGGCCTGCTGCTGATCCTGGACCGCCTGTACGACACCCCGGCGCAGCTGGTGAACGACTGCGGAGAGGTCCTGGCGCAGAACGCGATGGCCAAGGCGCTGGTCGGCGACGTGATGTCCCGCCCCCGGCGCGAACGGAACCTGGTGCGCCGCTTCTTCCTGGACCCGGCCGCGCGTTCACTGTTCCCGGCGGAGGACCACGAGCCGCACGCGCGCGCCCAGGTGGCCAACCTGCGCGCGGTGGCCGCCGCCCGCCCCGACGACCCGGAACCGGCCGGCCTGGTCGCCGAACTCCGTTCCGCCAGCGAGGAGTTCGCTCGGCTCTGGGACGAGCACGAGGTGGCTGCGCGCCACCGTGCGACCAAGCGCTTCCAGCACCCGCTGGTCGGCCTGCTGGACCTGGACTGCGAGGTCATGCTCAGCCACGAGCACCACCACCTCCTCGTCGTCCACACGGCCCGCCCGGGAACGGACTCCTACGAACGGCTTCAGCTGCTGCGGGTGGTGGGGTTGCAGGACATGACGCCTCGGGCCACCGCGGGTTAGAACCCGAGCCTGCGCAGCTGCTTCGGGTCGCGC
>NZ_MLYO01000026.1 GCF_001866665.1 Streptomyces monashensis | reverse complement strand
GTCCGGGGCGGTGTGGGCGGCTCGGAGGGTCGCGGGGAGGGGGGAGGCCGCGCAGGTGGGCGGGGGCGCGGGGGACGACGGAGAGGCAGCGCCCACGGGGCACGGCGACGGCGCGGGACCGTATGTGCCGAGCGTGCCGTACCGGCCGCCGAACCCGGACACCAATCCGTACCTCCGGGTGCCGGGAGTACCGCGCGAGGAGCCGCAGGACGCACGACCGCCGAGGGGCGCGGGCGGGCCACCGGGAGCCGAGGACGACGTGTCGCGGGCCGGGGGCGGTTCGCCAGGGACTCGGGACGAGGCGTACGGCGTGTACGGCGCACCGACCATCGACGGACCCCTCGGCCCTGCTCCCCCGCGCCCTCGGCGCCGTCCCGCCCCACGGCCGGACGCCCCCTCACCGGGGCCGGAGCGCACGCAGTGGCCACCGCCGCCCCCGCCACCCCTGCCACCACCGCGACCACCGCGACCACCGGGGAAACCGAAGCGCACGGGATGACCGGTGGCTCCACCACCCGCCCGCGCAGCGCACTCGCCGCCGCCCTTCGTGCGGTGGCAAGATTCCTGATACCCGCCCGACATCCATTGTTCCGTGTCCGTCAGGCGGACCTCGGCGGCGCTGGGCACTGGGTGCCGGATACGGTGGTGACACCATGAGCGCTTCGCAGACCGCCGCTTCGCAGACCCCCGAGGCCCCCACTCTCCTCGTCAAGATCTTCGGCAAGGACAGGCCGGGCATCACGGCCGGGCTCTTCGACACCCTCGCCGCCTACCTCGTCGACGTGGTCGACATCGAGCAGGTCGTCACCCGGGGCCGGCTGGTGCTGTGCGCGCTGGTGACCCAGCCGCCGGCCGGTCTGGAGGGCGACCTGCGGGCCACCGTGCACAGCTGGGCCGAGTCGGTGAAGATGCAGGCGGAGATCATCTCGGGGCACGGCGACAACCGTCCGCGTGGTCTCGGGCGCTCCCTGGTGACCGTGCTCGGCCATCCGCTCACCGCCGAGTCGACGGCCGCCGTGGCCGGGCGGATCGCGAAGACCGGCGGCAACATCGACCGTATCTTCCGGCTCGCCAAGTACCCGGTGACAGCCGTGGAGTTCGCGATCTCCGGGGTGGAGACCGAGCCGCTGCGCACGGCTCTGGCGTCCGACGCGGCGGCACTGGGTGTCGACATCGCGGTCGTCTCGGCGGGCCTGCACCGGCGGGCCCAGCGACTGGTCGTCATGGACGTGGACTCCACGCTGATCCAGGACGAGGTCATCGAGCTGTTCGCGGCGCACGCCGACTGCGCGGACAAGGTCGCCGAGGTGACGGCGGCGGCGATGCGCGGGGAGCTGGACTTCGAGCAGTCACTGCACGCGCGCGTGGCGCTGCTGAAGGGGCTGGACGCCTCCGTCGTGGAGAAGGTGCGCAACGAGGTCCGGCTGACGCCGGGCGCGCGCACCCTGATCCGCACGCTGAAACGACTCGGCTACCAGGTCGGCGTGGTCTCCGGCGGCTTCACCCAGGTCACGGACGATCTGAAGGAACGGCTGGGCCTGGACTTCGCGCAGGCCAATACGCTGGAGATCGTCGACGGGAAGCTCACCGGCCGGGTGACCGGCGAGATCGTGGACCGGGCGGGCAAGGCGCGACTGCTGCGCCGGTTCGCCGCCGAGGCCGGGGTGCCGCTGTCGCAGACCGTGGCGATCGGCGACGGTGCCAACGATCTCGACATGCTGAACGCGGCCGGTCTGGGCGTGGCCTTCAATGCCAAGCCGGTGGTCCGCGAGGCGGCGCACACGGCGGTGAACTTCCCCTTCCTCGACACCGTGCTGTACCTGCTGGGCATCACCCGCGAAGAGGTCGAGGCGGCCGACACGCACGACGAGGGCTGAGCGGCCGGTCCCCTTCCGCTCGTCCCCCGCCGCCCATGCCCTGCCACCGATCCGCTCCGGCAGCCCGCACACGGCCCGCATACGGCGCGCATACGACGAAGGGTCCGGTATCCCCGCGCGCGGGGATACCGGGCCCTTCGTGTGCCGCTCTGTTCTGCGACGTCAGCTGTGCGGGGCCCAGAAGTCGACCAGCCTGGCCACGCCGTGCTCCACGGACTTCCAGGAGCCCTCGAAGGTGAGCACCGCGAAGGCGGCGGTCGGGAAGCCGCTGCGGTTCATCCGGGGGAGGCTCTCGCCCTCGGTCTCGCCCGCGAGGGCGTCGGCGAGGGCGTGGATCCCGGGGTTGTGGCCGATCAGGACGAGGTTGCGCACGTCGTCCGGGGTCTCGTTGAGCAGCGCGATCAGCTCGCCCAGGGACGCCTCGTAGATCCGCTCCTCGTAGACGGTCCTCGGTCGCTGCGCGAGCTCGTGGACGGCGAGCTTCCAGGTCTCGCGGGTCCGGGCGGCGGTGGAGCACAGGGCCAGGTCGAAGGTGATCCCTGCATCGGCCAGCTTGCGGCCCGCGACGGGGGCGTCCTGGCGGCCGCGCTCGGCGAGGGGCCGTTCGTAGTCCGCTTCCTGGCCCCAGTCGGCCTTCGCATGCCGGAGGAGGACGATCTTGCGAGGTTCTTCAACGCTCATGAAACCCAGCTTCGCATGAAACAAGCCAGGTGGTGCAGGGAGTTGATGTGCGGGATCACCCGCGCACGGGGCGCCGGGTCAGCGCGCGAGGAGTCGCTGGGCGCGTTCGAAGAGGTGCGCGATCGTGGGGTCGCCGCCCGCCGCGTGCGCGTCCGACGGGTTCAGTATGAGCAGCAGCAGCGCGACGAACGCGAGCGCGGGCAGGGCGAGGGCCCACCAGCGCAGACGGATGTCGACGCCGCCCGGGGTCGCCGGGTGGGGCCGGGAGTGGATACGGGCCGGCATGATCGCCTCCGCGGGTCTTCGGGCGGGTCCGTGGCCGCCTCGCGCGGTCACCACTCGAAGCTACGGAATCAGCGTCCCTGCGCCCATCCGGAGATCCACCCACTTCACCCTGACGCTTACCCCCTAGGGGATGGTGGAGCCAGCCCCACCATCCGCCGGGACGGACGGCCTCCGGGCGGCCCTCACGGGGAGGCGATGATCGCGATGACGGCGATGACGGCGAAGATGGCGAAGAACGAGCCGAAGACGATCAGCATCTTCTTCTGGCCGTTCTGCGGGTTCGGATCGAGCACAGGCTGCATGCCGTCAGTCTCGCACCGGTCCCCCGCGCGCGCGGCGCCGGGGTGGCCGCTCAGCGTGGCGCCGTGACGGCACGCGCGGGGGGGGCCGCTCAGTGGGCCGCCGCCTCGTCCTCCACGGTGCGGTTGCGGCCCGCCAGGAAGCCGACCACCATCTGCGGCACCATCAGGCCCGCCATGAGGGCGATCGGCAGCCCCCAGCCACCGCTCTGCTGATAGAGCACGCCGACCAGCAGCGGGCCCGGGATGGAGATCAGATAGCCGGTGCTCTGCGCGAACGCGGACAGCTGGGCCACCCCGGCACCGCTCCGGGCCCGCATGCCGACCATGGTCAGGGCCAGCGGGAAGGCACAGTTGGAGATGCCCAGCAGCACCGCCCAGGCCCAGGCACCGCCGGCCGGCGCGAGGTACAGCCCGGCGTATCCGGCGAGCCCGCACACGCCGAGGACCAGCACGATCGACCCCTGGTGCGGCAGCCGTGTGGCGACGCGCGGGATGACGAAGGCCAGCGGCACGCCCATCACCATGGTGACGGCGAGGAGCAGGCCCGCGGTACCGGCCGCGACACCGGCGTCCCGGAAGATCTGCGCCATCCAGCCCATGGTGATGTAGGCGGCGGTGGCCTGGAGGCCGAAGAAGACGGCGAGCGCCCACGCGGTGCGACTGCGGGTGATGCGCAGAGGCGCGGGCTGTTCCTCGGCCGCCGCGGCGGCCGTGCGCGCCTGCTCCGGCCGCGGCCGCCCGGGAGCGGCCCCTCGGTCGCGCACGAGCGGCAGCCAGGGCAGGACGGCGGCGGCCGCGAGGCCGGCCCACACGGCGAGGCCGGGCTGCCAGCCGCCGCCCATCGCGTCGGTCAGCGGCACGGTGATCGCGGCGGCGAGGGAGGTGCCCATGGCGAGGGCCATCGAGTACAGGCCGGTCATGGAGCCGACGCGGTCGGGGAACCAGCGCTTGACGATGACGGGCATGAGTACGTTGCTGACCGCGATGCCCATGAGGGCGAGCGCGCTGGCGGCCAGGAAGCCGGCGGTGCTGCCGACGTACGGCCGTATCAGCAGGCCCGTCGTGATGGCGACCATGCCGGCGCAGACCACGGCGGCCGGGCCGAAGCGGCGGGCCAGGCGGGGGGCGGTGATGCCGAAGACGGCGAAGCAGAGCGGGGGCACGGAGGTGAGCAGACCCGCCACGCTGCCGCTCATGCCGAGCCCGTCGCGGACCTCCTCCAGGAGGGCGCCGAGGCTCGTGATGGCCGGGCGGAGGTTCAGCGCGGACAGCACGATGCCGAGGACGACCAGCCGTGTCGCCCACGCGCGCGTGCGGCCCGCGCCGGGAGTCGTCTCGGGGGCGCCGCCCTCGGCACCGCGTCCGGTGGATGACGTGGATGCGGACGACATCGCCGTACGGGTGCCCGCTGTCCGGGCGTCGGCTGTCCGGGTTTCCTCACTAGCCATGAGACCCATCATAGAATGATGGGATGATTCACTGTCCATTCCCGGGTCGGCCGGATCCGGGCCCGTCGTGCGAAGGTGGGCCATGCCCCTGAGCCATCCGCGCCGTTCGGCGCTGTCCGAGCAGGTCATCGCCGAACTGCGCAACCAGATCACCTCCGGCGAGTGGCCGGTCGGCGCACGCATCCCGACGGAACCGGAGCTCGTCGAGCAGCTGGGGGTCGCCCGCAACACGGTCCGCGAGGCCGTGCGCGCGCTGGCGCACAACGGGCTGCTGGACATCCGGCAGGGCTCGGGCACGTACGTGGTGGCGACGAGTGAGCTGGCCGGGGTGATGCACCGCCGGTTCGCCGACGCCGACCCTCGGCACATCGCCGAACTGCGCGCCGCGCTCGAGTCGGCCGCGGCCAAGCTGGCCGCCGAGCGGCGTACCGAGAAGGACCTCAAGCAGCTGGACGCTCTCATGCAGCGGCGCGAGGAGGCCTGGGAGACGGGCGAGGCGGAGGCGTTCGTGGCCGCCGACGCCACCTTCCACCTGGCCGTCGTGGCCGCCTCCCACAACGACGCCATGACGGCGGTGTACGCCGACCTGGGCGAGGTGCTGCGGGACTGGCTGCGCGCGGACGTGGGGGCGGAGCTGACCCCGGAGACGCACATGGACCACACCCGGCTGGTGGACGCGATCCGCGAGGGGGACAAGGAGGCGGCCGCGGCCGAGGCGGCGAGCTATCCGTTCCTGTGCCGGCCGGGCCGGTTCAGCGCTCCCTCTGGTGGCTGATCCAGACCGCGCGGACGCCCTTCCAGCACCGGCCCGTGAGCCGTACGGTCAGGGCGGGCGGGGTGTCCACCGGTGCGCTGTCGGTGCCGATGTCCCACCACTGCGCGCACTTGATGTGCAGGCGTACGCGGTCGGTGTCGACGTAGGGATTGTGGCAGTAGGCCACCACGTGGGAGCCGTGGACGGCCGTCCGGCAGGCGGCGCCGAAGAGGTTCGGCGCGGGCGGCTTCGCGCCGTCCACGCGCGCGCAGGGCATCGCGTCGTACGGCAGACAGAGTACGAAGGCCAGGGCCACGGTCACCGGAGCCAGGCTTCCGGGCAGGCGCACAAGGGGACCTCCTCTGCCGGCCCCGACGGGATCGCGTGAGGTGAACGCGTAATCCAGAGTGCGCCGTGGGGCGGGCCGGCCGCCCGGCGGGTGGGCCGAACGGGTGATACCAGCCACCCCAGGGGCGCGGGAAACCGCGCGGCCAGCCACGGAACGGCCCGCAGTCGGCGACGCACAGTCCCCACCGCCTCCCTGCCGCTCACCCGGTACGACCGAGGCCCGCACCCCTTGGAAACCGCCGACAAGGGGAGCGGGCCTCGGTCATCGACCAGGGCTCGGCGGCAGCGTCACGCGCCGATCGCGTGCAGTCCGCCGTCGACGTGGATGATCTCGCCGGTGGTCTTCGGGAACCAGTCGCTCAGCAGGGCGACGATGCCCTTGCCGGCCGGCTCCGGGTCCTTCAGATCCCACTCCAGCGGGGAGCGGCTGTCCCACACGGCGGCCAGCTCGCCGAAGCCCGGAATGGACTTGGCGGCCATCGAGCCGATCGGGCCCGCGGAGATGAGGTTGCAGCGGATGTTCTGCTTGCCCAGGTCACGCGCGATGTAGCGGCTGGTGGCCTCCAGGGCGGCCTTGGCCGGGCCCATCCAGTCGTACTGCGGCCAGGCGAACTGGGCGTCGAAGGTCAGGCCCACGACCGAGCCGCCGTTCTGCATCAGCGGCAGGCAGGCCATGGTGAGCGACTTCAGGGAGTACGCCGAGACGTGCATGGCCGTGGCGACGGACTCGAACGGCGTGTTCAGGAAGTTGCCGCCGAGCGCGTCCTGCGGCGCGAAGCCGATGGAGTGCACGACACCGTCGAGGCCGCCCAGCTCCTCGCCCACGACGTCGGCCAGCCGCCCGAGGTGCTCCTCGTTCGTCACGTCCAGCTCGATGACCTTGGTGGGCTTCGGCAGCTTCTTGGCGATGCGCTCGGTCAGGGTGGGCCGCGGGAACGCGGTCAGGATGATCTCCGCGCCCTGCTCCTGGGCCTGCTTGGCCGCGTGGAAGGCGATGGAGGACTCCATCAGCACACCGGTGATCAGGACGCGCTTGCCCTCGAGGATTCCGCTCATGGTGATCAGTGACCCATTCCCAGTCCGCCGTCAACGGGGATGACGGCTCCAGTGATGTACGAGGCGTCGTCCGAGGCGAGGAACCGCACCGTCGCGGCGATCTCCTCGGGCTGCGCGTAACGGCCGAGCGGCACCTGAGACACGATGTTCTCGCGCTGCTGGTCGGTGAGCGCCTTGGTCATGTCGGTGTCGACGAAGCCGGGCGCGACGACGTTGAAGGTGATGTTGCGCGAGCCCAGCTCACGGGCGAGGGAGCGCGCGAAGCCTACGAGGGCGGCCTTGGAGGCGGCGTAGTTCGCCTGCCCCGCCGAGCCGAGCAGGCCGACCACGGACGAGATCAGGACGACGCGGCCCTTCTTGGCGCGCAGCATGCCGCGGTTGGCGCGCTTGACGACGCGGAAGGTGCCGGTGAGGTTGGTGTCGATGACCGAGGTGAAGTCCTCCTCGGACATGCGCAGCAGGAGCTGGTCCCTGGTGACGCCGGCGTTGGCGATCAGCACCTCGACCGGACCGTGCTGGTCCTCGATCTCCTTGTAGGCCTGCTCCACCTGCTCCGGGTCGGTGATGTCGCACTTGACGGCGAGGAAGCCGGCCGGCGGCTCGCCCGAACGGTACGTGATCGCGACCTTGTCGCCGGCGTCGGCGAATGCGCGGGCGATGGCGAGGCCGATGCCCCGGTTTCCTCCGGTGACGAGAACCGAGCGGCTCAACGGATCACCCTTTCGATAGCGGTCTGCAGCATGGGACCCACCCGCCCGAACACGTCGATGACAGGCGGCTTCATCGAAAACCTATCGGTAGCACCGCGCGCCCGGGCAAGCGGGCACCGACAGTGGCACGGGGAAGTCCCTGTCGGGTCCCTACAGAAAGGAGCGAGGCGGGACCGAAACCGTGTAGTCCCCGAGGGCGCGTCCACGACATGATCGGACCAGACAGGCCACGACAGCAGGGAGACCTCCGTGCCCCATTCCATCGACGAAGCCTTCACAGCGCTTCCCCTGCGCGCCCTCGCCGACGCGGCGCTGGCACGCGCGCGTGCGCTGGGGGCCGAGCACGCGGACTTCCGGTTCGAGCGGGTGCGCAGCGCGTCCTGGCGGCTGCGGGACGCCAAGCCCGCGGGCTCGTCGGACACCACCGACCTCGGGTACGCGGTCCGGGTCGTGCACGGCGGCACGTGGGGCTTCGCCTCCGGGGTCGACCTGACCCTGGACGCGGCGGCCGGAGTCGCCTCGCAGGCGGTGGCGATGGCCAAGCTGTCCGCCCAGGTGATCAAGGCCGCCGGGTCGGCGGAGAGGGTGGAACTGGCCGACGAACCCGTGCACGCCGACAGGACGTGGATCTCGTCGTACGAGATCGATCCCTTCTCCGTGCCGGCCGAGGAGAAGTCGGCGCTGCTGGCCGAGTGGAGCGCGCGGCTGCTGGCCGCGCCGGGCGTCAGCCACGTCGACGCCTCGCTGCTCACCGTGCACGAGAACAAGTTCTACGCCGACACGGCGGGGACCGTGACCACCCAGCAGCGGGTGCGGCTGCACCCGGAGCTGACGGCGGTCTCGGTGGACGAGTCCAGCGGTGAGTTCGACTCGATGCGGACCATCGCGCCGCCGGTCGGACGCGGCTGGGAGTACCTGACCGGCACCGGCTGGGACTGGGACGGCGAGCTGGAGCGGATCCCGGAGCTGCTCGCCGAGAAGATGCGGGCGCCGAGCGTGGAGCCGGGGCTGTACGACCTGGTGGTCGATCCCTCCAACCTGTGGCTGACGATCCACGAGTCCATCGGCCACGCCACCGAGCTGGACCGTGCCCTCGGCTACGAGGCCGCCTACGCCGGCACCTCCTTCGCCACCTTCGACCAGCTGGGCAAGCTGCGTTACGGCTCCGAGCTGATGAACGTCACCGGCGACCGCACCGCCGAACACGGCCTCGCGACCGTCGGCTACGACGACGAGGGCGTCGCGGCGCAGTCCTGGGACCTGGTCAAGGACGGCACGCTGGTCGGCTACCAGCTGGACCGCAGGATCGCGAGGCTGACCGGGTTCGGCCGCTCCAACGGCTGCGCGTTCGCGGACTCCCCCGGGCATGTGCCGGTGCAGCGCATGGCCAACGTCTCGCTCCGGCCGGACCCCGCCGGGCTGTCCACGGAGGGCCTGATCGGGAGCGTCGACCGGGGCATCTACGTCGTCGGTGACCGGTCCTGGTCGATCGACATGCAGCGGTACAACTTCCAGTTCACCGGGCAGCGCTTCTTCAGGATCGAGAACGGGCGGATCACCGGGCAGCTGAAGGACGTGGCGTACCAGGCGACCACGACGGACTTCTGGGGCTCGATGGCGGCGGTGGGCGGTCCGCAGACCTACGTCCTCGGTGGCGCCTTCAACTGCGGCAAGGCACAGCCCGGCCAGGTCGCGGCCGTCTCGCACGGATGCCCCTCCGCCCTCTTCAAGGGCGTCAACATTCTGAACACCACGCAGGAGGCCGGTCGATGAGCGCCCGCAGCAACAAGCCGCACGAGGTCGTGGAGCAGGCGCTCGCGCTGTCCCGGGCCGACGGCTGTGTCGTCATCGCCGACGAGTACTCGACGGCCAACCTGCGCTGGGCGGGCAACGCGCTCACCACCAACGGCGTGACGCGCGGCCGTACGCTCACCGTGATCGCGACCGTGGCCGGCAAGGAGGGCACGGCCTCGGGCGTCGTGTCCCGGTCGGCCGTCACGGCGGAGGAGCTGGAGCCGCTGGTGCGGGCCGCCGAGGCCGCCGCGCGCGGCGCCGGGCCCGCCGAGGACGCGCAGCCCCTGGTCGGCGGGGTGCCGGAGTCCCCCGACTTCACGGACGCGCCCGCCGAGACCTCCTCTGCGGTCTTCACCGACTTCGCCCCGGCGCTCGGCGAGGCGTTCGCACGCGCGCGTGCGGGCGGCCGTGAGTTGTACGGCTTCGCCAACCACGAGCTGGTGTCGACGTACCTGGGCACGTCCACGGGTCTGCGCCTGCGCCACGACCAGCCCACCGGCACGCTGGAGCTGAACGCCAAGTCGCCCGACCGGCTGCGCTCGGCCTGGGCCGGCCACTCCACGCGGGACTTCAAGGACGTCGACCCGGCCGCCCTGGACGCGGAGCTGGCCGTACGGCTCGGCTGGGCCGAGCGGCGTGTGGAACTGCCCGCGGGCCGGTACGAGACCCTGCTGCCGCCGACCGCGGTCGCGGACCTGCTGATCTACCAGCTGTGGTCGGCGTCGGGCCGGGACGCGGCCGAGGGCCGGACGGTGTTCTCCAGGCCGGGCGGGGGCACGCGCGTGGGCGACCGGCTGAGCGGGCTGCCGCTGACGCTGCGCAGCGATCCGCACGAGCCGGGTCTGGAGTGCGCGCCGTTCGTGGTCGCCCACTCCTCGGGCGGCGACCAGTCGGTGTTCGACAACGGACTGCCGGCGCACGCCACCGAGTGGGTCGGCGAGGGGGTGCTGAAGCATCTGACGACCACCCGGCACAGCGCGGAGCTGACCGGGCTGCCGGTCGCCCCGGCGCTCGGGAACCTGATCCTGGACGGCGGGGGCGACCGCTCCCTGGAGGACATGGTCGCGGGCACCGGGCGCGGGCTGCTGCTGACGTGCCTGTGGTACATCCGCGAGGTCGACCCGGCGACGCTGCTGCTGACCGGTCTGACCCGGGACGGCGTCTACCTCGTGGAGAACGGCGAGGTGACCGGGCAGGTGAACAACTTCCGGTTCAACGAGTCGCCGGTGGACCTGCTGCGACGGGCCACGGAGGCCGGGCGCACCGAGAAGACCCTGCCGCGCGAGTGGAGCGACTGGTTCACCCGGGCCGCGATGCCCGCCCTGCGCATCCCGGATTTCAATATGAGCTCTGTCAGTCAGGGCGTATAACCTCGTAGGCGGCAGTCGCTCGACTGCCCGACGACCAGCAAGGAGATACGAGAACCGTGACGGACATCGTCGACGAGCTGAAGTGGCGCGGGCTCATCGCCCTCTCCACGGACGAGGACGCACTGCGCAAGGCGTTCGCGGACGGCCCCGTCACGTTCTATTGCGGCTTCGACCCGACCGCGCCCAGCCTGCACCTCGGCAACCTCGTGCAGATCCTGACGATGCGCCGCATCCAGCAGGCGGGCAACCGCCCGCTGGGCCTGGTCGGGGGTGCCACCGGTCTGATCGGTGACCCGAAGCCCACCGCGGAGCGCACGCTCAACGCGCCCGAGATCGTTGCCCAGTGGGTGGAGCGGCTGCGCGCGCAGATCGAGCCGCTGCTGGACTTCGAGGGCCCGCACGCCGCGGTGATGGTCAACAACCTCGACTGGACGCAGAGTCTGTCGGCCATCGAGTTCCTGCGCGACATCGGCAAGTACTTCCGGGTCAACAAGATGATCGCGAAGGAGGCCGTCGCCCGGCGGCTCAACTCCGACGCGGGCATCAGCTACACCGAGTTCAGCTACCAGATCCTCCAGGGCATGGACTTCCTGGAGCTGTACCGGCGGTACGGCTGCACCCTGCAGACCGGTGGCAGCGACCAGTGGGGCAACCTCACGTCGGGCACCGACCTGATCCACCGGGTCGAGCCGCACGCCGTGGTGCACGCGCTCGGCACGCCGCTGATCACCAAGGCGGACGGCACCAAGTTCGGCAAGACCGAGTCCGGCACGGTGTGGCTCGACCCCGAGATGACGACGCCGTACGCGTTCTACCAGTTCTGGCTGAACGCGGACGACCGGGACGTCTCGAAGTTCCTGCGCATCTTCAGCTTCAGGTCCCGCGAGGAGATCGAGGAACTGGAGCGGCAGACCGAGGAGCGTCCGCAGGCCCGGGCCGCGCAGCGCGCGCTCGCCGAGGAGCTGACGACGCTGGTGCACGGCGCCGGCCAGACGGCCGCGGTGATCGCCGCGAGCCGCGCCCTCTTCGGCCAGGGCGAGCTGGCGGAGCTGGACGGCGCGACGCTGGCCGCCGCGCTGTCCGAGGTGCCGCACATCCGGGTCGCCGAGCTGGGCCCGGTGGTCGACCTGTTCGCGGAGGTCGGTCTCGTCGCCAGCAAGTCCGCCGCGCGGCGGACGGTGAAGGAGGGCGGTGCCTACGTGAACAACGTGAAGGTCGCCTCCGAGGACGCCGTCCCGGCGAAGGAGGATCTGCTGGACGGGCGGTGGCTGGTGCTTCGGCGCGGGAAGAAGAACCTGGCCGCGGTGGAGGTCGTCGCCGGGTAGTGCCGTCGGGGGTGCGGGTTCCGACACGGCCCCGCACCCCTTGGGCACTCCCGTCCAGGGCGTTCTCACACCGGTGTTCTCTGGGCCTTCCGCTTCCCCAGCGTCGCCATGTAGAGGGCGTCCACCGCGGCCACGATGATGATCGCCGCCACGATCTGGAAGATGTGCCGGCTCCAGTCGATGCCCCGGGTCGCCGCGACGCCGAGCGCACGGGCGACTGCGTTGCCCACGATCGCGCCGAGCATGCCGCAGATCGTGGTCAGCCACAGCGGACTGTGCTGCTTGCCCGGGATGACGGCCTTGGCGATGATGCCGAGCACGAATCCCACGATGATCGCCCACAACCAGCCCATGGCTCCTCCTCGAACGGCTCGACGTGAGCATTAGGGCCAGTGTCGGCGGGTAGGCCGTACGGCGCATGTCGGAATCACCCGCGCGGGCGGGTACGGGGGCATTGCCGCAGGCAGTGGGTGCCCCGGTCTCGTCGGTGACCTGGCCGCGGCGTACCGTGGAACGTGTCCCCGCCCGGTTCCCGGCCGGGTGCGGACGACGGTGCGGGCCGGGGAGAGTCCGATGCGGGCGGATGGTGGACTGTGATGCGGAAACAGCACGGCGGCGGCGTCCAGGTGTTCCGGATCACCGGGGCCCGGACGGGACTCGCCGAGGACGTGCGGGGCCGGCAGCGGCGGTACGTGATCTCGATGACCGTCCGCACGGTGTCGGTGATCCTCGCGGTCGCCCTGTGGAACGTCGAGCGGTACGTCGCCATCGTGGCGCTGGTGTTCGGTGCGCTGCTCCCCTACGTCGCCGTGGTGATCGCGAACGCCGGCCGGGAGCGGCCGCCGTCCCTGCCGTCGACGTTCGTCAGCATGCCGGCGAAGCCGATGATCATGCCGCCGCGCACCGAGGACACACCGGAGCAGCCCGATGCGGAGGGAGCCTCGGCGCATCCGACCGGAGCGCGGGGGGAGCGCCCCGACCCCATGTGATCCGCCCGGTGCGGTCCGCGGAGCAGTGGTGGAAGCGGAATTCGAGCTCCCCGTGAAGCTCAGGAAAAGCTCAGATCAATCGTGCAGTTCCTGTGCCGGGTGATGGGGTACCCGTGACATACTGCGTACGCGCTCCGCATCCCCCGTCGGAGCGACGGACCGACGCCGGGCAGCTCCCCCCGTGGCTGCCCGGCGTCGCCTTGTTCCGGCCCCTTTTCTGTGAGACGAACCCGTGACTGAAGAGATCCCGATCTGCTCCGCCAAGGGCTGCCGTGCCGCCGCCGTGTGGGTCCTGGCGTGGAACAACCCGAAGATCCACACGCCGGAGCGGCGCAAGACATGGCTCGCGTGCGAGGAGCACCGCGAGCATCTTTCGCAGTTTCTCGGGGTGCGGGGTTTCCTCAAGGACGTCGTGCTGTTCGAGGAGTGGGAAGCGCCCGAAGGGTCCTAGCCGCCGATCGCGGACATCGGCCGGTCCGGCTGCACGAACGACGGGTCGTCCAGACCGGCTCCCGCTTTCTTCCCCCACATCGCCAGCTTCCAGATGCGGGCGATCTCCTCGTCGGAGGCGCCGCTGCGCAGGGCGCCGCGCAGGTCGGTCTCCTCGGTGGCGAACAGACAGGTGCGTATCTGGCCGTCGGCCGTGAGGCGGGTGCGGTCGCAGGCCGCGCAGAACGGGCGGGTGACCGAGGCGATGACGCCGACCCGGTGCGGGCCGCCGTCGACCAGCCAGCGCTCGGCCGGGGCCGAGCCGCGCTCGTCCGCGCCCTCGGGGGTGAGGTCGAAGCGGGTGCGCAGGGAGGCGAGGATGTCCCCGGCGGTGACCATGCCCTCGCGCTTCCAGCCGTGCTGGGCGTCGAGGGGCATCTGCTCGATGAAGCGCTGCTCGTAGCCGTACTCGATCGCCCAGGCCAGCAGGTCGGGGGCCTCGTCCTCGTTCAGGCCGGGCATCAGGACAGAGTTGATCTTCACGGGGGTGAGGCCGGCCGCGTGGGCGGCTTCCAGGCCCTCGATGACGTCCTTGTGCCGGTCGCGGCGGGTCAGGGTCTTGAAGACGTCCGGGCGCAGGGTGTCCAGGGAGACGTTGACCCGGTCCAGGCCGGCTGCTTTCAGGGCCGCCGCGGTGCGCTTGAGGCCGATGCCGTTGGTCGTCAGCGACGTCTGGGGGCGGGGGGCGAGGGCCGTGACGCGCTCGATGATTCCGACCAGGCCCGGGCGCAGCAGGGGCTCACCGCCGGTGAAGCGGACCTCCTCGATGCCGAGCAGCCGTACGGCGATGTCGACGAGGCGGACGATCTCGTCGTCCGTGAGCAGGTCGGGCTTGGCCAGCCACTGCAGGCCCTCCTCGGGCATGCAGTAGGTGCAGCGCAGGTTGCACCTGTCGGTCAGTGAGACCCTCAGGTCGGTGGCCACCCGGCCGTAGGTGTCGATGAGCACGTGGGCCCCCTCCCTCTCGGTCACTCAATTGTCCATCGCTGGCGAGCCTACGTGACGCCACTGACAACGACAGCGGCCCGATCCCACGAGCTACGACGAGGCCGCGTCGTAGGACCGTACAGTCCGGCACGGCGCGGCCGTCGTGGGAACCGCTGTCAGTGCGCTCCGGTGCCGGTCAGCGAGCGGACCTCCAGTTCGGCGTACTTGCCGGCGTCCGGGGTCTCCTTCGACAGCAGGGTGCCGAGGGCGCCGAGCAGGAAGCCGACGGGGATGGAGATGATGCCGGGGTTCTCCAGCGGGAACCAGTGGAAGTCGACCTCGGGGAACATCGAGGCCGGGCTGCCGGAGACCACCGGTGAGAAGAGCACGAGGCCGACCGCGGTGACCAGGCCGCCGTAGATCGACCACAGGGCGCCGGCGGTGGTGAACCGCTTCCAGAAGAGGCTGTAGAGGATGGTCGGCAGGTTTGCCGAGGCGGCGACGGCGAAGGCGAGCGCGACGAGGCCGGCCACGTTCAGGTCGCGGGCGAGGGCGCCGAGGACGATGGAGACCGCGCCGATGCCGACCGTCGCCCAGCGGGCCGCGCCGAGCTCCTGCTTCTCGGTGGCCTGTCCCTTCTTGATGACGTTGGCGTAGATGTCGTGCGCGAACGACGAGGAGGAGGCCAGGGTCAGGCCCGCGACGACCGCGAGGATCGTGGCGAAGGCGACCGCGGAGATGGTGGCGAGCATCACGGCGCCCCAGTTGGAGTCGACGCCGCCGAGGTGCAGGGCGAGGAGGGGGGCCGCGGTGTTGCCCGCCTTGTTGGAGGCGATGATCTCGGCCGGTTTGATGAGGGCCGCGGCGCCGAAGCCGAGCGCGAGGGTCATCAGGTAGAAGGCGCCGATCAGGCCGATGGCCCAGATGACCGACTTACGGGCGGCCTTGGCGGTGGGGACGGTGTAGAAGCGGATCAGGATGTGCGGCAGACCCGCGGTGCCGAGGACCAGGGCGAGGCCGAGCGAGAGGAAGTCCAGCTTGGTGGTGCCGGTGGCGCCGTACTTCAGGCCGGGCTCCAGGAACGCCGTGCCCTTGCCGCTGTTGTCGGCCGCCTTGCCGAGCAGATCGGAGATGTTGAAGTGGAACTTCAGCAGGACCAGGAAGGTCAGCAGCAGGGCGCCGAGGATCAGCAGGACGGCCTTGACCATCTGGACCCATGTGGTGCCCTTCATGCCGCCGACGGTGACGTAGACGATCATCAGGACGCCGACCAGGGCGACGATGCCGATCTTGCCGCCGTCGCTGGTGATGCCGAGCAGGAGCGAGACGAGGACGCCCGCGCCGGCCATCTGCGCGAGCAGGTAGAAGATCGAGACGACGATGGTGGACGTGCCCGCCGCCGTGCGGACGGGGCGCTGGCGCATGCGGTACGCCAGGACGTCGCCCATGGTGTAGCGGCCGGAGTTGCGCAGTGGCTCGGCGACCAGGAGCAGGGCGACCAGCCAGGCGACGAGGAAGCCGATGGAGTACAGGAAGCCGTCGTAGCCGAAGAGGGCGATGGCGCCGGCGATGCCGAGGAAGGACGCGGCCGACATGTAGTCGCCGGAGACGGCGAGGCCGTTCTGGAAGCCGGTGAACTGCCGTCCGCCGGCGTAGAAGTCGGCGGCGTCCTTGGTCTGGCGGCCGGCCCAGACGGTGATGACGAGGGTCGCGGCGACGAACACCGCGAAGAGGGTGACGATCAGCGTCCGGTGTTGGCTCGCCTCGCCGGCCGCGAGCAGGGTGTGCTGTGCGGGGCTCATGCGCCGCCCTCCATCCGGGACTTGATGGCCTCGGCCTTGGGGTCGAGCTGTGCGGCCGCGCGCCGCGCGTACCACCAGGCGATGAGGAACGTGGTGACGAACTGGGCGAGGCCCAGGACGAGGGCGACGTTGATGTTGCCGGCCACCTTCGTGCCCATGAAGCCTTCCGCGTAGTTGGAGAGCAGCACGTAGAGCAGGTACCAGGCGGTGAAGGCGATGGTCAGGGGAAAGGCGAAGGAGCGGTGGGCGCGGCGCAGTTCACCGAACTCCGCGCTCTGCTGCACCTCTGCGAACTCCTCGGTGGAGGGAAGGGATGTCCCCGACGGTGCGGGGGGCGGTGTCTCGGTGGCCACGGAGTCTCCTCGCGTTCGCGGTTGCCATGACGACGGGGGGCTTGATGGTGCTCGTGCTCCCTGCCCAAGGTCCACGGCGCCACGCCAGGATCGGTTCAAGTCCTATGAGTTGATCCGCAAGCGGTCTTGTCGAGTCATTGCCAAGTCATTGATGATCAGCAACCGACGGGATAGCTTCACCATGCACAACCGACCCGTCATGTACCCGCCCGAGCGCCATCCGTGTCTCGGGCGGTTCCGTATCCGGATGATGTGGAGACCCTGTGCCTCATTCGCACTCCAGACGCAGGCTCGCGCTCGCCGTGCCCGTTGTGCTGTCCCTGACCGCCTCGCTCGGCTTCCTCCCGGCGGCGGCCTCGGCGGCGCCCGCCACGGCACCGGCGGCGCGGGCGGCGGAGAACGGTCCGAACCTCGCGTACGTCGTCAACACCCGGACCGACCGCCGCACGATCGAGTCGGTACGCCGGGAGATCGCACGCAACGGCGGTTCCCTCGTGGCCGGTTACGACAGGATCGGGGTGTTCGTCGTCCACTCCGCGCACCCCGAGTTCGGCGCGCGGATGCGCGCGGTGCGCGGGGTGGACTCGGCAGGGGCCACGCGCAACGCGCCGCTGCCCGCCCAGTCCACCACGGACACGGGTGCGCCGAAGGCGCTCAGTGCCCAGGAGATCGCCGCGGCCGGCGCGGAGGCGACGGCGGGCCAGGACCCGCTGGAGCCGTTGCAGTGGGACCTGCCGGCCATCAAGGCGGACAAGGCGCACGAGAAGACCCTGGGCAGCCCCGACGTCACGGTCGCCGTCATCGACACCGGTGTGGACGACACCCACCCGGACATCGCACCGAACTTCAACCGCGCGGACTCGGTCAACTGCGTGTCCGGCAGGCCCGACACGACGGACGGGGCCTGGCGGCCGAGCGCGTCGGAGAGCCCGCACGGCACCCACGTGGCCGGTGAGATCGCGGCCGCGAAGAACGGTGTCGGCGTCACGGGCGTCGCGCCGGGTGTCAGGGTGGCCGGCATCAAGGTCGCCGACCCGAAGGGCTACTTCTACACCGAGGCCGTGGTCTGCGGCTTCATGTGGGCGGCCGAGCACCACGTCGACGTGACCAACAACAGCTATTACACCGACCCGTGGTACTTCAACTGCACCGGCGACCCGGACCAGCGGGCACTGGTCGACGCCATCACCCGGGCCTCGCGGTACGCGGAGAGGAAGGGCACGGTCAACGTCGCGGCGGCGGGCAACGAGCGCTACGACCTCGCGTCCGACTCGATCGCGGACAAGGCCTCCCCGAACGACGGCACCCCGTCGGACCGTGTGATCGACCCGCACACGTGCTACGACATACCGACCCAGCTGCCGGGTGTCGTGACGGTCGCGGCGACCGGCGCGAAGGGGTTGAAGTCGTCGTTCTCCAACTACGGCCTCGGCGTGATCGACATCGCCGCGCCGGGCGGGGACTCTACGGCCTACCAGAAGCCGGAGCCCCCGGCGACGAGCGGCCTCATCCTCGGCCCGCTGCCCGGCGGCACATGGGGATACATGGCGGGAACCTCGATGGCGACCCCGCACGTCGCGGGTGTTGCCGCATTGATCAAGTCAACGCATCCGCACGCTCCGGCGAGCCTGGTGAAGGCTCTGCTCTACGCGGAGGCCGACGCCGTACCGTGCACGGACCCGTACGACATCGACGGTGACGGCAAGGTCGACGCGGTGTGTGAGGGAGCGAAGAACGACAACGGCTTCTACGGCCACGGCAGGGCGGACGCGCTGGCCGCGGTGACCTGGTGACCCGGTTGGCCAGGTGGCCGCGCAGGGCCCGAGGCGGGTGGGCTGGCAGGGGCGCGCTCCGGCCGACCCACCCGTACGACATGATCCGGTCATGTTTTCCTACCAAGATCCGGCCGCCTGGGAGCCGTTGCCGCCGCGGCCCCGCGCATGGCTGAGGCGGCGCTTCGCGGCGAGCGCCGTCTATCGCCCGGCGCACTGGGTGCTGGTGGTGCTCGTCTGGGGCCTCCTGCTGGCCGCCGGGGTGCTGGCGGAGATCGTCACGACGTTCAGCGACCGGCTCGAGGAGCGCGCTCTCGGGTTCGCCGACCGGGTCATCGCCCGGACGGCGCTGCCCCGTTGGTACGTCGGCTGGCGGGAGTTCCGGCACGAGGGCGACGCCGGCTACTACCGGACGCTGGTCGACCAGTCCGTCGCGCGCCGCACCGCCCAGGTCTCGGCGCCGAAGCCGCGGGTGCCGCGCGAGTGGACGGTGCCCGTACGCGACTACCGGGGCGCGGGGGCCCGCTACGTCGCCGAGCGGGCCCAGGCGCAGGGCTGGCAGCTGCGGCCGTCCGACGTCCGCAAGGAGGTGAGCCTGTACTGGCCGCACCCGACTCCCCTCGGAGTCGACTCTTAGATTGATTGAATCAATGTTGATTCATCAATAATGCATAGTGTATGCATGGCAGATACCGCGTCAGATACCGCGTCAGGCATCTCGGCGGACATCGCGTCCGCGTGGACCGCACTGGGCGGCGATCCCGCCCTCCTCTCCCGGGTGACGACGGTCGAGCGCCCGGACGCCCTCGCGGCGCGCCTGCCCGTACGGCAGCTGGCCCGCGCGTGTGCCGGTGCCTGTGCACTGGCCGCCGCGGAGCTGGCGGCCCGCCGGGCCGGGCTCGCCGAGGTGCCCGGCGTCCGGGTCGACGACGGCGCCGTCGCCACCGCCTTCCACAGCGAGCGGCACCTGCGGGTCGACGGCCGGGCCCCGGTCGCCTTCGCACCGCTGTCACGGTTCTGGCGGACGGCCGACGGCTGGGTGCGCACCCACGCCAACTACCCGCACCACCGGGCCCGGTTGCTCGGTGCGCTGGGCCTGTCCGAGGACGCCTCGGCGGACCAGGCGGCCGCCCGGCTCGCCGAACGGCCCGCCCTGGAGGTCGAGGAGGCGGTCCATGGCGCCGGCGGCCTCGCCGTGGCCCTGCGCACCCCGAAGGAGTGGGCGGCTACCGAGCAGGCCGCCGAGGTGGCCGCCCGCCCGCTGGTCGAGCACGCCCGCCTGGACTCCGCACACGCGCGCGTGCTCGCGCCGCTCGGCCCCGCCGCCCCTCCGCTGCTGCCCGCCGCGGGGCTGCGTGTCCTGGACCTGACCCGGGTCCTCGCCGGGCCCGTCGCCACCCGCACCCTCGCCCTGCTGGGCGCGGACGTGCTGCGGGTGGACGCCCCCTGGCTGCCCGAACTGCCCGACCAGCACGCCGACACGGGGTTCGGCAAGCGGTCCGCCGCCCTCGACCTGCGCACGGACCGGGGCACCTTCGAGGAGCTGCTGGCGTCGGCGGACGTCGTCGTCACCGGCTACCGGCCCGGCGCCCTCGACGCGTTCGGGCTCTCGCCGCGGGCTCTGGCCGAGCGCCGGCCCGGGGTGGTGGTGGCGCAGGTCTCGGCGTGGGGCGCGTACGGGCCGTGGGGCGGGCGGCGCGGCTTCGACAGCCTGGTGCAGGTCGCGACCGGCATCGCCGTGACCGAGGGCTCGGCCGAGGCGCCGGGTGCGCTGCCCGCGCAGGCCCTGGACCACGGCACCGGCTATCTGCTGGCGGCGGCCGTGCTGCGGGCGCTGACCGAGCAGTCGTACGACGGCGGCGGCCGGTCGGTGCGGCTGGCGCTGGCCCGCACCGCGCACTGGCTGACGGACGGGATCCGGCCGACTCCGGCCACGGGCGCGCCGTACCGGGGCCCGGACACGTGGCTGGCCGAGACGGACGGCCCGCTCGGCCGACTGCGCCACGCCCTGCCACCGGTGAGCTTCGCGGACGGCCCCGGGGACTGGGCGGCGGCCCCGGTGCCCTGGGGGTCGTCCCCGGCCCGCTGGTGGTGAGCGCGCGGGCGGCCGGAAACGTACGTATGCGTGGAATGCCGTAGCCCCAGTTGTTTTCCGGGACTTGCCCGGTTCTGCGGCGGCTGGCGAGGATCGCGGGGTGAGCGCGACACGACCGGCCGCCGAGGCCACCCACGAGGGCGGCCCCGACCGGCGGTCCGGCAGCGGCCGGGCCGCCGCTCTCCTCGTCCTGACGGCGCTGGGCGCCCTGATCCCGCTGCTCGGGCCGGCGGCGGCGCTGCGCGGCACCGGGGAGGCCGCCGCGCCGGGCGCGGGCGGCATCGGGCTGCTGCGCACGGTGCTGTTCGGCGCGCTGAGCGTGCCGCTGGGCGAGTTGTTCGTGCGCGGGCTCGCCGCGCGCGTGCCCGGCGCGCCGGCCGGGCGGCCCCGCAGCTGGGCGCCGCCGGGGCCGGTCTCGTCGCCGCGCTGGCGCTCGCCTCGGTGGTGTCCGCCGGCGATCTGATCCCGCACGGCCTCGGCCAGATCGACGTCGGCGGCCTGTACGGCTCCCGCGACGGCAAGCTGGCCCTGGTGGAGGTCAACGGCTTTCTGCTGGCGGGGCTCCGCGCACTCTCGCCGCGTCCGGCGGCGCAGGTGTGGCCGCTGGCCGCGGTGACGGTCGCCGAGGCGCTGCGGGCGCATCCGGCCACCGAGCACGACCCGCTCACCGGTGCGGCGCTCACCCTGGTGCACCTGACGTGCGCGGCGCTGTGGACCGGCGGTCTGCCGTACGCCCTGCGCACGCTCGGGGCATGGCGCGGCGACCCGGCGGGGGCCGCGCTGCTCGGCCGCTACGCGCGCGTGGCGCTCGTGCTGCTCGCGGCCATCACCGCGACGGGCGTGTGCAGTTCACTGCGGCGGATGCCGGCGGCCACGATTCTCGGCCAGCTGACGACGACGGCGTACGGACGCACCCTGTCGGCCAAGGTCGTCCTGGTCGCCGTCGTCGCCCTGCTCGCCCTCTGGGCGCGGATCCGGCTGCGCCGCGCGCCGGACCCGCTGACCGCGTCGGCGCCCGCGCGGGGCGAGGTGATCGCCCTGGGCGCGGTGGTCGCGGTCTCGGGCCTGCTCACGGCGCTGCCGCTGCCGATCCGCTGGACGTGATGACCGCCTGGATCAACTCTTGATCGCGACGTTGACTCAGTCGTCGTGGATTCATTCCTTATGGACTCAGTCGTTGGTGACGAGCACCTTGAGGGCGGTGCGCTCGTCCATCGCCTTGTATCCGTCCGGCACACCCTCGATGCCGACCGTCAGATCGAACACCGGCGAGGGGTCGATCGTGCCGTCGAGGACGTCGGGGAGCAGGTCGGGGATGTAGGCACGGACCGGGGCGACACCGCCGCGCAGGGCGATGTTCCGGTCGAACATGACGCCGAGGTCCAGACCGGTGCCGCTGCCGTGCGGCACGCCGACGAAGCCGATGGCGCCGCCGTCGCGGGTGATGTTGACGGCCGTACGCATGGACTGTTCGGTGCCGACGGCCTCGACCACGGCGTGCGCGCCCTGCCCGCGGGTGAGTTCGCGGACGGCCTCGACGGCGGCGTCCCCGCGCTCGGCGACGACGTCGGTGGCGCCGAAGCGGCGCGCGATGCCGGTACGGACCTCGTGCCGGCCGAGGGCGATGATCCGCTCGGCACCGAGCCGCTTGGCGGCGAGCACGGCGCACAGGCCGACCGCGCCGTCCCCGACGACCGCGACCGTGGCACCGGGCCGGGCGCCCGCGCCGAGCGCGGCGTGGTGGCCGGTGCCGAGGACGTCGGAGAGGGTCAGCAGGGCGGACAGCAGGTGGTCGTCGGAGGCCGCGTCCTTGGGCAGCCGGACCAGGGTGCCGTCCGCGAAGGGCACGCGCACGGCCTCGCCCTGGCCACCGTCGTAGCCGACGGAGCCCCAGAAACCACCGTGCTCGCAGGACGTCGTCAGACCCTCGCGGCAGTAGTCGCAGACGCCGTCGGACCACATGAAGGGCGCGACGACCAGGTCACCGCGCCTGACGGTGCCCACCTCGGCGCCGGTCTCCTCGACCACGCCGAGGAACTCGTGCCCGATGCGCTGACCCGGCTGCCGGGCAGCCTCGCCGCGGTAGGCCCACAGGTCGCTGCCGCAGATGCAGGCGCGCAGCACCCGGACGACGGCGTCGGTGGGCAGTTGCACCACGGGCTCGGGGACGTCCTCCACGCGCATGTCGTACGGGGCGTGGATGGTGGTGGCGCGCATGGCGAGGGTCCTTCTCGTGCGGGGTCGTGCGGCGCCCGCGGGGGTGTGCGGGCGCACCTCACGGTACGCCGCGGTCACCACCGGCGGCGCGCCCAGGGTGCCCCCGGCCGACGCCCCGCCACCCGTACGGCCCGCCGTCACACCCAGGCCACCCGCACGGCCCGCCCATCGCCGCCGTACGGCCCTCGTGGCCCCTTCGTCAGGCGCCCGCCGCGCCCAGCAGGCTGCCCGCCGCATAGGTGACCCCCATCGCCAGGGCCCCGCCCACCACGTTGCGCAGCACCGCCCGCCCGGGGCGGGCCGCGCCGAGGCGGGCGCTGGCCCAGCCGGTGAGGACGAGGGCGGCCAGGACGGAGACGACGGTGACGGGGAGCCGCCAACCGGCCGGGGGCAGCACGATGGCGAGCAGCGGCAGCAGCGCGCCCACCGTGAAGGCGGTGAAGCTCGCCCAGGCCGCGTGCCAGGGGTTGGTCAGCTCGTCCGGGTTGATGCCCAGCTCCACGCGTGCGTGCGCCCGCAGCGCGTCCCGCGCGGTGAGCTGCTGCGCGGCCTCCCGGGCCACTTCACGGCTCAGCCCGCGCTCCTCCAACAGGCCGGTCAGCTCCCGCAGTTCGGCCTCGGGCTGGTCGCGCAGCTCGCGTTTCTCCACGGCCAGCGCGGCCACCTCGGAGTCCCGCTGGGTGGAGACGGAGACGTACTCGCCGGCCGCCATGGACATCGACCCGGCGAGCAGCCCGGCGAGTCCGGCGGTGAGCAGGGCGGACCGGCTCTGGGTCGCGCCGGCCACGCCGACGACGATGCCCGCGGTGGAGACGATGCCGTCGTTCGCGCCGAGCACGGCGGCCCGCAGCCAGTTCAGCCTCGCCCCGAGCGCGCCCCCGTGTGCCTCGTCGTGGGTTGGTTCCGTCACAGCAGGGAGGATCGCACTCCCGGAGCCGCTCGCGCCGCACCGACGCTCCCTGCCCGCGTGGATCGGGCCGAGTACCCCACCGCCTTCCCGCCCAAGTCCCCCGCCGCCGTTGCCGGTTTACGCCGCGGGCGCATGGGCGAAGCACGCACACGCGTGCGGCACCCGCGGGTCCGTACCGGGACCTGTGGGACCGCGGTGTCAGTCCCGGCCCGTATCCTCAATGACCATGCTCGAAGACCGTGCGACCGCAGTGTCCTCCCCCACCCAGTGGCCGGCCGCGTATCCGAAGGGATACGCGGTCGTTGACGTGGAGACCACCGGCCTGGCCCGGGACGACCGGATCATCTCGGCGGCCGTCTACCGGCTGGACGAGCGCGGCGAGGTCGAGGACCACTGGTACACGCTGGTCAACCCGGAGCGCGATCCGGGACCGGTGTGGATACACGGTCTGACGAGCGAGACGCTCGAGGGCGCGCCACTCTTCGCGGACATCGCGGAGGAGTTCGCCGCCCGGCTGGCGGGCCGGGTGCTCGTGGCGCACAACGCCGTCTTCGACTGGCAGATGATCGCGCGGGAGTACGCGCGTGCGCAGCGCGAGGCGCCGGTGCGTCAGCGGCTGTGCACCATCGCGCTGTCGAAGGAGCTGGGGCTGCCGCTGCCCAACTTCAAGCTGGAGTCGCTGGCGGCGCACTACGGCGTCGTGCAGCAGCGGGCGCACCACGCGCTGGACGACGCGCGCGTGCTGGCGGAGGCGTTCCGGCCGAGCCTCGCGGCCGCGGCGGCGGGCGAGGTACGGCTGCCGCTGCTGGAGTGCCGGCCGCTGACGGAGTGGTCGGACCGCCCGGTGCCCCGCCAGCCCTCCGGCGGTTACGGCGGCTACCGGCCGGGCAGTTGGCGCCCGTCCCGCAAGCGGCCCTCCTGCCCCTATCCCAACCCCGGCCGGTACGAAGACGGCAAACACCTCAAACAGGGCATGCGGGTGGCGTTCTCCGGGGACACCTCGACCGAGCGCGAGCTGCTGGAGGACCGGGCGACCGAGGCGGGGCTGCACGTGGCGTCCAGCATCTCCCGGCTGACCAGCCTGCTGGTGACCAACGATCCCGACTCGGGCACGTCGAAGGTGGTCAAGGCCCGCCAGTTCGGCACGCCGGTGGTGGACGAGGCCGCCTTCGGGCAGCTGCTGCGCGACGTCGAGCCCGCCGACGAGTGACCGTACGGGCCGATCGGCGACCGGCTGACGGGTGACCGTACGAACGGGTGATTGACGCCAGACTCACCCCGCGGCCGCTCGCCCGGACCCCCGGCGACGGCCCACCCTGTGGCATATGGCGAAATGTGAAGTTTGCGGCAATGACTACGGAATGACCTTCGAGGTCCACGCCCAGGGCGCGGTGCACGTCTTCGACTGCTTCTCCTGCGCGATCAAGGGCATGGCCCCGATCTGCGAGAAGTGCAAGGTCGCGATCATCGGCCAAGGCGTGGAGGCCGACGGCAGCTTCTACTGCGGCGCGCACTGTGCCCGTGAATCGGGGAAAGTGGGGATCGTCGACCGGGTCTGACCCGACCCGGCCGAACCCACCCCACGGCGCGGGGGTACCGTCGTGGGGTGCGTCGCTACCGCTTCCTCCTGTCCGTCCAGTGGGTCATCCTCACGCTCGTCTCGATCGCCCTGATCCCGACGATGATCCGGCTCGGCTTCTGGCAGCAGCACCGGTACGAGGAGCGCACCGCGCGCAACAACCTGGTCTCCTCCGCACTGCACGCCGAGCCGGTCCCGGTCGAGCGGCTCTCCACCCCCGGGCACACCGTGACCCGCACCGAGAGGTACCGCACGGTCACCGCGACGGGCACCTTCGACACCGCCCGCGAGGAAGTGGTCCGGCGCCGGACCAACTCCGACGACGAGGTCGGCTTCCACGTGCTCACCCCGTTCGTCCTGACCGACGGCAAGGTGCTGCTCGTCAACCGCGGCTGGATCCCGGCGAACGGCGCCCAGACCGCCTTCCCGAGGATCCCCGCCCCGCCGGCCGGCAGGACCACGATCACCGGGCGACTGATGGCCGACGAGACGACCGCGGCGAGCGGCATCAAGAACATCCAGGGCCTGCCCGACCGGCAGATCATGCTGATCAACAGCGCGCAGGAGGCGCACCGGCTCGGCGCCCGGGTGCTCGGCGGTTACGTCGAGCAGACCGGGCCCCAGACCGACTCCCCGGAGCAGATCTCCGACCCGGGCACCGAGGACGCCCCGCTGAACTACGCGTACATGATCCAGTGGTGGCTGTTCGCCGCGGCCGTCCCGTTCGCCTGGTGGTCCCTGGTCCGGCGCGAGATCCGCGACCGGGCCTCGGCCGCGGTGGCCGAGGCCGCGCAGGACACGCCCGAGGAGACGGCGCCGGCCGCCGTGTGACCCCGGGCGCGCGGGGGCACGTCACTCCCCCGGCGCACCCCCTGGTTGGTCCCCGGATCCGCCGGGAACCCGCATCCCGTGAACGCGCGCATCGAGGACTACGCCCTCATCGGTGACGAGCAGACCGCGGCCCTGGTCGGCAGGGACGGCTCGATCGACTGGCTGTGCCTGCCCCGCTTCGACTCCGGGGCCTGCTTCGCGAAGCTGCTGGGCGACGAGGACCACGGGTACTGGCGGCTCGCGCCCAAGGGGGCCCGGGTCTGCACCCGGCGCGCCTACCGGACCGGCACCCTCGTCCTCGACACCGAGTGGGAGACCACCGAGGGCACCGTGCGGATCACCGACCTGATGCCGCAGCGCGACCGCGTCCCCGACGTCGTACGGATCGTGGAGGGCGTCAGCGGGCACGTCACCGTCCGCAGCACCCTCCGGCTGCGCTTCGACTACGGATCGATCGTGCCGTGGATGCGCCGCTCCGACGGCCACCGGGTCGCCGTCGCCGGACCGGACTCGGTGTGGCTGCGCGCCGAGCCCGCCGTGGAGATGTGGGGCGAAGACCTCGGCACCCACTCCGAGTTCACCGTCGCCGAGGGCGAACGGGTCGCGTTCGTGCTGACCTGGCACCCCTCGCACGAGCCGCGTCCCCCGCTCGTCGACCCCTACAAGGCGCTGAGCGCCAGCGTCAGCGGCTGGCGACGCTGGGCCGCCCGCTGCCGCTACCACGGGCCGTACCGGGACATGGTCGTACGGTCCCTGATCACGCTCAAGGCGCTCACCTACGCCCCGACGGGCGGGATCGTCGCCGCGGCCACCACCTCGCTGCCCGAGGAGCTGGGCGGGGTGCGCAACTGGGACTACCGCTACTGCTGGCTGCGCGACTCCACCCTCACCCTCGGCGCCCTGCTCACCGCCGGCTACCACAAGGAGGCCGAGGCCTGGCGCGACTGGCTGCTGCGCGCGGTCGCGGGCGACCCGGCGGACCTCCAGATCATGTACGGCCTGGCCGGCGAGCGCCGGCTGCCGGAGTGGGAGCTGGCCTGGCTGCCCGGCTTCGCCGAGTCCGCGCCCGTGCGCGTCGGCAACGGCGCCGTCGACCAGCTCCAGCTGGACGTGTACGGCGAGGTCATGGACTCGCTGTACCTGGCCCGCACCACGGGACTGTCCACCAAGCCGCACATGTGGGCGCTCCAGCGCTCGCTGATGACGTTCCTCCAGTCGGCGTGGCGCCAGCCCGACGAGGGACTGTGGGAGGTGCGCGGCGGGCGGCGCCAGTTCGTGCACTCGAAGGTGCTGGTGTGGGTGGCCGCCGACCGCGCCGTACGGACCCTGGAGGAGCACCCGGAACTGGAGGGCGACGCGGACGGCTGGCGGGCGATGCGCGACGAGGTGCACCGGGAGGTGTGCGAGCAGGGCTACGACTCCCGGCGCGGCACCTTCACCCAGTACTACGGCTCGCGCGAACTGGACGCAGCCCTGCTGCTGATCCCCCGGGTCGGCTTCCTGCCGCCCGACGATCCGCGCGTGATCGGCACGGTCGACGCGATCCGCGCGGACCTCGGCCACGGCGGCTTCGTACGCCGTTACGACACGGACGCCGTCGGCGTGGACGGCATGCCGGGCGGCGAAGGCGCCTTCCTCGCCTGCTCGTTCTGGCTCGCGGACGCCCTGCACATGACGGGCCGGACGGACGAGGCCCGGGAGCTCTTCGAGCGGCTGGTCGGGCTGGTCAACGACGTGGGGCTGCTGGCGGAGGAGTACGACCCGGCGCTGGGCGGCCAGGTGGGCAACTTCCCGCAGGCCTTCAGCCACATCGCCCTGGTGAACACCGCCCTCACGCTGTTCGGCGGCGAACAGGCAGGATAGGGGGCATGGATCTTGGACTGAAGGACCGGGTGTACATCGTCACCGGGGCGACGCGCGGGCTGGGCAACGCCGCCGCGCGCGAACTCGTCGCCGACGGCGCGAAGGTAGTGATCAGCGGCCGGGACGAGAAGCGGGTCGCCGACGCCGCCGCCGAACTGGGCCCGAACGCGCTGGGCGTGGCCGTGGACAACTCCGACGAGCGGGCCCCCGAGCGGCTGATCGCGGCCGCCCGCGAGCACTTCGGGGGCTTCCACGGCGTGCTGGTGAGCGTGGGCGGTCCGCCGCCCGGGTTCGTCGCGGACAACTCCGACGAGCAGTGGCGCGGCGCGTTCGAGTCGGTGTTCCTCGGCGCGGTGCGGCTCGCGCGCGCGGCGGCGGCCGAGCTGGAGGCGGGCGGGGTCATCGGCTTCGTGCTGTCCGCGTCGGTGTACGAGCCCATTCCCGCGCTGACCATCTCCAACGGGCTGCGGCCCGGCCTCGCCGGGTTCGCCAAGTCCCTGGCGGACGAGCTCGGGCCGCGCGGGATCCGGGTGCTCGGTCTGCTGCCGTCGCGCATCGACACGGACCGCGTGCGCGAGCTGGACGGGCTGTCCGCCGACCCCGAGGCCACCCGGGCCGCCAACGAGTCCCGGATCCCGCTGCGCCGGTACGGGACGCCGGAGGAGTTCGGGAAGGCCGCGGCGTTCCTGCTGTCGCCGGCGGCTTCCTATCTGACGGGGATCATGCTGCCGGTGGACGGCGGCATGCGGCACGGGTTCTGACCGTCGTCACGTGACCCTCTCGGCAGGGTGTTTGACCGCCCGTAGGCATACCTCCGCCGGGAGGGACGCCAGCCCGGCCGAGTCGCGGGCGTGCGCCAGTGTCCCGGTCGTGAAGGCGGTCAGGGCCGTCGACGGGTCGGTGTGCGGCTCCAGTTGGAGCCGGATCCGCGCCGTGGGCGCCGTACGGCGGCCACGCAGGACGGCCTCGGCGTGGGCCACGCCGTCCTGCCGCACGGCCTCCTCGGCGAGCGCCTCCTCCAGGGCCCTGCCCTGCAGGAGCGCGTACGCGCCGTCGCCGGTGTCGACGACGATCTCGGCCAGCCGCCGGCGGCGCAGGACCGTGGTCAGCCACCACAGGGCGAGCAGCACCAGGACGGCCAGGCCGGCGAGGACGGCCGGCCACCACCAGTCGGTGTGCCGCCAGCGGGTGCGCTCGGCCCGGCTCAGCAGCACGTCGTGCGGGCCGGTGCGCGGCCACCAGGAGGGCACCGGCGCGCCCAGGCCGACGGCCAGCACCGACCCGCCGAGCCCGAGCAGGAGCAGGCCGACGAGGCCCAGCACGACACGGTTGAGACGGCTCGCGCGCATCGCCGTCACCCCTTCCGTCCGGGCCGTGCCACCCGCAGCGACAGCGTGGGCGGCCGGTCCAGGCCGAGGCCCCGGATCGACTCGCCGAGGGTGCGGGCGAGGTCGGCGCGGACGTCGTCCAGGTCGCGGAAGTGCGAGACGGCGCGGACATCGGCCGTGCGCCGGCGCATCCGTACCCGTACCGAGCGGACCCCGGACACGTCCAGGGCCCGGTCGCGCAGCAGCAGCGCCGCGGCCTCGCGCCGGAGCGCGGCGCGCACGTCGGGGTGCGGACGCCGCATCGGCAGCAGGCCGCGCTGGCCGGGCGTGACCGCGAGGACGATCAGCCACAGGCCGAGGGCGGCGGCGACGCCCGCGCCCACCAGCACCCAGGGGTCGTCCAGTTGCCGTTCGGCCAGCTGCCGGGCCAGGGCACGGCGCCAGCGCATCGCCGGGCGGTGGGCGCGGACGGCGGCGACGTCGTAGAGCAGCAGGCCGGCGCCGGCCACGAGCAGGACGGCGACGACGGCGGCCGGGACACGGCGCGGCGCCCAGAAGCGCCGGCTGCCCCGGGGCACGGGCGGGGCGGCGGGCGGGGGTTTGTCGAGGGTCGGGGTGCTCGTCGGTGGCTCGCTCATCACGCCCTCCCGGGGACCGCGCCGGGTGCCGGTGCCGGATGCAGCCGCTCGATCCGGACGGCGACCTCGGTCACCTCCATGTCCACCAACGCACTTACCCGCTGGGCGACATGGCGACGCACGGCCGCGCTGTGGGCGCCGATGTCGCAGGGGTAGCCGAGTTCGAGGTGCACCTGGACGCGGGCCACGTCGGCGTGGCGGACGACGGTGGCGTGCGGGGCGGCGGCGTCGGCGGGCGGGGGCGGCAGTGCCTCGCGGGCGGCCCGCGCGGCGATCTTCGCCACGACCCGGTCGGCGATCCGCAGGGCGCCGCGCTCACCCGGCGGTGCGAGGGCCGGGCGCGGGCGCGGCACGCCGGTCTCGGCGCTCACCGCCCGTCACCGCCGCCGGTCGCGCCGGTCGTCGCGGGTGCGGAAGAGGTCGCCCAGCTCCAGGTCGCCCTCGGCGAACCGGCCGGCGACGAACCCGATCGCGCCCAACGCCGCCACCAGCAGAAAGGCACCGAACCCGCCGAAGTACCCGGCGAATCCCAACGCCATCCCGGCGATCATGCCGACCAGGGCCATGCTCATGCAGCGCTCCTCAGCTCGTCAGCGTGCGGGGTCCGGGGCCGTGCGGTCGGATCACTGGATCCGGGGCTCGGGCTCCTCGTCCTCTTCCTCGGGCAGCTTGACGTCGCTGACGGCGATGTTGACCTCCACGACCTCGAGGCTCGTCATGCGCTCCACGGCGGCGATCACGTTCTCGCGCACCGCACGGGCGACGTCGGCGATCGAGACGCCGTAGTCCACGACGATCTCCAGGTCGAGCGCGGTCTGCACCTCGCCGACCTCGGCCTTGACGCCCCGCGTCACCGACTTGGAGCCGCCCGGCACCCGGTCGCGCACGGCGCCGAAGGTGCGGGCCAGGCCGCTGCCCATGGTGTGCACGCCGACCACGTCCCGGGCCGCGAGCCCGGCGATCTTCTCCACGACGCCGTCCGCGATGGTCGTCCGGCCACGGCCCGCCGGGTCGCCGCCGCCGCGCCGGGTGGCCTTGCGGGTCGACAGCCGCTCCCACTGATCGCCCTCGTGATCGCCCTCGGGGGCCGTCGTCATGTCGGTCATCGCCGTACGTCCCTTTCGGTCGCCGTCTCCCGACCACCGTACGCATGGTTCCCCGCCCGCACACCGGGGATGCGGCAGGCTGGTGGAATGACGGCGGACCGGCGGACTGAGAAGAGGGGGCGGCGCGCAGCGCCTTCGAACAGGGCGGTGGTGGGCGACGGGTGGGCTATTCGGCAGCATGTGGCGGCGGGCAGGCTGCTGCCGCTCGGCGGGGTGCGCGACGGCGCGTGGATCTCGGAGGGGGCGGCCGCGGCCGTGCTGGAGCGTGCGGCGGCGGACGGGGTGCCCGGGGTGCGGCTGGGCGCGCTGCGCATCGGGCTCGCCGATCCGCGGGAGACGCACGAGCCCGTCGTACCGCCCCCGCCGGGCGCGCTGCCGCCGGGTCCCCTACGGGTGACGGCGGACTTCGCGGCGACGGCCGCCGAACCGCTGCCGGCGGTGGCGTCCCGGCTGCGGCAGGTCCTGGCCACGGCCGCGACGGACGGACTCGGCCTGCTGGTGCGGGAGGTGGACCTGCGGGTGACCGATCTGCTGGAGGTGGCGGAGCCGCCCCGGGAGGTACGCCCGCCCCGGCCGGCGGCGGCCGCGGAGCCCACGGACCCCGACGAGGTCCGGGCGGCCGCGGCCGTGCTGTCGGTCCCGGGGGTGACGGGGCTGGCCTCCTCCCTCGGGCGCGGGGTCCGTCTGGAGGAGCGCACGGCCGGTACGACGGCCCTGCCGCACCGGCACGCGCGCGTGGAGCTGACGACCGGCGCGGACCACCGGGCCGTCGACGTGGCCCGGCGGGTCCGCACGGCCGTACGGGAGGCGCTGGAGGACAGGCCGACGGTGACGGTGTCCATCACGGCGGTCGGCTGACCGGCGGGCCCGCATCGCCCTCCCCGGCCCGGCTGTCCTTCGCCCGCTATTCGCCGAGGCCGGCCAGGTCCCGCAGGCGGCGCGCCTGAGCGGCCCGCTCGGCGGCCCGCTGCTCGTCATAGGTCCGGTCGGTGGCACCGCGCAGCAACGCCTTGGTCTCCACGACCGCGTCCCGCGGCGCGGCCACCAGTGCCGCGGCCAAGTCCCGTGCGGCAGCGTCCAGTTGGTCGGCGGGCACGGCGAGATTGGCCAGCCCGGACGCCACCGACTCCTCGGCGCCGACGAACCGTCCGGTGGCGCAGATCTCCAGCGCGCGGGCGTACCCGACGAGACCGACCAGCGGGTGCGTGCCGGTCAGGTCGGGTACGAGGCCGAGGCTGGTCTCGCGCATGGCGAACTGCACGTCGTCCGCGACGACCCGCAGGTCGCACGCGAGCGCGAGTTGGAAGCCGGCCCCGATGGCATGCCCCTGGACGGCGGCGATGGACACGAGGTCGTTGCGCCGCCACCAGGTGAACGCCTCCTGGAACTCGGCGATGCTCGCGTCGAGCCCGGCGTCGTCACGACGCGCGAGATCGATGAAGTTCGGCTCGCCCGGGATCCCCTCCGGGGTGAACATCTGTCGGTCCAGCCCGGCGGAGAAGGACACGCCCTCGCCACGCAGCACGACGACACGGACGGAGCCCGGCAGCAGCCGGCCGGCCTCGGCGAGCGCCCGCCACAGAGCGGGGCTCTGCGCGTTGCGCTTGGCCGGGTTGGTCAGCGTCACCGTGGCGAGCGCGTCGTCGACGGTGAGCCGTACGCCGTCCTTGTCGAGTACAGGAGCGAGGTCCTGGTCGGGCGAAGCCATGGGGCGCCTCCGATGGGTGCGGTCGGTCAGGCATGCCGGCAGTGCCGGGCATGCTTAAGTGACTGCACAGTAACCACCCGGCCGGTCAGACCGCCGACCGGGTGGCCACCATCGAAGCCGATGGGCCGCCCGGAGTCAGGACGATGCGGCCTTCTTGCCTCGGGTCGCTCCGCCACGCCCACGAAGCGTGACGCCCGACTCGCTGAGCATCCGGTGTACGAAGCCATACGAGCGGCCGGTCTCCTCGGCCAGCGCCCGGATGCTCGCACCGGAGTCGTACTTCTTCTTCAGGTCTGCCGCGAGCTTGTCGCGCGCGGCGCCGGTCACCCGGCTGCCCTTCTTCAGAGTCTCGGCCACCCGTGCCTCCTCATGGGAAGTGCGCTCTGGTCTCCTCATGATCACCCCTCCTGGGCGCTATGGCCACCCATTCGGCAAGGTCGGTGGGACATCGTTGTGACGACAGGAGTGGATCCCCACAAGCGGAACTTGATGTTCCAGGAGGTGGTGCCGGTGCGACCGAACGGGTGGATTCACGAAGTACCAGGTCAGCGACGCGAAACGGCCGACCCCTTGGCGATGAAGGGATCGGCCGGAAAATCCGTGTACGACACACCCCGATACGAGGAGATCTCACACAGATGATGGATCACCGATGAGCCGAATGATCCATCCGCAGTGGATCACGCCAGGGCGACGAGGTCCGCGTAGTCGGAGCCCCACAGGTCCTCGACGCCGTCCGGGAGCAGGATGATCCGCTCCGGCTGCAGCGCCTCGACGGCGCCCTCGTCGTGCGTGACGAGGACGACCGCGCCCTTGTAGGTGCGCAGCGCGCCGAGGATCTCCTCGCGGCTCGCGGGGTCGAGGTTGTTGGTCGGCTCGTCGAGCAGGAGCACGTTCGCCGAGGAGACCACCAGGGTCGCCAGGGCGAGCCGGGTCTTCTCGCCGCCGGACAGGACGCCGGCCGGCTTGTCGACGTCGTCGCCGGAGAACAGGAACGAGCCGAGCACCTTGCGCACCTCGACCAGGTCCATGTCGGGGGCCGAGGAGCGCATGTTCTCCAGGACGGTGCGCTCGGGGTCCAGGGTCTCGTGCTCCTGCGCGTAGTAGCCGAGCTTGAGGCCGTGGCCGGGGACGACCTCGCCGGTGTCCGGCGTCTCGACGCCGCCGAGCAGGCGCAGCAGGGTGGTCTTGCCGGCGCCGTTGAGGCCGAGGATGACGACCCGGGAGCCCTTGTCGATGGCGAGGTCGACGTCGGTGAAGATCTCCAGCGAGCCGTACGACTTCGACAGCCCCTCGGCCATCAGCGGGGTCCTGCCGCAGGGCGCGGGCTCCGGGAAACGGAGCTTGGCGACCTTGTCGGACTGGCGGACCGCCTCCAGGCCGGAGAGCAGCTTGTCGGCGCGGCGGGCCATGTTCTGCGCGGCGACCGTCTTGGTGGCCTTGGCGCGCATCTTGTCGGCCTGCGCGTTGAGCGCGGCGGCCTTCTTCTCGGCGTTGGCGCGCTCGCGCTTGCGGCGCTTCTCGTCGGCCTCGCGCTGCTGCTGGTAGAGCTTCCAGCCCATGTTGTAGATGTCGATCTGGGCGCGGTTGGCGTCCAGGTAGAACACCTTGTTGACGACCGTCTCCACCAGGTCGACGTCGTGGCTGATCACGATGAAGCCGCCGCGGTAGGTCTTCAGGTAGTCCCGCAGCCAGATGATCGAGTCCGCGTCGAGGTGGTTGGTCGGCTCGTCGAGGAGCAGGGTGTCCGCGTCCGAGAACAGGATCCGGGCCAGCTCGATACGGCGGCGCTGACCGCCGGAGAGCGTGTGCAGGGGCTGGCCGAGGACGCGGTCGGGCAGGTTGAGCGCGGCGGCGATGGTGGCGGCCTCGGCCTCGGCGGCGTACCCGCCCTTGGTGAGGAACTCGGTCTCCTGGCGCTCGTACTGCTTCAGGGCCTTCTCGCGGGTGGCGCCCTGCCCGTTGGCAATGCGCTGTTCGTTCTCGCGCATCTTGCGGATCAGCACGTCGAGCCCGCGCGCGGACAGGATCCGGTCCCGGGCGAGGACGTCGAGGTCGCCGGTGCGGGGGTCCTGCGGGAGGTAGCCGACCTCGCCGGAGCGGGCGATCTGGCCGCCCGCCGGGATGCCCTCGCCGGCGAGGCACTTGGTGAGGGTGGTCTTGCCGGCGCCGTTGCGGCCGACGAGGCCGATGCGGTCGCCCTTGGCGACACGGAAGGTGGCGTTCTCGATGAGGACGCGCGCACCGGCGCGCAGCTCGATACCGGAGGCGGAGATCACGGACAGACTCCAGGGCGTACAGGAAGGGACGGGCGGACGGCTGAGGGCGTTCGCGCCGTCTAATGCGCGAGGAGAATGGCCATAGGACAAGTCTAACGGGACGGTGCAAGCGGTTTTTCTACGTCCGTGCGTTCGGGCGGCGCTGTCAGTGGTGGCTGCGAGACTGGGCAGGACGCCGCGGAACCGGCGTACGAAGGCGTACCAAGGAGTGATCGGCATGGCGGGCATGGGTGGTGGACGGCCGAGCATCTATCCCTCGCTGCTGTACGCGGACGCGAAGGCGGCGATCCGGCAGCTGACGGAGGCCCTGGGCTTCACGGAGCTGTCGGTGTACGAGACCGAGGGCGGCAAGGTGATGCACGCCGAGCTGGTCCAGGGCCACGGCGCGGTGATGCTCGGCTCCAAGGACCGGGGCGGCCGTTTCGACGCGGCGATGAAGGACGCCGGGCCCGCCGCGGTGTACGTCGTCGTGGACGACGTGGACGCCCACCACCAGCGGGCCCTGGAGCACGGCGTGGAGATCCTCGCGCCCCCGACGGACCAGGACTACGGCGCGCGGGACTACATGGCCCGGGACCTCGAGGGCAACATCTGGAGCTTCGGGACGTACGCCCCCGAGATCGGCGTCTGAGGCGCCGCAGCCGGCCGGGGGCGAGTGCTCAGCCGCCGGTGTGCACCTGGAACGCGGCCCGGCGCACGGCCTTGGCCAGGGCCGGGTCGGGGTGGGCGGCGGCGAGCGCGACGAGGACCTGCACGGTGCGCGGGTGGCCGACGGCGCGGACCTCGTCGAGCAGCTGGGGAACGGTGGGCTGCACCGCGGATTCCAGATGCCGGACCAGCATCGGCGCCTCCCCGTGGTCGGCGACGGCGGCGGCGGTGTCGACCCACAGCCAGGTCGCCTCCTCGCGGGTGAGGACCTCGTGGGCGTCCTCCGGGTCGACCCCGTCGTGCTCGGCGAGCCACAGCAGGGCGTAGGGCCGCAGGGCCGGCTCGTCGACAACCGCGTGCACCTCGGGCTCGGCGGAGCCGCCGACGACGCGCAGCGCCTCGAAGGCCAGGCCGCGCAGCAGGGCGTCCTCGCCGCGCGCGGCGTCGATCAGCTCGGTGACGGCGCCGCCGACGGGCCGCGCGGCGAGCCAGGCCCGGTACTCGGCGCGGGCCGCGTTCGGGCGGAGCTGGGCGCAGCCGCGGAGCATGTCCTCGGCGGACTGCTCGATGTTGCCCGCGGGACTCTGCGCGGCCACGCAGATCTGCTCCAGCTTGACCCACACCGCCCAGCTGCCCAGCGGGGTGAGGGTGGCCTGGTCGTCGCCGTAGGTCAGGGCGCCGACGGCGCCGAGGGCCTCCAGCGCCCAGTCGAGGAGCGGGGGCAGCGGGGTGTCGGCGGCGGGCGCGGAGCCGGACTCGGCCGGCTGCGCGCCCGGGACGACCGGCAGCGCGGCCGCGGGCTCGGCCCCGGTTTCCCCGGGCAGCTCGGTGCCGGGCCCGTAGGAGACCTCGCAGCGCTCGGTGCGCAGTTCGGTGACCCGCTGCTGGAGCAGGTCGAGCAGCTGCGCGCGCGGCACGGGCCCGGCGGACAGCTGGAGGAAGGAGAGCACCTGGGGCATGGCCGAGACGACCTCGGCGACGGCGGCCGGCTCGTGCTCCTCCGGCTCCGGGGAGGCCAGCGACCAGGCGTCGAAGAGGGCGACCCAGCCGCGCAGCACGGCGCTGTCGTCGCGGTCCCAGGCCCGCAGCCGCCAGCCGGGCCGCGCGCTGTCGCCGTGCACCTCGACGAGTCCGGCGAGGCGGGCGGTGTCCCAGTCGGCGCGGACCTGAGCGGCGTTCAGACCGAGATCGGCGGCGGCGCGTTCGGCCGTCGGATCGGAGAGGGTGGCCTTGCCGTCGGCGGTGGCGCCGGGGCTGCCGGAGCCGAGAGCGGTGTCGGCCCAGCGTGCGACGCGGACCGCGCCCGCGAGGCCGGTGCGCGCCATTCTGGCCAGTTCGGCCGGGGCGGGGGTGCCCTCCGGCGGCCGGGGTGCGGGGCGCTGCGGGCGGCGCTGGTTCACGGCTCTGGGGGCGGCGGCCAGGGGTCGCGGTCGGACGAGTCGAAGCCTGGAGTCGCGCGGGATACGGGACGTCACGGGTGCAGTCTTCCGGTTGACGGTCCGAAAACCCAAACGGAATGTCACGGCGGGCGACGGGGCTGGCCAACGCACGAGGTCCGGCGCGGGCCGAGGAGGGCGGATCAGGCCAGTCGTACGACCTTAAACGGAATGCCTGGCACCCGGGCTTTCGGTGCATGCCGGACAGCCGGGACCCCGCTCACACCAGCGGGGTCATGAACCGGCGCAGCCGTTCCTGGTACTCCTGCGGGCCGGCGTTCCACATCGCCGCGTGCGGGGCCCGGGCCACGGTGTGCAGGGCGACGAGATCCGGGCGGCGGGCGGCGAGGCGGCGGGAGTACTCCCAGGGGGCCACCTGGTCGTCGGGGCCGTGGAAGATCAGGGTCGGCACGGTGAGCAGGTCGGGGTCGGTGGGCTCGGCGGCCCGGTCGGCGTACAGGCCGGTGCGGCCCTGGGCGGCGCGCACGGCGAGCGGCAGCAGGGGCGGCGGGGTGTGCCGGGCCCGGGCGAGGGCGCGCAGCGTGGCCTCCCAGCTCAGCACCGGCGAGTCGAGGACCAGCCCGACGACGCGCTCGCGCACCGGGGAGTGCTCGGCGGCGCGCAGGGCCATGGTGGCGCCGGTGGACCAGCCGAGCAGCACGACGCGGCGGGCGCCGTAGCGGACGGCGTAGCGGATCGCCGCGTCCACGTCCCGCCACTCGGTCTCGCCGAGGTGGTTCAGGCCGTCCGGCGGGCGCGGGGCACCGAGGTCGCCTCGGTAGGCGAGGGCGAGGACGGGCACGCGGCGGGAGTGCAGGGGGCCCATGAGGTTCATGGCCTGCTCCCGGGTGGTGCCGAGGCCGTGCACGGCGATCACCCAGGTGTCCCGGGCCGCGGGTACGAACCAGGCGGGCAGGTTGCCGAGTTCGCCGGGTACGTCGATGTCGGCGTGGTCGAGGCCGAGGGCGTCGCCCGGGTTGCCGACGTACAGGTTCGGGGTGAGCCACACCGCGTCACCGGCGGCGAGGGTGCCGTGCGTGACGCGCTCCAGGCGGCGTACGACGGTGTCGGCGCTGTGCTCCGCCCCGTCCAGGACGGGGCCGACGACCGCGTGGGAGCCGTCGCCGGCGAGGCCGTAGGTGCCGGGACGCAGGGAGGCGAGGGCGCGGGTCAGCGTGATCCGGCCGGCGGCCGTGCCGTGCACGGTCAGACGGGGTTCGGTGGGCAGCGGCCGGCCCGCGGGCGCCTTCAGCGCGGCGTCGCTGGCATACCGGCCGGCGGCGACGGACGCCGCACCGGCCGCCAGGACCGCGGTGACTGCCGTGGCGGTCGCTTTGACGGGACGCACCTGTCCAGTGTCGTAGGGGTCGCGGCCACCGGCCAGTGGAGGGGCGGGGCGACGGTGGCGGCGCAAGGGGGGTGGTGTGTGGAGGGCGTGGTGTGTGGAGGGCGTGGGGCACGGAGCCGTGCGGGCGCGGGCCGGGTCGGGGCCGCCGGGCATCGCCGTCGCGGCCGGGCGCGGTGAGGGGCGGAACACGGTGCGCGGAGCCGTGCGTGCGGCTGCGGAATCACCTGGGGGGCGTCCGGGAGGCGCCCCTCGGAATCAGGTAGGCGGGTTCGGGGGGCGGCGCCCCTCCGCATCAGGTGGGCAGAACCCGGAGGCCGGCCGGGTGCGGCGGTGTGCGGCCCGTGTTCACGGTCGCTGGCCGTACCCCCGCAACTTCTCGGCGGCCTCGGTCAATTGAGCCTCCGTCAGCAGGGACGGCGTCAGGCCCGGCACGCTGGACGCCGTCAGCCACAGGCGGCACATCCACTCCAGCTGGGCGGTGCGGTCGTAGGCCTGGTCGAGGGTGGCGCCGTAGGTGACCGTGCCGTGGTTCTGGAGGAGGCAGCCGGAGCGGTCGGTGAGGGCACGGAGCATGTTCCCGGCCAGCTCGTCGGTGCCGTAGGTGGCGTAGGGGGCGACCCGGACGGGGCCGCCGAGCGCGCCGGTCATGTAGTGGACGGGCGGGAGTTCGGGGACGAGCGTGGAGACGGCGGTGGCGTGCACGGCGTGGGTGTGGACGATCGCGCGGGCGTCGGTCGTGCGGTAGACGGCGAGGTGCAGGGGCAGCTCACTGGTCGGCACGAGCGTGCCGAGCACCTGGCGGCCGGTGAGGTCGACGCAGGTGAGGTCGTCCGAAGTGAGCCGGTCGTAGGGCACGCCCGACGGGGTCACGAGCACGCGGTCCCCGACGCGCGCCGAGACGTTGCCCGAGGTGCCGACCACCAGCCCGTCGGTTACAGTCCGCCGCGCCGTCGCGACCAGCTCCGTCCACGTACGTTCCAGTTCCGCGTCCCGCCGCTGCTCAGCCATGCCGTGATCCTGCCAGCCGCGCGGCCCGCACGTGGCCGCTTCCGGGTCGCGCGGGGACGGCGCGGGGATCTCGCGGGGGCACGGGTCACCCGAAAGGCGTCGGCGACCGGAATCACCTACCCCCAAATGGGCGGAAACTGCCTCGAATCGCCGAGAAACAGTCAGGGTTCGACGCTCGCCAGGCCTTGAATGAGCCCTCTTGTTCGCCGGACGCCACACCGTCCGCCGACCCGGGGAGACACATGGCCCGTGTACGCACCCTTCTCCGTCGCCGCGCCGGTGTCCTCGCCGCGGTCACGGCCGCACTCGCCCTCGCGGTGCCCGCAGCCGGCCACCCGGCCGCGGCCTCGGGCCTGCCCCGGGGGCACGACGTCTCCTCGCACCAGAAGCACGTCGGCTGGCAGGCGGCCCGGAACAACGGCGCACGGTTCGTCTACGTCAAGGCGACCGAGGCGACGAGCTACCGCAATCCCTACTTCGCCGAGCAGTACGACGGCTCCCGCGCGGCGGGCCTGGTCCGGGGCGCGTACCACTTCGCGCTGCCGGACAGTTCCTCGGGTACGGCACAGGCCCGGTACTTCGTGCGGCACGGCGGCGACTGGCGGGCGGACGGCTGGACCCTGCCGCCCGCGCTCGACGTCGAATACAACCCGTACAGCAAGAAGCGCAAGTGCTACGGGCTGACGAAGAAGCAGATGGTCCGCTGGATCCGGTCCTTCAGCGACGAGGTGAGGAACGAGACCGGGCGCCGTCCGGTGATCTACACCACCACCCAGTGGTGGAAGCTGTGCACCGGCAACAGCGGCGCGTTCTCCTCCAGCAACCCGCTGTGGATCGCCGGACACGGCACCTCGGGACCAGGGCCGCTGCCGGGCGACTGGCAGTACTGGACGTTCTGGCAGCACGCCACCGACGGCGCCCTGCCGGGTGACCAGGATCTCTTCAACGGCTCGGCCGGCCGGCTGCGGACCTTCGCGCGCGGCTGACAGCCATGGGACGCCCGGGGCGCGGGCGACGGACGGAGACAAGCGGAATCCCATCCGCCCGCCCCGGACACCGCCGCGCCCGCCTCAGTTCACCTTCCGTTCATTCAGGTTGCCTACGTTCGTCCAGCCAATGACCTCGAACGATTGCCTGGGTAAATGGAAAGCTTCTCGCTGATCCTCGCGATTGTGGTGGTAACCGCACTCGCGTTTGATTTCACGAACGGTTTCCACGACACCGCCAACGCGATGGCCACCACCATCTCGACAGGCGCCCTGAAGCCCAAGATCGCAGTTGCCATGTCCGCCGGCCTGAACCTGGTCGGCGCCTTCCTGTCCGTGGAGGTCGCGAACACGATCTCCAAGGGACTCGTCGACGAGAAGGGCATCCGGCCCGAGGTCATCTTCGCCGCCCTGGTCGGCGCGATCCTCTGGAACCTGGTGACCTGGCTGGTGGGCCTCCCGTCCAGTTCCTCGCACGCCCTGATGGGCGGTCTGATCGGTGCCACGGTCGCCTCCGCCGGCCTCGGTGCCGTGCACGGCGACGTGCTGGTGACCAAGGTGCTGCTCCCGGCGGTCGCCGCGCCGATCGTCGCGGGCCTCGCGGCCATGATCGCCACCCGCCTGTCGTACGGCGTCGACAGCAGGACCGGGGACAGGGCCGAGAGCGAGGCCTCCCGCAAGGGCTACCGCGTCGGACAGATCGCCTCCGCCGGTCTGGTCTCCCTGGCCCACGGCACCAACGACGCCCAGAAGACGATGGGCATCATCACCCTCGCGCTGATCGCGGGCGGCGCCATCGCCCCCGGCTCGAACCCTCCCACCTGGGTGATCCTCTCCGCCGGCCTGGCCATCGCGCTCGGCACCTACATCGGCGGCTGGCGCATCATCCGCACCATGGGCACGGGCCTGACCGACCTGGAGCCGCGCCAGGGCTTCGCCGCCCAGACCAGCGCCGCGACCGCCATCCTGGCCTCCTCCCACCTGGGCTTCTCCCTCTCCACCACGCACGTCGTCTCCGGTGCGGTGATGGGCACCGGCGTCGGCCGCAAGGGCGGGGTGGTCCGCTGGTCCACGGCGACCCGCATGCTGGTCGCCTGGATCCTCACGCTCCCGGCCGCCGCGCTGGTCGGCGCGGGCGCCGAGTCCGTCACGGACCTCGGCGACTGGGGCACCGGCGTGGTCGCCGTCTTCCTGGTCGCGTCGAGCGCCGCGATCTGGAAGATGTCCCGCCGCGAGGTCGTCGACCACACCAACGTCGTCGAGGAGACCGAGGTGCCCGCCGGTGTGGTGACCACCGCCATCGCCGCGGTGGCCCCGCCCCCCTCGGGGACGATCAGCGAGGATCTGACGGCCACGATCCCCGCCCCGGCCGGCACCGAGACCACGGCCGCCGCCGCCTCGGTCGCCCCTCCGGCCACCACCGTCTGACCCCGGCCCCCTCGGTTACCAAGGAAGCATCCCCATGAAGATCGACTGGTCGGCCATCGGCTCCGTCTTCGGCGTCAGCCTCGTGTTCACGGTGGGCCTCGTGGTCCTGTTCACCCTCGGCATCAGGGGCCTGACCCGGCGCGAGCAGGCCGCGGCCCAGGGCGACTCCGCCGCCCTCGCCGTCACCGGCGCCTACGTCTGCTTCGCGGCCTGCGCGGCGGCGGTGGCGTACGGCATCTTCCTGATCGTCTCCAAGAACTGACAGAACGGCACCGGCAAAGGCTCCCCTCCGTCCATGACGCAGGGGAGCCTTTGCCATGCCGGGCGGCCACGCGTGTCCCGCGATGTGGGGATCGGCACACTCTCCCCGTGCAGGTCAACGGCAAGTTGACGGCCGTTCCGGGCCCGTGGTGGACTGCCCGGGCCATGTACGGCGGCAGGAGAGGAAGCCGGTGCGAATCCGGCGCGGTCCCGCCACTGTCACCGGGGAAGAACCCCCGGGAGCCAGGAACTCTCACCGCCGAATCTCGTCGAACCAGGGCGCGGACACCCTGAGTGAGGACACCGATCGCCATGCCCGGCTGCCGACCGACAAGGACCGTGACCAGGCCCGCTCCCGCACCCACGGCCGGCTGAGCCGATGGGTGCCGATCGCTCCTACGCGTACGGCGCCGCCGCCGGCCTTCTCGGTGACCTGCTCCTCGGCGACCCGCGCCGTGGGCATCCGGTCGCCGCGTTCGGACGGGTGGCCGCTGCCGTGGAAGGCGTGTTGTGGCGCGACCACCGCGGCTGGGGCACGCTGCACACCGTCGTGTGCGCGGGCGGCGCCGTCGCACTCGGTGCGGCCGCCGCACGCGCCGTGCGCCCCTCCCCCGCCGCCTCCGCCGCGCTGACCGCCGCCGCCGTCTGGTCGGTCGTCGGCGGCACCTCGCTCGCCCGCGAGGCCCGCACCATCGGCCGGGCGCTGGAGCGCGGGGACGTCGAGGCGGCCCGCGCCCGGTTGCCCCACCTGTGCGGCCGGGACCCCCAGTCGCTGGACGCCGACGGGATCGCCCGGGCCGTGGTCGAGTCCGTCGCCGAGAACACCTCGGACGCCGTCGTGGGCGCCCTGGTCTGGGGCGCCGTGGCCGGGGTGCCCGGGCTGCTCGGCTTCCGGGCCGTCAACACCCTGGACGCGATGGTGGGTCACACGTCCCCGCGCCACCGCCGCTACGGCTGGGCCTCCGCCCGCCTCGACGACGTGGCCGGCTGGCCCGGGGCCCGGCTGACCGCCGTACTCGCCGCCGTCGCCGGACCCGACCCGCGCGGCGCCCTGCGCGCCTGGCGGGCCGACGCCCGCAAGCACCCGAGCCCCAACGCCGGGCCCGTGGAGGCCTCGTTCGCGGGCGCGCTCGGCGTCCGCCTGGGCGGGACGCTCTCCTACGGCGGACGGGTCGAGCACCGGCCCGTGCTGGGCGGGGACACCGGGAGGGCCGTCCGGGTCGCCGACATCGACCGGGCGGCGCGGCTCTCCCGCCGCGTCGGCCTGCTCGCGCTCGGCACCACGGTCGCCGCGCGTCTGATCGTCAGCAGCGTCAAGAGCCCGAAGGGACGTGGGAAGTGAACGGGGGACTCCTCGTCGCCGGCACCACCTCCGACGCCGGCAAGAGCGTCGTGACGGCCGGGATCTGCCGGTGGCTGGTGCGCCAGGGCGTGAAGGTCGCGCCGTTCAAGGCGCAGAACATGTCGCTCAACTCCTTCGTGACCCGCGAGGGCGCGGAGATCGGCCGGGCGCAGGCCATGCAGGCCCAGGCGTGCCGGATCGAGCCGACCGCGCTGATGAACCCGGTGCTGCTCAAGCCGGGCGGCGAACAGAGCAGCCAGGTCGTGCTGCTGGGCAGGCCGGTGGGCGAGCTGAGCGCCCGCGGCTATCACGGCGGGCGGCAGCAGCGGCTGCTCGGCACGGTGCTGGACTGCCTGGCGGAGTTGCGGGGCACGTATGACGCGGTGATCTGTGAGGGGGCGGGCAGCCCGGCCGAGATCAATCTGCGCCGGACCGACATCGTGAACATGGGGATCGCGCGGAACGCGCGACTGCCCGTGCTCGTGGTCGGCGACATCGACCGCGGGGGCGTCTTCGCCTCCTTCTTCGGCACCGTCGCCCTGCTCTCGCCCGAGGACCAGGAGCTGGTCGCCGGGTTCCTGGTGAACAAGTTCCGGGGGGACGTGAGCCTTCTGGAGCCCGGGCTCGACATGCTGCACGGCCTCACCGGGCGGCAGACGTACGGCGTTCTCCCCTTCCGGCACGGCCTCGGCATCGACGAGGAGGACGGCCTGCGCGTGTCGCTGCGCGGCACGGTCCGCGAGTCGGCCGTCGTTCCCCCGGTCGGCGAGGACGTGCTCCGGGTCGCCGTCTGCGCGATCCCGCTGATGTCCAACTTCACGGACGTGGACGCGCTCGCCGCCGAACCGGGCGTCGTGGTGCGGTTCGTGGACCGCCCGGAGGAGCTGGCGGACGCCGATCTCGTCGTCGTCCCCGGGACCCGGGGGACGGTCCGGGCCCTGGAGTGGCTGCACGAGCGGGGCCTCGCGGACGCGCTGCGCCGCAGGGCCGCCGAACAGCGGCCCGTCCTCGGCATCTGCGGCGGCTTCCAGATCCTCGGTGAGCACATCGAGGACGAGGTCGAGAGCCGGCGGGGGCAGGTCGACGGGCTCGGGGTGCTGCCCCTAAGGGTGCGGTTCGCCCCCGAGAAGACCCTTGCCCGGCCGGAGGGGGAGGCACTCGGCGAGCGGGTCGAGGGCTACGAGATCCATCACGGGGTCGCCGACGTGACCGGCGGGGACAGGTTCATCTCCGACGGCAGAGGACACAGCCTGGACGGCTGCCGGGTCGGGCAGACCTGGGGCACCCACTGGCACGGCTCGCTGGAGTCGGACGGCTTCCGGCGGGCCTTCCTGCGCGAGGTGGCCGCCGCCGCGGGCCGCCGTTTCGTGCCCGCGCCGGACACCTCCTTCGCCGCGCTGCGCGAGGAGCAGCTCGACCGGCTCGGCGACCTGATCGAACAGCACGCGGACACGGACGCGCTGTGGCGGCTCATCGAGTCGGGCGCGCCGCAAGGACTGCCTTTCATTTCACCGGGAGCGCCCGCATGAGCACAGTGTTGTTGTTGTCCACCGCCGACACGGACCTGCTGGCGGCCCGGGCCTCCGGCGCGGACTTCCGCATCGGCAACCCGACCCGGGTGGACGTCCGGCAGGAGCTGCCGGGGCTGCTGGACGGCGCGGACCTCGCCGTCGTACGGCTGCTCGGCGGCAAGCGGGCCTGGGAGGACGGGCTCGCCGCGCTGAAGGCGGCCGGGATCCCGACGGTGCTGCTGGGCGGCGAGACCGTGCCGGACGCGGAGCTGATGGCCGAGTCCTCGGTGCCGGCCGGTGTGGTCGCGGAGGCGCTGACGTACCTGGTCGAGGGCGGCCCGGCGAACCTGCTGGAGCTGTCCCGGTTCCTGTCGGACACCGTGCTGCTGACCGGCGAGGGCTTCGAGGAGCCGCGGAAGATGCCGGAGTACGGCGTCCACGGCTCGTACGCGGCACGGGACGGCCGCCCGACCGTGGGCGTGCTCTTCTACCGGGCGCACGAGCTGAGCGGCAACACCGCCTTCGTGGACACCCTGTGCGAGGCGATCGAGGCGGCGGGCGCGAACGCCCTTCCCGTGTACTGCGGTTCGCTGCGCGGCGCGGACGCCGGGCTGTACGAGCTGCTGGGCAGGGCCGACGCGCTGGTCGCGACCGTGCTCGCGGCGGGCGGCACGCACGCGTCGCAGGCCTCGGCGGGCGGCGACGAGGAGTCCTGGGACGTCGGCGCCCTCGCCGACCTCGACGTTCCTGTCCTGCAAGGCCTTTGCCTCACCTCCTCTCGCGCCGCGTGGGACGAGTCGGACGCCGCCCTGTCCCCCATGGACGCGGCGATGCAGGTCGCCATCCCGGAGTTCGACGGCCGGCTGATCACCGTGCCCTTCTCCTTCAAGGAGCAGGGTCCGGACGAGGTTCCGGTGTACGTCGCCGACCCCGAGCGGGCCGCGCGCGTGGCCGGAATCGCCCTGCGCCACGCCCGGTTGAAGCACAAGCCGAACGCCGAGAAGAAGATCGCGCTGGTCTTCACCGCGTACCCGACCAAGCACTCGCGGGTCGGCAACGCGGTCGGTCTGGACACGCCCGCGTCGGCGGTGCGGGTGCTGGACGCGTTCCGGGACGCCGGGTACGGGCTCACCGAATACCCGTCCGAGGGCGACGAGTTGATCCACCGGCTCATCGAGGCCGGCGGGCACGACGTCGAGTGGCTGACCGAGGAGCAGCTGGCCGCCGCACCGGCGCGGGTGCCGCTGGCGGACTACCGGGCGTGGTTCGAGAAGCTCGACCCCGATCTCAAGGGGGCCATGACCGAGGCCTGGGGCGAGCCGCCGGGCAGCCTGTACGTCGACGGCGAGGACATCGTGCTGGCGTCCCTGCAGTTCGGGAACGTCGTGGTGATGATCCAGCCGCCGCGCGGCTTCGGGGAGAACCCGATCGCGATCTACCACGACCCCGACATGCCGCCCTCGCACCACTACATGGCGGCCTACCGCTGGCTGGAGGCCGCGCCGTCGGAGGGGGGCTTCGGCGCGGACGCGATCGTGCACATGGGCAAGCACGGCACGATGGAGTGGCTGCCGGGCAAGGGGCTCGGGCTCTCCGGCGGCTGCGCCCCGGACGCCGTCCTCGGGAACCTGCCCCTCGTCTACCCGTTCATCGTGAACGACCCCGGTGAGGGCACCCAGGCCAAGCGGCGCGGGCACGCCACGGTGGTCGACCACCTGGTGCCGCCGATGGCCCGCGCCGACACCTACGGCGACCTGGCCAAGCTGGAGCAGCTGCTCGACGAGTACGCGCTCGTCTCCGACCTGGACCCGGCGAAGGCCCCGGCCGTCCGCGCGCAGATCTGGACGCTGGTGAAGGCGGCCGAGCTGCACCACGACCTGCACGTGGACGAGCAGCCGGGCGACGACGACTTCGACGAGTTCGTCATGCACATCGACGGCTATCTCTGCGAGATCAAGGACGTCCAGATCAGGGACGGTCTGCACATCCTGGGCGGTGGCCCGGTCGGCGAGCCGCGCGTGAACCTGGTGCTGGCCGTGCTGCGGGCTTCCCAGGTGTGGGGCGGTCGGGCGAACGCCCTGCCGGGACTCAGGGCCGCGCTGGCCGCTCATTTCGGGCTGGTCGAGAAGGAGCTGCTGGCCGAGCCGGGCGCACCGGTGAAGGTGCCGGTGGAGCTGACTGACCTGGCCGCAGGCCCGTCCCGGACGGCCGCCGACGCGATCGACCTGCTGGAGCAGCTGTGCCGGGGGATCGCGGAGGGGATGGAGGCGCGGGCATGGGACCGTGCGGTCGTGCCCGCCGTGCTGCGGGGCGTGCTCGGCACCGAACTCCCTGACGCCGCCCGGGTGTTGGAGTTCGCCTGCGAGGAGGTCGTACCCCGGCTGGCGCGCACCACGGACGAGATCGGGCACATCCTGCGGGCGCTGGACGGCGGTTACGTCCCGGCGGGCCCGTCGGGTTCGCCGACCCGTGGCCTCGTGAACGTCCTGCCAACCGGCCGCAACTTCTACTCGGTCGACCCCAAGGCCATTCCGTCCAGGCTGAGTTGGGAGGTCGGGCAGTCGCTCGCCGACTCGCTGGTGCAGCGGTACCTCCAGGACACGGGCGAGTACCCGAAGTCCGTGGGCCTGACGGTCTGGGGCACGTCCGCGATGCGCACCCAGGGCGACGACATCGCCGAGATCCTGGCGCTGCTGGGCTGCCGCCCGGTGTGGGACGACGCCTCGCGCCGGGTGACGGGCTTCGAGATCGTGCCCCCGGCGGAGCTGGGCCGGCCGCGCATCGACGTCACGGTCCGTATCTCCGGCTTCTTCCGGGACGCGTTCCCGCACGTCGTCGGGCTGATCGACGACGCGGTGCGGGCCGTGGCGGAGCTGGACGAGCCCGCGGAAAGCAACTACGTGAAGGCACACGCCGACGAGGACACCGCCGAGCACGGCGACCGGCGCCGCGCGACGGCCCGTGTCTTCGGCTCGAAGCCGGGAGCGTACGGCGCCGGTCTGCTCCCGCTGATCGACGCCCGCAACTGGCGCTCCGACGCGGACCTCGCCGAGGTGTACGCGGTCTGGGGCGGCTACGCCTACGGGCGCGGGCTCGACGGACGGGCGGCGCGCGGCGACATGGAGACCGCGTTCAGGCGGATCGCGGTGGCGGCGAAGAACGTCGACACCCGCGAGCACGACCTGGTCGACGCGGACGACTACTTCCAGTACCACGGCGGCATGGTCGCCATGGTCCGGCATCTGACCGGCGCCAACCCCGAGGCGTACGTGGGTGATTCGGCCGTACCGGACCAGGTGCGGACGCGGACGCTGGGCGAGGAGACGCACCGCGTCTTCCGGGCCCGGGTGGTCAACCCGCGCTGGATGGCGGCCATGCGCCGGCACGGCTACAAGGGCGCCTTCGAGATGGCGGCGACCGTGGACTACCTGTTCGGCTACGACGCGACCGCGGGCGTGGTCGACGACTGGATGTACGAGAAGCTCAGCGCGGAGTACGTCTTCGACCCGGAGAACCGGGACTTCATGAAGAAGTCCAACCCGTGGGCGCTGCGCGGCGTCACCGAGCGGCTCCTGGAGGCCGCGGACCGGGGCCTGTGGGCCGAGCCGGACGCGGACACACTGGAGCGGCTGCGCGCCACCTACCTGGAGCTGGAAGGCGACCTGGAGGGAGACCAGTGAGCACCCCCTTCCCCTTTACGGCCGTGGTCGGCCAGGACGACCTGCGGCTCGCGCTGCTGCTGAACGCCGTCAGCCCCGCCGTCGGCGGTGTCCTGGTGCGCGGCGAGAAGGGTACGGCCAAGTCGACGGCCGTGCGCGCCCTTTCGGCGCTGCTGCCCGAGGTGGCCGTCGTCCCCGGCTGCCGGTTCTCCTGCGACCCGTCGGCACCGGACCCGGGCTGTCCCGACGGCCCGCACGGGCCGGCACCGGGTACGGCACGGCCGGCGCGGATGGTCGAACTGCCCGTCGGCGCCTCCGAGGACCGCCTCGTCGGCGCCCTCGACATCGAGCGCGCGCTCGCGGAGGGCGTGAAGGCGTTCGAGCCGGGCCTGCTGGCCGACGCGCACCGGGGCATCCTGTACGTCGACGAGGTCAACCTCCTCCACGACCACCTGGTCGACCTGCTGCTGGACGCGGCGGCGATGGGCGCCTCGCACGTGGAGCGCGAGGGCGTCTCCGTGCGGCACGCGGCCCGGTTCCTGCTCGTCGGCACGATGAACCCCGAGGAGGGCGAGCTGCGGCCGCAGCTGCTGGACCGGTTCGGGCTGACCGTGGAGGTCGCGGCCTCCCGCGAGCCCGACCAGCGGGTGGAGGTCGTCCGGCGCCGGCTGGCCTACGACGACGATCCGGCCGGCTTCGCCGCGCGGTGGACGGACGAGGAGGCCGCCGTACGGCAACGGATCGTCGTGGCACGGGAGTTGCTGCCGCAGGTGCGTCTCGGCGACGGTGCGCTGCGGCAGATCGCGGCGACCTGCGCGGCCTTCGAGGTGGACGGTATGCGGGCCGACATCGTGATGGCCCGTACGGCGACGGCGCTGGCCGCGTGGGCCGGGCGGACGGATGTGCTGGCGGAGGACGTACGGCAGGCGGCGCTGCTCGCGCTGCCGCACCGCAGGCGCCGTAATCCGTTCGACGCTCCCGGTCTGGACGAGGACAAGCTGGACGAGACGCTGGAGGAGTTCTCCGGGGAGTCCCCCGAGGACGATCCCGACCCCGACGGTCCTGGTGGGGGCGGTGGCCGGCCCCGGCCCGACTCCGGTCCGCAGGGGGGCGGGGACGCGTCCGCGCGCCCGGAGACCGGTGAGGAGGGGGAACCGCGGGCGGCCGGGTCGGCCCGGGAGCAGTCGGCCGTACGGGCCGCCGAGCCGTTCCGCACCAAGGTGCTGAGCGTGCCCGGGATCGGCGAGGGTGCCGCCGGGCGGCGCTCGCGGGCACGGACCGAACACGGGCGGACCACCGGGTCCCGGCGGCCCCGGGGCGCGCTGACCAAGCTGCATCTGGCCGCCACCGTGCAGGCGGCGGCCCCGCACCAGCGGGCGCGCGGCCGGTCCGGACCGGGGCTGGTGATCCGCCGGGACGATCTGCGGCAGGCGACGCGGGAGGGGCGCGAGGGCAACCTCGTGCTGTTCGTGGTCGACGCCTCGGGCTCGATGGCGGCGCGGCAGCGGATGAGCGCGGTGAAGGGTGCCGTGCTGTCGCTGCTGCTGGACGCCTATCAGCGGCGGGACAAGGTGGGTCTGGTGACCTTCCGGGGGTCCGGCGCGGAGGTGGCGCTGCCGCCGACGTCGTCCGTGGACGCGGCCGCCGTACGGCTGGAGTCGCTGCCGACGGGCGGTCGTACGCCGCTGGCGGCCGGACTGCTCAGGGCGCACGAGGTGCTGCGCGTGGAGCGGCTGCGGGATCCGGCGCGACGGGCGCTGGTCGTGGTGGTGACCGACGGGCGGGCGACAGACGGAGGGGCGGCGCGATGGGGGTCCCCCCAGGCTTTCGGCTCTGGGGGAGCCTCCGGCCGGGGTGGTGGTCGGGTGACGGGTGGGACCGATCCGGTGGCGCTGGCCGGGAGGGCGGCGCGGCTGTTCGCGGCCGAGGGGGTCGCGTCGGTGGTCGTGGACTGCGAGTCGGGGCCGGTGCGGCTGGGGCTGGCCGGGCAGCTCGCGGGTGAGCTCGGCGGTACGGCCGTCACGCTGGACGAGCTGCGGGCGGACTCGATCGCCGGGCTGGTCAGGGATGTGCAGGGGACGTCGAGGAGGGCCGCGTAGTGCCGCAGGGACAGCCGAGTGTCGTACCGGACGACGGCCTGACGACCCGTCAGCGTCGCAATCGTCCGCTGGTCGTCGTGCACACCGGCATCGGCAAGGGCAAGTCCACCGCCGCGTTCGGGCTCGCGCTGCGCGCCTGGAACCAGGGGTGGCCGATCGGGGTGTTCCAGTTCGTCAAGTCGGCGAAGTGGAAGGTCGGCGAGGAGAACGCGCTGCGCGTGCTCGGCGCCTCCGGCGAGGGCGGCACCGTCGACTGGCACAAGATGGGCGAGGGCTGGTCCTGGGTCCAGCGCGACGCCCAGATGGACAACGAGGAGAAGGCGCGGGAGGGCTGGGAGCAGGTCAAGCGGGACCTGGCGGCCGAGACGTACCGGCTGTACGTGCTGGACGAGTTCGCGTACCCCATGCACTGGGGCTGGGTCGACATCGACGAGGTCGTGGACGTGCTGCGGAACCGGCCGGGCACCCAGCATGTGGTGATCACCGGGCGGAACGCGCCCGAGAAGCTGGTGGACTTCGCGGATCTCGTCACCGACATGTCGAAGGTCAAGCACCCCATGGACGTGGGGCAGAAGGGCCAGAAGGGCATCGAGTGGTGATGTCGTCGGTGCCACGGCTGGTCATCGCCGCACCCTCGTCGGGCAGCGGCAAGACCACCGTGGCCACGGGGCTGATGGCCGCGTTCGCCGCGCGGGGGCTCGCCGTGTCGCCGCACAAGGTCGGGCCGGACTACATCGACCCCGGGTACCACGCGCTCGCGACCGGCCGGGTCGGGCGGAACCTGGACGCCTACCTGTGCGGGCCGGAGCTGGTCGCTCCGCTGTTCCTGCACGGGGCGCGGGGCTGCGACCTGGCCGTGGTCGAGGGCGTGATGGGGCTGTACGACGGGGCGGCGGGGGAAGGCGAACTGGCCTCCACCGCTCATGTCGCGAAGCTGCTGCGGGCGCCGGTGGTGCTGGTGGTCGACGCCTCGTCGCAGTCGCGGTCGGTGGCGGCGCTGGTGCACGGGTTCGCTTCGTGGGATCCGGAGGTGCGGGTCGGGGGCGTGATCCTGAACAAGGTCGCGTCCGACCGGCACGAGGAGCTGCTGCGGGAGGCGTTGGATTCGGCGGGGGTGCCGGTGCTGGGCGCCCTGCGGAGGGCTCCGCAGGTGGACACGCCGTCGCGGCATCTGGGGTTGGTGCCCGTCGCCGAGCGGCGGGCCGAGGCCGTGGACGCGGTGGCGGCGATGGCCGCGCAGGTCGAGCGAGGTTGTGATCTCGAAGCCCTGCTCGGACTGGCTCGGAGCGCGGGAACACTGTCAGGCGCGCCGTGGGAACCGTCCGTCGGCACGACAGGCAGGCGTACGGTCGTCGCCCTCGCCGGCGGTCCCGCCTTCACCTTCTCCTACGCCGAGCACACCGAACTGCTCACCGCCGCCGGTGCCGAGGTCGTCACCTTCGACCCGCTCCGCGACGAGCAACTGCCCGGGGGAACGGCCGGGTTGGTGATCGGCGGGGGATTTCCCGAGGTGTACGCCGACGAGCTGTCCGCCAACGAGCCGCTGCGGAAGGCCGTGGCGGAACTGGCGCTGGGCGGTGCCCCGGTCGCCGCCGAGTGCGCCGGACTGCTGTATCTCTGCCGGGAGTTGGACGGCAGGCCGATGTGCGGGGTGCTCGATGCCACCGCGCGGATGTCGGAGCGGCTCACCCTCGGCTACCGGGACGCCGTGGCCGTCGGCGACAGTGCGCTGGCCGTCGCCGGGACGCGGATGCGGGGGCACGAGTTCCACCGCACGGTCGTCGAGCCGGGTGCCGGTGCGGCTCCCGCCTGGGGGGTCAGGACGCCCGTGCGGCGGTTGGAAGGTTTCGTACAGCGGGGTGTGCACGCGAGTTATCTGCACACGCACTGGGCGGCCGAGCCCGGTGTGGCCCATCGGTTCGTGGAGAGGTGCCGGACGTCATGAGCAGCAGACTGATCGGAGTCGGGGTCGGTCCCGGTGATCCGGAGCTGGTGACGGTCAAGGGGGTCAACGCGCTGCGCGCGGCCGATGTCGTCGTCGTACCCGTCATGGCCGCGCCTGACGGAAGAGACGGGGGCGAGCCGGGGCGAGCCGAGGCGACCGTGTTGCACTACGTGCCCGCCGAGAAGGTCGTCCGGGTGGTGTTCGCGCTGAACGAGCGGACCGACCGGGCACGCCGGGAGGCGGCCTGGGACGCGGCGGGCGAGCGGGTCGCCGAGTCGCTGCGGGCACACGGTTGCGTCGCCTTCGCCACCATCGGCGATCCCAACGTGTACTCGACGTTCACGTATCTCGCGCAGACCATCGTGGAGCTCGTGCCGGACGTGGTCGTGGAGACCGTGCCCGGGATCACCGCGATGCAGGATCTCGCGGCGCGCTCGGGAGCCGTGCTGACGGAGGGCACCGAGCCGCTGACCCTCGTACCGGTCACGGCCGGGTCCGCCGTGCTCAAGGACGCGCTGGCCGGGCCGGGGACGGTCGTGGCGTACAAGTTCGGCCGACAGGCCGCCGAGGTGGCCGAGGCCCTCGCGGAGACCGGGCGGATCGAGGAGGCCGTGTGGGGCTCGGCGCTCGGGCTGCCGGAGGAGTCGGTGCGGCCGGCCGCCGAACTGGACGGGGAGCCGCTGCCGTACCTCTCCACGCTGATCGCGCCGCCACGCCGCGACAGCGGACGGGGCGGCAAACTGTGACCCCTGCGGCCACCCACCGGCCCGACCGGGCCACCGGCCGGCCCGCCGGACACCCGGTCGCCGGGACCACCGAGCCCCCGGTCGGTCGGGCCGTCCGCCCTGCCGATCACCGGGCCCGCCGGCCCGCCGGACGCCAGGCCCCGGAGCACCGGGCCGCCGAGCACCTGGTCGCCCGGGCCATCGGACACCAGACCACCGAGCCCCCGGCCGACCGGGCCGTCCGCCCTGCCGGTCACCGGGCCTGCCGGGCCACCGGTCGCCGGTTTGACCGGGCCGTCGGTCACCAAGCCACCGGACACCCTGTCGACCAGGCTGACGGACACCCGATCGGTCCCCGGACCGCCGGACACCCGATCGGCCAGGCCGACAGAGACCCCATCCACTCGGCGGCCGGACACCCGACCGGTCCAGCCCCCGGGCACCCGGCCGAGCCGACCACCGGATACCTGGTCACCCCCGCCCCGGGGCACCCGCTCACCCCGGTCGGCGGTCGTCCGTCCGGTCGGGTCGCAGGGGTGGGTGGCGGCTCAGCCGGCGGAGATGCCGACCACCAGCCAGATGAAGGCCGCGCCGGCCACCGTGCACAGGAGGGTGGAGCGCGCCGGGTGTTCGTGGTGGGCCTCGGGGAGGATCTCGGCGGCGGCGAGGTAGAGCAGGACGCCGCCGAAGAGGCCCAGATAGCCGCCGAGCACCGGTTCGGGGATGTGGACGAACGCCGTCGACAGCGCGCCCAGCAGCGGTGCGCAGGCGTCGGCCACCAGCATCGCCACGGCCCGGCGGCGGGCGTTGCCGTACAGGCTCGTGAGGGTGAAGGTGTTGAAGCCGTCGGCGAAGTCGTGCGCGATCACGGCGAGCGCGACGGCCGCGCCCATGCCGCCGCCCACCTGGAAGGCCGCGCCGATCGCCACTCCGTCCATGAAGCTGTGGCCGACCATCGCGCCGGCCGCCGCCAGGCCCACCTCGGGCGCCCGGTGGTGGCCCTCGTCGCCGCCGTGGGCGGCCTGGCGCGCGGCCAGGGTGCGTTCCACCAGATGGGCCAGCAGGAAGCCGGCCACGAAGAGCAGCAGGGCGGCGGGGACGCCGAAGATCTCGCGGTCGGCGGCGTGCAGCGCCTCCGGCAGCAGGTCCAGGCCGACCACGCCCAGCATCAGACCGCCGGCCAGGCCCAGGACCAGGTGCCGACGGTCGGTCACGCGCTGAGCCGTCCAGCCGCCGGCCAGCGTCATCAGGAACGCGCCGAGCGCGACGAAGACCGCCATAGGGACTTGCTATCCGATCGAGGCGCCTTCGCGCACATCCATCACCTCCCATATATCCGCACACCCTGACATTTCACTGCTTCCGCTGTGTGTTTTCCGTACGAGAGGACCTTTCTCATGGCCGATGCCCTCATCGATGCCACCGCCGGCAAGGTGACGTTCGTCGGTGCCGGCCCCGGCGCCGCCGACCTGCTGACGTTCCGCGCCGCGCGCGCGATCACGGAGGCGGACGTGGTGATCTGGGCGGCGAGCCTGGTCCAGGCGGAGGTCCTCGAACACGCGCGCGCGGAGGCGGAGATCCTGGACTCGGCGGCCATGTCCCTGGAGGACGTCGTCGCCGTCTACGCGCGCGCCCACGCCGAGGGCCTGAAGGTGGCCCGGATCCACTCCGGCGACCCGGCGCTGTGGGGCGGCACGCAGGAGCAGCTCGACCGGTGCGCGGAGATCGGGATCGCCACCGAGGTCGTCCCCGGTGTCTCCTCCTTCTCGGCCGTGGCCGCCCTCGCGCAGCGCGAGCTGACGATCCCCGAGGTCGCGCAGTCCGTCGTCCTCACCCGGCTGGGCGGCGGCAAGACGCCGATGCCGCCCGGCGAGGAGGTCCGGGAGTTCGCCCGGCACGGCACGACGATGGCGATCTTCCTCTCGGCCGCCCGCAGCGGCCAGCTGGTGCGCGAGCTGCTGGAGGGCGGCTACCCCACCGACACCCCCGTGGTCATCGCCTACCAGGCGACCTGGCCGGAGGAGCTGGTCGTGAAGTGCACGATCGGCACGCTGGAGGAGACGGTCAAGGAGCACAAGCTCTGGAAGCACACGCTCTTCCTGGTCGGCCCGGCGCTCGACGCCCACGGCACGCGCTCGCACCTGTACCACCCGGGGCACTTCCACGGGTATCGCAAGGCCGACCCGGAGGCCCGGCGGGCCCTGCGCGAGCAGCGGGCGAAGAGTTGATCACGGTCGTCGGGACAGGGACCGGGGCAGGGGCGCCGCTGCTGGAAGAGGTCCTCGCCGGGGCCGCGCTCGTCGTCGGCGGGCGGCGGCACCTGGACGCCGTACGGCTGCCCGACGGCGCCGAGCGCGTCGTCCTCGGGCCGCTGGCGCCCGCCCTGGACACGATCGCGGAGTACGTCGGCAAGGAGCTGCCCGTGCTCGTGCTGGCCTCCGGGGATCCGGGGTTCTTCGGGATCGTGCGGGCGCTGGCCGAGCGGTTCGGGGCCGGGCGGCTGGACGTACGGCCGGGTGTCTCCTCCGTGGCGACGGCGTTCGCGCGGATCGGGCTGCCCTGGGACGACGCGGTCGTGGTCAGCGCGCACGGCCGGGACCTGCGCACGGCCGTCAACGTGTGCCGGGCGCGACCCAAGGTGGCGGTGCTGACGGGTCCGGGCGCGGGTCCGGCGGAACTGGGGGCGGCGCTGCTGCGGCACGGCCAGCAGGTGCCGGGGAGCGCGTCGGCCGGGCCGGTGGCCGCGCCCGCACACGACTCCCCCGGACCGGAGACGGTGTCCTCGTCGGCGTCGGGGCACCCGTCCCGCGGGCGGGTCCTGGTCGTCGCCCGCGCCCTCGGCTCCGCGGCCGAGCGCGTCGAGCGGGTCACGCCCGCCGAGGCCGCCGCCCGGGACTGGGGCACGGACGTCAGCGTGGTGCTGTGCCTGGACGAGACGCGGGCGCTGGGCGCGGTGCGCACGGTCGCCGGGGTGCCGGAGCAGCCCGGCGGGTGGGCGCTGGACGAGGACGCGTTCGCGCACCGGGACTCGATGATCACCAAGTTCGAGGTGCGGGCGCTGGCCCTGGCCCGGCTCGGGCCCCGGCTCGGCGACCTGGTGTGGGACGTGGGCGCCGGGTCGGGCTCGGTGGCGGTGGAGTGCGCGCGGCTCGGTGCGGCCGTCGTCGCCGTCGAGAAGGCGGCGGACGGTGTGGCGCGCGTGCGGGCCAACGCCCGCGCCCACGGTGTCGACGTGGCCGTGGTGCACGGCGCGGCACCGGAGGCGCTGGCCGGGCTCGACGATCCCGACGCGGTGTTCGTCGGCGGTGGCGGCCGGGAGCTGCCGGACATCGTCGGCGCCTGTGCGCGGCGGGCGCGGCGGACGGTCGTCGTGACCATGGCCGCGCTCGACCGGGTGCCGGCGGCGCGCGCGGCGCTCACGGCCGCCGGGTTCGCCTGCGACGGGGTGCTGTTGCAGGCCTCGCGGCTGGCGCCGCTGCCGGGCGAGGTGTCCCGGCTGGCGGCGACCAATCCTGTGTTTCTGCTCTGGGGCGTGCGAACCCAGGCATTCAGTAAGGGAGTTGACGAGTGATCGGCCTCATTTCCGCCACCGCGGCGGGGGCGGCTGCGCGGGACCGGCTGGCGGCGGCGTGGCCGGAACGGACGCGCGTGTACGACGGTCCCGTCGGGGAGGCGGTGCGGGCGGCGTTCGCGGAGTGCGAGCAGCTGGTGTGCTTCCTCGCGACGGGCGCGACCGTGCGGCTGCTCGCGCCGCTGCTCGGCGACAAGACCGCCGACCCGGGCGTGGTGTGCGTGGACGAGGGCGGCCGGTACGCGGTCTCACTCGTCGGCGGGCACGGCGGCGGCGCCAACGAACTCGCCCGCGAGGTGGGCGAGTTGCTGGGCGCGGAGCCAGTGGTGACGACGGCGACGGACTCGGTCGGGCTGCCGGGGCTGGACACGCTCGGGCTGCCGTACGAGGGTTCGGTGGCCGTGGTCTCGCGGGCCCTGCTGGACGGCGAACCGGTCGCGCTGGAGGCCGAGGTGGCCTGGCCGCTGCCGCCCCTGCCCACCTCCGCGCGCGGGGCGTACACCGTCCGGCTGACCGACCGGGCCGTCGCGCCCGGCGAGCGCGAGGTGCTGCTGCGGCCTCCGTCGCTGGTGGTCGGCGTCGGCGCGTCCAAGGGGGCGCCGGTCGAGGAGGTGCTCGGACTGGTCCGGGAGGCGCTCGCGGAGGCGGGCCTCTCGGCGCGGTCGGTCGCCGAACTGGCCACCGTGGACGCCAAGTCGGCGGAGCCGGGGATCGTCGCGGCCGCCGAGCGGCTGGGGGTCCCGCTGGTGACGTACTCCGCCGAGGAACTGGCGGCCGTCGAGGTGCCCCACCCGTCGCAGGCGCCGCTCGCGGCCGTCGGCACGCCCTCCGTGGCGGAGGCGGCCGCGCTGGTGGGCGGCGGTGAACTCCTCGTCCCCAAGCGGAAGTCGGTCCGCGCCGACGGCCGGCCCGCCATGGCCACCTGTGCCGTCGTACGGCGTCCGGCGCGCGGGCGGCTCGCGGTGGTCGGGCTCGGACCGGGCGCCCGGGACCTGCTGACCCCGCGCGCCACGGCCGAACTCCGGCGCGCTTCCGTACTGGTGGGGCTCGACCAGTACGTCGACCAGATCCGCGATCTGCTGCGGCCGGGCACCCGGGTGCTGGAGTCCGGGCTCGGCGCCGAGGAGGAACGGGCCCGTACGGCGGTCGCGGAGGCGCGCAGGGGGCAGGCGGTGGCGCTGATCGGCAGCGGGGACGCCGGTGTGTACGCGATGGCGTCCCCGGCGCTGGCCGAGGCGTCCGACGACATCGACGTGGTCGGGGTGCCGGGCGTGACGGCCGCGCTGGCCGCCGGGGCGATCCTGGGCGCGCCGCTGGGCCACGACCACGTGTCCATCAGCCTGTCCGACCTGCACACGCCGTGGGAGGTCATCGAGCGGCGGGTGCGGGCGGCGGCCGAGGCGGACCTCGTCGTCACCTTCTACAACCCGCGTTCGCGGGGCCGCGACTGGCAGCTGCCCAAGGCGCTCGCGATCCTCGCCGGGCACCGGGAGCCGACGACGCCGGTCGGTGTCGTCCGCAATGCGTCCCGGCCGGACGAGTCGAGCCGGGTGACCACCCTCGGTGCGCTCGACCCGGCGACGGTCGACATGATGACGGTCGTGACGGTCGGCAACACCGCGACCCGGATCGTCGCGGGCCGCATGGTGACCCCGCGCGGCTACCGCTGGCAGGCAGCGCAGCCCGGCGAGCAGGAGGAAGCCGAGTGAACCGGATCGTCCATCCCATCGAGCAGGAGTCCTACCGGCGGTTGCGCGCCCGCCTGGACACCTCGCACTTCCCTCCGCTGACCCGGGCGGTGGTGGAGCGGGTCATCCACTCCGCCGCCGACCTGGAGTACGCGACCGACCTCGTGACCGACGAGGACGACCTGGTCAGGGCGCATGCCGCGCTGCACGCCGGGGCGCCCGTCGTGGTGGACGTGGAGATGGTCGGCGCCGGGATCACCCGCCGCGAGACCGTGTGCCGGCTCAGGGACGCCGGGTCCGTCGCGGGGCTCACCCGCTCCGCCCACGCGATCCGGCTGGCGTACGAGCAGGTCGGGCCCGGTGCCTTGTGGGTGATCGGCAACGCCCCCACCGCGCTGGAGGAACTGCTCGCCCTGGACGCCGCCCCGGCACTCGTCATCGGGCTGCCGGTCGGCTTCGTCGGCGCGGTCGAGTCCAAGGCCGCGCTGCGCGAGAGCGGGCTGCCCGCCGTGAGCAACGTGTCCGAGAAGGGCGGGTCGGCGGTCGCCGCCGCCGCCCTCAACGCCCTGTTGTACCACCCCACTTCACCCGAGGAGACCCCGTGACCACCCCGCCGCCCGCCCTGCTCATCGCCGGCCACGGCACCCGGGACGAGGCCGGAGCCGAGGCGTTCCGCGACTTCGTGCGCGAGCTGGGCCGCCGCCACCCCGAACTGCCCGTCGCGGGCGGCTTCATCGAGCTGTCCCCGCCGCCGCTCGGCGACGCCGTCACCGAGCTGGTCGAGCGGGGCGTACGCCGGTTCGCTGCGGTGCCGCTGATGCTGGTGTCCGCCGGGCACGCCAAGGGCGACATCCCGGCCGCGCTGGCCCGCGAGAAGGAACGGCACCCGGGGATCTCGTACACCTACGGCCGGCCGCTGGGCCCGCACCCCTCGCTGCTGGGCGTGCTGGAGCGGCGGCTGGACGAGGCCCTCGGCGGCGGCGCCCGTACGCCCGGGGACCGGGCCGATGTCACCGTGCTGCTGGTCGGGCGCGGATCGACGGATCCGGACGCCAACGCCGAGGTGCACAAGGCGGCGCGGCTGCTGTGGGAGGGCCGGGGGTACGCCGGGGTGGAGACGGCGTTCGTGTCGCTGGCGGCGCCGGACGTGCCGAGCGGGCTGGACCGGTGCGCGCGGCTGGGGGCGAAGCGGATCGTCGTCCTGCCCTACTTCCTGTTCACCGGGATCCTGCCGGACCGGGTGCGGCAGCAGACCGAGGGCTGGGCGGCCGCGCACCCGGAGGTCGAGGTGCGGTCCGCCGATGTCATCGGGCCCGAGCCGGAGCTGCTGGACCTGGTGATGGAGCGGTACGCGGAGGCGGTCGAGGGCGATCTGCGGATGAACTGCGACTCGTGCGTGTACCGGATCGCGCTGCCCGGTTTCGAGGACAAGGTGGGGCTGCCGCAGCAGCCGCACTTCCACCCGGACGACGACGGGCACGACCATGGGCACGGCCACGGGCAGCACCATCACGGGGGGCACACGCACAGCCATGCGCACTGAGGACACCGGGCGGACCGGGGACACCGGGCACGATCTGCGGCATCACGGCGACGCCGAGGTGCGGGACGACGGCTCGGCGCTGGTCGACCTCGCCGTCAACGTGCGCGCGGACACTCCCCCGTCCTGGCTGCGGGAGCGGATCGCCGCGTCGCTGGGCTCGCTCGCGGCCTACCCGGACGGGCGGGCCGCGCGGGCGGCGGTGGCGGCGCGGCACGGGCTGCCGGTGGAGCGGGTGCTGCTGACGGCCGGGGCGGCGGAGGCGTTCGTACTGCTGGCCCGGGCGCTGAAGGTGCGCCGGCCGGTCGTCGTGCACCCGCAGTTCACGGAGCCGGAGGCCGCGCTGCGGGACGCCGGGCACAGCGTGGACCGGGTGCTGCTGCGGGAGGCGGACGGGTTCCGGCTGGATCCGGCGGCGGTGCCCGAGGACGCCGATCTGGTGGTGATCGGGAATCCGACCAACCCCACGTCGGTCCTGCACCCGGCGGACGGGATCGCCCGACTCGCCCGGCCCGGACGGACGTTGGTGGTGGACGAGGCGTTCATGGACGCGGTGCCGGGCGAGCGGGAGGCGCTGGCCGGGCGCACGGACGTGCCCGGGCTGGTCGTCCTGCGCAGCCTGACCAAGACCTGGGGGCTGGCCGGGCTGCGCATCGGGTACGCCCTGGCCGCGCCGGAGGTCATCGCCTCGCTGGAGCAGGCCCAGCCGCTGTGGCCGGTGTCGACGCCGGCGCTGGCCGCCGCCGAGGCGTGTGTGACGCCGCGGGCGCTGGCGGAGGCGGGGCACGCGGCGCACCGCATCGCCGCCGACCGGGCCCATCTGGTGGCGGGGCTGACGGCTCTCGCCGGCCGGGGTGTCTCGGTGACCGGTCCCGCGCAGGGGCCGTTCGTGCTGGTCCGGATGGCGGGGGCGGCTCAGGTACGACGACGGTTGCGCGAGGCCGGTTACGCCGTGCGCCGGGGTGACACGTTTCCGGGGCTCGGCGAGGAGTGGGTCCGGGTGGCTGTGCGCGACCGGACGACGGCCAACGCGTTCCTCTCGGCGCTGTCCGCCGCCCTCCCGTAACCGGGGCGCCGCCCCCCTTTCCGGTGGGACCGCTGGGAAAGGGGGCGGCGCCAGGGGTCAGCCGTCCGTCAGGCCCGCGTCAGCTCCTGCGGCGCCGGGCCAGCGCCACCGCTCCCCCGCCCGCCAGGACCAGTGCCAGCGCGCCGCCCGCGAGGTAGGGGGTCGCCGAACTGCCGCCGGTCTCGGCGAGGTTGCTCTTCGACACGCCGCCCTGGGGCTTCACGTCGGACGCGGGGGCGGCCTTGCCGGCCGCGTCCTTCGACGCCGTGCCCGCGGCCGGGTCGTGGCTCGGCACCGGGTCGCCCGAGGACGCGGCCGTCGGGGACTCGCAGGTCGCCTGGGCGAGCGTGACCGTGCCCTCGACGTCGGCCACGTTGAGCTGGGGGTCCCCCCGGACGGAGTCTGAGGGAGGGTTGACGGAGACCGTGAGTCGGAGGGCGGTGGCGGCGGCCGTGCGGGTCGTGGTGCGCCGCTGGGACAGATCGAGGCGGACCTCGCCGACGCCGGGCACCTTCACCTCGGTCGGGCCGCCGGCGGTGAGGGTGACGCGCTTGCCGAGGACCGTGACGCCGCCGAGGACGTTCGCGGCGGCGACGGGCGTCCTGCCGGCCTCGCAGACGGCCTGCGCGGTGACCGTGTCGGCCTCGATCAGGGACAGCAGGGGCAGCCCGGGGAGGTGCAGCCGGGCGTGGGCGAGCCGGACCGAGCCCTCGGCGCGCCGTGCGGTCACCGTGGCCTTCGCCGAGGCGACGTCGGCGCCGAGGACGGTGAACGGCCTGCCGCCGTCCACGCCGTCGAGCCGGGCGGACAGCGCGGTCCTGTCGGCGCTCCGCGGCGCCCGGACCTCGTTGAGGGAGACCGTCAGCGGGACGTCGACGGTCTTGTTGAGCAGGGACACGTCGAGCCCGGTGCGCAGGACGACGGCGGAGGCGCGACCGTGGTCACCGGTCGCGTGCGCGGCGCCCGCGCCCAGCACCGCGGGTGCCGCGGCGAGGGCCGTGACCGTCGCCACGGCGGCGAGACGACGGGCGGGCATGCGGAAGTTCGCTCTGGTCAAGGTGTTCAAGGTGGTGGGACTCCCCGGAAGAAACATGCTTGGGACCCGTCAACCTTGTACGCAGTACGGGTGAACGGTCAGTGTTCCCCGGTTACTTCACTCAATCGGGCCGTTTCCGCACGTCTCTTCGAATCGTGAAGCACAAGCGTTCCCCCGCGGCTCTCCTACTGCACGACCTTCCCGTTCAGCACCACCCGGCGCGGCGCCGTCAGCACCCGTACGTCGGCGCGCGGGTCGCCCTCGTACACCACCAGATCGGCCGGTGCGCCCTCCTCCAGTCCGGGCCGGCCGAGCCAGGCGCGGGCGCCCCAGGTCGTGGCGGACAGGGCGGCCACGGGCGGGATGCCGGCGGTGACCAGTTCGGCGACCTCGGCGCCCACCAGTCCGTGCGCCAGCGAGCCGCCGGCGTCGGTGCCCACGTAGACCGGGATCCCGGCGTCGTAGGCGCCGCGCACGGTGTCGTAGCGGCGTTCGTGCAGCCGGCGCATGTGCGCGGACCACTGCGGGAACTTGCTCTCGCCGCCGGCCGCGAGCTGCGGGAAGGTGGCGATGTTGACGAGGGTGGGGACGATCGCGACGCCCCGCTCCGCGAAGAGCGGGATCAGGTCGTCGGTGAGGCCCGTGGCGTGCTCGACGCAGTCGATGCCCGCCTCGACCAGGTCGCGCAGGCAGTCCGTGGCGAAGCAGTGGGCGGTGACCCGGGCGCCGAGGCGGTGGGCCTCGCTGATCGCCGCCTCGACCGCCCCGCGCGGCCAGCAGGCGGACAGGTCGCCGAGGTCGCGGTCGATCCAGTCGCCGACGAGCTTGACCCAGCCGTCGCCGCGCCTCGCCTCCTGGGCGACGTAGGCGACCAGGTCCTCGGGCTCGATCTCCCACGCATAGTTGCGGATGTAGCGGCGGGTGCGGGCGATGTGCCGGCCGGCCCGGATGATCTTCGGCAGGTCGGCGCGGTCGTCGATCCAGCGGGTGTCGGAGGGCGAGCCGGCGTCGCGCAGCAGCAGGGCGCCCGCCTCCCGGTCGGTGCGCGCCTGCTTCTCGGCGGTGTCCGCGTCGACCGGGCCGTGCGCGTCGAGGCCGACGTGGCAGTGCGCGTCGACGAGGCCGGGCAGCGCCCAGCCCTCGACGGTGGTGACGTCCCGCGCCCCGACGGGGCGGTCGTGGCAGATCCTGCCCCCGACCACCCACAGCTCGTCGCGGACGTCCTCGGGCCCGACGAGGACCCGCCCCTTCACGTGCAGCACGGCGCCATCGCTCATGTACTGCACCTTAGTGAGCTACTGTGCGGGCCCGCCGACCTGGTCCGAGGTCTCCTCCTCCACCTCGGCCATCGCCGGGTCGAGCAGCCGGGACAGGAAGTGCCGGGTGCGCTCGTGCCGCGGGGCGCCGATGACCTGGTCCGGGGTGCCGTCCTCGACGATCACGCCGCCGTCCATGAAGACGACCCGGTCGGCGACCTCGCGGGCGAAGGTCATCTCGTGCGTGACGACCATCATGGTCATGCCCTCGCGGGCGAGCCGGCGCATGACCGCGAGGACGTCGCCGACCAGCTCGGGGTCGAGCGCGGAGGTCGGCTCGTCGAAGAGCATCACCTGGGGGCCCATGGCGAGGGCCCGGGCGATGGCCACGCGCTGCTGCTGACCGCCGGAGAGCGAGGCGGGATACGCCTCAGCCTTCTCGGACAGGCCGACGCGGGCCAGGTTCTCGGCGGCGGTCCTCGCCGCGCTCGCCTTGTCCCGCCCGAGGACCCGGCGCTGGGGCAGCGTGAGGTTCTCGGTGACGCTGAGGTGCGGGAAGAGGTTGAACTGCTGGAAGACCATGCCGATCCGGCGGCGCACGGCGTCGATGTCCACGTCGGGGTCGGTGATCTCGGTGCCGCCGACGAAGACCTGTCCCTTGGTGGGCTCCTCCAGCAGGTTCACACAGCGCAGCAGCGTGGACTTGCCGGAGCCGGAGGGGCCGATGACACAGACGACCTCGCCCCGCTCCATCTCCAGGTCGATGCCCTTGAGCACCTGGTTGTCACCGAAGGACTTGTGCAGATCCCGGACGCGGATCTCGGGGCGGGTCACCTGATCTCCCTCTTGGCCTTGGATTCCATCCTGCGCACGACGAGGCTGAGCGGCACCGTGATCAGCAGGTAGCACAGGCCCGCGACCAGGATCGGCGTGGAGTTGGCCGTCGTACTGGCCAGGTCGTTGCCGAACTTGGACAGCTCGCGCTGCTCCAGGGTGACGCCGAGGAACAGCACCAGCGAGGAGTCCTTGAAGAGCAGGACGAGTTCGTTGGTCAGCGGCGGCAGGATGATGCGGAAGGCCTGCGGCAGGATGATGGAGACCATGGCCCTGGCGGGCGAGAACCCGAGCGAACGGGCCGCCTCCATCTGCCCCTTGGGCACGGCCTGGATGCCCGCGCGGATCGTCTCCGCCATGTAGGCGGCGGAGACCAGTCCGAGCGCGACGGCGACCTTGCCGTAGATGCCGCCCGGGTACTCGATGCTCGGGAAGGCGAGCGGCACGCCGGTGCCCACGAAGATGAAGATCAGCAGCGCGGGCAGGCCGCGGAAGATCTCGATGTAGATCCCGGCGAGCCAGCGGTACGGCCCCACGGACGACAGGCGCATCAGGGCGATGACCATGCCGAGGGCGAGGCCGACCACGAACCCGGACAGGGTGAACAGCACGGTGTTCTTGAGGGCCACCGTGATGAGGTCCGGGAACAGCTGGCGCGCGATGTGGGCCTGCGCGAACTGGTTCTTCAGCCGCCCCCAGTCCGCGCCGGCCGCGAGCGCGACCACCGCGGCGACGAAGACGACGTACTGCGCCCCCCGCGAGAGCCGACGCCTCTGACGAGGCGTCAGTCCGCTCTTCCTCGGCTGGAGTTCTGCGTCCGTGTCGATGGCCATGGGGTCAGGACGCGGAGGCCGAGGCGGCCGGGGAGGCGACGGAGGCGTTGTACGGGCCGATCCACTTCTCGTAGATCTTCTTGTACGTGCCGTCGGCCTTGGCGTCCTTCAGGGCCGTGTTGACGGCGTCGAGCAGGGCCTTGTTGCCCTTCTTGACCGTGAAGCCGTACTGCTCGCCGGTCTTGAGGTTGTCGACGACCTTGAACGCGTTCGCGTTGGCCTTGTCCTTCAGCCAGCCCTGGACCACCGGGTAGTCGATGACGACGGCCTGGACCTGGCCGGTGCGCAGGCCGTTGAGGACCGCGTCGGAGGAGGCGAAGGAGACCGGGTCGTAGCCCTTGCCGCGGGCGTAGTCCTCGCCGGTGGTCTGCGCCTGCGCGCCGAGCTTCTTGCCCTTGAGGCCGGCGAACGAGGTGATACCGCTGTTCTTGGCGACGAGCACGGCCTGCGTGGCCTCGAAGTACGGGTCGGAGAAGTCGACGTTCTTCTTGCGCTCGGCGGTGATCGTCATGCCCGCGGCGGCCAGGTCGCACTGGCCGGAGTTCAGGAAGGCGCCGGTCTTGAAGTTCTCGAACGGCGTGTCCAGGATCTGCTGCTTGACGCCCAGGTTCTTGGCGACGAGGTCGATCAGGGAGACGTCGAAGCCCTGCACCTTGCCGTCGATCTCCGACTGGAACGGCGGGTACGGCAGGTGGGTGCAGGTGGTCAGCTGGCCGCCCTTGACGAGGTGGACACCCTTGACGGTCGTCGGACCGCCCCCCGAGCCGCTGGAGGAGCAGCCGGCGACCACGAGCGCCAGCGCGGCGGTCGCGGTGGTGGCGGCCAGGAAGCGGGACCGGCGCCCGAGGAACGTCTTCATGGGGAGTGATCTTCTCTGTGGGGGACCTTTGGGTTCCGATTATAAGGAAGAGTTTGAGTGCCTCAAATCAAACTGATGGTAACGGGGTCATTCCACTTAAGATCGGTGGAGTCGGCCCCCGCCGGCCGAAGATCCGGGAACCACCCGAGAACGAAGAGAGAGCCCGCCGTGACGCACCCCTTCCTCGACCTGCCCCCGCTGAGCGCCGAGCGCTTCGCCGCCATCGAGGACGGGGTGGCCCGGCTGCTGGACACCCGGCAGGACGTGCTGATCACCCAGGGCGAGGCGCTGCTGCCGCTGGAGGGCGCGATCCGCGCCGCGGCCGGTCCGGGCACGGTGGCGCTGAACGTGATCACGGGCCCCTACGGGCAGACCTTCGGCGACTGGCTGCGCTCCTGCGGCGCGACCGTGCACGACATCGCGGTCCCCTTCCACACGGCGGTCACGGCGGAGCAGATCCGCGAGGCGTTCGCCGAGCACCCCGAGATCGACTTCGTGTCCCTCGTGCACGCCGAGGCGGCGACCGGCAACACCAACCCGGTCGCGGAGATCGGCGAGGTGGTACGGGAGCACGGCGCGCTCTTCTACCTGGACGCGGTCGCCTCGGTGGGCGCGGAGCCGGTGCTGCCGGACGCGTGGGGCGTGGACCTGTGCGTGATCGGGGCGCAGAAGGCGATGGGCGGCCCGGCCGGTGTATCGGCGATCTCGGTGAGCGAGCGGGCCTGGACCCGGATGGCGGCCAACCCGCACGCGCCGCGCCGCTCCTACCTGTCCCTGCTGGACTGGAAGGAACGCTGGACCGACGCGGGCCGCGCGGTGCTGCCGCACGCTCCGGCACAGCTGGAGATGCTGGCGCTGCAGGCGTGCCTGGAGCGGATCGAGTCGGCGGGCCTCGACACCGTGATGGCCCGGCACCGCGGCGCGGCGCTGGCCACGCGGGCCGGCGCGGTGGCGCTGGGCGGCGGCCTGGAGCCGTACGTGTACGAGGAGAAGGACGCGGCGCCGGTCGCGACGACCCTGCGGGTGCCGGCGGACGTGGTGGCCTCGGAGCTGGTGGCCCGGGCCCTGGCGAGCGACCCCACCCTGCCCCTGGTCGCGGGCGGGGGTGCGCTGGCGAAGGAGATGATCCGGGTCAACCACTACGGATCGGACGCCACGCCGGGCGCGGTCCAGAGCTCCCTCGCGGCCCTGGGCGGTGCACTCGCCGAGCAGGGCCTGCCCGTGGACCTGGAGGCGGCACGCCGGGCCGTGGACAAGGCCTGGACCCAGGGACGGTAGCGCGCCGCCGCTACGGCACTGCGCCGCGCGGCCGCAAGCTCCCTCACGACGGCCGACGGTCACGCCGCACCCCCGGCACCTCCACGCCCCACCCCTCCACCTGCACCGGCCGCCCACGGCCGATCGCCGGCACACCGAGGCCCCGGGCCGCCCACAGGAACCCGGCCCCGGCCTTCCCGCGGCAGCGCCCGGCCCGCCTCCCACCGCCACGCCGAGCGAGGCAGGAGGCCCGGCCGAAGGCCGTGTCCGGCGCAACCGCGCGCCGCGCTCAGGGCGTTGTCGTACCCGCCTGGCATGCTGCCGCCATGACCACACCTCAGGCACCGCAGACCCTTCCCGACGGCCGGCCCGTGCCGCTGCTGACCGGGCCCGAACTGCCCATGCTGGAGAGCTGGCTGGACTTCCACCGGAGCACGCTGGAGCTGAAGTGCCGCGGGCTGGACGACGAACAGGTCCGGCTCGCCCCGGCGGAGCCGTCGCCGCTGACGCTGCTCGGACTCGTGCAGCACCTCGCCGAGGTCGAGCGGAACTGGTTCCAGCGCGTGCTGGGCGGACTGGACGTGCCGCTGGTGTTCGGGGACGAGACGGGGGCGGGGTACGCCCTCGATCCCGGGCGCGGGCTGGAGGAGGCGCTGGGCGTCTGGCGACAGGAGATCGCGCACGGGCGGGAGCTGCTCGCCGGCCGGAGCCTGGAGGACACCGGACGGATCACCGACGGGCCGATGACCGGCGCCGAGGTCAGCGTGCGCTGGATACTCATCCATCTCATCGAGGAGTACGCCCGGCACAACGGACACGCCGACATTCTGCGTGAACGAATCGACGGAACCACCGGCGTCTGAATTCAATTTACTTTCACAATTCCCGCCTATTTTCCGGACGACAGCTTCCCGTCTTCTTCTGCCCGCTTTTTGCAAGGCTAAACGGGGGAGTTTTCCGGCGTGTTTCTTGCGACCGCTTGACGGTTTCAAGACTGTGACACACTCCACACAGAGGTAGATTTGCCCGGATTTGCCATGGGGCAATCCGGGCAAACCGCCGAGGCTTCTACGCAGCCCGGCGACGGCCGTCGTGCATTTCCTAATTCGCCTCGCTAAATTCGTGCCGCATGACTGCCGCACCCGCAGACCTGCTCATCGACCAGCCGGCGGTGACCGACGGAGCCGCGCTCTGGCGTCTCGCCAAGGACTCGAAAACCCTCGACCTGAACTCTTCGTACAGCTATCTGCTGTGGTGCCGGGACTTCGCCGGCACCTCGGCGGTGGCGCGGGGTGCGGGCGGGGAGCCGGTCGGCTTCGTCACCGGCTACGTGCGGCCCGACCGTCCGCACACCCTGCTCGTCTGGCAGGTGGCGGTGGACTCCGCCCACCGGGGTCTCGGCATCGCCGCCACACTGCTGGACGGACTGACCGCCCGGCTGGCCACCGAGCGCGGCGTCACCGAGGTGGAGACCACCATCACTCCCGGCAACACCGCCTCCGAGCGGCTGTTCACGTCGTTCGCCGAGCGGCACGGGGCGCGCCTCGAACGCGAGGTGCTGTTCCCCACCGAGCTGTTCCCGGACGGCCCGCACGACCCCGAAGTCCTGTACCGCATCAGCCCGTTGACCGGCGTCACCGCGCGCTGACCCCCCTCCTGCCGAGCCCCCCACCGAGCCCCCTCCCGAGGAGCGATTCTCCGTGACCATCACCCAGCCCGACCTCAGTGTCTTCGAGACCCTCGAGTCCGAGGTGCGCAGCTACTGCCGCGGCTGGCCCACGGTCTTCGACCGCGCACAGGGCAGCCGGATGTTCGACGAGGACGGCCATGTGTACCTCGACTTCTTCGCCGGTGCCGGGTCACTCAACTACGGCCACAACAACCCGGTGCTCAAACGGGCGCTGATCGACTATCTGGACCGGGACGGGGTCACCCACGGCCTGGACATGTCGACCACGGCCAAGCGGTCCTTCCTGCAGGCCTTCCAGGATCTGGTGCTGCGCCCGCGCGACCTGCCGTACAAGGTCATGTTCCCGGGCCCGACCGGCACCAACGCCGTGGAGTCGGCGCTGAAGCTGGCCCGAAAGGTCAAGGGCCGGGAGGCGATCGTCTCGTTCACGAACGCCTTCCACGGGATGTCGCTGGGCTCCCTCGCCGTCACCGGCAACGCCTTCAAGCGGGCCGGCGCCGGCATTCCCCTGGTGCACGGCACCCCGATGCCGTTCGACAACTACTTCGACGGCACGGTCCCGGACTTCCTGTGGTTCGAGCGGCTGCTGGAGGACCAGGGCTCCGGGCTCAACAAGCCCGCCGCGGTGATCGTGGAGACCGTGCAGGGCGAGGGCGGCATCAACGTGGCCCGGCCCGAATGGCTGCGCGCGCTCGGGGAGTTGTGCGAGCGGCAGGACATGCTGCTGATCGTCGACGACATCCAGATGGGCTGCGGTCGCACCGGCGCCTTCTTCTCCTTCGAGGAGGCGGGCATCACGCCGGACATCGTCACCGTCTCCAAGTCGATCAGCGGCTACGGGCTGCCGATGTCGCTGTGCCTGTTCAAGCCGGAGCTGGACGTGTGGGAGCCCGGCGAGCACAACGGCACCTTCCGCGGCAACAACCCCGCGTTCGTCACCGCGACCGCGGCGCTGGAGACGTACTGGGCCGACGGCTCGGCGATGGAGAAGCAGACCCGGTCGCGGGGTGAGCAGGTCGAGCAGGCGCTGATCTCGATCACCGAGGAGAACCTCGCCGACGTCAAGGAGTACCGCGGGCGCGGACTGGTGTGGGGCATGGAGTTCCACGACAAGGCGCGGGCCGGCCGGATCGCCAAGCGGGCCTTCGAGCTCGGGCTGCTCATCGAGACGTCCGGCCCCGAGGGCGAGGTCGTCAAGCTGCTGCCCGCGCTCACCATCACACCGGACGAGCTGGACGAGGGCCTGCGGATCCTCGCCCGCGCCGTCCGCGAAACCGTCTGACCAGCGCGTCAGCGCACAAGCTAGGAGGAAGAACAGCACCGTGATCGTCCGATCGTTCAAGGACATCGAAGGCACCGACCGGCATGTGCGGGCGAAGTCCGGCACCTGGGAGAGCAAGCGGATCGTCCTCGCCAAGGAGCGCGTCGGCTTCTCCCTGCACGAGACCGTCCTCTACGCCGGCACGGAGACGTCGATGTGGTACGCCAACCACGTCGAGGCCGTCGTCTGCACCCAGGGCGAGGCCGAACTCACCGACCACGAGACCGGGACGTCGTACACGATCACGCCCGGCACCATGTACCTCCTCGACGGCCACGAGCGGCACACGCTGAAGGTCAAGGCGGACTTCCACTGCCTGTGCGTGTTCAACCCGCCCGTGACCGGACGGGAGGACCACGACGAGAACGGCGTCTACCCGCTCCTGACGGAGCCCGAGGAGGTGTGACAGACATGACCACCCTGACCGATCTGTACCCCAGCCGCGGAGCCACCGAGGTCAGCGTCCCCCGGCAGGACCCGGTCGTCTGGGGCTCCCCGGACACGCCCGGCCCGATCGCGACCGGCGACCTCCAGTCGTACGAGCGTGACGGCTTCCTCGCGATCGACCAGCTGATCACCCCCGACGAGGTCGAGGTCTACCGGCGGGAGCTGGACCGGCTGATCGACGACCCGGCGATCCGCGCCGACGAGCGCTCGGTCATCGAGCCGGCGTCGCAGGAGATCCGCTCGGTCTTCGAGGTGCACCGGATCAGCGAGGTGTTCGCGAACCTGGTGCGCGACGAGCGCGTCGTCGGCCGGGCCCGGCAGATCCTCGGCTCGGACGTGTACGTCCACCAGTCCCGCATCAACGTCAAGCCGGGCTTCGGCGCGAGCGGCTTCTACTGGCACTCGGACTTCGAGACCTGGCACGCCGAGGACGGCCTGCCGAACATGCGCACGGTGTCCGTCTCGATCGCGCTGACCGAGAACCACGACACCAACGGCGGCCTGATGATCATGCCGGGCTCGCACCGCACATTCCTGGGCTGCGCGGGCGCCACGCCCAAGGACAACTACAAGAAGTCCCTCCAGATGCAGGACGCCGGCACACCGTCCGACGAGGCGCTGACGAAGATGGCGGGCGAGTACGGCATCAAGCTCTTCACGGGCAAGGCCGGTTCGGCGACCTGGTTCGACTGCAACTGCATGCACGGCTCCGGCGACAACATCACGCCGTTCCCGCGCAGCAACGTGTTCATCGTGTTCAACAGCGTGGACAACGCGGCCGTCGAGCCCTTCGCGGCACCGGTGCGCCGGCCCGAGTTCATCGGGGCGAGGGACTTCACTGCGGTGAAGTAGCCCCCGACGTACCGCGGCACCCCCGCGAAACCCCGGGCCGGGGCCTCCTGTGTGGGACGGGAGGCCCCGGCCCGGTCATGTCGTGGGCGCCGTCAGCCGGCCAGCACGTCCAGCAGCCGGTCCACGTCCGCGGGCGTGTTGTAGAGGTGGAACGAGGCCCGCAGGTTGCCTGCCCGGTTCGCCACCTCGACGCCCGCGCGGCTCAACTCGCCCTGCCGCCCGCCCAGTCCGGGGACGGAGACGATCGCAGAGCCGGGGGCGGGCAGGGGCGCGTGGCCGAGCGAGCCGAGTCCGGCCCGGAACCGGTCGGCGAGGGCCAGGTCGTGAGCCTGTACGGCGGCCACGCCCAGCTCCTCGATCAGGGCGAGGGAGTGGCGCACGCCGGTGTAGGTGAACAGGGCCGGGCTGACGTCGAACCGCCGTGCCGAACGGGCGAGTTCGGCCACCGGGCCGTAGCAGCTGTCCCAGGGTTCCTCGGCCGCGACCCAGCCCGCCAGCAGCGGGGCGAGGCCCCCGAAGTCCTCGGGGACGACGAGGAAGGCCGCCCCGTGCGGGCCGAGCAGCCACTTGAAGGTCGTGGAGACGGTGAAGTCGTAGGCCCCGGCCTCCATCGGCAGCCAGCCCGCGGCCTGGGAGAAGTCGACGTAGGTGCGCGTGCCGTGCGCCCGGGCCGCCTCGCGCAGGGCCGGCAGGTCGGCGATCCGTCCGTCGGCGGACTGGGCGGCGCTGACCGCGACGAGCGCGGTGCCGGGCCGCACGGACTCGGCGAGCCGTTCCAGCGGTACAGCACGGACCTTGAGGTCGCCCCGGGTGTGGAACGGGTTGAGCACGGAGGTGAAGTCGTCCTCGGCGGTGAGGACTTCGGCGCCGGCCGGCAGCGAGGCGGCGACCAGACCGGTCTGGGAGGCGACCGACGCCCCGGCCGCCACCCGGGCCACCGGCACCCCGGCGAGCCGCGCGAACGCGGCGCGGGCCAGCTCCACGTCCTCGAACAGCGGGTCCAGCGGCCGGCCCGCCGCCCTGATCGCCACCGCTTCGTGCAGGGCGGCGACGGTGCGGGCGGGCAGCAGGCCGCTGCTCGCGGTGTTCAGATAGGCGTTCTTCGGGCTGAACTCGGCACGGACGAGGCTCTCGAAGGTCTCCATGCCCCTACTCTGCGGGGCATGGCATCTCCCGTCCATTGCGAAAATGTACGTGGATTCGCTTAGCGCGCCTTATACATCCGCCCCGACCTGCGGTTTCAGTCCTGCTGGGGTACGGCGCACCCGTCCGGCCCGCAGGCCTGCGCCCCGCCCTGGTCCACCAGCTTCAGCGGCGTCCGCTCGCCCCAGGCCCGGCTGAGGGCCTGGGCGAAGACCTCGGCGGGCTGGGCGCCGGAGACACCGTAGGTGCGGTCGAGGACGAAGAACGGCACGCCGTTCGCGCCGAGCTGTGCGGCCTCGCGCTCGTCGGCGCGGACCTCGTCGGCGTACCGGGCCGGGTCGGCGAGTACGGCGCGGACGGCCTCCGCGTCCAGCCCGGCCTCCACCGCCAGCTCGACCAGGCGCTCGTCGCCCTCGGTGAAGACCGACCGCTCCTCGGCGAAGTTCGCCCGGTACAGGATCTGGATCAGCGCGTCCTGGACGCCCTGCTCCCTGGCGAAGTGCAGCAGGCGGTGCATGTCGAAGGTGTTGCCGTGGTCGCGGCCGCGGGTGCGGTAGTCCAGGCCCTCGGCGGCGGCCTGGGCACCCAGGTTGTCCTCGCCGGCCTCGGCCTGCGCCTCGCTCATGCCGTACTTCTTGGTCAGCATGGTGATCACCGGCTGGACGTCGCCCTTGGCGCGGCCCGGGTCCAGCTCGAAGGACCGGTGCACGACCTCGACCTCGTCGCGGTGCGGGAAGGCGGCGAGGGCCTTGTCGAACCGCGCCTTTCCGACGTAGCACCAGGGACAGGCGATGTCCGTCCAGATCTCGACGCGCATGCTCACGGCTCTTCTCCGGGTCGTACGGGCGCGGGGGCTCTCCCCGCTCCCGGTACGTGAACGTTCAAACAGCCCCGTTCATTCCCCGGACACGGAGAAGCGCAGGAACAGGTGGTGATCACCGTCGGCCGGCGGGTTCTCCGGATCGGGGACCCAGCCGAGGCGGGCGTAGAAGGCCTGGGCGCGCCGGTTGTCCACGTGCACGTCGAGCACCGCGCTCCGCCTGCCGTCGGCGCGCCACTGCTCCGCACAGGCCGCGTGCAGGTCGGTACCGATGCCGGTGCGCCAGCGGTCGGGGTCGACGTGGAACTGGAACAGCTTGACCGTGTCGGCGGGGCCGTCCGCCGGGGGCCGGAAGGAAGCGATGGCGGTGATGGCGCCCTGGTCGACGACGCACAGCACCTGCCCGTCGGGCCGTTCGACGGCGTTGCGCCAGGCGGCGGTCCAGTCGATGCCGTCGTCCGGGAGGCCGTCCGGGTAGTACGTCGAGCGCGCCCGGTGATGCAGCGCGGCGATCACCTCGGCCTCGGCGGGCAGGGCGGTGCGGATCACGCGGGCGCCCGTCACTCGGTCACTGATCATGCCGTCGAGGACGCGCGCCCGTGCGGTGCGGTTCCGTACCCGCCGGCCTGTCGAAGGTCCCCCCCTAACTCCCGTCCCTCAGGTCCTGGGGCCAGGTCGGCCTTAGCTCGATGTGGTCGTACGTCACCACGCACCCCTCCCCCATCGGCGACTGCGTCATGAACCCGACCAGGGCCGCGTCGGTCTCCTTCTCGTCGCCCAGGGTGAAGAGCCGGACGAAGGTCCAGCTCTCGCCGTCCCGGGAGGCGTGGAAGGCGAAGGCCCGGCCGGTGCGGCTGATCCGCAGCCAGACCGAACTGCCGTCCACGGTGAAGGAGTTGCAGTCGTCGGAGTGTCCCCGGGTGACCACCGTGCAGACGGTGGGCACGTCCGGGGAGTACTCCAGGCACAGCTTGGCCCACGCCCGCTCGCCGACGTGCGCGTACAGCACACCGGCGTCGAAGGCCGCCCGGAACCCCACGGTCACCCGGGCGATCAGCTGGAAGTCCCCCTCCGGCGCCCCCAGCAGCCGAGGCGCGTCGGCGGCGGGGTCGAGGGCCGCGCCGGTGGGCGGGACGAACCGGTCCTGCCGGGGCCCGGCCCAGCCGGTCAGCACGCCGTCCTCGTAGGACCAGTGCCCTTCGGGGCCGTAGGTGCGCAGGGGGAAGGGGAGTTCGGGGAGTTCCACGTCCATCGTCCGATTGTGTCAGGGGCTTTCGAACCGGCCGGGCTCTTCCCGCCTACCGCTCCAGGACCCCGTTGAACCGCCGGGGAAGCCCCAGCGGGTTCTCGTCCTTCAGCTCGGCGGGCAGCAGGGCGGTGGGCGCGTTCTGGTAGGCCACCGGGCGCAGCCAGCGCTCGATGGCCGTACCGCCCACGGACGTGGACGTGGACGTCGTGGCCGGGTACGGCCCGCCGTGGTGCTGGGCCGGAGCCACGGCGACACCCGTCGGCCACGCGTTCACGACCACGCGCCCGGCCAGCGGGGTCAGCGAGGCGAGCAGCTCCGGTCCCCGGCCCTGCCCGGCGGCCTCCTCCGCGGACACCTGGACCGTGGCGGTCAGGTTGCCCGGCAGCCGCGAGAGCACGGCGCTCGCCTCGGCCTCGTCGGCGTAGCGGGCCACGACCGAGACCGGCCCGAAGCACTCCTCCAGCAGCAGGTCGTAGGCGCCCTCCTCGGTCAGCCTCGCCGCCGGCACCGTGAGGAACCCGGCGCTGACCGTGTGCTCGCCGCCCGCGCCCGGTGTGACGGGCGAGTCGACGTCCGCGAGGCGGGCCCGCTCCTCGACCCCGGCGACGAAGTTGTCCCGCATGCGGTGGTCGAGCAGGACCCCGGCGGCGGTGTCGCTGACCGCGTCGGTGAGGGACTTCACCAGCCGGTCCCCGGCCGCGCCCGACGGTACGAGCACCAGCCCCGGCTTCACGCAGAACTGCCCGACCCCGAGGGTCATGGAACCGGCGAGCCCGGCGCCGATCGCCTCGGCGCGCTCGGCGACGGCGGCCTCGGTCACGAGGACCGGGTTGAGCGAGCCGAGTTCGCCGTGGAACGGGATCGGTACCGGGCGCGCGGCGGCGGCGTCGAAGAGCGCGCGGCCACCCCGGACCGACCCGGTGAAGCCCGCGGCCGCGACCTGCGGGTGCATGATCAGCTCGATGCCCGCCGTGAAGCCGTGCACGAGGCCGACGACGCCCTCGGGGATGCCGTGGTGGGCGGCGGCCCGGCGCAGCACCTTGGCGACCAGCTCGGACAGGGCCGGGTGGTCGGGGTGGGCCTTGACGACGACCGGGCAGCCCGCGGCGAGCGCGCTCGCGGTGTCACCGCCGGCGACGGAGAAGGCGAAGGGGAAGTTGGAGGCCGAGTAGACGGCGACGACGCCGAGCGGCACCTTGTAGCGGCGCAGGTCCGGGACGGGCGGGGTGGCGGTGTCGTCGGGGTGGTTGATGACGACGTCGAGGAAGGCGCCCTCGTCGACGATGCCGGCGAAGGCCCGCAACTGGTAGCTGGTGCGGGCGAGTTCGCCGGTGAGCCGGACCGGGCCGAGGGCGGTCTCGGCGTCGGCGGTCTCGACGAGGCCGTCCCTGGCCGCGTCCAGGCCGTCGGCGGCGGAGCGCAGGAAGGCGGCGCGGACCGTGCGGTCGGCGAGGGCGCCGCGCGCGGCGTGTGCCGCCAGGACCGCGGCGTCCACCTCCTGGGCTGTGGCCTCCACCGCAACCTGTTCACGCTGCTTCCCGGTGCGCGGGTCGACACTCCAGACTGGTGCTGCTGCCACCGCGGGTCCTCTCCAGACGAGACTGCGCTTAACTGGGTCACCCATCAGCCGCGTTCGATATACTGAACACTGTCTCTGATGATGAATTCGCTGTTCGGAGACTACATATCTCGGGTCCTGAATATCCAGGCCCTGGTCGAACGAAGGGGTCAAGGGCGATGACGGCAGGCGACGCAGGGGGCGGGGCGCAGGTCAAGTCCGCGGTACGGACCGTTGAGCTGCTCGAGTACTTCGCCGGCCGCCCTGGCATGCACTCCCTCGCGGCGGTCCAGGAGGCGGTGGGATACCCCAAGTCCAGCCTGTACATGCTGCTGCGCACCCTCGTGGAGCTGGGCTGGGTCGAGACGGACGCGACGGGCACGCGGTACGGCATCGGGGTGCGGGCGCTGCTGGTCGGCACGTCGTACATCGACGGCGACGAGGTGGTGGCCGCAGCCCGCCCGACGCTGGACCGGCTGTCGGACGACACCACGGAGACGATCCACCTGGCCCGCCTCGACGGCACGAACGTCGTCTATCTGGCCACCCGCCAGTCCCAGCACTATCTGCGCCCCTTCACCCGGGTCGGCCGCCGGCTGCCCGCGCACTCCACCTCGCTCGGCAAGGCGATCCTCGCCACGTACACCGACGAGCAGGTCCGGGGGCTCCTCCCCGAGACCCTCCCGGAGCTGACCGAGCACACGATCACCGACCGCGAGCGACTCATCGAGGAGCTGCACCAGGTGCGGGAGCAGGGCTTCGCGGTCGACCGCGAGGAAAACACGCTCGGCCTGCGCTGCTTCGGCGTGGCGATCCCGTACCGCACCCCGGCCCGGGACGCGATCAGCTGCTCGGTGCCGGTGGCCCGGCTCACCCCCGCGCACGAGCAGATGATCAAGGACGCGCTGTTCGACGCCCGCGATCGGCTGACGCTGGCGACGCGCAGGCTCTGACCGGACGCCGCAGGGGGCCGGCGTTCCTGAGCGTTCGATGAGAAACCGGGCGTACGGGAACGATCACCCCCTTCTCGCTCGTCCTCCTGAGCGGGATGAACAAGACGATCAGGCGGGCGTCCGTCTTCACGATGCTGCTCGTACTCGCTCTGCTGGTCAGGGCGACGTGGGTGCAGTTCTACGACGGCAAGGCCCTCGCGGACGACAACGACAACCGGCGGGGCGCGATCGAGACGTACTCGCGGCCGCTCGGGAACATCATCGTGGCCGGAAACGCGATCACCGGCTCGACGCGGACGACAGGGAGCGACCTCGCTTACAAGCGGACGTACACGGACGGCAAGCTCTACGCCGCGGTGACGGGCTACGCCTCGCAGGCCTACGCCCCCACCCAGCTGGAGGGCGTCTACCAGGACCTGCTGGGCGGCACGGATCCCAGGCTGAAGACCGTGCTGGGCACGCTCACCGGCGAGCGCTCCGACCCGGGCAACGTGCTCACCACGATCGACCCCGCGGTCCAGAAGGCCGCATACCAGGCCCTCGGTGACAAGAAGGGCGCGGCCGTCGCGATCGACCCGAAGACCGGCAAGATCCTCGCGGTGGTCTCGACGCCGTCGTACGACCCCTCCTCGCTCACCGACGCCAACACGGCCGGCAGCGCCTGGAAGCGGTTCAACGCGGACAGGAACAAGCCGCTGACCAACCGGGCGCTGCGCCAGCCGCTGCCGCCGGGTTCCACGTTCAAGCTGGTCGTGGCGGCGGCCGCGCTGGAGGACGGGCTCTACAAGAACGTGGACGAACACACCGACAGCCCCAACCCGTACACCCTGCCGGGCACGGTGCGGCCACTGGCGAACGAGAACCCGTCGGCCCCGTGCGAGAACGCCCCGATCCGGGTCGCCCTGCAGTACTCCTGCAACAACGTCTTCGGCAAGATGGCCGTCGACCTGGGGCAGGACAAGGTGAAGGCCATGGCCGAGAAGTTCGGCTTCGACGACGACTCGCTCGATGTGCCGGTGCGGGCCTACGCCAGCGTGTACCCGTCGCACATGGACAAGGCGCAGACCGGACTGTCCGGCATCGGCCAGTTCGACGTCACGGCGACGCCGCTCCAGATGGCCATGGTGTCCGCGGCGATAGCCAACGGCGGCAAGCTGGTCTCGCCGCACATGGTGTCCCAGATCACCGACAGCGGCGGCGATGTGGTGAAGGACTATGACTCCGGCGCCGGGACCAAGGAGGTCGTCAGCTCCTCCACCGCCGAGCAGCTCCAGTCGGCGATGGAGACGGTGGTCAAGGACGGCACCGGTACGAACGCCCTGATCGACGGCGTCACCGTCGGCGGCAAGACCGGCACCGCCCAGCACGGCGAGAACAACAGCAAGACGCCGTACGCCTGGTTCACGTCCTTCGGCACGTCCGACAGCAGCGGCAAGGAGGTCGCCGTGGCGGTGATGGTCGAGCAGTCGGACGCGGCCAGGTCGGAGGTCAGCGGCAACGGCCTGGCGGCCCCGGTGGCGAAGGCGATGATGCGGGCGGCGCTGAAGTAGGCCTGCTCACCTCCCCTTTCACCGCACCCCTCACTTCACCCCGAGCAGCTGCTCCACGGGGTCGATGGCGAAGTACACGAGGAACAGCGCCGAGACCCCCCACAGCAGCCAGTTGACCTCCTTCGCCTTCCCCAGCACCGTCTTGATGACCACGTAGGCCAGGAAACCGGCTCCGATGCCGTCGGTGATGGAGTAGGTGAACGGCATCGCGGCGATGGTCAGGAACGCCGGGACGGCGATCTCGTACCGGTCCCAGTCGATGTGCTTGACGTGGGTCATCATGAGGAAGCCGACCGCGATCAGCGCGGGGGCCGCCGCCTGCAGCGGGACGATGGTGAGCAGCGGGGTGAGGAAGAGGGCGAGGCCGAAGAGGCCGCCGGTGACGAGGTTGGCGAGGCCGGTGCGGGCACCCTCGCCGACGCCGGCCGCCGACTCGATGTAGGCGGTGTTGGAGGAGGCGGAGCCGAGGCCGCCCGCGACGGCGGCGGCGCCGTCGATGAACAGCACGCGGCCGATGCCGGGCACCTGGCCCTGCTCGTCCAGCAGCCCGGCCTCGGCGCTGATGCCGACGATCGTGCCCATGGCGTCGAAGAAGTCCGACAGGATCAGGGTGAAGACGAGCAGGACGGCGGTGAGCACGCCGGCCTTGCCGAAGCCGCCGAACACGCTGAAGTGACCGATCAGTCCGAAGTCCGGGGCGGCGACGATCCTGTCCGGGACCTTGGGCGTGGTCAGTCCCCAGGTCTTGATGTCGGCGACGGAGTCGATGACGATCGCGACGGCGGTCATCGTCACGATGCTGATGAGGATCGCGCCCTTCACCTTGCGGGCGAGCAGGGCGATGGTCAGCAGCACACCGAGGCAGAAGACCAGCACGGGCCAGCCGGTGAGGCGTCCCACGGCGCCGAGCTGCACGGGCACGGTGGTGTTCGCGGCGTCCGGGATCCGGCTGACGAAGCCGGCGTCGACGAAGCCGATGAACGCGATGAACAGGCCGATGCCGACGCCGATGGCCTGCTTCAGCTGGTGCGGGATCGCGTTCATGATCGCTTCCCGGAGCCCGGTGAGGACCAGGAGGCAGATGATCAGGCCTTCCAGGACGACGAGGCCCATCGCGTCGGGCCAGCTCATCAGCGGGGCGAGCTGGAAGGCGACGACGGCGTTCAGGCCGAGGCCGGCGGCGATCGCGAGCGGCAGGTTGCCGCCGACGCCCATGATGATCGTCATCACACACGCCACCAGCGCGGTGGCGGTGACGAGTTGGCCGGTGTCGAGCGTGTGGCCGTACTTGTCCTTGGCACTTCCCAGGATGATCGGATTCAGGACAAGGATGTAGGCCATGGTGAAGAACGTGGCGAAGCCGCCGCGTATCTCCCGGCCGAACGTGGATCCACGTGCGGAGACTCTGAAGTACCGGTCGATTCCGCTGAGCGGTGCGGACATGGTCCAACTCCTCGTTGCCTGATGGGCGGTGTGCGCGTGCTGGCTGGATTGTTCCCCTGTTCAACCTGATTCAGGTTTTCGACGTGTTACGGAATCGGGTTCGGTGGACCATACGTTGTCCGGCCCCCCGTACGACGCACGCGAAATGACCACTGCTACGCTCCCGATCTCCGTCCGGGACTCCTCCGGACCCCCGCATGTCATTCACATGACATACACAGCACCTCGCAGTCGCGCACCGAGAAGAGGTCACCCGTGGGCACAGTCGTCGACGACGCCGCCTCCGTGGAGTTCCATGCCTTCTTCGAACGGCACCACGCCGAACTCTCCCGGCTGGCCCACCTGTTGACCGGGGAGTCCGACGCCGCCGACGATCTCGCGGCGGACGCGCTGCTGGCGCTGTGGCACCGCTGGGACCGGGTGCGCGCCGCCGACCACCCGGTGGCGTACGCGCGCGGCGTGGTCGCCAACCTCGCCCGTACCCGGATCCGCAGCGCGGTGCGCGAGCGGCGCCGGATCGCGCTGTTCTGGTCGCACCGCGAGGAGAGGACCGAGAACCCGGACGTGGCCGGTGTGGTGGACGTGCGGGAGGCGCTGCGCAGACTGCCGTTCCGCAAACGGGCGTGTGTGGTGCTGCGGCACGCGTTCGACCTCTCGGAGAAGGACACCGCGCTCGCGCTCGGGGTGTCGGTGGGTACGGTGAAGAGCCAGACGTCCAAGGGCCTGGCCGAACTGCACCGGCTGCTCGGCCCCCAGGGCGATCCGCGGCGGATGCACGCGGCGATGACGGCCCGGGCCGGCGAGAGCGGAGGAAGGAACCGATGAGGCAGCAGGACGTGCACGACGAGCTGCGCGCCCGGCTGCACGAGGCGGCCGAGGCCCACGAACCGGACCGCGCGCGCATCCTGGCCCGCGTGGAACGCGGCATGGCCGCCCCGGCCGGCTCCCCCCGCGCCGGCCACCGGTCCACCCGCCCGCCGGTGTGGGGCTGGGCCCGGGTGGCCGGCGCCACGGCGGCGGTCGCGAGCGTGCTGGCGGTCGGCGGGTACGCGGTGGCGTCCGCCGTCAAGGACAGGCCTCCCGCGCGGCAGACGGTCGCGGTCTCGCCGACCCCGACGCCGGCCCCGCACGCGACGACGGCGCACCCGTCGGCGGGCGCCACGAACCCGGCGGCCGGCTCGGGCGCCGCCCACGCGACGCGCGCACCGGGTTCCGCCCCGGCCCGCACACCGGACGCCTCCGCGCGGCCGCCCGTGGCCCGCGGCGAGCAGCAGGGTCCCCTGCGGTCGGACGGCTCGGTCGACCCGCACAGCAACGACTTCTGGGCGCAGAGCGATCTGACCCTGAAGACGTCGAGGCAACTGAGCTCGCTCACGGTCGAGTTGAGGGTCGCCCAGACCGGCGGAGTCTCCTCCACGGGCGCCTGGCGCTCCCTGCCGGAGACGGACTTCACGCAGACGGTCGAGGAGCGGGACGGCTTCCTCGTCTACACCTGGACCCTCAAGGAGGGCCGTACGGTCCCGGCGGGCCAGTGGGTGTTCGCGGGCCAGTACAACCACGAGCGCGGCGCCCGGGACGCGAAGGCCGACGGCTACACCGTCACGGGCACCGCGGACGGCGTCGGCTACGCGGTGAAGGGCGGCTTCGCGACACACGGGTGAGGCCGCGCCCCGGAACTTCGCCACCCTGCCGACACGCCCCCGCCCCGGCACGGTGCGGCCGGTGACGGGGGCGGCGGAGTAGGTACGGCCGTCAGGCGACGAAGTACGTCGGGTTCGGCAGCTTGTACGTCCGGTCGGCGAAGCCGCCGTCCAGGTCCGAGTACTGGTCGCCGAAGTTGGCGATGATCTCGTAGCCGAGGTCGTCCTCGATGTGCTTGCGGGTGCCGGACTTGTACTGGACGGTGGTGCAGGTCCAGGTGCCCGGGGTGGCGCAGTCGCCCAGGTAGGCCGGCGGGTTGGCCTTGTCCTTGAGGAACATGTGGTCGGCGTCGAGGTTCACATCGGCGCCGACCTTCTTCAGGTTGGCGACGGCGGCCGTGCGCTGGGCCTCGGTGAGACCGGAGTTGTAGAAGACCTCGACGCCCTTGGACTGCGCGTAGCGGACCAGTTCGGGGCTGCCGAAGACGGCCGGCCGGTCGGCGCGGTTCACGTAGTCGTTCCACGTGGTGGAGTTGTACGTGTAGTTGTACCGCTTCTCGTAGTCCAGGCTGAGCAGCAGCGTGTCGTCGATGTCGAACATGACGGCCGGCTTCTCGCCGTGCCGGTGCGCCGCGCGGGCGGCCTTGTCGATGTAGGCCCTGGCGTCGGCGTCGATCCGCGCCAGGTCCTTGGCGTACGGGCTGTCGGGCGACGCCTGGTAGACACCGTTGCTGTCGGCGGTGGTGCCGTAGTAGGTGTCGATGTCCTTCACCAACTGCCCGATGTTGTAGGGCTCGTGGGTCGAGTTGGCGGTCGACTGCCGGGCACCGGCCGCGCCCGCGCCGTAGAGCGCGGCACCGGCGATGGCACAGGCGGCACCGACGGCGACAACTCTGTGGGACTTCCGCATGAAAACTCCGGATCCGGTTTGTTGGGGGTGATGTACCAGGTCACGGACTGTCTACGCGCATCACACCCCACTGGGCGAGCGGTGTTATCCGATCGATACGATGGCGGTCCCATGCCACGCCGCCCTCCTCCTGCCGCACTCGGCTACCGGCAGGCCCTCACCGCACTCCTCGCGGCGGACCTCCCCGGCGTGCGCGAACTCCGGGCCCAGGTCGCGGAGGTGAGCCTCGGGCGGCCTTGGGGTGCCGAGTCGCCGAGCACGGACCTGACCGTGCCCTCGTGGGTCCCGGCGGCCCCGGTCGCGGACGGCGTCCTCCCGGCGGTGGGCACGGTCCGCGGCGATTTCGGAGAGCCGGCGGGCGAGTTGCTCGTCTGGGTGAGCGACGGACGGCTGTCGGCCCTTGAGTACGCGTGGTACGGCGACACCGCTCCGACGCGGCTGCCGGACCCCGCTCGGATCAGGGTCCTGTGACCGTGCGCTGGGGTGAAGGGGAGGATGGGGGTCGTGGGCGAAGGCCTGGGTGAAGTTGCCGGCGCCGGCGAAGCCGTTCCGCCAGGGCTTGGTGGGGTTGTGGTTCTGCAGGCTGTCGGAGAAGACGCTGAGCACCGGGTGGGCGATGAAGCCCGGCATCAGCAGGGCCGCCGGGGCGATCAGCAGGTACGGCAGCCTGCACGGGGGCGCGGAGGCACGGCGCCGCCGGGTGGCGCGGGCGGTTTCGCCACGGCTGCGGCTTGGCCCATGACTGTTCTCCGTTCCGGGTAAGCGCCTGCCGATCGTTGTTCGAGATCTCGTCCACAGGAAGGTGTGGACCGGCCGGGCTCAGCCCGCGTACGGTTCCCGCACCGTGCCCGGCCGCGCGAGGAACTCGAAGTCGCAGCCGGTGTCCGCCTGGGTGATCTGCTCGGTGTAGAGCGCGCCGTATCCGCGCTCGGCACGCACGGGCGGCGGCGTCCACTCCGCCCGGCGACGCGCCAACTCCTCGTCGTCCACGTCGAGTCGGAGGGTGCGGGCCGCGACGTCGAGGGTGATGAGGTCGCCGGTGCGCACCAGCGCCAGCGGTCCGCCGACGTACGACTCCGGGGCCACGTGCAGCACGCAGGCGCCGTAACTCGTGCCGCTCATCCGGGCGTCGGAGATCCGGACCATGTCACGCACGCCCTGCTTCAGCAGGTGGTCCGGGATGGGCAGCATGCCGTACTCGGGCATGCCCGGACCGCCCTTGGGCCCGGCGCCCCGCAGCACCAGCACGCTGTCGGCGGTGATGCCGAGCGCGGGGTCGTCGATGGTGCGCTGCATGGTCCGGTAGTCGTCGAAGACGACCGCCGGGCCGGTGTGCTCGAGCAGGCGGGGCTCGGCGGCGATGTGCTTGATGACCGCGCCGTCCGGGCAGAGGTTGCCGCGCAGCACGGCGACCCCGCCCTCGCTCGCGACCGGGTTGTCGCGGGTGCGGATGACGTCGTCGTGGTGGACCCGGGCGCCGTCGAGCTGCTCGCGCAGGGTGTCGTGCGAGACCGTGGGCCGGTCGAGGTGGAGCAGGTCCGGGATCCGGGAGAGGAAGCCGGGCAGGCCGCCGGCGAAGTGGAAGTCCTCCATGAGGTACGTCCGGCCGCCGGGGCGGACGTTGGCGAGGACCGGCACCGTGCGGGCGATCCGGTCGAAGTCGTCCAGGGTGAGCCGGACACCCGCCCGCCCGGCCATGGCGATCAGATGGATCACGGCGTTGGTGGAGCCGCCGAGGCCGAGCACGGTGGTGACGGCGTCCGCGAAGGCCCCATGAGTGAGGATGTCGCTCAACTTCCGTCCCCGATGGACCAGTTCGACGGCGGCCAGGCCCGATCGCGCGGCCATCCGGTCGTGCCCCGAGTCCACCGCCGGGATGCTGGACGCGCCGGGCACGGTCACGCCGAGCGCCTCGGCGGCGGCCGTCAGCGTGGACGCCGTACCCATGGTCATGCAGTGGCCGGGCGAGCGGGCCAGGCCGCTCTCCAGCTCGGCCATCTCGCAGTCCCCGATGAGGCCGGCCCGCCTGTCGTCCCAGTACTTCCACATGTCGGTGCCGGAGCCGAGGACCTCGCCGCGCCAGTGACCCGGGAGCATGGGCCCGGCCGGGACGAAGACGGCCGGGAGGTCGACGCTCGCCGCGCCCATGAGCAGGGCGGGTGTCGACTTGTCGCAGCCGCCCATCAGGACCGCACCGTCGACGGGGTAGGAGCGCAGCAGTTCCTCGGTCTCCATCGCGAGCAGGTTGCGGTAGAGCATGGGGGTCGGCTTCTGGAAGGTCTCGCTGAGGGTGGAGACCGGGAATTCGAGCGGGAAGCCCCCGGCCTGCCACACGCCCCGCTTCACGGCCTGCGCACGGTCCCGCAGGTGCACATGGCACGGGTTGATGTCGGACCAGGTGTTGAGGATCGCGATGACCGGCTTGCCGAGGTGCTCCTCGGGGAGGTAGCCGAGCTGGCGGGTGCGGGCGCGGTGACTGAAGGAGCGCAGACCGTCGGTGCCGTACCACTGGTGGCTTCTCAGCTCCTCGGGGCGCTTGCGCGGGGCGCTCATATCGGCCATCCGGTGGCGATGGCGGCGACCTCGGCGCGCTCGTCCTCGGGCAGCGTCCTGCTCGGCGGGCGGACGTCGCGGCGGCACAGGCCGAGCGAGGCGAGGGCCTCCTTGACGACGGTGACGTTGTTGGCGGAGCCGTGGGCGGCGCGCAGTTCCTCGAAGCGGCGGATCTGCTCCCAGACCTTCATGGCGGCCGGGTAGTCGCCGGACCGAAGCGCTTCGATCATGTTCAGCGAGACGGCCGGGGCGACGTTCACGAGTCCGGAGGTGAAGCCGGTGGCGCCCGCCGAGAAGTAGGAGGGGGCGTAGGGCTCCGCGAGTCCGGCGACCCAGACGAAGCGGTCGAGGCCGGCGTCGCGTGCGAAGGCGGCGAAGCGCACGGTGTCCGGTACGGCGTACTTCACGCCGATGACGTTCGGGCAGTGGTCGGCGAGTTCGGCGAGCCGGGCGCCGGGCAGCTGGGCGTCGCGCAGGTACGGCACCACGCCCAGCTCGGGCACGGACTCGGCGATGGCACGGTGGTAGTCGACCCAGCCGGCCGCCGAGACGTAGGGGTGCACGGGCTGGTGGACCATGACCATTCCGGCGCCGAGGTCGCGCGCGTGCCGGGCGGAGGCGACGGCCGTGGGCAGATCGTGCCCGACCCCGACGAGGACCGCCGCCCGCCCGCCCGCCTCGTCGACGGTCGACTCGGTGACCTGGCGGCGCTCTTCGGGAGTGAGGGCGTAGAACTCTCCGGTGTTGCCGTTCGGGGTGAGGGTGGTGATCCCGCCGTCGAGCAGGCGGCGCAGCAGGGCCCGGTGGGCGCCGGTGTCGACGGAGCCGTCCGCGGCGAACGGGGTCACCGGGATGGCCACCACGTCGGCCAGGGCCGCCCGCCGGCTCTCGAACCTCACGCTGCTCATGAATGACCTTCCTGTGCGGGGGTCTTCGGGTCCACGGCGTGCGGGAGATGCGAGAAGGCGTGGGGTTCGTGGATCTCCTGGGTCTCCTGGGGGAACGCGCGCCGGACGAAGGAGGCGATGTGGGCGTGCAGGGCGCCGGCGGCCGCGTCGGCGTCGCCGGCGAGCGCGAGCCGCAGGATCTCCCGGTGCTCGGCGGCCTCCCGCTCCCAGGAGGGGTCGGTGGCCCAGGCGACGGCGGAGACGAGGGCCGCCTGGTCGCGGACCTCGTCGAGCATCCGGCCGAGCAGCGGGTTGCCGCACGGCAGGTACAGCGCGCGGTGGAACTCCCGGTTGGCCAGGGACCGTTCGGCGGCGTCGGTGGCGCCGTCGGCACGGGCCAGCGCGTCGCGCGCGGCATCGAGGGGGGCGCCGCGCCGGACGGCCCGGCGCAGCGCCTCGGGCTCCAGCAGGAGCCGTACGTCGTACACCTCGCGCGCCATGTCCGCGTCCACCATGCGCACCGTGACGCCCTTGTACTGGCTCATCACGACCAGCCCGGTCCCGGCGAGGGTCTTCAGCGCCTCGCGCACCGGGGTCTTGGACACCCCGAACTGCGCGGCCAGCTCCGTCTCGACGAGGGCCTGACCGGGCGTCAACCGCCCGGTCAGGATGCGGTGTTTGATCGCGTCCAGCACGTACTGGGTGCGGGACGGGATCGGGGTGGGCACAGAGGTCATGCGGCCCTCTCGGATCTCACATATCGCGTCTCATATATGACGTACGAAGTACGACGCGTTGAAGGTAGGAGGGGGCCCGTGTTTCGTCAATGCTTCTGACAAACGAAGCCGGAGGAGGTCGGCGGCTCGCGCGACGGCCGCCTCACAGGTGAGCGTGGGACCGACGTGGGTGACGAGCAGTGCGCACACCCGCGCCTCCGGGCGGTGCGCCCGGCACCCTCCGACGCCAGGTGCACCTGTTCCCCTTCGCGATGGATGTCGAGGTCGGCCTCGCACAGGAACAGGTCGGCGCGGTCGGCGAGTTCACCGAGTGCGGTGCACGCGCGGGGCAGGGATGGGCGGGTAAGGGCGGTCAAGGGTGCAGGCGGCGGTGCGCGGATCGGCGCTGTGGTCCGCGGGCATAGTGGAGATCCGGAGCGCGGTCAGCCGCGCCTGCTCCGTGTGCCGCTGCAGTTCCGCGAACGACCCGGGCCCCGCATCCACCCACTCCTCGGCACCCCCACCGGCCGGCAGGTACCCCGCGCGCGGTCGGCCGGGCCCGGAGCGCGGGGCTGTGCCGATATGCGGCTCCGCCGCGTGGGCGCGCTCAGACACGACGAACCCGCGGCCGAGAACCGGTCGAGCCCCCGACCGCGGGGCGCCGCGACTCACCCACGGCAGCCGCCGCTGCCGAACCGGCGGAGCCTACGGCCGCCACCCCGGATCCCGGCCGCTCAGCCCGATCGCCCGGTCCAGCAGTGTCGCGGACTCCGGCACCTCGACCACCGGCCCGAACAGCCCGCTCCCGCGGTCGGGGTCGTTCGCGGCGGCCCGCAGAAACGTGAGCGCCGAGCCCAGCGCGGCCGGGTCGGGGGCGTAGTCCTGCCCCGTGGCGCGGGCCAGGTCCCAGCCGTGGACGACCAGTTCGTCGGCGACGACCGCACCCGCGACCGCCGCCGGCAGGTCCACGCCGCCGGCCCGGGTGTCCCCGGTCCACGCGGCCGGGTCGCGCCAGGCCTCGGCCAGCTCGTCCAGCGCCTTGGGCAGGTCCTCGCGCCAGCCGGGGCCGAGGTCCGGGACGGCGGCGTTCGGGTCGGTGTCGGTCGTGGGGCCGAGGTCCTTGCGCGCCGCGTCACGGAAGGCCACGGACAGCCCCAGCAGGTGGCCCAGCAGGTTCCGCACCGCCAGGTCCGGGCAGGGGGTCGGGTCGGCCAGCTGCTCGTCGGTCACGGACTCGGCGAGCCGCGCCACCGCTCTGGTCTGGGCTCCGAGGTCGAACGTGGTCATGCCTGCCTCACTCCTTCAGGATCGCGCCCCCCGTACGAAGGACAGACCGGCCGGCGCGCGGAAACTCATCGGTCCCGCCCGTTCCCGTGCGCGTCCGCGTCCACCTCCGTATCCGCGGCCACGGCGACCGGCCGCCGCCGAGGCACCACACCGCGATCACCGGGTCGCACAGGGCGCAGCCGAACGAGGAGTCGTGGGCGAACGGGATGATCGGGTGGCCCTTGAGGTGGTGCACGACGTCCCAGGCCGTGTGCAGCAGCCAGCCGACGCCGGTCCACGCCCAGGAGTCGAGGCCCTTGTAGGCGACGAAGGAGGACACGGCCGTGAACGCGAACTCCCAGCCGCCGAGGCCGCCGCCGCTGAGGTAGGCCGCGCCGGCCCCCGCGACGATGACCGCGTTGAGGCGGCGCCGGTGGGCGTCCGGGACGAGGGACATGAGCAGGACGTAGAGGAGCCCGATGAGGATCGGGGCGACGTAACGCATGCGCTCGACGGTAGGCAGCGGCGCGCGTGCGCCCCAGTGGCACGACTGACACGTTCCGACGGATTGTCGCCAGCGGCCGGCCGGCGCGGAACCCGCCGGTCCACCACCCGGGAATAGGGCATCTCACCGATCCCCGTCCACCCCCCTTAGCTCCACGATGGCCGGGCATGACGACTTCGTGGACCCTGCCGCGCGTCCTGCGGGACCGCAACGCGGCGCTGTATCTCACGGGCCTGACGGTGTCCGCCTCCGGTACCTCCTCGTTGTGGCTGGCCTCGGGTGTGTGGGTCAGGGACCTCACCGGGTCCGACGGCCTGGCCGCCGTGTGCATGCTCGCCATGTGGGCGCCCGCCCTCGCGGGTCCGGCACTCGGCACGGTCGCCGACCGGGTGCGCCGAAAGCCCCTGCTGGTCCGCATGGACCTGGGGCTCGCCGCCGCCCTCCCCACGCTCTTCGCCGTCCGCTCCCCCGGCGGGCTGTGGCTGCTGTTCACCGTCCTGCTCCTGTACGGCACGGTGGCGGTCGTCGCCGAGGCCGCCGTGGCGGGGCTGGTGACCGCCGCCGTCGACGAGTGCCTCCTCGGCGATTTCAACGGCCTGCGGATGACCGTCACGGAGGGCATGAAGCTGGTCGCCCCGCTGACCGGGGCGGGCCTGTACGCCGCCTTCGGCGGTCCGGCGGTCGCGTGTCTGGACGCGGTCACCTTCGTGGTCTCCGCCGCTCTGGTCGCCCTGCTGCGGGTGCGCGAGGAACAGCCCGTACGGTCGGGCGGCGACTGGCGCGGGGAGACCGCGCGGGGCGTGCGGCACCTGTGGGGGCACCCCGGGCTGCGCCCGCTGGTCACGGCCGGCGGTACGACGATGCTGCTCGGCTCGCTGAGCGCCACGACGGTGTACGCCGTCGTGGACCGGCTCGGCCGCGCACCCGCCTACGCGGGCGTGCTGTACGCCGTCCAGGGCGCGGGTTCGGTGGCGGCCGGGCTCGTGGCGGGAGCCGCGCTGCGGCGCCTCGGCGGACGCCGGCTCGCGGCGGCGGGCATCGCGCTGAACGCGGTCGCGGTGGCCGCGCGAGCGGTGCCGTCGGACGCGGTGGCCCTCGTGTCCGCCGCGGCGACCGGGCTGGCGCTGCCCTGTGTGCTCGTCGCGGTGTTCACCGCCGTCCAGCGTGAGACGCCCGGCCCGCTGCTGGGCCGGGCGACGGCCACGGCCAACACCCTCGTCTTCACGCCCAACGTGATCGGGCTGGGCGTCGGGGCGGGCCTGGTCGAACTCGCCTCCCCCGCGCTGCTGTTGCCCCTCTACGGCCTCGCCCTGCTGCTGACGGCGGCCGCGACGGCTCAGCGCGCGGACGGCCCGGACAGCGCCTCCCGTACCGCGTCGAGGTCGCCGTCCGACGCCAACCCGGCGTGATACAGCCGCAGTTCCGTCGCGCCCTGCGCACGCGCGCGTGCCGCGTCCCGCGCGAGGGTGCCGGGGCTGCCGCCCATCCCGGAGACCACGGTGAAGTTGGCGGCGATCACCGTCCGCTCGCGGGCGTGGGCGGCGAAGGGCGCCAGCAGGCCCGTGCCGCCCGCGCACGGCACCACCACGCCGTCGGCGACGGCGAGTACGCGCGCGGGGTCGACGCCGGCGTTGGCGCCGCAGTGGTGGGAGACCGGGTCGGCGTGCAGCAGGATCCGGAAGCCGGCCGGTGCGGCGGCGCGGACGGCGGCGACGGCCTCCTCCTGGAGGGTGCCGGCGGTCTCCTCGCGCCACGCGCGCGTGCGGGCCGCCGGCTCCTCGCCGAGCAGCTTGACGACGGTCGGCCAGCCCTCGTCGTCCGCCGCGCCCCGCCACAGCGGCTCCAGGGCGTCGCGCACGGACGCCGCCAACCCGTCGGGGTCGAGGCCCCGTTCGCCGTAACCGTCGCGGCAGGACGGGCAGAAGCACAGGGCCATCAGGTACTGCCCGGCCTCGCCGAGGCCGACCCCGCCGGTCTTGTCGTGGGCGTGCAGATGCTGGAGCCCGTACCAGCCGAGGGACTCCAGCTCGGTGCCGTGCGCGCCGGGGCGTACGGCGGCCTCGGCAGCGAGGTCGACCAGGTACGCGCGCGTGGCGGGCTGGGCGATGCAGGGCGCCCAGGGGTAGCGGTCGCCGTAGGCGTTGACGACGGAGGTGTCCGGATGCTCGGCGCCCATGCGGGAGTTGTGCGCGAGCACGACCCAGGTGTGCACCTCCAGCCCGGCCGCGGCCAGGGCCCGTGCCGCCTCGCCCCAGGCGTCGCCCGGGGCCCAGCGGCCGGCGGGGCAGGGGCGCAGGGCGCGGCCCGTCCAGCGGTCGCCGGGCGGGTACAGGACGGCCGCGTACTCGGCGGTGACGATGCGGTGGCGGGGGTGGCGGGGCGTCAGGGTGCGGGTGGAGTGGTAGGCGGCGGCGAGGGTCACCTGCCGCACCCCGAGCCCGGCCACGCGCGCGGGGGCCGCGGGATCGCCGTTGACGTCCCAGGGGTAGACGAACGCCGCCGCCTTCACCGGCCCTCCTCCAGCAGTGCGTAGCCGCGCTCGATCAGCTGGGCGAGCTGCTTGACGTGGTCCTCGGACGGTTCGTGCAGCGGGGGCCGGACCTCGCCGACGTCCAGGCCGCGCAGCCGTACGCCCGCCTTGACGAGGGAGACGGCGTAGCCGCTGCCCTGGGCGCGCAGTTCCACGAACGGGCGGTAGAAGCCGTCCAGCAGGCGTCGCACGGTCGCCGTGTCGCCCCCCGCGAGGGCGGCGTGGAAGGCGCGGGCGATCTCGGGGGCGAAGCAGAAGACGGCCGAGGAGTACAGGGTGATGCCGAGGGCGTGGTAGGCGAGCTGGGTCTGCTCGGCGGTGGGCAGGCCGTTGAAGTACAGGAAGCCGCCGGGGGCCTCGGTGCGCACGGCGCTGACGATGCGCTGCATGAGGTCGAGGTCGCCGAGGCCGTCCTTGAGGCCGATGATCCCGTCGGTGCGGGCGAGTTCGACCACCGTGGGCGGGGTGAAGACGGCGTTGTCGCGCTGGTAGACGATGACCGGCAGGGCCGTGGCGGCGGCGACCTCCCGGTAGTGCCGCAGCAGTCCCTCCTGGCCGGCCTTGACGAGGTACGGCGGCATGGCGAGCAGGCCGTCGGCGCCCGCCTCCTCGGCCAGGCGCGCGTAGCGGACGGCGAGCGCGGTGCCGTACCCGGCGCCCGCGACGACCGGCACGCGCCCCTCGGCGGCCTCGACGGCCGCCCGGACGCAGTCCTGGAACTCCTCCGGCAGCAGCGCGTGGAACTCTCCGGTGCCGCAGCAGGCGAACACGGCGGCGGCGCCGACGTCGACGCCCCGGCGTACATGGGTGCGGTAGACGTCGAGATCGAGGGCGCCGCCCGGGCCGTAGGCCGTGACGGGGAAGAAGAGCGGCCCGCTCGGTTCGCTGAGCCGTTCGGTGAGAGGGGCTGGCGTCACGAGCTCTCCCTTGAGAAACACACTGATGCATGGTTCTGATCCGTGTCTACATTTCTGAACGCGACCACGCTAAGGGGCGCCCTTACGGCAGGTCAAGCAGGCAAAGGCGCAACTCTGGAGCGGATTCTCCGCGTTCACGCGACACTTGACGCTGCCGGGTGAAGCTCTCTAACTTGTCCATGTATGTGAATACCGGCTACAAGGAGAACCGAGGATGCCCGCTCCCCGCACCGTTCTGCTCACCGGCGCCGCCGGCGGGCTCGGCACCCTGATGCGGTCCCGGCTGCCGGAGTACGGCTACGCGCTGCGCCTGTTCGACATGCGCCCCGTCGAGGGCGCGCCGGACGCGATCACCGCCGACCTCGGCGACACGGCCGCGGTGCGCGAGGCGGTGCGGGGCGTGGACGCGGTCCTCCACCTCGCGGGCATCTCCCTGGAAGCCCCGTTCGACAAGATCCTCAAGGCGAACATCGAGGGCACCTACAACCTCTACGAGGCGGCCCGCCAGGAGGGCGTGCCCCGGATCGTCTTCGCCTCCTCCAACCACGCCGTCGGCTTCACCCCCGCCCCGCGCGCGGGCGAACCGCTCATCCCGGTCGACGCCCCGCGCCGCCCGGACACCTTCTACGGCCTGTCCAAGTCCTTCGGCGAGGATCTCGCCCAGCTGTACTGGGACAAGCACGGCCTGGAGACCGTCTCGGTGCGCATCGGCTCCTGCTTCCCGGAACCGACCAGCGTGCGCATGCTCTCGGTGTGGATGAGCCCGGCCGACGGCGCCCGCCTCTTCCACGCGGCCCTGACCGCCGAGGAAGTCGGCCACACGGTCGTCTACGGCTCCTCCGCCAACACCCGGCTGTGGTGGGACCTGACCACCGCGCGGGCGCTCGGTTACACGCCGCAGGACGACTCCGAGCCGTACGCCGACAAGCTGATCGCCGAGCAGGGCGAGCTCGACCCGGCGAACCCGGCCCACAGCCACCTGGGCGGGCACTTCGTGAGCGACCCGCCCATCTGGCCGTACTGACCCCGCGGACGACGTCCGGGAAGAAGGCTCCCGGCGGCGGAAAACCGTCGCCCACGCGCGCGGGCGGGCACCGAACGGGCCCGCCCGCCGCCCCGTCCGGGCATCCGGGCCGCCCGCTCCGACCCCGCCGGACACGGCCTCGCAGGTCCGCGCCGGGCACCGCGCCCGGCAAACGGGCCCACACGGGCAGAAACGGGCCCACGACAGGCTTGGTCGGTGCCGCACCCCCGCTGTAGAACTTCCCCCATGGGCCCGAACGGGCAGTTCCACGCGGAAGCGGGTGACGGCATGAGCACCAGGACGGCAGAGGAGCGCCAGCGCGAGATCGTGCTGGCGGCGCGCGCCACCGGCTCGGTCGACGTCGCCGCGCTCGCCGAGGAGCTGGGCGTGGCCAAGGAGACCATCCGGCGCGATCTGCGCGCCTTGGAGGACCACGGCCTGGTCCGCCGTACGCACGGCGGCGCCTATCCGGTGGAGAGCGCGGGCTTCGAGACGACGCTCGCCTTCCGCGCCACCAGCCATGTGCCCGAGAAGCGCCGGATCGCGGCCGCCGCGGCCGGGCTGCTCGGGGACGCCGAGACGGTCTTCGTCGACGAGGGCTTCACCCCGCAGCTCATCGCCGAGGCCCTGCCCACCGACCGGCCGCTCACCGTGGTCACCGCCTCGCTGCCGGTCGCGGCCGCCCTCGCCGGGGCCGAACAGGTCTCGGTGCTGCTGCTCGGCGGCCGGGTCCGGGCGGGCACGCTGGCCACCGTCGACCACTGGACGACGAAGATGCTCGCCGGCTTCGTCCTCGACCTGGCCTTCATCGGCGCCAACGGCATCTCCCGCGAGTACGGCCTGACCACGCCCGACCCGGCGGTCAGCGAGGTCAAGGCACAGGCGCTGCGCGCCGCCCGGCGGACCGTGTTCGCGGGCGTGCACACCAAGTTCGGCGCGGTCAGCTTCTGCCGGTTCGCCGAGGTCGGCGCGCTCGAGGCGATCGTGACGAGCACCCTGCTCCCGGCCGCCGAAGCCCACCGCTACTCCCTGCTGGGCCCGCAGGTCATCAGGGTCTGAAAAACAAACCGACCAGGTCTGAAAAACAAACTCACCACCTCCAGGGGCTCTTCATGTCGAGAAACGCCCCTTATCTCCCCATATCTCCAGGAGCGACCCATGCGCACCCCGAGCCGACGGAGGCCGCGAGCCACGCTCGCCATGGCCGCCGCGGGAACGCTGCTCGCCCCGCTGCTCTCCGGCTGCTGGGCCGGCGCGGGCGGGACCGGTTCCGGCGGCGACTCCATCAACGTCCTGATGGTCAACAACCCGCAGATGACCGAGTTGCAGAAGCTGACCGCCGCGCACTTCACCAAAGAGACCGGCATCAAGGTCAACTTCACGGTCCTGCCCGAGAACGACGTCCGCGACAAGATCAGCCAGGACTTCGCCAACCAGGCCGGGCAGTACGACGTGGCCACCCTGTCCAACTACGAGATACCGATCTACGCCCGCAACAGCTGGCTGCACGAGATGGACTCGTACGTCGCGAAGGACCCGTCGTACGACGAGAACGACGTACTCAAGCCGATGCGCCAGTCCCTCACCGCCGACGACGGCAAGCTCTACGGGCAGCCCTTCTACGGCGAGTCGTCGTTCCTGATGTACCGCAAGGACGTCTTCGCGGCGAAGGGCCTCACCATGCCCGCCCACCCCACCTGGCAGCAGGTCGCCGGCCTCGCCGCGAAGGCGGACGGCGCGAGGCCGGGGATGAAGGGCATCTGTCTGCGCGGACTGCCCGGCTGGGGCGAGCTGACGGCGCCGCTGACGACGGTCGTGAACACCTTCGGCGGCACCTGGTTCGACAAGAGCTGGAAGGCCCACCTGGACTCGCCCGAGTTCGAGAAGGCGACAAAGTTCTATGTCGATCTCGTCCGTGCGCACGGCGAGTCCGGCGCAGCCCAGTCCGGCTTCGCCGAGTGCCTGAACGACATGACCCAGGGCAAGGTCGCCATGTGGTACGACGCCACGAGCGCCGCCGGACTGCTGGAGGCGGCCGGTTCACCGGTCAAGGGCAGGCTCGCCTACGCCCCGGCCCCCGTCGAGAAGACCTCGTCCTCCGGCTGGCTCTACACCTGGGCCTGGGGCATCCAGAAGGCCTCCCGCAACCCCGACAAGGCCTGGAAGTTCGTCTCCTGGGCGTCGAGCAAGGGCTATGAGCAGCTGGTCGGCAAGACCAGCGGGTGGCCGGACGTCCCGGCGGGCAAGCGGGCGTCGACGTACCAGAACGCCGACTACCGCGCGTCGGCCGCCTCCTTCCAGGAGATGACCAGGCAGGCCATCGAGAGCGCCCGCCCGAACGACCCCGGGGTGCAGCCGCGGCCCGCACCCGGCATCCAGTTCGTCGGCATCCCGGAGTTCACCGACCTCGGCACCAAGGTCTCCCAGGAGATCAGCGCGGCCATCGCCGGACGCCAGTCCGTCGGCTCGGCCCTGAAGAAGTCCCAGCAGCTCGCCGAGAAGATCTCCAAGGAGTACGAGGGACGATGACAGCCACGACCACGGCCGCCCTCGCGGCCTCCCCCGCACAGACGGTGAGACAACCCTCCGCCCGGCTCCGCGCCTGGGCCACCCGGGCCCCGCTGCTCCCGGCCCTCGTGTTCATGATCGCCGTGACCCAACTGCCGTTCGTGGCCACGCTGGTGATCTCCTTCTTCGACTGGAACGCCCTCTACCCCAAGGCCCGTCACTTCACCGGCCTGGACAACTACCGCCAGGTGCTGACCGACGCCGACCTGCGCCAGTCGGTGTGGACGACCGTGCTGCTCACGGTGGCGGTGGTGCTGGCCAGCCTGGTGCTGGGGCTGGCGCTCGCCCTGCTGCTGGACCGCAGGTTCCGCGGCCGGGGCATCGTCCGCACCCTGCTGATCGCACCCTTCCTCGTGGTGCCGGTGGCTGCGGCGCTGCTCTGGAAGCATGTGCTCTACAACCCTGAATACGGCTTGCTCAATGGGTTGTTGCACTATGTGGGCGGCCCCCAGCCGGACTGGATCTCCCACACCCCGCTGCTCGCGGTCGAGGCCTCCCTGGTGTGGCAGTGGACGCCGTTCATGATGCTGATCCTGCTCGCCGGTCTGCAGAGCCGGGACCAGCAGCAGATCGAGGCCGCCCGGGTCGACGGCGCGAACGACTGGCAGGTCTTCCGCCATCTGACCCTCCCCCACCTGCGCCGCTACCTCGAACTCGGCGCCCTGCTCGGCTCGATCTACATCGTGCAGAACTTCGACGCGGTCTTCACGATCACCTCGGGCGGCCTGGGGACGGCGAACCTGCCGTACACGGTCTACCAGAGCTTCTACCAGGCCCACGAGAACGGCCTCGCCTCGGCGGCCGGCGTCCTGGTCGTCATCGGCTCGATCATCATCGCCACCTTCGCGCTGCGCGTGGTGTCGTCCCTGTTCCGCGAGGAGGTGTCCCGCGCATGACCGCCGTATCGCGCCTGCTGCGCCGGAACGGACCGGGCCTCGTGGCCTGGCTGGCCGGGATCGTGTTCTTCCTGCCGATCGCCTGGATGGCGCTGACCTCGTTCCACTCGGAGGCGGACGCGGCGACCAACCCGCCGTCCTTCACCGCGTCGTTGACGCTCGACGGCTACCGCGAGTTCTTCGGCAGCGGCGGCGGGGCGAGCCCGTGGCCCGCGCTGGTCAACTCCACGGTGGCGTCGGTGGTCTCCACGCTCTGCGTCCTCCTCCTGGCCCTCCCGGCGGCGTACGCGCTGTCGATCCGTCCGGTGCGGAAGTGGACGGACGTGCTGTTCTTCTTCCTGTCCACGAAGATGCTGCCGGCCGTGGCGGGCCTGCTGCCGATCTACCTGTTCGCCAGGAACACCGGGATGCTCGACAACATCTGGCTCCTGGTCGTCCTCTACACCTCCATGAACCTGCCGATCGCGGTGTGGATGATGCAGTCCTTCCTCGCCGAGGTGCCGGTCGCCGTCATCGAGGCCGCGCGCGTGGACGGTGCCCGGCTGCCGACGATCCTCGCGCGCGTGGTCGCCCCGATCGCCCTGCCCGGCATCGCCGCCACCGCCCTGATCTGCTTCATCTTCAGCTGGAACGAGCTGCTGTTCGCCCGAGTGCTGACGGGCGTGGTCGCCGAGACCGCACCCGTGTTCCTGACCGGCTTCATCACCAGCCAGGGCCTGTTCCTGGCCAAGGTGTGCGCCGCGTCGCTCGTCATCTCCCTGCCGGTGCTCGCCGCGGGGTTCGCCGCCCAGGACAAGCTGGTCCAGGGCCTGTCGTTGGGAGCCGTGAAATGAAGGCCGCCGTCATCGAGTCCGTGGGCCGCGCCGTGGTCACCGAGGTGCCCGACCCCACACCGGGCCCGCGCGAGGTCGTCGTGGAGGTGGCGGCCTGCGGCCTGTGCGGCACCGATCTGCACATCCTCCAGGGCGAGTTCGCGCCCAAGCTGCCGATCGTCCCCGGGCACGAGTTCGCGGGCGAGGTGGTCGGGGTCGGCGGCCAGGTCACCGAGGTCGCGATCGGCGACCGGGTGGCCGTGGACCCCTCGCTGTACTGCTACGAGTGCCGGCACTGCCGCGACGGCCACAACAACCTGTGCGAGCGGTGGGCCGCGATCGGCGTGACCACGGCGGGCGGGGCGGCACAGTACGCGGTCGCCCCCGTGGCGAACTGCGTGAAGCTGCCGGAGCACGTGCGCACCGAGGACGCGGCCCTCGTGGAACCGCTGTCCTGCGCGGTACGGGGCTACGACATCCTCAGCAGCCGGCTCGGCGCCCACGTCCTGATCTACGGCTCCGGCACCATGGGCCTGATGATGCTGGAGCTCGCCAAGCGCACGGGCGCGGCGAGCGTGGACGTGGTGGACGTGAACCCGGCGCGGCTGGAGACGGCACGGCGCCTCGGCGTGTCGGCCGCGGCGGCCGGCGCGGACGAGCTGGAGCGGCCGCGGGGCTGGGACGTGGTCGTGGACGCGACCGGCAACGCGGCGGCGATCCAGGACGGCCTGGGCCGGGTGGCGAAGGCGGGCACCTTCCTGCAGTTCGGGGTGGCCGACTACGCGACCCGGGTGACCATCGACCCGTACCGCATCTACAACCAGGAGATCACCATCACCGGCTCCATGGCGGTGCTGCACAGCTTCGAGCGGGCGGCGGAGCTGTTCGCGAACGGCGTCCTGGATCCGCAGGTCTTCATCAGCGACCGGATCCCGCTGGAGCGCTATCCGCAGGCACTGAAGCAGTTCGCGGCGGGGGTGGGCCGGAAGATCGTGGTGGTGCCCTGAGCCGGCTGCGGGCGGGGCCCGGATCCCGCTCGGGGTCGGGCCCCTGAGCCGATGGGGGGCTGGGTAAGGGAACGGTAAAGCGGTGTCGTTCGTTCACCCGGCATGACAGCTATGACCCCAGGCTCGAACATCCCTCTGCCGGCCGCCCGCGTCGCGGTGGACGTGGCCGCGCCCGTGCGGCTCGACGTGTCGGGCCTGCTGCTCACGGGCGACGGCAAGGTGCGCTCGGACGACGACTTCATCTTCTACAACCAGCCGGCGGGCCCGGGCGTGACCTACACGTCCGGCGGGGGCACGGCCCCCGACTCGGTCACGGTCGACACCCTCGCCGTCCCGCCGGACATCGAGAAGATCGTGGTCACCGCCAGCCCGGACGCGGCCGGCCAGACCTTCCAGGGCGTCGAGCCGACGGCCACGATCCGCGACGCGCACACCGGCGCGGCGCTGGCCACGTTCACCCCGCCCCGGCTCGGCGCGGAGACGGCGCTGGTCGTCGTGGAGCTCTACCGCCGGGGCGGCGCCTGGAAGGCCCGCGCCGTGGGCCAGGGGTACGCCGACGGCCTGGCCGGCATCGCGACGGACTTCGGCGTGACGGTGGAGGAACCGGCCGCGGCCCCCGCGGCACCGCCGCAGCCGGTTGCCCCGCCGGCCCCGCCGATGTCCACCCCGGCGGCTCCCCCGATGCCGCCGGCCCCGCCCGCGCCGCCCGCCCCCGTCCCCGGCGCCGGGAAGGTGAACCTGGACAAGGGCCGGGTCAGCCTCCGGAAGAACCAGACGGTGTCCCTGGTGAAGGCCGGCCGCCCGCTGCTCTCCCAGGTGAAGATGGGCCTCGGCTGGGAGCCGGCGTTCCGCGGCGCGGACATCGACCTGGACGCCTCGGTCATCGCGTACGGCCCGCAGCGCAACCACGTCGACAGCTGCTACTTCGGCAAGCTGACGATCCTGAACGGCGCGATCAAGCACTCGGGCGACAACCTCACCGGTGAGGGCGGGGGCGACGACGAGGTGATCGTGGTCGACCTCGGCCGCATCCCCCCGGAGGTCACCGGCCTGGTCTTCACGGTCAACTCCTTCTCCGGGCAGAAGTTCACGGAGGTCGCCAAGGCCTACTGCCGCCTGGTCGCCGCGGTCACCGACGAGGAGCTGGTCCGCTTCGACCTGACCAACGCCGAGCCCCAGACGGGCGTCATGATGGCCAAGTTCGTCCGGCAGTTCTCCGGCGAGTGGGACATGACGGCGCTCGGCGACTTCGTCAAGGCCCGCACGGTCCGGAACATGGTGGATCCGGGGGCGCGAGCCCTGTAGCCCCCCGCCACGGCGCAGCCGTACAGCACCCGCCGACGCAGCCGCCGCGCCCTCCGGGGCGCGGGGCTACGCCCGCAGTCCCTCCGTCACCAGTGCCAGATAGCGCCGGATCCGCGTTCCCTTCCCGTCCGCCAGCTCCGCTGCCGTGGTCACCCCGTGGGCCAGCCGCAGCAGTTCGACCGGCTCCAGGTCGGCGCGCAGGAAGCCGTCCGCCCGCGCGGCCTCGATCAGCCGGTCCGCCGCGCCGCGCACGGTCGTCCCGCACGCCGTCAGCGCCGCCGTGCTGCCGTCCGTGACCGCCGATCCGAGCAGCGCCTTCAGCCCGCGCACCTGGATCGAGCCGACACACAGCTCGTACAGCCACTCCGTCAGCGCTTCGCCCGGCGGCAGTTGTGCCGCCAGCTCGTCGGCCCGCGACCCGAGCGCCTCGACACGGCCCACGTACGCGGCCTCCAACAGCGCCTGCCGCGTGGGGAAGTGCCGGTACAGCGTGCCGGAGCCGACGCCCGCCCGCTTGGCGATGTCGTCGAGCGACGCGCTCTCCCCATGCTCGGCGAAGGCCTCGGCCGCCACCTTCAGCAACCGCTCGTAGTTGCGCCGAGCGTCCGCGCGCATGGGCCTGACCTGCGCCATCCCGCTACTCCTTGCCAACCGGGGGCTCTCTCCGCATGGTATCGAACACGAACGGCCAAGCTCAGGAGGACGGCCGCGGTGCGAGCGGACGAACGGTTACCGCCTCTGCCGCTTCCACGGCCCCGTGATGGCCAGCATGATGCCCGGGGTCTGGATGTTGGCGTACAGGGTCCTGCCGTCGGGCGAGAAGGTGACGCCGGTGAACTCGCTGTATTCCCGCTCCTTTGCGGTGCCGATGTTGAGTTCGTTGCGCGCGATCGGATACGTGAGGCCGCTCTCGGTGGCGCCGAACAGATGCTGGACGCCCTCGCCGTCCTCGGCGATGACGAGGCCGCCGTACGGGGAGACGGTGATGTTGTCGGGGCCGTCGAAGACACCGTCCTGCGCGGGGTCCGGATCGACGCCGAGCAGCACCTTCAGGGTCAGGGTGCGGCGCTTCGGGTCGTAGAACCAGACCTGGCCGTCGTGCGGGACCGGGCTCTCCTCGCGGGCGTAGGAGGAGACGACGTACGCGCCGCCGTCGCCCCACCACATGCCCTCCAGCTTGCGGGCGCGGGTGACCTGACCGGTGCTGAACTGCTTGCGGACGGAGACGGCCCTGGCGTCGCGGTCGGGGACGTCCACCCAGTCGACGCCGTAGACCGTGCCGATCCTCGTGGCACGGGAGAGGTCGTCGACGAACGTCCCGCCGGAGTCGAAGCACTTGAAGGCCTGGAGCAGGCCCGCGTCGTCCGCGAGGGTGCGCAGCTTGCCGCGGCCGTGGCGGAAGCCCTCCGGCGGGGTCCACCGGTACAGCAGGCCGTTGGGTCCGGAGGCGTCCTCGGTGAGGTAGAGGTGGCCGCGCCCGGGGTCGACCACGACGGCCTCGTGGGCGTAGCGGCCGAGTGCCTTGACCGGCCTCGGGTCGCGGTTGGCCCGGCGGTCGGCGGGGTCGACCTCGAAGACGTAGCCGTGGTCCTTGGTCATGCCGTTCCGGCCGGCCTTGTCCTCGGTCTCCTCGCAGGTCAGCCAGGTGCCCCACGGGGTGCTGCCGCCCGCGCAGTTGGTGGCGGTGCCCGCGATGCCGACCCACTCGCCCACATGGTCGCGGCGGACCTCGACCACCGTGCAGCCGCCGGCCGCCGCCGGGTCGTAGACGAGGCCCTCGGCGAGCGGCACCGGGTGCGGCCAGGCGGCGCGGGGGCCGGCCAGCTCGTGGTTGTTGACGAGCAGGGTGGCGCCGCGCGGGCCTTCGAAGGTGGCGGTGCCATCGTGGTTGGACGGGGTGAACTCGCCCGACTCCAGCCTGGTGCGGCCGCTGTAGGTGATGACGCGGTAGGTGAAGTCCTCGGGCAGGGCGAGGAGGCCGGCCGGGTCGGCGATCAGGGGGCCGTAGCCGACGCCGTGCCGACCGCGCGCCGCCGCACCGTCCGCGGCCCCGGTGCCGGCCGCGGTCCCGGCGTCGTCCGTGGCGGCGAGGGCGCCGGGGGCACTGGCGAGGGCACCGACGCTGCCTGCCAGCGCCACTCCGGCACCGGTGATCGCGGATGTTCTGGTGAAGTCCCTGCGGGTGAGCGACATGGTGTCTCCTGAGACGGTGGGAGTGCCGTGGAGGGTGGCGTCCTCGGTCCGGCGCACACGCTCGTGCCCGCTTCTGAACACCGGCTGAACGCCGGGCGACTTCAGAACCCTTTGTTCAAGAATCCGTATGCACTACCCCATGCCGAACCCAAGGGTTTCTTCGGCCGCCTTCAACTCCCCTGCTGGGAGCGGGCCTTGAACGCCGCCTTCCGGGCCTCCTTCGCCACCTTCTTGTCCGGGTGCAGCCGGCCCATCGCCTCCAGCACATCGGCGGTGGCCGGATGCTCCACCCGCCACGCGGCCGCGAAGAACCCGCTGTGCTGTGCGGCCAGCCCCTCGACCAGGGCCTGCAGCTCCTCGGAGTTGCCCTCGGCGGCGAGCTGTGCGGCCACCGTGTCGATGGTCAGCCAGAAGACCATGTCCTCGGACGGCGCCGGCACCCCGGCGGCGCCCTGCTCCGTCAGCCACACCCGGGCGAGGCCGCCCAGCTCCGGATCGTCCAGCACCTCGCGCAGCGCCGGTTCGGCGTCCCCGCCGATCAGCGACAGAGCCTGCTGGCAGCGCAGCCGGCGCAGCGGCGCGCCCTCGTCACCGCCGCGCGCGGCCGCGAGCAACTCCCGTGCGGCGTCCAGCGCTTGACGTCGGGCCAGCCACAGCTCGGTCTCGGCCTGGGCCGCCGACGGCCCGAATCCGGCCGTGCCGTCGAGCAGCGCGTCCGCGCCCTTGTCGGCCAGCTCCCCGACGGCCGGCGCCTCGAAGCCGGCGTCCAGCAGCCGCGCCCGCAGCCCGTACGCGCCGAGCGGGGTGAGCCGGACCATGCCGTAGCGGGAGACGTCGGTGTCGTCGACCAGCTCCGCCGGTTCCTCGCCGGTGTCGGCCATGAGGGCCTCGTCGACGGGCTGGTACTCCACGAGCCCGACCGGCTCCAGCACCCGGAACTGGTCGTCCAGCCGCATCATCGCGTCGGAGACCTGCTCCAGGACGTCGTTGGTGGGCTCGCCCATGTCGTCGGGGACGATCATCGAGGCGGCGAGGGCGGGCAGCGGGACGGGGCCGTCGCCGGGGCCGTCCTCACTCACGGTCAACAGGTAGAGGTTGCCGAGGACACCGTCGAGGAACTCCGACTCGGCCTCGGGGTCCCAGTCGAGTGACGAGAAATCGACCTCGCCGCCCTCGTCCAGCGCGTCGACCAGATCGTCCAGGTCGGGTACGGCGGCGTCGGCGAGGACGGTCTCGACGGCGGCCAGCCACACGGTGAGCACGTCGTGCGGGGAACCGCCGGTGAGCAGCGCCAGCTCATCTCCCGCCCGGACCGTCCCCTCCTCCTCGTCCACGATCTCGACCAGCCCGGCGTCCACCGCGACCCGCCAGGCCTCCCCGGCGTGGGCGGCGGCGTCGTCCCCGGTCAGTCCGAGCAGTTCGGCGGCGGCCGGAAGCTGTTCCTCGGCCAGGCCGCCGCCGGCGTCCACACGGGTGTCGGGTCCGGCCCAGCGGGCGAGGCGGGCGGCACGGGAGAGCAACGGCGTGGACAGCGCGGCACGCGCCAGCTCCGCTTCGGGACGCAGCCGTACGGGCGGCAGGGGGGAGCTGTCTGACATCGGCTGGTTCTCCTCGGACCGTGAACGGGCTCGACCGCTCAGCCTAGACGGATTTCCACCCATGCCGCCCGGTTCATCTCTCCGTCGGCCGCCGTACATGGCTGAAACCTTGACAACTCCCTTGCACAAGCTGGAGATTGACGCGCGTAGAAGTTCGGGGGACAACTGTTCACTCGGCTCTACGCGTGTCACGGAGGGCGACCAGCCCCCCACGCTCCCGGTCCGCCCCCGTGCCCCACCTCGTCCCGGCGCCTCGTCACATCCCCGGAGGGATCCCTTGCCGAGCAGGTCTTCCGCGCGTCTTGCCGCGCTCACCGTCGCCGCCGTCTGTTCCGCCGCGTCCGCCGTGGTGCTCACCTCTCCCGCGCACGCCGACTCCGTGCGCATCCACGACATCCAGGGCACCACCCGGGTCTCGCCGCTCGCCGGCCAGACGGTGACGGACGTGCCCGGCATCGTCACGGCCACGCGCGCGTACGGCTCCTCCAGAGGTTTCTGGATGCAGGATCCGACCCCGGACGACGACCCGCGCACCAGCGAGGGCGTGTTCGTCTTCACCAGCTCCGCGCCGAAGGTCGCGGTCGGCGACTCGGTGACGGTGACCGGCACGGTCTCCGAGTACGTCCCGGGCGGCGCCTCGTCCGGCAACCAGTCCCTGACGGAGATCACCAAGCCGACGGTCACCACGGTCTCCACCGGCAACCCGGTCCCGGCGCCGGTCGTGATCGACGCGAGGTCGGTCCCGAGCCGGTACACCCCGGCGGGCGACACGGCCGCGAACGGCTCGGTCAACGGCCTGACGCTGCGGCCGTCGACGTACGCCCTGGACTACTACGAGTCCCTGGAGGGCATGAACGTCCAGGTCGCCGACGCCCGCGTGGTCGGCCGCACCGACCCGTACAGCGAGCTGTGGGTCACGGTGAAGCCGCACGAGCACCGCAACCGCCGCGGCGGCACGGTCTACGGCTCCTACGACTCGCAGAACACCGGCCGGCTCCAGATACAGTCGCTGGGCGCGACCGCCGACTTCCCGAAGGCGAACGTCGGCGACACGCTCACCGGCACCACCACCGGCCCGCTCGACTTCAACCAGTACGGCGGCTACACGCTGGTCGCGAGCAAGCTCGGCACGCTGAGGAGCGCGGGCCTGGAGCGCGAGACCACGCGCAAGCAGTCCGGCCGCCAGCTGGCGGTGGCGACGTACAACGTCGAGAACCTCGACCCGTCGGACACCACCTTCGCCCAGCACGCCGCGGCGATCGTCGACAACCTGCGGTCGCCGGACATCGTGTCCCTGGAGGAGATCCAGGACGACAACGGCGCCACGGACGACGGCACCGTCGACGCGAGCGTGACCGTGAACAAGCTGATCGACGCGATCGTCGCGGCAGGCGGCCCCACGTACGACTGGCGCTCCATCAACCCGGTCAACGACCAGGACGGCGGCGAGCCGGGCGGCAACATCCGCCAGGTGTTCCTGTTCAACCCCGCGCGGGTGTCCTTCGTGGACCGCGCGGGCGGCGACTCCACCACCGCGGTCGGCGTCACCAAGGTGAACGGCACGGCGGAGCTGACGGCCTCGCCGGGCCGGGTCGACCCGGCGAACGCGGCCTGGAAGGACAGCCGCAAGCCGCTGGCCGGCCAGTTCGTCTTCCACGGCAAGACCGTCTTCGTGATCGCCAACCACCTGGTCTCCAAGGGCGGCGACCAGCCGCTGACCGCGCAGTACCAGCCGGTGACGCGCAGCTCCGAGATCCAGCGCCATGCGCAGGCGACGGCGGTGAACGCGTTCGTCAAGGACATCCTGAAGGTCCAGAAGAACGCCGACGTCGTCGCGCTCGGCGACATGAACGACTTCGAGTTCTCCGGCACCGCCAAGATCCTCGAAGGAGACGGCGAGCTGTGGTCGGCGATCAAGTCCCTGCCGAGGAGCGAGCGTTACACCTACGACTACCAGGGCAACGAGCAGGTCCTGGACCAGATCCTGATCAGCCCGCAGATCCGGCGCGACGGCGACTTCGCGTACGACAGCGTGCACATCAACGCGGAGTTCAACGACCAGATCAGCGACCACGACCCGCAGGTGCTGCGCTTCCGCCCGTAGGCCTCGACGGGTTTCAGGCCTGGCCGAACACCCCGTTCAGCCAGCCCTGCCAGGCGGTCTCGTTCGCCTCGGCATCGGCGTCCGGCGCGAAGTCGTGGACGCTGATGCCGAGCGGGGCGCCCCAGTGGCCGCGCCCGAAGAACCGGATGAGCGCGCCCTCGGTGCGCAGCCCGAGGAAGTACGGGTTGCGGTAGTCGACCACGGCGTCCAGGGTCCGTCCGCCGGGCCCCCGGACGCCGGTCTTCGTCCCCGCGGCCGCCTCGTCCGGCAGGCCGAGGGCGTGGGCGGCGGCGGCGAGCGCCTGCTGGGTCGCCGACACTGCGGGTCCGTTGACCTGGGCGAAGGTGACCGGGCGGGGCGCGAAGTGCGTGAGGTACTCGCACAGGGTGTGCAGATAGAAGTTGGTGTGCTTGCTCGCGCCGTCGTACTGGTTGTTCCAGTCGTCGGTGAAGATGCCGCTGTGTACGTAGCGCACCCAGGCGCGGCGGCCCTCGTCGCGGGGCTCGATGGTGTAGTCGAGCTGGTTGGCCGACTGGGTGGGCATGCCCGTGTTCTCGCTGCGGTTGGTGTAGCGGTGGGGCGGATCCCAGGCGGTGACGGTGGATCCGAAGGGTCCCGAACCGCCGACGCGGGGCTCGGGCGGGTCCATCGGCCAGAGGTAGGCGCCGGACGCGTTGACGACCGCGTCCCACACCTGCTCGGGCGGGACGTCGACCTCGAACTCGCGGACGATCTCGAATTCCTTGGGTGATTCCTGGGACATGGCGGGGGCTCCTGCTTACTGATCCGGTACGGGGATGGGCTGGTCCTCGACGGCGGGGTCGACGGCTGGGCCGACCGCGGGATCCGCGACCGCGGGATCCTCGGGCACGGGTCCTTCGAGCACGGGTTCTTTGAGCGTGGGGTGGAGGGCGACGACGATCCGGTGGTCCCGGCCGCCCTCGGCGCCCGGGGCGTCGTACTTGCGGACCAGGGCGCTCACGCCCGCCGTCAGCTCCTGCACGAAGGCCGCGCGGTCGGCCGCGGAGGCGAAGCGGACCTGGCCGTCCAGGGCGTAGGTCGCCAGCTGCCGCCGGGCCTTGGCGGCGCCGGTGATCAGCGCGCCGACGTCCCGCACCAGACGGGCACCGAGCGCGAGCAGCCAGCGCGCGGACAGCTGGTCCCGGAAGCGCTCCGGATCCGGCTGCACGGCGGGCAGAGCGGCCGGCGAGATGACGTACGACGCGGCGGTCGCGCGCATCAGCCGCTCGGTGACATTGCCCTTGCGGCGCTCCCCGGCCAGTTCGACCAGGCCGTGCCGCTCCAGCGCCTTGAGGTGGTAGTTCACCTTCTGCCGGGGCAGTCCGACCTTGCCGGCCAGCATCGCGGCCGACGCGGGCTCGGCTGCCAGCTCGGCGAGCAGCCGGGCCCGTACGGGGTCCAGCGACACGGCCGCCGCCTCGGGGTCCTCGATCACGGTCACGTCCAGCATGCGTCCACCCTCGCACCGAAAACTTTTTTTGTCCAGACGGATCAATTTTTCGGTGAGAGGGCGGCGGTGACGCGGGACGGGTGACGGCTAAGGGGTTCCCCCCTGTTCGCCGAGCCGAGCGAGCTGGGTCTGGAACCAGTCGAGGCGCGCCTGCAGCAGGGCGGCCTCGGCGGCGAGTTCGGGCACGCCGAACTCCGCGTCGGACGCCGGGTTCAGCGCCGGCAGCGCCGTACCGCCTCCGCCGCGCGCCACGACCTTCAGCCCCTCCCCGGCCAGCCGCGCGAACCCGGCGAGCGAGACCGACGTACGCCCGCGCACGCAGCCGGCGCAGACGGGGACGAGGGCGAGCCAGCCGGGGCGGCCCCAGCCGGCGTCGGCGAGCGCGACGGCGCCGGCCCCGCAGGCGCACGGGCCGGCGGTGGCCGCGCGCACCCGCTGGCGGGCGTAGCGGAAGCCGCGCTCGAAGCGGATGTAGGCGCCGAGCACGGTGATCTCCAGCAGGAGCGCGGTGCGGTGCTCGGCGGTGCACAGCATGGCCTCGGCGGCCGCGCGGTCGTGGACGCAGTGGAAACCGCAGTCGCACAGCCGCGCGGGCGGGCGGTGCCGTCGGCCGTAGACACAGGAGGCGTCGTCGAGCACGCCGTACGGCAGCGCGCCGCCGAGCGACACCCCCGTGAACCGGGCCCGGGTGCCGTCCTGGGACAGCACCGGGTGGGCGATCTTGTATCCGGTCGGCGGCTCCGTCGGGCGTTCCGCCGGGAGCCGCAGTCTCATCGGGCGGCCGGGACCTCTTCGCGGGCCGGCTCCGCCGGTTCGACGTGGACGGTGGCGGCGTCGGTGGCGGCGCCCTCGGGGAGCGGGAGCTCTTCCTCGTGGACGAGCGGCCGCTCCTCGGCGACCCCGGTGGCCAGTGCCTTGCCGAGCTTCATGGTGCCTCCCATGACGGACTGACGGACTGACGGACGTCACGCGCCCCTTCGGCCATAGTGACCCATGAGGGCCCGAGTTGGACACAGCGCCTTCGGCCGCACACCAACTCATCAGAGATACTTAGGTATATCCCTTAGAAAAATTAAGTAGAGCTACGTCATCGCGCTGCCGAGACTACTCCCATGACGAGCACACGCGACACCGCCCGGCCCTTCGGCCGCACCCTCTGCGCGATGATCACGCCGTTCACCGAGGCGGGCGCCCTCGATCTGGACGGGGCCGGGAGTCTGGCCGCGCGCCTGGTGGCCGAGGGCTGCGACGGCCTGGTGCTGAACGGCACCACGGGTGAGTCGCCCACCACCTCGGACACGGAGAAGGCGGAGCTGGTCGCGGCCGTCCGGGACGCGGTCGGCGACCGGGTGGCCCTGGTCGCGGGCGTGGGCAGCGCCGACACCCGGCACACGGTCGAGCTGGCACTCGGGGCGCAGAAGGCGGGCGCCGACGGGGTGCTGGTGGTGACGCCGTACTACAGCCGGCCCCCGCAGGAGGCGGTCGAGGCACACTTCCGCCAGGTCGCCGACGCGAGCGGACTGCCCGTGATGCTCTACGACATTCCCGGCCGCACCGGCACCCGGATCGAGCCGGACACGATGATCCGGCTGGCCGCACACCCGCGGATCGTGGCGGTCAAGGACTGCTCCAACGACTTCCTCGGCACCCAGAAGGTGCTGGCCCGTACGGAGTTGGCGTACTACGCGGGCTGCGACGAGCATGTGCTGGCGCTGTACGCGATCGGCGCGGCGGGCTGCGTGAGCACGGTCGGCAACGCCGCCCTGGGCCACATCGCGGCCATCCTCGACGCCTTCGACGCGGGCGACACCGCCCGGGCGCGCGAACTCCAGCTGCGTGCCACGCCGTTGATCGAGGCGATGATGGGCGCGGGCCTGCCGGGCACGGTCACCGCCAAGGCCCTTCTCGCCCGGCTCGGCCTGCCCGCGGGCCCGGTGCGCGCCCCGCTGCTGCCCGCCGACCGGGCGACCGCCGACGGGCTGCTGGCGCTGTACGAGGAGCTGACGGCAGCCTGATCAGCGGTCGGCGAACCCCGGCCGCCGCCTGCCGTACGGTGGCCCCGTGACCCGCCCCCTGCTGTTTCTGGACGTCGACGGCCCCCTGAACCCGTACGCGGCGCGGCCGGAACGCCGGCCCGCGGGCTACACGACGATCCGGGTGCCCCTCGCCTACCGGCGGCCCCTGCGGGTCTGGCTGAACCCGGCCCACGGCCCGGCGCTGCTCCGGCTCGGCTACGAACTGGTCTGGGCGACGAGCTGGCTGGCGGAGGCCAACGTGTGGATCGCACCGGTCGTCGGCCTGCCCGCCGACCTGCCGTACGTCGACTTCGGCCGGGGCCTGTTCGCCGAGCGCCCGGACGGCGTCCACTGGAAGACGGAGGCGATCGTGGCGTACGCCTCGGGCCGGCCGTTCGCCTGGGTGGACGACGAGCAGAGCCCGACGGACACGCTGTACGTCAGGGCCCGTCACCCCGGTCCGGCCCTGCTGCACCACGTCGATCCGCGGGTCGGCCTGCGGGAGGGCGACTTCGCGGTCCTGCGGGAGTTCGCGGCAGGCGTCGGCACCTGACAGAAGCGCCCCTCACCAGGCGGTGAAGGGCGCTTCCGGGCGTGCGGTGCGCGTCAGTTGTGGCTGTGCAGGATGTCGTTCAGGCCGCCCCAGACCGCGTTGTTCGGGCGGGCCTCGACCACGCCGGTGACGGAGTTGCGGCGGAAGAGGATGTTGGAGGCGCCGTTCAGCTCGCGGGCCTTGACGATCTGGCCGTCGGGCATGGTGACCCGGGTGCCCGCGGTGACGTACAGGCCGGCCTCGACGACGCACTCGTCGCCGAGCGCGATGCCGACGCCCGCCTCGGCGCCGATGAGGCAGCGCTCGCCGATGGAGATGCGCACGTTACCGCCACCGGACAGGGTGCCCATGGTGGAGGCGCCGCCGCCGATGTCCGAGCCGTCGCCGACCACGACACCGGCGGAGATGCGGCCCTCGACCATCGAGGTGCCGAGCGTGCCGGCGTTGAAGTTGACGAAGCCCTCGTGCATGACCGTGGTGCCCGCGGCCAGGTGCGCGCCGAGGCGGACCCGGTCGGCGTCGGCGATGCGGACGCCCTTCGGGGCGACGTAGTCCGTCATGCGCGGGAACTTGTCGATCGAGGTGACCTGGAGGTGCAGGCCCTCGGCGCGGGCGTTGAGGCGCACCGTCTCGATGTCGTCCACGGCGACCGGGCCGAGCGAGGTCCAGGCGACGTTGGCGAGGTGGCCGAAGATGCCGTCCAGGCTCTGGCCGTGCGGCTTGACCAGGCGGTGCGAGAGCAGGTGCAGGCGCAGGTAGGTGTCGTGCGCGTCGATCGGCTTCTCGTCCAGCGAGGCGATGACCGTGCGGACCGCGACCACCTCGACGCCCCGGCGGGCGTCCGGGCCGACCGCCTTGGTCGCGCCCTCGCCCAGCAGCTCGGCGGCCTGCTCGGCGGTCAGCCGCTCGGTACCGGCCGGGCCGGGCTGCTCGACCAGCTCGGGGGCCGGGAACCAGGTGTCGAGGACGGTGCCGTCGGAGGCGATCGTGGCGAGGCCGGCGGCGACGGCGCCGGTGGTGCGGGAAGCGGTGTCGGTCATGTGACAAAACCTAACGTGAGCGGCCTCGCGGAGGCGAACCGGCGCCGGGCCGTCTCACCTGCCGGGCGCGGCTTCAGGGGATCAGACGGGCGAGGGCGGTGCGCGCGTACTCCTCGTCGTACGAACCGCCGGTCAGCAGCACCTGGAGGCAGATGCCGTCCATCAGCGCGAGCAGCGCGCGGGCGGTGACCGGGTCGGTGCGCCGGGCGAGCAGCTCGGCCGCGTCCTCGGTCCACTCGGCGGCGACGGGTCGCAGCGCGGGCCGCCGCAGCGCGGCCAGATACAGCTCGTACTCCAGCTCCACGCCGCTGCGCTCGCCGCCCAGCCAGGCACCGAGTTCGGCGGCCAGTTCGGCGGCGAGATCCCCCTGGCCGCCCGCCGGCAGCCGTTCGGCGAGCCTGCGGCCGAAGCCCTCGTTGGCCTGCCGCAGCGCGGCCACCATCAGCTCTTCGAGGGTGGCGAAGTGGTACGTCGTGGAGCCGAGCGGCACGTCCGCCTCGGCGGCGACGGTGCGGTGGCTCAGTCCGGCGATGCCGTCCCGGCCGACCACGCGGATCGCGGCGTCGAGGATCCGCCGGCGCCGCTCGGGGTCGTAGCGCCGGGCCATCAGTGGCTCGCCCCGCCGAGGATCCGCCGGCGCCGCTCGGGGTCGTAGCGCCGGGCCATCAGTGGCTCGCCCCGCCGAGGTTCAGCACGACCACGCCCCCGATGATCAGCAGGATCCCGGCGACCTTGGTCGCGCTCAGCCCCTCTCCGAACAGCAGCAGCCCGAGGACGGCGATGGTCGCGGTGCCCACCCCGGACCAGATCGCGTACGCGGTGCCGATCTGCACGCTCTTCAGCGTCTGGGCGAGCAGCGCGAAGGAGACGACGTAGCCCAACGTCGTCACGAGCGAAGGCCCCAGCCGGCTGAACCCCGCGCTGTACTTCATCGCCGTCGTCGCGGCGACCTCGGCGGCTATGGCGCCGGCGAGCAAGAGATATCCCATGTGTACGAGCGTACACAACGTATGCGTACGGGTGTACACAACGAGAAAGTTTCACTTTCACAGAAAACGCTCACTGCGGCTCCCCGGGCCGCTAATGTGCGGGCTCATGCCCGACCACACCCCCCGCCCCTGGGAGAGCGGCTGGAGCGCCGACGTCTCCCGGACCCCTGGCACCCGAAGACTCTGGCTGGCCGGTGCGCTGGCACTCGCGACGGTCGTCGCCTGCGTGACGGCATTGGCCGTGGACAGCACGGACCCCGGTCCGGCCGCCGCCGCGGCTCCGCCCGCCCCGCCGGCGGACCACGGCCCCGGCCTGCTCTCCTTCGCCTCCCCGTCGACGCGCACGGCCGCGCCGCCGAAGGGCACGAGCACCGCGCCCTCGACGGCACCGCAGTCGGCCGTCTCCCCCTCGGCCGGACCATCCGCCTCCCCCGTCACGTCCCCGCCCCGTCGAGGGAGTTCACAAGGGAGTGCACAGCGCCCGCCGAAGCCGGCCGCGACGGGGACCTCCGTCCGCTCCGTCAACTACCCGGACCGCTACTGGCACATCAGCGGCGACCACGTGCGGCTCGACCCGATCACCTCCACCGCCGACCGTCTCGCCGCGACCTTCACGGTCGTCAAGGGCCTTGCGAACAGCGGCTGTTACTCCTTCGCCACGGCCGACGGCGGCTACCTCCGCCACCGTGACTTCCTGCTGCGCGCCGAACACGACGACGGCACCGCCCTGTTCCGCCAGGACGCCACGTTCTGCCCCCGCCCCTCGTCCGTCGGCGGCGCGACCATGCTGGAGTCGGTCAACTACCCAGGCCGCTTCCTGCGCCACCAGAACTTCCTGCTGAAGCTGGACCCGTACCAGGACACCGATCCGTACCGGGCCGACTCGGCGTTCCGGCTCGTGGACGCACCGGCCTGACCGCACGAAAGAGCGACGGCACCCGCATCGGGTGCCGTCGCTTCACGCACGCGGTGACGTCAGACGTTGAACCCCAGCGCCCGCAGCTGCTCGCGGCCGTCGTCGGTGATCTTGTCGGGGCCCCACGGCGGCATCCAGACCCAGTTGATGCGCAGCTCGTTGACGAGGCCGTCCGTGGCGGACTTGGCCTGGTCCTCGATGACGTCGGTCAGCGGGCAGGCCGCCGAGGTCAGGGTCATGTCGATCGTCGCGATGTTCGCGTCGTCGATGTGAATGCCGTAGATCAGGCCGAGGTTGACGACGTCGATGCCCAGCTCGGGGTCGACGACGTCGTACAGCGCCTCGCGGAGTTCTTCCTCCGAGGCCGGCTTCATCTCAGCGGTCTCGCTCATGCCGTCTTCCTTTCGGCTTCGGCGCCACCCAGCGCCTGGGCCGTCGCGTCCTTCCACGCCATCCAGCTCAGGAGGGCGCACTTGACCCGCGCGGGGTACTTGGAGACGCCCGCGAACGCGACCGCGTCCTCCAGGACCTCCTCCATGGCGTCGTCGGGCTCGAGCCTGCCCTTGGACTGCATCAGCTCCAGGAAGGTCTCCTGGATCTTCTGCGCCTCGGCCAGTTCCCTGCCGACGAGGAGTTCGTTGAGGACCGACGCGCTCGCCTGGCTGATGGAGCAGCCCTGGCCCTCGTACGACACGTCCTTGATCGTCGTGCCGTCGTACTTCACGCGAAGGGTGATCTCGTCGCCGCACGTCGGGTTCACGTGGTGCACCTCGGCGTCGCCATCCCGAAGACCACGCCCGTGCGGGTTCTTGTAGTGGTCCAGGATGACCTCCTGGTACATCGAATCCAGCTTCACGGTTTCAGCTCACGCCTCTCAGCCGAAGAAGTTCCGTACGTGCTCCAAGCCGTCGACCAGTGCGTCGATCTCGGCCGGCGTGGAGTACAGGTAGAACGACGCTCGCGTGGTCGCAGGAATTCCGTAGCGCAGGCAGACGGGGCGCGCGCAGTGGTGGCCGACGCGGACCGCGATGCCCTGCTCGTCGAGGACCTGGCCCACGTCGTGCGGGTGGATGTCGCCGAGCGTGAAGGAGATCGCCGCGCCCCGGTCCTCGGCCGTGGTGGGGCCGATGATCCTCAGGTCCGGGACCTGTGCCAGGCGCCGCACCGCGTACTCGGTCAGCGCGTGCTCGTGGGCGAGGATCTTCTCCATGCCGATGGAGTTCAGGTAGTCGATCGCGGCGCCGAGGCCGACCGCCTGGGCGATCGGGGGCGTGCCCGCCTCGAACTTGTGGGGCGCGGGAGCGTAGGTCGAGGAGTGCATCGACACCGTCTCGATCATCTCGCCGCCGCCCAGGAACGGAGGCAGGTCCTCCAGCAGCTCCTGGCGGCCCCAGAGGACGCCGATGCCGGTCGGGGCGCACATCTTGTGGCCGGTGAAGGCCACGAAGTCGGCCTGGAGGGCCTGCACGTCCAGGGGCATGTGCGGGGCGGCCTGGGAGGCGTCGACGCAGACCAGCGCACCGACCTCCTGGGCGCGGCGCACTATCGCCTCGACGGGGTTGACCGTGCCCAGGATGTTCGACACCAGCACGAAGGAGACGATCTTCGTCTTCTCGGTGATGACCTCGTCGATGTTCGAGAGGTCGAGACGGCCGTCGTCCGTCAGGCCGAACCACTTCAGCTTCGCGCCCGTGCGCTGCGCGAGCAGCTGCCACGGCACGATGTTGGAGTGGTGCTCCATCTCCGTGATGACGATCTCGGTCTCGTGGTCCACGCGGTAGGGCTCGTCGGCCCAGCCCAGCATGTTCGCCACGAGGTTCAGCGACTCGGAGGCGTTCTTGGTGAAGATCACCTCGTCGCGGCTGGGCGCGTTGATGAACTCGGCGACCTTGTCGCGCGCGCCCTCGTACAGCGCCGTGGCCTCCTCGGCGAGCACATGCACGCCGCGGTGGACATTGGCGTTGTAGCGCTCGTAGTACTCGCTCAGGGCGTCCAGCACCTGGCGCGGCTTCTGCGAGGTCGCCGCGTTGTCCAGGTACACGAGCTTCTTGCCGTCGTGGACCACACGGTCCAGCACGGGGAAGTCCTTGCGGATCGCCTCGGTGTCGAGGAGGCCCGGCAGCTGTGTCACGCGGATACGCCACCCTTCGTGTACGCCTCGTAGCCCTCGTCCTCCAGCTTGTCGGCGAGCTCGGCACCGCCGGACTCGACGATCCGGCCGCCGGAGAAGACGTGGACGAAGTCGGGCTTGATGTAGCGCAGGATGCGCGTGTAGTGCGTGATCAGCAGGGTGCCGACCTCGCCGGTCTCGCGGACGCGGTTGACGCCCTCGGAGACGATGCGGAGCGCGTCGACGTCGAGACCGGAGTCGGTCTCGTCGAGGATCGCGACCTTCGGCTTGAGCAGTTCGAGCTGGAGGATCTCGTGGCGCTTCTTCTCACCGCCGGAGAAGCCCTCGTTGACGTTGCGCTCGGCGAAGGCCGGGTCCATGTTGAGGCGCTCCATGGCCTCCTTGACCTCCTTCACCCAGGTGCGCAGCTTGGGAGCCTCGCCGCGGACGGCGGTGGCGGAGGTGCGCAGGAAGTTGGAGACCGAGACGCCGGGGACCTCGACCGGGTACTGCATCGCCAGGAACAGGCCCGCGCGCGCGCGCTCGTCGACGGACATCTCCAGGACGTCCTCGCCGTCGAGCAGCACGCTGCCGCTGGTGATCGTGTACTTCGGGTGACCCGCGAGGGAGTAGGCGAGGGTCGACTTGCCGGAGCCGTTGGGGCCCATGATGGCGTGCGTCTCGCCCTGCTTCACGGTGAGGTCGACGCCCTTGAGGATCTCCTTCGTGGCGTTGTCGGCCTCGACGGTGACGTGCAGGTCTCGGATTTCAAGCGTTGCCATGGGTGCCTCAGGACTCCTGGGTGAGGGAGACGAGAACGTCGTCCCCTTCGATCTTTACGGGGTATACGGGGACGGGGCGCGTCGCGGGGAGGCCGGACGGCTTGCCGGTGCGGAGGTCGAAGGAGGAGCCGTGCAGCCAGCACTCGATCTGGCAGTCCTCCACCTCGCCCTCGGAGAGGGAGACGTTCGCGTGCGAGCAGATGTCGTAGATCGCGAAGACCTCGCCGTCGGTCTTGACGACCGAGACCGGCGTGCCGTCGAGTTCCACCCGCTTCGGGGTGTCCGTCTCCAGCTCGCTGAGCGCGCAGGCGCGGACGAACGCGGACGAAGCTGTCATGCGACCGACGCCTCCAGCTCCTCCTCGATCTTGGCGAGCAGGCGCTCCTCGATGTCGGCGACACCGATCTGCTGGACCAGCTCGGCGAAGAAGCCGCGGACCACGAGGCGGCGGGCCTCGTGCTCCGGGATGCCGCGGGCCATCAGGTAGAAGAGCTGCTCGTCGTCGAAGCGTCCGGTGGCGGAGGCGTGGCCTGCGCCGACGATCTCGCCGGTCTCGATCTCCAGGTTCGGCACCGAGTCGACGCGCGCGCCGTCCGTGAGGACCAGGTTGCGGTTCATCTCGTAGGTGTCCGTGCCCTCGGCCGCGGCCTCGATGAGGACGTCGCCGATCCAGACCGCGTGCGCCTGCTCGCCCTGCAGCGCGCCCTTGTAGACGACGTTGGACTTGCAGTGCGGGACGTTGTGGTCGACCAGGAGGCGGTGCTCCTGGTGCTGGCCGGCGTCCGTGAAGTACAGCCCGAGCAGCTCGGTTTCGCCGCCGGTGCCGGCGTACGCGACGCGCGGGTGCAGGCGGACGACGTCGCCGCCGAAGGTGACGACGACCGACTTGAAGCTCGCGTCGCGCCCGACGAGGGCGTTGTGCTGGGCCACGTGCACGGCCTTGTCGTCCCAGTCCTGCACCGAGACGACGGTCAGCTTGGCGCCGTCGCCCAGGATGTAGTCGACGTTGGCGGCGAGCACCGCGTCACCGGTGTGGTCGATGACGACGACGGCCTCGGCGAAGGCCTTCAGCTCGACGACCTGGTGGGCGTAGGCCACCCCGCCCTCCCCGTGCACGGCGATGCGGATCGGCTCGGTGAGCACCGTCTCCTTGGGGACGGTGACCACGCCGGCCTTCTCGAACGCCGAGTACGCCTGGGCGGCGACGCGGTCCACCGGGGTGCCCGCCGTGCCGATCCGGGCGTCGTCACGGTCGACGGTCTCGACGATGACGCCCTCGGGGGCCTCCACGACGACCTTCACGCCCGCGCCGGTGGCGACGGCGGTGCCGTCGTGCAGCCCGCGCAGCCGCTCCAGCGGGGTGAACCGCCACTCCTCCTCGCGGCCGTGCGGAACCGGGAAGTCCGCCACGTCGAAGGACGGGGGCGCGCTCATACGCGTGGCGACGGTCGACTCGGCGGCCACCGCGATCTGGCCCGCGGTGGTGGAGCCCACGGGGATGTTCTGAGCCTCAGCCATGGCTGCGGTCTGCTCGCTTTCTTGCGTAAGTGGCTTGATGGGGTGGGCGGTTGGCGCTCAGCCGACCGCGCCTTCCATCTGGAGCTCGATCAGCCGGTTGAGCTCGAGGGCGTACTCCATGGGCAGTTCCTTGGCGATCGGCTCGACGAAGCCGCGCACGATCATCGCCATCGCCTCGAACTCGGTCAGACCGCGGCTCATCAGGTAGAAGAGCTGGTCCTCGGAGACCTTGGAGACGGTCGCCTCGTGGCCCATCGACACGTCGTCCTCGCGGACGTCCACGTAGGGGTACGTGTCCGAGCGGGAGATGGTGTCGACGAGCAGCGCGTCGCACAGCACGTTGGACTTGGAGCCGGCGGCGCCCTCGCCGATCTCGACGAGACCGCGGTACGACGTGCGGCCGCCGCCGCGCGCCACGGACTTCGAGACGATGTTGGAGGAGGTGTTCGGCGCCATGTGGACCATCTTGGAGCCGGCGTCCTGGTGCTGGCCCTCCCCGGCGAAGGCGATGGAGAGGGTCTCGCCCTTGGCGTGCTCGCCCATCAGGTAGACGGCGGGGTACTTCATCGTCACCTTGGAGCCGATGTTGCCGTCGATCCACTCCATGGTCGCGCCCTCGTAGGCCACGGCGCGCTTGGTGACCAGGTTGTAGACGTTGTTCGACCAGTTCTGGATGGTCGTGTAGCGGCAGCGGGCGTTCTTCTTGACGATGATCTCGACGACCGCGGAGTGCAGCGAGTCCGACTTGTAGATCGGGGCGGTGCAGCCCTCGACGTAGTGCACGTAGGCACCCTCGTCGACGATGATCAGGGTCCGCTCGAACTGGCCCATGTTCTCCGTGTTGATGCGGAAGTAGGCCTGGAGCGGGATCTCCACGTGGACGCCCGGCGGCACGTAGATGAAGGAGCCGCCCGACCACACGGCGGTGTTCAGCGAGGCGAACTTGTTGTCGCCGGCGGGGATGACCGTGCCGAAGTACTCCTTGAAGAGCTCCGGGTGCTCCTTCAGCGCGGTGTCGGTGTCGAGGAAGATGACGCCCTGCTCCTCCAGGTCCTCGCGGATCTGGTGGTAGACGACCTCCGACTCGTACTGGGCGGCGACACCGGCGACGAGGCGCTGCTTCTCGGCCTCCGGGATGCCCAGCTTGTCGTAGGTGTTCTTGATGTCCTCGGGCAGGTCCTCCCAGGACTCCGCCTGCTTCTCCGTGGAGCGCACGAAGTACTTGATGTTGTCGAAGTCGATGCCCGAGAGGTCCGAGCCCCAGTTCGGCATCGGCTTCTTCTCGAACAGCTTCAGACCCTTGAGGCGGAGCTTGGTCATCCACTCCGGCTCGGACTTCTTGCCGGAGATGTCCCGGACGACGTCCTCGTTCAGGCCACGGCGCGCGGACGCACCGGCCACGTCGGAGTCGGCCCAGCCGTATTCGTACTTGCCCAGGCCCTCGAGCTCAGGGTGGGCAGTCTCCGTGGGGAGAGTCATGCGGGGTTCCTCCCGGCCGTGCTTGCAGGTGCGTCAGTGGAAATCTTGGGGATGAACGTCGTGCAGACGCCGTCGCCGTGCGCGATGGTCGCCAGTCGCTGGACGTGGGTCCCCAGCAGCTCGGCGAAGATCTCCGTCTCCGCCTCGCACAGCTGGGGGAACTGCTCCGCGACGTGGGCGACCGGGCAGTGGTGCTGGCACAGTTGCTCGCCGACCGGTGCGGTGCGCGCCGTTGCAGCGTACCCGTCCACGCTCAGGGCCTTGGCCAGCGCTTCGGCGCGCTTGTCGGGCGTGACCGCCTCGATCGCCCTGCGGTAGGCGCTCGCCTGGGCGGTGATCCGCGCGCGGGCGAACGCGGCGACGGCCTCAAGGCCACCGCCCTGCTCGGCGATCCAGCGCAGCGCGTCGGCGGCCAGTTTGTCGTACGACTGGTCGAAGGCGTCGCGGCCGCAGTCGGTGAGCGCGAAGACCTTGGCGGGGCGGCCACGCGTGCGCGTGCCGTACACCCGCTGCTCGCGCGCCTCCACGACGTCGTCGGCGACGAGGGCGTCCAGGTGGCGCCGGACGGCGGCCTGGGTCAGCCCCAGCCGGCCGGCCAGCTCGGCGACGGTCGACGGGCCGTGGTCCAGGATGGAGCGGGCGACGCGGTTGCGCGTGGAGCGCTCACCGGTCGCGAGTTCCTCCTGCGGGGCCCCGAGGGGGGTCTCCCGAGCCTCGTCGACGTTTTTCACAACGCCATTGTTGCGTAATTCCGCGGAGCCTGACAAGCGCCGTCGGGATCATCGGACGGTGCCCTGCATCACTTAGGCATACCTAATCTGACCTGCACAAACGATCTTTGATCGATCATCTCCAGGGTCCTGAGCAGCTATTTCGGTGGCGCGGCGCCGGTCCGTCCGGAAGACTCACGGAGCATGCCGACCCTCGATCCGACCGGCCCGCTCGTCACCCGCGACAGCCTCGCCGCGCAGCTGCGGCTGCTCGGCGTCGAGCCCGGCGAGATCCTCCTCGTCCACTCCTCGCTCAGCGCGCTCGGCTGGGTCAACGGAGGCGCGGTCGCCGTCGTGCAGGGCCTGCTCGACGCCCTCGGCCCGGACGGCACGCTCGTCGTCCCGACGCAGAGCGGCGACCTGTCCGACCCGGCGGTGTGGTCGAACCCGCCGGTGCCCGCGCAGTGGTGGGACCGGATCCGGGCCACCATGCCCGCCTACGACCCGCTGATCACGCCCACGCGCGGGGTCGGGGTGATCCCGGAGACCCTGCGGACCTGGCCCGGCGCGCTGCGCAGCGCCCACCCGCAGACCTCCTTCGCGGCCGTCGGCCCGGCCGCGCGCGAGATCACCGGCGGCCACGCGCCCGACTGCCGCCTCGGCGAGCACAGCCCGCTGGCCCGCCTGGAGAAACGGGGTGCCCGGGTCCTGCTGCTGGGCGCCGGATACGAGGCCTGCACGAGTTTCCACCTCGCCGAGTACCGCATACCCGCGCCCCGCGTGGCGGTCGGCCGGCCCGCGCCCGGCGGCGGCTGGGAGACCGTGACCGAGGTCTCGATCACCTCGGACCGCTTCGACGAGCTGGGACACGACTTCGAGCGGGATCGGGACGTCGTACGGGGAAAGGCGGGCGCGGCGGACGTACGGCTGTTCCCGGTGGCGGACGCCGTGGCCTACGCCGAACGCTGGCTGCCGCTGCACCGGCCCCGCGCGGAGGAGTTCTAGCACCCCGGCTCCGGAGCGCCCCGCGCTCTCCCTAGACTCTGGATCCATGCGAAGTGACCCTGTGGTCCAGGTCCAGGCCCTGGTGAAGCGGTACGGCAGGAAGACCGCGGTGGACGGCCTCGACCTGGTGGCCCGGGCCGGCGTGACCGCCGTCCTCGGTCCCAACGGAGCGGGGAAGACGACCACGGTCGAGACCTGCGAGGGGTACCGGAAGCCGGATTCCGGCACGGTGCGCGTCCTGGGCCTCGACCCGGTACGGCAGTCCGCCGAGCTGCGTCCCCGTATCGGCGTGATGCTCCAGTCAGGCGGCGTCTACTCCGGCGCGCGGGCGGACGAGATGCTGCGGCACGTCGCCCGGCTGCACGCGCATCCGCTGGACGTGGACGCGCTGATCGAGCGGCTGGGGCTGGGCGGTTGCGGGCGGACGAGCTACCGCCGGCTCTCCGGCGGCCAGCAGCAGCGGCTCGCGCTCGCCATGGCCGTCGTCGGGCGCCCGGAGCTGGTCTTCCTGGACGAGCCCACGGCCGGCCTCGACCCGCAGGCCCGCCGGGCCACCTGGGACCTGGTGAAGGACCTGCGCGCCGACGGCGTCTCGGTGATCCTCACCACGCACTACATGGAAGAGGCCGAGCAGCTCGCCGACGACGTGGCGATCATCGACGGCGGCAGGGTCATCGCCCAGGGCACCCCCGAGGAGCTGTGCAGGGGCGGCGCCGAGAACACCCTCCGCTTCACCGGCCGCCCCGGCCTCGACGTCGGCTCCCTGCTCAAGGCCCTCCCGGACGGCTGCACGGCCGCCGAGCTGACCCCGGGCGCCTACCGGGTCGTCGGCAGGGTCGACCCGCAGCTGCTGGCCACGGTGGCCTCGTGGTGCGCCCAGCACGGGGTGATGCCGGACCGGATCTCCGTCGAGCGGCACACCCTCGAAGATGTCTTTCTCGAGCTCACGGGCAAGGAGCTGCGCTCATGACGACCGCCACCGGTACCGGTACCGGCACCTACACCCCCGAGCCGGGTGCGGCGCCGCTGCCCCGCATGATCGGGGCGCAGGCGGCGCTGGAGACCAGGATGCTGCTGCGCAACGGCGAGCAGCTGCTGCTGACGGTCGTCATCCCGACCCTGCTGCTGGTGCTGTTCAGCTCCGTGGACATCGTCGACACCGGCAAGGGCAAGGCCGTCGACTTCCTCGCCCCCGGCATCCTGGCCCTCGCCGTGATGTCGACCGCGTTCACCGGGCAGGCCATCGCGACCGGCTTCGAGCGCCGCTACGGCGTGCTGAAGCGGCTCGCCTCCTCGCCGCTGCCCCGCTGGGGGCTGATGGCCGCGAAGACGGCGTCCGTGCTGGTCACGGAGGTCCTCCAGGTCGTCCTGCTGACGGTGATCGCGTTCGCGCTGGGCTGGCACCCGCACGGCGACCCCGCCGCCGTCCTGCTCCTCCTCGTCCTCGGCACGGCCGCCTTCTCCGGGCTCGGCCTGCTGATGGCGGGCACGCTGAAGGCGGAGGCCACCCTGGCCGCCGCCAACCTGGTCTTCCTGCTGCTGCTCGTCGGCGGCGGGGTCGTCGTCCCGCTGGACAAGTTCGGCTCGGCCGGGCAGCACGTCCTCGGGCTGCTGCCGATCTCGGCGCTGTCGGGCGGCCTGCGGGACGTGCTCCAGCACGGGGCCGGCATGCCGTGGGGCGACCTCGGGATCCTCGCCGGGTGGGCGGTCGTCGGGCTCGCGGCGGCGGGGAAGCTCTTCCGCTGGGAGTGAGCCGGGGTGAGCTGCGCGCACGCGTGGGGCGGACCCTCGTGAAAGTGTGCACAAGCGGCGCCCTACCATGGTGCCCGTGCCAAAGCTGACCCGCGCCGACGCCGTAGCCGCCCTGCGCAACCCGCTCGCCTTCATCGCCGCACGCTGGACGCCGGAACCCCGGACCGTGCAGCGGGCGGCCCTCGCCGCGCTCGTCATGTCGGTGGTCATCGTCGTCACCGGCGGTGCCGTGCGCCTGACCGGCTCCGGCCTCGGCTGCCCGACCTGGCCCGAGTGCACCGACGGCTCGCTGACGCCGACGACCGCGCTGAGCTATCACAGCGCCATCGAGTTCGGCAATCGCATGCTGACGTACGTGCTGTGCGCCGCGGTCGGCTGGTCGATCATCGCCGCGCGCTCCGAGAAGCCGTACCGGCGCAGCCTGACCCGGCTGGGCTGGGCGCAGTTCTGGCTCGTGATGGGCAACGCGGTGCTGGGCGGCATCGTGGTGCTCGTCGGCCTCAACCCGTACACGGTCGCGGCGCACTTCCTGCTCGCGACGGCCCTCACCACGGTCGCCGCGGTGATGTGGCAGCGCACCCGCGAGGGCGACGGCGCGCCCCGGGCGCTGGTCGGCAAGGCCGTGCAGCAGCTGGTGTGGTTCCTCGTCGTCGCCTCGGCCCTGCTGATCGCGGCGGGCACGGTGGTGACCGGCGCGGGCCCGCACGCGGGCGACTCCAGCGACGTCAAGCGCATCCCGATCGACTGGGAGACCGTGGCCAAGCTGCACGCCGTGCTCGCCTGGATCGTGGTCACGCTGACCTTCGCCCTGTGGTTCGTCCTCAAGGCGGTCGACGCGCCGAAGGGCCCGCTGCACCGCACCCGGGACCTGTTCCTGATCCTCCTGGGCCAGGGCGTCATCGGCTACGTCCAGTACTTCACCCATCTGCCCGAGGCGCTCGTCGGCCTCCACATGCTCGGCTCCTGCCTCGTGTGGATCGGCGTCCTGCGCGTCCTGCTGGCGCTGCGGGAGCGTCCGGAGGCCGCCGTGGACCTGCCCGGCCCGGCCGCCGAGGTGACGGTGGGCACGCGCGCGTAGCGCGTTTTTCGGCGCCACGCGCGTGTGGTGCGTTTTTCGGCGCCACGCGCGCGTGCGTCAGCCGTACGTGGTGACCAGCACGTCGATCGCAGGGGCGAGGTAGGCGCGGGTCAGCTCGGCGCGGCGGGTGAGCCAGACGTCGTCCGCCGTGGGCGCGGCCGCGTCGTACCGCCTTCGGGTGATGTCCTCCACGACCTCGGCCGGAGCGCCGAGCGACGGGAGTTCGGCGAGCGCCTCCCGCTTCGAGATCAGCCGCCCGTCGCGCAGGGTCACGGTGGCGCGGGCGAAGGTCACCAGGCCCAGGTCGACCCAGACGTCCTGCGTCCACAGCCGGGCCCTCTCGACGTGGGGCCGCCAGAAGTCCCGCTGGTCACGGACGACGAAGGTGCTCAACTGCCGCTCCGGCACGGGCGGCAGCAGGGCGGCCGGTGCCTCGCCGTGCAGCACCCGGCCGAAGTCGTGCAGCTCGCGCCGGGTGACGGGGGTGACCGGACGGCGCATCACCCGCCGGTGCGCCCAGGTGAGGTGGGACCGGTCCGGGTCGTCCAGGGTGGCCGGGGCCAGGTAGCTGCAGTGGAGCTTCGCGGCGAGCGGTTCCGTGCGCAGGCGCCGGTGCAGCGCCACGACCCGTCGTACGGTCGTGAGGCCCACCTCGTCCGGCAGTACGGCGATGAGGTCCAGGTCGCTGCGGCCCTCCTGGTAGTCGCCGCCGGCCAGTGAGCCGTGCGCCCAGACCGCGCGGGGGCGCAGAGGGGTCAGGTCGGTGAGGAACCGGGCGAGCAGGGATTCCGTCGGCATCCGCTCAGTCTGGGCAACTCAGCCCAGCCTGTACACCCGGCGCGCGTTGCCCGACGCGACCATCAGGGCCACCCGCTGGGCGTCCTCCAGGGACCACGCGCCCTCGCCGACCCAGCCACCCAGGACCTGGCCCAGCGCCTCGCGGAACAGCCGGGCCCCGACGACGTGCAGCTCGGGCAGTCCGTGGGCGCCGGTGGAGAAGAGGATCTTGCCGAAGGGTGCCAGCTCCAGGATCTCGGCGAGGACGGTGACGGCCCGGGCCCCGGTGCGCACGAGCGCGGCGCCGGAGTCGGTGTAGACGTGCGCGAAGACACCGGCCAGATGGGCGGCGTGCCGGTGGTACGGATAACCGTGCAGCAGGATCAGATCGGTGCCGAGTCCCGCCGTGGCCCGCACGAAGTCGGTGAGCAGCACCGGGTCGGTGCGGTCGATGCGGGAGCCGGGCTCGCCGAGGCCCGCGTGCAGTTGCAGGGGCCGTCCGGAGGCGACGGCGATCCACAGCAGATGCCGCAGCAGTACGGGGTCGCGCAGCGCCCCGCCGACCGGGCGCCCGGCCAGCCAGCGGCCCGCCGCGCCCCGCACCTCGCCCGGCCCCGGCGGCTCGGGCGCGAGGGCGAGGCCGTGGCGCAGGCCGGCGACGGAGGTGAAGGCGACGGCGTGCGCGGCGGCGCCGTGCACGGACTCGGCGAGGTTGGCGAGGAAGGACTCGACGGTGCCGGAGGTGTCGGCGACCTGCTCCGCGAGCAGCTCCAGCCGGACGATCTCGTGGGCCTCGGCGAATCCGGCGGAGGCCAGCTCGGCGGGGCCGGTGAGGTCGCCGGGCAGGCCGGTGTCGACGAGGTAGGTGGTGATGCCGCTGCCGCGCAGCAGCCGCCGGCCCGCCTCCAGGACGCCCAGTTCCCGGCGCCGGGCCAGATAGCGGGCGGGCGGGCAGTGGGGTTCGAGGCCGAGCAGGGGCGGGCACCAGCGCCGTACGGCGAAGCCCGTCTGGGTGTCGAAGAGGGTGGTGCCGGCCGCGGGCGGGCCCTCGGTGCGGGCGAGTTGGGCCTCGAAGGTGCCGAGGCCCAGTTCCGTGCGGAGCACTCCGTGGCAGTACTGGTCCACCAGGGACGGCGTTTCGATCATCCGGGGCTCCCCGTGAAGACGTGCGCTGCCTTGCACGTCCTAACGGGGGAACGGGGACCGAGGTCGCGGAACAGCCCGGGACTGCGGGTTATTCGGCGGCTTCGGACCGTATGTGGTCAACCCCCGATCTGAATGCCCGCCATCCTCTTCCACTCGTACGGGCCCGTCGCCACCTTGGCCGCGAACTCGCCGTCGAAGGACTCGTGGACGGTGATGCCGGACTTCTCGACGGCCTTCTCGGCGATCTCGGTGCTGGGGGCCACCAGATCGCCCCAGCCGCCGTCCTCGCCGACGAGGACGATGCGGGCGCCGCGTTCGCCGATGTAGGCCACCTGGCCCTCGGCGCCGCCGTGCGCCTTGGCGAAGGCGCTGATCTGGTGGGCGAGCCGGGACACCTTGCGCTCGGCCCGTGCGTCAACCTGCTGCGTGTCTGCCATGACCCCGATGCTACTCACGAGTAGATCGACTGGCGAGAGCGGGCCGCTGTGACGTATGTCAGCGCAGGAAGGGGTCCACCGCGACCGCGACGAAGAGGATCGACACGTAGGTGATCGACCAGTGGAAGAGCCGCATCTCCTTCAGCTTCGCGCCGGTCACCTCGGCCTTCGCCCGGTTCTGGAGGCCGTGCGCCTCCCAGAGCCAGAAGCCGCCGGCCGCGAGGGCGACCACCGTGTAGAACCAGCCGGTGTAGCCGAGAGGGGTCAGCAGGAGGGAGACGGCGACCATCACCCAGCTGTAGATGACGATCTGCCGGGCGACGACCTTGTTGGACGCGATGACCGGGAGCATGGGCACGCCCACGCGCGCGTAGTCCTCCTTGACCTTCATGGACAGCGGCCAGTAGTGCGGCGGGGTCCAGAAGAACATGACGAGGAAGAGGATGACCGGCGCCCAGGACATCGAGTTCGTGACCGAGGACCAGCCGATGAGCACCGGCAGGCAGCCGGCGATGCCGCCCCACACGATGTTCTGCGACGTACGCCGCTTGAGGATCATCGTGTAGACGACGACGTAGAAGAGGAGTGCGCCGAGGGAGAGCCAGGCGCTCAGCCAGTTGACGGTGAGTCCGAACAGCAGCGTCGAGACGACCGCCAGGGTGATGCCGAAGGCGAGGCACTCGCGCGGGCTGACCATGCCGGTCACCAGCGGCCGCTGCGCGGTGCGGTCCATCAGGGCGTCGATGTCACGGTCGATGTACATGTTCAGCGCGTTGGCGCCGCCCGCCGACAGGTAGCCGCCGACGCAGGTGAGCAGGACCAGACCGAGGTCCGGCACGCCCTTCTGCGCCAGGAACATCACCGGAACGGTGGTGATGAGCAGCAGCTCGATGATCCTCGGCTTGGTCAGAGCCACGAACGCCTTGACACGGGCCCCGAACGGCCGGTGAACCGGGCCCTGGCTCGCACCACCCAGCACGCCCTCCCCCAGAGCCTGAAGGGCCTGGGAGGGACCCCCAGGACGTGATTCGACGGCCGTCACGCACACCCCTGACAGAGACATCCCAGCAAGCCCGTCCCTGTGAAGTCCCGGTAAAGGCTCGCGCGTACCACGCCACTTTAGACGTTGCCCATACCCCGACCTTCGCGGGGGTGGGGTCGTGTTGGAGGCCCCCCGGGAGAGGCCTCCCGGAGGCCCCCCATAAGAGGGGACCCACCCCTCGATTGAGCGCTCAGATGACCGGCTCCGTATTCATGTGCCAAATGCCGTCTCGGCCAGTCGGGAGGCGGATCGCACGGACTCCCGGCAGTCTGGAATGAGTCGAAAAAACGCACGTCTTCGCGAGGGTAGGCTCGACAGCGTCCGGTGGGCGGCAAGCCCCCCGGAAGCCGGGTGGGCGCATGCCCCGACAGACCGGCGACCGACATGTGGAGAGGAGCCCTGACCCAGGGTGAGCACCAAGCCGACCACCACAGACCTCGAGTGGACCGAGCTGGACCAGCGGGCCGTCGACACCGCCCGTGTCCTGGCCGCAGACGCCGTACAGAAGGTCGGCAACGGCCATCCCGGTACGGCGATGAGCCTGGCTCCGGCCGCGTACACCCTCTTCCAGAAGGTGATGCGGCACGACCCGGCCGACCCCGAGTGGGTCGGGCGCGACCGTTTCGTGCTGTCCGCCGGCCACTCGTCCCTGACCCTCTACACCCAGCTGTACCTGGCCGGCTTCGGCCTGGAGCTGGACGATCTGAAGGCCTTCCGGACGTGGGGTTCGAAGACCCCTGGCCACCCGGAGTACGGGCACACCAAGGGCGTGGAGACGACGACCGGCCCGCTGGGCCAGGGTGTCGCCAACGCGGTGGGCATGGCGATGGCCGCCCGCTACGAGCGTGGCCTGTTCGACCCGGACGCGCCGCAGGGCGAGTCCCCCTTCGACCACTTCGTCTACTGCATCGCCGGTGACGGCTGCCTCCAGGAGGGCATCTCCGCCGAGGCGTCCTCGCTGGCCGGCCACCAGAAGCTCGGCAACCTGATCCTGCTGTGGGACGACAACCACATCTCGATCGAGGGCGACACCGAGACGGCCGTCTCCGAGGACACCGCTCTGCGCTACGAGGCCTACGGCTGGCACGTGCAGCGCGTGGCGGCCCAGGACAACGGCGACCTGGACCCGGCCGCCATCTACGACGCGGTCCAGAAGGCCAAGGCCGTCACGGACCGGCCGTCGTTCATCGCGATGCGTTCGATCATCGCCTGGCCGGCCCCGAACGCGCAGAACACCGAGGCCGCGCACGGCTCCGCGCTGGGCGACGAGGAGGTCGCGGCCACCAAGCGCGTCCTCGGCTTCGACCCGGAGCAGACCTTCGAGGTCGCGGACGAGGTCATCGCCCACACCCGCAAGGCGCTGGAGCGCGGTGCGCAGGCCAAGGCCGAGTGGGAGAAGTCGCTCCAGGTGTGGCGCGACGACAACGCCGAGCGGGCCGCCGAGTTCGACCGCATCAGCAAGGGCGAGCTGCCCGCCGGCTGGGAGGAGAAGATCCCGGTCTTCGAGCCCGGCAAGGGTGTCGCGACGCGTGCCGCCTCCGGCAAGGTGCTGCAGGCGCTCGGCGCGGTCATCCCCGAGCTGTGGGGCGGCTCCGCCGACCTCGCGGGGTCGAACAACACGACCATCGACAAGGACAGCTCGTTCCTGCCCGAGGGCAACCCGCTGCCGGAGGCCAACCCCTACGGCCGCACGATTCACTACGGCATCCGTGAGCACTCCATGGGCGCCGAGATGAACGGCATCGCCCTGCACGGGAACACCCGTATCTACGGCGGCACGTTCCTCGTCTTCTCCGACTACATGCGCAACGCCGTGCGCCTGTCGGCGCTGATGCACCTGCCGGTGACGTTCGTGTGGACGCACGACTCCATCGGTCTGGGCGAGGACGGCCCGACCCACCAGCCGGTCGAGCACCTGGCCTCGCTGCGCGCCATCCCGGGCCTGAACGTCGTCCGCCCGGCCGACGCCAACGAGACCGCTGTCGCCTGGCGCGAGATCCTGAGGCGCTACACCAAGGAGTTCGGCAAGGGACAGCCGCACGCCTTCGCCCTGACCCGCCAGGGCGTGCCGACGTACGAGCCCAACGAGGATGCGGCGAAGGGTGGTTACGTCCTCTTCGAGGCGGACGGCGGCACCCCGCAGGTGATCCTGATCGCCACCGGGTCCGAGGTGCACGTGGCCGTCGAGGCGCGTGAGCAGCTCCAGGCCGACGGTGTCCCCACGCGCGTGGTGTCGATGCCGTCCGTGGAGTGGTTCGAGGAGCAGGACCAGGGGTACCGGGACTCCGTGCTGCCGCCGTCGGTCAAGGCCCGTGTGTCGGTCGAGGCGGGCATCGGTCTCACGTGGCACAAGTACGTCGGGGACGCCGGCCGCATCGTTTCCCTGGAGCACTTCGGTGCTTCCGCCGACGGCAAGGTGCTCTTCCGCGAGTTCGGCTTCACTGCGGAGAACGTGGCCGCCAAGGCCCGGGAATCCCTCGCCGCCGCCCAGCGCTGACGCTCATATACGACACGTAGGAGATGTAATTCCATGACAGACGCACTCAAGCGCCTCTCCGAGGAAGGCGTCGCGATCTGGCTGGACGACCTGTCGCGCAAGCGGATCACGTCCGGCAACCTCGCCGAGCTGATCGACCAGCAGCACGTCGTGGGCGTCACCACCAACCCGACGATCTTCCAGAAGGCGATCAGCGGCGGCGACGGCTACGAGCAGCAGCTCAGGGACCTCGCCGCCCGCAAGGTCACCGTCGACGAGGCCATCCGCATGATCACGACGGCGGACGTCCGTGACGCCGCCGACATCCTGCGCCCGGTCTTCGACGCCACCGACGGCCAGGACGGCCGGGTCTCCATCGAGGTCGACCCCCGGCTGGCCCACCACACCGAGGCGACGGTCGCCGAGGCCAAGCAGCTGGCCTGGCTGGTGGACCGCCCCAACACCCTGATCAAGATCCCGGCCACCAAGGCGGGTCTGCCGGCGATCGCCGAGGTCATCGGCCGCGGCATCAGCGTCAACGTCACGCTGATCTTCTCGCTGGAGCGCTACCGCGCGGTGATGGACGCCTACCTCACCGGTCTGGAGAAGGCGAAGGAGCGCGGCCTCGACCTGTCGCTCATCCGCTCCGTGGCGTCGTTCTTCGTGTCCCGTGTGGACACCGAGATCGACAAGCGCCTGGACGCCCTCGGCACCGACGAGGCCAAGGCGCTGCGCGGCAAGGCCGCCGTCGCCAACGCGCGCCTCGCCTACCAGGCGTACGAGGAGGTCTTCTCCTCCGACCGCTGGCAGGCGCTGGAGAACGCGGGCGCCCGCAAGCAGCGTCCGCTGTGGGCGTCGACCGGTGTGAAGGACCCGGCGTACCAGGACACGATGTACGTCACCGACCTGGTCGCGCCGAACACGGTCAACACCATGCCGGAGGCCACCCTGGAGGCCGCCGAGGACCACGGCGAGATCACCGGCGACACCATCACCGGCACCTACGAGCAGGCCCGCGCCGACCTCGACGCGGTCGAGAAGCTCGGGATCTCGTACGACGACGTGGTCCAGGTGCTGGAGGACGAGGGCGTCGAGAAGTTCGAGGCGTCCTGGATCGACCTGCTGAAGTCGACCGAGGCGGAGCTCAAGCGCCTCACCCCCTCGGAGGGCTGATTTGTCACCCCTCGTCGGATCCGGAGCGAACCCGCTTCGTGACCCCGCCGACCGACGGCTCCCGCGTATCGCGGGGCCGTCGGGCCTGGTGATCTTCGGCGTCACGGGCGACCTGTCGCGCAAGAAGCTGATGCCCGCCGTGTACGACCTCGCCAACCGGGGTCTGCTGCCGCCGGGCTTCTCGCTGGTGGGCTTCGCCCGCCGCGAGTGGGAGAACGAGGACTTCGCCGCCGAGGTCCACGACGCCGTCAAGGCGCACGCCCGCACGCCGTTCCGTGAGGAGGTCTGGCAGCAGCTCATCCAGGGGATGCGCTTCGTCCAGGGCACCTTCGACGACGACGACGCCTTCGAGCGGCTGCGCGCCACCATCGAGGAGCTGGACAAGGCACAGGGCACGGGCGGCAACTTCGCCTTCTACCTGTCGGTGCCGCCGCGCTCCTTCCCGGTGGTCATCCAGCAGCTGAAGAAGCACGGGCTGGCCGACCAGTCGGGCGGTTCCTGGCGGCGCGCCGTCATCGAGAAGCCCTTCGGCCACGACCTGAAGTCGGCCGAGGAGCTGAACAAGGTCGTGCACGAGGTGTTCGAGCCGGACCAGGTGTTCCGCATCGACCACTACCTCGGCAAGGAGACCGTCCAGAACATCCTGGCGCTGCGCTTCGCCAACACGATGTTCGAGCCGATCTGGAACCGGTCCTTCGTGGACCACGTGCAGATCACCATGGCCGAGGACATCGGCATCGGCGGCCGCGCCGGCTACTACGACGGCATCGGCGCCGCCCGTGACGTCATCCAGAACCACCTCCTCCAGCTCATGGCGCTCACCGCCATGGAGGAGCCGGCCTCCTTCGGCGCGGACGCGCTGGCCGCCGAGAAGGAGAAGGTGCTCGGCGCCGTACGGCTGCCGCGGGACCTGGGCGCCTCGACCGTGCGCGGGCAGTACGCGGGCGGCTGGCAGGGCGGCGAGAAGGTCATCGGCTACCTCGAAGAGGACGGCATCGACGCCAAGTCGAAGACCGACACCTACGCCGCGATCAAGCTGGAGGTCGACAACCGCCGCTGGGCGGGCGTCCCCTTCTATCTGCGCACCGGCAAGCGCCTGGGCCGCCGGGTCACCGAGATCGCGGTGGTGTTCCAGCGGGCCCCGCACTCCCCCTTCGACCACACGGCGACGGAGGAGCTGGGCCAGAACGCGATCGTCATCCGCGTCCAGCCCGACGAGGGCATCACGGTCCGCTTCGGCTCCAAGGTGCCGGGCACCTCGATGGAGATCCGGGACGTGTCGATGGACTTCGCCTACGGCGAGTCCTTCACCGAGTCGTCGCCGGAGGCGTACGAGCGGCTGATCCTGGACGTGCTGCTGGGCGACGCCAACCTCTTCCCGCGCACGGAGGAGGTCGAGCTGTCCTGGAAGATCCTCGACCCGATCGAGCAGTACTGGGACAAGCACGGCAGGCCCGCGCAGTACCCGTCGGGCACGTGGGGCCCCGCCGAGGCGGACGAGATGCTCGCACGAGACGGACGGAGCTGGCGCCGGCCATGAAGATAGACCTGACCGACACCACCGCCGGCGACATCAACAAGGCGCTCGTCCGGGGCCGCCGGGCCATCGGCACCCCGGCCGTGGGGATGGTCCTGACCCTCGTCATCGTGACCGACGAGGAGAACGCCTACGACGCGCTGAAGGCCGCGGGCGACGCCTCGCGCGAGCACCCTTCGCGCACGCTCGTGGTCATCAAGCGGGTCTCCCGCACCCCGCGCGACCGTACGACGTCCCGGCTGGACGCCGAGGTGCGGGTGGGCGCGGACGCGGGCACTGGCGAGACGGTCGTCCTGCGGCTGTACGGCGAGGTGTCCGACCACGCCGACTCGGTCGTCCTGCCGCTGCTGCTGCCGGACGCCCCGGTCGTGGTGTGGTGGCCGGTGAACGCCCCGGTGGACCCGGCGAACGACCCGCTGGGCGCGCTCGCCCAGCGCCGGGTCACCGACACCTACGCCGCCGAGCAGCCGGTGCGGGAGCTGTCGGCCCGCGCCGAGGCCTACACGCCCGGCGACACCGACCTGTCCTGGACCCGGATCACGCCGTGGCGCTCGATGCTCGCGGCGGCCCTGGACCAGGTCACCTGCGAGGTGCGGGGCGTCGAGGTGGAGGGCGAGGAGTTCAACCCGAGCTGTGAGCTGCTGGCGATGTGGCTCGCGAACCGGCTGGACGTCCCCGTCCGGCGCTCCCTGTCGTCCGGCCCCGGTCTGACGGCCGTGCGCATGGAGACCACCTGCGGCCCGATCGTGCTGGACCGCGCGGACGGTTCGCTGGCCACGCTGACCATCGAGGGCCAGCCGGCCCGCGCGGTGGCGCTGAAGCGGCGGGAGACCGCCGAGCTGATCGCGGAGGAGCTGCGCCGGCTCGACCCGGACGACACCTACGCGTCGGCGCTGCGCTACGGCGTGGAGCGGCTGAACACGGCGCCGCAGGCCGCGGCGTCCGAGCCGGAGGCGGCCGAGGCGCCCGCGCCCGCGAAGAAGGCGGCCGCCAGGACCGCCAAGAAGGCTCCGGCGAGGAAGGCGGCGGCGAAGTGAGCACTCCGCAGCTGGTGGTCCACCGCGACAAGGAGCTGATGGCGCAGGCCGCCGCGGCCCGTCTGATCACGAAGATCGTGGACGCGCAGGCCTCCCGGGGCACCGCGTCCGTGGTCCTCACCGGTGGCCGCAACGGCAACGGCCTGCTGGCCGCGCTCGCTGCGGCGCCCGCGCGGGACGCCGTCGACTGGGGCCGGCTCGACCTGTGGTGGGGCGACGAGCGCTACCTCCCCGAGGGCGACCCCGAGCGCAATGTCACGCAGGCCCGTGAGGCCCTGCTGGACTCCGTGCCGCTGGACCCGGAGCGCGTGCACGCCATGCCCGCCTCCGACGGCCCGTACGGCAGGGACGTCGAGGCGGCGGCGGAGGCGTACGCGGCGGAGCTGGCGAAGGCGTCCGGGCCGGAGAACCACGGCTCGGTGCCCACCTTCGACGTGCTCATGCTGGGCGTCGGCCCGGACACCCATGTGGCCTCGCTCTTCCCGGAGCTGCCGGCCGTACGGGAGACCGAGCGCACGGTGGTCGGCGTGCACGGCGCGCCCAAGCCGCCGCCGACCCGGATCAGCCTGACCCTGCCCGCGATCCGCTCGGCCCGCGAGGTGTGGCTGCTCGCGGCCGGTGCGGACAAGGCGGAGGCCGCGGCCATCGCCCTGTCGGGCGCGGGCGAGATCCAGGCTCCGGCGGCGGGCGCGAAGGGCCGCCAGCGGACGCTGTGGCTGCTGGACGCCGCCGCGGCCTCGCAGCTGCCGCGGTCGCTGTATCCGCCGTCGTCTCCGTGACGACCGGCTGTGCGTAGGGGCGGCGGGGACCGAGGTCCCCGCCGCCCCTCATTTCACGGAGCCCGCCATCACGCCCTGCACGAAGTGCTTCTGGAACGCGAAGAACACCACGACGGGCACGATCAGGGACAGGAACGCGCCCGGCGCCAGGACGTCGATGTTGCTGCCGAACTGGCGTATCTGGGACTGGAGTTGAACGGTCAGCGGCTGGGACGAGCTGTCGGCGAAGAGCAGGGCGACCAGCATGTCGTTCCACACCCACAGGAACTGGAAGATGGCGAGCGAGGCGATCGCCGGGCGCCCGACCGGCAGGACCAGCCGGGTGAAGATGCGCCACTCGGTGCCGCCGTCCATCCGCGCCGCCTCCAGCATCTCCTTCGGCATCTCCGCGAAGTAGTTCCGCAGCAGGAACACCGCGAAGGGCAGGCCGTAGGCGACATGGAAGAGGACGACTCCGGGGATGGTGCCGAACAGGCCCAGCGCGCCGAAGAGTTTGGCCACCGGCAGCAGACCGATCTGGACCGGCACCACCAACAGGGCCACCACCAGCAGGAAGAGCGGTTCCCTGAGCGGGAAGTCCAGCCAGGCGAAGGCGTATCCGGCGAGGGCCGCGATGACGACGACCAGGGTGGTCGCCGGCACCGAGATCAGCACCGTGTTCCAGAAGGCCTGGGTGATGCCGGAGTTCTTCAGCAGGGCCGTGTAGTTGTCGAAGGACAGCCGGCCGGGACTCGACAGGGCCGTCCACCAGCCGCCCTTGGCGGTGTCCTGGGACGAGCGCAGCGAGGACACGAACAGTCCCGCCAGCGGGGTCAGCCAGACCAGGCCGATCACCACCAGGACGGCCTGCACCAGGCCGTTGCCGAGGCCCCTCCTGACCGCGTTCATCGCTGACTCCTTCGGAAGCGGCGGACGTTGAAGACCATCGCGGGGACGACCAGGAGCAGCAGGAGCACGCCGAGGGCACTGCCGAGGCCCTGGTTGTCGCCGCCGCCGAAGGACACCAGCCACATCTGGGTCGCGAGGACGGTGGCGTCCTCCTGCACCGGCCCGGGCGCGATGATGTAGACGAGGTCGAAGACCTTCATCACGTTGATCACCAGAGTCACGAAGACCACGGTCAGCACGGGGGCCAGCAGCGGCACGGTGATGCGGCGGAAGATCTGCCACTCGTTCGCGCCGTCCATCCGGGCCGCCTCCAGCGCGTCCCGGGGCAGGGCGGCGAGCCCCGCGCCGATCAGCACCATCGCGAAGCCGGTCCAGATCCACAGGTACGCGCCGATGATCGCCGGTGTGACCAGGGCCGGGCCCAGCCAGGAGACGCCCTGGTAGGGCTGGGCGAAGTTGGACTCCGGCAGCCGCACCGTGTACGACCCCGCGGCGAGCCCGGGCAGGCGGAAGGAGCCGTCGGCCGCGGTGGTCGCGCTCGCGACCGCCTTGCCGTCGCGCACCGCCTGGACCGTCATTCCGGGCAGGCCGCTCTCCTTCGGGTCGACCTTGCCCGGCCGGCCGCCCCCGCCGGGGGTGAAGTCGAGGTAGACGACACCGCGCAGTTCACCGGGGGCCGCCTGCTTCGCGGCGGCCGGGTACGCGGGCGCGGCGTTCTTCGGCAGGTCCCCCGGCAGCACGCCGACCATCGGGAGCGTCACGGACTCGCCCGCCCGGGCCGTCGTACGCCAGGAGCCGTCGCGGTCCTCGGTCAGCAGGCCCGCGCGCCCGCGGGCCGTCGGGTAGGCGGACGTGCTCCGGAAGGCGTCGTGGACGGAGACGACGGCCGCGTTGAGCACGCCCCTGTTCGGGTCCGCGTCGTAGGCGAGGCGGAAGATGATGCCGGCGGCGAGGAAGGACACCGCCATCGGCATGAAGAGCAGGAGTTTGAAGGCGGTGGCCCAGCGGACCTTCTCCACCAGCACGGCGAGGATCAGGCCGAGCCCGGTCAGCAGGGCCGGGGCCACGACGACCCAGATCGCGGTGTTGCGGATGGCCTTCAGGGTGGCCGGGTCACGGAACATCTCGGTGTAGTTGCCGGCGCCGACGAAGCGGGTGCCGGAGGCGTCGAAGAGGCTGCGGCCGACGGAGAACAGCACCGGGTAGACGACGAGGGCGCCGAGCAGGAGCAGCGCCGGGAAGACGAAGAGCAGGGCGATCAGCCGGGCGCGCCGCCGGCCGCGGCGCCCGCGCGCCGGGCCGGCGGCCCGCGGGCCCGCCTGCTGTTTCACGACAGTGGTGGCGGTCATGGTGGTGTCGCCGCTCAGTTCCCGTAGGCCTTGGCCGCGGCGGACTCCAGTTGGGCCGCGGTCGCCTTCGGGTCCGAGGGGTCGCGCAGGAAGTCCTGGAGCAGCTTCCACTCCCCCGCGCCCTTGGTGCCGCCGAAGGCGGCGGGGGCCTGGTCGGACATGTCGAAGCGGACCGAGTCGCCCGCGCCGACGAGGGACGTGGCGGTGGCGCGGGTGACGTCGTCGGCGTACGCGGCGAGGTCGAGCTTCCTGTTCGGGGACAGGAAGCCGCCCGCCTTCGCCCAGACGGCGGCCGCCTCGGGGGTGGCGAGGTACTCCAGGAGCTTCATGCCGGCCGTGACGTTCTTGCCGTCCTTGAGGACGACCGCCGCGTCACCGCCGCTGACGACCGGTGCCGGGCCGCCGTCGACCGCGGGGAAGGGGAAGAAGTCCGCGTCCTTGCCGATGGTCCTGCCGAACTGGTCGTGGGCGACGCCGGCCACGAAGTCGCCCTCGTAGACCATGCCGGCCTCGGGCTTGGGTCCGAACACCTTCTCCACCGAGCCGGGGAAGTCCGTGTTCAGGGCCTCCTTCTGGCCGCCCGCGACGAGCTGCTTGTCCTTGAAGAGCTTGCCGAGGGTGGTGAGCGCCCTGACGACGGAGGGGTCGGTCCACTTGAGCTTGTGGGCGGCGAGGGCGTCGTACTTCTGGGGTCCGGCCTGGGAGAGGTAGACGTTCTCGAACCAGTCGGTGAGGGTCCAGCCGTCCTCCCCGCCGACGGCGAAGGCGGCGAGCCCGGAGTCGGAGATCGTGTGCCCGTCCTTGAGCATCTCGTCGTACGTCTTCGGCGGCTTGATCCCGGCCTGGGCGAGCGCATCGGGGCTGTACCAGACGGTGGACTTGTGGGCGGCCTTGAAGTAGAGGCCGTACAGGGTGCCGCCGACGCTGCCGTAGTTCTGCCACACGGGCGCGTAGTCGGCGGTGATCGTCTGCCGGGCCGTCGGCGACAGCGGCTTGAGCCAGCCCTTCTTGGCGAACTGCTGGAGCACGCCGACCTGCGGGACCATCACGACGTCGGGTGCGTCGCCGCCCTCGATCTTGCTGCCGACGACGGTGGAGACGTTGTCGCCGGTGGAGACGAACTGGGTCTTGGCGCCGGTCTTCGCGGTGAACGCGTCCAGCACCTTCTGGAAGTTCTTCTGCTCGGCTCCGGACCAGACACCGGCCACGGTGACGGTCTGGCCGCTGAGCGCCTTGTCACCGCCGCCGGCCGCGACCGGTCCGCCGCCGCAGGCGGTGGCGCCGAGCGCGAGGGCGAGGGCGGTGCAGCTCGTGAGCAGGGTCGTACGTCGTCGCATCATCGCTGACGGGCCTTTCGTGCGGGGAAGTCGGTGGAGGATCTAGAGGTCGTTCAGCCACCAGGCGGCCGTGGAGCCGGGCAGGACGCCGGGCGGGCAGGGGCCGCTGGACAGCAGGGGGGTGCCGGAGACCGGCGCGGGCACGGGGGCGGTGGTGAAGTTGACGGCGCACACGAGGTCGTCGCCGCGGGCGAAGGCGAGGACGCCGGGCGGGGTGTCCAGCCAGCGCAGCGTTCCCTCGCCCAACTGGGGCAGCGATCGCCGCAGTTGGAGGCCGTCTCGGTACAGGTGCCAGAAGGAGCGGGTGTCGGCGAGGGCGCGGTCGGTGGCGTAGGCGGCGAAGTAGTCCGGCTGCGGCAGCCAGGGCTTGGCGGACTCGGCGCCGGAGGTGAAGCCGAACGGCGAGGCCTGCCCGGACCAGGGCAGCGGCACCCGGCATCCGTCGCGGATGCGGGCCCGGCTGCCGGTGCGGCGGAAGATCGGGTCGGTGAGGACGTCGTCGGGCAGGTCGACGACCTCGGGCAGGCCCAGTTCCTCGCCCTGGTAGATGTACGCGGCTCCGGGCAGCGCCAGCATCAGCAGCGCGGCGGCGCGGGCGCGGGCGGCGCCGAGGCCGCTTCCCCCGGTGGCGGGTTCGCCGTAGCGGGTGACGGTGCGGACCTGGTCGTGGTTGTTGAGGACCCAGGTGACCGTGGAGCCGGTGCCGGCGATGTCCTGCATGGCCTCGGAGACGACCTTGCGGAAGGCGTCGGCGTCCCAGGGGGCGCTGAGCAGGTCGAAGAAGAAGGCCTGGTGGAGTTCGTCGGGGCGGACGTACAGGGCGTGTTCGCGGGCGGTGGGCACGGAGACCTCGCCGACGAGGAGGCGTTCGCGGCCGTCGCGGGCGGTGTACTCCTCGCATGTCGCGCGCCACTGCCGCCACACCTCGTGCACCTCGGGCTGGTTCCAGGCGAGCGGGTTGACCGAGTCGCGGGTGCGGGCGTCGGCCTCGGGATCGTCGGAGTCGGGCAGTGCGGGGTGCTTGAACAGGCCGGCGGCGACGTCGATGCGGAAGCCGTCCACCCCCCGGTCGAGCCAGAAGCGCAGGGTCCGGTCGAACTCGGCGGGGATCTCGGGGCTGCGCCAGTTCCAGTCCGGCTGTTCGGGCGTGAACATGTGCAGGTACCACTGGCCGTCGCCGACTCTGGTCCAGGCGGGGCCGCCGAACATGGCGTGCCAGTTGTTGGGCGGCTCGGCGCCGTCCGGGCCGCGGCCGTCGGCGAAGTGGAAGCGGGCGCGGGCCGGGCCGCCGGGCGCGTCGCCCAGTGCCTCGCGGAACCAGGGGTGCTCGCTGGAGCAGTGGTTCGGGACGATGTCGAGGAGCACCTTGATGCCGAGCCGGCGGGCGGCCGTCATCAGCAGGTCGAACTCGGCGAGGTCGCCGAAGATAGGGTCGACACCGCGGTAGTCGGCCACGTCGTAGCCGTGGTCGTGCTGCGGCGAGGGATAGAACGGGCTCAGCCAGATGCCGTCGACGCCGAGCTTCTTCAGGTACGGCAGCCCCGCGCGGACCCCGGCGAGATCGCCGATGCCGTCGCCGGTGCTGTCCAGAAAGCTGCGGACGTAGACCTGGTAGATCACCGCGTCACGCCACCAGCCGTACTTACTCAACATGCATGCATGTTAGGTAGGTGCGTCGCGAAGGTGTCAACGAAAAGAACGGAAACTACTGGGCAGTTGGGGGTTCAAATGCGGATGGAATGGGACATCACACTTCGATTCGAGACGTCCGCGTTACCTAACAAGTAACTAGCGAGATCGTCGGGAGCTACCGACGGGCGATGGCGTCGAGTTCGCGGGCCAGTCGGCGCACGGCCTGCTCGGGCGTCTCGCGTCCGGTCAGGGCGCCGTACACCACCGCCTGCACCACCAGGCTGACCTGGTCGTAGTGCGCGCTCTTGGGGCGCGGCGCGGCGGTGAGCACGGCGGTGCGCAGCGTCGGCAGATAGGGGAACTGCCGGATCAGCGCGGGGTCCTGGTACAGCGCGGCGCGTACGGGCGGCAGCGCGCCCCGGACGAGCACCTGGCGCTGGACCCGCGCGCTGGTGAGGTAGGCGATCAGGCGCGCGGCGGAATCGGGGTGCCGGGCATGGGAGTTGACCGCGAGGTTGGAGCCGCCGAGGACACTGGTCCCGGGCCCGTCGGGGCCGGGCAGGGGTACGGCGCCGATCTTCCCGGCGACCCTGGAGCCCTTGGCGGAGGCGACGGCATAGGCGTAGGGCCAGTTGCGCAGGAAGAGCAGCCGGCCGTCCTGGAAGGCCTGCTTGGACTCCTCCTCCTTCCAGGTCAGCGCCGCCTTCGGGATCCAGCCCTCGCGGACGCCGCGGGCGAGGAAGCCGATGCCCTCGCGGGCGGCGGCCGAGTCGACGGTGACCCGGGTGCCCTCGTCGCCGAGGATGGTGCCGCCCGCCGAGTACACGGCCTCGGCCGCGTTGACCGTGAGGCCCTCGTAGGGCAGGAACTGGCCCGCGTAGCCGCCGAGTCCGTACTGCGGCGCGACGGTCTTCGCGTCGCGCTCCAGCTCGGCCCAGGTGCGCGGCGGCGGCACGCCCGCCTTGGCGAGGACGTCCTTGCGGTACAGCAGGAGTCCGGCGTTCGTGACGTACGGGACCGCGTACAGCCGCCCCGCGTAGGTGGCCGTGTTCACGACCGGCGGCAGGAAGCTCCTCAGCGGGAAGCGGTCCGGGGGCAGCGGGCGGATCCAGCCGGCCGCAGCGAACTCCGAGGTCCAGTTGACGTCGATGTTGAGGACGTCGAAGCGGCTGCGGTCGCCGCCGCGCAGATCGGTCGTCATCTGCGCATGGGTCTCGTCCGCGGAGTCCGGCAGCTCGACGAGGGTGACCTTCTCGCCGGGGTGGGTGCGGTTCCAGCCCTGGAGCAGCGGGCCGAGATAGTTCGTGAGGTCGCCGGCGGTGGCCAGGGTGAGCGGGCCGCGCCCGGCGTCCGCGCCCTCCTCGGCGCGAGCGCCGGAGGTGACGTACCCGGCCGTGATCATGGCGAGAACGAGGAGGCCCCTACCGGCGGCGCGTATCCACCGCATAGGTTCCTCCTTGAACACGTACGCACGGCTCCGGGCACCCTCGCCCCGGGAGTCAGAGGCCATGTATACCTGTTAGGTATGGGCGATACTAGGGCCTGGAGCACATTGTGAGCAGACAGGAGGACAGCACGAGTGCGCCTTGCCCTCCTGGCACTCCTCGCCCGTGGCCCCGCCCACGGCTACGAGCTGAAGCAGGACCTTGAGCAACTGCTGGGCTCCGCGTACCCTCAGCCCAACGTCGGCCAGATCTACGTCACCCTCGGCCGCCTGGAGAAGTCCGGGCTGATCGAGGGCGAGGACGTCGAGCAGTCCAGCCGGCCCAACAAGAAGGTCTACCACCTCACCGACGCCGGGCGGGAGGCGCTGCACGTCTGGTTCGAGGAGACCGAGGACGAGCCGCGGGTGCGGGACGAGTTCTTCATGAAGCTCGCCCTCGCCCCGCAGACCGGTCTCGCCGACCAGATCACCCTCATCAACAAGCAGCGGCGCCAGTACCTCACCACCATGCGCAGTCTGTCGAAGCTGGCCGCGGCCGAGAACCGGGACAACCGAATCGCCCAGTTGCTGATCGAGGGCGCGATGCTGCATCTGCAGGCCGACCTCGACTGGCTGGAGCGGTGCCAGGAGGAACTGGAATGAGCGAGGACAGTGTTCCGGTGCTCCGTGCCGAGGGCCTGGTCAAGACCCACCACGGCGAGGGCGCGCCCGCGCACGCCGTCCGCGGGGTCGATCTGAGCGTGGCCCGGGGCGAGTTCGTGGCGATCACCGGTCCGTCCGGCGCCGGGAAGTCGACACTGCTGCACCTGCTGGGCGGGCTCCAGCGGCCGGACGAGGGCAGCATCTGGCTGGACGGGCGGTGCACGGACTCGTTCGGCGAGGCGCGCTGGGCGGTGGAACGCCGCAAGGCCATCGGGATCGTCTTCCAGTTCTTCAACCTGGTCTCGAACCTGTCCGTCGCCGACAACGTCGAACTGCCCGCCCTGCTGGCCGGTGCCTCGCCGAAGCAGGCCCGCGCCGAGCGCGAGGCGCTGCTGGCCGAGCTGGGCCTCGCGGGCAAGGAGCGCGGAATGCCGGGCGAGCTGTCCGGCGGTGAGCAGCAGCGGGTCGCCCTCGCCCGGGCCCTGGTCAACCATCCCCCGCTGCTGCTGGCCGACGAGCCCGCGGGCAGCCTGGACAGCAAGGGCACCCGCGAGGTGATGCGGCTGCTGTCCCGCTTCCACGCGCGCGGCCAGACCATCGTGCTGGTCACGCATGACGCCCGGCTGGCGAGCGCAGCGGACCGGGTGATCAGTTTCTTCGACGGCCGGATAGCGGACGATGCCGCGCTGGACGGTGCGCCGCCGCGCCGCGCCGGCATCTCCGGCGTGCTGGAGCTGAAGGACTGACGTGCTGGATCTCAGGGACGTGCGGGCCACCCTGCGCTGGGCACACTCCGATCTGCGCAGGCATCGCGGCGAGGCGCTGTTCCTCGTGCTGGCCACCGCCGGCATCGTCGCCTCGCTGCTGCTGGCCGCCGCCCTGTTCGGCTACGCGACCAACCCCTGGCAGCGGACCTTCGCCGAGACGCGCGGGGCACATGTGTGGATCCACACCGCGTCGTCCGCGGACACCGGCAGGCTCGCCCGGCTGGACGGCGTCGCGTCCGTCGCCGGCCCCTACCGCACCGAGTCCGTCACCGTCGCCTCGCGCGGCACCCGCGCCTCCGTGGAGCTGCGCGGCACCGCACGGCTGCCCTCCGTCGGCCGGCCGCTGCTCACCGCCGGACACTGGCTGGACCCGGCCGAGCCGGACGGCGTGGTGCTGGAGAGCGGCCTCGCCCGTGCCCTGCTGGCCGAGCCCGGAGACACCCTCACGCTGCCCGGCACCCCGCGCACCCTCACCGTCGAGGGCGTCGCCGACAGTGCCGAGCCGTCCTACAGCCCCGGCGAGCAGCCGGGCCTGGTCTGGGCCCTGCCCGCCGCACTGCGGACACCCGGCGGCCAGGTCATCGGGTTGCGGCTCGCCGATCCGGCCGACACGGACTACGCGGTGCAGCGCGCCGTCACCGCGCTGGGCGCGGGCGCGGTCGGCGAGGTCTCCACCTGGCAGCAGGCCCGCGCCGCGGCACAGGGTGACAACCGCCTGCTCGGGCAGGTGCTCGGCCTGTTCGGACTCGGCGCGCTGATCGCCGCCGGACTCGCCGTGCACGGGGCGATCGCCACCCGGATCCGCGGCCATCTGCGCGACCTGTCGGTGCTGAAGGCGATCGGCTTCACGCCCGGCCAGGTCGTCCGGATCTTCCTGCTCCAGCACCTCGCCTACGCCCTGCTCGGCGCCGTGGCCGCCGCCGCCCTCACCCAGACGCTGGGCAGCCGGATCCCCGGGCGGCTCGGCGACGCCGTGGGCGTGTGGCAGGGGCTGCCGGGGCACACCATGGCGCTGTTGGCGGTGCCCGTCGGCGCGGTGCTGTTCATCGGCCTGACCACGGGCCTCGCGGCCTGGCGGGCCGGCCGGGTGCCGCCGGTCCCGGTGCCGCGCCCGGCTGTGTCGGCGGGCGGCCGGCTCACCGGCCCGGCCCGGCGGGCGCTCGGCACGCGGCTGCCGGCCGCGCTGGTCCTCGGCTGTCACAAGCTGCTGACGGGGCGCGGACGGTCGTTGACCGGCGTCGCCCGGCTCACCCTGCCGTTGCTGCTGATCGTGGTGGCGCTCAGCGCGTGGACCACGCTCGACCGCTTCCACACCGACCCGGCCCGGGTCGGTCTGCCCACCTCGCTCACGGTCCGCACGGACGGCGCACCGGCACCGGCGGACCTGCACTCCCTGCTGGCCGGGGACTCCCGCGTCGCCGCCGTGTATCCGGGGGTCGAACTGGCCGCGCTGGTACCCGGGCAGACCGCGACCATCGCCCTGCGCGGCCTCGGCACCGACGCCCGGCCCTACCCCTGCGCCCTCGCCGAGGGCCGGGCCGCGCACGGACCGGACGAGGCGGTGGCCGGGCAGGGGCTGCTGGACCTGCTGCACGCGCGGGTCGGCGACTGGGTACGGATGACGGTCGGCGACCGGCCGCAGATCCTGCACATCGTCGGCCGCAGCATCGAACCGCAGAACGCCGGCCGGGTCGTGACGGCCTCCCTGGACACCCTCCGCGAGAACGACCCGCAGCTCGCCCCGGCCTTCTACGAGCTGCGGCTGCGCCCGGGCGCCGACCCGCACCGGGTGGCCGCCGCGCTCACCACCGCCGGCCGGGGCCACCTGGACGTGCACGCCGTGACCAACCCGGCCGACGGACTGTCCCCGCTGCGCGCGGTCGTCGCCGGCCTGATCGCCGTGCTCGCCCTCATCGGGCTGGTGGAACTGCTCACCGCGATCGGCGGCAGCGTGCGCGAGGGCGAACGGGACGTGCTCGCCTTCAAGGCGATCGGCATGTCCCCACGGCAGATCACCGCGATCACCGTCACGGCCACGAGCGCCACGGCCCTGGCCGCGACGCTCACCGCCACGGTCCTCGGCCTGCCCCTGGCCCACCGGCTCATCGACGCCCAGGGCGCATCCAGCGGAATCGGCGCGGGAATCGCCCGCTCCCCCTCCCCCGGACTGCTTCTCGCGCTCGGCACGGCCACCGTCCTGGGAGCAGCCGGACTCGCCACGATCCCCGCCGCCCGCGCAGCACGCAAACGCCTCGCGGACACCCTGAGCGCGGCGGCCTGACCCCGGCGCCCGTGCCTGCCGGGCGGGGCGGGACGGGAAGCAGCCGCACTCCCCGCCACCCGCGCGGTACCGGGGCAGTTGTGCGTGCCGGTCAGCCGCGGCCGCGCAGGGCGCGGTACTTGGCGACCAGGGCCTTGGTCGAGGCGTCCAGGCCGGGTACCTCCGCGCCCTCGGTCAGTGCCGGTTCCACCCGCTTGGCAAGGACCTTGCCCAGCTCGACGCCCCACTGGTCGAAGGAGTCGATGTTCCACACCGCGCCCTGCACGAAGACCTTGTGCTCGTAGAGGGCGACGAGCTGGCCGAGGACGGACGGGGTGAGTTCCCTGGCCAGGATGGTCGTGGTCGGCCGGTTGCCCTGGAAGGTCTTGTGCGCGACCAGTTCCTCGGCCACCCCCTCCGCGCGGACCTCCTCGGCGGTCTTGCCGAAGGCGAGGGCCTGGGTCTGGGCGAAGAAGTTGGCCATCAACAGGTCGTGCTGCGCCCGGAGTTCACCGCTCAGCTCGGCCACCGGCTCGGCGAAGCCGATGAAGTCCGCCGGGATCAGCTTGGTGCCCTGGTGGATCAACTGGTAGTAGGCGTGCTGCCCGTTGGTGCCCGGCGTGCCCCACACCACCGGCCCCGTCTGCCACTCCACCTCCTTGCCGTCGCGCGCCACGTACTTGCCGTTGGACTCCATGTCCAACTGCTGGAGATACGCGGTGAACCGGGAGAGGTAGTGGCTGTAGGGCAGGACGGCATGCGACTGGGCGTCGTGGAAGTTGTCGTACCAGATGCCCAGCAGGCCGAGCAGCAGCGGGACGTTGGTCTCGGCGGGGGCGGTGCGGAAGTGCTCGTCGACCAGCCGGAAGCCGTCGAGCATCTCACGGAAGCGGTCCGGGCCGATCGCGATCATCAGGGACAGTCCGATCGCGGAGTCGTACGAGTAGCGGCCGCCGACCCAGTCCCAGAACTCGAACATGTTGGCCGTGTCGATGCCGAACTCGGCGACCTTCTCGGCGTTGGTCGACAGCGCGACGAAGTGCTTGGCCACCGCCGAGTCGTCACCGAGGGCGTCCACCAGCCAGCCGCGGGCGGAGGTGGCGTTGGTGATCGTCTCGATCGTGGTGAAGGTCTTGGAGGCGATGATGAACAGCGTCTCGGCGGGGTCGAGGTCGCGGGTGGCCTCGTGCAGGTCGGCGCCGTCCACGTTGGAGACGAAGCGGACCGTGAGGTCACGGTCGGTGAAGCTGCGGAGCACCTCGTACGCCATCGCCGGGCCGAGATCGGAGCCGCCGATACCGACATTGACCACGTTCTTGATGCGCTTGCCGGTGTGACCGGTCCACGCACCGGAGCGGACGCGGTCGGCGAAGTCGCTCATCTTGTCGAGGACGGCGTGCACCTTGGGGACGACGTTCTCGCCGTCGACCTCGATCACGGCGTCGCGCGGGGCGCGCAGCGCGGTGTGCAGCACGGCGCGGTCCTCGGTGACGTTGATCTTCTCGCCGCGGAACATGGCGTCCCGCAGGCCGAAGACGTCCGTGGCGTCGGCCAGCTCGCGCAGCAGCCGCAGCGTCTCGTCGGTGACCAGGTGCTTGGAGTAGTCGACGTACAGGTCGCCGACCTGGAGCGTGTATCCCGCACCGCGCCCGGGTTCGGCGGCGAACAGCTCCCTGAGATGAGTGTCGGCCAGCTCTTCCCGGTGCTTGGCGAGAGCCGTCCACTCGGGCGTCTGGTTGAGCCTGGTCCGGCCGTCTGCGTTCATTTCCGACCTCAGCCTTCTTTCCTGCACCTGTCGCGTCCCAACCTAGTTGATCAGGACATGGGACGAGCGGACACAACGCTGTCCGCACGGTCAACAACAGGTACGTCCGTACGACGCTCCGGTGCCGGAACCGCGTACGGACGGCGCGGGAGGAGGCAGAGCTGGAGGCAGCGGCTCCGGCCCGGCACCAGTGGGTGCCCGGCCGGTCGCGATGCTCAGGGGCCCCTAGATCTCGCCGCGCAGCTTGGCGAGCGCCTCGGCGAGGATCGCCTCGCCGTCCGCGTCGCTGCGCCGCTCCCGCACATAGGCGAGGTGCGTCTTGTAGGGCTCGGTGCGCGGCGGGTCCGGCGGGTTGTCCCGGTCCTGGCCGGCGGGGAAGCCGCAGCGCGGGCAGTCCCAAGTGTCGGGAACCTGCGCGTCGCTGGCGAAGCTCGGCTGCGTCTCGTGCCCGTTGGAGCACCAGAAGGAGATGCGCAGACGGGGCGCGGACTCGCCACGCTCGGCCTCGCCCATCGGCCCCGCCCCGACCCGGCTTCCTCGGATCGCGTTGCCACTTGCCACGGTCGTAACTCCCTGCGTCATGGTGCCGCGAAGCGAGTCGGCGTTCCGCTTCGCTGCGAGCGCCTCAGTCTACGTAAGGCCCAACGCGCGTCCAGTGATTGGAGTTACAAGCCCCCACACCAAGACGCAAGCCCCATGATAGGCCGCGCCCAGGAGCGCGTACCGAACATGGGGCCTTACCCGCCGAATAGGCGTGATGTGTGTGCTGTGCGCGGCGTGCGGAAGCGTCAGCTGTTCGACTTCATCAGCATGCCGAGGACGATGATGCACGCGAACCAACACAGGCCGACCACGATGGTGATCCGGTCGAGGTTGCGCTCGGCGACCGAGGAGCCGCCGACGGAGGACTGCATGCCGCCACCGAACATGTCGGAGAGGCCGCCGCCCTTCCCCTTGTGCATCAGCACCAGCAGCATCAGCAGCAGGCTGAAGACGATCAGGGCGATCGAGAACCCCAAAACCACGGCTGGACCAACTTCCTCGGATACGGATGGACGACTTCGGAGGGACGACGGGGGCACAGCACACCGGCTGTGCCCCCGCAAGGGTACGACGTATCGCCGCTACCGCCTACTCACAGCGTGTATCACTGATCGCGGAAGCGCACGATCTTGACGAACTCGTCGGCGTCCAGCGAGGCACCACCGACCAGGGCGCCGTCGATGTCGGCCTGCGCCATGATCTCGGCGACGTTGCCCGACTTCACGGAACCGCCGTACTGGATGCGGATCTTGTCGGCCACGTCCTGCGTGTAGAGCTCGGCGAGCTTGGCACGGATGGCGGCGCAGACCTCCTGCGCGTCCTGCGAGCCGCAGACCTTGCCGGTGCCGATGGCCCACACGGGCTCGTAGGCGACCACGATCGTCTCGGCCTGCTCGGCCGGGACGTCCTTCAGACCGCCCTCCAGCTGGGAGAGGGTGTGGGAGACGTGGTCGCCCGCCTCGCGGACGTCCAGCTCCTCGCCGATGCACAGGATCGGGGTGAGGCCGTGCTTGTAGGCGGCCTTGACCTTGGCGTTGACGACCTCGTCGGTCTCGTCGTGGTACTGGCGGCGCTCGGAGTGGCCGATGGCCACGTACGTGCACTTCAGCTTGGACAGCATCGGGCCGGAGATCTCGCCGGTGTAGGCACCGGAGTCGTGCCGCGAGATGTCCTGGGCGCCGTACTTGATCTTGAGCTTGTCGCCGTCGACCAGAGTCTGCACGGAGCGCAGGTCGGTGAACGGCGGCAGGACGGCGACCTCGACGGCCTCGTAGTCCTTGTCGGCCAGGGCGAAGGCGAGCTTCTGGACGTGCGCGATGGCCTCGAGGTGGTTGAGGTTCATCTTCCAGTTGCCCGCCATCAGCGGCGTGCGGGTGGTCATACGGGGTCAGTCCTCCAGTGCGGCGAGGCCGGGGAGCGTCTTGCCCTCGAGGTATTCGAGGGAGGCGCCGCCACCGGTCGAGATGTGGCCGAACGCGTTCTCGTCGAAGCCGAGCGTACGCACGGCCGCGGCGGAGTCACCGCCGCCGACGACGGTGAAGCCCTTGGACTCGACGAGGGCCTGGGCGACCGCCTTGGTGCCCTCGGCGTAGTCGGGGTGCTCGAAGACGCCCATGGGGCCGTTCCAGAAGACGGTGGCCGCGTCGGCGAGCTTCGAGGCGTACAGCTTGCGGGTCTTCGGACCGATGTCCAGGCCCTCCTGGTCGGCGGGGATGGCGTCCGCGGCGACCGTGGTGGGGTTGGCCGGGGCCTTCGTCTTCAGGTCCGGGAACTCCGGCGAGACGAGGACGTCGACGGGGAGCACCAGCTCGACGCCGTTCTTCTCGGCGCGCTCCATGTACTCCTTGACGGCCGGGATCTGGTCCTCCTGGAGGAGGGAGATGCCGACCTCGTGGCCCTTGGCCTTGAGGAAGGTGTAGGCCATGCCGCCGCCGATGAGCAGGCGGTCGGCCTTGCCGAGCAGCTCGTCGATGACGGCGAGCTTGTCGGAGACCTTGGCGCCGCCGAGCGCGACGACGTAGGGCCGCTCGACGTCCTCGGTGAGCTTCTTCAGGACGCCGACCTCGGTGCTGATGAGGTGGCCGGCGTAGTGCGGCAGCTTCTTCGGCAGGTCGTAGACCGAGGCGTGCTGACGGTGCACGGCACCGAAACCGTCACCGACGTAGACGTCGGCGAGGGCGGCCAGCCGGTCCGCGAAGGCGTCGCGCTCGGCGTCGTCCTTGGACGTCTCGCCGGGGTTGAAGCGCAGGTTCTCGATGACCGCGACCTGGCCGGGCTGGAGGCCGTCGACCGCGTCGTGGGCGGCGGGGCCGACGGTGTCCTGGGCGAAGGCGACCGGGGCGCCGAGCAGCTCGCCGAGGCGCTCGGCGGCGGGCAGCAGCGAGAAAGCGGGATCCGGGGCGCCCTTGGGCCGGCCCAGGTGCGAGGCGACGACCACCTTGGCGCCGGCCTCGGCAAGGGCCTTGATGGTGGGCAGGACGGCTCGGATACGGCCGTCGTCGGTGATGGTCGCGCCGTCCAGCGGCACGTTGAGGTCGGCGCGGACGAAGACCCGCTTGCCGCTCACGCCGGCGGCGAGAAGTTCGTCGATCGTCTTCATTGAGTGGACTCCAAAGGAGGGCTCGTGGTGCACCTGATCGTAAAAGGACGTGGTCCGGGCGCAGAACAGGGCCCGGACAGCGCGTCCCTGCGCTGCCCGAGCCCTGCTCTCACTTCAAGATCCTGCTTCGACGATCAGAGCTGGTTGCCGACGAAGACCGTGAGGTCGACGAGGCGGTTGGAGTAGCCCCACTCGTTGTCGTACCAGCCGATGACCTTCACGTTCTTGCCCTCCTGGACCATGGTCAGGGAGGAGTCGAAGGTGCAGGACGCGGGGGCGTTGACGATGTCGGAGGAGACGATCGGGTCCTCGGTGTAGTCGAGGAGGCCCTTCAGCTCGCCCTCGGCGGCCTTCTGGAAGGCGGCGTTGACCTCTTCCTTGGTGACCTCGCGGCCGAGCTCGACGACCAGGTCGGTGACCGAGCCGGTCGGCACCGGGACGCGCATGGCGATGCCGTCCAGCTTGCCCTTGAGCTGCGGGAGCACCAGGGCGGTGGCCTTGGCGGCACCGGTGGTGGTCGGGATGATGTTCTCGGCGGCGGCACGGGCGCGGCGCAGGTCCTTGTGCGGGAAGTCCAGGATGCGCTGGTCGTTCGTGTACGCGTGCACCGTGGTCATCAGACCCTTGACGATGCCGAAGTTCTCGTCGAGGACCTTCGCCATCGGGGCCACACAGTTGGTGGTGCAGGAGGCGTTGGAGATGACGTGGTGGTTCGCCGGGTCGTACTTGTCCTGGTTGACGCCCATCACGATGGTGATGTCCTCATCCTTGGCCGGGGCCGAGATGAGGACCTTCTTCGCGCCACCGGCGATGTGCTTGGCGGCGTCTTCCTTCTTGGTGAAGATGCCGGTCGACTCGATGACGATGTCGACGCCCAGCTCGCCCCAGGGGATGTCGGCCGGGTTGCGCTCGGAGAGCACCTTGATGGTGTGGCCGTCCACGGTGATGGTGTCGGCGGTGTGGGAGACCTCTGCCTTGAGGCGGCCCAGGATCGTGTCGTACTTGAGCAGGTGCGCGGTGGTCGCCGTGTCACCCAGGTCGTTGACAGCCACAACCTCGATGTCGGCACCCTGCTCCAGCAGCGCGCGGAAGTAGTTACGACCGATGCGGCCGAAGCCGTTGATGCCTACGCGGATCGTCACGAACCGATCTCCTCGTTGGTACGCCGGCCATGCGGTGCCGGCGAGCTCTGTTTGGGATGTCCCCGACCACCACCGACCCTACCTCCCTGCGGGCCCCTCGGTGACATCGAGATGGCCCATACACGGGCAGGCGTTCCGTACCCGCCAGTAGGGGTACGGACCGCCTCGGATCGACTGCGGTTTCGCCCGTATTTGATACGGAATGCCGGGCGGTTTTTACTCCTACTTCACTCGTTCGTGAGCGGGTCGGCTCACTTGATCAGTGCCCACGAGGGTCACGTTTACGCACCGTTGAGAGGGCTCCCGCTCACCTGTTGGAACAAGGAGAGCGGGATCTGTCAACGTGGTGGCCCTCACGCCCCGAGCGCGGCGAACGCGTTCCCGAGCAGCGCCGCCCGGCCGGCCGCCGACGGCACCTGCTCCAGCCCGAAACCGAGCAGCACGGTGTCGTCCGTGGTGACCGCCGCGTACGTCCGGAACAGCGCCCCGGTGCGCGTCCGGTCCTTCCGTACGGCCGGGCTGCCGGCGGGCGGTCCGGCCGCGCGCCAGGCGCCCAGCGACGTCTCGCTCGTCCTCGGTGGTGCGGCGAAGGAGGCCGCGAGGGTCAGATGGCGGGTGAGCCACGGATGCCCGCCGATCAGGAACCCCTGCCCGCTGTACGCCGTTGCGGCCGTCGTCGTGGCACTCCCGGCCTCCGCCGGTGTGGTCCAGTCGTCGGCGCCCGCAGTGTGCGCCTCGATCACCGCGTGGTCGTAGCCGGGCTCGGTGTCCCACAGCAGCCGGGCGCTCAGGACAGGCTTGTCGGCGGGTGACATCGGCGTGGAAGACCTTGCTCTCGTCGAGGCCGGGCTTCGGTGAACTCCCGCTCTGTGCCTGGGCGATGGGTGCGAGGCTCGCTCCGCCGATCAGGAGCGCGCCGACAGCGAGAACCGATCTCGCTCTGTGCCTCATGCCCCCCTCGCGGTGGTCCGCGACGGTCCGCCACTACGGCCAACCGCTCATGGCACTCGACCCGGGCGGGGCGATTTCGTGCGGGCGAGCGGGGGTGAAAAAACCGGTGCCGGGGTCTCGACTGGAGCCCGGCACCGGTGTGTTGAGCGTGCGCCGGTCAGCCGGCCAGGTTGTCCGCCAGCTCCTCGCTGAGGTTGGCCTCCGTGCTCGGGATGCCCAGATCGGCGGCGCGCTTGTCGGCCATCGCCAGCAGACGGCGGATCCGGCCCGCGACCGCGTCCTTGGTCAGCGGCGGATCGGCGAGCGCGCCCAACTCCTCCAGCGAGGCCTGCTTGTGCTCCATGCGCAGCCGCCCGGCGGCCGCGAGGTGCTCGGGCACCTCGTCGCCGAGGATCTCCAGCGCCCGCTGCACCCGGGCACCGGCGGCCACGGCGGCGCGGGCCGAACGGCGCAGGTTGGCGTCGTCGAAGTTGGCGAGGCGGTTGGCCGTGGCCCGCACCTCGCGGCGCATCCGGCGCTCCTCCCAGGCGAGCACCGACTCGTGCGCACCGAGCCGGGTCAGCAGCGCGCCGATCGCGTCCCCGTCACGGACGACCACCCGGTCCACGCCCCGCACCTCACGGGCCTTCGCGGCGATCGACAGCCGGCGGGCGGCGCCGACCAGCGCGAGCGCGGCCTCCGGACCCGGGCAGGTGACCTCCAGGGAGGAGGAGCGGCCGGGCTCGGTCAGCGAGCCGTGCGCCAGGAAGGCCCCGCGCCAGGCCGCCTCCGCGTCACAGGTGGCCCCGGAGACCACCTGCGGTGGAAGCCCCCGGATCGGGCGGCCCCGGCCGTCGACCAGACCGGTCTGGCGGGCCAGCTGGTCACCGCCCGCGACCACCCGTACGACATAGCGCGAGCCGCGGCGCAGTCCGCCGGGCGCCATCACGATCAGCTCGGAGCTGTGGCCGAAGATCTCCAGGATGTCCCGCTTGAGACGGCGGGCCGCCATCGCGGTGTCCAGCTCCGCCTCGATCACGATGCGCCCGCTCACCAGGTGAAGGCCGCCGGCGAACCGCAGAATGGCGGAGACCTCCGCCTTCCTGCAACAGGTCCGGGTGACGGGGAGCCGGGAGATCTCGTCCTTCACCGCTGCCGTCATCGCCATGGGCCGATCCTTCCATGCATCCGAAAAATACGGTCGTACGCGGCGGCCAACAGCTCCGGGTCGTGCCGCGGTGAACCGTCGGTCCGGGCCACGGGCGCCAGCTCGACCGCGGCCCCCAGCCGCTTCGCGGCTTCGGTGAGCGAGTCGCGGTCGGGTACGGCGGCCTCGTCGGCCAGCACCACGTCCAGGGCGAGTTTAGGGGCGTGTCGCCCCAAAACCTCCAAATGACGCTGCGGGGAGAAGCCCTCGGTTTCTCCCGGCTGCGGGGCGAGGTTCAAGGAGAGCACCTTGCGCGCCTTGGTCTCGGTGAGGGCGTCCAGCAGCTCGGGGACCAGCAGATGCGGGATGACCGAGGAGAACCAGGAACCGGGGCCGAGCACCACCCAGTCGGCGTCCCGGACCGCCGCCACGGCCTCGGGCACGGCGGGCGGGTCGTGCGGAACGACGTGCACCGACTGCACCTCCCCGGGCGTGAGCGCGACCGTCGCCTGCCCGCGCACGGTGTCCACGTCGTCCGGGCGCTCCGGGTCGTGCCCCTTGACCAGGGCCTGGAGCTCCAGTGGCACGGCCGACATGGGCAGCACGCGGCCGTGCGCGCCGAGCAGCTTGCCGACCAGGTCCAGGGCCTGCACATGGTCGCCAAGCTGCTCCCACAGGGCGACGATCAGCAGATTGCCGACCGCGTGCTCGTGCAGGTCGCCCTTGGACTGGAAGCGGTGCTGGATGACCCGGGCCCAGGTCTGGCCCCAGTCGTCGTCACCGCAGAGCGCGGCCAGCGCCTTGCGCAGATCGCCGGGCGGGAGCACGCCCAGCTCGTCACGGAGCCGGCCGCTGGAACCGCCGTCGTCGGCCACGGTGACGACGGCGGTGAGGTCGCCGGTGATCCGGCGCAGTGCGGCGAGCGAGGCGGACAGGCCCATGCCGCCGCCGAGCGCGACGACCTTGGGCTGGGCGCCCCGGCGGCGGGGCCGGGCGCCGCGGGCCTCGGCCGGGCGCCCGGCGCGCGACTCGGGCACCATCCGGCGCAGTCTGCTCAGCCGCGGTGTACGTTCCGTCATTCCCGTCCCATGTCCCGGTGCACGATCACCGTCTCCACGCCCTCGGCCGCGAGGCGCGCGGCGAGCTTCTCCGACATCGCCACCGAGCGGTGCTTACCGCCGGTACAGCCGATGGCGATGGTCACATACCGCTTGCCCTCGCGCCGGTAGCCGGCCGCGATGAGGCGCAGCAGCTCGGCGTAGCGGTCGAGGAACTCCTTGGCGCCGGGCTGGTTGAAGACATAGGCGGCGACCTCCTCGTTGAGGCCCGAGTACGGACGCAGCTCCGGGACCCAGTGCGGGTTGGGCAGGAACCGCATGTCCGCGACCAGGTCGGCGTCGACCGGCAGACCGTACTTGAAGCCGAACGACATGACGGTGGCCCGCAGCTCGGGCTCCTCCTCGCCGGCGAACTGGGCGTCCATCTTGGCGCGCAGCTCGTGCACGTTGAGGCTGGAGGTGTCGATCACCAGGTCGGCGTCCCCGCGCAGCTCGCGCAGCAGCTCGCGCTCGGCGGCGATACCGTCCACGATGCGGCCGTCACCCTGGAGCGGATGCGGGCGGCGCACCGACTCGAAGCGGCGCACCAACGCCTCGTCCGAGGACTCCAGGAACACGATGCGCCGGGTGACGCCCCGGGTGTCCAGGTCGGCGAGGGACTCGCGCAAGTTGTCGAAGAAGCGCCGGCCGCGCACGTCCACGACGACCGCGATCCGCGCCACGTTGCCCTGCGAGCGGGCGCCCAGCTCCACCATGGTGGGGATGAGGGCGGGCGGGAGGTTGTCCACGACGAACCAGCCGAGGTCCTCCAGACACTTCGCGGCCGTCGACCGGCCCGCTCCGGACATGCCGGAGATGATCACCAGTTCGGGAATGGCCGCTTCGGGGGCCACGGCCGCCGTGACGTCCGTACTCACCTGTACTCCGTTTTCCTGGGCCGCGTGCTGATCGCCCACCGCGGGCTGTGGCCGGTCCTGGCCCGCTTCCTCGTGCGACCGATCTCGCTCGGCCGTGGGGTGTGTCTCGTGCTCGGTCATGTCTCCTGCCCCCGTCGTTCGTCCGGGAGACCCGCGATCGCGGGCTCCCCCGAGGAACCGCCCGTCGTGTCGGGTTCCTCGTCTTCAATGATCTCTCCGGTCGCCGTGTTCACGGCGGGTGCGGCCGGGGCCGCCCGGGCGAGGGCCGCGGCGATGGTCTCGGCCGTCTTCCGGCCTATCCCGGGCACCTCCTGGATCTGTTCGATTGTGGCGGACCGGAGCTTCTTCACCGAGCCGAAATGCTTGATGAGCGCCTGTTTGCGGGTTTCGCCGAGGCCGGGCACGTCGTCCAGGGGGCCGGCGCGGAAGCGCTTGGACCGCTTGACGCGCTGGTAGGTGATCGCGAAGCGGTGGGCCTCGTCCCGTACGCGCTGAAGGAGGTAGAGGCCCTCGCTGGTGCGCGGCAGCACCACCGGGTCGTCCTCGCCCGGCACCCAGACCTCCTCCAATCGCTTGGCGAGGCCGCAGACGGCGATGTCGTCGATCCCCAGCTCGTCCAGGGCGCGCCGGGCCGCCGCGACCTGCGGCTGGCCACCGTCGACGACGACGAGCTGCGGCGGGTAGGCGAACTTCTTGGGCCGGCCCTCGTCGTCCTTGAGGGAGTCGGTGATCTCGTCCGTGCCGGTGAGGAGGGGACCTTCGGCGGCCGCGTCCTCGCCGTCGGACCACTCCCCCGTCTTCTCCTTCTCGGCGAGGTAGCGCCGGAAACGCCGGCTGATCACCTCGTGCATGGAGCGGACGTCGTCCTGGCCCGCGAAGCCCTTGATCTGGAAGCGGCGGTACTCGCTCTTGCGCTGGAGGCCGTCCTCGAAGACGACCATGGAGGCGACCACGTCGTCCCCCTGGAGGTGCGAGATGTCGTAGCACTCGATCCGGAGCGGGGCGCTGTCCAGATCGAGGGCCTCGGCGATCTCCTCCAGGGCACGCGAGCGTGTGGTCAGGTCGGAGGCACGCTTGGTCTTGTGCAGTGCCAGAGCCTGCTGGGCGTTGCGCTGCACGGTCTCCATGAGCGCCTTCTTGTCGCCCCGCTGCGGGATGCGCAGCGACACGTTCGAGTCGCGGCGGCCGGTCAGCCACTCCTGGACCGGTGCGACCGGCTCGGGCAGCGCCGGGACCAGGACCTCCCTGGGGACCGCGTCCCCGCTCTCCTCGCCGTACAGCTGCTGGAGCGCGTGCTCGACGAGGGCTGCGGTGGTGACGTCCTCGACCTTGTCGGTCACCCAGCCGCGCTGGCCGCGCACCCGGCCCCCGCGGACGTGGAAGATCTGGACGGCCGCCTCCAGCTCGTCCTCCGCGACGGCGACGAGGTCGGCGTCGGTCGCGTCGGCGAGCACGACCGCGCTCTTCTCCATGGCCTTCTTCAGGGCCTCGATGTCGTCGCGCAGCCGGGCGGCCCGCTCGTACTCCATCTCCTCGGCCGCCGTCATCATCTGCTTCTCCAGGCGGCGGAGGTACGTGCCCGTGCGGCCCGCCATGAAGTCGCAGAACTCCTCGGCCAGCTCCCGGTGCTCCTCGGGGCTGATCCGGTCGACACAGGGTGCCGAGCACTTGCCGATGTAGCCGAGCAGGCAGGGCCGGCCGGTGCGGGCGGCGTTCTTGAAGACTCCGGCCGAGCAGGTACGCACCGGGAAGACGCGCAGCAGCAGGTCGACGGTGTCCCGGATGGCCCACGCGTGCCCGTAGGGCCCGAAGTACCGCACGCCCTTCTTCTTGTGACCGCGCATCACCTGCACGCGCGGGAACTCCTCGTTCATCGTCACCGCGAGGTACGGATAGCTCTTGTCGTCGCGGTACTTGACGTTGAACCGGGGGTCGTACTCCTTGATCCAGGAGTACTCCAGCTGGAGCGCCTCCACCTCCGTGGACACCACGGTCCACTCCACGGACGCGGCGGTGGTCACCATCGTCCGGGTGCGCGGGTGCAGGTTCGCCAGGTCCTGGAAGTAGTTCGCCAGGCGCTGGCGCAGGCTTTTCGCCTTTCCGACGTAGATCACCCGGCGGTGCTCGTCACGGAACCTGTACACCCCCGGAGAGTCCGGGATCTCACCCGGCCTGGGGCGGTAGCTGGAGGGGTCGGCCATGTCTCACACCCTACTGGCGAGCGCCGACACCGCGTCGGGGCTGTGGACAACGTCCGCACCCGCGCCGTTCACCCGTCCCGGCACCATCCCGCGTAGGCCGGGGGTGCACCGGCGCCGATCACCTGCCGGACGATCCGGAGCGCCTCGTCGAGCGGCACGGTGTCCACGTCGGGATACGTGTCGCACTGCCCGTTCGCGAGCCGGAATCCCCCGCTCACACCCCCGGCCCGGGGGTAACCGCGTGCCCGCCCGGACCGCCGTCCGCGTCGAGGAGCATCACCACCGCGCGCTCGGTGTCGGTCAGCAGGCGTCCGGCGGAACCGGTGAACCAGGCTCCGAGACACCCCGCTGCGATCCCGCACCGCAGCCCGGCGACCGCCTCCAGCGGAGTCACAGCGGTGTCGTCACCGGCGAACGCCCAGGTCTCCGCCACACGCCGATCGTCCCATGCCGCGGCGGGCACCGGCACGACCTGGGGTGCGTCGGTTCCGGGCGCCGGGCCACGGTCCGGCCGGGTGGGGCCATGGCGGGTTCGAGGTGTTGTCGGGGCCTGGTCAACACGCTTCAATGCGGGGGAACTCGGGGCCGGGCACGCCCGCACAACGGGATGCGGCGTGCGCAGTCAGGGGCGTTCACAGCGCCCACGGGGGGTGGTCCCGCAACCAGCGCAGACGGCCCGACCAGCCGTAGCGACACCTCACAGAAAGGCGCCTCGGCATGCGGCATGCCACCGAGCACGCGGACGTCCTCACCACGGAACTGGACATGGTCCTTCGGGGCGGCCCCTTCCATGCGGCGCTGCGCGCCGCCATCGCCGCACGTGGGCTGCCGCTCCAGCGCGTCCAGCACCATCTGTCCCGCCACGGGGTCAAGGTCGGTGTGACCAGCCTGAGTTACTGGCAGCAGGGTGCCCGCCGCCCGCAGCGCCCCGAGTCACTGCGGGCCGTGCGCGCGTTGGAGGAGATCCTCCAGCTGCCGGACGAATCATTGATCCGGCTGCTCGCCGACAGCCACGAGCACACGGTGTCGGGCCGCCCCGGGGTCCGCTCCTACCGCTCCCTGATCGAGGCCTCGGACGTCCTCGACCGGCTCCGGGCCGGCCTCGGCTGGTCCGCCGACGGCGGACTGCACACGCTCGGCCATCACGAATACGTCCGGATCGGCGCCCGGCGCGAACTGGCGGGCCGCGAGGCCCAGCACATCGTGCGGGCCCACCATGACGGCGTCGACCGCTTCCTCGCCGTGCACCACGGCGACCCCGGCTGCCGCCCGCAGGACATCAGTGTGCGGGCCCTGGAGAACTGCCGCACGGGACGCGTCCGCTGGGACCAGGACGCCGGTCTGCTGGTGGCCGAGCTGCTCTTCGGTACCCGGCTGCGTTGCGGCGACACCTTCCTCTTCCGGTACGGCATCGAGGACGGCACGGCCGGGACCTCCCGTGAACACCTCCACCGGTTCTGCTCCCCCGGCGGCCAGTACGCGCTCCAGGTGCGCTTCGACACGGCCGCGCTCCCGGCGCGCTGCCACCGCTTCACCCAGCCCTCGGCGGCGGCCCCCCGCAGCGGCCGACAGGAACTGCCGGTCACCGGACCGCACCACTGCGTCCACGTGGTCGAGCCACGGATCCGGCCGGGCATCGTCGGCATCGCCTGGGACTGGGAGTGAAGTCCCCTACGCCGTAGGCCTGTTGGCCGCCGCAGGTCCGTTGGCCGCCGTAGGGCTATCGTCCGCTGACGGCAGTCAGGACGGTGGGAGTCGGTGTTCGGCTTCCGGTCAGGCGCCCGGGCCGGCGACGATCCTGCCGTTGGTGGTCTTCACCGACAGCTCGGCGAGGGGCTCGGTGGCCGGCTGCTGGACCACCTTGCCGGTCGTGGCGTCGAACTCGCTGCCGTGGCAGGGGCAGATCAAGGTCGTCCCCTGGAGCTTGTTGATGGGGCACCCAGCGTGCGTGCAGATCGTGCTGTACGCCTTCAACGTGCCGTTCTTGTCACGGCTGACGACCACGTTGTGATCCCGGTAGAGCTTGGCGGCGCCCTGGGCGACCTCGCTCTCGGCACCGAGGTCGACGGGCGCGGTCGGGGTGTCCGCCGCCGAGGCACCGCCCGGTGCCGAGCAGGCGGCCAGGCCGAGCCCGGCGACCGGGGCCACGGCGGCCCCTCGAAGGACGGTACGACGGCTCGCGGACGATCGGGCGGGCATCTGGAACTCCACGGGTGAAGGGCTGGGCAGGGCGACCATACCCGGGCAAGGGGGTCGGTTCTGCGGCAGGGGTGGTGCCCCGGAGGGACGGAGGGGGCGGCCGAGAGCGGGACAAGGAGCGCGAAAGCGGGGAGGAGCGGGGTGGGAAGGAGCAGAGGGGCCGCCGGAGAGAGGGAGCGGGCGTGAGGGAAGGGCGGTGAGGGGCAGGCGTGTGGGGGCGGGGC
>NZ_MLYO01000025.1 GCF_001866665.1 Streptomyces monashensis | reverse complement strand
CAGATCCCCTGTCCCCAAAGCCGCTGCCTCCGGCGTCCCTGCCCCCAGCGCCCGCGCCGCGACCCCCCGGCTGCGCCGGGCCTCCGTCGCCGTGGCCGTGGCCGCGGCCGCCCTGGTCGGCTTCGGCTGCGCGATGCTGCTGCCCTCCGGCCGGGGATCCACCGCGAGCGCCGCGACCCCGGGGCCCTCCCGGCCCGCGGCCAGCGCACCACCCACCTCCGGGCAAGCCCCCGCCATCCCCACCGCGCCCACCGACCCCGACGGCCCCGGCACCCTCCGCCAGGGCGACAGCGGGCCTGACGTCGCCGAACTCCAGCAGCGCCTGCTGCGCGTCCCGGACGTCTACCGCGACGGCTCCACCGACGGCACCTACGACGCCACCCTCACTGCGGCCGTGGCCCGGTTCCAGCTCTGGTACGGCATCAGCGGCGACGAGCGGGGCGTCTACGGCGACGACACGCGCCGGGCCCTGGAGTCACGGACGTCACGGTCGCCCCTCGGCGACGGTTCGTGAGACCGGCCCGGAGCGGCGGACGGGGGGAATCGGTCCGACGGAGCTCCACAGCGGCCAAACGGGCCGACGGAGCCCACAGCGGCCCCCCGGCCGCGCCGTGACCGCGGCACGCACCCGACCCGGGGTACCCCGGGGTACGGGGAAGGGCGGCGCGGGGATCAGCGTCCCGGGCCGCGCCCCGACAGAGCCTCGCTGACCGCCCGTACGCTGCGGGCGATGTGCTGCAGCTGCAGGACCTCGGCGGCGTACAGCTTGATCGTGTGCTCGATGACCGACTCGGGCAGCCCCAGCATCGGCAGCTCGGCGCGCGCGGTCTGCAGGGCGGTCCGGGCCACCCGGACCTCCTGCTGGACCTGGAGCTGGGCGTGCCGGGCGAGCAGCACGGGGTGGCGGATGAGCGCCGGATAGCTGGCGTAGCGCGCGGGGATCAGCTCCCGCAGCCATTTGGCCGCCGAGCGCTCCCAGTCGTACGAGCCTGGCGTCTTGACCTGACAGGGCCAGTCGGGACTGATGCGCGTGCTGGTCAGGGGCATGATCATCGCTTCCGGTGTGCGGCGTCGTGAGGGTGGTCCGACGAATGCGGGGCGGCCCCGGCCTAGGGGATGGCCGGGGCCGCCACGGGCGCGTCGCGCAGACGGCGCGCCCCGGAACACCACACGTACCGACGTGGGTAGGAGCCGACGGCCGGGGGTGTCCGTTCGGGGGCCCCGGCCATCGGGAACCGGCGCTGCGGGTGGTCTTGCGTGCGCATGGCTGGTCCGTCGGCTTTCTCGGGGCGGTGGCGCGAGCGGTGGGTCCGCGTGCGCGGAACGTGCCCGGAGTGGGCCGGGCGCGATCCGTGAGCAGTATTTATATATGCCGTCCGGTTTGCAAGGCGTATGAAAACATTCATGCGTGCTTTGTGGCGGATGATCCCTGTCCGGGGGTATCGGGAGGCGCAGGATCTTCACGGATCCCTGGCGCGGACCTCAGTCCTTCATGAAGAACTGGTGGTGCTCGGAGAGCTGCTCGTACTTCTCCAGCCGGGCCTGGGTGCGCTCCGGATCGGCGTCGGTCATGGCCTGGAGCAGCGCGGCGGCCAGCACGCCGGGCGCGGCGTAGGAGTCGAACACCATGCGCGAACCGGTGCCGGTGGCGAAGGTGATCTCGGCCGCTTCGGCCAGCGGCCCGAGTGCCAGGTCGGTGACGAGCGCGACCTTGAGCCCGGCGTCCCGGGCCACCCGGACGGCCTGCAGGGTCTCGTGGGAGTGCCGGGGCATGGCGAAGGCGAGCACCCAGGTGCCGCCGGCCTCGCGGGACTGGAGCAGGGCGTCGTAGGCCACGCTGCCCCCGCGCGTGACGAGCCGCACGTCGGGGTGGATCCGGCGGGCCGCGTAGCCGAAGTACTCGGCGAGGGACACGGAGATGCGCAGGCCCAGCACGGTCAGCGGGGTGGAGCGGGACAGCGCGCGGCCGACCCGGATGATCCGGTCGGGGTCGGCGAAGTCGCGCCGCAGGTTCTCCAGGTTCTCGATCTCCGCGTCGACGGCCGCCTGGAGTTCGTTGGCCCGGTTCTCCTCGCCCGGGCCGCCCGCCAGCGTGCTCAGCGCGATGGCCTGGAGCCGCTCGCGCAGCGCGGGATAGCCGCTGAAGCCGACGGCGGCGGCGAAGCGGGTGACGGAGGGCTGGCTGACCCCGACGCGATCGGCCAGCTCGGTGATCGACAGGAACGCGGCCTCGGTGATGTGCTCGATCAGATACTGGGCGATGCGCCGCTGACCCGGCGACAGACGGGGGCCGTCGAAGAGTTCCCGGAGCCGGGAGGTCGGAGCGGGCTCGGCCTCGGGCACGGTCTTGCCCGAGGTGATCGCTGACGCCTGTGCGCGTGCCTGCTGCGGCGAGGGCACCCGGCCGCCTCCTTTGTCTGCCACGACCACTCAACATAGCTCACCGGCCGTCTTGACCAGCGGGTTGAGCGTACGTGCTCACCGTCGGTAGAGCGTGATCGAATAGCCCACATTGCCGACCGGATGACTGGAAGCGATCAGTTCGGCCAGTCGGCCGCTTGCCTTCGCGACCGCCGAGTCCGACACCACGAGCAGCCCGTGCACCCGGTCCGGCGGCACGTCGCGCGGATCGGCGGCGCGGATGCCGTAGTACGACGGCACGCCGCTGCCCTTGTAGACCAGCCACACCCGCTCGCCCGGATCGTCCCGGCGCAGCCGGTCGGCGAGCCGGCCCAGGTCCTGTCCCCAGTCCACGTTGGAGTCGTGCAGCAGCCGGTGGGTTTGCGCGGGCCCGCCGAACGCGTCGTTGGCGTACGGCAGGTAGTACGGGAAGGTGCGCAGCGAACTGACCGCCGTCCACAGCACGAGCACGGCCGTCACGGCGGCCGCCCACCGCCACCGCCTCCGGGACCACGGAGCCCGGGCCGGCACGCACGCCGGCACGCAGGCCGCCGTCACCGCGAGGAACACCGGCACGCACAGCGCGTACCGCGTCCCGAACTCCCGCGATCCCGTCATCGCCGCCGCCAGCAGCACGCCGGGCGGCACCAGCAGGTACGGCGCCGCGGGCCGCAGCCGCCGCAGCGCGACCACCGCAACGGCGCCGGCCGCGCCCAGCGCCAGCAGGCCGATCGGGGTCTTCACCAGCAGGGCGACGGGCAGGTAGTACCACCGCCGGCCGGTGTACAGGTGCCCGAACAGATAGCCCTGCCACGGGTAGTCCTCCAGCCCGAACTGCACCCGCATCCCGGCCCGGTACGCGGGCGGCAGCGGCAGCAGATCGACCAGCCTCCCGCGCAGCCCGTGCAGTGCCGGGACGGGTTCGGCGGGGGAGAACCGCAGCAGGGGGTCGACCGCCAGATACGAGGCCCAGACCACGGCCACCGCCACCAGCGCCATGCCGACCGCGGCGGCGAGCGCGGTCAGCACCCTGCGCCGCCGGCCGGCCCCCGCGGAGGCGACGGCCACGGACACCGCGGCGAGCGCCGTCAGCACCGGCACCGCCGGCAGCGCGCTCATCTTGGTCGCCACGGCCGCCCCCAGCGCCACCCCGGCCGGCGGCACGTACAACCCGGGCCGCCGGCGCGCCCGCCACAGCAGCCATACCGAGGTCAGGACGAAGCCGGTCACCGGCATGTCCAGCGTGGCCAGCGAACCGTGGGCGACCACGTCGGGCGTGAAGGCGTACAGGGCGAGCGCCACCAGCCCACCCGCCGCACCCGCCAACCCACCCGTCAACCCACGCGCCGCACCCGCCAACCCGCCCACCGCACCCGCCAACCCGCCCACCGAACCGGTCAGTTCGCCCGCCGTGCCCGTCAGGTCGCGGGCGAACGCGAAGACGACCAGCCCGAACAGCAGCGTCAGCACGATCACCGGCAGGCGTGCCCACAGCATCAGCCGCCCGGGATCGTTGCCCGACTCGTACAGCAGATGCCGGCCCACGTCCCCCTGCGTGCCGGGGTACGACGCGTCGTAGCGCGGGTCCGCCACCGCCGTCCCGGCCTCGATCAGCAGCTTGCCGAGCGGCGGATGTTCGGGGTTGTAGCGGATCCGGTGCTCGCGCAGATAGTCCGTGGCCGTCGCGACGTACACCGGCTCGTCGATCGTCGGGGTCTGCTGCACGGCCGTCGTCACCATCACCGCGGCCATCTGGGCGAGCAGCAGCAGCGCCACGAGCGGCACCAGCCACCGCCGGTGCCGGTGCAGCCCGGCGTACGGGCGGGCCGGGGCCGCGGCGGGAGCCGCCGGGCCGGGGACCAGGTGCTGTGCGCGCGCCATCATCCGCCCCGCGGTGGCACCGGCCGTACGGCGGCGGGAGCGTGCGTGGGCCGGATCATGGCCCTACTGTCGCACCGCTCCCGCCACCGGGGGCGTCACCGCTGCACGAGTCGTACCGACAGACCTTCTGCCGTGTACACGGGTACGGCCCGCAGGTGGCCGGAGTTCACCTCGATCCGCGCGAACCGGCCGCGCAGCCGGGGCGCGTCGAGGACGGGCAGCGTGCTGCCCGCGGCCGGCGGCCGCTCGGTGTCGAGGCGCAGCGACAGCGCGGCCCCACCGCCCAGCACTGCCAGGTGACGGACCGTCAGCGGCGCCTTGCGGCCCGTGCGCAGGGTGATCTCCAGCGTGCCCGCGTCCTGGGCGTAGGCGCCGCGCACCCGCAGCCGCCCGGCCACCCGCAGGGTGCCGTCCGTGATCCGCACGTCCCCGTGGCCGAGGGCGTCCTCGCCGCCCGCGACCAGCGCGCCCTGGGCCAGCACGGTCCCGCCGGTGTAGCGGTTGCGGCCGGTCAGCGTGAGCGTGCCGGTGCCGCGCTTGGTCAGGCCGCCGCGGCCGTCGATGCCGTTGCGCCAGGCGTCGGCCGCCGAGAATCCGCCCGCCGCCGCGTCCAGGACGACGGTGACGTCCGTGTCGAAGGCGCCGTAACCGTCCGCCGCGGCGAACAGGTTCAGCCGGCCCCACTGCTCGAAGCCGTCGAGCAGCACATAGCCGGAGGGCAGCGCGGTGCTGCGCAGCACCGCGCGGCGCTGGTCCGCGCTCAGGTACGGCAGCCGGGTCTCCAGCAGCACCTCGGCGCCCTTCGGCACGGTCAGCGGCAGCTCGCGGCCCTGCCGGGTGAGGACGTACGTCAGCCGGGGCCGGACCGCGCGGGCGTTGGCGGCACGGTCGGCGTACGGGTCGGTGCCGGTGTGCGCGTAGGAGAAGAGGGTGTCGGCGGTGGTGCCGGTCCGCTCGGTGAAGTAGGCGAGGGCCTGGGCGCGGGCGGCGGCCTTCAGCTGGGCGTTGGCCGGGTCGGCGAGGGTGGCGGCGGCGAGGGCGGTGGCCATGATCCGGCCGCCGATGACGTCGACGGGGTGGTGCATGCCTGCCACGATCCGGGTGTGGCTCAGCTCGACGGCGCGCGTCACCAGCTCCTGGAAGCGCTCCGGCACGGCGTACGCGTAGGCCAGCGCGGCCAGGTGGAAGGCGTTGGTGTGGCCGCTCGGGAAGCCGCCGTCGTCGGTGGCGGAGGTGCCGCGCTGGCGCAGCAGCTGCGGGGCGACGGCCACCGGGGAGTCGTACACCGGGAAACCGAACGCGTCGGTCCTGCCCGTGTCGACGACTTCGCTGTTCTCGTTCAGCCGCCACGGACGCGGGTACTGGTAGGCGTACTTGGCGGGATTGCCGGAGGCGTACGGGCCGCGCACCGTGTCGACCAGTTCGGCGACCTTGCCGAGCGAGGAGTCGTGGGCGCCCGCGCCGAGCGCCGAGCCGGCCGGGGCGTCGGCGGGCACGGCGTCGTTGACGGTGGTCGCCGGGGTGCCGTCGGGGGCGTCGTTGATCGAGGTGACCGCTTTGGCGCCCGCCTTGTACAGGTCGGCCAGTGGGCCGAGGCCCGCGATCATCGCGTAACTCTGGTGCCGGCGGTCGTAGACGAACGCTTCCTTCGCCTGGGCGTCGGTGCGCTCGGCCGTGGTACACGCGCAGTAGCGCAGGTCGGCGCGGAGGATCGCGGGGCGCAGCGGGGCGCCGGTGTCCCAGGCGGCGCCGGTCTTCCACACCTGGGCGAAGCCGCCGAGGACCCGGACCACGGCGTTGGTCTCGGGCGTCAGGTTGCCGGCGACGTTGGTCCGGTAGGAGTCCACGAACGCGGCCGGTGCGGTGGCCGCCGTGGCGTCGGCCGCGGGCAGCCGGACGGCGACGGCCGGGGCGGCGAGCACGCCCGCCGACGCGGCCAGCGTGGTGGTGAGGAACCCGCGCCGGTTCAGCGCGGCGGAGGGGGGCCCGGCAGGTGACGGCATGCCTGTGCCTCTCGGAAGCGGTCCACGGAACGCGGGGCGCGATGGGCCGACGTGTGCGAAACCGTGGAGAAGAAGGAGGAGGAAGTTGAACGCGTGAATATCTAGGGGTGGGGTGTGACCCGTCGGGGAGTCCCGGGTGAGCTCGGTCTGGTCGGCAGGTGAACGCGAGGCGCTCGGCACACGGAAACCGACAACCGCCGCCCGGCACAACGGAGTTCCGGTGTCTCGCTCACAGCAGCCCGCGCGCGAGCGTCACCGCCCCCGCCACCGGGGGTACCCGCAGCGGGCGCGGCCGGGCCGACGGCAGGGATGCGGCGAGGGCTGCGGCGAAGGCGTCGTACAGCGCGGGCTGGGCGAGGATGGTGCTGCCCGCGACCACCACGTCGTCGGTCACCGCGCCGCGCCGGTCGAGGAGTTCGACCAGCGCGGCGAGCGCGCGGCCGCCGGCGGCGATGACGTCACGGGCGAGCGCAGAGCCGTCCTCGGCGGCGGCGAAGACGGCCGGGGCGTGCCGGCCCCAGGCGGCGGACGGATCGGGGGCGCTCTCCAACGCGGCGCCCAGCGCGGGCACTTCGGGGACGCCGAACGCGTCGAGGAGGGCCGTCGCCAGCGCGTCGGGTGCCTCGCCGCGGTCGTGGGCGGCCCAGCAGGCCCGCGCCGCCTCGCGGACCAGTCCGGCCGCGCCGCCCTCGTCGCCGAGCACCGCGCCCCAGCCGCCGACCTGCACGGCCGTGCCGTCGGCGCGCCGCCCCACCGCCACCGAGCCGGTGCCGGCGACCAGGCCGGCACCGCCCTTCGCCAAGCCTGCGGCGGGGACGAGGAGTTCGGCGTCGCCCACGACCAGCGTGGGCACGTCGAAGTGGAGGTGCAGGGCGGTACGGAGCTGCTCGCACTGGCGCGCGGTCTCGCAGGCGTGGCCGCCCACCGCCAGTGCCGCCGGGCGCGGGCCGGCCGGCAGGGCCTCGGCGATCAGCCGGGCCAGCCAGCCGGCGGCGGCGACCGGGTCGTGCGGCCGCCAGCCGCCGCTGGTACGGACGTGGTCGGCGAGCGGGGTGTCCCCGGCCACGGCACGCAGCCGGGTCTTGGTACCGCCCACGTCGATGCCGACCAGGACGGGCGTGGAGTCCTGCACGGGACCTCTTTCGTCGTGCGTCGGGTGCGCTGTGCTGTGCGTGCGCGCGGTGCAGCGACGGCGGGCGAACCGTGCCGGGGGAAGCCGGGAAGAGCCGGTGGCAAGCCGGTGAAAACCCGGGAGACGGGCTGGTCGCAGCGATCGGGAGGCCCCGGGACGGGCCTCTGGCGGAGCACGGCAGGCGAGTACCGTGAAGTTCGTTAGGAAATTAACTAACGAAGTACAGTGCGTCAAGAGTCCTCGCGACCTGTGGGAGAACCGTGGAACACGACGTGGTGGCGGCACCCCGGCTGACCGAGAGCGCGAGCGCGGTGTTCGCCGTGCTCGCGCAGGCGGGCAGCGCGACCCGGCCGCAACTGGCGAGCCTGGCCAAACTGTCCAAACCGACGGTGTCCTCGGCCGTCGCGGAGCTGGAGAGCGCCGGGCTCGCCGCCCCCTCCGGCACCGCCTCCAGCGGCACCGGCCGCAGCGCCGCCGTCTACCGGCTCGGCCCCGGCGCCGGCGCCGTCCTCGCCGTCGACCTCGGCCCGGACCTCACCCGGGTCCGCGGCTGCGCCCTCGACGGCGCCCTGCTCGCCGAGGTCACCGCGTCCCGGGCCGAAGCCGCGGACGCCGTCCGCGAGGCCCTCGGCACGCTGCCCGCCGCGTTTCCGCCGCGCGCCGTCGTCGTCGCCGTCGGCGACGTCGCCGCGCCGGCCGGGAAGGGCGCGCCGGTGCGTCCCGCGACCGCCAAGGCCGGCCCCGTCTTCGACGCCGTGGCCGTCGCACTGCCCCCGGGCGTGCCCGTGCACCTGGAGAACAACGTCAACTGCGCAGCGCTCGCCGAGCTGCACGAGGGCGCCGCCCAAGGCCGTGCCACCTTCGCCTACCTGCGCGTCGGCGTGGGTGTCGGCCTCGGCATCGTCATCGGCGGGCAGGTGGTGCGCGGGGCGAACGGCGCCGCCGGCGAGCTGGCGCGGCTGCCCTACCCCTGGGACGACGACAGCGAGCCGCGCCTGGAGGCCCTGGAGGACTACATGGGCGCGCGCTCCCTGCTGCGCCGCGCCGCCGAGGCCTGGCGGGAGAGGGACGGGCCGTGCCCCGAGACCGCCGAGCAGCTGTTCGCGCTGTCCGGCGAGGGGCGGGCGCCGGCCCGCGCCGTCGTCGCCCGGCACGCCGCCGACGTCGGCCGGCTGGCCGCCGCCGTGACCGCCGTACTGGACCCGGGGCTGATCGTGCTCGGTGGCAGCACCGGCGCGGACCCCCGGCTGCTGCCCGGGGTGCGGGCCGAACTGGCCCGGCTGAGCTGGCCCACCGAGGTGGTCAGCAGCACGGTCGGCGACCTGGGCACCGTCGTGGGCGCGGCCCGGCTCGCGGTGGCCCGAGGTGTCCGAACCGTGACCGAGCCCGGGCGGCGGAAGGATTGACGGCTTCCGGCCCGTTCTGCCAATGTCCGGACAAGCGCTTTCTAAGCCGGTCGGGACGTCGGCTTGGGTCGGCGTCCCGACCGTACGCGACGTACGGCAGCCGCACGAGGGCGTGCTTGTGCGACGACGGCACTCATGGCCGGGGATCCCACCCGCGAAGGCGACGCGGCCGGGCGAGGCCGCGCCCCCGGGAAGCGAGATTTCACCTGCAGAATGCACCCGTGCCGCCTCGGTCGGCGCCGTGCTCCGTCCCCCTACGACGAAAAGGGATCGAAGATGACCAGTGTGGGTGTGCGGCGCTCCCGCCGACTCGGCCGCGGCGGCATACGCCGCGTGGTTCCCCTCGCTGCCGTGGCCGCGGCAGGTGCCCTTCTGCTCTCCGCCTGCGGGTCGGGGTCCGGCTCGGGCGGCAACTCCAAGTCGCTGACGTTCTGGATCTCCACGGTTCCGGGGCAGGACGCGGGCTGGAAGAAACTGGTGGCGCAGTACAAGAACGAAACCGGCGTCGACGTCAAGCTCGTCAACATCCCCTACGACGGCTACCCGGCGAAGCTCCACAACGCCGCTCAGGCGAACGCTCTGCCGGACGTGGCGGACGTGCCCGCGCTGGACCCGATCTGGTCGAACAAGCTGCTCGACCTCAGCTCCGTCGCCAACGACAAGAGCAACAACATCAACGGCAACTTCCTCGCCAAGGACTCGTCCGGGAAGGTGCTGTCCATCCCTTCGGACGTCACCGCGTCCGGCCTGTACATCAACGAGACCCTGTTCAAGAAGGCCGGCGTCTCCTTCCCGGCCTCGCCCCAGAAGACCTGGACCTGGACCGACTTCATCAAGGCGGCGAACACGGTCCGGGAGAAGACCGGCGCCAAGTACTCCCTGACGTTCGACCAGTCGCCGTCCCGGCTCCGCGCCATGGTGTACGAGATGGGCGGGCAGTACGTCCACGCGGACTCCTCCGGCACGTTCTCGGTGGACGCCGCGACCAAGAAGGCCGTGAACTACTTCGTCGGACTGAACGACGACAAGACCATGCCGAAGTCGGTATGGACCAGCGGCGCCGACCCGTCGGCCATGTTCCAGAGCGGTGACGTGGTCGCCTACTGGTCAGGCGTGTGGCAGGTTCCCGCCTTCGCGGAGAGCATCAAGAAGTTCGACTGGGCGAGCGTCCCGACTCCCGCCGAGCCGGTCCAGGCGAGCGACGTCAACAGCGGCGGCATGATGGTCGGGTTCAACAACAACGGCGCCGCGGCCACCGCCGCGCAGAAGTTCCTGGCCTGGGTGTACGCGCCGAAGCAGTACACCGAGCTCGTCGAGACCTCCGGGTTCCTCCCGGTCGAGAGCGGTCTGAACCCGAAGTACCCCTTCACCTCCGAGGCGGCGCAGGCGGCGTTCAAGCTGTACAACGAGGAGATCCCGCTCTACGCCCCGATCTCCGGGTACTTCAACACCGCGCAGACGAACTGGGTGCTGAAGGGCAAGAGCCTCACGACCGACCCGACCAAGACGGAGCTCGGCAAGGCGATCAACGGCCAGCAGTCGGCCGACAAGGCCCTGGAGAACATCGTGGCCGGCTACAACCAGCAGGTCGGCGGCGGGTCGTAGACCACAGGGCCGGGCGGCGGGGCCGAGACACCGCCGCCCGGCCCTGGCCGCCCACGTGACGCCGGGCTCATGGCGTGAGCCCACAGGAATCCCTTCCAGCAGCACGGAGTCAGGAAGATGACAAAACGCGCCTCGGACGTGTCCGCGAGCCCGCCCAGGAGACGCCGCAGCTACACGATCGCGCCGCTCGTCCTCATCGCGGCCAATGTCGTGCTCTTCGCGCTGTTCTTCGTGTGGCCGGCGGTGATCGGGCTCGTCTACTCCTTCACGAACTACACGGGGGTGGGGGCGTTCCAGTTCGTCGGACTGGACAACTACAGCAACCTGTTCGGGGACTCCTCCTTCTACGAGGCGCTGACCCGGACGCTGCTGTACACCGTCCTCTTCGTTCCGCTGAACTTCGCGCTCTCGCTGCTCATCGCCAACATGCTGGTGAGCAAGCACGCCAAGGGAGCGTCGCTCGCCCGCGTCGTCTTCTTCATCCCCTGGCTGCTGTCGCCCATCGTCGTGGGTGTCCTGTGGCGGTGGCTGTTCGGCGAGAACTTCGGACTGGTCAACTACGTCATCGAGAAGCTCGGCGGGCACGCCGTCCCGTGGCAGTCGAACGCGGACCTGTCGCTGCTGGTGGTGGTGATGGCGGCGTCCTGGGCCTGGACCGGCTTCTCGATGCTGCTGTTCATCGCGGCGATCAAGAACGTGCCGGTGTCGTACTACGAGGCGGCCTCGCTCGACGGCGCCGGTCCCTGGCGCCAGTTCATCAGCATCACGCTGCCGAGCATCGCGCCCACCTCGTTCATCGTCATCCTGCTCAACACGATCAACGCGATGAAGGAATACCCGCTGTTCGTCTCCCTCAACAACGGCGGACCCGGAACGTCGAACAACCTGCTGGTCCAGTACATCTACCAGACCGGCTTCCAACGGGGCCAGATCGGCTACGCGAGCGCCGCGTCGTTCGTGCTCATGCTCATCCTGATGGCCGTCGCGATCGTCCAGCTGATCGTCAACCGGCGGGTGGAGAACCGATGACAACCACAGACATGCCACGCCCGGTCGACGCCGGTCCCGGACAGGCCGTCTCGAAGAAGCGGACCCGCAACGCGGGCAGCGGCGGGGTCCGGCGGGCGGTGTCCGCGACGACACTGCTGTGGATCCTGGCGTGCCTCTACGGACTGCCGGTGCTGTGGTTCATCCTCAGCTCCCTCAAACCGGCCGGGGACCTGTTCTCCTATCCGCTGACGATGGTTCCGCACCACCCCACCCTGTCGGGATACCTGACGGCGTGGCGCAGCGCCAACTTCTCCCAGTACTTCGTCAACACGACCCTCGTGTGCGTGATCACGACGATCCTCACGGTGGCGGCCAGCTGCTGCACCGGGTACGCGCTGGCCAAGTACGACAACAAATGGCTCAAGGCGTTCTTCATCTGCATCCTGGCCACCACGATGCTGCCGGGCGAGGTCATGCTCGCCCCGGAGTTCCTGGTGGTGCGCAACCTCGACCTCTACAACTCGTTCACCGGCATCATCCTCCCGGCCGTGCTCACCGCGACCGGATGCTTCATGTTCCGCCAGTTCTTCCTGACGGTTCCCGACGAACTCGTGGAGGCCGCACGCATCGACGGCGCCCGCGAACTGTCGATCTTCCTGCGGATCATGGTGCCGCTCTCCCGGCCCATCATGCTGACCCTCGCCATCCTGTCCTTCCAGTGGCGGTGGAACGACTACATCTGGCCGCTGCTGATGCTCAACGACCCCACCAAGTTCACCGTGCAGATCGGCATCCAGAGCATCGTCGGCGCGCAGAACATCAACTGGTCGGTCCTGCTCGGCGCATCGGTCATCTCCATGATCCCGCTGATCGTCATCTTCCTGGTCTTCCAGCGCTACGTCATGGGCGCAGACATCAATGCCGGACTGAAGGACTGACCGTGCCCACTCCGTTCGACGACGAGTTCGTCCGCGCAGCGGCGCTCGCCGCCGACGGGTCGGCCGACCCGTCGGCGGAATTCATTGAGCCGCACCGCGCCCTGGCCCGGCGGGTGAAGACCCTGGTCGCGGCGTACCTCTCGCCGGAGTCGGCCCTGCACGGCAGCGAGCGGGCCGTCGCCGCCGCGCTGACCCACCTCCGTGCCCTGCGGTCCGTGCAGACGGCCTCCGGCCTCTTCGCGGGCGGCGACAACGTGCAGTCGCCGCCGGACTCCGCGTTCACCGTCAACGACGTGTGCGACGCGCACGTCCTCGCCGCGGGCGCGGGGCCGGAACTGGCCGACGTCACGGCGGCGCTTGCCGAGATCGCGGGCGCCGCCACCGGCCCTCTCCTGACCGGCGGGGTGCACACCCCGAACCACCGCTGGGAGCTGTCCGCGGCGCTGGCCCGGCTGCACCGCTCGTTCCCGGACGCCCGGCTGCTCGCCCGCGCCGAGGAGTGGCTCGCCGAGGGCGTCGACATCGACGCGGACGGCCTGTACTCGGAACGCAGTGCCGTCTACGCGTCCCTCGTGACCAACCCGTCGCTGCTGTTGCTGGCCGAGGTGCTCGGGCGTACCGACCTGCTGGACGCCGTCGAACGCAACCTTGCCACGACCCTGGACCTGATCAGGCCGGACGGCACGGTGGAGACCGTCCACTCGCGCCGCCAGGACCAGAAGCTTTCGTTCCCGTTGTGGCCCTATCTGCCGCACTACCGGCTGCTCGCGATCCGCACCGGCCGGGGCGACTTCGCCCGCGCGGCCCGCCTGGCGGCCGCCGACGGCATCGACGACCCCGACCTGCTCGCCCAGACCCTCCTCACCCCGGATCTGTGCCGCGCCCTGCCGGCCCCGGACGCGGAGAAGCTCCCGCGCGCCCGGTATCTCCCCACCGCACGCCTCGCCGCACACGCCTCGGCCACCGCACACACCGTGGTGTACGGCGGCTCCGACGTGCCCGAGCACCGGCGCATCCGCTCGGGCCTCGCCTGCAACCCCACCTTCCTGCGCCTGTTCGCCGGTGCCGCCGTCCTCGACGCGGTCCGTCTCTCGCGGGGGTTCTTCGACCTGGGCCCTTTCCGCGCCGCCGACATGGAACAGCTCGCCGACAACCGGTACCGGCTCACCGAAACCCTCACAACCGCCTACTACCAGCCGCTCCCGAAGGACCGGAGGCGCGACGACGGCGCCTACCGCCTGGTGGACGAGGGCCGCTTCTCCGCGGCGATGGCCTTCCCTGACCGCCCTCGGGACGAGGTCTCCCACACGACCCGCGTCGAGGTGGACCTCAGGGAAGACGGTGCCGACCTGCGGATCGACATCCGCGGCCCACGGGTGCCCTGGGCCCTCGAACTGACCTTCCGGCCGGGCGGCGTGCCAGAGGGCGCCGTGCCGATCGGCGACGGACGCTGGTGCCTGACGAGGGGGCCGATGACCTACCGGGTCGGCGACGACGAGATCCGGGTCGAGGCCGGCGTCGAGGCAGGCGAACCGCTTGCCGGGCCGGACCGGAGCGACGTACTGCGGTACGACCCGGGTCAGGACCACACCGTGGTGGGCGGCACCGATGCGACGACCGGGAACCGCGTCTACATTGGTGGACACGGCCCGCACACACTGACCGTCGCACTGCGCGCCCGCCGGCCCGCACCTGTCGTGTGACCCCGACGAACCGACGCCATGGCCACCTCAGGCATGAAGGGCTGATCCCCGTTGCACCTCCCCCGCCAGCGCGGCCCCCTGCACGACCTGCCCGACACCCCCGAGGCCTACGACGCCGTCCTCGCCGACGTCGTCGAGCAGGCCCTCGCCCGCCTCACCCCCGAGGGCAACCTCGAACACCCCGACGCCCTCGACGACGTCGGCGACACGTCGCTCGGCATCACCGCGCTGCTCGCCCTCGCCTGGCAGCGCGGCAAGGACCCCCGGCTGCCCGAGGCCGTCCGCCGCAGCCTCGCCTTCCACCTCCGCGAGCGTGTCTACACCGGGGACAACCCCGGATACCCCAACCTGCGCCGGACCAACTCGGGTCTGCCGTACGCCCGTTACGTCCTCGAAGCGGGCGCCCACCCCATCGGCGACTGGCCCAGCACGGTCTGGGCGCTGCTCCAGGCGGTCAACGTCCTCGACGCGGCCGACGGCCTCCTTGACGACGAACCGCGCGCCGAACTACGGGAGTTGGCGCACGGCTACTGGTGCTGGCTGACCGAGGCGACCTTCTTCAACCCGCAGGAGGCCGGCAACCAGGCCATCGGCTGCGTGGTCGGCGGCCTGATGCTCGCCCGCCACCTCCCGGCAAAGGAGGGGGAGTCGGTACGCGCACGGGCACTGAGCCTGTACGCCGAGGAGATCCGCGCCCGCCGGGTCCGCGACCGGGGCGCCCTGCTGCCGCCCGAGCACGGCGGTGCCTACGACAACAACTACGGCCCCATCTCCCTGTCCTTCCTCGCCCAGGCCCACCGGGTCAGCGGCGCGGAGATGTTCGCCGAGGACGGCGACACCCTCGCCCGCTACCTCGACGCCCGGCTGACCAGCGGCGGCTACGACTGCGGCGGCCCGCGCTACAGCGAACAGCACTCCGGCTTCGAATCCGTCCTCGGCCTGCGCTACTTCGGCGCACGCATCGGCACCGACCTGGGCCGCTACCGGGGCGACACCCGCTGGGCCCGGCACGCGGTCCAGCGTGACGGCCGGATCGACGGGCACTTCGCCTTCATGCTGGTCTGGCAGATCCAGGACCCCACGCGCTGGCACCGCACCCCGTCGCCCGCCGTCGCCCGCCACCAACTGCGCTGCGGCACCGTCTCCGTGGCCTTCGACAGCCGGCTGACCCCGGCCCTGATCGAGGCCGCCGGCACCTACTACCTGCCCGCCGCCGTACGCCGCCAGCACGGCTTCGGCCCGGTCACCGACGGCTTCCTGCTGTGCCGCCCGATGGGCGAGGTGCGGGTCCGCGACGTCCGCGCCGACGGGCTCGCCGCCAAACTGGTCACCAAGCCGGTCGTCGGCCGCGACCACGTCCTGCGCCACGTCCGCTCGCTGTACGTCACCGACGGCACGCGGCTGTGGGTGACGGTCGCCCTGGGACGGCTCGACGGAGCGCCGTACCTGCTGTCCGGACTGCCGTACGCCGCCGACGACGGCGACCGGGTGCGCCGCGTCGCCGAGGGCGAGGCGGTGTCGGCGGGCGGGCTGAGGCTCACCCACCCGGCAGCGTCCGGTCCCGACCATTTCGACGCCCGGGCCGAACTCACCCAGGAGCAGGCCGCGTTCGCGCTCGCCGCCGACCCGCGCGGCTACGGCGACCCCGACGAGGGCTGGCGCCACCTGGTCTCCTCCACCGCGCTGGAGGCGGAGCCGGCGCCGGGCGCACCGCGGGGGCTGCACGTGTTCGCCGTACGGTACGGGCCCGGCGGAGCGTTCGCGCCCGTCCTCGAAGCGGCGGGGGAGGAACTCACCGTGCGCACCGAGGCGTTCACGGCGGTCCTCGGCCCTGCGGCCGGGGACGACCGGGGCGAGCCCACGCTCATCCTGCGCCGCTGAGTCTCAGCGCTCGGGGAGCACGGCGGCCGGGAGCGCGGCGGGCGGCACCACCAGGTCCGCCCGCCCCCGTGTCGCCGCCACCAGGCCGGCGTTGCGCTGGTCCGTGCCCAGCACCCAGGCCACGGCGCTGTCGTGGTCCTTGCCGAACTCCTCGTGCCGCGCGACCAGCCGGCGGATCCGCTCGTCCTCGGCGATCTCGCAGAACCACACCTCGTCCAGGCACGGCCGCACCCGCGCCCACGAACCCTCCGCGAGCAGCAGGTAGTTGCCCTCGGTCACCACCAGCCGGGCCGTCGGCGCCACCGGGACCGCGCCCGCCAGCGGCTGCTCCAGGACCCGCTCGAACCCGGGCGCGTACACCACCTCCTCGGTGTCCTCGCGCAGCCGGCGCAGCAGCGCCGCGTACCCGGCCGCGTCGAAGGTGTCCGGGGCGCCCTTGCGGTCCCGGCGGCCCAGGCGGTCCAGTTCGGCGTCGGCCAGATGGAAACCGTCCATCGGGACGTGCGCCGCCCAGGGCGGCCCGTCCCCGTTCAGGGCGCGCACCACCTGCTCGGCCAGGGTCGTCTTGCCCGCGCCGGGGCCGCCCGCGATGCCGAGCACGGCACGCCGGCCGTCCCGGACGAGGCCACGGGCGCGAGCGAGAAGGTCGTCGAAGGTCAGCGGCACACCGCCCAGTGTGGCACCGCCGCGTGCGCCGCGGGCTGTGCCGAGAAGTACGCTCCGGTGTGGCGTGCGCCACCTCTCGAACGCCGATCGTGGGGAAGAGTGCCGGTATGACTCAGCTCGGTCTGCCAGAAGCGATCCAGGCCTGTCTGTTCGATCTCGACGGGGTCGTGACCAAGACGGCCCTCGTGCACGCGGCCGCCTGGAAGGAGACGTTCGACGCGTTCCTGCGCGACTACGACGGCGAGCAGGGGCGGCCGTTCGACGCGGACGCCGAATACGACGAGTACGTGGACGGCCGCCCCCGCGCCGACGGCGTGCGCGCCTTCCTCGACTCACGCGGCATCCACCTGCCCGAGGGCAGCCCCGACGACCCACCCGAGACCCGCAGCGTGCACGGCCTCGGCAACCGAAAGAACGACCTGCTCCGCGAGAAGATCCGCACCGGCGGCGTGGAGGCCTACGCGGGCACCCTGCGCTATCTGGAGGCGGTGCGCGCCGAGGGGCTGCGCACGGCGATCGTCTCCTCCAGCGCCAACTGCCGCGACGTACTCCGTGCGGTCGGCGCCGAGCACTTCTTCGACGTGCGGATCGACGGGATCGTCGCCGCCGAGCGGCACCTGCCCGGCAAACCGCACCCCGACACCTTCCTCGCCGCCGCCCGCGACCTCGGCGTCGAACCGTCCCGCGCCGCCGTCTTCGAGGACGCCCTGGCCGGCATGGACGCGGGCCGCGCGGGCGGGTTCGGATACGTCGTCGGCGTGGACCGCGTCGGCCAGCGCGAAGCGCTGTACGCGCACGGCGCGACAATCGTCGTGGCCGACCTCGCGGAGCTGGGAGGCGAGGAATGATCACCGGCCGGTCGTACGCCGTCGAGCCGTGGGCCGTCCGCGAGACCGCCCTCGACCTCGGCGTCCTCGCCCAGAGCGAGTCCGTGTTCGCCCTGTCCAACGGCCATGTCGGCTGGCGCGGCAACCTCGACGAGGGCGAGCCGCACGGCCTGCCCGGCAGCTACCTCAACGGCGTGCACGAGGTGCACCCGCTGCCGTACGCCGAGGCCGGGTACGGCTACCCGGAGTCCGGCCAGACGGTCATCAACGTGACCAACGGCAAGATCCTGCGACTGCTGGTGGACGACGAGCCGTTCGACCTGCGCTACGGCCGGCTCTTCGCCCACGAACGGGTCCTGGACCTGCGCCGCGGCGTGCTGGAGCGGACCTGCGAGTGGACCTCGCCGGCCGGCTCCACGGTCCGGGTGCGCTCCACCCGGCTGGTGTCGCTGACCCAGCGCGCGGTGGCCGCCGTCGCCTACGAGGTGGAGGCCGTCGGCTGCCGCAGCCGCGTGGTCATACAGTCCGAGCTGGTCGCGGGCGAGACGCTGCCAGCCTCCGACGGCGACCCGCGCGCGGCCATGGCGCTGCAGTCGCCGCTGGAGCAGGAGGACCACTTCGCCGCCGACCGCCGGCTGCGGCTGGTGCACCGCACCAAGCGCAGCGGCCTGCGCGTCGCCGTGGCCGCCGACCACGTCGTCACCGGCCCGGAGCGCACGACGACCCGCAGCGAGAGCGGCTCTGACGTGGCCCGGCTCACCGTCACCTCCGTACTGGAGCCCGGGCAGACGCTGCGGGTGGAGAAGCTCGTCGCGCACGGCTGGTCCGGCACCCGGTCGCTGCCCGCGATGGCCGACCAGGTCGACGCCGCCCTCGCCGCCGCCGCGCAGGACGGCTGGCAGGGGCTGCTCGCGGACCAGCGGGCCTGCCTGGACGACTTCTGGGCCGGCGCCGACGTCGAGGTCGAGGGCGACGAGGAGATCCAACAGGCCGTCCGCTTCGCCCTGTTCCACGTCCTGCAGGCCGGCGCCCGCGCCGAGCAGCGCGCCATTCCGGCGAAGGGCCTGACCGGCTCCGGATACGACGGGCACGCCTTCTGGGACACCGAGATGTTCGTGCTGCCCGTGCTCACCCACACCGCGCCCGCCGCCGTCGCCGAGGCCCTGCGCTGGCGGTACAACACCCTGGACGAGGCCCGCGAGCGCGCCGCCCAACTCGGGCTCGCCGGCGCCGCGTTCCCCTGGCGGACCATCGCCGGACCGGAGGGCTCGGCGTACTGGCCGGCCGGCACCGCCGCCTTCCACGTCAACGCCGGGATAGCCGACGCCGTCGTCCGGTACGTCGAGGCCACCGGCGACGACGGCTTCGAGCGCGAGGCCGGTGCGGAACTGCTCGTGGAGACCGCCCGGTTGTGGCGCTCACTGGGCCACCACGACACCCGCGGCGGCTTCCACATCGACGGCGTCACCGGACCCGACGAGTACAGCGCGGTCGCCGACGACAACACCTACACCAACCTGATGGCCCGGCGGAACCTGCTCGCGGCGGCCGACGCCGTCGAACGCCACCCGGACCAGGCCGCCCGGCTCGGCGTGGACGCGGAGGAGAGCGCGGCCTGGCGGGACGCCGCCGAGGCCATGCACGTCCCCTACAACGCCGAACTCGGCGTCCACGAACAGCACACCGGGTTCACCCGCTACCAGCGCTGGGACTTCGCCGGCACCCGCCCCGACCAGTACCCCCTGCTCCTCCACTTCCCCTACTTCGACCTCTACCGCAAGCAGGTCGTCAAACAGGCCGACCTGGTGCTGGCCATGTACACCTGCGGCGACTGGTTCGACGGCGAGGGCGACGAGGAGCAGATCGCCCGGAACTTCGCCTACTACGAGCCGCTGACCGTGCGGGACTCCTCGCTGTCCGCCTGCTGCCAGGCCGTCATGGCCGCGCAGACCGGCCATCTCGACCTCGCCTACGCGTACACCGCCGAGGCGGCCCTGATGGATCTTCAGGACCTGGAGCACAACACCCGCGACGGACTGCACATCGCCTCGCTGGCCGACACCTGGATGGCGCTGGTGGCGGGCTTCGGCGGCCTGCGCCCCGACGGCGAGAACCCGCGTTTCGCACCCCGGCTGCCCGAGCGGCTGAGCCGGCTCGCCTTCCACGTCCGGTTCCGCGGCCGCACGCTGCGCGTGGACATCGGCCCGGACAAGGCGACCTACGCGCTCCTCGCCGGCCCGCCGCTGACCCTGCGCCACCACGGCGAGCCGCTGACGGTGACCACCGCCGACCCGGCCGTCCGTGCCGTACCGCCGCCGGTGCGCCGCCCGGCCCCCGAGCAGCCGCCGCACCGGGCACCGGGCGCGGGCTGAGGCCCCGCGGCCCGCGCCCGGCTCAGCTCAGTGCGCCGGACAGCAGCCCCATCAGGTCGCCCGTCGCGTCGGCGGCCAGCAGGGCGGGCAGGGTGCCCAGGGCGAGGACGGCTGCGGCGGCGGTCCACAGGCGTGGCGGTGGGGTGGTGTGGAGGGCCGCGATACGGCGGGTGACGGCCCGGTCGGTGAAGCCGAGGGCGCAGGCGCGCCGGGCCCGGCCCGCCGTGAGCGCGGCCCGGGCCAGCGCGCGGGCGGTGGCGCGGCGGTCCCCGACCAGGGCCGCGGCCCGCTCGTCCGCCCAGCGCTCCACCAGGAACGCGACGGCCGCACGCACCGGGCGCAGCAGCGGATTGGCGGCCGCGGCGAGCGTCACGGCCGTCACCAGCGCCCCGTGCCGGTACGTGAGATGGGCCCGTTCGTGCGCGAGCAGCACCCGGCGCTCGGCCGGGGCCAGCGCGCTCAGCATCGCCGAGGTCACCAGGATCCGGCCCGGCCGGCCCGGAATCGCGAACGCCTGGGGCACCGCGGAGGCGGCGACGATCAGCTCGGTGTCCGCCGGCTGCCCCGCGCACAGCCGCCGCAGCACCCGCCGCGTGGACCGCTCGGCGCGCACGGCGCGGTGCAGCCGTACGGCGACGACCAGCAGCGCGGCACTCGCGCCGAGTCCGATCACCTCCGGCACCGGGTCCATCACCGGACGACCCGCCTCGCGCGCCTCACGGATCACCGGCGGGGCGTCCCCGAGCAGCGCGGCGGCCAGCAGCACCAGCGACCAGGTGGTGGCCGTGGCCGTCAGCACGGCGGCCGACGCCAGGACCGGCGCGGCCAGTGCCGGGGCGACGCGCCGGGCGATCACCGGTCCGACCAGTGCCAGCAGCAGGGACAGCACCAGCGGTCCGTACACGTCGAAGATCATGCGCCGCCCCCGGCGAGCAGCTCGCGCAGCGCGCGCTCCTCCTCGGGGCTCAGCCCCGTGACGAACTGCTGGAGCGCGGCGATCGGGTCCGGACCCCGGTCCAGGGCCTCGTGCATCGCCTCGGCGGTCAGCTGGGCCGCGTTCTTCGCCGGCCGGTACGCGCCGCGCCGCCCGGCCGCGTCGCGCAGCACCAGCCCCTTGTCGTACAGACGCTTGAGGATCGTGTGCACCGTGTTGTAGGCGAGCGCCCCGTCGACCTCGGCCTGGATCTCCGCCGGAGTCAGCGGCCGCTCGGTGGCCCACAGCGCGGCCAGCACTTCGCTCTCCAGCTCCCCGGCGCTGCGCCGCTCCGCCCTGCCGCGGGACTCCGTGCCAGCCATGCACCAACCTTACAGCGCGTAGTGCGTGGACCAGATGGCCCCGTCCGCCCGACAAGAGGCCGCGATACGGGGTAGTTTGGGGGTGTTTTCCCTTGGCCCTACAAGCTGTAGGGTTGTAGGGGCTCAGCCCGCCACGGGGCAAGAGGGGTGATCATGGCCGCCGGCGCGCACACCACACACGCGGTATCGCGGAACGCCCACCCCGGGAGCGGCCGATGACGCCCTCCGGAACGGAAACGACCGCGGGCACGGAAACGTCCCCGCCCACGGCCCCGGCCGCCGAACTCGCCGCGGCCTCCCCTGTCGTCCGCCGGCCCGCGCCCTGGCACCTCGGCGTCCTGCTCGCCGTCCTGCTCGGCGGGGCGTACCTGGCCCGCCGGCACTGGCCCGCGCTGGAGAGCGGAGCCGGGCGGCTGGCCGGAGCCGACCAGGGGTGGATGCTCCTCGGCGCGATCGCGGCCCTCGGCACCTGGGCGGCCTCGGCGCTCGCCCAGCAGGGCGCGGTCGTACGGCGGCTGCCCCGAGCCCGGCTGGTCGCCGCCCAGTTCGCCGCCTCCGCAGCCAACCACCTGCTGCCCGCGGGCCTCGGCGCGGGCGCGGTCAACGTACGGTTCCTGATGCGCTGCGGACTGCCCGCCGCCCGCAGCGCCGGCGCCCTCGCCGTCAAGGCCGCCACCGGTGCCGTCGTCCGCCTCGCACTGATCGCGCTGCTCGTCCCGGCCTGCCCGGGCCTGCTGCGGCTGCCGCGCCTGTCCCTGTCCGCGACCGTCCTCGCCTGCGCCCTGGGCGCCGCACTCCTCCTGACGGTCCTGCTCGTGACCCCCTGGTGGCCGCGCTGCCGCCGGGCCCTGGCCACCGTCCTCGCCGACATCCGCGCCCTGCACGCCTGCCCCGCCCGCGCGGCGGCCCTGTGGGGCGGCTCGCTCGCCTTCGCCGCTCTGCACTCCCTGGTCCTCGTCGCCGTCGGGCAGGCCGTCGGACTGCCGCTGCCCCCGCTCCAGGTGGCCCTGCTGTACCTCGCCGCGAGCAGCGCCGCCGCGCTGCTGCCCACGCCCGGCGGACTCGGCTCCCTCGACGCGGCGCTCGCCCTCGCCCTCACCGTCGCCGGCGCCCCCGGCGCGGCCGCCGCCTCCGCCGTCCTCGGCTACCGGCTGCTGACCGTGTGGCTGCCCCTCGTCCCGGGCCTGCTGGTGCTCGGGGTGATGGTGCGCCGCAAGGCCCTGTGAAGGGCGGGGAGTTTCCCGCGCGGCCACTTCAGGTAGGAGTCGGGTGTCGTATGCCCGTACTGGAGGGGGAGAGCCATGACCGGGACCGAGACAGCGGGGCTGCCGAGCGAGGCGTTCTTCACACCGGGGTCGTCGTCCTTCACCGAGTTCCTGGCCGCACACCGCCCCGGACTCCTGCCCACCACGCCCCGGCTGCCCGGCGGCGTGCGGACGGCACCCGACAGCTTCCCGCACGGCACCACGGTGCTCGCCCTGACCTACGGCGACGGCGTGCTGATCGCCGGCGACCGCCGGGCCACCATGGGCAACCTCATCGCCCAGCGCGACCTGGAGAAGGTGCACCCCGCCGACGACTACACGGCCGTCGCCTTCGCCGGCACCGTCGGACTCGCCGTCGACATGGTCCGCCTGTACCAGGTCGAGCTGACGCACTTCGAGAAGATAGAGGGCACGGCGATGACCCTCGCGGGCAAGGCGACCCGGCTCGCGGCCATGATCCGGCAGAACCTGGCCCAGGCCATGCAGGGCCTCGCCGTCGTCCCACTGCTCGCCGGGTACGACCTCACCGCACCCGACGGCGGCCGCGGCCGCATCTTCGCCTTCGACCCGGCCGGCGGCCTCTACGAGAAGCACGACTTCTACGCCGAGGGCTCCGGCTCGCCGTACGCCCGGGGCGCCCTGAAGAAGCTGTACCGGCCGGGGCTGACCCGCCGCGAGGCCGTACTCGCCGCGCTCCAGGCGCTGTACGACGCGGCGGACGACGACTCGGCCACCGGCGGCCCCGACCTGAACCGCCGTATCTTCCCGGTCGTGTCGGTGATCACCGCGGACGGCTTCGCACGGCTGTCGGAGGAGGAGACCGAGGAGCTGAGCCGGGAGATGATCCTGCGCCGCGAGGACCGCCCGGACGGCCCGCACGCCGCGCCCTGATCGCATTCCAGAACATTCGAGACCAGGATTTCCACAGACCGTGCCGAAGTGCGGGTGACGGATAAATCCTCATCGTATTGTCGGCCGTTCTGGTGCTGAAATTCCGGGTGTCGTCCGTGCCGCGTGCGCATGGCGGCGCGATAGGTCATCCGGGCGGCTTCGCACGAGAACGGCGGTGCCTGGCTTGCGGACCATGCCGGAGTGTCCGATGCTCGACCCGTCGCCGTTCAATGGAGTGGATGGGGAATTCGGCAGATATTCAAGGACGATCGCCGTATGGAGTGGGAAAATGCGAAGAACGCGCTGGAAGCGTTTTGCCGCCATCCTGGCGCCGAGCATTGCCGCCGCTGCCGTCCTGACCGTGAGCGTGGCGCAAGGCGCTCTCGCGGCCTCGTTCTTCATCTCGGGTGACACATTCAAGATCGCCGCGGACTCCCTGACGGGCAAGGGCCTGAGTGTCTACGGCATGGTGAACGTGACACGCAAGGGTAAACTCGTGCCGGTCACCGTCACGGGAGTGAGGGCCGCGAAGATCGACGGGCTGTGTCTGTCGGTCCTCTTCCCGATCCCCGTACTCGGCTCCTACACCCTGCGACTGACCGGCGACCGCGACCGTCCCGCCACGACACGGGACATGTTCTTCGATGTCGACCAGCTCAACGCCAGCGAGCAGAGCCTGAAGAATCTGGACATCGGTGTCGCCGCCGGATCGCTCACCTCGGGCGAAGTGTCCCCCGGCGACCGGGACTCGAAGTTCTTCGACCCGAACAGCATCGCGCTGCAGAGTACGGCGATCGCCATGAGCAACCTCCGTGTCAACGCCGTCGCGGCTTCCCTGGGCTCTCTCGACCTGCCCGGAGCGCGGGTGTCATTCAAAGCGGGCGCGCGCGAATGCTTCTGACCCGCCGGCGTGCCCGAAAAGTGGTGAGCCCTCTGACATGAAGAGTCCGACCATGCCGGCCGAGTGGCGTGATTCCCTCTCCCGCACGAGACACGAATTCCGAATCTGGCGCGATACACGGCCCTTCTGGGCAGGCCTGATCACTCTGTCAGCGGGTCTGCCGATCATCTATTTCCCCTACGCGCACCTGAGTTGGGGCGGTGTCACCTTGGCACTCTCCAGCACGGCCGGTGCCGCGTCACTGGTCATCGGTGTCCTTCTCGTCGTCCTCGGCCCCCTGTTGTGGTTCCAGCAGAACGCACGCCTCTTCGCCGGAATCGCCGCGATCCTGATGTCCTTGATCGCGCTGCCGCTCGCCAACTTCGGTGGCCTGCTGCTCGGTACGCTCCCCGGCCTGATCGGCGGCTCCCTCGCCTGCGCCTGGACGGCACCCGACGACACCTGCGCGCCACCGGCGGACGGCGGTCCTCATGCCCGGTGACCGCCGCGGCGTCCCGCCCCACGACGGCATGCAGGCCGGGAGCGGCATGATCGAGGCACGTGTCCCGAGAGCGCGCGCCGCGTTCCCCGGAATCGCCGGACCGGTCGGGCACCTCTTGCTGCTGGGCTCGCTGCCTCTCGCTCTCCTGGCGATGGCAACCGAGCCACCGGGAACGGGACCGGCGACGACAGGCCACTTCGTGCCGAGCGCACGTCGGGCCCCCACCTCCGGAGCAGGCACCGGCCACGTTCCCTGCACGTCCCGCAGCCGCCCCACGGCCGGCCCGCACCCCGCGCATTCCCCCGGCGCGGACGCGACGACGTGCCGTACGGGACCGTCGCACGAGCCGGACCAGGCGGTCGCCTCTCCGGGACAGCCGGCCTCCGCCCGACGCGGTCGCGGTACCCACCGCAGCCGCACGCCCTCCGTCGTCCCCACTCCGGCCGCCCCGGCCGGGGAGTCCTGGACCCTCACATCACGGCGGCTCGTGCTGTACGGCACACGGTTCGCGGGTGTGGTCACCGTCAGGACCGCAGCGGGAACCGAGCGACTGCTCAAGTTCACCGTCCGCTCGTTCGAAGCGGCGGACCTCGACCTGACGGTCCGAAGGGGGCTCGCCACCTGGCATCTCAAGGCCGGAGCCGGCACCGTCGCCACCGCGGGGAGCCCGGCGACGCTGTACGCGGAAAAGCTGGTCGGTACGGCCTTGGTACCGGGCCGCAGGACGGCCGTGCCCCACGGACGCGTCGTGATCAGTCCGAGCTCCGTTCCGCGGTGGCTCTCTCCTCGGGTTCCCGCTGCGCGGAACACCCGCCGCCGGACGGTCGTCATCGAAGGGGCGGCCCTCTACCGGATCCGCCTGACCGGCGGAACTCTGACGATGCCCAGGCCCCACCTCACCATGACGTAGCGGCCGGCAGTCTGGTTCCCGAACGCCTCCGACTTCATCCACGACAACCGCAACCGCGGAATCGACATCCTCGACGTCGTCATCTGCCTCTACCGCACCGCCCGGCCCGGCCAGACCCCCGAGGACACCGCGCACCTCCTCGGCCGCCTGGCCAACTGGATGGTCGACGCCTTCCTCGACTTCGGCGACGCACCGGTCAGGAAGGTCCTCGGCATCGTGGGAAGCCAGCGGAGGGAACACACCTGCCACCGGCCCGGATGCTGCGAAGGCGAACCCCTGCCCGCCGGCGACCACCCCGAGAGCGTCACCGCTCAACTGCGTGCCCACTCCCACGGCCCGGAAGACGACCTGCCCTACGAACGCCAACTCTGGGCCGACCTTGCACGTCGCTGCGTCCCGCCGTACACCGACCTGGCCCCCGCCCCTGCTTACCCTCCTCGCCTGGGTCGCCTGGGTCGCCTGACGACAGGGCGACACCATCCCTGCACGCCACCCCCTGTGCGAGGTCACGGCCCTCGACAGCAAATACGTACTCGCTCACCAACTCCACCGAGGCCTCAACCTCGACGCCCCGGCCGACGGCTTCCTCTACACCTTCCGCAACGCGGCAGCCGAGGCTTCGACCAACGACGAAGCCGCACTCCGCGCCCTCTGACCACCAGCGCGGCCCCGGCCTACACGCCGGGGCCCGCCCCGCCCCGCCTCGGCCCCAGCACCGGACCCATAGGGCGCCGTCCGGATCACATCCGGACGGCGCGTCACCACAAGGAAAACGTTGCCTGAGGTGTCTGATGCGGCACTGGAACGGCCCCGCACCGATTCACCTCGACGGGCGCTCAGCGGGTTGGTTCGGGCTGCCTCGTTCCCGGTGCAGAGTCAGCCCGCTGGCCTCACGCGCAGGGGTGATGGTCTACAGGAGGCCGTACTCCATGGCCGTCGCGTCCGGGGTGGCCAGAAGGCCGTACTCCGTCGCGGACGCGTCCGGGCTGACCTTGACGTACTTTGCGCCGTCCTGCACGGCATGGGCGGTGTCGCCGGTGCTGCCCCCGCCGCTGACAGAAAGCAAAATGGCGACGAGCAAACTGGCGCCGAGCATGGCAGAAGTGCGGAACCTCATTAGTTCCCCCATGTATTAGTTGGGCTCGGTTCTGCACAAAACTTATTGCTTTGCCGGGAAGTTGACGACCTACCGGCGCGAACTTATCTTTCAAACTCGCTCCCCACCCGAGGCTGAGTGAATCCTCCGCCTTTCGGGATTGATCGGCTCTATACCGGATACGGGCCAGGAGATCGATCAGCAGCGACTTCACCGCACTTTGAAAAAGTCATGGCCCCACCCCTCTTCCATTGCGGAGTGGGGCTCGACCTGTTCAGACGCTCCAAAGCGGCAGCGTCGGGAGTGGGATGTTCGGCAGCGGGCGGGGCCTGGGCGTGCACCAGGCTGACTGGTCAGCCACCGCCCCAGTCGGGGGCGCCGAGGGTGTAGAGGAGCGCGGCGACTGAGGCCAGGGTGAACGCAATCAGCGTCAGGCGCTGCCAAGGGATGACCTGAAGCATTGAAGACTCCTTGAGGTCGGTACTGCTGGTGTGCTTGGAGTGATCAGCCGCCGCCGAAATCGGGGGCGCCGAGGGCATAGAGAAGAACGGCGACTGAGGCCACGGTGAACGCAACCAGGGCCAGGCGCTGCCAAGGGATGACCCGAAGCATGAACGACTCCTTGAGGTCGGTGGTGTCGGAGTGTCGGCCGCCGGCAGGATCACCACGAACCGCGCCCCCGGTCCGTGCCCCGGGTCGTAGGACACCTCGCCCCCCGCTGACCTGGCCAGACGCCGGGCGAGTGGCAGGCCGAGGCCCGCGCCGCCGTGTCCGTCGGCGGGGTCGGCCCGTCGGCCGGGCTGGAAGAGCAGCTCGGTGAAGGCGGCGGGCACACCGGTGCCGTCGTCCGCGACCTCGATCCGGATGCCGTCGTCCGAGCGGGACGCGGCGAGCGTGACCGTCGTACGGGCGTACCGCACCGCGTTGGCCAGCAACGGACTGACGATCCGTTCGAGGAGCGCCGGCTGTACCCCGGTGGTGAGCGGTTCCGCAACGGTCACGCGTACGGACGGGGAGGCGTCCGTCCGGGCGGCCAGCCGGTGCAGTGCCGTCGGCACGTCGGCCGTGCCCGGAGCCGTCGTCATCCCCTCGCGGGCCTCGGCCAGCAGGGTGTCGCAGATCGTGCGCATCGACTGCGCGGCCTCGGCGACGACGCCGAGCGAGGCCTTCGTGTCGGCGTCGGAGCGCGGGCGGGCGTGCCACCAGTCCAGTTCGGCGACGATCCGGCTGAGCGGGGTGCGCAGTTCGTGGGACAGCTCGCCGGTCAGCTGCCGCTCGTGCCGCAGCACCGCCCGGATGCGGTCCAGCAGCGAGTCCAACGAGGCGCCCAGCGCGGCCAGTTCGGCCGGCCCGCCGCGGCCCGTGAACCGCTCGGCGGAGCCCACGGCGCTCCACTGCGTCGCCTGGTCCGTCATGGTCCGCACCGGCCGCAGTGCCCGCCCCACCGCCAGCCGGGTCAGCGCGTAGGTGCAGGCGAGCATGACCGCGTCCAGCGCGAAGGAGCCGAGCAGCAGCGTCCGGGCCGAGCTCCGGTACGGCGCGAGGTCCAGCGCCGTGACCACGGTGGTCCGCCCCGCGCCGCCGGGCACGGGCTCCGCGCACAGCCGTATCGTGTCGGGGCCGTGCACCGTGCGGCACGCGCGCCGGCCCCCGGCGGCCAGGACGTCGGCGGCACCGGTCAGTTCACCCGCTCCGGACGGAGGCCGCTCCAGCGGCCGGCCGCCGGCGTAGATCCACGCGTTGGTGTCCAGCAGGCGGTCGCCCGAGGTCTCCAGCACACGCACCCGGCCGTGCCGGGTGTCGAGGGTCGTGGCCACGGCCGCGGCGCGGGTGCGCAGCGTGTCGTCCGCCTCCCGTTCCAGGCGATGGCGGACCACGGTGTTGAACACCACGGTGAGGATCACCATCAGCAGCGCGGCCGTGGTCAGCGCGACCAGCGAGAGCCGCCCGCGCAGGGTGCGCGGGGCGTGCCGCGCGAGGAGCGGGCGGGCGGCTGCCGGGGCCCTCGTCTCGGGGAGTCCTCGTGCCGGGGAGTCCTCGTGCCAGGTGGTCGTCATGTCAGGCGGTGGCCGATCCCGCGGGCCGTGGCGATGGTCAGGTCGCTGCCCGCCGCACGCAGCTTGCGGCGCAGCCGGGTCAGATACTGGTCCAGCGTGTTGTCGCTGACCTGGGCTCCCTCCGGCCAGCCCGCGCGCAGCAGTTCACGGCGCCGTACCAGTTCCCCGCCCGCCGCCGCGAGCGCCGCCAGCAGCCGGAACTCGGTCGGGGTGAGGTCGACGCGGTCGCCGTCCACGGTGGCGCTGTGCCGGACGGCGTCCAGCACCAGGCCGCCCGCCGTGGCGGCCACGGGCGGCGGTGCGGCTCGGCGCAGGGCGGCGCGCAGCCGGGCGGTCAGCTCGGCGAGGTGGAAGGGCTTGGGCAGGTAGTCGTCGCCGCCGGCCGAGAAGCCGGAGAGGCGGTCGGTCAGCCCGTGCCGCGCGGTCAGGAAGACGACCGGGGCGAGGAAGCCGCCCGCCCGCATCGCCTGGCAGACGTCGCGGCCGTCGGCGTCGGGCAGGCCGACGTCCAGCACGACGGCGGACACGTCCGGTGTCGCCAGCCGCAGGGCGGTGGCGCCGTCGGCGGCCGTGACCGTGTCGAAGTCCTCGTCGTGCAGACCTCGGCGCAGTACGTCACGCAGGGCGTGATCGTCCTCGACGATGAGGATCCTTTGGCGCATGACTCTCCACCGGCCCGTCGGCCGGATCGCTCGGGTGGGGTGGGCCCGGCTCGGGGGGCCCGGGCAGGTGACGCGCGGGCAGCCGGCGGGCCGCCGCGCCGGTGCACAGGGCGAGCCAGCCGACCGCGAACAGCCAGCCGCCGACGACGTCGGTGAACCAGTGCACGCCGAGGTAGACGCGGGTCAGTCCGACCCCTGCCGCCCAGAGCGCGACCAGCGCGCACAGCACGGTCCGGCCCCGCGGGGCGCGCAGAGCGAGGGCCAGGATCAGCAGCCCGGCCGTCAGCGCGCTGGTGGTGGTGTGGCCGGAGGGGAACGACCAGCCGGAGGCCTGCGTCTGCCAGTCGTGCCGCGGCGGCCGGGCGCGGGCGACCAGGTTCATGACGCCGTAGCGCACCGCCTGGCCCGCGCCGAGGCAGGCGACGGCGAGCACCGCGGCCGTCAGCCGCCGCCGCGCCGTGCTGCCCGCGATCAGCCCGGCCAGGGCCGCCAGGACGTAGGGCACGGCACCCGTGCCCGTCGCGGTCAGCCCGCGGGCGAGCGCCACCGCGACCGGCGGGCGGTGCGCGACGGACCAGGACAGCAGGCCCCGGTCCGGAGAGAGCGGGCCGGCCTGGTCGCTGACCAGCACGGCGGTCAGCGCCGCGAACGCCATCCAGGCGGCCAGGGCGACGGTGCCCGCCGACTCGGTGAACCGGCCGCGGTTCATGACACCAGCAAGGGCCGCAGCCGCGTTCCCGACAACCGTCTCGGCAGATCCTCCGGCAGTCGCTTCAAGGCGGTCATGGCGAGGAACGCCACCGCCGCGCCGACCGCCGCACCCACGGCGACGTCGTGCGGATAGTGCACCCCGACCCACACCCGGGACGCCCCCATGGCGCCCGCGCACACCGCCGCCACCACGCCGAGGCGCCGGGAGACGAAGAAGAGGGCCACCGCCGCCGCGAAGGCGATCGTGGCGTGGTTGCTCGGGAACGACCAGTCACCCCGCGTGGGACACGCCTCCAGCGTGCGGAAGGCCAGATGCCGGCACGGCCGGTCCTCGGCCACCAGCGGCTTCACCACGCTGGTCACCGCGTACGCCAGTACCACCACCGCGGGGACGGCCAGCGCGGTCAGTGCCGCCGTGGTGCCCTCGCGGCGGGCCCGCCACCAGCCGACGAGCATGAGCAGCGCGAACACCGCCAGCCCGTACGCCGACCACACCGCGATCACGCCGTCCAGCCAGCCGGGGGTCCGGTGGGCGAGGTCCACCACGTCCCGGTAGAGCGGCCCGTCGACCGACGAGCCCGTCAGGGCGAGGTTCATCCGCGCACCCCCTCCTTGGCGGCACGGCGGGCGCGCAGCAGCTCGGCGGCGAGCGGCAGCAGGGACACCACGACGATCAGCGCGATCACCGGCAGCAGGTACTTGTCCACATTGGGGATCGAGGAGCCCAGCGCGTATCCGGCGAGGGTGAGGCCGAGGCTCCACACGAGCCCGCCCACCGTCTGCCAGACGGTGAACGTCCGCGCCGGCACGCCGAGCGCGCCCGCCATGGGGTTGAGCACCGTGCGCACCACCGGGACGAAGCGGGCCAGCACGATCGCCTTCGCGTGGCCGTAGCGCTCCAGCAGTTCCTCGGCGCGCTGCGCGCCCTCGCGCAGCTTGGCCGACCGGGTGCGGGCCAGCAGCGCGCCGCCCGCCTTCCGGCCGATCAGGAAGCCGCACTGCGAGCCGGTCAGCGCGCCGACGGCCGCGGCGGTGAGCAGCGGGCCGAGGGAGAGATGCAGCCCGCTGCTCGCCGAGCCCGTGCACAGCAGGCCCGCGGTGAACAGCAGCGAGTCCCCGGGCAGGAAGAACCCGATCAGCAGGCCGGTCTCGGCGAAGAGCACCACGCCGACACCGAGCACGCCGAAGGCGGCGAGCAGGGAGTGGGCGTCGAGCACGTTGACCGCGAGCTGCGATGCCAGGTGTGGGGGAGTGGCCATCGCCGTACGCCCTTCTTTCGGGTTCCTTCGACGTACGTCTCGAAGGACATCTCGACTCCATCCGACTACATATTTGTAGACGGTCGACGGAAGTGTAGACGAACGAGGAGAGCGGATCGTTCCCGGACTTTACCTTTCCATTGCCATTTCATGACCGACTGACTACATGGCCATCGTCATGATGGTCCGCGAAGGTTAGGCATGCCTTCACTAAGTAGGTCTGGGAGGGCAGCAGGTCATGTGGGACGACGCGTTTCCGAGTTTCCTGATCGGATTGAGGGAGGGACTCGAAGCCGGACTCATCGTCTCCATCCTCGTCGCCACCCTGGTCCGGGCCGAGGCGCGCTCGCGGCTCCCCCAGGTGTGGACCGGCGTCCTCGCCGCCGTCGCGGTGGCCATGAGCTTCGGCGCGGTGCTCACCTTCACCGCCGCCTCCATGCCGCAGACCGCCCAGGAGGCCTTCGGCGGCACCCTCAGCGTGATCGCCGTCGCGTTCGTCACCGCCATGGTGTTCTGGATGCGCCGCTCCGCCCGCAGCCTGTCCGGCGAGCTGAAGGAGAAGGTCACCGGCGCGCTCGCCATGGGCTCCGGTGTGCTGATCCTCACCTCCTTCCTCGCCGTCGGCCGTGAGGGCCTGGAGACCGCCCTCTTCTTGTGGACCACCGCCCAGGCGGCCGGTGAGTCCGCGGGCCCGCTGGCCGGCGCCGGCATCGGCCTGGTCCTCGCGACGATCCTGTGCTGGGGTCTGTACCGCCGGGTGCTGAAGATCAACCTGACGAAGTTCTTCACCGCCACCGGCGCCGTCCTGATCGTCATCGCGGCCGGTGTCCTCGGCTACGGCCTGCGTGACCTCCAGGAAGGCGGCGTGCTGCCCGGCAAGACCGCCTACGCGGTCGACCTCGGCAGCAGCGTCGACGCCGGCTCCTGGTACAGCACCCTCGTCCAGGGCGTCCTCAACCTCACCCCGACCATGACCTGGCTGCAGGTGGTCGCCTACGTCGGCTACCTGGCCGTCGTCATGACCCTGTTCGTGCGCGGCGTACGGGGCACGACGCCGAAGCCGGCCAAGGAGCGCACCGAGACCGAGCGGCAGCCGAAGGCCGCGCGGCGCCGCCCGGTCTGGGTCGTGCCGGCCGCCGTGGTCGCCGTACCCGCCGTCATCGCCGGAGCCGTCGTCGCCCTCTCCCGGCCCAAGCCCGCCGGCGACCAGACCGTCGCCGTCTCCGAGAGCGAGTGCGGCAAGGGCTTCACCGCGCCCAAGCCGGGCCGGCAGACCTTCCAGATGAAGAACACCGGCGGCAAGACCTCCGAGGTGTACCTCATCGACCCGTCGACCAGCGCGGTCTACGGCGAGATCGAGGGCCTCGCCCCCGGCACCACCCGCGACCTCGTCGCCACCGTCGCCGGCGGCACCTACGCCTGGCGCTGCGTCCCCACCGGCGGCAAGGCCGTCACCTCCAAGTCCGTCACCGTCACCGGCGGCGGCGCGGCCAGGCCGGTCGTCCCCGTCTCCGAGCAGGACCTCGCCGCGCCGCTGAAGCAGTACAAGGCGTACGTCGGCCAGGGCCTGGACACCCTGGCCGGCCAGACGAGGACGCTCGCCGACGACATCAAGGGCGACCACCTCGACAAGGCCCGCACCGACTGGCTCACCGCCCACCGCACCTACTCCTCGCTCGGCGCCGCCTACGGCACCTTCGAGGACTTCGACAAGAAGATCAACGGCCGGGCCGACGGACTGACCGACGGCGTGCACGATAAGGACTTCGCGGGCTTCCACCGCATCGAGTACGGCCTGTGGCACGGACAGTCCGCCAAGGACCTGACCGGCCCCGCCCAGCAGCTCGCCACCGACGTCGCGGGTCTGCAAAAAGCGTTCCCGAGCCAGGACTTCGACCCCGGTGACCTGCCCCTGCGCGCCCACGAGATCCTGGAGAACACCCTCCAGTTCGAGCTGACCGGCGACACCGACGAGGGCAGCGGTACCAACCTCGCCACCGCCGACGCCAACCTCTCCGGCACCCGCGAGCTGCTCACCGTCCTCAAGCCGCTGCTCACCAGCCGCGCGCCGAAGGTCCTCCCGACGGTCGACGCGGACATCGCGCGCGTGCAGAAGCTGCTGGACGCCGCCCACGACGGCGGCCACTGGACGCCCGTCGACCAGCTCGGCGCGAGCGACCGGCAGCGGCTGAACGGCGCCGCCGGCCAGCTGCTGGAGGACCTCGCCCCCATCCCGGACCTGCTCGAGATCCGGAAGTCCGCCTGATGACCGACCACGCCTGCCCGATGCCGTCCGCGCACCCGCACCCCGAAGGGACCCCGCCGATGTCCACCGCCGACCAGCCGACCTGCCCCGTCGGCCCCGCCCGCCGCTCCTTCGTGCGCACGGCGCTGGGCGCCGGTGCCGCCGGAGCGGTGCTGGCCGGCGGCGGCTTCGCACTCGGCGAGAGCGGCGGCACCGCCGAGGCGCAGACCTCCCACCCCGACGGCGGTGCCGAGGTCCCCTTCCACGGCGCCCACCAGGCCGGCATCCTCACCCCCGCGCCGGCCGCGGCCACCTTCGTCTCCCTGGACGTCATCGCCGACGACCGGGCGGGCCTGACCGACCTGCTGAAGACCATCACCGAGCGGGCCCGCTTCCTCACCGCCGGCGGCGCCCCGGCCGACCTCGGCGTCGGCGCGCCGCCCTCGGACAACGGCATCCTCGGCCCCGAGGTCCCCTCCGACGCCCTCACGGTCACCGTCGGCGTCGGCGCCTCCCTCTTCGACGACCGCTACGGCCTCGCCAAGGCCAGGCCCGCCCGGCTCACCCCGATGCGGACCTTCCCCAACGACAACCTGAACGCGGCCGAGTGCCACGGCGACCTGTCGCTCCAGATCTGCGCCCAGAGCACCGACACCGTGCTGCACGCGCTGCGCGACATCGCCCGGCACACCCGTGGCGCCATGCAGATCAAGTGGCGCATCGACGGCTTCCAGAACGCCCCGCGCCCCACCGGCGCCCAGCGCAACCTGCTCGGCTTCAAGGACGGCATAGCCAACCCGGACGTCACCTCCGCCCGTGAGACCGACCGGCTGATCTGGGTCGGCGCCGGCCAGGGCGAGCCCGCCTGGGCCACCGGCGGCAGCTACCAGGTGATCCGGATCATCCGGATGCTGGTCGAGTTCTGGGACCGGGTCTCGCTCAGCGAGCAGGAGAAGATGTTCGGCCGCCGCAAGGACACCGGCGCCCCGCTCGACGGCGCCCAGGAGACCGACATCCCCCAGTACGCCAAGGACCCGAAGGGCAACGCGATCCCGCTGGACGCCCACATCCGGCTCGCCAACCCGCGCACCGCGCAGAGCGACAGCTCCCGCATCCTGCGCCGCGGCTTCAACTACGACCGGGGCGTGGACAACGTCGGCAACCTCGACATGGGCCTGGTCTTCGCCTGCTACAACCAGGACGTCAAGCGCCAGTTCGAGGCCGTGCAGACCCGGCTGATCGACGAGCCCCTCGTCGACTACATCTCCCCGACCGGCGGCGGCTACTTCTTCGCCCTGCCCGGCGTGCGGGACGCGAAGGACTGGCTCGGCCGGGGCATGTTCTCCGCCTGAGCCTCCGCGCGCTCCCTCCGGTCAACCGTTTCTGCAGCTCAGAGGCAGGTCTTTCCCGTTTCTTTTCCTTTTCCATGGGAAAGGCCTGCCGCCCCCTTTACTGCACATGAGTTGCAAGTAGGAGAGGATGGCACAAGGCTGCGCGGTGCAGCCGTACCCGTACGACCGAAGGACACACCCTCCCGATGACGGCCGCCCCTGGTTCAGCTCCGTCCCTCCCCGCCCAGGCCGACGGCAGGCCGTCGCTCTGGCACCGCGTCCGCGGCTCCATGACGCGGCAGGAATGGATCAGGGTCGGCGGGATGACCGGCTTCGTGCTCGCGCTGCACGTCATCGGCTGGGGCACGCTCGTCGGGATCATCGCGCCGCAGCACTTCAGCGTGGGCAAGGAGTCCTTCGGCATCGGCATCGGCATCACCGCCTACACGCTCGGCATGCGGCACGCCTTCGACGCCGACCACATCGCGGCGATCGACAACACCACCCGCAAGCTCATGGGCGAGGGACAGCGCCCGCTCTCCGTCGGCTTCTGGTTCTCCCTCGGCCACTCCAGCATCGTCTTCGGCCTCTCCCTGCTGCTCTCGCTCGGCCTGAAGACCCTGGCCGGCCCGGTCCGCGACGACAACTCACACCTGCACGAGGTCACCGGCCTGATCGGCACGACGGTCTCCGGCACCTTCCTCTACCTCATCGCCGGCATCAACCTCGTCATCCTGGCCGGCATCTGGAAGGTGTTCCGCAGGATGCGCTCGGGCCACTACGACGAGGCCGCCCTGGAGACCCAGCTCAACAACCGCGGCTTCATGAACCGCCTGCTCGGCCGCGTCACCGGCACCATCCGCAAGCCGTGGCAGATGTACCCGCTGGGCCTGCTCTTCGGCCTCGGCTTCGACACCGCCACCGAGATCGCCCTGCTGGTCCTCGCCGGCTCCGGTGCCGCCTCCGGCCTGCCCTGGTACGCCATCCTCACCCTGCCGGTCCTGTTCGCCGCGGGCATGTCGTTGCTGGACACCATCGACGGCTCGTTCATGAACTTCGCCTACGAGTGGGCCTTCTCCAAGCCGGTCCGCAAGGTCTACTACAACCTCACCATCACCGGCCTGTCCGTCGCCGTCGCCCTGATCATCGGCACCGTCGAACTCCTCGGCCTCCTCGCCGACAAGATGGACCTGCACGGCGCCTTCTGGGACTGGATCTCCGGCCTCGACCTCAACACCGTCGGCTTCGTCATCGTCGGCCTGTTCTTCGCCACCTGGGCCGTCGCCCTGCTGATCTGGAAGGCGGGCCGCATCGAGGAGAAGTGGACGGCGGGCCTGGCCGAACAGTCGGCGGACTGACCCGCCGGGACCGGCGCGAGCCAGGGGCGCGGGGCCGTGTGCCGCACACGGCCCCGCGCCCCTGTTTCCGGCTCCCCGGACGCCTTACGGCAGCAGCCTCTCGACGGCCGTCGGGTCCGTCGCCATCTTGCGACGGGCCCAGTCGAGGTTCTTCGGAGTGACGTCCCTGCCCGCCGCCATCACGAAGTCCTCCGGGGTGACATCCCGGGAGGGAGCGGTGTGCAGCAGGGCGTCCGGGGTGCAGTGGTCGCCGGACGACCGGGACTCGTCGGGTGTGCTGGTCGACATGATGCCTCCTCCTCGGTCCGGATGACCGCATCCGTGCCGGTGCCGCCGAACGGGGCACACTCTCACCATTGCCCGCGGCGCCTTCCCACGCCACCGGAGCGCACACGCTCCTAAGCTGGAAGACATCTCGCACCGTACGCCGGGAGGCCACCGATGGCCCAGACCCCGTTCACCGAGGACGCCCGCCCCGGGCCCCGCTATCTGCCCATCGCCGAGCACGGGCTCATCGGGGACCTGCGCAGTGTGGCCCTGGTCGGCACCAACGGCACGATCGACTGGTACTGCTCCCCGTCCTTCGACGCCCCCAGCGTCTTCGCGGCCGTCCTCGACGCCGAGCGCGGCGGCTCCTTCGAACTGGCCGCCGCCGTGCCCGCGCGCACCAAGCAGTTCTACTTCCCCGACACCAACGTCCTGATCACCCGGTTCTTCACTGAGGACGGCGTCGGCGAGGTGCAGGACTTCATGCCGGTCACCTGCGACGGCACGGCCTGCCCCGGCGAGGCGGGCCGGCACCGGCTGATCCGGCGCGTGGTCTGCGTCCGCGGCACCGTCCCCTTCCGGGCACAGATCGCGCCGCGCTTCGACTACGGCGCCGCCCCGCACACCCTGAGCAGCGTCGACGGCGGCACCGTGGTCTTCGAGTCCGCCGTGCAGGCCCTGGCCCTGACCTCCACCGTCACCCTGGAGTGCGACGGCCGCGACGCCCGCGCCGACTTCAAGCTCGCCGAGGGCGAGAGTGCCGTGTTCGCCCTCGACCAGTTCGGCGGCACCGTGACCCCCCGCGGCTGCGCCCGCGCCGAGGCCGAGCACGAGTTCAACGCCACGGTCGCCTACTGGCGGCGCTGGCTGCACCAGTCCCGCTACCGGGGCCGCTGGCGCGAGATGGTGCACCGCTCCGCCCTGACCCTGAAGCTGCTCACCTACGCCCCCACCGGCGCCATCGTCGCCGCGCCCACCACCAGCCTGCCCGAACAGCTCGGCGGCGAGCGCAACTGGGACTACCGGTACGTGTGGGTGCGCGACGCCGCCTTCGCCGTCTACGCGCTGCTCAGGCTCGGCTTCAGCGGCGAGGCCGAGGCGTTCATGCGCTTCCTCACCACCCACGTCAGCCCCGGCGACAGCGGCGACGACTCCGCACCGCTCCAGATCATGTACGGCATCGACGGCCGCACCGAGCTGCCCGAACGCGAGCTGCCCCACCTGGAGGGACACCTCGGCTCCGCGCCGGTCCGGATCGGCAACGCCGCCGCCGACCAGCTCCAGCTGGACATATACGGCGCCCTGATCGACTCGATCTACCTCTACGACAAGTGGGCCCAGCCGATCTCCAGCTCCCAGTGGGACGACGTGTGCCACCTGGTCGACTGGGTCTGCGCGCACTGGGACCAGCCCGACGAGGGCGTGTGGGAGACGCGTGGCGGCCGCAAGAACTTCACGTACTCGAGGCTGATGTGCTGGGTCGCCATCGAGCGGGCCATGCGCCTCGCCCGCCGCCGCGGCCTGCCCGCCGACCTGGTCCGCTGGGGGCAGGCCCGCGACGCCGTCTACCGGCGGATCATGGAGTGCGGCTGGTCGCAGCGGCGCGGCGCCTTCGTGCAGTACGAGGGCGGCGATGTGCTCGACGCCTCGCTGCTGATGATGCCGCTCGCCAAGTTCGTCGCCCCCACCGACCCCAAGTGGCTGTCCACCCTGGACGCCCTCGGCGACGACCTGGTCTCCGACTCCCTCGTCTACCGCTACGACCCGCAGTCCAGCCCCGACGGGCTGCGCGGCGACGAGGGCACGTTCTCCATCTGCTCGTTCTGGTACGTCGAGGCCCTGGTCCGGGCCGGCCGGCTCGACGAGGCCCGGCTGGCGTTCGAGAAGATGCTCACCTACGCCAACCATCTCGGCCTGTACGCCGAGGAGATCGGCCGCACCGGCGAGCAACAGGGCAACTTCCCACAGGCGTTCACCCACCTCGCCCTGATCAGCGCCGCCTTCAACCTCGACCGCGCCCTCGGCTGACCGGCCCGCGCCGGCCGCCCGCGCTCGGTCGAACCCGGAGCCGGTGACCGGCCCCGCGCAGGCCACCCGGGCCGGTCGCCGCGCAGCCGGCTCTCCCGCACGGCCGCGGGGAGCGCGGTGAACTCCGCCTCGCCGTCGGGGACATCGGCGTCCCGCCGCCGTCGTGCGCGGCCGGCCCGTCGAGGTCGTAGGCCACGACCACGGTGTCCGAGCGGCCGGGCGCGAACGGCTCGGCCGGCGGGCCCGGCATCCCGGCCGCGGTCAGGCCAAGGATCCGCGAGTCCCGGCCCGGCGGCGACACCGAGCGCGGCCGCAGCTGCGTGGCCGCCGGCCGGGCGCGCAGCCGCAACAGACGGCCAGGACCGCGCGGAACACCGGCGGACAGCGGTCCGGCCGGTCCGCCAACGGTCCTTCGTACCGGGAGAGTTCGCGCACCGCCTCGCGACGGCGGTCGTGGCCCGCCCTACCACCAGAGCCACCCGAGCGGCTGCTCCGCACCGGCCGCCCGCAACTGCCGCGGCGCACCCGGCCCCCTCCCGCGGCCGTCACGGCAGCGGCTGCTCCGCCCAGATGATCTTGCCGTTGGGGATGTACCGGGTGCCCCAGCGCTCGGCGATCTGCGCGACCAGGAACAGCCCCCGGCCGCCCTCGTCCGTGCTGGCCGCGTACCGCAGATGCGGCGAGGTCGTGCTGGCGTCGGAGACCTCGCAGATCAGCGTGCGCTCGCGCAGCAGCCGTACCCCGATCGGGGCGCGGCCGTACCGGATGGCGTTGGTGACCAGCTCGCTCAGGATCAGCTCCGTCGTGAAGTCCAGCTCCTCCAGGCCCCACTCGGTCAGCGTCCGCGTCACCGAGGCCCGCACCTCGGACACCGCCGCGGGGTCCGCGGGCACCTGCCACTCGGCGACCCGGTCGGCGCCCAGCACCCGGGTGCGGGCGACGATCAGTGCGACGTCGTCGCTCGGCCGGGCCGGCAGCCGGTCCAGGACCGTCCGGCAGGTCTCCTCCGGGGAGGCGTCCGGCGTCCGGCCCAGGGCGTCGCGCAGCAGCTCCAGACCCTCGTCGATGTCCCGGTCCCGGTCCTCCACCAGCCCGTCCGTGTAGAGCACCAGCCGGCTGTCCTCGGCCAGCTCCAGCTCGGCCGTCTCGAACGGCAGCCCGCCCAGGCCCAGCGGCGGACCCGCCGGCACCTCCGGGAACTCCACCCTGCCGTCCGGGTGCACCACCGCGGGCGGCGGATGACCGGCCCGGGCCAGGGTGCAGTGCCGGGAGACCGGGTCGTAGACGGCGTACAGACAGGTCGCGCCCGTGATCGCCGCCGAGCCGTCGGCGGAGGTCTCGTCCTGGTCGATCCGGCCCACCAGCTCGTCCAGCAGACCGAGGAGTTCGTCCGGCGGCAGATCCAGCGACGAGAAGTTGTGCACCGCCGTGCGCAGACGGCCCATGGTGGCCGCCGCGTGCAGCCCGTGTCCCACCACGTCGCCCACCACCAGCGCCACCCGGGCACCGGACAGCGGCAGCACGTCGAACCAGTCGCCGCCCACCCCGGACTGCGCCGGCAGATAGCGGTACGCGATGTCCAGCGCGCCCTGCTCGGGCAGCGTGCGCGGCAGCAGACTGCGCTGCAGCGTCACCGCCATGCTGTGCTCGCGGGTGTACCGGCGGGCGTTGTCGATCGACACCGCCGCCCGCGCGACCAGCTCCTCGGCGAGCGCCAGCTCCTCCGAGTCGAACGGCTCCGGCTTCTCCGAGCGCCAGAAGTTCGCCACCCCCAGCACCAGACTGCCCGCCCTGAGCGGCACGGTGATCATCGAATGGATGCCGAACTCCAGCACCTGGTCGGTGCGCTCCGGATGCTGGGCCCGCCAGCCCGGAGCCTCGCGCAGCCGGGGCACCACGACCGACTGCCCGGTGGTCAGACTGCGCGCCTGCGGCGAGGTGGCGACGAACCTGATGTGCTCGCCCACCGGGTACAGCGGGGAGCCGTCGCGCACCCCGGCGCCGGCCGCGCGGCGCAGCGCGGTGCCGGGCCGCGGCTCCTCCCCGTGCAGCACCGCGTCGAACAGGTCCACCGTCGCGAAGTCCGCGAACCGGGGCACCGCTAGCTCGGCCAGCTCCGCCGCGGTGCGGGTCACGTCCAGGCTGGTGCCGATGCCCACACCGGCGTCGTACAGCATGTTCAGCCGCTCGCGTGCCACCTCCGCCCGGCCCGACAGGGCCCGCAGCTCCGTCGAGTCGCGCAGCGTGGTCACGCTGCCCGCCGGGCCGCCGCGCAGATCGGTGGGGCGCTGGTTGATCGCCAGCAGCCGGTCCTTGACCAGGTGCACCTCGTCCGTCGCCACCCGGCCCGAGGCCAGCAGGGCCGCCGTCTCGTCGTCCAGGCCCAGCTCCAGCACGCTGCGCCGCTCGGCGTCCTCCGGCAGGCCCAGCAGCCGGTGCGCCTCGTCGTTGGCGAGCAGCAGCCGGGCGTCGTCGCCGACGATGAGCACGCCCTCGCGGACCGCGTGCAGCACCGCGTCGTGGTGCTCGTACATCCGGGTCATCTCGTGCGGGCCGAGGCCGTGCGTCTGGCGCAGCAGCCGTCTGCTGACCAGGGCCGTGCCGCCGGTCGCGAGCGCGAGCGCCGCCGCTGCCGCCCAGAGCAGCAGGGGCAGTTGCTGGTCGGCGGTCCCGCCGACGTGCGCCGTGGTGATGCCAGCCGAGACCAGGCCCACCACCGTGCCGGCGGAGTCCTTCACCGGCACGACGACCTGCACCAGTGGCCCTATCGTGCCGTTGACGTGCTCGGTGACGATGCCCCCGGCCACCGCCGGGGCGATGGTGCCGACGAACTTCTTGCCGATGCGGTCCGGCTTGGGGTGCGTGTAGCGGATGCCGTCGGTGTTCATCACGACGACGAAGTCGACGCCGGTCGCCTTGCGTACGGCCTCGGCCTTCGGCTGGAGGAGCTTCGTCGGATCCGGGGTGCGCAGCGCGGCCGCCGTGCCCGGTGCGTTGGCGAACGTCTCCGCGACCGCGAGCGAGCGGTTGCCGGCCTCCGTGTCGCTGTCGCGGCGTACCTGGAGCACCTGCGCCACCACGGCCGCGACGACCAGCAGCAGCACGATCACGACCTGGAGGAGGAAGACCTGCCCGGCGACGCTGCGACCGGTCACCGCCGCGCGCAGCTTGCCCGTCCCGGCGCCGTCGCCGCCCGGGGCGTCCGGCGCGGGGCCCTGCGGTGCGTCCGGGCGTCCGGACGCGCGGGGCGGCCGCGTCGAGTTTCGGCCGGACAGTCGCACCATGTGCCCATGTCTACACTGCCCGGCCCGCTCAAGCGAGACCGTGACCATCGTCGATGGTCGTACGGTCGCGGCGCGCGGCGCGCGGCGTGCGGTCACGGGCCCGACGGCCGGGCCGACCGCCGGGCGGCGAGCAGCAGCGCCACGTCGTCGGGGCGGTCGGCGGCCAGCCGGGCGGAGGCGGTCAGCCGGTCGGCGACCCCGGCCAACGACCGCCCGCCGCGCGTCCCGGCGGTGGCCCCGGCCCTGCCGAGCGCCAGCCGCAGCGCGGTGATTCCGTCGTCGATGTCGGCACCGGGCCGCTCCACCAGCCCGTCCGTGTAGAGGGCGAGGATCGCGTCCGGCTCCAGCAGCAGCCCGGCCACCGGGTAGCGGGCGTGCGGATCCACGCCGAGGACGACCCCGCCGGGCAGGTCCAGCACACGGGTGCTGCCGTCGGGGCAGCGCAGCAGGGGCGGCGGATGCCCGGCCCGGGCGACCACGGCCCGGCCGGTGGCCGGGTCCAGCCGCAGATAGCAGCAGCTGGCGAACTGGCCGGGGTCGAGGTCGATCAGCAGCCGGTTGGTGCCGCACATCACCTCGTCCGGCGGCCGGTCGCCGAGCGCGAACGCCCGCACGGCGCTGCGCAGCTGGCCCATCGTCGCCGCCGCCTGCACCCCGTGCCCCTGCACGTCGCCGATCACCAGCGCGATCCCGTCACCGGCCTCCACCACGTCGTACCAGTCGCCGCCGACGTCCATGCCCTGCGTGCCGGGCAGATAGCGGCCCGCCGTCTCCACCCGGGGGTGCGCCGACAGCCGGTGCGGCAGCAGGGCCTGCTGGAGGCCGCGGGCGAGAGCGGCCTCGCTGTCGTAGCGCTGCGCTCGCTCCATCGCGTGCGCGATCAGCCCGGCGAGCGCGGTGAGGACCGTACGTTCCTCGGTGGTGAAGGAGCGTCTGCCGTCGAAGCCGAGGATGCACGAGCCGACCGGCCGGCCGGAAGCGATCATCGGCAGGAACGCGCGGGCGCCCTCGTCGGCGTCCAGCGGCATCCCCGGATAGGCGGCCGCCATCTGCTGCATCGACTCGAAGAACAGCGGCCGTCCCGTGGTCAGGCACTCCACACCGGGCAGGTGCGCGTCGAGGCCGGTGCCCTCGAACGGGGCGAGGAAACCCTGCGGGAAGCCGCTCTCCCAGGCGAGGTACAGATGCCGTTCCTGGAGCACGTAGATGGCGAGGCGGCGGCCGCCGAACGCCGGCAGCAGCTCCTGCACGACCACCGCCGACACCTGCCGGGCGGTCACCGCGTCCGTCAGTGCGATGGCCAGCGCGATCGGCCGGTACAGCGGCGTCATCGAGTGGTCCGCCGGACTCTGCGGACTCTGCCGATTCTCCGGCGCACGCGCCTCGGAGACCGGCCCGACGGGCGTGTCCATCCGGCTGGCCGGCACGAGCGTGCAGGTCAGCAGGTCCGCCCCGGGATGCGCGGACACGGCGAGCCAGTCGCCCCCGCCGGCCTGGCCGCCCGCACCGGCCGGGCGCTGTGCGTGGAAGTGCACCGGGTCCGCGGCCAGCAGCGCACCGCGCAGATGGTCGTCGTACGGCGGCCCGGTCAGCCACGGCAGCGCCTCCCACAGCGGCCGTCCGAGCAGCAGCTCCCGCTCCCGCCCGGTGAGCCGGGCCGCGGCCTCGTTGACGTACACGACCAGCCCCAGCCGGTCCAGGCAGAGCACCCCCTGCGGCAGCAGATCCGCCGCGCCGTCCGCGGCGGCGCCCGGTCCGGGGTCGAACACCACGCCGCCGACCCGCCCGCCGACCTCCTCCGTGGTCGGCCACAGGTCCAGCAGCCGCGGCGTGCCGCCCGGGGCCCGCAGGGTCAGCGGCGCGCCGGGCGGTTTCCCGGCGGCGGTATCGCGCAGGGCGGCCAGGATCCGGTCCGCGTCGACCGGGGCCACGGCGTCCGCGAGCGCCGTGTCCGTCCCGGCGAACTCGCCGGGCCGCAGCCCGAGCAGGCCGTACAGGCAGTCGTCCGCGCGCACCGCGCGGGTCCGCGGATCCCAGCTGAACCGCCCGAGACCGGCCCGCGCGGGCCGGCTGGAGGGCGGCCGCACACCGAGCGGCTCGGCGTCCCACACGATCGCGCTCGCGTCCCCGGCGGCGAGCGCCAGCAGTTCGGCGCCGAGCCCCTCGGCGAGCCGGGCGAGCAACTCCTGGTCGAGCTCCTGGGCCGGGGTGTCGCTCTCCGCCGGGCGCAGCACCGAGAGCACGCCGAGCGGCTCGCTGCCCCCCGGCACCGGGACGTGCACCGACCCGAGCGGGAAGGGCAGTCCCGCCGCGAACTGCGGATACCGGCGCACCGTCTCGGCGGCGTTGGCCAGCACCACCCGGACCCCGAGGCGGTAGGCGTCGGCCGCGGGGAAGGGACGGCCGACCTGCAGCCGCCACCAGGGGCGGAACAGCGGGCCGGGCAGTCCGCAGAGCACCGCGAGCCGCAACAGGCCCGGCGTGCCGGAGCGCAGATACACCGCCGCCACCCCGCCGCCCGCCACACCCAGCGCGCCGGTCGAGGCGTCGGTCAGCAGCGCGGCCAGCCTGGCCCGCGTACCGACCACCTGCTCGCCGCCGCTCCCAGCCATCGGCCCTACCTCGTCCCGTGCGCCCTCCGGGTGGCTGACACAGCAAGAATGCGCCAGGAGGAGTACGGAACGCACCTCAGATGCGCACCACTCACCTGGCCTATTCACGGGGAGGCCCGGGTGGCACGTTCGGCGGACGGCTCTTCCTAATGGAGGCGTAATGGAGGCGTACTGCTGCTGCCGTACGAGGGGGGCGCAGAGGTGGCCGCACCCCGTCGACTGGAGCCGAGATGACCACCTGCTCTTCGTCCCCCCGCCCCGACGACGCCCTCATGGCCCCCGCACCGGCCACCCTCGGCGTCCACGCCCCGCTCCCGCACCTTCTGGCATCACCGCCGGCGCTGTCACCACGACCGGTGCCCGAGGACTTCGAGCCATGCCCGGAGGAGATACCGCAGGAGCTCCCGTACGAGGGCCCGCGTGAGATTTCCGGGGGGTCCGCCGGGGTCGAGGCTTCCGTCGAGGGCGAGGCGGCCGACGGGCGTGGCTGTGACGGCGACGGAGTGCCGGCCCACGATCCCCTGCACGGCCTGGTCCACTCGGCGGTGGCCGACCGGCCGATCGAGGACGTCGTCCGGCTCATCACGCTGCTGGAGAGCTCGCCCGAGCACTCCCGGGCCACGGCGGACGCGCTGCGTGCGATCGGCCTCGGCCGTTCCGTGGAGGATCTCGCCCGCCTGGTCGCCCTGCTCACCCGGCCGCCCCGGGGGACCGACGGCGCCGACGAGGCGATCCGTGCCGCCGCCCGGGGCCGTCCCGTGGCGGAGGTCACCCGGCTGATACGGCTGCTGCACCACGCGCCGGTGGAGCCCCACTGCCGGGAGACCGTCCTGCGGGCGGCGGCCGTCAACCTGCCCCTGGAGGAACTCGCCGAGCTGATCGGCCGGTTGGCCACGGACCGCACCGCCTTCGAGTCCGGCCCGGTCCACCTCGTGCCCGCCGCGGCGGTCCGCGGCACCGGCACCATGCCGATCCCGCCCGTCGGCCGGACCGCGAACGGTGGGCCCGCGCGGGAGAAGCCACGGGCGGCGAGGCGCAGGTGCGTGCGGGACCGGAGGGCGGCCGCCGCGATCGCGGCCGAGTGGGCGACGTGGCGGTCGACGGCGCCGGAGCGGGTCGCGGACCGGCCGACGGCGCCAGAGGCGCCAGAGGCGGCGGAGGCGCCAGAGGCGGCGGAGGCGGCGGAGGCGGCGGAGGCGGCGGAGGAGAGGACGGATCCGGTTCCGAGTACGGCGGACGCGGCGACGACGGACGCACGGGCGAAGGCCCGGCCGCTGACGGACGGGCCGGAGCGGCTGCGGGCCGAGGACGGCGCTGTGACCTGCGGGGCGCGGGGCCGCCGGAGTTCACGCGCGGCCGTATGGCCCGCCCGGGGCGCCGCGCTGCTCGTGCTCCTGTGCGGGGTGGCCCACGCCCCGCGCTCCTGGGGCGGACCGCGCCAGGGAGTGCTCGTCGCCGGTGCCGTCGCCGCTGTGCTGTGCCTGCTGCTGGCGCTGGTGCTCGCCCTGCCGCTGCGCACGACGCTGCTCCGGCTCGGCACGGCGACCGTCGCGCTCGGCGTCGGCGCGGCACTCGCCGCGGGCCAACTGCTGCGCGGGCGGCTCGGCCTGCCGGACGCGTTGCGGCTGTGGGACCTGACCCTGGCCCCGCGGTGGCTCGCGGGTACGGCGGCGCTCGCGACCGCGCTGGCGGCCCTGGTGGTGCTGCTGGCCGTCCTGGTCGGCGGGCGCGGCGCCGCGAGCTGACTCAGTGTGCCCCAGGGGCCGGCTCCGCCCCGTCGGCGTACACCGGTCGCAACTCCAGGCGGCCGTCCGTGCGGGCGGCCGTCATGGCGAACGGGACGGCGTCCGCCTCCAGGCACATCGCGACGTCCTCGGGGTGGACCCCGGCCCAGCCGCGCCGTACGCCGTCCGCGAGCCGGGCGGCGGCGTCGGAGCGCCGGGCCCGGTCGATCGTGGTGGTGTCCATGCCGTCTCCTTCCGGCCCCGTTCCGCGTGCTGCTCGCGGGTCACGGATTCCGGTCCGTGCCGCTGTTCTCGGGCGTGTGACCGGCGGGCGCGTCCGGTGCGCCCGGCGCCGGGGTGCCCCCCGCCGCGTCGTCCGGGGCGTGCGTCTGCTCCCGCTGCCCCTTGGCGGTGAACCGCAGCCGCTCGAACGTGCGGGTCAGCTGCTGGAACGCCCCCGGCGTGCGGGCCGCGGGCCGTTCCTGCGCGGACGCGGGGGCGGGGACGTCGCGGTACGCGGCCAGGGCTTCCAGAGCCTGCTCGGCCGCGGCCTTGTACAGGTCCCGCGACTTCGTCATCGCCTCCAGGGCCTCGGCGTACCGGGCGGCCAGCCGCCGCTCGCGCTCCAGTTCCTCGGGGAGGGTCAACAGGGTCCAGTGTTCGCGCAGATCGTCCAGTGCCTCCTCGGTCTCCCGGGGCAGGGGCCGGGGCAGGGCGGCGAAGTGCCGCAGGGCCGCGAAGAGTTCCCGCGGCTCGGTGCCGTCCAGGAAGACGCTGCGCACGCGGTGCACCGCGCCGTCGTAGCCCTTGGGCGCCGGGTCGGGCGGCAGTACGACGGCACCGCCGCGCGGGACCTCGACACCGAGGTCCTTCAGCGCGTAGTTGACCGCGCGGAACTGGTGCGGGGCCGTGCGGTGTTCCACCACGCGGTGCCGCAGACCGGGCGGCAGCAGCCGGGCCAGCGGCAGCCGGCCCTGCGCGTCCGGGGTCATGGCCTCGTGCACGACGACGTTGACGCACCACCCCTCGCGGGCGACGTCCCGCAGTCGGCGGCGCATCTCCTTGTCGTCCTCGGGCAGCGTGTTGACCTGCCGCAGGCGTACGCCCGTGACCGTGGCGTGGTGGTCCCAGGAACCCTCGTCGCCTGCGCCGGTCCCGCTCTCGGGCCAGAACAGGGTCGCGGGCGAGGGCCAGGTCTCGTCCCAGGGGCGCTCCGCCTCGGCGACGAGCCGCCACTCGTGGCCCTGCGGCCGGCCCTCGTTCGGTACGAGGGTGAGACGGGCCCGCACGGTGACGGTGCCGGCGGCCCGCCAGCGCGCCTCGAAGACCCGTCCGGCCGTGCCCTCGGGTACGGCCGGTTCGGCGAAGTCGTCGATGTCCCCGCTGTCCTTGTGCCGGCGCAGGGTGCGGCGCACGACCTCGTCGGGGGCGGTACCGGTATGGCGGCCGCGGACCGCCCAGAGGGTCTGCGGGGCGGCGGCGCGGTCGGTGGCGGAGTTCGACATGGGCCAATCTGCTGATGGGGGCGGGTGAGCTTCCCAGTATCACCGCTCGGCCGGGAAGCGTCGCGTCCGGGGCCGGGCGGCGGCGCGTGCCGCCGGGCGAGCGCCCTGGTGCACGACGTGTGCGCCGTACGCACGGGGTGCGCGCGGAACGCGACGGGTGGGCGCCGTGCGCACATGGCCGGGGCCTGTTCCGGTCCCCGACAATGGTCGGCGAACGGGGTCCGCCCGCCCATCCGCATAGGGGTGGACCCCGTTCGGGCCGGGCCCGGAGCGGGGTGAGGGGGCCGGCGCGACGACGCCGGCTCCCTCCGGGCCGTACAGGAATCCGGGACCTCTCCGGACCAGGCCTCACACCCCGCTGACCAGGGCCTTACGCCCCGCTCTCCCGCAGCATGTCCGCACGCTCGACGATCTTCACGCGCTCGCGGCCCTGCGGCTCGCCCAGCGCGCGCTCGGCGGCGTCCAGCTTGTACCAGCCCTCCCAGGTGGTGAAGCGGACCTCGCGCTCGGCGAGGAAGGCGTCGACGGCCTCCGGCTCGGGCGAGGCCGGGGTGTGCAGGCGGCCGTTCGCGTGGTCGTCCAGCAGGTTGGCCACGGTCTCGTTGGCGTCGCCCTTGGTGTGGCCGATCAGGCCCACGGGTCCGCGCCGGATCCAGCCGGTGACGTAGGTGGACTGCAGGTGGCCGCCGCCCTCCTCGACGACCCGGCCGCCCTCGTCCGGGACGGTGCCCGAGGCTATGTCCCAGGGCAGCTTCGGGAGCTTGTCGGAGAGGTATCCGACGGCGCGGTAGACCGCGGTGACGTTCCAGTCCTTGAACTCGCCGGTGCCCTTGACGTTGCCGGTGCCGTCGAGGGCGGTGCGCTCGGTGCGCAGGCCGACGACCTTGCCGTCCTCGCCGAGGATCTCCGTGGGGGACTCGAAGAAGTGCAGGAACAGCTTGTGCGGCCGCTCGCCGACGTCGCGGATCGCCCAGTTCTCCAGCGTCTTGGCGACCATGTCGGCCTGCTTGTTGCCGCGCCGCGTCTCGATCGAGCCCGCGTCGTAGTCGATGTCCTCGGGGTCGACGACGACCTCGATGTTGGGGGAGTGGTCCAGCTCGCGCAGCTCCATCGGGCTGAACTTGGCCTGGGCCGGGCCCCGGCGGCCGAAGACGTGGATCTCCACGGCCTTGTTGGCCTTCAGACCGTCGTGGACGTTCGGCGGTATCTCGGTCGGCAGCAGCTCGTCCGCGGTCTTGGCGAGCACGCGGGCCACGTCGAGGGCGACGTTGCCGACGCCGAGCACGGCGACCTTCTCGGCCTGAAGCGGCCAGGTGCGCGGCACGTCCGGGTGGCCGTCGTACCAGGAGACGAAGTCGGCGGCGCCGTAGGAGCCGTCCAGCTCGATACCGGGGATCGGCAGCTCGCGGTCGGCCGTCGCGCCCGTGGAGAAGATCACCGCGTCGTAGAAGTCGCGCAGGTCGTCCAGGCTGATGTCGGTCGGGTAGTCGACGTTGCCGAACAGCCGGATCTGCGGCTTGTCGAGCACCTGGTGCAGGGCGGTGACGATGCCCTTGATGCGCGGGTGGTCGGGGGCGACGCCGTACCGGATCAGACCGAACGGTGCGGGCATCCGCTCGAAGAGGTCGATGGACACGCCGGGGTCGGCGGCCACCTCGGACTTGAGCAGGGCGTCGGCGGCGTAGATCCCGGCGGGACCGGCTCCGACGATGGCTACCCGCAGGGGGCGCGGCATGATCAGGTTCCCTTCGAACGTGGACAGTCGGCTCGAATGGGAGGAAGCCTAAACTAAGGCATCCCTAAGTTAGTACGGGGGTCCCGTCTATGACCTCATAAGGTGATCTTATGGGTTGTTCAGGTGTTCCTTATGCAAGGGGTTCCTCGCGGGGGCGACCGCAGGGATCCTGGCCGGGACTGTGAAGGCCGGCCGTGGAGGGTGGGGAAGCGTGGGCGGACTCGCGGGGACGACGGTGGCGGTGACGGGTGGCAGCGGCTTCGTCGGCAGCCACGTGGTGCGGCGTCTGCTGGAACGGGGCTGCGTGGTGCACGCGACCGTGCGCGACGCCGCCGACGCCCGCAAGGTCCGACCGCTGTGGGAGCTGCAGGAGGCGTTCCCCGGTCGACTCGTCCTGCACGAAGCCGACCTGCTGAGGGAGGGCTCGTTCGACGAGGCGTTCGGCGGCTGCTCGACCGTCTTCCACGTGGCCTCGCAGTTCCTCATGCCGGAACGCATCCGGGACGGCCGGCGGGACGTCGTGGACCCGGCGTTGCTCGGCACCCGAAACGTCCTCGGGGCCGTCGAGCGCACCCCCGACGTCGGCACCCTGGTGTTCACCTCGACCGTCGGCGCGATCTTCGGTGACTACGCCGACGTGCTCGGGATGGACGGCCAGGTGCTGTCGGAGCGCTACGTCAACACGACCAGCACGGCCTCGAACAACCCCTACCACTACGCCAAGACCCTTGCGGAGAGCGCCGCCTGGGAGGCGGCGGCCGCGCAGGACCGCTGGCGCATGGTGTCGGTCAACCCCGGGCTGGTCCTGGGCCCTTCGTTCACCCCCGCCTCCGACTCCGGCAGTCTCTTCCTGCTGGACGAGCTGTTGCGGGGCTGCTTCTGCTACGGCGCACCGGACTTCAGCTTCACCACCGCCGACGTCCGGGACGTCGCCGACGCGCACCTCGCGGCGGCGGAGAACCCGGCGGCCCGGGGCCGGTACATCGTGGCCGCGGAGACCATGGCGTCGTTCCACGAGATGTCCCGCATCCTCCGCGCCCACCACCCGCGCGACCTGCGGCTGCCGCGCACCAGGCTCCCGCACTGGCCGGTTCGGATCCTGGGCCCCGCCTTCGGCCTCACCCAGGACTACATCAGCAAGCACCTCGGCATCCGCTTCCGCGTCGACAACAGCCGTGGCATCCGTGAACTCGGCCTGACCTACCGGCCGTTGGAGGAGACCCTGCTGGACCACTACGAGAGCCGGCGCGCACACCGGCGCCGGCGCCACGGCTGAGCCCCCGGGGCAGGTCGCGCCGGGGGTCAGGCGGGTCGCACGATCCGGTGGATCGCCGCCTCCCCGGCACCGTAGATCGACTCCTCGCGGATCGTCGACCCCGGCCCCGGCGCGTGGACCATCATGCCGCCGCCGACATGCAGGCCCACGTGCCGGTCGTCGTCGAAGAAGAGGACCAGATCACCGGGTTCGGCCCCGGCGAGCGTCACCGGGGCGCCGGCGCGTGCCTGCTCGTGCGCGGCACGCGGCAGCGTGACCCCGGCGGACCGCCAGGCGGCCTGCGTGAGGCTGGAGCAGTCGTACGAACCCGGCCCCATCGCCCCCCACACGCACGGTTTCCCGATCTGCCCCCGAGCGAACGCGATGGCCGTGGCGGCACGGGCGGCCCGTGACGACTCGGGGGTGGGGGAGGGGGTGCCGGCGGGCGTGGCGGGCGCCGCCGGGTACGGGATCGCGCCGGTGTCGGGTGCGGTGAACGCCGGGGGCGGGAAGGAGCCCGTGGTGGTGGCTGAGGCGGCGGCGTCCGGCCCTGCGGTCCCGCCCGGTTCCTGCGCCGCCGCTGCGGGTCCACCCGGCGTCGGGCCCCACTGGGCTTGTTGCCACTGACCGGTTGCCCAGCCGGTCAGGGCCGCGCCGGCCTGCGCCGCGTCGGGCCGGGCGGGCGCGACCGTGGGGGGATGCGTCGTCACGGGCGCGGCCGGTACGGCCGTTGCGGGTACCGGGAATCGGGCGGCGTACCGGGAGAGGACGTCGCTCGCCGCCGCCAGCTTGCGCTGGTTGCTCGCCTTCGAGGCGGCGAGGGAGGGACGGCCGGGCACGGCGGCACCGGGAAGGATCCTGGGTTCCCGTACGGGCGTGGCCGGGGCGGCAGGCGGTTCGGTGACCGGCGGGGCGACCGTCTCGGCAGGGCCGCGTCCGAACGGCGTGCCCTGCGCGCCATGGGCCGTGAGCGCCGTCGCCTCCGGCGCACCGGACGCCATCAGGGCTGCGGCATCCTGCGCACTGGGGGCCATCAGTGTCGACGCCCCTTGTACTGCTGTGGGTGCCATCAGGGCCGCCCCCGTACCCGGTTGAACGTCACCGGCCGTCCAGGCGGCTCCCCCCTGTGTGCCGGGCGTCATCAGCGTCGTGGCATCCGCCGTGCCAGGCGCCGCCAGGGTGGCCGCACCCTGCGTGCCCGGAGCCATGGACGTGGCGGGTCCCGGCGCGAGCGGCGCCATGACGGCCGTCGCCTCCAGCGGACCGGGGGTCATCGATCCCACCGACCCTTGTCCGCCCGGCCCCGGCGCGCCCGGCGTCCCGAACTGTGCCGGCCCACCCGGCAGTTCGGTCGGCCGGGAGACCGGAAGGGCGGCACGCCCGCCGTCGCTCGGTGCGTCCTGGGTGGAGCCGCCTGCGGTCAGCTCGGCCACCGCGCGGCGGACGGGGGACTGCTCTAGTTCCAGAGGGCGGCGGACGACCGGTGTGTCACCGCCGGGCAGCTCCCGGGAGCGCGCGGGAGCCGGCGAGCGGTCGGGGAGCCGGTCCGCGGGCAGAGCCGCGGGGACGGTCGGGCCGAGCTTGGCGCGAGCCGTGTCGAACCACTGCCGGGCCATCTCGTCCAGCGCGGGTTCCGGCCGCCGCCCCGACCGCTTGGCCAGCGGCACGCCCCGCGAGCGCGTCACCGCGGCCATGGCCCGCGTCGCGTTGAAGTTCCCGGTCTCGTACTCCGCGCGGTCGTAGAGGGAATCGATCCGCTGGCGAACCTCGTCGCGGCTTTCCGGCGCCATGGAAGACGTGCTCCTTCCTTGCCCCGCAGGGCAGTTGGGCCGTTTCGTCCGGCTGAGCCGGGCGGCCAGGCGTCAACCTAACCAAGGTGTGTACCTCGTGTGAAGGTTGGAGTGTGGAATGTCCGATACGTAATTGTGATGTTCGCAGTGACGTTCGAGAGGGAAGAGCCGAGAGTCGCGATTTCCTGTGAGAGCCTGGTGAATTCGCGATCCTGTTGAACATCACGCAGCCGTCCTCCGTAGGAAACGGGGGATCTCCATCCCGGGCCGGTGAACCCAGACCGGCGAACCACAGAGGACGACCTTGGCGCGCACCAGCCGTAGCCGGAGCAGCAACCGTGGACATCCGTCGGGTGCCCGCCGTACGACCCTCGCCGCGGCCGTGCTGCTGGGCGGCGCCGCGCTGGTCGTGGCCGGCGTCTACGTCTCGACGGCCGAGGGGCGGGGGGCGGGCCGGGCAACCGCCGGTGCGGGCGCCACGGTTCGACAAGGCGCCCCCGGCCAGGGGCGGAGCGCAATCGGCCCGGCCCACGGCGAGAACGGCGCCGGCCAGAGCGGAAACGGCCCCGTCGTCTCCGACTACACGGACATCACCTCCGTGGAACCCGGCCTCCCGAGCCCGCCCGAGCTGTCCGGCGCCTCGCGCGGCAGCTTCACCTCCGACTGCGGCGTCAACGCGGGCGGTCTGTTCAACTCCGACAACGTCATCGTCGCGCCCGGCGTCGCCGACGGCGCCCACCACGTCCACGACTACGTCGGCAACCAGGGCAACAACGCGTTCGCGAGCGACGACGACCTCGCGAAGGCGAGCACGAGCTGTGCGGACCGGGGCGACAAGTCCTCATACTACTGGCCGGTGTTGCGCCTCCAGAACGGCACGCGCGAGCGCGACGCGGAATCCCCGGGCGGCGGCACGGAGGGCAACGCCGGGCAGATCGTCACGCCGAATCAGGTCACGCTGACGTTCGTGGGCAACCCGCGCGGCAAGGTCACCGCCATGCCCCGGCTGCTGCGCATCATCACCGGGGACGCCAAGGCCGTCGTCAACGGCCCCGGCAACGCCAACGCCTCGTGGAGCTGCACCGGTTACGAGGACCGGCAGCTGACGGACAAGTACCCGCTGTGCCCGGCGGGCAGCGACGTCGTGCGCACCTTCCGGTTCCAGAGCTGCTGGGACGGCCGCAACACGGACAGCGCCGACCACCGTACGCACATGGCCTTCACCGGCCCCGACGGCTCGTGCCCGGCCGGCTTCCGTGCGATCCCCCAGCTGGTGCAGCGCATCGTCTACGACGTCCGCGCGCCGAGCCTGCGGGACGGCGGCCGTACGGTCCCGCTGTTCGCGATCGACTCCTTCCCCGACCAGTTGCACAAGCCCGTCACCGACCACAGCGACTTCGTCGACCTCTTCGACGCGAGCCTGATGCGGGAGATGGTCGACTGCATCAACTCCGGCCGCGCCTGCGAACCCGGCCGCGGCGGCTCCGGTACGGCAGCCGTGCCGACGGCCGCCCCGAGTACGGCGGCGGGTGCGGCACCGAGTGCCGGCGCGTCGCCCGCACCGTCCCCGGCCCTCCTCGCCGGGGCCCCCGCACCGTCCCGGTCATGTTCCTCCGGGCCAGGGAGGTGCAGGACGACCGGCCCGTCGGGTGTGCTCACCGCGAGCGCGGTCTCCTTCTCGGACTCTTCCAGGAGCTTGCCGGTGTAGACGTACTCCACCTCCACGCCGGACAGGCCGCCGCCGGTGCGGACCGTGCGGTACGTCGCCCTGCCGGTGTTCTCCTCCGCGGCGACGAACTGCCGGAGCACCGTGCCCGCGTCGGCGTTGCCGTCCTTGCCGGTCCACACGCGCAGGAAGCCGATGTGGCCGGCCGGTTTCGCATCGATCTCGCAGGCGGCGGTGACCGGCCCCCGGCGCAGGAAGCTGTCGGCGAGCGCTCCGGTCGGATCGCCGTCGGAGCCCTTCGACGCCCTCGACAGATCCGCCTCGGCGTCGATCGACATGGCCTTCCAGTCCCGGGCGATGTCGAAACGGACCGGCAGCGGGCAGCCCGAACCCGGCGCGCCGACGGTGCCGCCACTCGGCGTCGCCGTCCCCGCGCCCCTCGCGGACGCCGACGCGCTCGCGGCCTTCTTCCCGGCAGCGTCCGCCGACCCCGCGCATCCGCCGAGCACTGCCGCCAGCGCCGCCGCCGCGTCGGCGTTGCCGTCCACGGCCCCCACTCCGACCTGCATCGTCGTCTCCCCTCCTGAGCAGAGGCGCACCTGTGGCCGAGGCCCCGGCAACGCCGACCGGAACATCCCGCGCGGGTCCGCCCGGGCCCACCCGGCCGTCCGCTCACTAGGGTGCGGGGTGTGCCTACCTTGCTGATCGTCCATCACACGCCGTCGCCCAACTGCCAGACGCTGTTCGAGGCCGTCCTCGCCGGCGCGACGACACCGGAGATCGAGGGCGTCCGCGTCGTGCGGCGCGCGGCCCTCGCCGCCACCGCCTCCGACGTGCTGGAAGCCGACGGGTATCTGCTCGGCACACCCGCGAACCTCGGCTACATGTCCGGTGCGCTGAAACACTTCTTCGACCAGATCTACTACCCCTGCCTGGACCAGACCCGGGGGCGCCCCTTCGGCTACTACGTGCACGGGGGCAACGACGTCACCGGCGCCGTCCGTGCCGTCGAGGCCGTCACCACCGGCCTCGGCTGGCGCCGCGCCGCCGAGCCGGTGACCGTCACCGGCGAGCCCGGCAAGGCCGACACCCAGGCGTGCTGGGAGCTCGGGGCCACCGTCGCGGCGGGGCTGATGCCCGACGAGCCTCCCCGCCGGTAGGGGCCGTACGCACCGATGACGCGAGAGCCGCGGACGGGGATGCCGCCTGTGCCGTGCTCGCCCTGCGCCACCGGCTGATCCCGCCCACCGCCAACCTGGACACCCTCGAACCGCGCCCGGACCTGGACGTCGTCAGCACGGTGCCCCGCCGACCGCGCGCTCAGGGCATCCAGTCGGCCGCCGCCCGGGTGAGGTGGCGGCGCGGCGCCCGGGCGTCCCCGGCCCGGCGCGCGCCGCTGCCGGGGTCCTCCGCGAGCGGCCGTACGAAGAGGCTGACGGCGGCCTCCTCCGCGAAGCCGTTGCGGCGCATCAGCGCGGCGGAAGCGGTGTTGCGCCGCTCCACGTCCGTGACCACGCACACCGCTCCGGCCGCGGCCAGCCGTGCGCAGCACTCCTTCACCAGCCGGGAGGCCACCCCGCGCCCCTGGAAGGCCGGGTCGACCGCGATCCACTCCAGGTAGCCCCAGTCGGCCCGCTGCTCGAACGACAGCGACCCGAGCACGAACCCGGCCACCCGGTCCCCGTCCAGCATCACCAGACAGGCCGGGTCCGGGGCGTCCAGATGCCCGGCGACCGCGGACAGCGACCAGCCGGTGTAGGGCATGGCGTCGGTGTCGTACACACGGTGGCCGAGGTCGAGGACGGCCGCCAGATGCTCGAAGCCGAGAGGCCGGAGCGTCAGTTCCCCGGGTGGGGGCGGTGCGTCGGCCATGGGCACTCCCTTCGGGCGGCATTTCGCAGCATATGTCCGCACCGGGCATCCGGCACGGCCGCCGCGCGCTCCCCGAGCCTCCGCCGTCGGGGCCCGCGCGGCCGTCAGGGCTTGCGCGCCACCCCCACGTACACCGGCTGCACCTCGCGCACCCGCATCTGAGGCCCGGGATGCCAGTCGGTGGCCGCGACGACGCCGGGCTCGCACAGCTCCAGACCCTCGAAGAACCGTGTCACCTCGGCGTGCGAACGCGCCCGGACCGTCGCGCCGCCGGAGCGGTAGACGGCCTCGATCCGCGCCCAGACCTCCGGGTCGAACTCGGCGCCGCCGTGGGACAGCGCCAGATGGCTGCCGGACGGCAGCGGATCCAGCAGGGTCCGCACGACACCGTACGGATCCTGCTCGTCGGGGACGAACGGCAGCAGCGCGATCAGCGACAGGCCCACGGGCCGGCTCAGGTCGAGGTGCTCGCGGGCGTACTCCACGATCCGCTCCGGCTCGCGGACGTCGGCGTGCAGATAGGCGGTACGGCCCTCGGGGGTGCCCCGGAGCAGCGCCTCGGCGTGCCGCAGCACGATCGGGTCGTTGTCCGCGTACACCACCCGCGCACGCGGCTCGACCGCCTGCACGACCTGGTGGAGATTCGGCTCGGTGGGGATCCCCGTGCCCACGTCCAGGAACTGGTCGACACCCTGGCGGGCGACGTACCGCGCGGCGCGGTGCATGAACTCGCGGTTGGCCCAGGCCGTGTCCCTCGCGCCGGGGAAGATCCCCAGCACCGCGCCCGCGGCCTCGGCGTCGACGGGGTAGTGGTCCTTGCCGCCCAGGAACCAGTCGTACATCCGGGCGGGGTGCGGCCTGCCGGTGTCGATCCGGTCCGGGCTGAATCCGGTGTCTGTCACGTCGGCTCTCCGTGAGGATCGGGGGGTGGGTGCCTCGTGGCGCCTGTGAATCTACCGGGGCGTGTGAACTGCCGTGCGCCAGGGGGACATTCGGGGACAGCCCCTGCCGACGCAGCGCCGCTGCAGGGAGGTTGATTCACTCCTCGGGCGTCGTCGTCGGCGCGGTCGCCCGCAAACCGCGACCGGCGAAGGGGTCGGGCCGGTAGCGTGAGCGCATGTACGCCACACGGATCTCCCGGCGGGTGCAGGCGCCCCCGCACGCCGTCTACGGGGCGCTGACCGACCCGGACGCGCTCGCGGCCTGGCGGGTCCCGGCCGGCATGACCGCGTACGTCCACCGTTTCGACGCCGGCGAGGGCGGCACCTTCCGGGTCTCCCTCACCTACGACGAAGCGTCCGCCCCCGGCAAGTCCGGCGGGCACACCGACACCTATCACGGCCACTTCGCCCGGCTCGTGCCCGGCGAACTGGTCGTGGAGGTGCTCGCGTTCGAGACCGACGACGACGCCGTGCGCGCCACCATGACCATCACGACGACGCTCACCGCGGCCGACGGCGGCACGGACGTGGAGATCCTGCACGAGGGCGTTCCCGACGGCATCCCCCGCGAGGACAACGAACAGGGCACCCGGACGGCCCTCGACAACCTCGCCCGGCTCGTCGAGAGCCGTCCGCACTCCGGGAAATAGATCTCGAACGACGGAACCACCGCGAGGGAATTGCGGTCTTAAGGTCCGTCGAAGGCCGGGATCGGCCTGGTCGCTCCTTAACCGGGGGAATGAGACACATGTCCGTTGGCACTCGCACGCACAGCCGCAAGATCCTGCTCACCGCCGTGGCCCTGACCGGCGGACTCACCCTGGCCGCCGTGACACCCGCCCTCGCCGGCACCGGCGCGAGCCACACCACCCGGGCCGCCGCCGTGTCCTCCGCCCAGGGCGACCCGCGCAATGTCACCCAGCACGTCGCCGACTTCTACGGCGCCTACATCGACGCCGTCCGGGCCACCGACGACAAGTCCGCCGGCCCGGCCGCCGACGCCCTGCGCCGCTTCTACCTCTCCGCCGCCGCCCAGAAGACAGTGGCCGCCTTCGAGAAGAAAGAGCACGCCGACGGGATCCTGTTCGCGCAGAGCGTGCCCGTGAAGTGGACCGTGGCGTACACCGGCTCCGGCGCGGGCCACGCCACCAGCCGTGTCACGCTCACCTGGAGCGACGGCAAGCACCCGGAGGTCTCCCGGATCGACGTCCGGTCCGACCTGAAGACCCTGAAGATCACGGACCTCAGGCCGGTCCGCTGAAGCCAGGGCGTGCGATCCCGCTCCGCCCCACTCGGGGCGGGGCGCGCGCCCTTCACACCGTCACCCGTGCCGGTGGCCGTCGTCGCCTGCCCGGCCGTGATGCCGGCCCCGCTCGACCACGGTGCGGTGCACGGCGATGAGCGCGGCGTCGTCGTCCAGCCGGCCGCCCACATGGGTGAGCAGATCGCGCCGCACATGGTGCATCAGCGCCTCGGGGCGGTCCTCGGTCCAGCGCGCCGCCCGGTCGGTCAGCGGATAGAACAGGCCGCGGGCGTCCCTCGCCTCCACCACGCCGTCGGTGTAGAGCAGCAGGGTGTCACCCGGTTCGAAGGAGAACACGTCCAGCGTGTGCTCGGCGTCGCTGTGCACCCCGAGTGGCGGCGACGGGTGCAGGCTCGGGACCGTGACCGCGCTGCCGGGGCTCAGCAGCAGCGGCGGGGGATGACCGCAGCTGGTCATCCGGGTCAGGGGATCCTGGTCCGGTATCTCCACCAGCAGCGCGGTGGCGAACCGCTCGCCCGCCTCCTCCAGCGGTTCCAGATCCGCCGCATAGCGGGTGATGCTCTGGTCCAGCAGGACGGCCAGCTCGGGGAGCGGGATGTGCCGGTGCGCGCTCTCCCGGAACGAGCCGAGCAGCAGGGCGGCCTCGCCGATCGCGGCCAGCCCCTTGCCCCGCACGTCGCCGATCATCACCCGCACCCCGCCCTCGTACTGCGTCACCGCGTACAGGTCGCCGCCGATCTGCGCCTCGTCCTCCGCGGCCAGGTACAGCGAGGCGATCCGCAGCGGACCGATCTGCTCCGGCAGCGGCCACATCAGCACGTGCTGCGCGGCCTCGGCGACCGAGCGGATCTGAGCCAGTTGGGCCTGCCGGCGCTCCCGCACGGCGCTGTAGACCACCACCAGCACCGACAGCACCGCGAGCGTGATGATCTGCACGACGTGGTTCGTGGTGGTGACGCCGCCATGGGCGATGCCGATGAGGACCTGGGCCGCGAGGGCCAGCGCCCCGACGGCCGCCGTGGTGCGGGGACCGGCGAAGGAGGGCGTGAGTGCGGGGGCGATCACCAGTGCCGGGCCGAGGTGCACGTTGGTGGGTGTCTGCACGTCCGCCACCGTGATCACCACGATGAGCAGGACCGGGAGCAGCAGCAGTGCGTGCGAGGACAGCCAAGGATGCCGCGCACCCCCCGTCCCGATCCGGGGTCTCATGCCTCCAGCGTGCTCCCGGGCCGGACCCGCCGCACGTCAGGCCCCTCCTCGACGGGTCAGTACACCCGGCTGAGGATCTCCAGGACCTCCCGCTCCCCGGCAGCCTGCAGCCGGGGCGCGTTCCTCGTCACCGCGTCCGCGTCCGCGTCCGCGACCGCGCCCGCCGCGACCGCGCCCGCCGCGATCGCGCCCGCCGCGATCGCCGGGAGCAGCGAGCGGTCCGCGCCGAGCGCGCGCAGCGGGCGCTTGACGTCGAGGGCGCCGGACAGCTCCCGCACCGCGGCCACGGCCGCCCGCGCCCAGTCGCCGTCGGCCGGCGCCGCCACGCCCAGCGCCCGGGCCGCCCGCTCGTACGGCTCCCGTGCCCGGGGCGTGCTGAACTCCATGCCTTCCTCCAGCACGGCGGCGAGCGCGACTCCGTGCGGGGTGCCGGTGTGCGCGGTGAGCGCATGCCCGATGCCGTGGACCAGGCCGAGCGCCGACATCGGCGCCCGCTTCGTCCTGCTGGTGGGCGCGGTGGTCCTGGCCCTGGGCGGCCTGGTCTCCCATTTCCCGGCCCCGGAGGCGACGGACCTGGACCTGGCGAGGGCGGCCCGCGCCCCGAAGGGGCGGCGCGGAACCGCGCGACGGTAGTCCGTCACCTCCGGCGGCCAGGGTGAACTCCTGGACGGTGGACGGCAGTTACCCCGACGGCGCCTACCGGTTGACCGACCGCATCCCCGCCTCGTCGTACCGCTCACCCGACACCTGCGGCAGCTCGGCGTCGATGCGGGCCAGGTCCTCCTTGGTCAGCTCGATGCCGACCGCGCCCGCGTTCTGCTCCAGGTAGGTGCGCCGCTTCGTGCCCGGGATCGGCACCACGTCCTCGCCCTGGGCCAGCACCCAGGCGATGGCCAGCTGGGCCGGGGTGACGTCCTTCTCGGCCGCGATCTCCTTGACCTTCGCCGCGAGGCGCTGGTTCGCGTCCAGGTTGGCCTCCGCGAAACGCGGGTTGCCCCGCCGGAAGTCGTTCGCGTCCAGCTCGTCCGGCGAGCTGAAGCGGCCGGCGAGGAAGCCGCGGCCGAGCGGGGAGTACGGCACGAAGCCGATGCCCAGCTCCCGGCAGGCCGGCAGCACCTCGGCCTCCACGTCCCGCGTCCACAGCGAGTACTCGCTCTGCACGGCGGTGATCGGGTGCACGGCGTTCGCGCGCCGGATGGTCTCCGCGCTCGCCTCGCTCAGCCCGATGTACCGGACCTTGCCCTCCTCGACCAGCTCCTTCAGCGCGCCCACCGTCTCCTCGATCGGCACGTTCGGGTCGACGCGGTGCTGGTAGTACAGGTCGATGCGGTCCGTGCCCAGCCGCTGCAGCGAGCCGTGGACCGAGGCGCGCACGTGCTCGGCGGAACCGTCCTGCGGGCCGATCGTGCTCATGTCGCCCGGTACCGCGTTGTCCATCCGGTAGTTGAACTTCGTCGCGAGCACGTACTCGTCCCGGTGTCCCCGGATCGCCTCGCCGACCAGCGACTCGTTGGTGAGCGGGCCGTAGAGCTGCGCGGTGTCGAGGAAGTCGATCCCGAGCTCCAGAGCGCGCCGGATGGTCAGGACGCCCTCGTCCTGGTCGGCGGAGCCGTAGAAGGCGGACATGCCCATGCATCCGAGGCCGATGGCCGATACCTGGAGGTCCCGCAGACTGCGCTTCTGCATGTGATGTCCCAGCCTTTCCCGTACATGCGGTCGTCGTGCCGTGCGTCTGCGACGCTACGAGTTGGAGCGCTCTCCAAGTCAAGCAACGCTCCGCTCCGGGTCAGGAATCCAGCCGCACCGGCAGCTCGAACAGGTCGTTCTGGGTGACCACCGGCTCGTTGTGCAGGTCCTCCGCGGCAACCGCCAGGTCCAGGCGGGGGAATCGAGCGTACAGCGCGGGCAGCGCCACACCCGCCTCCAGCCGGGACAGGGCGGCGCCCGGGCACACGTGCGGGCCGTGGCCGAAGGAGATGTGCCGGTTCCTCGTACCCCGGGTGATGTCGAACTCCCCGGCACGCGGGCCGTGTGCCCGCTCGTCACGGCCGATCGCGCCGTACGACACGACCAGCGCGTCCCCGGCCGGGATCACCCGGTCGCCGACCGGCACGTCCTCGGTCGCGAAGCGGATGAGCACGTGCGAGGCCGGGGCCGGGCGAATTGCCGATCCAGTCGGCGGTCGGCTGGTGGTCGGCCGCCATCATCACCATCAGGTCCTGGGTGATCTCCTCGTCGGTGGAACCGCTGTCGTCGGCCGGCATCCGGGAGACCACGTCACGCGCCGGCTCCGACATCCGGTCGGCGATCAACTGCCCCATGACGTGGCCAGATGGGCCTGCCCCGCGAGGGCCCGCTCACGGCCGTCGATCATGTCGTTCAGGGCGGTGACCAGACCCGGGCCGTCCTCGTCGGAGAAGCCGTGGAGCCGGGCGAGGACGCGCACGGGCAGCAGCATCGCGTACTGGGCGACCAGGTCGGCCTCGTCGGTCGTGCACAGCGCGTCGATCAGCTCGTCCGCGAACCGCTCGGCGTGCCGCCGCAGTTCGAAGGGGGCCACGGCCTCCGGGGCGTTGCTGGCCATCGTCGCGCGCTGCCAGTGCCGTTCGCCGACCGTGTGGAGGACCGACGGCTGGCGGCGGCCGATCATCGGCAGCAGCGGCCAGTCGTCGGGTATGTGCTCCCCCTGGTTCCACAACTCGGAGTCGCGGCTGAACAGGACGGGGTCGCCGGTGGCTTGATGCAGTTCGCGGTTGCCCAGCACCAGCCAGGCCGGGACGTCGCCGTCGAGCAGGACCGGTACGACGGCGCCGTGCTCGCGCCGCATCTCCCGGTACAGGCGGGCGGGTTCGGCCGGGAACCGGGGTCCGCCGATCGGGACGGCGTCGGGGGTGGTCACACGAACTCCCCCCGGGGCAGGCCGGCTCGGACCGGCGGTCCGGCGTACCGGTGCCGCACATGCTCCACGAGCGCGGCGGGCGGCGTCGGGGGCTTCGGTGGCTGTGCCGTCGCGGGGCCGGGTTGGTGAGGATGTCCTGGGGGACGAGCATCAGCACACCCGTGTCGCCCCGCGCGGACGGGCGGAACGACACTTTCAGGCCGTGCTTGCGGGCGAGGCGGCCGACCACGGCGAGCCCCAGCCGGGTGCCGGTCAGGCCGCCCAGTCCAAAGACGTCGCCGGAGACCGCCCGCTCGGCACGGCGCGGCTGCACCTCGCCCATCACCAGGCCGCTGTCCTCCACGGACACGATGACCCCGGCCGGCACCTCCTCGACGTAGACGTGCACCGTTGCCGTCGGCGGCGAGAACTTCGCGGCGTTGTCCAGGAACTCGGCCGGCGCGTGCATCACGCCCTCCGCGGCGCGCAGGGCCACGGCCACCTCACTGGCCGAGTGCACCCGCACCCGTCGTATCCGGCGATGCGGCCCATCGCGCCGCGCAGGGTCGACTCCATGCCGATCGGGCGCGCCCAGCGGCGGCCCGAGCGCGCCCCGGCCGGCACGGCGACGGAGTCGGCGAGCCGGCTCGCCTGCGCGGTGCGGTGGTCGGGCTGGAGCAGGTCGGCGAGGACGTCCTCGTCGGAGTGCCGGTCCTCCATCGCGCGCAGGTCGGCGAGGGTGGCCGTGGCGAGGGCCTGCAGCCGGCCGGCCGCGTTGGAGGTGGCGGCGAGCACCGTGACCCGTTCGCGCCGCGTCTGCTCCAACTCGGCCGCCAGCCGCGCGTTGTCACCCCGCAGCCGGTGCGCCTCCCGCCCGCCCGCTCCAGCCGGGTCCGCTCGGCCTCGAACGTCTCGGTGAACTCGGCGCGCTGCTGCGCGAGTTCGTCGATGTGCCGTTGCTGCTCCTGGCGGGTCACCTCGCTCGTACGGGCCTGTTGGTGCAGGAGCCGTCCGAGATCCCGGGTCACGGCCTCCAGCCGGTGCCGCAGACCGTGCGTGGTGCGCAGGCCGTGCGCGGCCGTGGCGACCGCCGCGCTCAGCACGGCCGCCGCCGTGCCCGCGCCCGAGGCCAGCGGAGTACGCACCGAGTCCGGCGCCGCCGCCACCGCCGCGCAGACCGCGAGCGCCGACAGGGCGCCGATCGCGGCGAGGACGCAGAAGAAGGTGCGGAGAGGGGGTCGTTCGCCGGCATGCGTGGGCGCGGTCATCGGTCCGGTCCTCGCGGCAGGGGGGGGAGGTGGCGGCTGGCCGAAACAATCGGGTGGTGAGACGTGACGCACGGTGGTGAACTGGCGGTCACTGTACGAGAGTTCGTAATCGAAAATGAAAGGTTCCGCATTCGATCCATGAAGTGGGCGGTCAGAACCGCGCGTTGGACGCGAACACCGGATGAACCGGGCGTTCCGGACCCGTGTGAGCGGCACGCGGCGTGGGCGCGGCGCGTCGGGGCGGGTGCAGGGGATCCTGATCAGAAGGACGGAAACCGGGCCCCTCGGGTTGCCTCGCCGGGCCGGATTTCCGCGCCCGCGACCTGTGGGTCTTTTCATACCCCCGGGCATGCGCAATGGATCTTGACGCCCGCCTTCCGGATCGCTGAACTGTCACCGACCGGGCCTCACCACCACAGAGGCCCACACCGGGGGAGGGACCGGGCATGCATGGCGTGACCCGCACGGAGGGGGTAGGCCGACCGGGTGAGACCCGCACATCTATACGATGGCGCCTGAAAACGGCGGATGTCGGAAAAACGCCGCCCACGGCTCGTATGCCGGAAGCGTGGCGAAGGGGGCGATGTGTATGACCGGGGAGCAGAAGGCGATGGGCTGCCGTGTCCCATGACGACTGAGACGACCGAAAGGCGCATCGAGACCTGCCGCTCCCTGCTCGCCCGGCTCGCGCGGTTCACCGGGCGCACGCTGCGCGGCGAGTGGCACGCGATCGTCGTCGAGCCGGTACGGCGCCTCGCGCGCCGCGGACTGTCCGGACTGCTGCTGGCCTTCGTCGCCGCGTTCGGCGTCATCTTCTTCCAGGCCATCGCCCAGCACCCCCTCGGCCGGCTCTGGGTGACCCGGCTCGGCGGCGTCAAGGCCGACCTGCCGCTGTGGCTGTCGTTGCTGCGCACCCCCGTGTCGCTGTACGTACCGGCGCTCGACCTGCCGGTGTGGGCCGGCATCACCCAGCTGTTCCTCGCCTTCGCCTGGGCCGAACTGGCCCTGGGCCGGGCCCGGACACTGGCGATCTCCTACATCACCACGCTGGCCGGCACGCTCACCGCCCGAGTGATGATCGCGATGGGCCCCGGCTGGGGCGGCCTCGGCTTGCCGCCCGCGGCGGCCCATGTGCTCGACACCGGTCCCTCCGCCGCCGTCGTCGGCCTGTTCACCTATCTCGCGGTGATCAAGCGGGCGCCGGTGGTGTTCACGCTGACGGGCGGCTCGATGGTCGTCGAGTCCGTCGCCATCCCCAACCTGGCGGGCCGCGAGCATCTGATCGCGGTGGGCTCGGCGATCGCCCTCGGGCTGCTGCACGGCCGCCGCGCGTGGCTGCGGGCACGGCTGCGCTCCCTGCTGCCGCCGCGCCGCCGCACACCCGCGACCGCCCCGGCGGCACCTGCCCTCGCACCCGCTGCCGCCGCGCCGGCCGCCTCCGCACCCGCGCAGTCCCGGACGGTGCCCGCCCCGGCGCGGGCCGACCGGCGCGGGGACGCGGCGATGACCTCCGCGGAACGCTGACCGGCCGGCGCCCGACTGTGGCGTCGGCCACCCCGGCGGTGTGATGGTTTTCGCACGACCGTGCCGGGGGGAACCCCTAGGGTTGCCGCGAGAAACGGCAGGTGTGGCAGACACCGTGGTGTTCGTCGCCCGACAGGCAGCCGAAGGGATTCCAGGATGTTCCGCAAGGTGCTGGTCGCCAACCGTGGAGAGATCGCGATCCGCGCGTTCCGGGCGGGCTACGAACTCGGGGCGCGCACCGTCGCCGTGTTCCCGCACGAGGACCGCAACTCGTTGCACCGGCTGAAGGCCGACGAGGCGTACGAGATCGGGGAGCCGGGCCACCCGGTGCGGGCCTACCTCTCCGTCGAGGAGATCGTGGGCGCGGCCCGCCGGGCGGGTGCCGACGCCGTCTACCCGGGGTACGGCTTCCTGTCCGAGAACCCCGAACTGGCCCGCGCCTGCGAGGAGGCGGGCATCACCTTCGTCGGCCCCGGCGCGGCGACCCTGGAGCTGACGGGCAACAAGGCCCGCGCGGTCGCCGCCGCCCGGGCGGCGGGCGTGCCCGTGCTCGGTTCCTCCCAGCCCTCCACCGACGTGGACGAACTGCTGCGCGCCGCCGAGGAGATCGGCTTCCCCGTCTTCGTCAAGGCGGTGGCGGGCGGCGGCGGTCGCGGCATGCGCCGGGTGCAGGACCGCGCCCAGCTGCGCGAGTCCATCGAGGCCGCCTCCCGCGAGGCCGCCTCCGCCTTCGGCGACCCGACCGTCTTCCTGGAGAAGGCCGTCGTGGACCCGCGCCACATCGAGGTGCAGATCCTCGCCGACGGCGCGGGCAACGTCATCCACCTGTACGAGCGCGACTGTTCGCTCCAGCGCCGCCACCAGAAGGTCATCGAGCTGGCCCCGGCGCCGGGCCTCGACCCGGAGCTGCGGAACCGGATCTGCGCCGACGCCGTCCGCTTCGCCCGCGAGATCGGCTACCGCAACGCGGGCACCGTGGAGTTCCTCCTCGACTCCGACGGCAACCACGTCTTCATCGAGATGAACCCGCGCATCCAGGTCGAGCACACCGTGACCGAGGAGGTCACCGACGTCGACCTGGTCCAGGCCCAGATGCGCATCGCCGCCGGCGAGACCCTCGCCGACCTCGGCCTCGCCCAGGACACCATCACCCTGCGCGGTGCCGCCCTCCAGTGCCGTATCACCACCGAGGACCCCGCCAACGGCTTCCGCCCGGACACCGGCCGGATCAGCGCCTACCGCTCCCCGGGCGGCTCCGGTATCCGTCTGGACGGCGGAACCACCCACGCCGGTACGGAGATCAGCGCACACTTCGACTCGATGCTGGTCAAGCTCACCTGCCGGGGCCGGGACTTCGGGGCCGCGGTGGGCCGCGCCCGGCGTGCCGTCGCCGAGTTCCGCATCCGCGGTGTGGCCACCAACATCCCCTTCCTGCAAGCGGTCCTGGACGACCCGGACTTCCAGGCGGGCCGGGTCACCACGTCCTTCATCGAGCAGCGCCCGCACCTGCTCACCTCCCGTTCCTCGGCGGACCGCGGCACCAAGCTGCTCACCTACCTCGCCGACGTGACGGTCAACAAGCCGCACGGCGAACGCCCCGAACTGCTCGACCCCGTCACCAAGCTGCCCGCGCTCCCGGCCGGCGAGCCCCCGGCCGGCTCCCGCCAGCGCCTCGTCGCCGTCGGCCCCGAGGAGTTCGCCCGGCAGCTGCGCGCGTCGCCGGCCCTCGGCGTCACCGACACCACGTTCCGCGACGCCCACCAGTCCCTGCTCGCCACCCGCGTACGCACCAAGGACCTCCTCGCGGTCGCCCCGGTCGTCGCCCGCACCCTGCCCGAGCTGCTGTCCCTGGAGTGCTGGGGCGGCGCGACGTACGACGTGGCGCTGCGCTTCCTCGCCGAGGACCCCTGGGAGCGGCTGGCCGCGCTGCGCGAGGCCGTACCCAACATCTGTCTCCAGATGCTGCTGCGCGGCCGCAACACCGTCGGCTACACCCCGTACCCGACCGAGGTGACCGACGCCTTCGTGCAGGAGGCCGCCGCCACCGGCATCGACATCTTCCGTATCTTCGACGCCCTCAACGACGTCGGCCAGATGCGCCCCGCCATCGACGCCGTCCGCGAGACCGGCACCGCGGTCGCCGAGGTCGCCCTCTGCTACACCGCCGACCTGGGCGACCCGTCCGAGCGCCTCTACACGCTCGACTACTACCTGCGCCTGGCCGAGCAGATCGTCGACGCCGGCGCACACGTCCTCGCGGTCAAGGACATGGCCGGACTGCTGCGCGCCCCGGCCGCCGCGAAGCTCGTCTCGGCGCTGCGCCGCGAGTTCGACCTGCCCGTGCATCTGCACACCCACGACACGGCGGGCGGCCAGCTCGCCACGTACCTCGCCGCGATCCAGGCGGGCGCCGACGCGGTGGACGGCGCGGTCGCCTCCATGGCCGGTACGACCTCGCAGCCGTCGCTGTCGGCGCTCGTCGCCGCCACCGACCACTCCGAACGCCCCACCGGCCTCGACCTCCAGGCCGTCGGCGACCTGGAGCCGTACTGGGAGGGCGTCCGCAGGATCTACGCCCCGTTCGAGGCGGGCCTCGCCTCCCCGACCGGCCGCGTCTACCACCACGAGATCCCCGGCGGCCAGCTGTCCAACCTGCGCACCCAGGCCGTCGCGCTCGGCCTCGGCGACCGCTTCGAGGACATCGAGGCGATGTACGCCGCCGCCGACCGCATCCTCGGCCGCCTGGTGAAGGTCACCCCGTCCTCCAAGGTGGTCGGCGACCTCGCCCTGCACCTGGTCGGCGCCGGGGTCTCCCCGGACGCCTTCGAGGAGACGCCCGACCGGTTCGACATCCCCGACTCGGTCATCGGTTTCCTCCGCGGCGAGCTGGGCACCCCGCCCGGTGGCTGGCCCGAGCCGTTCCGCACCAAGGCCCTCAAGGGGCGCGGCGAGCCCAAGCCCGCGCCCGAACTGTCCGCCGACGACCGCGAGGGACTCGCCAAGGACACCCGGGCGACGCTCAACCGGCTGCTGTTCCCCGCCCCGACACGCGAGTTCGACACCCACCGGCAGTCCTTCGGCGACACCAGCGTGCTGGACAGCAAGGCCTTCTTCTACGGCCTGCGCCCCGCCAAGGAGTACGCCGTCGACCTGGAGCCCGGTGTCCGGCTGCTCATCGAACTCCAGGCGGTCGGCGAGGCCGACGAGCGCGGGATGCGCACCGTGATGTCCTCGCTCAACGGCCAGTTGCGCCCGATCCAGGTCCGTGACCGCGCGGCCGCCTCGGACGTACCGGTGACGGAGAAGGCCGACCGCGCGAACCCCGGCCACGTGGCGGCGCCGTTCGCCGGTGTGGTGACCCTCGCGGTGGCCGAGGGCGACGAGGTCGCCGCCGGTGCCACGATCGCGACGATCGAGGCGATGAAGATGGAGGCCACCATCACCGCGCCGAAGGCGGGCCGGGTCGCCCGGCTGGCCATCAACCGCATCCAGCAGGTGGAGGGCGGCGACCTGCTCGTCGAGCTCGGCTGACCCGTACACACCTGCGCCGCGACCGGATGCCCTGCCGGTCGCGGCGCAGGTGTGTCTCCGGCGCGGCTACAGCCGGTCGCCGCGTTCCCGGAGCCGGGCGAGCAGCAGGTTCGGGTCCTTCCGTGTGAAGTACGCGGCGTTCGGCACGTAGACGACGCGGCCGAGTACGGCGACCGACGTCGGGTTGGACAGCCCGTCCTGCTGTCCGAGGGCGGCCGCGTGCGATCCGTCGCGGCGCACCAGGACCACCTGGTTGGCCTTGTTCAGCGCGGCCACCACCGTGCGGCCGGAGCCCGTGAAGGCGAAGTCGTCGATGCCGGCGAGCCCGCGGGCCAGGGTCTCGGCCCGGCCCGCGGAACCGTCCTGGCCGACGGGGATGCGCAGCAGCGTGCCGCGGTCCGTGTTCGACACCCACACGGCACCGCGGTGCACCTTGAGGCCGTTGGCGCCGCAGCCGCCCGCCGAGGCGCCGGTCAGCGGCTCGAGCGCGGTGTCCCGGGCCCACACGGTGGCCGGTCCGCCCTGCTGCGGGACCCGCCAGACGGTGCCGAGCACCGAGTCGGCGGCGTACAGCACGCCCCGGTGCTCGTCGAGGGCCAGGCCGTTGGGATAGCCGTTCGCCGGCAACGGGGCGATCTGCTCGGGTTCCTCGCCGGGGGCGAGGCGCCAGATGCCCGTTCTGCTCGTACCGGTCGCGTAGTTGACGTACAGCGTGCCGTCGTGGGCGCGGGCGATGCCGGTCACGACGGCCTTGTGCACGAGCGGGGTGTCCGGGTGGGCGACGGCCGGCAGGGTCGCGCCGATCCGGGTCTGTCCCTCGGGCGTGACATGGGCGACCTGCCGGGCGTAGGCGAGGGTCAGGTCGGCGGAGCCGTCGGGTTCGAGCGCGATGTTGTCGGGCGTCTGCCCGGCGGCCAGGCCGAAGTGGGCGGCGATGCGGGCGTCGGTGACGACCGGCTCGGTGCCGGTCGCGGGCGCCGCCGCGACCACGCCGAACGCGAGCGCGGCCGTGGCGGCAGCGGCCAGGCGGGGGAGTCGGGGCATGTGACCTCTCTCGGGACGGCGCGCGGGCGCCGGCGTGCGGGGTCACACCACCATGCGGCTGCGCCGGTCGCCGGGGGCGAGCGCCGGGCCGCGGGATCGCCCGCGCGGCTCAGCACCCGCCGCGGCGAGCGGCGCGCCCGGGTGACGGTCGGTGCGGTCGCCGGGCTTCGCGGCCGTCACTTGGGCATCGGTCCCGGAGAGCCGGTCCCCGAGCGTCAGTCCCAGAGCGGGTAGTTCATCACCGGCTTGAACGTGTCCGGCCGGGCGCCGGGGTAGGTCAGGCTGAGGTTCGCGAAGCGCAGGAAGTACGGATGCTTTTTCCAGGCCTGCTCGCCGCTGAGCCGGATGACGACCGGGTACGAGTGGAAGGTGCCGGCCGCGCAGTACGGCTTGCAGTCGTTCACCATGTTGACGCCGACGGCCTTCGCCCCGTCCGGACCCCACTGGGTCCAGTGGAGTCCGGTCAGCCGGCTGTTGCCGTCGCCGCAGGCCAGGATGAAGTCGTTCGGACGGACGTTCCGGTGGAAGAAGCAGTCCACGAGTACGGGCTGCCCGGGCCGCGCCCTGACCGGGGTCGTGGCCGTGGTCGGCACGCTGGCCGACGCCGTCGTCATCGCCGCTGTCAGCAGGGTTCCTGCCGCCAGGGTCACCGCCGTACCCACCACTGATCCGCGCATGGCCGCTCCCACCGTTGTGCTGTGTCCGACCGCGTCCACTCGACGCTACGACCGTACGGCCATTTGCACCAGTCGCGCAGGTCGGACGGCGTGGCGGCCGTGTTCAGCCGTGCTTCACGGTCAGCCCGTAGAACGCCACGCGGGCGCCGTCGGTGGTGCTGTCGGAGGAGGACTGGTTGTAGGAACCGGCCTTGAAGTACTGCTTGTACTGCTGGAACGACGACGCGATGGCGTAGTGGGTGGTCGTCCCGTTGACGGTCAGATCGATCGTGTTCCCGCCGGAGACGGCGATCGTATAGCTCCAGGTGTTCCCGATCGCAACATGTCCCACGGCGTGCGAGGTCTGGCCGCCGGACGGCGAGTTCTCGGTGCCGAGCACGATGTCGCCGTTCGCGTGGTAGTACAGCTCCAGCAGCGGCTTGGTGGACGAGCCGCCGCTGCCGAGGTGGATCTGCCCGACGCACACGTTCTTCGTCACCGACACCACGCGCAGCGTCGCGCTCATGCTGTGCGAGCCGGACAACGCCCAGTCCGCGGCGCTGCCGTCGCGGTTCATCTCGCGCAACTCGGAACGCGCGTAGTTCGAGTTGGGGGTCGTGACGCCCTTCTCGGGCGCCCAGAAGATCATCGCGCCGTCGCGGATGTCGGTGTAGAAGTACGCGTCCTGGTAGCCGTTCGCGCCCTGGAGCCGGGACGAGGGGATGATGGTCGGGCTGCCGGGGGAGCCCACCGGCTCCTGGAGTTCCCACACGGACAGGTCGAAGTTGCCGCCGGGGGCGACGTGCGGATCGGCGGCGAGCGCGCTGGGGCTGCCGAGGAGGGCGAGCGCGAGGGCGAGGCCCGCGGCGGCCGGTACCGCGAGGAGCCGGGCTCGGGTCATGGGGGGTCCCTTCGGGCGGGAATGCGGCCGTCGTTCATATGGATGAACGACGGCCGCGTACATGGTCGTTGGTGACCCGAGAAGCTAGAGGTCCGGACCAGGCCCGTCAAGAGGTTCAGCAGGCGCCCTCGTCCTGCCACGGCCCCCACTGCGAGGCGCCGGGCACCTCGTTCTGGGTCCACCACTTGGCCTTCCAGTCGTGCTGGTTGTACGACACCTCGTCCCCGCCCGTGTACGCCGTCGACGCGTTCCACGCCGGCTTGCACGAGCCCGGGGTCGGCGTGGGGGTGGGTGTGGTGGTGGGCGGGGTGGCGCCCGCGAACTTCACCGAGTCCTTCGCGAAGTCCCAGTCGCCCTGCGCCACGCTGGAGCAGGTGCCGGACGTGCGGCCCCCGTTGTCCGGCGGGCTGCACTGCCGGTCGCGGTTCAGGGACCAGAACGTGAAGCGGTCCATGTGGTGGCTCGTGGCGTAGTCCAGCACGGTCTGGAAGTCCGCCTGGGTGAAGATCTCGCCGGTGTCGCTGCGGCCGTTCATGCCGGAGAAGCCCTCGTGGGCGTATGCCGTCGCCTGGTCCCAGCCGAAGGTCGACTGGAGGATCGCGTTGAAGTTGGTCAGCGCGCTGGTCTGGCTCGCGGCGCCGTTGAAGCCGCCGTCGAACGGCATGATGGAGAAGTTGTTCGGCGTGAACCCCTGGGACTTGGCCTCCAGCAGCATCTGCTTGCCGAACCAGCCGGTGCCGTCCGCGGTGCCGGCCGTCGTCACGGAGACGTACAGCCCCGGGTTGTTCTGCTGGAGGATCTTGGCTGCGCCGATCTCGTTGTGGATCGCCGCCGTGTTCTCGTACTCCGGCTCCTCCAGGTCGAAGTCGATCGCGTGCAGGCCGTACTTGGTGATGACCTGCTGGTAGGCGGCCGCCGTGGCGGCGGGGTCGGCACAGTCCTGGCCGAGCTTGGTGCCGCCGTAGCCGCCGATGGAGACCGACACGTCCCCGCCCTTGCCGCGGATGGTGTTGATCATCGACTGCACGGCCGTGTCCGAGGAGACCGGTGCGGTGCCGCCCCAGGTGGGGGTGCAGCCGCCGCCGTTGGGGGCGAGGACGAACGCCAGCTGGAAGGCCTTCAGGCCGGTCGCGTCCATGATGGCGGACGGGTCCGGCGGGTCGTTGTCCAGCGGCATCAGATAGGGGGCCGCGGCGTACCAGCGGTCGCTCAGCGCGGTGGTCGCGCCCGAGGCGTTGCCCGCGACGAGCGCGGTCGTGCCGGCGGCGGCGAGGGTGACGGCCGCCGCCGCGCCCAGACATGCCCGAAGCCGTTTCACTTCGTGCCTCCAGAGGGTGGGGGTGGGGAGTCCCCGGTACGGGGAGCCCCACCCTCCGGGAGCTGTTGCGGCCACGTCAATAAGTTGGACTAGACCAGCGTGCTCTTTGGACTAGACCATGCGATTCCTTTACCTGTCGTCGACCAGCCGCACCGTGAACCCGCGGTCGAGGGGCAGGCTCGCCGTGGCGATCGTCGTGACGTGCGTGTCCGGGTCGAACGACCAGGCGGATGCGGGCAGTCGGCGACCGTCGAGCAGGACGAGTGCGGGCGCCGTGGCGCCGTGCACGGTGAACCGGTACGCGCGGGCGTCCACCTTGCCCGCGTAGTCGCCCTTGCTCGCGCCCACCGAGACCGTCGTCCCGCCGCCGTCGGAGTGCAGGGACACCCGCTGGCCGGCCGCCGCGCCCTTCGTGAAGTCACGGGTCACGCCGTCGTCCTCGTACAGCGTGTACCGGCTCGTGCCGCGGGCCGCCGGGTACAGGTCCCAGTCCAGCTCGTTCCGGTCCCGGGTCTGCCAACTCGTCGTCCCCTTCGGCCACATGGGCACGACCGCGCCCTCGCGCACGAACAGCGGCAGGGTGTCGAGCGGGGCGTGGTAGCCGTTGAGCGTGGTCGGACCCTGGTAGGTGCGGCCCGTCCAGTAGTCGGTCCAGGTGCCCTTCGGCAGGTAGATGCCGTCGCGGGTGTCGGAGTTCTGGTAGACCGGGGCGACGAGGAAGTCGGGCCCGGACAGGAACTCGTACTTCGCCTGGTCCGCGAGGGTGTCCGGGTCGTCCGGGTACTCCAGCCACAGCGGGCGGACCGCCCCCACCCCGGTCTTCGCCGCCTCGGCGGACAGGGTGTACATGTACGGCAGCAGCCGCTCCTTCAGCTGGAGGTACTTCCGGTTGATCGAGGTGTACGGCTCCCCGTCCAGCCAGGGCTGCTGGTCGGCGGGCTTCTTCGTGGTGAGGTCGGTCGCCCAGCCGTCCATGGTCATGATGGCCGGCAGGAACGCCTTCCACTGCAGGTCGCGGGCGTACATCGTGGCGTCGTGGCGGTAGATGCTGCCCACGTCGCCGGTGTCGTACGCGATACCGGACATCGTCGCCCCGGCATAGGCCGGGATCTGCCAGCGGATGTAGTCCCACGACAGCTTCTGGTCGCCGCTCCACAGCACCCCGCAGCGCTGCGCGCCCGCCCAGGACACCGGCAGCCACACGAATCCGCGCGCGTCGCTGTTGTCCTCGATGCCCTTCTTCGCCGCGTCGCACGCGTCGAGGGCGAACTTGTAGCCGTTGCCGACCCAGGCCACGTCCAGCTTGGCCACCCGCTGACCGGCCTTGACCTGGTCGGCGAGCTTGTCGATGCCGTCCTGGGTCCACAGGCCGAGCTGGGCGTGGCGGTCCTGGAGGCCCTTCGCGGTCTGCTCCAGGTTCTCGTACCCGCAGCCGTAGCCGTCGTTGACCAGCATCCAGCCGAGCGGCATCCGGTGCTGCGCGTACCCGTCGGCGATCTTCAGCGCGTCCAGGGTGTGCCGCTCGCCCCGGTTGGCGTTGTGCAGGTAGCAGTCGGAGTCGCCGGGCTCGAGGCCGTACACCGGGGGCATGAAGGGTCTGCCGACCAACGCCGTGTACTTCCCGATCACTTGCTTGGCGTCACCGAGGAAGTAGTAGGCGTCCAGGCGCCGTTCCTGCTGGCCGGTGGTGACCGGCCGGCCGAAGGTGTACACGCCGGGCGCGAAGGTGTTGCGCAGGACGCCGTAGCCGGCGCTGGAGAGGTAGAACGGCTGGGAGTTGTTGTAGCCGCCCTCGTCCCAGTCGAAGCTGTTGGCCACGTACATCGTCTGCCCGCGGTGCGAGAAGCTGCCGTTCTGCTCGCCGCCGCCGAAGAACTGCTCGTCCGCGCCGCGCGCGAGACTCTGCCGCATCCCGCCGGTGGACCAGCGCAGCGGCTTGTCCTCCTGCCAGATACGGGTGCGGTTGTCCGGCTTGTAGAGGCCGAAGCGCAGCGGCTTCTTGTAGACGCGCAGGACGGCCTGCGGCGAGCGGATGCCGTAGTAGTCGCCCGCGTCGAAGGACGAGGTGTGCCGCTGGAGCGCGGGCTCCCTGCGCACGATCGCGGTGCCCGCCGGGTCGCTCAGCGAACCGGACGGATCGGCCTGGAGCCGGAGTTGACCGCCCGTCAGGAAATCGGCGCGCGCCGCCAGCCGCCCGGCCCCGATGGTGTAGCTGCCGTCGCCGCCCGAGAAGGAGGTCAGGTCGCTGGCGTCCGTGGTCGCGGGCAGGTACGCCGTGCCCGTGAAGGAGCTGTCGTGCACGTCGTACGGCACGACCAGCACGTGGTACGTCCCCGACGCCCGCGGGATCACCGTGGCCTCGGGGTCGGCGGTGCCCGCGCTGGACGCCACCTGCTTGCCCTGGTCGTCGTAGACGTACAGGTCGAAGTCGTCGGAGGGCTTGTCCCATCTGATCGACAGCGGGACGCCGCCCTCGGGGTTGTCGTCCCAGTAGCCGGCCGGCACCGAGACGGTCAGGTCGAAGCGGTCGCAGACCGTGTCGCCCGGATCGCTGCCGGCGGCCGGGCAGCTCTCGGTGCCGCCGCCGGTGCCCTTGGCGTAGACCGGGCTCTGCCAGCTGACGCTGCTGTGGGCGGTGTCGAGCACGGCGCCGGAGGCGGTGGCGGCGGCCTGGGCGGGCGCCGGTCCGGCCAGCACGGTCGCCGCCAGGGCGGTCGCCAGCCCCAGCGGCGCCCAGGCCGGCCGGGGCACACGGTGGCGCGGTCTTTCCAGTCCTCGCGGTCGTTGCGGTCTGTGCACGGCGGAACAGCTCCCCTCGCGGCACTGCGGACTGACTGTTCTGAGCGATGATGCTCGGAAACGCTTGAAACATGCTTCGATCGAGCAACTTCAAGCACGCAGCCTCAGGGGTTACACAGGTTCATGTCAAGAGCGCGGGTGCGGAAGACGGGGCGGACACGACGAGGGCCGGCCCCCTCGTCGACGGGGGCCGGCCCTCGCGGCCGGGACGTTCGCGGTCGTCTCAGGCGGTGTTCTTCCGGAGCACGATCTGGGTCTGCGTGGTCTGGCCGACCAGCCGGTCCCGGTCGTCGCGCAGATCGGTCTGCACCACCAGCAGCGTGCCGCCCAGGTGCAGGGTCCGGGCCGTGGCGTGCACGTGCCCGGAGGCCACCGCCCGCAGGAAGTTGGTCTTGGACTCCACCGTCGACGTACCGGACGCCCCCTCGGGCAGGTTCAGGTACGCGCACACCGCCCCGACGCTGTCGGCCAGCGCCATCAGGGCCCCGCCGTGCAGCACGCCGCCGGCCGTGCACAGCTGCGGGGACCACGCCAGGGCGCCGACGACCCGCTCGGCCGCGGCCTCGCGCAGTTCGATGCCCAGGCCGGCCGCGAAGGGCATCGCGGCGAGCAGGTCGGCGGGCTGGGGGACGGGTGGCATGGCGTACCGCCTTTCACGCGACGGATCACATCGGTCGGTCGTCAATCCTGCGCCGACTCCCGGAGCTTGGCCAGGGTCAGCACGCCGCCCCCGATGCCCCAGCCGCCGTCGGCGACCTCCTCCACCAGGACCATCGTGGCGGCGCGGGCCCGCTCTCCGTAGACCTCGACGTACAGCTCGGTGGCGCGGGTGACGAGCAGCTCCTTCTGCTGCGCGTCCAGGCTTCCGGCGGGCACCTTGAAATTCGCGAACGGCATGGTGACTCTCCTTCTTTGACGGTGTATCAGAGGGAACTTCCGGTGGTGAGCAGGTCGTCGAGGCCCGCGCGGCGGAAGAAGTCGGCGCGGACGCGGTCGGCGACCGCGGAGACGACCTCGCTGCCGTCCCGCGCGGGGTCGACATGCGTGCGCAGCGGGCGCCGCCCGGCGGGCAGGTCCACCAGGCGTACGACGTCCCGGGCGACCTCCGCCACGTCCGCGTCCGGCGGCACCAGCGCCGCGAGGCGCTCGTCCAGCCCCGCCAGGAGGGCGCCGTAGCGCTCGTCGTAGGCGTTCGCGCGTCCGGTGTCGGCGGGGGTGCCGGCGTGCAGGAAGTGGTTGGTGCCGGAGGTGAAGGCGCCCGGCACGACGATCGCGGTGTCGATGCCGAACCGGACCAGCTCGCCGGCGTAGCTGACCGCCAGCGCGTCCATCGCCGCCTTCGCCGCGAAGTACGGCCCCAGGAACGGCGGGCAGCCGCCGCGCGTGCTGGAACTGCCGATCCACACCAGCAGTCCCGCGCCCCGCTCCCGCAACGCGGGCAGAGCGGCCCGGTTCACACGCTGGGCGCCCAGCACGTTGACGTCGTACAGGTCCGCCAGCTGCTCGGGGGTGAAGGCCTCGGCGGGCCCGGTGACCATGTGGCCCGCGTTGTGCACCACCACGTCCAGGCGGCCCTGTTCGGCGAGCACCCGGGCCACGGCCGCGTCGGCGCAGTCCTGGGAGGTGACGTCCAGGTCGACCGCGTACAGGGACACGCCGTGTCCGGCCGCGTACCGGTCCAGGCCGGCCACCGCGGGTGCGTTGCGGCCGGCCGTGTCGCGCATGCCCGCGTAGACGGTGTGACCGGCGTCGGCGAGGGCGCGCACGGTGAGCGCGCCGAAGCCGCTGGAGGCGCCGGTGACCAGGATGGTGAGGGGAGTGTCGGTCGTCATGGTTCCTCGGTGGGGGTGGGGCAGGGATGAGCGGGAAGTGAGAGGGGTTCAGATGATGCCGCCGTTGGCGCGGACCACCTGGCCGTTGACCCAGTGGCCGGCCGGGGAGGCGAGGAAGGCCACCACCCGGGCGATGTCCTCGGGCGTGCCGAGGCGCTCCAGCGGGGGCTGGGCGGCCAGGGCGGCGACGGCCGCCTCGTCCTTGCCGTCCAGGAACAGATCGGTGGCCGTCGGTCCCGGCGCGACGGTGTTGGCGGTGACGTCCCGGCCGCGCAGCTCGCGGGCGAGCACCAGGGTCAGCGCCTCGACCGCGCCCTTGCTCGCGCTGTAGGCGCCGTACGACGGGAACGCCAGGCCCACCACGGAGCTGGAGAAGCCCACGAACGCGCCGCCCCGGCGCAGGGTGCGGGCAGCCTCCCGGGCGACCGCGAACGTGCCGCGCACGTTGGTGCGGTGCAGTGCGTCCAGCTCCGCGAGGTCCAGCTCGGCGATCGGCGCGAGATACATCCGGCCCGCCGCGTGGACCACGACGTCCACCCCGCCGAACTCCTCGGCGGCCGTGCCGAACAGCGCGGCGACCTGCTCCTCGTCGGCGACATCGGCGCGGACGGCGAGCGCGCGGCCGCCGGCCGCGGTGATGTCCGCGACGGCGGCCTCGGCCAGGTCGCGGTTGCCCGCGTACCCGACCACCACGGCGTGTCCCTCGGCGGCGAGCCGGACCGTGGTCGCCCGGCCGATGCCGCGCGAGCCGCCGGTGACGACGGCGACGCGAGGCGTCGAGGCGGCGGCGGTCGAGGGGGTGGGGGGCGAGGGGGTGGGGGCTTCGGCGGACATGAGATCTCCAGTCGCTGAGGGCGTTGTGCCCGGTCGGTGACCTGCTCGGTGACCCCACCCTGGGCCGTCGCGCCCGCGGCAGCCACGGCTGCGCTCACCCTGGGGTCGGCGACCCCTGGATACGCGGGCCGGTTGGCGCGACCATGGGAGGCGTGAACCACGCAGAGTTGGCCGCCTTCCTCAAGTCCCGGCGCGACCGGGTCCGCCCCGCCGACGTCGGCCTGCCCGCGGGACCCCGCCGCCGGGTACCGGGCCTGCGCCGCGAGGAGGTCGCCCAGCTGGCCGGGCTGTCCGCCGACTACTACACCGAGCTGGAGCGCGGCCGCGGCGCCCAGCCCTCCGCGCAGGTCCTGGCCGCCCTCGCCCGCGCCCTGAGGCTCAGCGGCGACGAGCGCGACCACCTCTTCCATCTCGCCGAGCGCCCACTGGCGCCCGCCGCGAGCGGCCCCGCCACACTCGTCCAGCCCGCCCTGCTCGGCCTGCTGGACCGGCTCACCACGACCCCCGCCCAGGTCATCACCGATCTGCACGAGACCCTCGCGCAGAACCCGCTCGCCGTGGCGCTGCTCGGCGCGATGCCTCCCGGACGCGGGCCCGAGCGGAGCTTCGTCTACCGCTGGTTCACCGATCCCGCCGCCCGCGGCGTGTATCCGGCCGAGGACCACCCGCACCACTCCCGGGTCTTCACCGCCGACCTCCAGGCCGTCGCCGCCCGGCGCGCGAAGGACGCCGACGTGACCCGGATGGTGGCGGCGCTGCGCCGGCGCAGCGCGGAGTTCGCCGAGCTGTGGGAACGGCGGGAGGTGGCCCTGCGCCGCACGGACCACAAGCGCATCGTCCACCCCTCGCTCGGCGTCATCGAGCTGGACTGCCACAACCTCTTCAGCGAGGACGGCCGTCAGCGGCTGCTGTGGTTCAGCGCGCCGCCCGGCACCGAGGGACACGCCCAGCTGGAACTGCTCTCGGTCATCGGCACGCAGGACCTGGGCGCCCGGGTGGACTCCTGACCGATGTCCGCAGACCCATGGCGGACCGTCCGTCGCCTGGGGCACCCTTGAGGGCGTGCGTACTGTTTCGCGCGGTTTGAGCAGTCGCACGCGGTGGGGACGCAGACAACGGTACGAATGGCAGGACGCGCCCGGCGCGTCATGGGGGGAGCGGTCGCGCATGCGATCCATCAGCCGTGCTTCACGATCCGTCGTGGAGATCACCAACCACAGACCCGGCGAGCTGACGCCCGAGCTGCGGGCCGCCTGGCATCGCGCCATGGACGAGTCGCCCGAGTACGCCAATCCCTTTCTGGCACCGGAGTTCGCGGCCGGCGTCGGCCTCTTCCGGGGCGGCGCGCGGGTCGCGGTGCTGCGCGAGGGCGGGGAGCCGGCGGGTTTCCTCCCCTACGAGCGCGGGCCGCTGGGCACCGGCCGGGCCATCGGGCTCGGCCTGTCCGACTGCCAGGCCCTCGTGCACCGGCCCGGGGTCACCTGGGACCCGGACGCGCTGCTGCGGGCGTGCGGGCTCAGCATCTTCGAGTTCGACCATCTCGTGCAGGAACAGCGGCCGTTCGCGCCGCACGTCACGGGCACCTTCGCCTCGCCGGTGATCGACGTGAAACCCGGCGACGGCGGCTATCCGGAGTGGCTGCGGGCCACCTATCCGGGGCTGGCCAAGACAACGCTGAAGAAGGAGCGGCGGCTCGGCCGCGACATCGGCGAGGTGCGGTTCGCGTTCGACGAGCGCGACCCCGAGATCCTGCGCACCCTGATGCGCTGGAAGTCCGCGCAGTACCGCAGGACCGGCCGCATGGACCGGTTCTCGCGGCCCTGGATCGTCGGCCTGGTCGACCACCTCTTCCGCGTCCGCGAGGAGCACTTCACCGGGGTGCTGTCCGTCCTGTACGCGGGCGACCGCCCGGTGGCCGCCCACTTCGGCCCCCGGTCGAGCACGGTACTGGCCGCCTGGTTCACCGCCTACGACCCCGAACTGCACTACTACTCCCCAGGGTTGATGATGCACCTGCGCACCGCCGAGGCGGCGGCGCGGGCGGGGGTGACCCTGGTCGACCTGGGCCGGGGCGACAAGGAGTACAAGGAGTGGCTCAAGACCCGCGACCTGCGCGTCGGGGAGGGCTTCGCGGCCCGCGCCCATCCGGTGGCGATGGCCCAGCGGCTGTGGCGCAGGCCGGTCAGGGGCCTGCGCAACACGGTGCTGGCCCACCCGGGACTGCGTGATCCGGCGGACCGGTTCCTCAGGACGGTCGGCAGGCTGCGGACCCGCCGGAACGGCAGCTACTGACAGGTTCTCGCCAAGACTTTGCCAAGCGGCGGATGTTTCCGTGTCCGCGTGATCGGGTCTCCAGCGTCGGTCGTGTCGATCGCTCCTGGAGGTCCCTGGTGTCCGTGCCGACCCGCAGAAGACGGTGGTTCACCGTCTGCGCGCTCACGGCGTCCGCCGCACTCGTCGCCATCCCCCCGTCCGCCGCGTCAGGGCGCTCACCGAGCCCCTTCGGCGCCCGCGTCCTCGGCCAACTGGCCAAGGAACGCGTGCACTCGGTGGGCGCCGTGTCCCCGAACGAGGCGGGGGACGGCGACGGCGGCAACGAGGCGGACGGGATCGCCGAGGGCGCGGACCAGTACGCCGAGGCCCGCACCGCACCCGGCGTCGTCGCCCCGGGCGCCTACGGCGCGGCCTGGAACAGCCTTGCCCATCTCCGCAGCGCGGGCGGCCGTTGGCACAACATCACCGACCTGCCCTACAACTCCGACGACCCGCGCTACCGCGACGTCGACTCCAACTCCAGCGGCGGCTCGGGGAACGTCACCGGCCGGATGGCCGCGGTGGCCGCCGACGACGACGGCTACGTCTACGCGGGCAGCGCGGGGGGCGGCGTGTGGCGTTCGCGCAGCGGAGGCGGCCGCTGGCAGCCCATCAGCGACCGGCTGCCCGCCCAGTCCACCGGCGCCCTGGCCCTCGACGGCGCGGACCGGCTGTGGCTGGGCACCGGCGAGGCCACCACCAACTCCGACGCCCACCTCGGCAGCGGCGTCTACGTCCTGACCCACCCCCACCACGACGCCTTCTCCGTCCGCAGCCGGGTCGGCGGCAGCGAGCTGGAGAGCACCACCATCCACGAGCTGCGCTTCGGCGGCGGCCGGGTGTGGGCGGCCACCAGCGAGGGCGTGTGGAGCCACTCCACCAGTGACCTGCGCGGACCCTGGAAGCTGGAGTTCGCCCCCAACCCCGACTACCTGCCGAAGGGGTCCAGGGCCCAGGACCAGCAGGCGCCGTACAAGAACATCGCCAACGACATCGCCATCGACCCCAAGGACCCCTCCAGGGTGGTCCTGGCCGTCGGCTGGCGCAGCGGCGACGACTACAACGGCTTCTACACCAGGGTGAACGGCGCCTGGACCCGCATCACCAGCGGCCTCGGTGACCTGCCGGCCGACGCCGCGAACGTCGGCAACGTCACCTTCGCCCGCTCCGCCGACGGGTCCCGCTACTACGCCATCGACCAGTCGCCGCACCAGCTCAGCACCAACCCGGACAGCGGCCTCGAGGGCATCTACGTCTCCACGTCCGGTTCCCCGACCGGCCCCTGGACGAAGATCGCTGACTACAAGGGCCTCGCCGCCGACAACTCCGCGCTGACGACGGCCGGTTACATGCCCGGCGTCCAGGCCTGGTACAACCAGTTCCTCGCCGTCGACCCGGCCGACCCGCAGCACCTGTACGCGGGCCTGGAGGAGGTCTACGAGACCAAGGACGGCGGCACCACCTGGTCGACCGTCGGCCCGTACTGGAACTTCCCGTTCTCCTGCTGGAGCATCGACCCGTCCCGGCAGACCGGCGCCTGCCATCAGACCACCCACTCCGACCAGCACGGCGTCGCCATCGGCAGCTACCACGGAACGTCCTTCGTCTACGTCGGCAACGACGGCGGCGTCTACAAGCGCCCGGTCGACGGCGCCCAGGACGCCTCCGGCCACGCCACCGACTGGACCTCCCTCAACGACGGCACCATCGACACCCTCCAGTACTACTCGGTCGGCATCGGCAAGGACCTCGACCACGGCGGGGTGTCCGTCACCGGCGGCCTCCAGGACAACGGCCAGTCGATCCTGCGGAGCAACGACACCGTGATGGGCTCCGACTTCGGCGGCGACGGTGGCGACACGCTCACCGATCCCGCCAACGGGTGCGACATCGCCCAGGAGTACGTCTACCTCGCCGTCCAGGTCACGCAGAACTGCGCGGTGAACGACGGCAGTTGGTCCACCGACCCGACCAAGGCCACCTCGTACTCCGTCGCCCCGCCCGACAACGCCACCAGCGAGGCCCGCTTCATCGCCCCGCTCACCTCGGACCTGAAGAACGGCGACACCTGGGTCGCGGGCGGCCGTCACGTCTGGGTCCAGACCCACGGGTACGCCATCCGCAGCGGATCCGAGTGGACCAGCGTCCACGACCTCGGCCAGGGCCGCACCGCGACCGCCGTCGCCGCGTCCGGCGGGAAGATCTACGCCGCCTGGTGCGGCCCCTGCAACAACCAGGGCTTCGCCCGCGGCATCGCCGTCGGCAACGCGGACGGCACCGGCTGGCACGACATCAACCTGCCCGTCGACGGGACCGTACCGAACCGCTACCTCAGCGGTTTCGCCGTCGACCCGACCGATGCCGACCACGTCTTCCTCACGGTCAGCGGCTTCTCCCGGGCCTGGACCGAGGGCCCCGGCGCGGGCGTCGGCCATGTCTTCGAGTCGACCGACGGCGGCACCACCTGGAAGGACATCTCGGCGAACCTGCCCGACGTGCCCGGCGACTCCGCACTGCTGACGGCAGACGGCGGCCTCGCCGTCGCCACCGACCTCGGCGTCGTCTACCGCGCCCCGGGCCGCACCACCTGGCAGCGCGTCGGCAGCCTGCCGGCCGTCGCCGTCCTCCAGCTCAAGGCGAGCCCGGACGGCGGCACGCTGTACGCCGCGACGCACGGCCGCGGTATCTACACGGTGAAGCTGCGCGACCTGCGCTGAGCATCCGGTGACGGGGAAGGGGTGGTCCCGGCAGGCCCGGGGTCACCCCTTTCGGCCGTCCCGGCCCTCGCCGCGCACCGCCCGTCCCACCTCCGTGCGCAGCGCGACGAACCCGGGCAGGCTCCGCGTCGTGATCTGGTCGCGGTCTGCGGGCAGGCCGACCGGCAGGTCGAGGACGATGCGGGAGCCGGGGCCGGGGGAGAGGACGACGACGCGGTCGCCGACGTACACGCTCTCGTCGATGTCGTGGGTGACGAACACGATCGTCGTGCCGTCGGCCCGGTGCACCTCCAGCAGCAGGTCCTCCAGATCCTCGCGGGTGCGGGCGTCGAGCGAGCCGAACGGCTCGTCCATGAGCAGCAGCGAGGGGCGGCAGACCAGGGCGCGGGCGATGGCGACCCGCTGCTGCATCCCGCCCGACAGCTCGGGCGGACGGCGCCGCCCGGCCCCGGCCAGACCGACACGGTCGAGGATCGCCTCGGCCTCGGCCCGGCGCGCGGCCCGGCCGAGGCCGAGCCGGCGCAGCGCAAGGGCCACGTTGTCCCGCACGGTGAGCCACGGCAGCAGCGAGCGGCCGTACTCCTGGAAGACGACCGCGAGCCGGTCCGGCACCCCGGCCACCGGGGTGCCGTCCACCGTGACCGTGCCGTCCTGCACGGGCAGCAGCCCGGCGATGGTGCGCAGCAGCGTGGACTTGCCGCAGCCCGACGGCCCGACGACGCACAGGAGTTGTCCGTCCGGCACGGTGAGGGTGATGCCGTCGAGGACGCGCTGGTCGCCGAAGCGCCGGCCGACCGCGTCGAGGTGCAGCATCCCCTCACCCCGCCCACGGCTCGTACAGTGTGCCCGCGCTGCCGGTGACCCGCAGGTGCAGCAGGAAGGGGCCCGCGTGGTCGCCCCGGCCCAGTGCGTGGTCCAGGGCGGCCGGCAGCTCGCCGGGGTCCTCGGCGCGGGCCGCCGGGCAGCCGAAGGACCGGGCGAGGGCGGCGAAGTCGATGCCGGTGATGTCCGCGCCGGGGACGGCCTCGACGCCGATCCGGCGGCCGAGCGCGCGGACGGCCGCGTAACCGCCGTTGTCCAGCAGCACATAGGTGACCGGGGCCGCGTGCCGGGCCGCGCTCCACAGCGCCTGCACGGAGTACAGCGCCGAGCCGTCGCCGACCACGCACACCACCCGGCGCCGGTCGGCGAGGGCCCGGCCGACCGCGAGCGGCAGCCCCCAGCCGAGCGCCCCGCTGCCCGTGGTGAGAAAGCCGCCGCTCGTATCGACGGGCACGCGCGCGTGCAGCGCGTCCCGGTGGCTCGGCGCCTCCTCGACGAGCACGCGGTCGCGCGGCAGCCGGTCCCGCAGGAGGTCGAACAGGAACTCCGGGGTGAGGTGCGCGTCGGCCGCGGCCGGGGCGGACGCCGGCCGGGGCGGCGGGGGTTCCCGGTCCGCCTCCTTCAGCAGCTCCGCGAGCCGGGCCAGGGCGGGCCGCAGGGTGGTGACGATGCTGGTGCCGACGGGCAGCCACGCGGCCTGGGCGGCGTCGCAGTCCAGGTGGAACAGCTCGGTGCCGGGCGCGAGCGGCGGACCGTCGTCGGCCACGTGATAGGTGAACACCGGTGCGCCGAGGGCCACGACGACGTCGTACGGCGCGAGGCGCGCGGCCAGGTGGCGGGCCACCGGCGGCAGGAAGCCCTGGAACAGCGGATGCGACTCGGGGAACCCGGAGCGGCCGGAGAGCGGGCTGATCCACACCCCGGCCCGGAGCCGCTCGGCCAGCGCCCGGACCTCGTCCAGCGCGTCCTCGTCGTCCACCCCCGGGCCGACCACGAGCGCCGGGCGGGCGCAGGAGTCCAGCCGGCCCGCGAGCGCGGCGAGGGCGTCCGGGGCGGCCGTGAACGCCGTGTGCAGTGTGCGGGGCCGGACGGGCTCGGCGGGGCGGTCCCAGTCGTCCTCGGGCACGGACACGAACACCGGCCCGCGCGGGTGGGCCGTCGCGGTCCGGTACGCCTCGGCCAGCACGGCCGGCACGTCCTCGGCCCGCTCCGGCTGGCGGGCGGACTTCACGTACGGGCGCGGGAACAGGGCCGGTTCGTCGGCGCCGAGGAACGGCCGCAACTGGAGCAGCGAGCGCGCCTGCTGGCCCGCCACGATCACCAGCGGCACCCGGTCCCGGTAGGCGTTGAACACCGCGCCGAGCGCGTGACCCACCCCGCCGGCCGAGTGCAGGCTGACGAACGCGGCCCGCCGGGTACCCAGCGCATGTCCGGCCGCCATACCGACGGCGACGGACTCCTGGAGTCCGAGCACATAGGTGAAGTCGTCCGGCCAGTCGCGGAACATCCGCAGTTCCGTGGAGCCCGGATTGCCGAAGACCGTGGTCATGCCGGTGTCGCGCAGAAACCGTACGACCGCCTCGCGCACGGTGGTCGTCGTCATGCCGTCCTCCTCGCTGACATCCTCGGCCCGACGAGCCGCTTCTCGACCGCCAGCAGACCGGTGTTGAGCAGAAAGCCGAGCGCGCCCAGCAGGACCAGCGCCGCCCACACGGTGAGCAGGTCGGAGCGGGTCTGCGCGTCGGTGAGGGTGAAGCCGATGCCGTTGTCGCTGCCCGGGAGCAGCTCCGAGAAGACCATCAGGATCAGGGACAGCGACAGGCTGAGCCGCAGCCCCGCGAAGATCCGGGGGAGCGCCGAGGGCAGGATCAGGAACCACAGGCGCTCGGGCGCCGTCAGCCTTAGCACGGCCGCCGCCTGAAGCCGCAGCGGGTCGGTCGCGCGGGCGCCCTCGGCCGAGTTGATCAGCACCGGCCAGACGGCGCTGAACGCGATCGACGCCACCTGCATGGGCGTACCGAGGGCGAAGACCACGACGAACACCGGTACCAGCGCGGGCGGCGGCACGGCCCGCGCGAACTGGAGCACCGGATTGCACAGCGCGTACGCCCGGCGCGAGCGGCCCACCGCGAGCCCTAGCGCGATGCCGGCGACCGCCGCGAGCGTGAACCCGGCCGCCATGCGGCACAGGCTCGGCAGGATCGTGTCCTCGGCGGCCCGGGTGAGGAAGAGATGCCGGGCCGGTCCCGAGAACCACAGGTCGCGGGCGTGCCGGACGACGCGCAGCGGCGGGGGGAAGTAGACGCTGCCCTGTGCGCGGGCGGCCGGCTCCCAGCAGGCGACGGCGCCCAGGAGCACCGACCAGCGCAGCAGAAAGGGGACGGCGGTGCGCCGGGCCCCCTCCATGGCGAACTGCCCGTCCCCGCCCCCGCGTTCGCGTGCCCAGGCGAACAACCGCCGTTCCGCGGCGACCAGTACGCCGTTGACGATCAGGCCGAGACAGCCCGCCCACACCACCGCGGCCAGGACGTCCAGGGTGCCGTCCGTCGCGGTCTGGGCCTGGGCGATGAAGATGCCGAGGCCCTGCCCGAAGCCGGAGAGGATCTCGGTGGCCACGGCCAGGATCAGGGCGACGCCGGCGGAGATCCGCAGCCCCGCGGCGATGAACGGGGCGGTGCTCGGCAGCTCCACCCGCCACAGCACCGCGAGCCGCCCGAAGCCGAAGGCGCGCAGCGTGTCCTTGGCCGGCGGGTCGGTCTCGCCCAGGCCGTAGAGGGTGTTGAACAGCACCGGCCAGAGCGAGGCGTACGCGATCAGCGTCACCTCGGTCCGCGTGCCCGACCCGAGCAGCAGCGACACCAGCGGGATCAGCGCGACCGAGGGCAGCGGCCGCAGGAACTCCACGACCGCGCGCACGGCCGCCTCCACCCCCGGCACCGCGCCCAGCAGCAGCCCGAGCGGTACGGCGATCGCGCAGGCGAGAGCCAGACCCAGCGCCCAGGCCCGCAGGGTCGCCCCGACCCCGTCGAGGAAGGCCCCGTCGCCCGCCAACCGCACCGCACGGGCGAGGACTTCGGAGGCGGGCGGCAGATAGTCGCGCCGGACGATCCCGGCCCGGGAGAGCGCCTCGCACACCCCGAAGGCGAGCGCCGCCCCGAGCAGAGCGGGCGCCAGGTCCCGACGCCGGGTCATGTCACCAGCAACGGCGCCGGATCGACGTCCTTCGCCAGCATCCCCTGTTGTCGCATGAGCTGGATCAGCCGGCGCAGCTGTGCCGCGTCGGCGGTCGCCGGATAGGCGGGCAGATGGAGACTCCTGGCCGCGTCCGCCGTCACCTTGGCGTACTCCGGCAGTTCCGCGCGGACCGCGTCCGGGTCGGCGGCGGCGAGCCTCGAGGCCGCCTCGATCGCCCGCCGGAAGCCCGCGGCGGCCTTCGGGTGCTTGCGGACGAAGGCACTTGTGGTGACGTATCCGCTCGCGGGCAGGCCCGCCGCCGGTCCCGAGCCGCCGTCCAGCAGCACCCGTGCGCCCACCTGGTGCTGGATCGCGGAGTCGAAGGGCTCGACCGCGTGGACGGCGTCCACCTGGTTCCGCTCCAGCGCGGGGCCCATCTGCGGGAACAGGATCTGCCGGTAGACGGGCCGCCCCGCGCCCCGGGCGGCGAGGATCGCGTTCAGGGTGAGGGACTGGATGTTGTTGAGGACGGCGACGGCGACCTTCTTGCCCGCCAGGTCCCCGGGCGACGTCAGGCCGGAGTCCTTGGGCACGAGGACGTCCATCATGTGCGGGGCGATCCGCACCCCCTCGGCGAGGATGCGCAGGTCCAGGGTGCCCTTCTCGTACGCCTGGAAGTAGGTCACGTAGTTCGCGCTCGCGATCGCGTCGACCTGGCCCCTGAGCAGCGCGGGCAGGGCCTGGATGCTCTGCTGCACGGGCTGGACCCGCACGTCCAGGCCCTCCTTGGCGAACAGCCCCCGGTCCCGGGCGAGATAGAGCGCGGCCGAGTCGGTGAGCGGCAGCGCCGCCACGGTCAGCCGCTCGCGCCCGTCCCGCGGGGACGACGTGCCGCCGCTGTCGCAGCCCGCCAGGAGCAGGGCCGCCGCGGCGACGAGGGCGGCGAGGCGTTTCGTTCCCGGTCGTGATCGACGTAATGCCATACGGGCATGCGTACCCCTCATTTGTCATGATCGCTACATGCGGAGTGTGTTTCGTTGCCGTCGGGTGCCGCGGGCGCCGGGTCCCGGCTACGCCGACGGACCCGCGATGCGCAGGGCCGCCGCCGGGGTCAGGAGGGCGGCGTCGGCGGCGCCGGTGACCTCCGTCCACCACTCGGCGCCGTCCTCGACGTAGCGCAGCAGCACGCCCTCGCGGATCGCCCACGGCAGCACGACGACCCGGCGCAACCCCATGAGCTTCAGCGCCGTGTGGCCCACGACCGCGCCGGCCAGGCTCTGTTCGGCCCGCGGCGCGGAGATGCCGGGCAGCTGGGCCCGCTCGGCGGCGGACAGCGCGGCGAGCCTGCGCACCGCCTCGCTCAGGTCCCGGCAGCGCATCTCCCGCCGCACGAACGGCCCGTAACGCCCGGGTGCCGCCCCGCACAGCCTGGCCAGCTGCTGGAACGTACGGGAACTGACGGCGGCCGTGCGCGGCGCCTCCCAGCGGATCCGCGTGGCCACGTCCCGCAGATCGTGCCGGACCCGGCGGCGCAACTCCTTCAACTCGGCCGGACCCGGCGGATCCTGCAGACCCAGGTGCTCCCGGGTGAGCCGTCTGGCGCCGAGCGGGAGCGAGGCGGCGAAGTCGGGCAGCCGGCCCCGGCCGAAGGCCACCTCCAGCGAGCCGCCGCCGATGTCGAGCAGCGCGAGGGGGCCCGCGCGCAGACCGAGCCAGCGCCGCGCCGCGAGGAAGGTCAGCTCCGCCTCGGTCTCGCCCGGCAGGGTGCACATCCGGATTCCGGTTCCGGCGGCCACCCGCCGCAGCACCTCCAGCCGGTTCGGCGCACCGCGGACCACCGCCGTCGCGAAGGCCAGCGGCCCCGTCGCATGCCAGCGCCGGGCCGTGGCGCCGGCCGCGGCCACCGCCTGCACCAGACCCTCCACCGCCTCGTCGGCGATGGTGCCGTCCGGACCGACATGTTCGGACAGCCGCAGCTTCCACTTGACCGTGTGCACCGGCAGCGGAACGCCCCCCTCCACATCCGCGATCACCAACCGAACCGTGTTCGACCCCGCGTCCACCACGCTCAACCGCATGGTCGGGACGTACCCACTTCCCCGTCAAAAACCCGTCAGGGCGCGGGCGCACCGGGTGACGCCTGTGCACAGGTCCCCGCGGTGTGCCGCCCGGGTGCGGCGCACGGGACGGAGGCGCGACGCGCACGCGGAGGGGTGGCGGGCCCCGGCGCCGCCGTCGGTCGCGCGGTGTCCGGATCTCGGTCCTCTGCGCCCCCGCGGCGCCCTCGCCGCCCTTATAGGGTGACCGTTGCCGGACACGCACGGTCGAGACGGGGAGAGGCACGTGAGCGCGACAGACGTGGGCGGGACGCACGCGACGAGGGCAGTGGTGGTCGGCGGCGGCATCGCGGGCACCGCCGCCGCGCTCGGACTGCGCAAGGCCGGGTACGACGTGACCGTGTACGAGGCCCACCCCGACACGGCCGAGGACATCGGCGCCTTCCTGACCCTGGGCAGCAACGGCATGCGCGCCCTGGCCCAACTCGACGCCACGGACGCGGTCACGGCCATCGGGTTCCCGCTGACGTCTCTCCGGCTGCTCGACAGCCGCGGCACCGAGCAGGCGCACGCGCCGCTCGGCGAGGTGACCGACCCCGGCCTGCACTACCGGTGCCTGCGCCGCGGCGAACTCAACGCCGCCCTCCAGCGCGAGGCGGCCCGGCGCGGCCTCCCGGTGCGCCACGGCGTCCGCCTGACCGGCGTGAGCGAAGGGCCGGGCGGCGTCACCGCGTACTTCGCCGACGGCACCACCGCCGACGCCGACCTCCTCGTCGGCGCCGACGGCCTCGGCTCCACCGTGCGCGCGCTCATCGCCCCCGAGGTGCAGCCCGGTTACGCGGGCCAGCGGATCTACTACGGCTACACCGCCACCGCCCCCAGCGCCGATCCGACCGGCCTCATCACCTTCGTCCGCGGCGCCGAGACCACCTTCGGATACGCGGTGTCACCGGCGGGGGAGACGTACTGGTTCGCCCGCGTCGACACCGAGGCCCTGCCCGCCGACGCCTCCGCCCACGAGGTCGACCCGCGCGAGGAACTGCTGCCGCTGCTGGCCGAGGACGCCACACCGGCCGCGGACATCGTCGCCGCCTCCGTCGGCCCGGTCCTCGCCACCAACGCCACCGACCTGCCGCTCGGCTCCATGTGGCACACCGGACGCGTGCTGCTCATCGGTGACGCGGCCCACGCCGCCTCCCCGGCCACCGGCCAGGGCGCCTCGATGGCCCTGGAGGACGCCGTCGTCCTCGCCAAGGCGCTGCGCGACCGGCCCGGCGTGCCCGCCGCGCTCGCCGCCTACGAGGCGCACCGCCGCCCGCGCGCGGAGCGCAACGTCGCCGTCAGCGGCGGCATCTCCCGCGCCGGGCACCGTTCGGCCCGACCGGGCGCGGCCGTGGCCCGGCCAGCCGACCCGGACGCGGCACTCGTGCGCCAACTGGCCTGGGACACACCGCTGTCCGCCACCCCGCCCGAGGAGTCCTGAGCCGCACCACCGCGCGGCCGAGCGCGCGAAAGTACAAGAGGCGCGGCACTGGAGTCCATTGCCGGACAGAGCGGCGGGGCCGGATCGTTCCGTGCAACCGGCCCTTCGGCAACAAGGAGCACAGGTGCGACTCTTGAAGAACAGAGCGGGCACAACCCTGTCAGTGACCTCGGCGGCCGTCGCCCTGGTCCTCGGCGGCGGCCTCACCTCCCCGGCGACGGCCGCGACACCCCCCGACGCCGCCTACCGCGTGACCGTGGGCAGCCCGGTGCCGTTCACCCACCCCACGGACACCCCCGCCACCCCGTACCTGGACCGGGACGGCACCTTCCACTACCAGCAGTCCGCCGCCCTGTACGGCGCCAAGGACCCGCGCACCTGGGACTTCTACACCGGCAAGGACTTCGACTCCGCCGGCTTCGACACCAAGCTCAGCAAGGCGGTGAACCCGGCCAACTCCGCCGACCGCAACGACGACACCACCTGGCGCTGCAACAACAGCCCCACCGGCCGCGAGGCCACCTACGCACCCAGCGGCTCCGGCTACGCGCAGAAGAACTACTGCGACCTGTCCGGGCTGTGGGTCGACCCCGACACCGGCGACTGGTACGGCCTGGTGCACAACGAGTTCACCCCGCAGCCCTTCGGTGACGGACTGCACTACGACGCCGTCGACTACGCCGTCTCCACCGACCACGGCCGCACCTGGACCGTCAAGGACCACGTCATCACGTCCCCGTACAGCACGAAGCGCGGGGACACCACGGCCTTCCCGAACCAGACGTACTCCTACGGCGACGGCGACCAGCGCCTCTTCGTCGACACCGCCTCCGGCTACTTCTACGTCTATTACGGCTCCCGGATCATCGACAAGAGCGGTGGCTGGAAGGCGTTCTACGAGCACGTCGCCCGCGCCCCGATCTCGGCCAAGATGGCCCCCGGCTCCTGGCGCAAGTGGTACGACGGCGCCTGGTCCCAGCCCGGCACCGGCGGCAAGGAGAGCAACATCGTCCCCGTCGACGCCGACCACCCCACCGGCTACACCCCGGCCGCCGCCGAGTACGACCCGGCCGACACCGGCACCGCGGCCCAGCAGATCGCGGCCGGCACGATGCCCCCGACGTCGCCGCTGTTCGTCATGAACATCGCCTACGACGCCTACCTCGGCCTCTACATCGGCGAACCGCAGGCCGTCGACCAGAGCGGCGGCTCACCGCAGTACCTGTACGCCACCGACGACCTGACGACCCAGAAGTGGCACCTCATCGGGGACACCGGGAGCTACACCAACGCCTCCTGGTACCGCTGGTTCCTCGACAGCGCCAACCGCACCGGCTCCGCGATCGTCGGCAAGTCCTTCCGCTCCTACTGCGCCTTCGGCTGCGCGCACGACGCCTCCGGCGAGTACGTCGACATGACCGTCGACGCAGCGAAGCCCGCGGCCGCGCCCGTGGACACCAGCCGCCGCTACCGCATCTTTGGCGGCACGGGCCGGTTCCTCGCCCAGGCGGCCGGCGGCTCCGGCACCACCTCGCTGGCCCGGCCCACCGGATCCGGCCGGGACACCTGGGTCTTCAGGCCGACCGGCGACGGCGCCTTCACCCTCACCAACGCCGCGAGCGGCCGACTGCTCGGCGTCGACTCCGCAGCCACCGCGGGCCGCGCCTGGGGCGCCCGGCCCACCGTCACGCGGGCCCCGGCAGGCGGGCCGGCCGTCGGACAGCAGTGGTTCGTGATCCCGGACGCGGGCGGCCACACCTACCGGCTGGTCAACCGCTACAGCGGCCTCGTGCTCGGCCTCTCCGGCACGCCCGGGCGACTCTCCGAGACCACGCCGGTGCGCACCTGGACGGACCACACCCACAGCGCCGTCGGCGGGGCCCGCACCGCCGCGGAACAGACCCTTTCCCTCACCGCGAGCTGAGCGCCGGAGCACTCAGCTCCTCCGGACGGCACGGGACTTCCGGCTATCCTGCGCCCATGTCGATCATCAACGGGGAAACCGACGCCCACCTGGCCGTACGAGCGGCCCAGGCGGGCGCCGCCGTGGTCCGGGGCCTCCACGGCAGCCTGCTCGCACGCTACGACAAGTCCGCGGGCGACTTCGCCACCGAGGCCGACGTGGCCGCCGAGCGGGCCATCCTGGACGTGCTGCGCGCCGCCCGCCCCGCCGACGCCGTGACCGGCGAGGAGAGCGGGCGCTCCGGCGCCGCCGACGCCCGCCGCCGCTGGCTCGTCGACCCGCTGTGCGGCACCCTCAACTACGCCGTGCGCACCATGCTCGTCGGCGTGAACGTCGCCCTGCGCGACGGCGACCGGGTCACGGCCGCCGCGACCGCCGACCCGTTCAGCGGCGAGGTGTTCTGGACCGACGGCGACACGGCCCGGGTGCGCGCGGGCGACGGCACCGACGCGCCGCTGACGCCGACGGCCCGTTCCGCGCTGGTGGACGTCAACCTCGACCCGCCGTTCCCCCACGCGCCCGGCTTCCGGGCGGTGCACCTGCTGGCCGACCCGGGGTTCGCCGAGCGGTTCAGGCCCCGGGTGATCTCCAGCACCCTCGCCGTGGCCTGGGTCGCGGCAGGGCGCCGGGCCGCCTACGTCACCGACGGCGACCTGCGCGACAGCGTGCACTTCGCGGCCGGTATCGCCCTGTGCCGCGCGGCGGGCTGCACGGTGACCGGCCTGTCCGGCGAGCCCGTCCTCACCGGCGCCGACGGACTCGTCGCGGCGGCCGACACCGCGACCCACGCCGCCCTGCTGGAACTCGTCAAGAACCAGACGGCGGGCCCGCGTTGACGGCGATCTCGACGCCCGCCGCCGACTTCTGATGTGATTCCGGCATGACGCAGGCCCATGACCTCGCCGCCCGCTTCGGCCCGGCCCTGGACACCCGCCCCGAGGCACTCGCCGCGTCCGCGCGGGACTTCGGCCACCTCGTGCGGGAGACACCGCTCGGCGTGCTGCGCCCGGAGTCCGTCGCCGGGATCACAAAGCTGCTGGAATTCACCGGCCCCCGGGGCATCCCGGTGAGCGTGTACGGCGGCGGCCACTCGATGTACGGGCAGGGGCAGGCGGGCGGCGGGGTCGTGCTGGACCTGCGCCCGATGAGCCGGATCGGTGACGTCGCCGACGGCCGGGTCACGGTGGGGGCCGGGGTGTCGTGGCGGGAGGTGCTGGCCGCCACCCTGCCGCACGGGCTCACACCCCCGGTCCTCACGGACTACCTCGGCGCGAGCGTCGGCGGGGTCCTGTCGGCGGGCGGGCTCGGCGGCGCCGCCCACCGGCACGGACTGGTCGCGGACCAGGTACTGGAGCTGGAGGTGGTGACCGGCGCCGGGGAGCACCGCGTCTGCTCGCCCGACCGGGACCCGGCGCTCTTCCACGCCGTCCTCGCGGGCCTCGGCCAGTGCGCCGTCATCGTCACCGCCACGCTGCGCCTCGTCCCCGCGCCCGCCCGGGTCCGGCGCTACTGCCTCTTCTCCACCGACCTCGCCCGCTACCTCGCCGACCAGCGGACGCTCGCCGAGGAGCCGCGCTTCGGCTACCTGGAGGGCCAGGCCCGCCCGGCCGAGCAGGGCGGATGGCAGTACATGACCGAGGCGGTGGCCCCGCACACGGACGGGCTCGCGCCCGACGACCGGGCACTGCTCGACGGCCTCTCCCACGACCCCGCCACCGTGGAGACGACCGACCTCTCCTACGCCGAGTTCGTTCACCGGGTGGACACGGACGAGGCGGTCCTCACGGAGACGGGGGAGTGGCTGCACCCGCACCCCTGGCTCAACCTGCTGCTCCCGCACGACCGCGCCGCGTCCGTCGTGCGTGCCGTCCTCGCCGACCCGGCCTTCCAGGACCTGCGCGACACCGGCCTGGTCCTCCTCTACCCGCTGCTCTCCGGCCCGCTGCGCGCACCGCTCTTCCGCCGCCCGACCGGCACCGTCCTGCATCTGTTCGCCCTGCTGCGCACGACGCCGCCCGACCGCCCCGGGACGGCCGAGGCCATGGTGGCCGCCAACCACAGGGCGTACGACCTCGCCCGGTCCGAGGGCGGCGTCGCCTATCCCGTCAACGCCCTGGCGATGACCGCCGCCGACTGGCGCGAGCACTTCGGGAGCGGATGGCAGGCCTTCGCCGAGGCCAAGAAGCGCCACGACCCCCACCACATCCTGGCCCGGGGGCACGGTCTGCGGTTCTGACTCCCGCGGCTCCGAGCGTCCGCCTTCCGAAGGTTCTGGCTTCACCCTTCGGAGCCGCCAGATGGGAAGCCGCACGAGACCGAGATGCCCGGGAGTCGCGCTCGCCGCCCTGGCCACGCTGCTCACCCTTCCCCTCGCCCACACCCGGCCGCCGCGACCACCCCGGCGGCCGCCGCGACCCCGGCCACCGCCTGCGACCCGGCCGACGCCGCCCGGGGCAGACCCGCCACGGCCTCCTCCACCGACCGCACGCGGCACCGCTACGGCTACTCGCTGTGGGAGACGGCCGTGCACACCGCGGCGACCGCGACGACGGGCCCGATCCAGGGCGGCGGCGCCCTCGGCCCGAACGTCATCGTGGCCGACCCCTCCACCCCGAACTTCCAGCAGAAGTTCGACGACGTCTTTTCCCATCAGCAGTGGTGCGCGGCCGATCCCTCGATCGTCCGGGCCGACGGCTTCGAGGCCCCGGCGACCGGTGGCATCGGACTGCACGACCCGCTGGTGATCTCGCTCGGCGGCAACGGCCAGTACGCCCACGTCGTGAACGGCACCGGCGCACCGACCTCGGGGACCGGCACCGCCCCGTCGAAGGTGACGTCCTTCCCCTGACCTGCACTCCATGATCGCGCGGCTCCCCCCGAACGGCGTAGCCGGAGAGGCGGACGGCGTGGCGTACGGGTGTGATGGAAACGCCCCATCGTCAACCAGTGAGGCAGATCATGCGTCTTCGCAATTGCGCGACAACGGCCGTGCTCGCGGGCTTCCTTGCCATGGGGGGCTCGGCGACGGCCTTCGCGGACGACCCGGGCCCGACGACCGGCAGCGCCGCCGACAGCCCGGGCCTCGCCTCGGGCGACGTCATCCAGGTCCCGGTCGGCGTCAACGCCAACGTGTGCGGCGACACCATCGACCTGATCGGTCTGCTGAACCCGTCCATCGGGAACACCTGCTCCATCAAGTGACGCCGTCCGTGCGCCGGCTCCCGCCCCGCGGGAGCCGGCGCACGGCTGTTCAGAACCGCTCGGTGCGACGGAACGGGACCAGGGGGTGTCTCGTGGCTCGTGGCGGGGCCGCACGCCGCGAGGCGCGGCGTGTCGCGGCCAGGACCGCATCCCTGGTGGAGCGCCCACCCCGGCTGGATCACAGCCTGCCTGATCCAGCCAGGACGCCGCGGCTCGCGGCGGTGGCTCAGTCTCTCGCCGCCGCCTGGGCCTCGCGGGGGGCCGGCGCCTTGGCCGGGTGGCGGCGGCGCAGCAGCAGACGTCTCGCCGGGAGCTCCACCAGCTCGTAGAGAAGCCAGGACAGGCCGAGCGAAAGGGCGAACACGGTCGCGGTGACCGCGATCCCCGCCAGGCCGCCGAAGTGCGGCTTGATGCCCACCAGGTGCGTCCCGGCGCGCAGCACCAGCAGATGGACCATGTAGAAGGCGAAGGACAGCTCGCCCAGCCGCACCATCCGCCGGCTGCGCCACATCGACGGCAGCCCCTTCAGGTCCGCGTTCGCCGCCGCCGGGATCAGCAGGGTGAAGCCGATGATCGTGCACATGGTCGCCGAGTAGCCGAGCGGGGCCTGCGGGACCAGGAAGTAGCCGATGATCGCCAGGGCGAGGGAGGCCTCCAGGCCGGGTCCACGCCAGCGGCCGAGCAGGACCAGCCGCGCGGTGACCGCGCCGAGAATGAACTCGGGCAGCCGGGCGGCCGGGAACGAGTACAGCGCGTAGGTCCACCAGTGCTGGGAGTCGGCCCGGGAGATCACCACGATCGCCACCAGCGACAGCCCGCCCAGCGCGACCGAGCCGCGCACGCCGAGCCGGCGCAGCAGCAGGATCAGCAGCGGGAAGGAGGCGTAGAAGAAGGCCTCGCAGGCCAGCGACCAGCTGACCGGGTTGAGCGTCTGCCACCAGGGCCGCCACCAGGAGTGCAGCAGGAGCACATTGGCCACCGCCTGCTTCGGCGTCGGCTGCGCGTTGCTCTCCAGCGTGAGCGCCAGCAGGAACGCGAGGCCGACGGTGACGAGGTGGACCGGATAGATCCGGGCGACGCGCCGCCGCCAGAAGCCGAGCGCCCGGTCGTGGGGTCTTGCCGACCAGGTCAGTACGAATCCGGACAACACGAAGAAGAACGACACTCCGGTGGCGCCGGAGCTGAAAGCCCAGTACACCAGGCTGCCGCCGGTGCCGCCGAAGTAACCGAAGTTGTTCACGTGCAGACCGAACACGAGCAGCGCAGCCATCCACCGCAGTCCCGTCAGGGACGGCAGTGAGGTGTTGGGGGTGCGCGGGGAGTCCCTGGCGGTGGTCTCGCCGTCAGGGGGGTGCGGCGTCGTCCGGATCGTCCGGGTCGTCGCCGTGGTCATCGAATCACCTGCCGCAGAGGATTGGCGTGGGGCATGAAGGGGAACGTTGCCCGTTCACCTCCGATCATGTGCGTCACATGGCAAACATCACACCGTTGCCGAACGACGCACCCTTCTGTATGCCACGGACGGCCGGGCCCGTGCACCCTTACGGGTGACGACACGCCGCACTGCATTGATCGTCACAAATTGACGTAAACAGACCGACGCTAAGTGCCCGAAATCTCCTCATATTCAACGCAATTATCGGGAATGGCGAAGCGGCCTGTGCCGTCGCACGGGCCACTTGAGGAGAAGGTAATTACTAGGAAGGAATTGCACAGGAAAAACCGTGCGAGAGGAACTACGCGGGCAGCTCCTTCCTGATCCGTCCCCGACAGAGGGAAGGAGTGCGGGGCGCAGTACTCGGGACGGCCGTTGAACTCCGAGTTCATCAGCGGACATCCGAGCTCCGCGGTGATCTCGATCATCCGCTTCCCGTAGCGGACCGCCGCCTGCCGCTCCGTCTCGTCCGGCGAGGACCACTTGTACGGCGGCAGCACCGAGGACAGCTGGACGCCGTGCGTGCGCAGGGCCGTCCTCAGCTCCGCGATCCGCCAGCGGGTGCACGAAGAACGGCATGAAGTCGGCACGCGGGGACAACTCGATGTACTGGTAGCCGAGTTCGGCCACCGTGCGCACCATGGAGTCGATCGGCAGGGCGCGGAACATGTACGGGTCGATGGCGATCTTCACGCGGCACCTCCGTAGAACGACCGGCGTCGCGACTTTCGGTGTCGGATCGCCATCCTTGGACCCCGTGCCGTAGACCGTCGGCGGACGGTGCCGGCGGGGCGCTGCCCGGGAGGGTGGCCGTATGCAGAGGACCAAGGGGATCAAGCGCGCACAGTTCCTGGCCGGTATGGCGTCCGCCGGACTGGCCGCGGCCGTGCTGCCGTCGGCTCCGGCTCGGGCCGCCGAGGACCGCCCGGCCGGCCCGGCCCGCGACGCGCGGCGCGGACTGCGCCACCGGGGCGTGGTGTACACCGTGGGCGAGGGGGAGACACCGGGTACGGCGTTCAGCACGGCCCGTATGCGCAAGGACATCCGGGCGATCCGCGACGAGCTGCACGCCGACACCGTGGACGTCACCGGGGACGGAGTGGAGCGCCTGACGGCCACGGCCGCCGAGGCGGCGGAGCGGGGGCTGCGGGTATGGCTCCAGCCGACCCTCGGCGACGTGCCCGAGCGCGACATCCTGGAACACCTCGCCGAGACCGGCCGGTTCGCCGAGCGGCTGCGTCGGCAGGGCGCCGCCGTCGACCTCAGTGTGGGCTGCGAGTTCTGGCTGTTCGTGCCCGGCATCGTCCCGGGCGCCGACGTCCACGAGCGCATCCGCAACCTGCTCGACGGCACGGTGGATCCCGCAGCGATGCAGCGCCGTCTGGACCGCTTCACGGCGCGGGCGGCCGCGGTCGGCCGGTCCGTGTTCCGCGGCCGGCTCGCCTATGCCGCCGCGCAGGACGACCAGGTCGACTGGCGCCTCTTCGACGTCGTGGGCATCGACTACTACTCGTACTTCCCCCACCGGGCCGACTATGTGCGGGAGTTGAGCCGCCATACGCGGTGGGGCAAGCCGGTCGTCGTCACCGAGTTCGGGACCTGCGTGTACGTCGGCGCGCCGCAGACCGGTGGCATGGGCTGGGACATCGTGGACCGCGTCAAGGTCCCGCCGGAGATCAAGGGCGACCTGGTCCGCAGCGAGCGCACCCAGGCCGCCTACCTCACCCAACTCCTGGACGTCTTCGAGTCGTTGGGCCTGTACGCGGCGATGGCCTTCGAGTTCGTGACGCCCGACCTCCCGCACCGTCCGGGCGATCCGCGCCACGACCTCGACCTGGCGAGCTACGCGATCACCAAAACCGTCAAGGGCCGCCCGGACGACCCCGCCTCCGGCTGGCACCGGGAACCGAAGGAGGCCTTCCACGCCCTGGCCCGCCGGTACGGGTCCGCCGGGACCGGCCACCGTCGCACCGGCGGCGCCTGACCTCGTACCCGCGGCGCCCGGCCTCGCACCGGCAGCGGCGGGCCTCGCGTGGGCAGCGTCTGATCTCGTGCCGGCCCGTCCGGTGTCGACCGGCGCGGATCCGGCTCACCCGTTCGGGCGATGTCCCGGCTTGCCGTCCGGTCCTGGGCGAGCCGGGACCGGATGATGCGGGCATGCCCCCGACCGGCCCCCGGACCGCCCCAGCCCGCAGCGCCGGGCGGCGCCACGCGCACACGCGTGTACACGCATCTGTCGGCCTGAAGGGTGACGCGAAAGCAAACGCGGTGGCAAACGTGAGGGCGCATGTCGGGGCCGGGGCGCGAGCGGGTGCGGCGGCTGACGCCCGGGTGACCGGCGGGCTGCGGATCGCGACCAAAATTGCATCGCTCGTTTTCTTGAACCCTTCGTGTTTGTGAGGGTAGGTTCAGCCTCATGACCGCCTCCCCGACCCCGACCACCGCCGAGGAGCTCCGCGGTGCCGGCCTGCGCGTGACGGCAGCCCGCGTCGCGCTGCTGGAGACCGTCCGGGACGGCGACCACCTCGGCGTCGAGGCGATCGCCTCCGGGGTCCGTGCCCGCGTTGGCCACATCTCCCTGCAAGCCGTCTACGAGGCTCTTCACGCCCTGACCGCGGCGGGTCTGGTCCGCCGTATCGAGCCGGCCGGACACCCGGCCCGGTTCGAGGGGCGTGTGGGTGACAACCACCATCACATCGTGTGCCGGTCGTGCGGTGCCGTCGTCGACGTCGACTGCGCAGTCGGCGACGCGCCCTGCCTGACCGCCGCCGACGACAGCGGCTTCGCCATCGAGGAGGCCGAGGTCGTCTACTGGGGCACCTGCCCCGACTGTTCCACCGGCCGCAGCTCCTGAGCACCGAGTTCCGCACAGTTCGGAAGGAATGCCATGACTGAGAACATCGACGCCAACGTCGCAGACGCGAAGGCGGAGGGCGGCTGCCCGGTCGCCCATGGCCGCGCCGCGCACCCGACCCAGGGCGGTGGAAACCGCCAGTGGTGGCCGGAGCGGCTCAACCTGAAGATCCTTGCCAAGAACCCGGCCGTGGCCAACCCGCTCGGCGAGGACTTCGACTACCGCGAGGCCTTCGATTCCCTGGACCTCGCCGCGGTGAAGCGTGACATCGCCGAGGTGCTCACCACCTCGCAGGACTGGTGGCCCGCCGACTTCGGCAACTACGGCCCGCTCATGATCCGTATGGCCTGGCACAGCGCCGGTACGTACCGCATCAGCGACGGCCGCGGCGGTGCCGGCGGCGGTCAGCAGCGCTTCGCCCCGATCAACAGCTGGCCGGACAACGCGAGCCTGGACAAGGCGCGCCGTCTGCTGTGGCCGGTGAAGAAGAAGTACGGCAAGTCGATCTCCTGGGCCGACCTGATGGTCCTCACGGGCAACGTGGCGCTGGAGACGATGGGCTTCAAGACCTTCGGCTTCGCCGGCGGCCGCGTCGACGAGTGGGAGCCCGACGAGGACGTCTACTGGGGTCCCGAGACCGTCTGGCTGGACGACAAGCGCTACACCGGCGACCGTGAGCTGGAGAACCCGCTCGCCGCGGTCCAGATGGGTCTGATCTACGTCAACCCCGAGGGCCCGAACGGCAACCCGGACCCGATCGCCGCGGCCCGTGACATCCGTGAGACCTTCCGCCGGATGGCGATGAACGACGAGGAGACCGTCGCCCTCATCGCCGGTGGCCACACCTTCGGCAAGACCCACGGCGCCGGCCCGGCGGACAACGTCGGTGCCGACCCCGAGGCCGCCCCGCTGGAGCAGATGGGCCTCGGCTGGAAGTCCAGCTACGGCACGGGCGTCGGCAAGGACGCGATCACCAGTGGCCTGGAGGTCACCTGGACCGAGACGCCGACCCAGTGGAGCAACAACTTCTTCAAGAACCTCTTCGAGTACGAGTACGAGCTGACGCAGAGCCCAGCCGGCGCCAACCAGTGGGTGGCCAAGGACGCCGAGGCGATCGTCCCGAACGCGTTCGACTCGTCGAAGAAGCAGCGTCCGACGATGCTCACCACGGACCTCTCGCTGCGCTTCGACCCGATCTACGGGCCGATCTCGCGCCGGTTCTACGAGAACCCCGAGGAGTTCGCGGACGCCTTCGCCCGTGCCTGGTACAAGCTGACGCACCGCGACATGGGCCCGGTCGTCCGCTACCTCGGCCCGGAGGTCCCGAGCGAGGAGCTGCTGTGGCAGGACCCGCTGCCGCAGCGCACCGGTGAGGTCATCGACGCCGCGGACACCGCCTCCCTCAAGGAGCAGATCCTCGGCACGGACCTCACGGTCGCGCAGCTGGTCTCCGCCGCCTGGGCCGCGGCCTCCTCCTTCCGCGGCAGCGACAAGCGCGGCGGCGCCAACGGCGGCCGCATCCGCCTGGAGCCGCAGCGGAACTGGGAGGTCAACAACCCGGACGAGCTGGCCCACGTGCTGCGCGTCCTGGAGGGTGTCCAGGAGTCCTTCAACGCCAAGGGCGGCAAGCAGGTCTCGCTGGCCGACCTGGTCGTGCTCGCGGGCTCCGCGGCCGTGGAGAAGGCGGCCAGGGACGGCGGCGTCGCCGTCGAGGTGCCGTTCACGCCGGGCCGGGTCGACGCCTCGCAGGAGCAGACGGACGTCGAGTCGTTCGCCGCACTGGAACCGGCCGCCGACGGCTTCCGCAACTACGTCGGCAAGGGCAACCGCCTGCCGGCCGAGTTCCTGCTGGTGGACAAGGCGAACCTGCTCCGGCTGAGCGCGCCCGAGCTGACCGTCCTCGTCGGTGGTCTGCGCGTCCTCGGCGCCAACCACAACGGCTCCAAGCACGGTGTCTTCACCGACCGGCCGGGCACGCTGACGAACGACTTCTTCGTCAACCTGCTCGACCTGGACACCGAGTGGAAGTCGACCTCCTCCGCGCAGGACGAGTTCGAGGGCCGCGACGCCTCCGGCGCCGTCAAGTGGACCGGCACCCGCGCCGACCTGGTCTTCGGCTCGAACTCCGAGCTGCGGGCGGTCGCCGAGGTGTACGCCAGCGACGACGCGAAGGAGAAGTTCGTCAAGGACTTCGTCGCCGCGTGGGTCAAGGTCATGAACGCGGACCGGTACGATCTCGTCTGAGGCCGGTCCGGCTCGCCTGAACAGCGAGAAGGGACGTCCGGGCCCGCCCAGCAGGGCGGACCCGGACGTCCTGTCCGTTTCGCGGCGCGTCAGCGGCCGAGGACCGCCGCGCCCGCCTGCGCGTAGCGCTCGTCCAGATCACCGGACGGAGCCCCCGCGACGCCGATGCCCGCGACCGGGGCGCCCTTGGCGGTCACCGGCGCGCCGCCCGCGAGGAACAGCGTGCCCGGGATGTCCTTCAGGGCCGGCGCCTGGGCCAGCCGCTTGGCCAGCTCCGAGGTGGGCGCGTTCCAGGACACGGCGGTGTACGCCTTGCGCCCGGCGGACTCGTACGACTGCGGGCCCGCCCCGTCCCCGCGCAGCGTGGCCAGGGCGTTGCCGTTGCGGTCGACGACGGCCACCGAGACCTGCCGGCCCTCCTTCGCGGCGGCGTCCAGCGCGGCCCGCGCCGCCTTCTCGGCCGCGGCCAGCGTCAGATGCGTGCTCTGGGTGAAGTCCCCGCCGCGGGCCGCCACCGGAGCGGAGGCGGTGCCGGTGGAGTCCGCGGCGTTGGCGGCGACCGTACCGACGACACCCGCGCCGATCACGGCAAGGGCGGCACCCCCGACGAGGACACGGGTACGGCGGGAGGGCTTCCTACGGCTGGGCATGACGAGCAACCTTCCTGTGCGGGTGGGGCGGGGGGAACCGGGTCCGGAACCAGGTCGGGGACCAGGTGCGGAACCGCTTCCGTCATCGATCCTCGGCCCGGATCCACCCGCACCCCGTCGCCGGACCGGTCGCCCCCGGGGTCATCCGAACGGATGACCCCGGATGCCCCGGCCCAGGGAACAATGGAAGGTGTTTGCCCAGTTCAGAGCGGTTTTCAGGGAGGTGTCAGCGGTGCCCGCACCCGAACGCGACGACACCCGCGCCCTCACCGTCGTCATGCACACGGCGTTCTTCGTGCTGCTGGCCGCCTCCCTCGCCCGGTACCTGGCCCGGCACGCCGAAGGCCCCACACCCCCTGGACCATCGCCCTGTCCGCGCTGCTGGCGGCGCTCTACGTCCTCGGCCCCGCCCTCGGCACCCGCCCCACCCTGCGCCGGCTGATCTGGCTCGCGCTCGTCGTCGCGACGTGGGCCGTCCTCGTCGTCCTGGCACCGAGCTTCGCCTGGTGCGCGGTCCCGCTGTTCTACACCGGCGGGCGCCACCGGCTACCTCCTCAAGGCGGAACGCGCCGAGGACCTCTTCACGGCGATCCACGCGGCGGCCCAGGGCCGCCCGGCTCTCTCGCCGCCCGTGGCCGACCGCGTCATGTCCCGCCTGCGCAACCCCCGCCCGGCGCTCACCCCGCGCGAGCGCGACATCCTGGCCCACCTCTCCCAGGGCCTGCCCAACCACGCCATCGCCAAGGCCCTCTACATCAGCGAGGCCACGGTCAAGACCCACCTCCGCCGCATCTACGACAAGCTGGGCGTGGACACGAGAGCGGGGGCGGTGGCGAAGGAACAACGACTGCTGTCGTGAACGCCCCCGACGCGTCATGACGCGACACGGGACCGTCGCTGACCGAAACCCCTTACCCGCCCACGCCCTCACCTTCGCAGCGCCTCGAACGCCGACCTCCCCGCGACCCCGATCGCCCAGTCGACGTCCGCGGCGACACCCGCCCGACGCCCCGTGCGCGAGAGCGCCGCGATCGCCACCCTGTCCCCCGACGCGGCCTCCACCACCCCGATCTCGTGCCGCAGATGGAGAAACGTCCCGGTCTTCCCGCTCCACCGCAGCGTGTCCGCCCGCAGCTCGCTCGCCAGCCGCTGGGTGAAGACCTGCAGCCCCATCAGCCGCCGCAGCTCGTCCGTCGCCGCGGGAGCGGAGATCTCGTCGCACCAGACGCGCCGCAACAGCTCCACGAGCGCCGCCGCGGAGCCGCTGTTGGCACACGCCGGGTCCAGGGTCTCGATGGTCTGCCGGTCAGTGCCGTCGTCCCGGATCGCCAGCTCCAGCGCGAGGGAGAAGTCGTTGCCGGCGGCGCCCGCCGCGCACTCGTACATGTGGTTCATCCGGTGCCGCATCCGCAGCTCCCCGCACCCCCAGGCGCGCAGCCGCGCGTCCACCTCCGCCACCGGCACGAGATCGAGCAGGGCGTCCGCGGCGGCGTTGTCGCTCACCGACAGCATCGACAGCAGCAGGTCGCCGACGGCCACCGTCGCCGCGTGCCGGAACGCCGCCAGCCCGGTGGGGCCGACGCTGGTGCGGGCCGGGTCGAGCGTCACCGGGTGCCCGGGGTCGAGGTCCCCGGCCGCGATCCGGTCCAGCACCACGAGCGCGAGCGGGACCTTCGCCACGGACGCGAGCGGCGTCAACTCCTGGACTCCAAAACCGAGTTGCTCACCGGTGTCGAGATTGCGGGCGAGGAACGAACCCCGTACGCCGAGCGCCGCCCAGTCCGCGGCGATGGCCTCGGCCACGTCCGTCAGAGCGCTGTCGTCGCCCACGTACACCACCGCCGCGCTCATCCGCGTGCCGCCAGCCGCACCGGGACGTCGTCGGCCGCGGCGGCGCCGGCCCGCGGCCCGCCCGCCCCGCCGGCGGCTCCGTGACCGGTGGCTCCCACGGCCGACGCCAGCAGCCCCGCCAGCCAGCCCGGCACCGCCGCCGTGCCGCACCGGGCCGGGGCCGCTCTCACCTCGTACCCCCGGTGCAGCGACCGGTCGGCCAACGGCAGCCAGTCGGCCCCGTTCTGCCGTGCGAACGGCTCGGCGCACAGCAGCAGCGCCCGGCCCGCCAGGGTCTCGGCGAGCGCGGCGGCCGCGGGCCCGGCCGGCCGGAACCGGCCCGGTGGCAGGCCCGCCCGGGCGGCGGCACGCTCCAACCGGTCCTCGTGGTACGGCACGTGGTCCTCCGGCAGGGTGAGCACCGGCAAGGCGGCGGCAGGCCGGCCGCCGCGGGCACGGCGCGGCCGCAGCTCTTCCAGGTGGAGCACACGCCGGGAGCCGCCGAGGGGAAGATCCGCGGTGTCGGGCGCCGTCGCGACTCCGAGCGGTACCCGAAGCGCCCCCTGCTCCGGCGGCACCCGCACCAGCGCATAGGCGAGCGAGCCGTCGGACAGCCCCGACAGCCGCTCCGGAGGCGGCAGTTCACGTACGCCGAGGGTCACTCCGCGTTCGGTGCCGGCCCGGATGGCGCGGGCCAGTGCCGCCGGGGCGCAGTGCGCGGGCACGCCGACGGCGCGTACCCGGCCCCGCCCGGCCGTCTCGGCGACCTGCCGCAGCCGCTGGGCCCGGTCCAGTACGTCCCGCGCGTACGGCAGCAGCAGCACACCCAGCTCGGTGGTGGTGATCTGGCGCCGGGAGCGGTCGAACAGCAGGCCGCCGAAGTGGTCCTCCAGCGTCTTGATACGGCGGCTGAGCAGCGGCTGGGCGATGCCTAGCCGGTCCGCCGCGCGGGAGAAGCTCGCCTCGTCGGCCGTCGCGACGTACGCGTCCAGGTGCGCCAGGAGATCCACCCCGCACTCATATCAATAAAGCATGGCATGTTCAAAGTTTCCTCTTGGACATGAGTGGTGTCCGGCTGTTTCGCTGTCCCCGTCGAAGATCGAGGAAGCCGGCGACGGCCCGACCGGGAGGACTGCGCCCATGACCAGCCCCGAACACCCCGACCACCTCCGAACCCTGGCCCGGCGAGGCCTGTTCAGGGCGGGCCTCGCCGTCGGCGCCGCCGCCGTGACGGCCGGTGCCCTCGCCGCCCCCGCCGCGTCGGCGGCGCCCGGGGCCCGACAGCGGGACGAGGAAGCCGAGTTGCGCGCACTGGAGCAGTGGCATGGCGCCCGGCTCGGGGTGTTCGCCCGCAACCTGCGCACCGGGCGGACGGTGTCGCACCGCGCGGGGGAGCGGTTCGCGATGTGTTCGACGTTCAAGGCGTTCGCCGCCGCGGCCGTCCTGCGCGACCACGGCGACTGCGCCCCGCCGGACAAGGTGATCCACTACCCGCCGCACGACATCCTGCCCAACTCGCCGCGCACCGCCGAGCACGTGGACACGGGCATGACGGTCGCGGACCTGTGCGCGGCGGCGATCCAGTACAGCGACAACGCGGCGGGCAACCTGCTGCTGCGCCAGATCGGCGGCCCTGCCGGGCTCACCCGCTTCTTCCGCTCGCTCGGCGACGAGGTGAGCCGCCTCGACCGGTGGGAGACGGACCTCAACGGCGCGGTTCCCGGCGACCTGCGCGACACCACGACCGCCGAGGCGCTCGGCGGCAGCTTCGCACGGCTGACCCTCGGCCGCGCGCTCTCCGGGGCCGACCGGTCGCGGCTCGTCGGCTGGCTGAAGGGCAACACCACCAGCGGCACGCGGTTCGGTGCGGGGCTCCCGCGCGACTGGGTCCTCGCGGACAAGACCGGCACCGGCGACTACGGCACCGCCAACGACGTCGGCGTGGCCTGGACGACCCGCGGGACCCCGCTGCTGCTGACCGTACTGTCGGCCAGGACCGCTCGGGACGCACCGGCGGACGACGCCCTCGTCGCCGAGGCGGCGCGCGTCCTGGCCGGCGCGCTCGCACCGGGCGAGTAGCCGCCGCGGCCGCCCACTCCTCGCGTTCGCCGGTCCATCATGTGAATGCAAATCATGTACATGACCATTGACGTGTACGGGGCTTCAGCTCGGCCGGATCGCCCCCGGCACACCGAGCAGCCAGTGGCCGTCGGACAACCTGGCCGTCAGCTTGGAGTCGCACGACAACATGGACTCCACCGGCGAGAACGCCGACGGCTTCGCCTCCAAGCTGACGACCGGCACCGGGAACGTCTTCCGCTACGACGTCTCCCACGACAACATCGACGACGGCTGGGACCTCTACACCAAGAACGACACCGGTGCCATCGGCCCGGTGACCACCGAGTACTCCCTGTCGTACGGCAACGGGACGCTCACCGACGGCACCACGAACGCCAACGGGGACCGCAACGGCCACAAGCCCGGCGACGACATCGCGGTCGACCACGTCGTGCGGCACGACATCGGCTATAAGAACGGCCACCACGGGTTCACCTACAACGGCAACCCGGGCACGATGAGGATCTCCAGCAACGCGAGCATCGACAACACCGAGCGCAACTTCTCCTTCGACAAGGGGACTTCGGTGTTCCGGACCGCCACCTCGTGGTGACCTTCGGCGGCAAGGTCGTGACGCCTAACGGCGCTACGGCCGCGGAGGTGTCCCGTCCGGTACGGCCGGCAGCTTGTCCGGGTTGGTGACGAGGTAGACGTCGCGGACCCGCTCGCCGTCCGGGTCGAGGTCCATGACCATGACCGCGTGCGGGGAGCCGTCCTCGAACACCACCACGGCCGCGTCGCCGTTGACGTCCCGGTGGCGGAACTCCAGTCCCGCCGCCGAGCGCGCGGCATATCCGGTTAGGGCGCGGGCCACCTTGTCCCGGCCGCGGATCGGGCGGGGTGCCGCTTGCGCCTTGCCGCCGCCGTCCGTCCACAAGGTGGCCTCGGGCGCGAGGATCTCCAGCAGTGCCCCGAGATCGCCGCCGAGCGCCGCGGCGACGAACCGCTGCGTCGCCTGTCGCCGGACCCGGGGACGGACCTCGTACCGGGGGCGGCGGGCGCGTACCCGGGTACGGGCGCGGTGCGCGAGCTGCCGTACGGCCGCGGGGCTGCGGCCGAGGATGTCCGCGATCTCGGGGTGCGGATAGCCGAACACCTCGTGCAGGACGAACACGGCCCGCTCCAGCGGGGTCAGGGTCTCCAGCACGACCAGCATCGCCAGTGAGACCGACTCGGCGCGCACGGCCCGCTCGGCGGCGTCCCCGCCGGCCGCCGGGGCGGCGGGGACGTCCGTGAGCAGGGGTTCGGGCAGCCACGGGCCGACGTAGGTCTCGCGCCGCCGGGCGATCCGGGCCCGCCGCGCGAGCGCGTGCCGTACGGCGATCCGCACCAGATAGGCGCGCGGATGCGTGATCTCCGGTGCCGGTCCGCCGTCCCCGCCGCCGACCTCGTCCGCCCGGCTCGTCCGGCCCGCCCAGGACAGCCAGGTCTCCTGGAGCACGTCCTCGGTGTCGGCGACGGTGCCCAGCATGTTGTACGCCACCGCGAACAGCAGCTCACGGTGGTCGAGGAAGGCCTGTGTGGCGGCGTCCGTCGCCGCGGGCGTCCGCTGGTCGGCCATGGCGTCTCCCTCTCCTCACGTCGTGACGTCGTCCGCACGACGACTCTCCCCACCCAGAGGGCCGCGGTCCCCGGAGTGTGACATCGCGGGGCGGCGTGTGCCGTAGGTCTCATCGCACGCCGGCGCTGTCACACCGGCCGTCGTCCGGACCCTCTCGGTCCACGGCAGCAGCACCCCGCAGTGAGGAGAAGCCCATGAAACTCGTTGTCTTCGGCGCGAACGGGCCGACCGGGAGGCAGGTCACCGCGCAGGCGACCGCCGCGGGTCACACCGTCACCGCCGTGACCCGGCACCCGGACACCTTCCCGCCCGGCGGGCCCCGGCTGCGGATCGAGGCGGCCGACGTCCTGGACGGAATGGCGGTGGAGCGCGTCGTCGCGGGTCAGGACGGTGTGATCTCCGCCCTCGGCGTCCCGTACGGCCGGGAGCCGGTCACGGTGTACTCGGCGGGCCTCACCCACATCACCCGGGCCATGACCGTGCACGGCGTCCGCCGCCTGGTGTGCGTGTCCTCCACGATCATGTTCGACGTGCCGGCACCGGGGGAGGGCTTCTTCTTCCGGAAGGTGCTGGAGCCATTCTTCGCGCGGGTCGTCGGGCGCACGGTCTACGACGACATGCGCCGCATGGAGGAGGTCGTCCGGGGGAGCGATCACGACTCGACCGTGCTGCGGCCCGCCGGTCTCTTCGACACCGACGAGGTGAGCGACTACCGGCTGGCGCCCGTCCGGCTGCCCGGACGGTTCACCTCCCGGGCCGACCTCGCGCACGCGCTGGTGCGCGAGGCCGTCACCGAGGGGCATGTGCGGGCGTTCCTCGACGTCCGCACCACCGAGGGCACCCCGCGCCTCCTCGACATGATCAGGAAGGAGGCGTTCGGCAGCTGACGGTGGCCCGGCTACGCCTTCGGCCGGCCGCCGTAGGGGACCGTGATCAGCTCCATGGCGTGACCGGCGGGATCCATGAAGTAGATGCCGCGGCCGCCGTCGTTGTGGTTGATCGCGTTCGGCTTCTGCCGGTGCGGGTCGGCGTAGTGCTCGATGCCGCGGTCCCGGATCTTCTGGTACGCGGCCTCGAACTCCTCCTCGGAGACCAGGAAGGCGTAGTGCTGCGTGGCGATCTGCCCCTCGGGGACGCTGGCGAAGTCCAGCGTGACGCCGTTGCTCAGGGCCACCGCGACGAACGGGCCCCACTCTCCCGCGATCTCCAGGCCGAGCAGCTCGGCGAAGAACTCGGCGGACTCCCGGTTGTCCCGGGCGTGGACGATGGTGTGGTTCAACTCGACGGACAAGGAATGCCTCCAGGGCATGTCCTGGCACCTCCATGCCTCACCCGGTCGGTGACCGGCACGCGATGCCACTTCCGATCTTAGTCGGGCACGCGCCGGTGCGTCGATGCCGGCCGGGTCGGTGAGGCCGGCCCCTCCCTCACCCGCCTCGGTGCACCACGTGGCCGCCGGTCACCGTCAGTGCGACCGGGGAGCCGGCCAGCTCGTCGGCGGGGGCCCGGACGGGGTCCACGGCCAACGCGGTGAGGTCGGCCCGGCAGCCCGGTGCGATCCGGCCGGCGGCGTCCGGCTCCCCGGCCGCCGCTGCCGCGTGGCTGGTGCAGCCCTCCAACGCCTGCAACGGGGTGAGGCCGGGCCGGTGGGCCGCGGCACCCCTCGGCCGGCGGGCGGTGGCGAGGACGGCCCGGACGTCGTGGTGCGCGATGGGCCAGTCCGAGCCGAGGGCGAGCGTGGCGCCCGCCTCACGCAGGTCCCGCAGCCGCCAGGCGCGCCCGGCCCGGTCGCCGCCCAGCCTGCGCGACCACTCGTCGGTGCCGTCCGCCCGCGTGTATCCGGTGTGCGGCGGCTGGAGCGAGGCCGCCACCCCCAACGCGGCGAAGCGGGGCAGGAGTTCGTCGGGAGCGGTCTCGACGTGCTCGATCCGGTGGGCGCCGTGCCCGCTCGGCCCGAGGGAGGCGACGGTGTCCGACCGGCTCGGTGTACCACCACGTGGACGGCCGCGACGGCATAGTGGAACTGCTGCGCGAGCGCGTCGCTTCGGCGATCGATCCGGGCACCCTGGAGCTGACTCCGTGGGACGAGGCCCTGGAAGCCTGGGCTCGCTCCTACCGCGCCGCCTTCGCCGCGCACCCCCGGGCCATCCCGCTGCTCATGACCTCGCCGGTCCGCGCGCCCCGCGTTCTCGCGCAGTACGAGCGTGCGGTGAGCCTGCTGCTCGCGGCCGGCTTCGACCGCGCGCTGATCATGCCGCTGGTCATCGCCCTGGAGAACCTGGTGCTGGGCTCCGCCCTCGACCTCGCCGCGCCCGAGACCATGTGGGAGCTGACCGAGCACGCCCCCACCCCGCATCTCGCCGAGGCCCTCGCGGCCGTGGGCGAGGGGCGCGCCGACCGGGCCTTCGAGGTGGGGCTGACGGCGTTCATGAACCACGCGCGGGTGGTGCGCGAGGACGGCTGAGGGCGCTCCGCGAGCGTGGTTACCGGCGGGTTTCCCAGTACCGCCAGTAACATGATCACCTTGACTCCGGGTGTTACCCGTCAGTCAACCAGGCGCGTCCGTCGCGACGCGCCCTGCCCGGAGATCTCGATGTCGTCTTCCCACGAAGCGCTGGAAAACGCGCGCCACACCTATGAGCAGCACGTGCGGACGTGCCGTCAGTGCCATGCCGACGGTGCGGCCTGTGCCGTCGCCAAGCTTCACCTGCGGGCCTACAACAACGCCCGCAGGGAGCACATGCGGTCGGGAGGACGGGGCGCCCCGACAGGCTGAGGACAGCACCTGATGTAACGTCAGTCCCCGTATACATCACGCACGTTGGCGCGTGGCGGCGGGGCGTGCCGGGCCGCCGGTCCGCGCGCGAACGTCCGCAGGAGGTTCTCCGTGGTGCGGGTGACGAAGGCCCGGGTGCGGGCGTCCATCCCGTGGTCGCGGCCGAGCATTCCGGTCCCGGCCACCAGGCCCTCCACCCAGCGCATGGTCCCGGTCGCGAACACACCCGACCCGGCGGCGGTCGTGTAGTAGGCCGAGTCGCTGTGGCTGGGCCGCCCGCCGCACACCAGCGGGGAGTGCGCGGTGATCTCCAGCGGCGCGGGCGTCGGTGCGCCGGGCGTCACCCGGTCGTACTCGACGCCGACGAGATGTGCGAAGCCGTCCCCGGAGCGCACACCGGTGCCCTCGTACAGCCAGTGGTCGGCGGCCCGGACCACATAGGGCGCGTCGACCGGGTAGCCCTCGTAGAGCACCCCGGTCAGCGAGGACTCGGGGTCGGGCGCGGGCGGCAGGCGGTAGTCGGTGGTGACCTGCGCGGGCCGTGAGCCGTAGAGGGGGTCGGCGCGGCAGTCGGACTTGTAGCAGACCACCGTACGGTCGTCCGCCCCGTCCCCCGCGGCCAGCCGGATCCGCCGGAAGCACGTGTTGGCGCCGAGGAAGGCGATGTTGGTCCCCGCGTCCCGGGCGGCGGTGACATGGGCCCGCTGCTCGGGCGTCCAGTACTCGTCGTGCCCCAGGCAGACGACCGCGTGCGCGCCCCGCAGCACGCCCGGATCCCGGTGGACGTCGACGCCCGTGCTGTAGGCGAGGGGGACGCCCAGCCGCTCGGCCAGCACCACCAGCGCCCGCTCGTACACCAGGAACTTCTCCACGCCGTCGGCGTCGTAGGGCCGGTCGAAGCTCACCGCGAGGGACCGTGTGGCGTACGCCCCGGACACACCGGCGTACAGACTGCTGCCGCCCCAGCGGTTGTACGCCTGCCAGGTCGCCGGGGCGTGCAGCAGGACCGTACGGCCCGCGCCCTCGGTGGAGCGGACGATCAGCGGCACGTACCGCTGGTGGCCGGTGTCCGCCTCCAGCCGCAGCAGGTACGCGCCCTCCGGCCACCCCGTGGTGTCCACGGCCAGGGCCGCAGGCCAGTCCGCGCGCACGGTGCGGGTGGCGGGCAGGACGCGCGGGGCCGGCCGGGCGCGGCCGGGTATCCGTGGCGACGCCCAGATCCGGCGGGCCTGCCGGCCGCCGTACCAGCCGACCCGGAACGCGGACACCCGGAACGACGCCGCCGTGGTCGACACATGCAGCGCGAAGGCCTCGCCCGGGGTCACGCTCACCCGGTCCGCGTACCCGGCCACCGCGTCCGCGGGGCCCGTCGAGCCCAGCCGCCACTCGGCCGTACCCGGCGCGTCGCGCTCCGACTCCGGCCGCAGCCGTCCGCCGGGGGAGGCGCCGGAGCGCGTGTGCGGGGGCGCGGCCGTGCACGCGGCGGCCGTGCCGAGGCCGAGGCCCGCGCACACGGTGAGGAAGCGACGGCGGCCGAGTCCGGAGCCGTCGCGCGCGGGTGTGGGCTCGGGTTCCGGAGCCATGCCACCTCCCGGATGTGTCCGTGCTCCAGCGTCGGGGCGCTCACTCGCCCGGCGCAACCGCAGGGCGGCGCCGGTGCGGGAACGCCGGGGCCGGGACGCGTCCGTACGGGTGACGGCGCCGGGCGCGGTCGGGTCCCGCCAGGTCCCGTTCAGGTACGGAAGCCGACGTGCACGTGGTCGTGGTGGGTGGCGTCGCTGAAGAACTGGTCGGGGCCGCCGCCCGACAGCAGCACCGGGCCGCCCACGTTGTACGACCCGGCGGCGGCCGCGTCCCGCATGAACCGCTCGATCAGGGCGCGCGAGGTCGCCGGGTCCACGACCGCCTGCCCGTCGATCCGCCACACGTCGAAGGCCCGCCCGCGCGGGTGGTCACTGGGCCGGCTGGTGCCGAACACGTCCAGTGGATGCCCGGAGCGGACCACGCTCACCTCCAGCCGGTACGTCCGCGCCAGCGCGAGCATCGCCCGCGCCACCCCGGTGTGCACCTGACCGCTGCGCAGGTCGGCCGCCGCGGCGGGCGGCAGCACGATCCGGTCGTCGGCCAGCGCCGCGCGGACCTCCGGGGCCAGTGAGCGGGCCGCCGGTCCGGGCTCCGCCGGATGCAGCGCGTCGACCGTCCAGGCACCGCCGGACGCGGAGAGCCGCACGTCGACCGTCGTCCCGCCGGCCCGGACCGTGTCGCCGTGCCGGGTCCACTGCCGGCAGACCACCAGCACACTGGCGGACCGGGAGAGGATCCCGCCGTACTGCGCGTCCACGACCTGCAGCGCCGCCTGGTCGGCCGTGGACAGCAGCGGCCCGGCCTGCCCGACGAGGCCGGTCGGCAGCCCGAGCGCCGCGACCCGCGCCCCGGCCGCCGCCGCCCCGGCCCGTCCGGCGGTCCAGGAACCGATCGCCTCCACCAGCTGTACGGCCCGCAGCTTGGCCGCCGGCTGCACCTCGGCGGAGGTCGGCCGCCAGGGCGTGGTGTGCGGCAGGGCAGAGGAAGGTGAAGGGGACGCAGACGCTGTGGGCCGGGACGGCACCGGTGTTCCGGACTGCTGGGCCGTGCGGGACGCGGAGCAGCCCGCGAGCGCGATGCCGGCCAGGGAGACGAGCACGGCCCGGCGGCCGGGCGGGGGAGCCGCGGGCACGGGAGTGCGGGTCATGGAGTCCAGTGTCCGCCGTGGGCGGGGCGTGGGCGAGGGGAGGCGCGGTCCGGTTCACGGCGGGCCCTTGGAACGGGCGTCCCGCGTGGGCGGGCTGGGCCGGTCAACGTCCGGGGATCGGGGGCTCGTCGAGGAGCCCCAGCAAGGACTCCGCGCCCTGGGCGGCGACCGGGGGCGGGCCCGACGGGCCGGGGAAGACGCGGCCCCAGGACGCGGCACGGCTCAGGGCGCTCAGCCGCCATCCCAGACGGGCCGCGCGCCGCAGGGCCGCCGGGGTGCGGCCGGACCCCGTCCACGGCTCCAGATAGGCGTCGAGCAGCCGCGGCAGCACTTCCGGGCCGTACCGCGCCATCGCCTTCTCGGCGGGGATCCGCAGGCTGCAGAACGGGTGCGAGACGGCGGCGTCGCCCCAGTCGAAGAACGTGAACCGGTCCGGCGCGGGCCGGAAGAGCTGACCGTCGTGCAGGTCCGCGTGGTCGAGGGTGTCCTCGACGCCGAGTGACGCGAGTTCGGCACACCAGTGCGCGAGCCGGGGCCGCAGCCGCTCCAGCCGGGCGCGCGCCTGCGGCTCCAGCGCCGGCGCCCCGGCGAGGAGCCGGTCGAAGACCTCGGGCAGAGCCGCGGTCCGGGCGCAGGGCACGCCCAGCCGCTCGATGTCGCCCGCGTACGGGACCAGCGCCCGCTGCAGGTGCGCGTACTGGCCCAACAGGTGCTCCCAGGCGAGCGGTTCGACCGGAGCCCGGGAGAGCGCGGTCCGGAACAGCTCGCCCCCGTCGGGCAACAGCACCCACGCGCGCCCGGCGTCGACCGCCAGCGGCTCCAGCACGTGTTCCGGCACCCAGCGGGCCAGCGCGGCCGTCAGCGGGCCCTCGAAGGCACTGGCCGGCGGATTGGCCTTGAACCAGACCGCGCCCGGCCCACCACGCCCGTCGACGGGCACCCGCACCAGCACCGACCACGGCCGCAGCCGCACCGCGAGGTCACCGCTCACCCGCAGCCCGCGCTCGGCGAGCCGCTCCCGCACCCAGCCCAGCGCCGAGGCTCGCCAGGACTCCTGCTCCCACGGGGTCACCGCGTCCGCGTAGGCGCCCCGGTCGACGGTGTCCGCACGCTGTTGTCGCATCGCCACCACACCATCCCACCAGCACGAACGCCCCGCAGCCAGCGGTTTTTCCGCTCGGCCCCCGGCATGCGGACGCGCCCCCGGTCACCGACCGGGGGCGCGTCGTCAAGCGGTGGATCAGGCGCGCTGCTTGCGGCGCAGCGTCAGGTACGTGCCGGTCGCGCCCGCGGCCAGCAGGGCGCCCACGCCGAGGCCGACCGGGAGGGTCGGGAAGCCGGAGGCGTCCGTCGTGGCGGCGGTGTTCTGCATCGCCGGGCCTGGGGTGATGCTGGTGCTCACCGGGGAGATGTGCCGGATCGGGCCGACGTGCTTGACCGAGCCGTCGGAGTTCAGCAGCACCTGCTTGTCGTTCGGGTGCCGGAAGTCGAACATGCAGGACAGGGAGCCCGCCGTCGCGTCGAAGGAGTGGTCACCGATGCGGCCGGTCCTCCAGTTGTCCTCGATGAAGCGGGTGATGGACGCCTGGTTGGTCAGCGTGTGGTCGACCTTGTTCACCTTGCTGTACGGCGAGACGACGAGCAGCGGCTGCCGGGTGCCGGGGCCGCAGCGGTCGGCGTAACCACCCGCCGCCTTCGGGCCCTTCTGGCAGGCGGGGCTGTCGGTCGCCTTGCCGTTGGAGGCGGTCGCGGAGTCCGTCGAGCCGTTCCTCGGGGTGACGTAGGCGTGGTCGTACCAGCCGTCGGAGTCGTCGTAGGCGACCACGATCGCGGTGGACTTCCACTGCGGCGAGCTCTGGATCGCGTTGATCTCGTTGACCAGGAAGTGCTGCTCGTCGGTCGGGTCCGAGTAGCCGGCGTGGCCGTCCTGGTACGCGCCGGCCTTCAGGAAGCTGACGGACGGCAGCTTGCCCGCCTTGAGCGCGGCGGAGAAGTCGGTCAGGTCGTAGTTGTGGTTGGCCTGACCGTTGTGGCCGATCTCGGAGACGGACTTCGGCGCGAGGTGGTGCGGGTTGGCCGTCGACTTGTAGTACGAGAACGGGTTGTGGTGCGGGCTGTAGTCGACCACGGACGCGCCGCCCACGTTGGTGTGCGCGGTGTCGCACTTCGCGTACGAGCCGGACGAGCCGTTCCACGCGGTCGACGGACGGAAGCCGCCCTGGAACCAGCCCCAGGTCACCTTCTTGCCGTTGAGCAGGTCACCGATGTTCCTGCCCTGCAGCGACGCCAGCGCGTTGCTGCTCGTGTGGTCCTTGCCGGAGCAGTCGTCCCAGGCCGGGTCGGGGTCGTTGATGACCGTGCCGACACCCTTGGCGTCGGGCGACTGGATGGCGTACGCGTCCGGCTTCGCGGTCTGCTGCCCGGTCTTGGGGTCGATGGAGACCGCGCCGTGCGTGTTGCCCGAGATCAGGTTCAGCGCGCCGGGCGTGGACGGGCCGTAGTTCGAGCTGTAGGAACGGTCGCTCAGTGCGTAGTGCTGGGCGTAGTTCCACAGGCCGGTGACGGTGTTGCCGTCGTAGTAGTCCATCGCCAGGCCCGGCTCGCCGAACAGGCCGCCGCTGCACTTGTCGACCTCGGTGTTCTGCACGAACTGGTCGGCCCTGCCGCCGTTGTACGCGTACTGCTCGGCCCCGTAGGAGTGGTTCTGGTCGCAGGTCATCGCCTGCGACGGCGAGAGCCGCTTCGGTGCGTACTGGTTCGGGTTCTTCGTCAGCAGACCCGCGTGGGCGAGGGTGTCGATGTCCTTGGGGGTGTTCTTCGACGGCGTGAACTTCGTGCCGTCGGTGTTGGCGGCCTTCGGGTAGGTCCCGAAGTAGTGGTCGAACGAGATGTTCTCGTCGAACAGCACGACCACGTGCTTGATCGGCGTGGCGGTCGAGGAATGCCCGCCGTGCGTCTCGGGCGCCGCGGCCCAACCGGGCGCGTTGCTGCCGAGCACGGTGAGCGCGGCGGCCCCCGCGAGCGCTCCCAGGCTCCGCATAGCGGCTCGTCTTCCTCTGCTGGCCATGGTGGTCAACCCCTCCGGACAGAACGTCTGTACGTCGTACGAGCACGGATGCTGTGCCTGCCGCGCGGCGCGTCGGCGGAGCCATGATGGCCTGTGAGTGAACACCGAGTCATGGATGCTAGGGCAAAACTTGACTGTGTGTTGACCATATGAGTCGCCAAGTTGTCCGGACAGGTTCGGCTGGGCGGAGCAGGACGGGTTCAGCCGAGCAGGGCGCGTCCGTACCAGTCGGCCGTGTCCCGAACGCCGGGCAGCGCGAAGAAGTAGCCGCCGCCGAACGGCTTGATGTAGTCCGTCAACGGCTCGCCCGCCAGCCGGTGTTGCACGGTCTCGAACTGCCGCTTCAGGTCCTGCTGGTAGCAGCAGAACAGCAGGCCCATGTCGAGGTTGCCGTTGGCGTCCATGCCCCGGTCGTAGTTGTAGGCACGGCGCAGCAGGCGCTGGTCGGCGGTGGCGGGTGTGCGCGGGTTGGCCAGGCGGATGTGCGCGTCCAGCGGGATGACGTCCCCCTTGGGGTCGTCCGCGTACTTCGGTGTGTCGTGCTCGTGGTCGCCGTCCAGCGGTGCGCCGGAGACCCGGGCGCGGCCGAACATCCGCTCCTGCTCGCCGAGCGAGACCCGGTCCCAGAACTCCACCAGCATGCGGATCAGCCGCACCACTTGATAACTGCCGCCGACCGCCCACTCCGGCTCGCCCGCGCCCCTGCCGACCCAGATCAGCCGGTCCATCTCCCGGGCGCTCGTGGCGTCCGGGTTGGCGGTGCCGTCCTTGAAGCCCAGCAGGTTGCGCGGGGTGCCCGACGGGCGGGGCGGACTGCTGAACCCGTCCAGCCGCCAGCGCACCTGGAGCGCGCCCCGGGTGTGCCGGGCGATGTCCCGCAGCGCGTGCAGCGTGGTGTCCGGCTCGTCGGCGTGCAGGTGCAGGCTGAGGTCGCCGTGGCACCAGTCCGCCCGGAGGTCGTCGTCCGGGAAGGAGGGCATCGCGGTCAGCAGCCGGGGCCTGCGGGCCGCCAGTCCGAACCGGTCGTCGAAGAGCGAGGCGCCGACGCCCACGGTGACGGCCAGCTGACCGGCGGGCAGCTGGTCACCGAGGACGCCCGAGTCGGCGGGCGGGCCGGTGATGCCGACGGGCGCCGGGGTCCCGCCGGTGGTGAGGAAGCGGGCCCGGTCGGTCAACGTGCGCAGCACGTCGGCGAGTTCGGCGCGCGTCCCGGCGGTCACGTCGAGAGCGGCGAGGACACTGGTGCGGCGCGGGGCGGCGATCGCCGAGGCCTGGTGGACGCCGTGGAAGGGGGCGATCGCGTCCGTCGTGGCGGCCGTGGTCTGCGGTGCCGCCGCTCCGCTCGTGGCGAGACCGGCCCCCGCGAGGGCGGCGCCCCGCAGGAAGCCGCGCCGGGCCAGGCCGTCGGGTCGTCCGTCGCCGCTCACACGGTCCTCCGCGGGTCGCACAGGGTGGCCACCGATGCCAGTCGCTCCACCAGATCACCGAGAACCGCGTCGCTCTGCTCCCGCTGGGCGCGGGTCAGTTCGTCGAGCGAGGCCCAGCGGGCTCCCTTCCGGAAACCGTCGAGGGTGCGCTGGGCCCGGTCCAACTCCTGGTCCAGGCCCGGCAGATCGGCGTACCGGGTGGTCAGCAGCGGGCGCAGCCGGGCCAGCACCTCGCGGGTGCCGTCGAGGTTGGCGCGGGCGGTGGCGAGGTTGCTGCCACTGCCGTAGTCGGTGCGGCCGGTCAGCTCGAACTGCACGGTGTTCTCCAGGATCTCGTGCGCGCGCAGCCCCAGTTGGGCCGGGTCCATCCGGGTCTGCGCCCATGTGTCACGCAGCCCCGTGACGGCCTCGACCAGCGCCGCCGCCGGGGCGCGCAGCCCGCCGGCCGACTCGCCGTGCCACAGCCCGTACTCGATCCGGTGGAACCCGGCGAAGCCCTTGTCGTGCACCCCGTCGGCCAGCCCCGCGTCCGTGCCGTTGATCTGCGCGTCCGCGTCCCCGAAGGCGTCGTAGGCGGCCCCCAGGCGCTCGTACTGCAGATGTGCGGGCAGCCAGTCCGTGCGGGCGGCGCCGAGGTCGCCGCCGTCGATGTCCCGCCGCAGCCGCGCGGTCAGCCGGACGACGTCGTCGAGTCCGCCGCCGACCCACTTCTGGTAGGCGAGGGCGGGCGGGATGAGGTCGTGTTCGGAGACCGGCGCCGCGCCCGGGCCGCGCTGTCCGGAGGTGATGCGCACGGTGGGCCCGGTGACCGCGTCGGCGTCGTCGGGGACACACTTGAACGCGTACGCCCCCCTGCCCAGCCGCACGGTCAACTGCCGTGTCGTACCGGGCCCGATGCCCTCCACCTCGCCGTACACCGCCTGGCTCGCCGGATCCTCGAGATAGACCTCGGCGGCGCCGTCGGAGGAGTTGTGCAGATCGAAGGTGCGCAGCCCGGGCCCGGGGCGGGTCCAGCCCTGGCCGCAGTGGCTCTGCGACACGTCGATCACGGTGTGCCGGGACGCGTCGTCGCCGTGCCCGCCGCCGTGCCCGTCCCCGGGGGACAGCGCCAGGGCCGTGCCCGCGAGGGCCACGGAGAGGGCGACGAACACGACGGGCGCCGTCCGGAGACGAACGGACCGCGTGCCGAGGCGAGGCAACGGCATGGCGAGCCTTTCCGGAACGACGTGTGCAGTGCCCTCATGGTAGGCGCCGCTCCGGATCCGAACGGCCGTACCCATGAATCGGTGGCCAAGATTTCGCCCTGGGTTCACCATGGTGTTCCCGAACGTGAGCGCAGGCCATCGGGTGTGGCCGCCTGCTACAGCGGCCCGTTCAGCGGACCGGGAAGCCGAAGGAGTAGCCCTGCTGCTTCAGCTGCGGCAGCAGGATGCGCAGCGCGGCCACGGTCTGCGAGCGCTCGCCGCCCGCGTCGTGGAACAGGATCGTCGGCCCGTTGGACAGCTCGCCGCGGACGGTGGCCACGATGGTCCGGGTGCCCGGCCGCTCGAAGTCCTTGGAGTCCACGTTCCAGCCGAGCGGCCGCATCCCGTGCGAGGCGGCGAGCCGACGGCTGTACGGCGTGAACGCACCGCCCGGGGCCCGGTAGTACATCGGGCGTACGCCCCCCGACGCCTTGGTGATCTGCTGCTCGGCGTCCAGGATCTGCTGCGACTGGTAGGCCTCGGACTTCTTGTCCATCGTGGTGTCGTGCGACACGGTGTGGTCGCACAGCCGGTGCCCGGCCGCCACCACCTGGCGGACCAGATCCGGGTGCGCCTGCGCCTGCGGGCCGATCATGCAGAACGTCGCCTTCACCCCGTTCTCGCGCAGCACTTGGAGCACCTGCGGGGTCCACACCGGATCCGGGCCGTCGTCGATGGTGATGTTGACCGCGTGCTCGCCGCCGTCCGAGGCGTGGGCGATGTCGGGGGACACGGTGACCTTCGTCGGTGCGGTGTGCCGCGCCGACGCACCCGGCGCCGCCGCGGTGCCGCCCGACGACGGACCGGCCTGCGCGGTCCACACCGAGGTGGCGGCGGCGACCGCGGTCACGCCGACCGCCGCTGCGATCATCCGGCCGTACCAGCCCCGCCCGTTGTGCCGCGCCATGTCCGCCCCTGTTCTGTTTCCGTGGCCTACCGCCGAGTTCCTGTGCACCTGTCAGGACGGGCCGGGTTGATCACGGGATCCCTCTGTTACCGATCACGGACAATTCCGGGGCGCTTCCGCGACAGAGCGGACCGAGCGTATATCCGGGAACGCCCCGCCCCCCGGCTGCGCTACGGTGCCCGGATGCCTCGGTATCCGGAGATCGAACCGTACGAGAACGGCATGCTCGACGTGGGTGACGGCAACCACGTCCACTGGGAGACCTGCGGCAACCCCGACGGCAAGCCCGCCGTCGTCCTGCACGGCGGCCCCGGGTCCGGCAGCACCCCCTCCTGCCGGCGGCTGTTCGACCCGGCCGCCTACCGGATCGTCCTGCTCGACCAGCGCGGCAGCGGCCGTTCGACCCCGCACGCGAGCCGTCCCGACACCGACATGAGGGTCAACACGACCGGCCAACTCACCACCGATCTGGAGGAGTTGCGCCGTCATCCGGGCATCGACCGGTGGCTCGTGCGGGGGGTCTCCTTCGGCTCGGTGTTCGCACTGCGCTACGCCCAGACCCACCCGGGCGTCGTCTCGGAACTCGTGCTGACCGGGGTCGCCACCGGATCCGACGCCGAGTTGACCCGGGGGCTCGGGCGGATCTTCCCCGAGGCCTTCGAGCGGTTCCGGTCCGGGGTGCCCGACGGCGAGCGCGACGGCAACCTCTCCGCCGCCTGCAACCGGCTGCTGGAATCGCCCGACCCCGAGGTGCGGGAGCGCGCCGCGCGGGCCCGGACCGACTGGGAGACGGCCGTGATCCCCGCACCGCCGCGCTCGGTCGCCCGCTACGAAGACCCCGTGTTCCGCATGGGGTTCGCCCGCACCGTCACGCACTACCGGGGCAACGGCCACTTCCTCGGCGAGGGCGAGGGAGAGAGTGACGGTGCGGGCGCGAGCGGCGACGGTGTGCTCCTGCGCGACGCGCACCTGCTCAAGGGCGTCCCCGGCACCCTCGCCCAGGGCGAACTCGACTTCGGCAACCTCCTCGGCAGCGTCTGGCGGCTCCATCACGCCCGGCCCGACAGCGAGTTGGTGCCCGTGGGCGACACCGGGCACAACGCCGGGGCGACGGGCGTGGCCGAGGCGATGGTGGCGGCCACCGGCCGGTACGCCCGCGGCCCGGCGCCGGTCCGTCCCACGAGGAGGCACTGATGACGACACCACCGCCCCGGCTGCAGCCGCTGCTCGACCAGTTCGACTTCGCCCGCGAGCGGCTCCTGCGCCGACTGACCGGACCCGTCATGGACAGCGGCGACGGCACGGACACCCGGGTCGAACCCCTCACCGACGACGAGTACTTCTGGGAACCCGTCCCCGGCTGCTGGTCCGTGCGCCGGCGCGCGGACGGGCCCGGCCCCCGCGCGACCCTCCTGGCGGGCGGCGGCACCTGGGGGCGGGACGCCGCGGCCTACCCGCACCCGTGGCCGCCCCCGGTCACTACCCTCGCCTGGCGCCTGAGCCATCTCACCGAGATGCTGGCCCTCCGCGCCGACCACACCGCCGGGACCCGCTCGGCGACCCGGGAGCGGCATCCCGTCCACGGGGACGCCGCCGGGGCGATCGCGGCCTTCGCGGACGGCGCCGCCGCCTGGCGGCAGGCCCTGCTGGGCGCGGACGACGCGGCCCTGGACACCGTGGGGTACTGCGGCTACCCGTACGGCAGCGACGCGGAGGAGCCGCTCCTCGACATCGTGTGGTGGGTCAACCAGGAAGTCCTGCACCACGGCGCCGAGATCGCGCTCCTGCGCGACCTCTACCGCGCCGGCCGGCCTGCGGTCTGACCGCGGCGCGCGGGCGCTCGGGGTCACGCCTCCAGCGAGACGTACAGCCGGGTGCCGCCCGGCCGGAAGCCGACTCTCTCGTACACGCGGCGCGAGCCCTCGCCCGAGTACTCCAGCCACACCGACCGGGCGCCCCGGCCGAGCAGGGTCGCGGCCAGGTCGTGGGTGACCGCGGCGGCGATGCCCCGGCCCCGGTACGCCGGGACGGTGCCGACGCCCGCCAGCTCCGCGGTGCCCTCGGCGGGCGCCGAGCAGAGGGCTCCGCCGGCACAGCCGCCGGCGGCGGCACGGACGAACCGGACGGCTCCGCCGCCCTCCTCGGTGCGCCGCAGCCGTGCCGCGCCCTGCGGCGACGGCGGGAACTCACCGCCGAAGGCCTCGGACAGCGCGGCGTCGAGCGCGGTGTAGTCCGCGTCGGTGACGGGGCGCTCCACCTCCACAGGACCAGGGCCGGAACCGGGGCCGGGCGCGGTCAGCGTGGCCGCCGTACAGACCAGGTAGGTGTGCACCGCCTCCGTGGTGAACCCGGCCCGGCGCAACACCCGCTCCACGGCGGGCGCGCCGTCCGGGGCGAACTCCAGCCGGGGGCGCAGACCGCGTTCCCGGAACGCGGCGATCAGGTAGGCGACGTCCCGGTCCGTGGGCTCGGCACCGGGCAGAGGGGTGGCGTAGTTGACGTACGGACTGGTCGTGGCGGGGTCGAACCCGGCGACGAATCCGCCGACTTGGTGTGGCGCCGGGCGGCGCAGGAGGTGGGCGACGGCAAAGCTCTGGACATCGGTGGGCACGGTGAGGACCTCACGGTGAAGGGGCCACGGGCAGCTGAGAGCAGGACGTGGCCGGGCATGCGGGACGGACCTCCGCGAGGGAGGCGGGCGGTGTGCGGGACACCGCGTCGTCGGGCCGTCGTGACGAGGCACGAGCGGTACCGGAAACGCCGCCACCGGGCGGGCGGTTCAGTACCGGCGGCGGCCGCTGCGGGACGCCGGAACCACGGACCTCGCTCCCTTCACGATGAGGAGGGACGTCAACTGCTCTGCTGCAGAAGGAAATACCATACACGCCGGACACCACGTCGCTCTTCGCTCCTCGGGGCGCGGTCGACCACCTGGCGTCGGGACCGACCGGCGGCGCCCCTGCCGGAGCTGCCCGCGGACGAGGTCCACGCGCTGCTCGACGCGTCCCGGGACGACGCGGCGCCTCGGTGGGGACCGTCTGCGTCTGCCGGGGGCGGCGGCCCCATCGCCGGGCGCTCCGGTGGGCCGACGCCGACGCCGACGCTGAGGCCCGACGCCCGGCGAGCCCGGTGCCGCCCGGCCACGCGGAGGCCCCGCTGTCCACCGGTTGCCTGCACACCGGCGGACAAGCAGGCTCATAGTGGTGTAAGGGTGAAACTGATGGAACCAGCGCGACAGGACGGTGCCGTACCGCCGGCGGCGGGACCGGGCGAGCTCTTCGACGCGTCCGGCGACGCGACCGCGGTGATCTCGGAACACGGCGTCGTGGTCGGCTGGACCCGCTGCGCGACGGCACTGCTCGGCTACCCGGAACGGGAGGTCGTCGGCCGCTCCGCCGCGCCGTTGCTGGCCGTGCCCGAGGACCCGGCCCGGCTCGCCGGCATCGTGGAGCGGTGCCGTACCGGGAACGGCTGGAGCGGGCGGATCGCCGTACGGCACCGGGACGGCCGCGCCCTCGACGTCGAGCTGCGCGTCTCCGCCTCCTTCCGGGTGGGCGCGGACACGTGCTTCCTGGTCTCGGCGCGGGACCGGCACCGGCAGTGGACCATGGGCCAGTCCGTCCTCGACGACTTCCTCACCCGCGCCCCGGTCGGCATGGCCGTCATGGACCGGGAGCTGCGCTATGTGTGGCTGAACGACACGCTGGAGCACCTCGGCGGGGTGCCCCGGGAGGAGCGGCTGGGACGGCGGCTGAGCGAGCTGCTCCCGGGCCTGCAGGCGGAGGCCCTGGAAACGCTGATGCGCAAGGTGCTCGCGTCGGGACTGCCGGTCACCGACTACGAGTACGAGGGCTGGAGCTGGGCCGACCCGCACCGCCGACGGGCCTACTCGACCTCGTTCTTCCCCCTCGTCGACGCCGACGCCGCCATCACCGGCGTCTGCTACATGGTCCAGGACGTCACCGAGCGCTGGCACGCCCGGCAGCTGTTGACGCTGGTCAACGAGGCCGGCACCAGCATCGGCCGGACGCTCGACGTGGCGGCGACCGCCCAGGAACTCGCCGACTTCGCCGTCCCCCGCTTCGCCGACTTCGTCGTGGTCGACCTGCTGGAACCCGTGCTCAGCACCGAGGGCCACGGCGCCTGGCTGCCCGACGCCGGTCCCGCGCCCGCCCGGCCGGTGATGCGCCGGGCCGCGATGCGCTCGGCGCGCGAGGGCTGCCCCGAGGCCATCGCGCAGGTCGGCGACAGGGTCGACTTCGTTCCGCCGCCGTACGACGCCAACCTGCTGATCGACGGCGAGCCGCTGCTCATCCCGGTCGTCGACCCGGCCGACGAGCAGTGGTCCACCCGCGAGCCGCTGCGGGCGGAGCGGATCCGGCAGTACGGCCTGCACTCGCTCATCGCCGCGCCGATGCGGGCCCGGAACACCGTCCTCGGCCTCACCACCTTCGCCCGCACCCTCAACCCGGTCTCCTTCGGCCCCGACGACGTCCTGGTCGCCCGTGAGCTGGTGGCCCGTGCGGCGGTGTGCGTCGACAACGCCCGCCGCTACACCCGGGAACACAACGCGGCCGTCACGCTCCAGCGCAGCCTGCTGCCCCCGGCGCTGACCGGCGGCACCGCACTGGACGTGGCCTCCACCTATCTGCCGGCGGACCCGTCCGGCGGCGTCGGTGGCGACTGGTTCGACGTGATCCCGCTGTCCGGCGCCCGGGTGGGCCTCGCCGTCGGCGACGTGGTCGGCCACGGCATCACGGCGGCGGCCAGCATGGGCCGGCTGCGGACGGCGGTGCAGACCCTCGCCGAGATGGAGATGCCCCCCGACGAACTGCTCGCCCATCTCGACGACCTCGTGCTCCGGCTGAGCGACGCGGAGACCGCCGCCGGCGCGGCGGCCCGCTCCACGACCACCTTCGTCGGCGCGACCTGCCTCTACGCCGTCTACGACCCGGTCAGCCGGCGCTGCACGATGGCCCGCGCCGGACACCCGCCGCCCGTCGTCGTCACCCCCGACGGCGAGGCCGGCTTCCCGGAGATCCCCGCCGGGCCCCCGCTCGGGCTGGGCGGCATGTCGTTCGAGGCCGCCGAGATCGAACTGGCCGAGAACAGCCTGCTCGGCCTCTACACCGACGGCCTCATCGAGGGCCCCGACCACGACGTGGAGCGGGGCATGGCCCGGTTGTGCGCGGTCCTCGCCCGCACCGGGGACGACCTGGACGCGCTGTGCGCGTCCACCGTGCGGCAGCTCGTGCCCGTGCCTCAGCCCGACGACATCGCCCTCCTGCTCACCCGCACCCACGTCCTCGGCGCGGGCCGCGTCGCCTCCTGGGAGGTGCCCCCCGACCCGGCCGCCGTCGGCGACCTGCGTGCCCGGGCCACCCGGCAGATGCGCGACTGGGGGCTGGAGGAACTGGTCCTGACGACCGAACTCGTGGTGAGCGAACTCGTCACCAACGCGATCCGATACGCCGCACCGCCCATCCGGCTCCGGCTGCTCCGCGACGCCCGTCTCACCTGCGAGGTCTCCGACGCCAGCAGCACCGCACCCCGGCTGCGGCACGCCCGCAGCACCGACGAGGGCGGCCGCGGGCTCTTCCTGGTCGCCCAGCTCGCCCTGCGCTGGGGCGCCCGGTACACGGACCAGGGCAAGATCATCTGGGCCGAACAGGACATCCCGGAGCCCCTCCGCGATCCGCTGCCCGACCCGCTCCCGGACCCGTGATTTGCCTTGGAGCGGACTCCAAGCGCCAGACTGTCACCGACGCGACATCCGTACCGGACATCCGTATCGAGAACAGAACAGGACGGCGGCAGCCGATGGCAGCGACCAGCGGGCAGGGGCACCCCCTGCCGTACGACACCTACCGCGAGGCCGTCGCCCGCGAGACCCTGCGTTTCGCCGCGACGGTCGAGGACGCCGACCTCGCGAGCGCCGTGCCGGCCTGCCCCGGCTGGACGCTCGCCGACCTCACCCGGCACGTGGGCTCCCTCCAGCGCTGGTTCGCCACGCTGCTGACGCAGCGCGTGCAGGAGCCGCCGCGCAGTCGCGACGTGGAGCTGGGGCTGCCCGAGGACGAGCGGGAGTGGCCCGGCTGGGTGGCCGCGGGGGAGCCGGCCGTCGCGGCCGTCCTGCGGGACACCGATCCCGAGGCCCCGATGTGGGTCTGGGGCGAGGACCGCCGCGCGGGGTTCTGGGCGCGCCGGATGCTCTTCGAGACGCTGGTGCACCGGGTCGACGCGGAGCACGCCGTGGGCGGCCGGGCGGGCGCGGAGGCGGACATCGAGCCGGCCCTCGCGGCCGACGGCGTCGACGAGTTCCTCGTCAACCTGCCCTACGCGGGCCTCTTCGCCCCGGGCGTGACCAAGCTGCGCGGCGACGGCGAGACGCTCGCGTTCGTGAGCACGGACACCGGCGAGGAGTGGCGGGTGCGCCTGGACCCCGACGGGTTCCGTCCGGTAGCGCGGGAGGACGCCGAGGCGACGGTGGCCGTGCGCGCCCCGGCCGCCGGCCTCCTGCTGCTCCTCTACGGTCGCCGTTCGTACCAGGAGCCCGGCTACGAGGTCTCGGGACCGGCCGCGGTCCTCGACAACTGGTTCGCGCACACCGCCTTCTGACGCTCACTCGGCCGTCGGCGGCGGGGCCGTCGGCGGCTGCGCGCCGGGCAGCAGGCACACCGCGAGGGCCGCGGTGTCGTCCTGGAGGCCGTGCTGCCCGTAGGCGAGCAGGTCGTCGTGGAGGCGCGCGAGCAACTCCTTGGGCGGCAGCGGACCCCAGGAGCGGACACGCTCGGCCAGGGGATAGAACGTGCCCGACACGTCCCGGGTCTCCGTGACGCCGTCGGTGTAGAGCAGCAGCTGATCGCCGGGCCAGAACGGGTACACGTCGACGTGGTACGGGTTCGGGACCAGCATCCCGATGTTCAGCGGCGGCGCCGACCGCCCGCTGTCCAGCTCGCTCACCTCGCCGGCCCGCAGACACAGCGGCGGCGGATGGCCGCAGTTGACGACGTAGACGAGTCCGCCGTCGGCCGGGATCTCGGCGAAGATCGCGGTGATGAACCGCTCGACCGTCTCGTCCCCGCCGAGCCGCTCCGCCCTGCGGGCCATGCTCGTCTCCATCCGGGCGGCGAGCGTGGCCAGATCGGGTTCCTCGTACGCCGCCTCGCGGAACGCGCCGAGCAGGGTGGCGGCGGTCTCCACCGCGAGCAGCCCCTTGCCGCGCACGTCACCGATGAGCAGCCGGACGCCGTAGCCGGTGGGGACGGCCTCGAAGAGGTCACCGCCGATCCGTGCCTCCGCAGCGGCCGAGAGATAGAGGCTCTCCAGCTCAAGATGCCCGATCCGGTGCGGCACCGGCCGCAGCAGGACGCGCTGCGCGATGTCGGCCACGAACCGGACGTCGGCGAGGGTGCGCTCGCGCCGGATCCGGTGGGCGGCCAGGACCGTGCCGAGGGTGCCCACCAGGGCCGTACAGATGTAGGAGGCGACGTAGTGCCGGTCCCACAGGTAGCCGACGGACCGGCCCGCGCAGCACGGGGTGCCGGCCAGCACGCCCTCGAAGACCACGGAGAACACCGTGGCCGCGGCGACGCCGACGGGGCCGTAGGCGAAGGCCGCCAGCAGCGGTACGGCGATCAGCGCGAAGCTGACCGGCCAGTCGACCGGCGTCAGGGGCTCCACGGCCAGTAAAGCGGCCACGTACAGGACCGGCAGCCAGCGCAGCCACAGCGGAGCCGGCGGCAGGGTCCGCGGGTCGGAGAAGCCGTCCGTCTCCAGGTCGGTGGATGCCTGGCTCATCCGTCGCTCCGGGGCGCGGACGTTCCGGCCTCGGCCCCGCGGTGTGCCGTCCCTTCGGCGGGACGGCACACCCGACGGTTCGGCCTACGTGGTTCTCGCACCCGGACTCCTGTGTCACACGACCTCGACAGCCGTCCAGCCTGGCGGGTCGTGCCCCGGAATCCCGGTCATTGCTCCACCGGGCGGCATGTTCCGTTCGGCTCAGCCGGTGCCGAAGCCGATCGCGAAGACGTGCAGGCCGCCGGAGGCGACGTCGGACGGCAGCCGCACGCCGGCGACCGTCTTGCCCGCGGCCAGCGCGACCGGCTTGGTGGCGAACACGTAGGTCGTGGTGGTGTCGGACGACGTACCGGCCTGGTTGCGGTAGGGGGTGGTCACCGCGACGGTGTTGTCCGCGAGCGGCGAGGCGCTGCCCGCCCCCAGGGTCCAGTCGGAGAAGGCCAGGGGCACCGACTGGGTCGTGCCGTCCGTGTACGTCACGGTCGCGGTGCCGGAGGCCGGGCCGTTGTTGGCGGCGCCCAGGAAGGAGATGCCGCCGGAGCCCGACACCCGTAGCGTCTGCCCGTTGGCCACGTAGTTGTCCGCGGCGCCGGCCGCCACCCTCGGCCAGGTGAAGGAGACTCCGCCGGCCGCGACCTTCGCGCCCGGGGTGACACCCTGTCCGGCCAGGGCGCGCGCCGAGTAACTGAAACCCGCGCCGTCGAAGTTCGCCGAGCCGGCCGCGGTGTCACCGGAGGTGCCCACGTCGGTGTACGAGGGCGAGCCGGGGTAGGAGCGCGGCGCGGCGGAGGCGTCCGACGCCCAGGAGGTGTTGGCCGAGGTGCCCAGCACATAGCCGAGGGTGCCGCCGCTGGTGAGGGCGCCGTCGGGGGCGTGCGCCTTGTTCCACGCCGTGCCGTTCCAGGTGGCCGACTGGACGTAGGGGGCGTTGTCGGCGGCGCCGGTTCCGTCGACCGTGAGGGTGTGGCCGGACGGCAGGGTGATCACGGCCTGGGTGAACAGCGGGCTGCCGAGGGCCAGGTCGGCGGTGCCCGGGGTCTCCGGGTACATGCCGAGGGCGGACCACACGTACCACGAGCTCATCTCGCCCAGGTCGTCGTTGCCGGCCAGACCTGACGGGCTGTCGGTCCAGATCTGGTCCTGGACCTGCCGGACCACCGCCTGCGTCTGGTAAGGCCGGCCGATGTAGTCGTACTCCCAGGGGATGTTGAGGCTCGGCTCGTTGCCCAGGTTGGTGTAGCCGCCGGCGCCGGTCAGCGAGGACAGGTCCTGGTCCAGGAACTTGGCCAGCGCCGCGTCGCCGCCCATGGCGGTGGCCAGGCCGTGCACGTTGAACGGCACCATCGGCGTGTACTGCCAGGAGTCGCCCTCGACGAAGTTCTTGCCCGACGTCGGTGAGAAGCCCGAGGTCCAGGTGCCGGAGGCGTCGCGCGGCTGGACGAAGCCGCCGGCGTAGCGGAACAGGTTCTGCCAGTCCTGGGCCCGGTTCGCGAACCGCTGCTGGTCGGCGCCGTGGCCGAGGGCCCCGGCGAGCGCGGACAGGGCGAAGTCCGCCGAGTCGTACTCCAGCGTGGTGGACGCGGGGCCGTAGAAGTTGCAGCAGCCGTACCTGCCGTTGCTGGGCAGCCGGCCGATCTGCTCCAGGTAGTCGAGGCCGGGGCGGTTGTTGTTGGCCGTGGTGGCTTCCGCGATCAGGCCCTTGAGGGCGGCGGCGGTGTCGAAGTCGCGCGCGCCGAAGGCGTAGTAGTCGGCGATGATCTCGTCGGCGGGGTCGCCGACCATCACGTACGTCTCGCCGTTGTTCTCCGACCACTTGGGGAACAGCCCGGTCTGCCGGTAGTCGTCGACCATCGACTGCGCGGTGTCGGAGGCAACCCGCGGCGCGATCAGGGCTTCGAGCTGGGCCTGCGAGCGGTAGACGTCCCAGCCGGAGTAGTTGGCGTAGGCGGCGGCGTGTCCCTTGTCGACGGTGTGCGCCGTGCCGTCGAAGCCGGGGTAGCGGCGGTCGGTGTCGCTGATGACGTTCGGGTGCAGCAGCGCGTGGTAGAGCGCCGTGTAGAAGACGGTCTGCTGTGCCGCCGCGCCGCCCGCGATCCGCACCCGGCCGAGGAGTGACTTCCAGGAGGTGTGCGCCGCGTTCCGCACCTTGGCGAAGTCCCAGCCGGGGTTCTCCGCCGTGCGGTTGCCGGTCGCGCCGGCGGCCGACACGTACGAGATGCCGACCTTGGCCTGGACGGTGCGATGGGCGGAGGTGTCGAAGGTGACGTAGCCGTCGGCGCCGCGAGCGGCCGCGGCGAAGGAGTGGGCCGGGCCGGGGACGGCGCCGTGCAGTACGGGCTTGTTCGGCGTCTCGGGTGTGCCGGGCGGGACGTCGGTGCGCGGCGTGGTGGGCGCGGCGGCGGCCGGGGTGGTGCCGCTGTGCTGGAACGGCTGGTCGAAGACCATGTCGAAGTAGACGGTGTAGGAGTTGCCCTCGCCGCAGAAGTTGCCGCTGGTGATGCTGCCGCGCACTTCCTTGCTGTTCACCACGTGGAACTGGGCTGCGGTGTCACCGTTTTGACTCCCTGTCAGCTTGAACAGGAGGTTCGCCTGGCGGGTGGCCGGGAAGGTGAAGCGCGCCATGCCGCTGCGGGTGGTCGCGGTCAGTTCCGTCGTGACGCCGTTGTCCAGCGACACCGTGTACGAACCGGGGGAGGCGGACTCGTGGGCGTGCGAGAAGCTGTCCGTGGCGCGGGCGTCCACCGTGCCGAGGGTCGGCAGGACCGGGATGTCACCGCCGGCCCGGCACCCCGGTCCGGCGATGTGGGTGAGGCCGAAGCCGGTGATGGCCGAGTCGTTGTACTCGTAGCCGCCGCCGTCCGGCTTGTGCGGGGTGTCGGGGCTCCACTGGACCATCCCGAACGGGGTGTCGGCACCGGGGAAGTCGTCCGCGGCGTTCGAGGTCCCGATGAAGGGGTTCACGAGGGAGGCCGGGTCGGCGACCAGCCGGGCCGCGCCCGCGGCGGCGTGCGCGGGAGCTGCGGCGAGGCCCACCACGAGGGCGCCGACGGCCAGCGCGGACGGGAGTCGGAAGGGCGGCAGAACCCGGGCCGGGAACAGGCGAGTTCTGCCGTGTGCTCTGAGTCGTGTGGATCGAGTCATCGTGACCGTGTCCCTTCGACAACGTTGTCCCGAAAGCTGGCGCTTTCCGCCCCCGCTGTCAAGGACGCGCGGGTGACGCGACGTCATGTTGCGCGGCCGACGCACACATTGACTCAATCTCGGAGCTTCCCATAGGGCAAAAGGCAACAAATCTTGACGCGGGTCATCGGCGTGCGTAGCTTCCGCAACGGCCGTCGCAGGGAGGAGCCCGGCATGCGCGCACACCGCGGAAGACCGCGCGCGTCGTTCCTGGCCGTCGTCGCCCTCCTCCTGGGCGCCGCGATCGGACTGCCCGGCACGGCGCGGGCCGCAGGTGCCCGGCTGCCCTGTGACATCTACGGCGCCGCCGGCACGCCCTGTGTCGCCGCGCACAGCACCGTGCGCGCGCTCTTCGCCGGCTACGACGGCCCGCTGTACCGGGTCACCCGCGCCTCCGACGGCGCCGGCGCCGACATCGGCCTGCCGGCGCCGGGCGGTTACGCCGACGCCGCGCAGCAGGACAGGTTCTGCGCCGACGCCACCTGCGCCGTCACGCGGATCTACGACCAGACCGCACGCCACAACGACCTGACACCCGGCCCGGCGGGCACCTCCGGGACGGGCGCGGACCGGGGCGCGGACGCCGCCGAGATCGCCGTCACCGCCGGCGGCCACAAGGCGTACGGCGTGTGGATCTCACCGGGAGTGGGCTACCGCTCCGCCGGAGCCGCCTCCGGCGTCGCCGTCGACGGCCGGCCGGAGGGCGCCTACATGGTGGCCGGCGGCACCCACACGGGCTCCGCGTGCTGCTTCGACTACGGCAACGCCGAGAGCACCCCGGCCGACACCGGCAACGGCCACATGGACGCGGTGAGTCTCGCCACCACCTGCTACTTCGCGCCGTGCACGGGCTCCGGCCCCTGGGTCGAGGCCGACCTGGAGAACGGCATGTTCCAGGGCGACGACGGCTCCGACACCGCCAACCTGGGCAACGGCAGCACCTACGTCACGGCGGTGCTGAAGAACGACGGGCAGACGCGCTACGCGCTCAAGGGCGGCGACGCGCGGTCGGGCGGGCTGACGACGTGGTGGGACGGCGCCCTGCCCACCCGCGGCGGCTATCAGCCCATGCACCAGGAGGGCGGGATCATCCTCGGCACGGGCGGCGACAACAGCAACTGGAACATGGGCACCTTCTTCGAGGGCGTGATGGTCGCCGGCTACCCGACCGACGCCGCCGAGAACGCGGTCCAGGCGAACATCGTCTCCGTCGGCTACTCGGGCGAGACGAACGTCCCGAACGGCCCCCAGGGCACCATCACCGGTCCGGGCGGCACCTGCGTCGACGTGGCCGGCGACGACACCGGCACCGACGGCACGGCCGTCCAGCTGTGGGGCTGCCAGACCTTCGCCGAGGACCAGCACTGGACCCATCGCGCCGACCGCAGCCTCGTCACCATCCGCCGTTGCCTGGACGTCGACGGTGACGGGACGGCTGCCGGTACGCAGGTGGAGTTGTGGGACTGCGACGGGGTGGGTGGGCAGAAGTGGGTGCAGCAGGCTGACGGTTCGCTGTTGAATCCCTGGTCGGGGCGGTGTCTGGACGCGCCGGACGGGGCGACGGCGAACGGCACCCGGCTGCGGATCTGGGACTGCAACGGCTCGGCCGCCCAGAAGTTCCGGTTGGGGTGAGGCCGGGCGGGGGTCAGAGGATCTCTTCTTCCTCCGGGACCACGACCTGGTCGATCATGTGCTGGATCTGCTCGGCCGGCAGGGCCACCGCGAGCGCCCAGTAGTAGACGACGAGACTGAAGGCGGCGGTCACGCCGATGTCCCACCACAGCGGGAACCAGGGGTGCTTGAGCGGTCCGAAGTCGCTGAGGTAGACGATGAGACCCATCCCGACCAGGTAGACCGGCAGCCACTGGGCGGCGCGCAGGTCCAGTTGGGGCGTGATGGGGTTCATCTTGAACACGCGGTTGGCGACCAGGATGACGTAGCCGAGGAGGATGGCGACGCCCAGCTTCCAGTCGGTGGTCCAACCCGACCACAGGATCAGCAGGTTGGCGACGATGAAGGCCAGGGGGGACATCCAGCTGCCGCCGGGCAGCCGGTACGGGCGGTGGGCCTGCGGCAGCCGGTTGCGGAACACCCCGAAGGACAGCGGCGCACCGGCGTACATCAGCACACTCGCGCTGGTGATGAGACCGACGAGGGAACGCCAGCTGGGGAATGGCAGGAAGCAGACGCAGCCGGTCACGAACGCGGCGATCAGGCCGACCCAGGGGACACCGCGCCGGTTGGTGGCCTCGAAGGCGGAGGGCACGTAGCCGTTGCGGCTCAGGCCGTAGGAGACGCGGGAGGAGCCGGTGATGTAGATCAGACCCGTGCCGGCGGGGGAGATGACGGCGTCCAGATACAGGACCGTGGCCAGCCAGCCGAGGCTGATGAGCGTGGCCACCTGGGCGAACGGCCCGCTCAGGGCGGTGAACGCCGACGTGGCCCAGTGGCTGCCGATCTGGGAGGCGGGCAGCGCGGCGAGGAACACGACCTGGAGCCCGACGTAGATGAGGATGCCGAGGATGATCGAGCCGATGACGGCGCGCGGAATGTCCCGCTTGGGGTTGGCGCTCTCGCCGGCGAGCTGGTCGGCCTGCTCGAAGCCCAGCAGCGCGAAGATGATGCCGCTGGTGGACACGGCGGACAGGATGCCCTTGGCGCCGTACGGGTCGAAGCCGTCGGCCGCGGTGAAGTTGGCGGTGTGGAACTGGGCGACGGCGAACACGAAGATGGTCAGCAGCGGGATGCCGACCTTCCACCATGTCGCCGCGCTGTTGGTGCGGGCCAGCAGCCGGATGCTGAGGAAGTTGACCGATGTGACCACGGCCATCAGCCCGACCGCGATGGCGATACCGGGCGGGGTCAGGACATGCTCGCCGCTCCTGACCTTCTCCCAGCCGCTCGCCCAGGAGTAGTGCTGGGCGTACGTGATCATCGCCAGCACCTCGATCGGCGCCACCGTGGCCGCCTGGAGCCAGGAGAACCAGCCGAAGGAGGCCCCGGCGGCGCCGCCGAACGCGTAGTGCGGGAAGCGGGCGGTGCCGCCCGACACCGGGTACATGCCGCCCAGCTCCGCATGGACCAGCGCCAGGATCAGGATCGCGACACCGCCGATGGCCCAGGAGATGATCGCTGCCGGTCCGGCCGCCGCCAACGCCCCCTGGGCGCCGAACAGCCAGCCCGATCCGATGATCGAGCCCTCCGAAGCCCAGATCAGCCCGACGAACCCGATCTCGCGCCGCAGCCCGGGTCGGTGGGTCTTCGGACCGGGCTTCGCTTGGGACACGGCCATGGCGCACACCCCCTCATATAGGGTGAATGTCATCACCATCGTGCCACGGTGACGGGCTTTTGGCTGTCACCGTGCGGGCGCGAAATTCCCGGGGGACAGGGCTCAGCCGGCCGTGGGCCGCGGGCCGGCCGGCGCGGCACCGCTGACCGCGGCGTCGTACAGGGCCCGGGTGGCGGCGCCGAAGTAGGCGCTGTACGAGACCTGGGGTGTGTTGCCGCCCGTGTGATAGCCGCCGATCACCCCGATGACGCCCCAGCCGCCCGGCAGGGGAAGCAGCATGGGGCCGCCGCTGGTCCCGCCCACGAAGGCGTCGCAGGCGATGCGCGGGAACGAGCCGGGGTCGGCCGGGTCGTCGCTGTCCCACCGGGTGGTCCAGCTCCAGCACTCCAGCGGCTTCTCGGCCCCCGCCGGATAGCCGATCATCCGCACCGGGGCGTGGTAGTAGCCGGTCCCGGTGAGCAGCCGTACGCCGCCGACCGCGTCCTGGAGCAGGGTTCCGTCCTCGTTGGGCTCGGTGACGGCGAAGGCGAAGTCGTACGCTGCCCCGGCGTGCTCGCCCAGGTCGTAGTACTCCTGCGGCACATAGACGCCGTTGGTCCGCACCGGGAATATCCCGAAGGGCTTTTGCGCGTCGTGGTACTGCGGGACGAAGGCCAGATGCCGCTTCGGCGAGGTGCCGGCGTATCCCTTCAGGCAGTGTCCGGCGCTCAGCACCAGGTCGTGCCCGGCGCTGCGCACGACCGAGCCGCTGCAGGTGCGGCCGGTCCCGCTCGCGTCGGTCCAGAAGAAGGTGCCCGCCTGCGGGATGCCGTCGAAGCTCCGGCTCGGCGGGATGTACTCGCCCGGCTGCGGCCCGTCCACCGCGGGGGTCACGGTGTGCGCCGCGGCACCGTCCTCGGCGCCCTTGAGGACGTCGGCGGGCAGGGCGGCGGCCATCCGGGCCGGGGTCCAGTAGGCGTCGAGCTGTTCGGCGACCGGGTTGGGGCCGGCCGTGGCGCTGTCGGCGGATGCCGTCGTGGTGAGTCCGGCACCGATCAGAAGGGCTGCCGCGCAGCCGGCGGCATAACGGACGAATCTGGTCCCGAGCAACATCAGTCCCCCTCAGGGCGGCCGCAGGTGACGGCTCACCATAAGCCCGCGGCCCCGCGCGTCACAGCGCGCACGCCCGAATCCGGCTGGGCCAGGTGTCGGGCGGTCGACGGACCGTCAACTTCCGTCGTCCGTACGGGTGTACGGACCGTGAAGAACCGCCCAGGTCGCCCGTGCGGGCCCGGTCGCGGGGCCGCTGACCGCCGGGCCGTCTCCGGCGGTCACGACAGCGCCCGGTGCGCGCTCTTCAGCGCGTCCCGGAAGTGGGTGACCTCCTGCGGGGTCAGGCCCTGGAGCATGCGGTGTTCGAGGCGGCGGGCCGGTTCGGCGTAGGCGGTCAGGAGGTCGCGGCCCGCCTTCGTGAGGAGGATGATCTTCTCCCGGCGGTTGTGCGGATTGGGCTCACGGCGGACCAGGTCGCGGACCTCGAGGGCGCGGACCATGTCGGCCATGGACTGGGCCGTGACGAAGGAGTCCCGGGCCAACTGGGCGGCGGAGATGCCGTCGTGCCGCTCCAGCACGGTGAGCGCGGTGTACTGCAGCGCGGTGATGCCGGCCGGCCTGACCAGTTCCTCCAGCCGGGCGCGGACGACGAGTTCGGTGCGCTTGAGCAGGTAGAGGAGGGACGGGCCCGCCTCCTGGGAGCCCGCCTCCCCCGTGCCGTGTGCCGTCGTGGGCTTCGCCGGTCGCGTCATGCCGTGCCTTTCCCGATGCCTTCCCCGATGCCGATCCGAGGCGCACCGGTCAGCCTAGGCCATTGACAGGTTTCCTGTCGGAAGAGAACACTGGCCCAACCAACAGGATTCCTGTCGATTGTCGATGGGGACCCATCGATCCGGACCCATGGATCCGAACCCATCGATCCGGACTCGTCGATCCAGACCTGTCGACCCGGACCCCAAGGAAGAGGCGCACTCATGGATCTGCACGGCAAGGTCGCCGTCGTCACCGGCAGCGGTCGCGGGCTCGGTCTGGCCTACGCCCGGGCCCTCGCCGCGGCCGGAGCCCACGTCGTCGTCAACGACCTCGACCCCGGCGCCGTCGACGCCGCCGTGGACGGCATCACCGCCGCGGGCGGCACCGCCGTGGGCGTCGTGGCCGCGGTGGGGGACGGCGAGACGGCGGAGCGGCTCGTCGAGACCGCCGTGACGGCGTTCGGGCGGCTGGACGTCCTGGTGACCAACGCCGGGATCCTCCGCGACCGGGTGCTGTGGAAGATGACGGACGACGACTTCGACGCCGTCGTCAGGGTGCATCTGCGTGGCACCTTCACCTGCGCCCGCGCCGCCGCGGTGCGCATGCGCGAGCAGGGCACCGGCGGCCGTATCGTCCTCATCTCCTCCCCGGCCGGCCAGCGCGGCAACTTCGGCCAGGCCAACTACGCCGCCGCGAAGGCCGGCATCGTCGCGATGGCCCGCACCTGGGCCCTGGAGCTGGCCCGGGCCGGGATCACCGTCAACGCCGTCGTGCCGGTCGCGGCCACCGAGATGACGAAGACCATCCCGGCCTTCGCGCCGCTCATCGAGGAGTCCGAGCGCACCGGCGCGCCCCTGCCGGCCTGGCTGCGCCGGGACGAGGGCCTCGGCACCGTCGAGGACGTCGCGAGCCTGATCACCTACCTCGCGTCGGACGCCGCCGGGGATGTCACCGGGCAGGCCATCGGCATCGGCGGCGACCGGCTCGCCCTGTGGGCCCATCCCCGGGAGAGGTCCGTCGCCTTCGCCGACGGCGGCTGGAGCGCCGACGCCATCGCCGAGCACTGGCACGCCGGCGTGGGCGCCGAGCCCGAGACCTACGGCATCCCCGCTCCCCAGGCTCCGGAGGCGTGACATGGGTGACCGGGACGGAGCGACGATCGACGTCGGCGCGCTGACCGCCATCGACGTCCACACCCACGCCGAGGTGTCCAGGGACGGCCACGCATCGCTGAGCCCCGAACTCCTCGGCGCCTCCGCCGCGTACTTCAGGGCGCACGGCCACCGGCAGCCCACCATCGAGGAGACGGCCGCCCACTATCGTGAACGCCGCATGGCGGCCGTGGTGTTCACCGTCGACGCCGAGCACGCCACCGGCCGTCCCCGCATCGCCAACGAGGAGGTCGCCGAGAGCTGCGCGGCCCACGCCGACGTCCTCGTCCCGTTCGCGAGCGTCGACCCGCACAAGGGCCGCGCCGGCGTACGGGAGGCCCGGCGGCTGGTGACGGAGTACGGGGTGCGCGGCTTCAAGTTCCACCCCAGTCTCCAGGGCTTCTCGCCCGACGACCGGATGGCCTACCCGCTGTACGAGGCCATCGAGGAGCTCGGCGTACCGGCCCTGTTCCACACCGGCCAGACCGGCATCGGTGCCGGCGTCCCCGGTGGCGGCGGCATCCGGCTGAAGCACTCCGATCCGATGCTGGTCGACGACGTCGCCGTGGACTTCCCCGAGCTGCGGATCATCCTCGCGCACCCGTCGTTCCCCTGGCAGGACGAGGCGCTGGCGGTCGCCACGCACAAGCCGCACGTCTACATCGATCTGTCGGGCTGGTCGCCGAAGTACTTTCCGCCGCAGCTGGTGCGCTACGCGAACACCCTCCTGAAGGACAAGGTGCTCTTCGGCTCCGACTACCCCGTGATCACGCCCGACCGGTGGCTCGCCGACTTCGCGGCGCTCGACATCAAGCCGGAGGTCAGGCCCAGGATTCTCAAGGAGAACGCCGCCCGCCTGCTCGGCCTGCTCAAGGACTGAGGGAGACGCCGTGTTGAACCGAGGCATCGGCTCCTGGCCCGCCCGCCGGGCCCGCAAGACCCCGGACCGGATCGCGATCGTCCACGAGGACGGTCCCGAGGACGGCGGGATCACCTACCGGGCCCTGCACCAGCGGGTCCTGCGCCTCGCCCACGCGCTGCGCTCCCTCGGGGTCGCGCGCGGCGACCGCATCGCCCACCTGGGCCCCAACCATCCGGCGTACCTGGAGACGCTGTTCGCGTCCGGCGTGCTCGGCGCCGTCTTCGTCCCTCTCAACACCCGCCTCGCGGCAGCTGAGTTGGCGTACAGCCTCGCCGACTCCGGAAGCACGGTCCTGGTGCACGATCCCGAACTCGGCGACACCGCCGCCGAGGCGGCCGCGGACACCGGGGTGCGCCACCGCATCACCCTCGGCCCGGCCGCTCCCGGCGCCGTCGGCTACGACGACCTGCTCGCCGGCGCCGCGGCCGACCCGCTGGACGAGGCCGTGGCCCCGGACGACCCCTGCATGATCATGTACACCTCGGGGACCACCGGCCGTCCCAAGGGTGCCGTCCTGACGCACGCCAACATCACGTGGAACAGCGTCAACGTCCTCGTCGACAGCGACCTGGCCGCCGACGAGGTCACCCTGGTCGTCGCCCCGCTGTTCCACACCGCCGCGCTGAACATGACGTGTCTGCCCACCCTCCTCAAGGGCGGCCGGGTCGTCCTGATGGGCGCCTTCGACGCCGAGCGGGTGCTGGAGGTGGTCGAGCGCCGGCGCGTGACGTACCTGTTCGGGGTGCCCACGATGTACGACGCGCTGGCCGCGCGCCCGCGGTGGACGACGACGGACCTGTCCAGCCTGCGCACCCTCACCTGCGGTGGCGCGCCGGTGCCCGCCCGCACCATCGACACCTACCTCGCGCGCGGGCTGGCCTTCAGCCAGGGCTACGGGATGACCGAGGCGTCCCCCGGAGTCCTCTTCCTGGACCGCGAGCAGACCTCGGCGAAGGCGGGCTCCGCCGGTGTGCCGCACTTCTTCACCGACGCGCGCGTGGTGCTCCCCGACGGCAGCGCGGCGCGGCCGGGAGAGCGGGGCGAGATCCTCGTCAACGGCCCGAACATCATGGCCGGTTACTGGAACCGCCCACAGGACACCGCGGCCGCCCTCACCGACGACGGCTGGCTGCGCACCGGTGACGTGGCACGCACCGACGACGACGGCTACGCCTACATCGTCGACCGGGTCAAGGACATGTTCGTCTCGGGCGGCGAGAACGTGTACCCGGCCGAGGTCGAGGCCGCTCTGCTGACCCATCCCGCCGTCCGCGAGTGCGCCGTCATCGGTGTGCCGCACGAGGTCTGGGGCGAGGTCGGCCACGCGGTTCTGGTCCTGGAGCCGGGGGCACGCGCTGATGCGGGTGCCGATGTCGATGTCGAAGAGATCCTCGCCCATGCGCGGACCCTGCTGGCCAAGTACAAGATCCCGCGGACGGTGACCCTCGCCGAGAGCCTGCCCCGTACGGCCTCGGGAAAGATCGTCAAGGCCGCCGTGCGCGCCTCCCATGCCCACCCCTAGCCCCCGAACTCACGAAAGGCGGTACCCCCGTGGCCACCGAAGCAGACGGTCTCGGAGAACTCCTCGCCCTGTCCGGCCGTGACCTCGGCCGCACCGACTGGCTGGAGATCACCCAGGAGCGCGTCGACACCTTCGCCGACGCGACCGGCGACCACCAGTGGATCCACACGGACCCTGAGCGGGCGAAGAACGGCCCCTTCGGCGGCCCCGTCGCCCACGGCTATCTCACCCTCTCCCTGATCATCCCGCTCTTCGGTGACCTGCTGCGCATCACCGGCATCTCGATGAGCGTCAACTACGGCCTGGAGAAGGTCCGTTTCCCCAGTCCCGTACCCGTCGGCGCCAAGATCCGGCTGCACGGTGCCGTCGACTCCGTGGAGAAGGTCAAGGGCGACGGCGTCCAGATGCTGCTGACCTTCACCGTCGAGGCCGAGGGCAACCCCAAGCCGGTGTGCGTCGCGCAGGCGGTCTACCGGCACTACGCCTGAGGCATGACGTCGCCGCGCAGACCCACGACCAGGAGGGCGACCAGGCGGCGGGCGTCGTAGCGCGTGTCGCTCTCCGCGCCGACGCAGAGGTTGCCGACGCCGCGCATGAGTTGGTACGCCGTCAGGCCGGGGCGGATCTCGCCGGCCGCGGCGGCGGCGTCGAGCAGCTCGGTGCAGACCGGCAGGAGGCGGTCGAGGAAGTAGGAGTGCAGCGTCTCGAAGCCGGTGTTGTCGGACTGGAGCACGGCGGCGAGGCCGTGCTTGGTGACCAGGAAGTCCACGAAGAGGTCGGTCCAGCGGGCGAGCGCGGCGTGCGGACTCCCGGCGGCCGCCAGCAGGCGCGGACCGGCCTCGGCGAGGCTCTCCACCTGGTGCCGGTAGACGGCGATGATCAGATCCGCGCGGGTCGGGAAGTGCCGGTAGATCGTGCCGAGCCCGACCCCGGCCCGCGCCGCGATGTCACGGACCGGCGCGTCCACGCCCGAGGTGACGAACAGCTGCGCCGCCGCGTCGAGCAGCGTCTCCTTGTTGCGCCGGGCGTCCTTGCGCCGGGTGCCCTTGCGCGGGGTGTCCTCCGTGCGCGGGGACGGGGTCCCGCGCTCCGCGCCCTCGTCGCTGCTGTCGTTCACCACGTCGCTCCTTCGCTGCTCGTGCACTCGCCCGCTCGTCCGCGCGGCTGCGCGCCCAAGCGCCTGCGCGCCTTGCTAAGCGGAACCATGTTCCGTATCGTCGCTACCGGAACATGGTTCCGCTTACTCATGGTGTCAGAGCGGCGGCCGGCGGCCAAGTCCTGCCCTGCCGCCCTGCACCCTCCCTGTTGAGGAGAACGGTCATGCAGTACCGCACCCTGGGCCGCACCGGCGTACAGGTCAGCACCCTCGCACTCGGCGCGATGAACTTCGGCGCGATCGGGCGCACCACCCAGGACGAGGCCACCGCCCTCGTCGACGCCGCCCTCGAGGCCGGGATCAACGTCATCGACACCGCCGACATGTACGGCGCCGGCGAGTCGGAGGCGATGGTCGGCAAGGCCATCGCCGGCCGCCGTGACGACCTCGTGCTGGCCACGAAGGCGGCCCTGCCGATGGGCGACGAGCGCAATCACCGGGGCGGCTCGCGCCGCTGGCTGGTCACCGAGCTGGACAACAGCCTGCGCCGGCTCGGCGTCGACCACGTCGACCTCTACCAGATCCACCGCTGGGACCCGGACACCAGCGACGAGGAGACGCTGTCGGCCCTGACCGACCTGCAACGCGCGGGAAAGATCCGCTACTTCGGCTCCTCGACCTACCCGGCGTACCGCATCGTGCAGGCCCAGTGGGCCGCCCGCGAGCATCACCTGAGCCGCTACGTCACCGAACAGCCCAGCTACTCCCTCCTCCAGCGCGGCATCGAGGCCCATGTGCTGCCGGTGGCCGAGGAGTACGGGCTCGGGGTGCTGGTGTGGAGCCCGCTGGCCTCGGGCTGGCTGTCGGGCGCGGTCCGCGCGGGCCGGGACGTCAGCACCCACCGCGCGAGCTTCCTGCCCCAGCGCTTCGACACCGCGATCCCCGCCAACCGGGCCCGCCTGGAGGCCGTCGAGAAGCTGGTGAAGGTGGCCGACGAGGCCGGTCTGACCCTGATCCAGCTCGCGCTCGGCTTCGTCACCGCGCATCCCGCCGTGACCTGCGCCCTCATCGGCCCGCGCACGCTGGACCACCTGCACACCCAACTCGCCGCAGCGGACACCGTGTTGACGGCCGACGTGCTCGACGCCGTCGACGCGATCGTCGCACCCGGCACCGACCTGGCCCCCGACGAGAAGTTCGACACCCCGCCCGCGCTGCTCGACCCGGCCCTGCGCCGGCGCCGCTGACCCGCGGACGACCGAAGCGGCACACCCATGACCCCCACCCCCCGACCCCGCGCCCTTCGGCTTCCACGGCACCCACCACCGGCTCACCGGAGCCTTCGCCAACCCCAAGCCGCTCCAGCGCCCGTACCCGCCGGTCCTCGTCGCCCGGGAGTCCGGTCGGCGGCAGCCGGTCGCGTAGGCGCCGGCCAGGTGTCACGCGAGGCCGCGCAGCATGAGGTTCCAGTAGAGGAACGGCAGCCCGTACCGCTTGAGATACCACATGTCGCGGCGCTCGTGGGTCGTGTCGAGGAGGGGGAAGGTGGGACGGGGGCGCAGGGTGTAGTCGAACTCGGCGAGCAGCATGCGGTGCCGTGACGTGGTGATCGGGCACGAGGAGTATCCGTCGTACGACGCGGGCAGCGCGCCCGTGCCCGCGAGGCTCTCGGCGACGTTGCGCGCGACGACCGGCGCCTGCTTGCGGATCGCGGCCCCGGTCTTGGAGTTGGGCGAGGAACCGGCGTCACCGAGGGCGAAGACCTCGGGGTGGCGCACATGGCGCATGGTGTGCTTGTCGATCTCCACGTACCCGGCGGGATCGGCAGGGTCGGCCAGCGGCGTCGCCTTGAGCCAGTCGGGCGCCGACTGCGGCGGCACCGCGTGCATCATGTCGAACCGGATGGACTCCTCGGTGCCCGACGCGTGGTCGAGGACGACGGCGGCGCGGCCGTCCGGATCCACCTCCACGAGTTCGCTGTTCGTGCGCACCTCGATGCCGTAGCGGGCCGCGACCCGCTCCAGTTCCTTCGCGAACACGGGAACCCCGAACATGCCCGGCGTGGGCAGCACGAGCACCACCCGTATGTCCCTCAGGACCCCTTCCTCGCGCCAGTGGTCCGCGGCGAGGTAGGCGATCTTCTGCGGCGCTCCGCCGCACTTGATCGGGCCCGCCGGCATGGTGAACACGGCGGTGCCCGAGCGCATCGAGCGGATCAACTCCCAGGTCTTGGGCGCCAGTTCGTAGCTGTAGTTGCTGGAGGTGTGCGGTGCGGTGAGAGCCTCGGCCATCCCGGGCACCCGGTCCCAGTCGAGCTGGATGCCGGGGCAGACGACGAGCCGGTCGTAGCCGAGAGTCCTGCCGTCGGCCGTGCCGACCGTGCGCCGGGCGGGGTCCACGCTCTCCACGCGGCCGCGGATCCAGGAGACGCCTCGCGGCAGCACGGACCGCTGCGGGCGGGCGCTCGTCCGGGCATCGGCCCGGCCGCCGCCGACCAGCGTCCACAGCGGCTGGTAGTAGTGCGTCGCCGACGGCTCGACGAGCCCGATGCCGCCGACACCGCCGCGCCGCAGGCGGGCCGCGACGCTGATGCCGGCGCTTCCGCCGCCCACGATCAGGACCCTGTGGTGAGCGTCGATCGTCATGTGCGCCTTCCCTCGATCGTCCGTCCGAGTTAATGTACGTACATTATCTTTCCAAATGTACGTACACAAGAACGGCGATCACGGGTGAAAGGCATGGGTGGTGAGCGGCGTGAATGAGGAACCCACTCCCTCGGCGGGCCGGGGCGGGACACCGCTGTGGCGTCATGTGCGGGACGACCTCCGGGGCCGTCTGGCGCAAGGGGAGTTCGTCGACTCCTTCCCCGGCGAGAACGAACTGGCCGCGCGGTACGGGGTGAGCCGGCACACCATCCGCGCGGCGCTGCGCGAGCTGCGCGAGGAGGGCCTGGTCACCGCCGCACGAGGACGACGGCAGCGACCGGTGGGAGAGGCCGGCATCGAGCAGCCCCTCGGCGCCCTCTACAGCCTGTTCGCCTCCGTCGAGGCGGCCGGACTCGAACAGCGCAGCATCGTCCGCACCCTCGACGTCCGCGCCGACGCCCATGTGGCGGTGCGGCTGGGCATGGAGGAGTCGACGCCCCTGCTGTACCTGGAACGCATCCGCCTCGCCGACGGGGAGCCGCTGGCCCACGACAAGGTGTGGCTGCTCGCCGCGGACGCCCGCGCACTGCTCGACGCCGACTTCGGCCACACGGGGCTCTACGACGAACTCGCCGACCGGTGCGGCATCCGCCTCGTCGGCGGCGAGGAGCGCATCCACGCGGTCGTCCCGACCCCCGCCGAGCGGCGGCTGCTCGACCTTCCCGAGGGCGTGGCCGCGTTCTCCATCCAGCGGCTCGGCCGAACCCACGGCCGCACCGTCGAGTGGCGCACCACGCTGATCCGCGCCGACCGCTTCAGCGTCCTCGCGCAGTTCGACGCCCGGGCCGGCTACCGCCTCGACCCGGCGGGGTCCCGGTTCACCGGCCCGGCCCGCAGTGGACGGCGACTCGATGCGGTGCGGTGACGGGACGGTGCCGCGCGGCGAATCCGCCGCAGCCGCATACCAGTTGAGGGCGGAACCGCGAGGAGGGAGTGCCTGACATGTTCTTCGTCGACACGATCGAGGTGGCCGGGCTCGGCAACCGCAGCTATCTGGCGGGCGGCCGGCGTACGGCCGTGGCCGTCGACCCGCCGCGCGACGCCGACCGGGTGCTGGCGGCCGCGGCCCGCAGGGGTGTACGGATCTCCCACGTGGTCGAGACCCACCTCCACAACGACTACGTCACCGGCGGCCTGGAACTCGCGCGGCTCACCGGTGCCGCCTATCTCGTACCCGCCGGGGCCGGTGTGTCCTTCGCGCGCATACCCGTGCACGACGGCGACCGCACGGTCGTCGACACGGACCTCACCCTGCGCGCCCTCGCGACCCCCGGACACACCCCGCACCACACCGCCTACGTCCTGGAGGAACACGGCACGGCGGTCGCGGTGTTCACGGGCGGCTCGCTGCTGATCGGCACCGTCGGCCGCCCCGACCTGGTCGAACCGCGCCTCACCGAGCACCTGGCCCGCGCCCAGCACGCCTCCGCACACCGCCTCGCCGCCGAACTGCCCGACAGTACGGCCGTGTTGCCGACGCACGGTTTCGGCAGCTTCTGCTCGGCCGGCCGGGCCGGGGGGACCGAGACCACCATCGGCAAGGAGAAGGCGTCCAACGAGGCACTCACCGAGGACGCCGACACGTTCATCCCCCGCATGCTCGCGGGACTCGACGACGTCCCCGCGTACTACGCGCACATGGGCCCCGCCAACGCCGCCGGACCGGCACCCGTCGACCTCACCCCGCCCGCCGTCGCCGACGCCCGGGAGATCGCGGCACGGCTGGCCGCCGGGGAGTGGGTGGTCGACCTGCGCCATCGCGTCGCCTTCGCCGAGGGGCACGTCGCCGGCACCTACAACTTCGAGGCCGAGGGTCAACTCGCCACCTATCTGGCCTGGTTGGTCCCCTGGGGCAGGCCGGTCACACTCCTGGCTCAGTCGCCCGAGCAACTGGCCCAGGCGCAGCGTGAGTTGGTCCGCGTCGGCATCGACCGCCCGGCCGCCGCCGCCACCGGAGGCCCGTCCGCCTGGACGACCGAGGGCGAGGCCCTGGCCGCCTTCCCCCGCGCCCGCTTCGCGGACCTCGCCGCACGGCACCCGGCCGGGGGCACGGTCGTACTGGACGTCCGCCGTGACCGGGAGCGGGCCGCCGCGTTCATCGAGGGCTCGGTCCACATCCCGCTGCACACCCTGCACCGCCGCCTCGGCGAGGTGCCGGCCGGCGAGGTCTGGGTGCACTGCGCGGGCGGCACGCGCGCCGCCATCGCCGCCTCGTTGCTCGACGCGGCGGGCCGTGCCGTCGTCGCGGTCGACGACACCTTCGACACGGCCGAGGCGACCGGGCTCCCCCTGCGCACCGCCTGAGCCCGCCCGACGTCCCGATCCGCACGAGAGGCGAGGAGCGCCCCCATGGAGTCATCCCCTTCCGGCACAGGCCGGATCACCGTGCAGGAAGCAGCCGAACGCACCGGACACGCCGTGCGGGCCACGCCGTGCGACGACGCCGGCCCGCCCGTCCTGCTGGACGTCCGGGAACCGGACGAATGGGACGCGGGCCATGTCCCCGGAGCCGTCCACCTGTCCCTCACCACGCTCTACGAGGGCACCCCGCTGCCGTGCGAGATCCAGGGACGGCGCCTGATCGTCATCTGCCGCTCGGGCAACCGCTCGCGGCAGGCCGCCGACCTGCTGGGCGCCCACGGCGTCGAGGCCGTCGACGTGATCGGCGGCATGCGGGACTGGGCGGAGGCAGGGCTTGCGGTGGTGGACGCGCGGGGCCTGCGCGGCACGGTCGCGTGAGCGCCCTGATCCTCGCCGTGGTGGCCGGCGCCGTGATCGGGCTGGCCCTGGGCGCGCTCGGCGGCGGTGGCAGCGTCCTCGCCGTACCCGCCCTGATCTACCTGCTCGGCTTCACCCCGGTGGCGGCCACCACCGCGGGACTGGTGATCGTGGCGCTCACCTCGGGCACCGCACTGACCGCGCACGCCCGGGACGGTCATGTCCGCTGGAGTATGGGGCTGCTCTTCGCGGCTGCGGGCATCGGCCCGGCGATGCTCGGCTCCGTGCTCGCCGGGCACCTGCCGGCGGGTGTCCTGTCGGCCGGATTCGCGCTGGTCGCGGCCGTCGCGGCGGTCCGCATGCTACGGCCCGGGCCGCAGGACGGCGCCGTACGGGAGGTGCGGCCCGTGCGCGCGGCGGTAGCCGGCGCCGGACTCGGCACGGTGACCGGCGTCCTCGGGGTCGGCGGCGGCTTCCTCGCCGTACCGGCTCTCGTGGGCGTGCTCGGGCTGCGCATGCGCGAGGCGGTGGGTACCAGTCTGCTGGTCATCACCGTCAACTCCCTGGCGGCGCTCGGCCTGCGCGGCGGCACCGTGGACCACCTCGACTGGGCGGTCGTCGGTCCCTTCGCGGGCGCCGCGATCCTCGGGGCGTGGGACGGCAGGCGCCTGGGGGCGAAGGTGCGGGGCGGGACCCTGCGGCGGATCTTCGCCGTGGTGCTGCTGGCGGTGGCCGCCTGCATGTTCGCCGACGCGGTGATCTGACGCGGTGACTGACGCGACGACGCCGAACCCGCAGGCCCGTGCGGCGGGGCGGGGACGATCCTCCCCGCCCCGCCGCACGGACGTGCCGGCCGGCGCACGGACTCGCTAGTCGGCCGCAGGCAGGGCGAGCCGCTGCCCCGGCCGGATCATGTCCGGATCCGGGCCGATGACGCTCCGGTTGGTGTCGTAGAGCCGATGCCAGCCGCCGGGGACGGCGGCCTGCTGCGCGACGCCGGACAGGGTGTCGCCCCCGTGCACGGTGTAGGAGGTGCGGGAGCGGTGGCCGGTTGCGGTCTGCGGGCGGGACTCGGGTGCGGGGCGCAGGGGGGTGGTGGTACGCAGAGGAGTGGCGGGACGCCAGGGGGTGGCGGGGCGTGCGACCGGCGCGTTCCGTCCGTTGCCCCGCGTGAGGTTCGCCCGTGCCGAGCAGACCGGCCAGGCTCCCGGCCCCTGCTGGGCGAGCACCGCTTCCGCCACGTTGATCTGCTCCGCCCGGCTCGCCAGATCGGCCCGCGGCGCGTACGCGGTCCCGCCGTAGGCCGCCCAGGTGGACCGGGTGAACTGCAACCCGCCGTAGAACCCGTTGCCGGTGTTGATGCTCCAGTCGCCGCCGCTCTCGCAGCCGGCGACCCGGTCCCACGCGGTGCCGGAGGCCGCGTGGGAGGCGGCCGGTGCGAGGAGCGGCAGAACGATGCCGAAGCTGCCGAGGGTGAGGGCGGTACGGAGCGACGGCAGGAGCCGTGGGGGCATGGTGCGGCGGTGGGGCCGTCGTGCGGTCATAGGCCTTCCTCTCCACTGCGGTTCCCGCCCAGCCGGTCGGTCCGGCGGGCTGTAGGCAGTACGGCAGTGCCGCCCGGGCGCTCACAAGGAGCGCAGAGCTCACGCGGTCCAGTGCGCCGCCGCGTGCCACCGCCCGATTTCCTGACGATCCGTCAACTAGACTGGCAAGTGCGCACACACGTGGGCACGGGAGCACGGAAGTCGGGCCGACCGTCGTAGCGTGCTGTCGCCCCGACGCGGCACGGGCCGTGGGGCGGCGCACGCCTACGACGGGTGGGGGAGCGCTCGACCCGGACGCGACGGCCCGGATGCGGCCGACGCGGTACCGGGCACTGCGGCGAACGGGCCAGGAGGCGCACACGCCCTCCGGCCGCGCGATGAGCCGCAGTTTGGACATCGCGCAGAGCGCGGTCGTCCGTACCGCCACGGCGCCGGCGTCACCGCTTCCGGCACACGGGCGGCCCGCGGGCACACGGTGAACCGCGGACTCTGCCTCATCCGGCGCGGCGCCCGCTCATCCCTCCGGAGCGATGCGGTCCGGCTCGCGCGGCGCCGGTGACCAGGGTGAGGACGCTGAGGGCCTGCCGCCGGGCCGTCGACGAGGTGCGCTCCTCCGGACGGTTGGCGATCAGGCCGGTCAGGGTGCTGGTCATGACCGTGGTGGTGACTCCCGGCACGCAGATCCGCTCGACGACGGCGTTCTGCGTTCCCAGCGCCACGGCGCGCAGCCGCCGAGAAGGCCTCCCACGCCGGTGACATCGTGGGATACGGCGGGGCCGCGATGGCGGTCGGCGAGCGGGCGACGCTCGCGGGCGGCGACTCGGTGCTGATGTTCTCCGTGGGGGGCGGCAACGAGGTGGCGGTGAACCTCCGCACCAGCGCCGGCTGCCACGTCATCGAGGAGGTCCGCTCCATCGGCCGTCCGGAGTGACGCCGCCCGCGTGCGAGCGCGGGCTCAGTACCCGACCCGGAAGGTCGCGTCCTGCCGGTCCGTGGCCGTGGAGATCGGGTCGATGCGCAGGACGTAGTCGAAGTGGCGGATGTGGCGGGTCGGGTTGTTGTACGACCGGAACGAGGCCCAGCTCGCGTCCGCCAGGCCCGGTGTGCGGTAGAAGGTCGCGTCCCCGGCGAACGCGGACGTGCCGTCGCCGGCGTCGAGTCGGAGCTGGTAGTCGTAGTGACGCAGGTAGTGCGTCGGGTAGTTGACCGACTGGAAGGAGACACCTGCCGGGTCCGCGAGCCCCGGGACCAGCTTCCACTCCGAGTCGAGATACGGGTCGATGGGGTACGCGTCGACGCGGCCCACGAAGTCGGCGTGACGGACGTAACGGTCCGGGTGGTTGTACGACTTGAGCCGGTTCCACTGCGGAGTGCCCCAGTACGACAGGAGTTCGGCGTACTCCGCCGACGTGATCGCGCGGATGCCGCAGTGCTTGGAGTTGACCGGCTGGGTGTAGGTCTTCTGGTCGCGTGCGGTCCACGTACCGGTGGACAGATCACCGGACTGCCAGACGTAGAAGACGCCGTTGGGGGTGTAGGTGTCTCCGTAGAGGTACCAGGTGCCGGCGGCGGGGGACGAGACCAGTTCCGGCGCCTCGGTGCCGCCGTGCGCGACGGCCGTGCTGAACTCCGTGAAGCTCCCCGGGGCGAGCGACGTGGAGCGGGCGCCCACCAGTGTCTGGTTCTTCTTGAAGTAGAGGTAGTTGACGCCGCCCACGCCGACCGCCATGTCGCCGTCGATGACGTCGTAGCCCGGGTCGAAGAAGACCTGGGGTGCGGAGACGGTCAGGAAGTCGGTGGTGTAGTTCACCATGATGACGTTGTGGCCGCTGTCATTGACGGCCGAGTAGATCAGCGCGTACTGGCCCCGGCCCGCGTCCCAGAACGCCTCCGGCGCCCAGGCGTGGGTGTTCATGTCGTGCAGCTTCAGCCGGTGGTAGCCGGTGAAGGTGCACAGGTCGGTCGAGTACCAGACGTGGATGTACTGGCTGACGTAGTTCCAGTCGGTGCCCTTGAGATCGGTGGCGAGGACGACGAACGTGCCGTCCTGCCCCCGCAGGACGAACGGGTCGCGCAGCCCGAGGTCTCCCTCGGTGGGGGTGACCACGGGGTTGTTCTGGTTCAGCGGTGTCCATTCCAGCGCGTCCTGGCTGACGGCCAGGTGGAGGCCGTAGTCCGTGCCGTCGCCGAGGCTGGTCGACTCGGTGAAGTAACACATCACGTACGCCGAGTCGGCCGCCTGCGCGGCTGCGGCGCCGAGGCTCAGCGCGCCGGTCGCGGCCAGGGGAGTGGCGGCCGCGAGACCGAGGAACTGACGCCGGGAGGTGGCCATGCGTGCTCCAGGAGGGGTGCGGGCCCTTGAGGACGACGGCATGCTCGATATATCGAACATGGTTCGGTTGGTCGCTCAGAACGTAAGGTGTGGCCATGTTCGCGTCAATAATCTCAGGCGAGTTTCTTCAGGTCCTCGACGGCACTCTCGATCTCCGGCAGCGCCAGCATGGCCAGCCGGGCCTCGCGGGTCCTGGCGCGGATGTGCGGATCGGCCAGCGTCTGGCGTACGGCCGCGGCGATGCCGTCCGGCGTGCTGTCGTCGATCGCCCGGCCGAGCCCGAGCTCCTGCACCCGGCGCGCGTTGGCCAACTGGTCGCCGAACTGGGGCAGTACCGCCATGGGAGTGGCCGTGCGCAGCGACTCGCGGACGCTGTTGTAGCCGCCGTGGGTGAGGAACGCGTCGACGGACTCCAGCAGCAAGGGCTGTGGCACCCGGTCGGTGACGCGCACATGCGCGGGCAGGCCCTCGGTGTCCGCCGGGAGGCCCGAGGTGGCGACGACGACCGTGCACTCCTCCAGCCGCCCGGCCGCCTCGATCATCGACCGCAGCGTCACCACCGGGTCGGGCAGCGGGACCGGCAGTTGCTCCTGGGCGGGAGCGGCGGCGGTCTGCTCCCGGATCATCGGGAGCGCGGTGCCGAGCGCGGCGAACACCAGGGGGCGGTCGGTGGGCAGTTCAGCGATCCAGCGTGGCAGGGCCGACCGGTGGTCCACGGCCACGGTCTGCCGGTACGCCCACGACGGGGGCAGGTGCCGGGCGAACGAGAACGCCGCCGGTACGTAGTCGATACGCCCGTGGGGGACGATCGACAGCGGGTCCTCCTGGGCGGGCAGCCCCTGTTCCCGCCGTACGGCGTTGAGACGGGGCAGTACCTGGGCGGGATCGACGGCGTTGCCGGCGCCCGACGGGGTGGGCAACTGCGGGACGCCGAGGTGCTCCGCGGTCAGGCAGGAGCTGAGGTCCATGCCGTCACGGAGGATCAGGTCGGGTCGGAACTCCCGTGCCACCGGCAGGATCCGCTCCAGGAGAACCTCGGCCATCGGCCCGGACATGGCCAGGAGCAAGGCCCGCTCCAGCAGGCCGTGCCGGGCCTCTCCCTCCGGACTGCTCCGGGACGCCTGCGCGAGCACGTCCGCGGCGATGAAGGACCGTACGGAGAACTCGCCGACACAGGCGCTCACCCGGACGTCGTCCTGCGCGAAGAGCGGGACGAGAGACGGGGCGGTGGCCACGAGCACGTCGTGGCCGGCCGCCGCGAACGCCCTGGCCAGGGGCGACTGGGCGCGGCCGTGGGAGGGACTACCGAGCGTGGTGAAAAGTACCCGCACGACAAACCTTTCTGTGCTGGCACAGAAAGGTAAGGGAACGAGGTGCGAACGGCAGGGACGTGACGCGCACCCAGCGCGCCGTCGGCCGGACCGCCCGCGATCGCCGGCGGTCCGCTCAGACCCGGACGCCGAACATGAACGGTCCGCCGATGGTGTCCATCGACTCGTACCGTACGACCGTGCCGGTCCGGGGGGCGTGCAGGATCTGGCCGTTGCCCGCGTACAGGCCGACGTGGTGCAGGTCGTTGAAGAAGAAGACCAGATCGCCGACCTGGAGCTGGCTCCGGGTGAGGCGGGTCCCGGCGCCCGTCTGGGCCTCGGAGGTGCGCGGTAGGGAGACGCCGGCCTGTGCGTACGCCCACGAGGTCAGGCCGGAGCAGTCGTAGGAGGCGGTGCCGGTGGCGCCGTAGACGTACGGCTTGCCGAGCTGGCTCCGGGCAGCGGCGAAGGCGGCGGAGGCGCGGCCGGAGGTGGAGCTGCCGGTGCCGAGGTCCACGCGCGCGGTGGCGGAGCGGTCGGCCCGCGCCTGCTCGGTGGCGAGCGCGGCCTTCTCCTTGGCGGTCAGGGTGTTGAGCAGCTTCTGAGCCGCCGCGAGCTTGCTCTGGACCTCCTTCTTCTTGGTGCCCAGCTCGGTACGGGTGGCGGCGAGGTCCCTCAGCTTCTCGGTGGCCTCGGCGCGCTCCTGGGTGAGTTCGCGCTGTTGGTCCTGGATCTTCTTCAGCGCGTCGACCTGCTGGGCGCTCAACTGGTCGAGCGTGGAGGCCCTGTCGAGGAAGTCGTCCGGGTGGGAGGACAGGAAGAGCTGGACCGAGGGATCGATGCCGCCGGAGCGGTACTGGGCCGTGGCCAGCGAACCCAGGCCGTCGCGCAGCTTGTTGAGGTCCTGCTGGCCCCGCGCGACGCCGTCCTGGAGGGTGGAGATCTCCTTCTGCAGCCTCTGCTGCTTCTCCTTGGCCCCGTTGTACTTCTCGGTGGCCTGCTCCGCCTGCTCGTAGAGCTTGTCGACCTTCGCCTTGACCTCGTCCTTGCCGAGCTTCTCGCTCGGGGCGGCGTCGGCGGCGTTCGCGCTGAGCACGACGGCAGCGGCGGCCGCGGTGGTCAGCACGGTCACACGGGTGCGGCTCGGCTGCTTGGGCCGACGATGGGACGCCACAGGGGTGAGCTCCTTCTGCCTTGAGTGATCACCTGAGCGAGGACTGGAGCAAGACCTTAATGACTTTCCCATGGAAAGATCAAATGTTTGCATGAAGGATCTTGCTCGATGTGTACGTCGCCACGCCGTGCGGTTCACGAGTTCGAGTGGATCTTGCGCTCGCGCCATTCCCGGGAACGTCCGGTATGGCGCACTCTGGCATGCCCAACTCCCCTGCGGAAGGACCGACTTGAGCGCAGCCAGTGGTTCCGGCGAACCCGCCTCCGACAAACCCGCCCCCGACGAACCGGCCGAGGAACTCCGGTTCGAGTCCCCTCGGCTCACCGTCCTGCGCCGCCACCCGGCCACCACGTGGGGCATGGCGCGGCGCCTTCCGTACCTCATGCGCCGCGCCCTGGCCCTCGCCTGGAAGATCGACCGGCGGGCCGTCGTCTCCCTGCTCACCTGTCAGGGACTGTCGGCCGCTCTGGAAGCGTTCGGCCTGGTCGCCACGACCAGCACCATCACGGCGCTGGTCGGCTCCGGGCACATCCAGGACCGGCTCACGAGCGCCGTCCCGGCCATCACCGCCCTCGCCGTCGCAGCCGGCGCCCGGGCTCTGCTCGCCATCGCCATCACGAACCTGTCCTGGCGGCTGTCCCCGCGGATCTCCCGCGAGGCCGAGCTGGAGATGCTGAACGCGGCCGTCGCGGCCGAGCTGACCGCCTACGACCAGCCGGGCTTCAACGACAGGTGGGACAACGCCGACCGGGGCGCCGAACTCGCCCAGGACCTGATCACCCAGTCCCAGCAGCTCATGGCCTGCCTCGCCTCCATCGTCGCCGCCGCCGGCGTCCTCACCGCCCTGCACCCGGTCCTCCTCCCGCTGCTTCTCCTGGCCGTCCTCCCGCAAGGGCTCGCCAGCATGAAGAGCGCCCAGGTCACCTACGAGGCCAGCCGCGCCATGTCGTCCGAACGGCGCATCCTCGCCCTGCTGCGCTGGTACATCGTGGACAAGGAGACCGCCGACCAGGTCCGGGCCGGCACCATGGCCCCCTTCCTCCTCGGCCTGTACCGGAAGATCGGCGCCCGCGTGGACACCATCACCGACCACGCCATCAACCGGGGAGGCCGCTTCCAGCTCCTCGGCGCCCTCGCGGGCGGGGTCGGCTCCCTCGTCGTCTGGAGCGCGCTCGCGGCACTCCTGGCGACCGGCCACATGTCCGTGGCCTCCGCCGGAACCGCGGTGTTCGCGCTGCGCACCGTCGGCTCGTCGCTGCGCGGTCTCGTCGGCTACGGCACCCAGCTCTTCCGCACCGGTCTGTACTTCGACGACTGGGTCGACTTCATCGAGGAAGCCGGCGGCCACCGCATGAACCGCGGAACCCGCTCTCCCGCCTCCCCGGGCATCGTCAGGACGGAGAACCTCACCTACGTCTACCCCGGTGCCGACGAGCCCGCGCTGGACGGCGTCAGCCTGGAGGTGTAGGGGCCGCGTGGCGATGAACACGGTCTCAGCGTTGACCAGTGGTGCACGTCACCGGTCCAAGCCCGTGAACACTGCCCCTCTGCGGACCCCGTGAACAATTCCTACATGGGCTGTCCGTGCACCGGCGTGGAGGAACCGCTCGGAGCAGGACACCTGCGGTGTGCGGCAGGCCATCGCCTTCGAACCGCTGGTGGTCTGCGTGATGCCTGACGAGCCATTTCGGCGGAGCGCATCCTGCTCCCCACGGTGATGGGGACAGCGGATCCGGCGCCGCGGTGCGTGGGTGCCTCAATCAGGCCCGCCCAGCACGATCTTCCACACACGGGTCGCCGCCTGGAGGTTCAGCCGGTCCCAGCCGCTGCCCGCTCCACCCTTCTGCTCTACACCGACGGGCTGATCGAACGCCGCGGCGAATCCCTGGACGCAGACCTGACCCGACTGCGCCAGCACGCCGCTGCCCTCGCCCGCGAACCCCTGCCCGCCTTCTGTGACGAACTCCTCGCCGGACCCCTCACCGAGCGCTGCCCTGACGACGTCGCCCTCCTCACCCTGCGCCTTCACCCACTCGGCCTCGCGGCGCTCCGGTCGCCCGCAGCGACCATCCTGTGATTCATCGGCTGAGCACTGGACTCCATGACGCTGCCACGAAAGCCTTCAAGACGATCTCCACCAAGGACTTCACCGCTGCAACCTCAGCCCCGGCACGCCGCATAGCAATCGACCACACCGACACGAGGTGGTTACTGTCCAGGTATCGGGTACATGATCCGCATGGAAGCCGGGCGTGGTCGCTCGTCGGATACGGACAACGGCAGCGGGAATGACAGCGCGGACACCTCCGCTGCGGGCGCGCCGAGCCCGGATGCCCTGCTGCCGAAGCTCAGTGACCGAGACCTGAAGATCCTGCGCTACGTCGGACGCGAGTGGGGGCAGGTCCTGGAGGGTCCCGAAGCGTGGCGGTCCGCGCTGCCGGTGGATCCCAACCTCGGCGGCTACCCGGACGCCGTGCGCCCGAAGCGTTTCGGTCGCTTCGTACCCCTCACCGGCCTGCCCGGAGTCGAGGCAGAAGAGGAAGCTGAGGCCCCACCGTCGCCGCTTGGACGCGTCGGCCACCACGTCCGGCGGGTACTGCTGGGCCCTCCGCTCGCGGGCACCGCGATCGCCGCCGAGCGGATGCGCAAACTGGTGGCGCTGCCGGTCCTGTCGGCGGACGCCCTCTCCTCGGTCGCCTACGGCCCCGAGGCAATGCTGGCAGTGCTGGTACTCGGCGGCGCCGCCGGACTGCGCTACTCCCTACCGATCGCCGCGGTCATCGCCTTCATGATGCTCGCCGTCGGCGTTTCCTACCGCCAGACGATCCGCGCTTATCCACACGGCGGCGGCTCGTACATCGTGGCCAGCGACAATCTCGGACGGGTGCCAGGTGTGATCGCCGCCGCCGGCCTGATGATCGACTACATCATGACCGTCGCCGTCTCGATCGCCTCGGGGATCGAGGCGATCACCTCAGCCCTGCCCGCACTCGCCCCGAGCGCGGTGATGATCGGTGTGGCGGTGATCGTCGTCCTGCTGGTGGGGAACCTGCGCGGAGTACGCCAGGCGGGTGCCGCCTTCGCGGCACCCACGTACGCGTTCATCATCGCGGTCTTCACGCTTGTGGCCGTGGGGCTGGCCGACGCGGCCGCCCACGGATTCCAGCCCATGCCGACGCCCCGGCTTCCGGTCACGGAAGGAGTCACCCTGCTGCTGGTCCTGCGGGCCTTCACCTCCGGATCCACGGCCATGACCGGTATCGAGGCGATCTCCAACGCCGTACCAGCATTCCGCCCGACGGAGTGGCGCAATGCCCGTACGACGCTGACCTGGATGGTCACCGTGCTGATCATCCTGTTCGGCGGCACGGTCGCACTGGTCCACCTCGACGGGGTGGTGCCGCACGGCAACGAGACTGTCCTCTCCCAACTCGCTCGCCGTACCTTCGGCCCCGGAGTCATGTACGGCTATGTACAGGCGGCGACGGCCGCCATCCTGCTGCTGGCCGCCAACACCGCCTTCAACGACTTTCCCCGCGTGCTGTTCCTGCTGGCACGCAGCGGCCACGCACCGCGCCTGTTCCTGCGCGTCGGCGACCGGCTCGCCTTCAGCAACGGAATCCTGGCCCTGGCGCTGGCCGCGATCGCAATCTTCGTCGGGTTCGCCGGCAACACGCAGTCCCTAATCCCGCTGTACGCCGTCGGGGTGTTCCTGGCGTTCACCCTGTCGCAGGCCGGCATGGTGGTGCACTGGCTGCGCCACCGCGATCAGGCCCACTGGCGCAAGAGCCTCATCTTCAACGCCACCGGCGGCCTGCTGTCCGCCATCGTCTTCGTCACCGCAGGCATCACCAAGTTCACCGAGGGCGCATGGGTCGCCGTCCTCGTGATCGGACTCCTCGTCCTGCTTGCCCTGCGCATCCGCCGCCACTACGACCTCTGCACCCAGGCCCTCGCCCTGCGCCCCCACGTCATCGAACTGCCCCGACAGTCGGCACCGGGTTCCGGACCGCAAGTGCGGCCGACTGCCATGCCCCCTATGACAGCGGACACCGAGACGGAGGAACTAGAGGAAGCCGAGAGTGAGGAATACCCGGAGGAGGTCAGCCACCTGGTCATCGTGCCCATCGCCCGGCTCGACCTCGCCGGCATGCGCGCACTGGCATACGCGGCCTCCCTCGGACAACCTCTCCTGGCCCTGCATCTCAGCCCGACCGAGACCGAGGCGGAACGCTTTCGCAGCTACTGGGCGACCTGGGGCGACCACCTCCCGCTCGAGGTCGTCGTCTCACCCCACCGCGCGATCGTCGCCCCGCTGGTCCACTACATCGAGACCCTGCACCACCAGCGACCCGATCTCACGCTGACCGTGATCCTCCCCGAGATCGTCGTGCGTCACTGGTGGCAACGCGTCCTCCACAACCAGACCGCCCCCCGACTGCGGCGGGCTCTGCGACCACTGCCGAAGATCGTCATCACGACCATTCCGTTCCACTTGCCCAGATAGGCGAGCCGCCAGGACGGGAAACCGCCGTGATGGCAGCCTGGCTACAGGGAGCAGGCGGGCTATCCCTCAGCCCTCCAGCACGACTCCGCGCCGCGCGGACGAGGCCAACAGCCACAGGCGTGTTGGTGTCTGCCTGATCCGAAGCGTGCGTGAGGGTATTCAACATGCCGGGAATGGAACCGCAGTCGGCCAGGCCGAAGCGTCGCGAGGACGGGGCCCTTGGCAAAAGGGTTGTGCGGGAGGCCCTCGTCTCGTTGACGGGCTTGCTACGCGTGGTGGTGGTCAATCCCGCCGGTCAGGAGATCGGCCATTTGCTGGATGTGATCTGCCGGTGGAGCGGCGAACCGTACCCGGCGGTGTCCGGGCTGGTGGTCAAGGTCGGCCACCGGGCCGCCTATGTGCCGGTCACGGCGGTCGCGGACCTGGCCGCCGACGGCGTGCGGCTGAACTCGGCCCGGCTGGACCTGCGGGACTTCAAGGTGCGCGACGGCGAGGTGCGCCTCGCCCACGATGTACTGGACCACCAGCTGGTGGACGTCGACGGGGTCCGCGTGATCCGCGCCTCGGACCTGTACCTGGCCCGCGTGGACGGAACCTGGCACCTGGTGGGCGCAGAGGTCGGGCTCAAGGTCCTGCTGCGCCGCATCGGACCGCGTCGCCTGCGCCGGCGGCCTGCACCGGAGAAAGTGCTGGACTGGGCAGCTATCCAGGCGCTGGGCGGCCCGGAGCGCGAGGGCACCGCAGCGAGGCAGGTGCGGCTGCGCGCTGCGAATTCCGCCCTGAAGACCTTGCGTCCGGCGGAGCTGGCCGACCTGCTGGAGGACCTGGGCCGCGGTCCGCGCAGCGAGCTGCTTCAGATGGTCGAGCCCGGCAAGGCCGCGGACGCGCTGGAGGAGATGCACGCCGCCGACCTCGAGGCGCTGCTGCGCGAGGCCCCCACCGCACAGGCCGCTCGGCTGTTGGAGGAGATGGAGCCCGACGAGGCCAGTGAGGCGCTGCGCGACGTGCCCGAACAGGAGCGGGAGCGGCTGCTGGGCGCGATGCACCCCCAGCAGGCTGACCGGCTGCGCAGGCTGCTGGGCTACGCCGAGGGCACGGCCGGTGCGCTGATGACATCCCTGCTGGTCACCGCCACCGCCGACCGGTCGGTGGCGGACGTGGTGGCCGAGCTGCGCGGGCAGGCCGAGCACGCCGCCGACCTGGACGCGGTGTGCGTCCTCGACGGTGACGGCGCGCTGGTCGACGACGTGCCGGTGGTGCGGCTGCTGCTCGCCGAACCCGGCACCCGGCTGGCTGAACTCGTCCAAGAGCCGGCCCCGGTGACCGTCGCCCCGGACGCGCCGCTGAGCGAGGTGATCGAGCGGCTGACCGACACCCGCCGCCATTCCGTCGTGGTCGTCGACGACCAGCACCGTCCCGTCGGCCGGATCCTCGCCGACGACCTGGTCGACGCCCTCGTACCCGAGCGCGGCCAGTTCCGCGTCTTCCGTTTCGTCCCCTGAACCAGCCCACTCCTCCCGCGTACGTGCCCGAGACGAAAGGCCATGGTCATGGACCCGGACTCGACCACGGCGCCTGCTGCAGACCGGTCCGACGCGCCCACACCTGCGCGGGGCCGGTCCGCACCGAGCTGGAGGCGCCGCCTGCTGACTGCCCTGACCATCGCGGGCCCCGGCCTGATCGCCGCCAACGCGGGCAACGACGCTGGTGGGATCGCCACCTACGCCTCGGCCGGGGCCCAGTACGGCTACCGCACCCTGTTCTTCATGCTCCTGGTCACCGTCGCGCTGGTGGTGGTGCAAGAGATGTGCGCCCGGCTCGGGGCCTATACCGGGGTCGGGCTCGGCGGACTGATCCGTGAGCAGTTCTCCGTCCGCGTCTCCTCCTTCGCCCTGCTGTGCCTGATCGTGGCCAACTTGGGCCTGGTGGTCTCCGAGTTCGCCGGCATTGGCGCGGCCCTCCAACTGCTCGGCGTCTCCCGCTACATCGCGGTACCGATCGCAGCGGTGGGCGTGTGGGCGCTGGTGGTCTTCGGCTCCTACCGGTACGCGGAGAAAGTCTTCCTGGTGCTGTCGCTGGCGTTTCTCACCTATCCCCTCGCCGCCGTGCTGGCCCACCCCGATTGGGGGCAGGCCGGGGCCCAGCTGGTCTGGCCGCATTTCGTGGGCGGCAAGGACTTCCTGCTGCTCGGGGTCGCGCTGATCGGCACCACGATCACTCCGTACATGCAGTTCTACGTCGCCGCTGCCGTCGCCGACCGCGGTATCGGCCCCGCCGAATACCCGCGGGAGAGGACCGACACCGTCGCCGGATCGATCTTCGCCAACGCCATCAGCATGTTCATCATCATCGCCACGGCCGCCGCGATCACCACTCGGGCACCGCTGGACTCTGCGGCGCAGGCCGCCTCGGCGCTGAAGCCGGTGGCGGGCCGCTTCGCTGCACAGCTCTTCGGCCTCGGGCTCCTTGGCGCCTCGGCACTGGCCGCCGCCGTGGTCCCGCTGTCCACGTCCTACGCCGTCGCGGAAGCAGTCGGTGTGGAAAGCTCCGTCTCCCGCCGATTTCGCGACGCCCCTTTGTTTATTGGGCTGTTCTCGGCACAGATCCTCATCGGTGCCGCCATCGCCTTGATCCCCGGCAACCTGATCCAGCTTCTGGTGCGGGCCCAGGTCGTCAACGGTCTGATCACCCCCATCCTGCTCACCTACGTCCTCACCCTGGCCAACCGCCACAGCGTTCTGGGCGCAGCCGCCAACGGCCCCCTCTTCCGCGCGGTGGCCTCCGTGTGCGTGTCCGTCATCGCCCTGTTGTCGGCCGTCGTTCTGCTCCAGACCCTGCTGAGCTGGCTCGGCATGGGCTGACCAAGGTGCGCCCTACCCGCACGCGTCAGCTGGGCAAAGGAAGACTGGCGGGCAGACAAAGATCAAACACTTGGGGTGAGCTGCGACATTGCCATCGAACGCGACGAGCCGTCACCCTGAGGCGCATAACGGACGTCAAGGAAAGCAGCTCCTCATGGCCGATCATGTGCACGTGCGACTCAGTCAGGGGCTGAGCGTGTCCGAAGCCGGGGAACTGATCGAGCACTCCCATTGCCGCTGTGGAGCCACCTTCACCAAATTGTTCACCGCCAACGGCGGGGAGCCGGAACAGCCACCCAGCTCCTGACTCGGCACCCCGGCGGACGCACCCCGCCAGGGCCCCACCGTTCTCAGGCGGCTCCGCCGACGAGCACCAGGGCGGCTTGGAACGGCACCCTCGGCGGCACGTTCAGCGCGGACGGCAACTGGTTCCACTCACCAGATCCTACGGCGCCCGGCCTGTTCCATGGGCGGCGACAGACCTCGGGTTGACCCGAGGCCTATCGGGATGGCTCGTTGGTCAGCTGTCCAGTTCCTTGCGGTCGCCGCCGCTTATCGCGATCTTTCGAGGCTTGGCCTGCTCGGCCACTGGGATACGCAGCTTCAGCACCCGCTTCGTAGGAGGCCTCGATCCGCTCGGTGTCGAGAGTGTCACCGAGGAACAACTGTCGGCTGAAGGTCCCCGCGGGCCGCTCGCTGATCACCGTGTCGGTGTTGTCGCCGTACGCTGGCTTGCGTTCGGCCTTCACCGTCAGGACGTTTCGCTCGACATCCGGGTCGATGGACTCCGGATCGACGCCGGGCAGGTCCAGCTCCACGCCGTGCGCCGACCTCCTTGCACCGGCTCAGCCGGCGAGGCGGTCGGCGTTACCGAATGCTCACAGACTGCGATGAGAGGTTGAGTCTATTGATATCAACTTCTTCCAGTCCGACCCTTTCAACAAGTTGCTGTTGGGCTATAGGCATAAGCAGTTCTTGAGCGTCAGGGCCTCCCACAGCGGCGACCGTTGCCAAGGAGCGAAGGGGGAAGTGGAAGTGCTTGCGCATACCGGCGCGCTGGGCGACCCCGATCGGCTCACGCATCAGCTCGCGGATGCGACCGCACCTGCCGGACGCGCGTCCCCGGATGGTCCTGCTCAAGCAGTCAGACGCGAGCGAAGTCGCGCGGGCGGAACCGCCCGCTCTTCAGGTGCCTCTCAATGTCTTCGAGGCTGTGTCCGGTGAGCTCGGGCATCCGCCACCACACGAACAGCCATGCCGCGACGTTGAACATCCCGTAGATCCAGAACACCTGGCCCACACCGAAGATGCTGATCATCGTCAGCAGTGTGAGCGTGATCAGCAGGTTCGTGCCCCACAGAGTGGCCGACTGCACGCTTGCGGCCGCCGCACGCACCGCTAGGGGGTAGATCTCGGAACCGGTCAGCCAGCCCATCAGCTGGAGCCCGCCAGCGTTGAAAAACATGAAGGTCAGCAGGCAGGCGACGATTGGTGGCACGTAGGCGTGGCCGGAGTGGCCGGTGACGAAGAAGGCGCCGAGCGCGAACAGGCTGAGCGCCGTGCCTGGCACCATCACCAGAGTCAGCCGGCGGCGCCCGACCTTGTCGACGATGATCAGGCCGACCACCATCATGACGAGGTAGACCGTGCCCAGCGCCACGCTGACCCAAAGCGCGATCGTCTTGGAGAAGCCGTTGTCGGTCAGGATGGTCGGAGCATAGTAGATGATCATTTCGATGCCGGACAGCTGGGTGAACAGGGCAATGCCGCAGCCGACTGCCAAAGCCGGCCGTACCCATGGCTGCCGCAGCCCGCTCCAACCGCGGTTGCCTCTGCTGGTCCGCTGCTGGCGTCCCTCCAGAGCGACGATCTCTTCGAGCTCGGAGGAGATGTCGTAGCCGTCGGGCCGCAACCTGTAGAGCACCTTCTGCGCCTCCTCCGCACGACCGAGGCCGAACTTGAGCACCAACCACCGCGGGCTCTCGGGCAGGCGCAACTGAAGGAGAAGCATCACCAGTGCAGGTGCGGCGGCTGCGCCAATTGCCTCCCGCCAGGAGACCGTCTCGCTCGCACCCACGAGCGTCGCGATGACGATGCCGACACCGATGGCGAGTTGGAAGCAGAGCACCAGACGTCCGCGGATCGACTTGGGGGCCAGCTCGGCAACGTACATGGGTACGGTCTGAGTGGCGCCGCCGACGGCGAAGCCAAGCAGCACCCGGGCCAGGGCCAGAGCGACCGCAGTGGGTGCGAGTGAGCTGGCCAGGCTGCCGAGGACGAACACCACGCAGATCATCAGGATCGTGCGGTGTCGACCGACACGTTCGGACAGCAGGCTGCAGACGAGGGAGCCGACCACGGCACCCAGGAGGATCGAGGCCGCGATCACCTCCTTCATGGTGTTTCCGATGTGGAACTCCTTGGCGATCTGGAGCAGCCCGCCGGAGATGACGCCTGTGTCGTAGCCGTACAGCATCCCGCTGATCGCGGATACCACTGCCGCCATCAGCATGTGCCCGTTCAGGGCGCCGATCGGTGGCGCCTTGTCTTCAGCTCGGGTCATGGTTCCTCCAGGACGGTGAGTGGTCCTGGCCCGCGTGGCTCACTCGGTAGGCAGGACGGGTGGCACCGCACCCGTCCGTGGTGTCAGCGGCCGACTCGGTGCCATCGTCATGTTCTGCTCAACGGCGCTCGTCGGCCGCGCGACACGACCGAACCGGCGTGACTGTCCGGGGCACACCGCCGACTCGGCGGAGCCCTTGACGCGCTACGGCCATGATGAGGCCCGCGCGTGCGGCACCGCGCTATTGGGCTTCGCTGGTCGGTTGCGGCTTGTGACAGCCGGTAGGGAGCGCGGTTGCCGTCGCTCAGCATTGTGGATCCTCAACTCCAGGCCGGTCGAGTGCGGCCGCTCCCGCGAGACCGTCAAGCCTTTCGACCTGGCCGGACGGGCCGAGAACGGTTACTGCGCGGGCCACGGCCGCTGGGCGGCTGCCACTCGACCAGCACGATGGTCGCGTCGTCGCTGAGTTCGTTGTGCTGGTGGTCGAGGACGGCGTGGATGAGCAGGTGGAGGACCTCCGGGGCGTCCTGTCCGGCCGCCGTCGAGCGGATGACGTACTCGGTGAAGCGCTCCAGGCCGAACTCCTCGCCGCCCTTGTCGCGTGATTCCACGGCGCCGTCGGTGTAGAGCAGTATCCGGTGGCAGGGTTCGAGGGTGGTCTGATGCACGGCCCGGGCTCCGTCGGCCAGGTCGGCCGGCGTACCCAGCGGGGGTTCGGTGGGTCGCACCAGGGCGTCGTGGAGCAGGAGCTGACGGTGGATCAGGGGCGGAAATGGCCGCAAATACCGGTAGTTCGTGAAATCCGGCGGTGGCGGGTGTTGACGGCAGTTCGGCTTGGTCGTAGGGCGGTGGTAGGAGTCAACTGCCGTGCTGGGGGCTGTAGATGACCGCTCGCCGTCCGCGTCCACCTGCGCCGGGGCCGCTGGAGGAGTACGCGGCCCGGTTCGACGACCTCTTCTTCAGTCTGGCCGCATCCTGCTCCCCACGGTGATGGGGACAGCGGACCCGGCCCCGCGGTGCGTGGGAGCCTCAACCGTGTCCGCCCAGCACGATCTTCCACACTCGGGTCGCCACCTGGAGGTTGAGCCGGTCCTCGACGTTCGCGAGGTCGTTGCCGCTGATGTCGCGGATGCGCTGGAGCCGGTAGCGCAGCGTGCTGCGGTGGATCGCGAGGGATTCGGCGGTCTCGTCGTAGTTGCCGCCGCAGTCGAAGTACCGGGACAGGGTCTCCACCATGGCCGTGTGGTGCTGAGAGTCGTAATCGATGAGCTGCCCGAGCCACTCGTGGACGAACGTCTCCAGTTCCCGGTAATCGTTGCCAGGTCCCAGGATGCGGTAGAGGCCGAGCTCGTCGAAGAACGTCGTGCCGTAGCGCTCGCGGGAGTGGCGGCGCACTTCCAGAGCGCGCTGCGCCTCCTGGTAGCGGTGGGGGATGTCGTCCAGGGAGTCGCAAGGGGCGCTCACCCCGATCGTCCCGGACCGTGTTCCGGTCTCCCGGGCGAGCGCCTCGTACAGCGCGCGGGCGTGCGGCCTGTCGTCGGCGACCAGGACCACGTGGTCGGAACGTCGGGTCAGCAGCGAGCGCATGCCCACGGCAGAGGCCGCCCGGCCCACGGTCTGCGCGAAGGAGTCGTCCGCAGTCCGGTTCGACCACTGCACCACGACGACGTAGTGGCTGCGGTGCAGGTCGTGTCCGACTGCCTCGGACCGGGCGTAGGCGCTCGCCTCGTCCGTGCCTGCCAGGAGGTCGTCGACCAGCTCGCGGTGCAGCCTCAGCTCCACTTCGGCCAGATTGCGCAGGTGCGTCAGCTCCGGGGCGAGTGACGCGGCAGCGTGCTCCAGCGCGAGCACGGTGTGCTCGTCCGCCTCGTCCCGGGCATCGACCAGGGCCAGCACGCCCAGGATCTCGCCGTGCGGGCGGATCAAGGTGATCAGCCGGTCCCTTATCCGCACCGGCCCGGCCTGACGGGCGACGGCGTGCAGCATTTCGTCCTGGCGCACGGGGTCCGGTTCGGGATAGGGGACGGGGCGGCTGGGGCCGGTCCAGGACCTCAGCCGACCGAAGCGGTCCTCGACCAGCGCGGGAAGTCCAGTGAGCCTGTGCAGTGCGCGGGTGACAGCTTCCTCGCCGTCACCCGAGGCAGCTACACCGGCCATGAACGCGTGCACGGCTCGCTCGTAGCCCAGCTCAGCCACCACAGAGATCAGCTGCCGTTGGAGGGCTGTCCGTTCCTGCCTCAGTCGGTGCAGCTCCAGCGCGTCCTCGCATCGGCGGCGATGTGCGAAAGCGACTGACAGCGCAGCAGCGGTGTGCCGGACGAGCGTGGCGAGCAGAGATCGCTCGGCCTCGGTGGGCCGGGAGCGGGACGTCACCACGAGGTAGCCGTGGAGTCCCTCAAGTCCGCGTAGCCCCAGGGCCCGGCCCCAGGGCCTGCCGGGTACGGTCACAGGGCCGTCCTGCTCGGTCAGCTCCCGCACCCTCCGGTCCATGGCCAAGGCATGGATCCGCCCGTTCCTCGGGCTGGGGATCAGATCGCCGTCCACCTTGAGGTATCCGGCCTCGGCGCTGTACGGCCCTGCGGCGGCTATGTGGTCCATGGCCAGGCGCAGGATCTCGCCTTCGTCCCAGGTGCCGAACAGGGCGCGGGAGAGCGCCATCAGTTCGTGGAGGGCATGGTCAGCCGGGGCTGGAGCGGGTGGGCGACGCTCTTTCCGCGCGGTCCTGGGGTGCCGCCCAGCGCTGCCCTGCGGAAGGCTGCCCTCCCGGTCGGAGCGCCGGCGGTACAGGTTGTGCGCCCGGCTGTCGACCATGGGATCACTCCGTTCTCTCCAACCCTACAGGGAGGCGAGTGGTGTTTCGCGTACCCGCCCACGGGTCGACTTATCCGATATGTGCAGATAGTACCTTTCGTACTCGTGGGGGGACCGGACCCGTACATTTCTGACTCGCCAGGCGCAGGCGTGGAGCCACTCGGCTCGCCACCCTGGGGAGTGTTCGAAAACCGCCGTGCGCGCCGGCAGGAAGGGCTGAGCGATGACCGAGCAGCATCGCAGGCCGGTTGCCCCGTACAAGACGTACCGGGAAGCCGAACACAGCGTTCACCACCTCTCCGACCAGGGGTTTCCCGTGAAGGCGGTGGCGATCACCGGCCAGGACGTGCGCGTGGCCGAGCAGGTGATCGGCCGGGTGGACTACGGCAGGGCCGCGGACGAGCGGTGCGCTCTCCGGTGTCCCGATCGGCTGGCGGTTCGGCCTTGTGAACTGGCTCGACCTGGTCGTCTCCGCCCGGCTCCTCACCCTGTACGGGCTGATCTTCGGAGTGATCGGCGGTGCGCTGTTCGGCATGCTGCTGCAGGCCCTGCAGGGCGGTCGCCGGGATTTCGCCTCGCTCCGCTCGATGCAGCCGAGCCGGTACGAGGTCGTGGTGGACGAGGCGGTCGCCGACGAGGCTGTACGGCTGATCGGCGGGCTGCAGACCACCGGCGAAGGTTCCCCCCGTACCTGCCGGCGGAGGTTCCAGTCGTACCTGAACGAACGTGATCCGGGGAGTCGGCGCAGGCGCCGGACCGGGAGGAGTTCCTCATGGCGAAGGCAGTGGGCATCGACCTGGGCACCACCAACTCGGTGATCGCCGTGTGGGAGGGCGGCGAGCCGTCCGTCGTGCCCAACAGCGAGGGCAACCGCACGACACCGTCCGTGGTGGCCTTCACCGATACTGGCGAGCGCCTGGTGGGCCAGCTGGCCCGGCGCCAGGCGATCCTCAACCCGAAGGGCACCATCTACTCGGCCAAGCGGTTCATCGGCCGGCACTTCGACGAGATCTCCGACGAGGCCAGGGCGGTGGCGTACGACGTCGTCGAGGGCGACGGCGGGGCGGCCCGCTTCAAGGTGCGCGACAAGCTGTACGCGCCTGAGGAGATCAGCGCCCAGGTGCTGCGGAAACTCGCCGACGACGCTTCCAAGCAGCTGGGGGAGCGGGTCACGGAGGCGGTCATCACGGTGCCCGCCTACTTCAATGACGCTCAGCGCACCGCCACCAAGGACGCCGGACGGATCGCGGGACTGGAGGTGCTGCGGATCATCAACGAGCCGACGGCGGCGGCCCTCGCGTACGGCATGGACAAGAAGCAGCACGAGACCGTCCTCGTCTTCGACCTGGGCGGCGGCACCTTCGACGTGAGCATCCTCGACGTCGGCGACGGCGTGGTGGAGGTGCGCTCCACCGCCGGCGACAGCCACCTGGGCGGCGACGACTTCGACCGGCGTCTCGTGGATTACCTCGCGGACGACTTCCAGAAGGAGAACGGCATCGACCTGCGCAAGGACCCGCAGGCGCTGCAACGCCTCTTCGAGGCGGCGGAGAAGGCCAAGACCGAGCTCAGTTCGGTGACGCAGACGCAGGTGAGCCTGCCGTTCATCACCGCCGACGCGTCGGGCCCCAAGCATCTCACCGACTCGATCATGCGGTCCACGTTCGAGCAGATCACCAGCGACCTGGTGGAGCGGTGCCTGGGACCGGTCCAGCAGGCCATGGCCGACGCCAAGGTCGGCGAGAGCGACATCGACGAGGTCATCCTCGTCGGCGGTTCCACACGTATCCCGGCGGTCCAAGCCCTCGTGCGTCGGCTGACCGGCGGCAAGGAACCCAACATGAGCGTCAACCCCGATGAGGTCGTCGCCCTGGGCGCCGCGATCCAGGCCGGGGTGCTCAAGGGCGAGGTCAAGGACGTCCTGCTGCTGGACGTCACACCCCTGTCGCTGGGTGTCGAGACGCGCGGTGGCGTGATGACGAAGATCATCGAGCGGAACACCACCATCCCCGTGCGCCGCGCCGAGACCTTCTCCACCGCCGAGGACAACCAGCCCGCCGTCGACATCGTCGTCCTCCAGGGCGAGCGCGAACGAGCCGCCGACAACCGGGTGCTCGGCCGGTTCCAGCTCACCGACATCCGCCCGGCGCCGCGGGGCGAACCACAGATCGAGGTCACCTTCGACATCGACGCCAACGGCATCCTCAACGTCAAGGCCCGCGACCGGGACACCGGCAAGGAACAGGGCATCACCATCAGCGAGAGCTCCAACCTCGACCGCAGTGAGGTTGAACGCATGGTCCAGGAGGCCGAGCGCAACCGGGGCCAGGACCAGGCACTCCGTGAGGCCGTCGACGCCCGCAACGAGCTCGACGCCGTCGCCTACCAGGTCGAGAAGCGCCTCGCCGAACTGGGCGACGCAGCGCCCGCGCACGAGAAGGCACGCGCCGAGATGCTCGTGTCCGACGCCCGGGCGGCGGTCAAGGAAGAGGCGGGTGCGGAGCGCGTGCGGCCCCTGACCTCCGAACTCCAGCAGGTGCTCGCCGGGCTGGCGGCCCATCAGGGCGCCGCTGCCACGGGCGGTCCCGGCCAGGACACCACCGGGGGCGGCGCGACCGGTGGCCCGGGCGGCGCTGGCGGTGACGAAGACGTCATCGATGCCGAGTTCGACAAGGACTGAGGCGCGCCATGCCCAGCCGCCCCCAGGAACCCGACCGGGCCGCGTCGGAGCCGGTCGAACCGGTCCCGGAAGGCGCCGTACGCCCTCCGCGCGGGGATTTGCCGCAACCGGGCCCGTCGCCCCGGCCGGAAGCGGCGAACGACGAACCGGGACCCGACGCCGCCGGCCCCACGCCTGCCGAGGACGAGTACACGACCGCGATCCAGGAACTGGAGGACCGCTGGCGGCGCGCGCTCGCCGACCTCGACAACCTTCGCAAGCGCCACGCCAGGGAACTGGAGCGGGAGCGGACGGTCGAGCGTTCCCGCACGGCGGCCGCCTTCCTGCCCGTCCTCGACAACCTCGAGCTCGCCCTGACCCATGCCGGCGCCGATCCGGGTGCGATCGTGGAGGGCGTCCGGGCCGTACGCGACCAGGCGGTGAACGTCCTCGAACTGCTCGGCTACCCGCGGCACGCGGAGACCGGCGTCGCCTTCGACCCGGCCCGGCACGAGGTGGTCGGCGTCGTCCAGGACCCCGACGCCCCACCGGGCACCGTCGTCGAGGTGCTGCGCCCCGGCTACGGGGACGGCGAGCGGCAGCTCAGGCCCGCCGCCGTGACGGTCGCGAAGCGGGAGTGACCGGTCATGGCACGGGACTTCTACGAGGTGCTGGGCGTGTCGCGGACCGCGAGCCAGGACGAGATCCAGCAGGCATATCGCAAGCTCGCCCGCAAGTACCACCCCGACGTCAACAAGGACCCCGGGGCGGAGGAGCGTTTCAAGGACCTCAACGAGGCATACAGCGTCCTGTCGGACCCGAAGACCCGGGCCCGTTACGACCGCTTCGGCGAGGACTTCCGCAAGATCCCCGAGGACTTCGACGAACGGGTCGCGGCCGGAGCGGGCGGCGGCTTCCGCGCGCGGAGGACCGCGGGCGCGGGCGGCCCCCGTGTCCGGTACACCACCGGCTTCGGCGACGACTTCGGAGCGGAGGGCATCGACATCGAGGACCTGCTCGGCTCCATGTTCGGAGCCGGCGCCGCCCGAGGTGGCGTCCCCGGAGCGGACCAGGAGGCCGAACTGCCGCTCACCGTCGAGGAGGCGTACCGAGGCGGCCGTCGCACCGTCACGCTCGCCGGTCCCACGGGGCAGCCGCGGCGGTACGAGGTCGACGTGCCACCAGGTGTCACCGACGGGCAGCGCATCCGGCTATCGGGCGAGGGCGGCCGGGGCAGTGGTGACGCCGCCGCGGGCGACCTGTACCTGCGGGTACATATCCAGCCCCACCCCCGGTTCCGGCTGGACGGCCGCGACGTGCACGTACAGGTCCCGGTCGCCCCGTGGGAGGCGGCCCTGGGTGCGACCGTGCCGGTGCCCACCCCCGGCGGCGGCACGGCCAAGGTCACGGTGCCCGCCGGCTCGTCCAGCGGCCGGCGGCTGCGGCTGCGCGGCGAGGGCATGCCGAACCCGCGAGGCGCGAACGGCGACCTGTACGCCGAACTCCGTGTCATGGTGCCTCCCGCCCTCGGCGACCGGGAGCGCGAACTGTTCGAGGAGCTCGCCGCCACCTCCTCGTTCGACCCCAGGAGGACGCGATGAACGACCGACCCGCGGGAGCGGCAGGCATCGGCCGGGCCGGCGTGGGCGACCGTCCGGTACGAACGGGCGCCGACATCACCGCCTCAACGGCGGTCCGGTACGCGCTCGTGCCTGTCCCCAGGCTCTCGCTGGACACCGTGGCCCGTCGCTCGGGCCTCCACCCCGATCTGATCCGCCGGTTCGTCGCCCTCGGCCTGGTCGACGCCGAACGCGACTCCGCGGGGCGACTGGTGTTCGACCCCACGGCCCCGGCGGTCCTCGCCCGTATCCAGCGACTGCGCACCGGACTCTGCCTCAACTACGCATCCATCGGCCTGGTGCTCGACCTGCTCGACCGCATCAGCCTGCTCGAAGCCGCCCTGCGCGGCCGCGGCACGAGGAGTGAAACACCCCCATGGACATGAACCGTCTCACCCAGAAGTCCCAGGAAGCCCTGCAGGAGGCCCAGAGCGCGGCCGTCCGCATGGGGCAGACCGAGGTCGACGGGGAACACCTGCTGCTCGCGCTTCTCGATCAGGAGGACGGTCTGATCCCGCGGTTGCTGCAACAGGCCGGCACCGAGCCGAAGGAGCTGCGCGCTGCCGTGCGCGAGGAACTCTCCCGCCGTCCGAAGGTCACCGGCCCCGGCGCGGCACCCGGCCAGGTCTTCGTCACCCAACGCCTCGCCCGCCTGCTCGATGACGCCGAACGGGAGGCCAAACGCCTCAAGGACGAGTACGTGTCCGTGGAGCACCTACTGCTCGCCCTGGTCGAGGAGGGCTCTTCAACCGCCGCCGGGCGACTGCTCAAAGAGGCCGGCATCACCAGGGACTCGTTCCTGAGCGCGCTCACCCAGGTCCGCGGCAACCAGCGCGTCACCTCCGCCAACCCCGAAGTGGCCTACGAGGCTCTGGAGAAGTACGGCCGCGATCTCGTCGCCGAGGCCAGGGCCGGCAGGCTCGACCCGGTCATCGGGCGGGACGCCGAGATCCGCCGCGTCACCCAGATCCTCAGCCGCAAGACCAAGAACAACCCCGTCCTCATCGGCGACCCCGGCGTCGGCAAGACCGCCATCGTCGAGGGCCTGGCCCAGCGCATCGTTCGCGGCGACGTCCCCGAAGGACTCCGCGACAAGACGGTGTTCGCCCTCGACATGGGCTCCCTGGTCGCCGGCGCCAAGTACCGCGGTGAGTTCGAGGAACGCCTCAAGGCCGTGCTCAGCGAGGTCAAGGCCGCCCAAGGGCGCATCCTGCTCTTCGTCGACGAACTGCACACCGTCGTCGGCGCGGGCGCCGCCGAAGGGGCCATGGACGCGGGCAACATGCTCAAGCCGATGCTCGCCCGCGGCGAACTCCACATGATCGGCGCCACCACCCTCGACGAGTACCGCAAGCACATCGAGAAGGACGCCGCTCTCGAACGCCGCTTCCAGCAGGTCCTGGTCGACGAGCCGAGCGTGGAGGACACCATCTCCATCCTGCGCGGACTGCGCGAACGCCTCGAGGTCTTCCACGGCGTGAAGATCCAGGACACCGCGCTGGTCTCCGCGGCCACCCTCAGCCACCGCTACATCACCGACCGGTTCCTGCCCGACAAGGCCATCGACCTCGTCGACGAGGCGTGCGCCCGGCTGCGCACCGAGATCGACTCGATGCCCGCCGAACTCGACGAGATCACCCGCCGCGTCACCCGCCTGGAGATCGAGGAGGCGGCCCTGTCCAAGGAGACCGACCCCGCCAGCAAAGCCCGCCTGGAGGAACTGCGCAGGGAACTGGCCGACCTGCGCGGCGAGGCCGACGCCAAACACGCCCAGTGGGAGGCCGAACGGCAGGCCATCCGCCGCGTGCAGGAACTGCGCCAGGAACTGGAGCAGGTCCGCCACGAAGCCGAGGAGGCCGAACGCGCCTACGACCTCAACCGAGCCGCAGAACTGCGCTACGGCCGCCTTCAGGACCTGGAGCGCCGGCTCACCGCAGAGGAGGAGCAACTGGCCGCCAAACAAGGACAGAACCGGCTGCTGCGGGAGGTCGTCACCGAGGAGGAGATCGCCGAGATCGTCGCCGCCTGGACCGGCATCCCCGTCGCCCGTCTCCAGGAGGGCGAACGCGAGAAACTGCTGCGCCTCGACGAGATCCTGCGCGAGCGGGTCATCGGCCAGGACGAGGCCGTCAAGCTCGTCGCCGACGCCATCATCCGCGCCCGCTCCGGCATCCGCGACCCACGCCGCCCCATCGGCTCGTTCATCTTCCTCGGCCCCACCGGCGTCGGGAAGACCGAGCTGGCCAAGACCCTCGCCCGGGCCCTGTTCGACTCCGAGGAGAACATGGTCCGCCTCGACATGAGCGAGTACCAGGAACGTCACACCGTCAGCCGGCTCATGGGCGCACCGCCCGGATACGTCGGCTACGAGGAAGGCGGCCAGCTCACCGAGGCCGTACGCCGCAAGCCGTACTCGGTCGTGCTGTTCGACGAGATCGAGAAGGCGCACACCGATGTCTTCAACACCCTGCTGCAGATCCTCGACGACGGCCGCATCACCGACGCTCAGGGCCGCACGGTCGACTTCCGCAACACCGTGATCATCATGACGTCCAACATCGGCTCCGAGCACCTCCTCGACGGCGCCACCGCCGAGGGCGAGATCAAGCCCGACGCCCGCGCCCTGGTGATGGGCGAGCTGCGCGGGCACTTCCGCCCGGAGTTCCTCAACCGCGTCGACGACATCGTGCTGTTCAAGCCGCTCGGTGAGCGGCAGATCGAGCGCATCGTGGAACTGCAGTTCGACGAACTGCGCCGCCGCCTCGCCGAACGCCGCATCACGGTCGAACTCACCGATGCTGCCCGGGAAGTGATCGCCCACCAGGGCTACGACCCGGTGTACGGGGCCCGCCCGTTGCGCCGCTATATCTCCCACGAGGTCGAGACGCTGGTCGGGCGGTCCCTGCTGCGCGGCGACGTCCAGGACGGCGCGACGGTCCGCGTCGACGCCGAACACGGAGAGCTGGTGGTCACCTACGACCAGCCCGAGGACGTGAAGGGAGCGAGGGCGGCATGAGCACGATGCAGGCGACGACCGTCAGTTGTCCGAACTGCGGGCGGACCAACCGGGTGCCCGTGTCCGCGGAGGGCCGCCCCAAGTGCGGCCACTGCAAGCAGCCCCTACCGTGGATGGTGGACGCGGGCGACGACGACTTCACCGAGGTCGCCGAGCGGGCCGACGTCCCCGTCGTGGTCGACCTGTGGGCCACCTGGTGCGGCCCCTGCCGCATGGTGAGCCCCGCGCTGGAGAAGGTCGCCGCCGATCTCGCGGGAACGATCAAGCTGGTCAAGGTCGACATCGACAAGAACCCGCGCCTGGCGCGGCGGTTCGAGGTCCAGGCGGTACCGACGCTGCTGGTCCTCGACAAAGGACAGGCCATCGCCCGGCAGTCGGGTGCCGCGCCTGCCCCTGCCCTACGGCGGTGGGTGGAGCAGTCGATCGCGGGCCGCGCACCGGCCGGGAAAGGGTGATCGGCCATGACCGTACGAACGGACCCCCACCTCGCCCTCGTACGCCCCGTCGCCCCGCGTGCCCCGGGGTGCGAGGAGTGCCTGGCCATGCGTTCCCCCTGGGTCCACCTCAGGCTCTGCCTGACCTGCGGGCACGTCGGCTGCTGTGATTCCTCGCCGAACCGGCACGCCCGCCGTCACGCCGCCGCCGACGGCCATCCGATCGTGGCGTCGCTGGAGCCCGGCGAGGACTGGCGGTGGTGCTTCGTCCATGAGGCGTTCGTGTGATGCCCGGCGACGAGACGCGGCCCGGCGCAGCGCCTGTGCCGGACGGGGCGGAGGAGAGCGTCCCCTTCGAGACGCCCGACATCTACGGCGCCTATCCCCGCCTGTCGGACGACCAGATGGCCCGCCTGGCGCAGCACGGCTGGCGGCACGTGGTCGACGCCGGTGACGTGCTGATCCGGGAGGGGGAGCGGTGCGAGACGTTTTACGTCGTCCTCAGTGGTTCGGTCGCCATCGTCGAGGGCTACGGCACGCCCGATGAACACCTGCTACGCGTGCACGGTCCCGGCCGCTTCATCGGCGAACTCGGCCTCCTGAACGGACAGGTGGCCTTCTACACCGCCGTGGTCAGGGACCCCGGCGAGATTCTCGCCCTGTCCATGGACCAGCTGCGTGACCTGGTGACCCGTGACTCCATCCTCGGTGATGTGGTGCTGCGCGCCTGCCTGGGCCGCCGTGCTCTGCTTGTCGGGCAGGGCGCCGGTTTCCGCATCATCGGCTCGCGCTATTCGCCCGACACCCGGCGGCTGCGCGAGTTCGCCGCCCGCAACCGGCTGCCGCACCGCTGGATCGATCTGGAGACGGACGAGGAGGCCGAGGCGCTGCTGCGCCGCTTTGCGGTCGGTCCGGAGCAGACGCCGCTGGTGATCTGGCGGGACACGACCTTGCTGCGCAATCCGAGCAACGCCGAACTGGCCCGGTTCATCGGCCTGCCATCCCTGCCGTCGAGCAACGGCCACGGCGATCTCCTGATCGTCGGCTCCGGTCCGGCCGGTCTCGCCGCCGCGGTGAACGCCGCCTCGGAGGGCCTCGGCACGACCGTGGTCGAGGCGATGGCCACCGGCGGCCAGGCCGGGACGTCCTCCCGCATCGACAACTGCTTCGGTTTCCCCTCCGGCGTCTCCGGCGCCGAACTCACCGAGCGCGCTGTGCTCCAGGCGGGCAAGTTCGGCGCCCGGATCAGCGTCCCGGCGGAGGCGGCCCGGCTAGAACCGCGGGGCGGCCACTACGCCGTCAGGTTCGCCGACGGCAGCGAGATCACCGCCCGTACCGTCGTCCTGGCAACCGGCGCCCGCTACCGCCGCCTCCATGTGCCCGGCATCGAACCGTTGGAGGGCGCGAGCGTCCACTACTCGGCGACCCTCTACGAGGCCCAGCAGTGCCGTACCGACCCGGTGGCGGTGGTCGGCGGCGGCAACTCCGCAGGTCAGGCCGTGCTCTTCCTGGCCGGGTACGCACCGCAGGTCTATCTGCTCGTCCGTGGGCCGAGCCTCGAGGCGCACATGTCCCGCTACCTGATCGATCAGATCGAGCGCCACGCGCGTGTGCGCGTACTGCTGCACACCGAGATGACCGAGGCACTCGGCGGCAAGGCGCTGGAGGCGGTCACCGTGGTCGACCACCGTACGGGAGAGCACCGCCACCTCGCGGTGCGGGCCCTGTTCGTCTTCACCGGCGCAGACCCTCACACCGAGTGGCTGTCCGGCGCGCTCGCCCTCGACGCGCGTGGCTACGTGCTCACCGGCGCGGAGGCGCAGGCGTGCTCCGTTCCCGAACTGTGGCAGAGCCAGGGCCGCGACTGTCTGACGTTGGAGACCAGCCTGCCTGGCGTCTTCGCTGCCGGCGACGTCCGCAGTGGCTCGGTGAAGCGTGTGGCCTCCGCGGTCGGCGAAGGCGCGATGAGCATCCACTTCGTGCACCGCTACCTGGGTCACACGGCCGCGCACGGCGGCACCGACAGCTCCCCGTACACCCGTCCGAAGGAGTCCGCTTGGCTCGCGTGACGCCCAGCGGGCGAGGAGATCACGAGAAGGAGGCGATGGTGATGACCATGCCCGTCCGGCGCCCCCGCGGTGGCGCAGTGCAGGACAGGCCCCTTGGCTGGGCACGCGATCCGCTGACGCAGTTCGACCAACTGCTCGGCGAGATGAGCGGACTGATCGAATCCACGGTGGGAGGCGTGGCGCCCGCAATCGCGTGGACACCCCTGGCGGATGTCACGGAGTCCGACGACGCCTTCCACGTCGAGATCGAACTCCCCGGCGTCAAGAGCAAGGACATCGACGTCGAAGCCAACGGCCAGGAGTTGGTGGTCACCGGAGAGATCAAGGAGAAGGAACGCAAAGGCGTCCTGCGCCGGAGCACCCGCCGCACCGGAGCCTTCGAGTACCGGCTGCGGCTGCCCGGAGAGGTCGACACCGAAAAGATCAATGCGCAGATGTCGGACGGGGTGCTCGCCATCACCGTCCCTAAGGCCGAGGTCGCAAAGCCCCGGCACATCGAGATCAGCGAGACGAGTGAAAGCACCGAGAGCAGCGGCTGAGACGCGAACGCCGCGGTTCCGGACACACGTCCGGCACCGCGGCCGGGCCGGCGACGCTCGACACCCGGGTGATTCATGGATGACGTCTCGCGTCGCACCCCTCACGTCGGCGGAGACTCGGCACACGGCTCCCCACCGGCTTCCTTTCGGTGCCGCAGACGCCAGGCGTGCAGCAGCCGAAGGGGAAGCAGACCCAGCGGTGCGCGCCGGCCCATGTCCGCCTGGTCCTCGCGGTCGAATGCCCGTGCGTAACGCTTGGCGTCCTGGGCCGACGGATATCGCTTGCTTCCCTCCGCTCCGCCCCCACGCGCGACCAGTGCCAGAGCATCGTGTCGCCCTCATGGAGAAAGTGAAAACGGTGTCCCAGAAGGTGGCAGCGCAGCACAGAAGACGACGCCATGCGGACCTGTCCATTTCAGCCCGTTCTGCCCCTTTCCGGGTAACAGTCCATGGCCCTGAACGAGGAGGCGTGGCATGACCAGCACTGGCGAGTTCGGTGTCGTCACGACCAAGGTCCCCGCCCGGCCGACCGGCTGCGTGGTCCCGATTCCATTGGCGGATCGTCATCGGTTTGGGAGCCGTCTGGATTCTGGACGGCCTTGAAGTGACGATCGTCGGGGCGGTTGCCGCCCGGCGCGACAGCGCACCGGGCGACCCTCATGACCAGCGGTGACCGGGGCGGAAGGAAGGCAGCTATGAAATACGACGGATTCCTCGCCCGTGTGCGTGAGCGAGGCGAATACAACGACCAGGACGAAGCCGCGGACGTCACCAACGCCGTGCTGGAAGTACTGGCCCAACGGATCAGCCCGGGAGAGGTCAAGGACCTCGCATCCCAGCTGCCCGGCCCGCTGGGACAAGTTCTGGATCATGCCACGCCGCAGCAGGCGCGAGGCTTCGGGATCGAAGAGTTCTACCGCCGGGTCGCCGAGCGCACCCATGCCCGGCCGCGTACGGCGCAGTGGGACGCCAGCGCGGTCCTGACCACCGTTGCCGACGCTGTCACCGGCGGAGAGCTGAATCAGATCATCAGCCAACTCCCCTCCAGTTACGCGGTCCTGTTCGGCAAGGTCGACCTCGCGGACTGAGCCCGTGAGGCGCCTAGAACGAAAGCCGGCGCCACGGCTGCGCTCTCCGGCTCTTGCGGTCACGGATCAGGGGGCTGCCACTCGAACATCAAGATCGTGGCGTCGTCGCTGAGTTTGTTGTGCCGATGCTCGAGGATGGCGTGGATGAGCAGGCGCAGCGCTTCCGGGGCGCTCTGCCCTGCTGCGGTCGACCGGATGATGTAGTCGGTGAAGCGTTCCAGGCCGAACTCTTCGCCCGCCTCATCGCGTGACTCTACGACGCCGTCTGAGTAGAGCAGTATTCGGTCACCGGGTTCGAGGCTGACCTCGTGCACCTGACGGACGGTCCCGGCGAGACTGACGGGCAGACCCAAAGGAGGCTCAGGTGGCCGCTCCAAGGCATTGTGGAGCAGGCGGTGGCGACGGATGAGCAACGGAGGCGGGTGGCCGCAGTTGCACCAGCGCAGCACACCGGTGGGCATGCGCAACTGGGTGAAGACACCCGTGCAGAACTGCTCCGGAAGCCACTTCGCCAGCGCCTCGTCCACGGTGCCCGCGAGTTCGTTCAGGTCTGCCCCGCTGCGCCGGGCGTTACGGCAGCCTGCCATGGCGACAGAGGTGGCAAGTCCGGACGCCAGGTTGTGCCCCATGCCGTCAAGGATTGTGGCGTGCAAAACGTCCTCGGTGAACGCATGGTCGAAAGCATCGCCGCCCAGTTCGTACGCAGGCTCCAGAACCGCCGTCGAAACGACCCGCCCGGTGCCGATCGACCGGGGAGGGAGAAAGGCCCTCACCATCTCCGTGGGCAGGTGCATCGGCCTGGTACGCATGCGCTGCGCGATGGTGTCGCTGTAGGTGCGCTTGGATGTGATGATCAGTGCGAGGAGCAGCGCCGTCGTTCGACAGCGCCGTAGCTTGAGCCCGTCCAGGGTGCTCACGTTCAGCTCTACGACGCCCAGCCGCTCCGCCCCGTCGGCCAGGGGCAGCCATACGTTCAGCCCGCCGGAGGGGCCTTCTTCCACTCGGAGAGAGTCGGTGCGGTAGGCCCATCCGGCCAGCGAAGTGTCGAGCTCCAGTTCCGGCTCGCTTTCGACAAGCGGCACCAGCAGTCTTTGCTGGATGTCGACCAGATAGATAACAGCCCTGCCCAGACCCATGGCCTCGGCATACCGGTTCAGGACCACGGGCAGTTCCGCAGGTGATGCCAGCTGGGCTGCTCTGACCAGTTCCTCCAGCAGCCGCTCCCCGGACCCGACGGACATGTTCCTGTCCATGCCTTCGATGATCCCTGCGAGGTCGAGCCGCCACAATCTGAGCTCTGGGACACCCGGGATGCGGACCGATCAGCCTGGGGTGCTGGAGCTTGCCCTTGCGGATCGGTCGGGCTTCGGGACCGACTTACGACACCAGCCGGTAGGGGATCGTGCGGATCCCCGCAAGCCTCACAGCGGTCAGCTCCAGCAGCCGGCGGGTGCCCGCCGCGGTCTCGGCCAGCTCACCGACCAGGACCGCTTTCGGGAGCACCTTGGACGTGGACGAGGGCCTGCGGCGAGCCAGCAGATGGTTGCGGCAGCCGAGGAAGCAGAGCGCGCTGACGCTGTTTGGCCGTGGTCTGCACCGCCTGGTCCGCTCGCCACTCACAACAGGAGGTCGAAGACGGCTCGGGTCTCGTCCCAGTGCTGGGTCTGGGGGTTCTTCAGGTCGGGGTGGAGGATCTTGAAGCACTGAGCAAGGGCCAGGCTGAGTCCGCCGATGATGTCCGGATAGGCCGCCTCGGTCTCCTCGTCGGGCGTGCGGTCCAGAGCAGGGTGGGTGGCGAGCTGTTCCAGGATCGGTTTGAGTTCTACATCCTGGTCGATCTTCCGGAAGTGGTGAATGCTCTCCTGCAGGCCTTTCGTGATCGGTAGGTCACAGGTCCGGATGATGTCGCGCCCGTTGGCCTTGGCAGTGGCCTGGGCGACGGTCAGCAGGTCATAGAGCTTGGCGTCGACGAAGTCGCTGTAGCGCTTCAGATCGTTCTTGTCGACGTCCAGCCCCGCGGCCGCGCGGAAGAACCTTTCGAACCTGGCGATGGACATCACGGTCATGACGGCAACCTCCGGCTGCGGGGCCGGGGTGGCTCCCGGCCCCTGGGCTTCCCATTCAGCCTGGCCGACAGGGCGCGCGAACGCATGCGCATGTCGGGCTCAATTAGCCTCCCTGTATTGCCCTGCCAGGCCCAGGTGTCCGGCTGCCCGGGGTGTCGGACGGGCGTGCGGATCGACAGCACGGCGAACACCGTGTCGCGGAGCGGCCCCACGTAAAGGGTGACCCCAGATGTCACTGCACACGAGGCCGAACGCCGCGGTGGCGAACACGCCAGCGATCGCTCGGGAGCGGCCGGTGAACAGCACAGCCACGGCCGGTTGACGCGGACCATCCCACCTAGCAGCCGCAACCGCCCGTAGACATGCGGTGCCTCGCTGGTGTACTGGATCTCCCGGGTGGCAGGGTGTTGCCGGACTCCGGGAATCGCGCTCCGAACACGCCGAGGGCCGCTCCCCTCAGCCGGTGGGCGGCGCGCATCAGGCCGAGCATGGGCAGCGACAGCAGCGCGATGTGCTCCGGTGGGCCGATCATGGCGATGACGGGGCGGATGCTGTCCAGGTAGGGCCGGGTCCGTGACCCTCTCTTCAGTCGCTTCGCGACCTCCGTTGGCCATCACGGATCGGCCACGAGGACGACGTCGAGCCGCGGCCGCTGGGGCTGACAGCCGGCGCTGGGGGGTGTGGTCATCGATCGCCCTGTACACGAGGGTGCCGGTTTGTGAGTGTAGGTCGGCCCGGGATCGCGCGTCCGCCGAGCGCGGCGCCTCCAGGAGGCGGCGGCGCGGCCGACGCGACCCGGCAGAACGTTCCGGCTAGGCTCACATTCGTGACGTGGCTGCGGGCCTTCGGGGAGGTCGTGCGATCCGGACTCACGATCGAGGAGACGCGGCTGGAACCTCTACTCGCGCTGCGTACGGCCGCTGGGGTGGCCATCGTCATCGGGCCGGCGCTGTGGCTGGTCTCCCCTGCGTATGCCGCATCCGCCGCCCTCGGTGCCTACTCCGCGGGTGGGGCCACCTTCCAGCGCACCTGGCGTCCACGCAAGGTGATCGCGCTCGGCGCGGGCGCGGGTCTGGCGCTCAGCACCTTCGTGGGCTACCTGGCGGCGGGGCGACTCGTGACGTTCTTGCCGCTGCTGGCCGTATGGGCCTTTGCCGCGGGAATGGCGTGGGCCGTCGGATCGACCGCTGGGATCGTCGCAGCGACGACCGTGGGCAGCATGCTGGTGACCATCACCCTGCCCACGAGCGTGGGGCGAGCCCTGGAGCACGCCGGGGTCATCGCGCTCGGGGGCGTGACGCAGGCCGTGCTGATCCTGCTGTTCCCGATCCGCCGTTGGGGGGCGCATCGTGACGCGCTCGCCGACGCCCTGGCCGCCGTGGCGGACTACGCCCGCCGGCTGCGGCACGACCCGACGGCCGCGTTTGACCCGGAGCCGTTGATGACGGCCCGGGACGCGGCCGCCGTGACGCCGTCACAGGCCCGAACCCGTCCCCCCGTCCTGCACGGCCCCCGGGGACTCGCCGAGCGCATTCGGCCGGTCGTCGCCGCGCTCGCCGACCCGGATGTGGGCGCCCCAGCGGAGGGACCCGGGCGGGACCGCGCGCGGGAGTTGCTCGACGCGGCCGCCGACGTCCTGGATGCGGTCGCCCGTTCGATCCGCCGCGGCACTCCCGCCGAGGTGCGGCCCGGGAGCGTGGACGTCCTGCGCGTCGACGAGGAGCACGAGGTGCTGGAGGGCCCCGCGAGGCAGGCCGCCGAGCAGCTCGTGGAACTGCTCGGCGAGGCGTTGGAGGTCGCCGGGAGTGGAGGCGCGCGCGGGAGGGCGCCCACGCTGCCCGGCCCCGCGGGCGCCGAGTTCCTGGTGCGCCCGACGATGTTCCGGCTGGTCCCGGTCGTCGTCCGGGCGGTCCGCCGTGAGCTCCGCCGGGACTCGCCCGTGTTCCGGCACGCCGTCCGCCTGGCGGCGGTGGCCACACTCGGCTATCTGATCGCCGCCCGGCTCCCCCTGGGCCACGGCTACTGGGCGCCCATCGCCTCGGTGATGGTGATGCGGCCGGATTTCCACCGGACGTACGCGCGTGCGGTGGCCCGTCTCGCCGGGACCCTGGCGGGGGTCGCGCTCGCCACCGTGATGGTGCAGGCCCTGGGACCGGATGCCCATGTGTTCGGCGCGCTGGCAGTCGTCTCGGCGGGCCTGTCGTACACGCTGAACCGTACCGGCTACGCCTACTCCCAGTGCTTCACCGCCGCGTACGTCGTCTTCCTGCTCGGCATGGGCGGCCAGGCGTGGGAGCAGACGGTCCCGGAGCGGGTGGTGCTCACCCTGCTCGGCGGGGCCCTGGCAATGCTGGCGTACGTGGTGTTCCCCGCATGGGAGACACCCCGGCTGCCGAGCCGGCTTGCGGACTGGCTCGCCGCCAACGGCCGCTATGCGGCCGCGGTGCTCCGCAACTACGCCGAACCGACCCGGGAGCATCACGCCGACATGCGCAGGGCACTGCTGGCCAGCAGGGAGGCACGTGCCGCCTGGCAAGAGGCATACGACCGGGCAAGGCAGGAACCGGTTCGCCCCAGGGGGCTGACGTCGCGCGAGGCACAGGAGGCGCAGGAGGCGCTCAAGGGGTTCGGCCGCGCGGCGATGCTCATGGAGAGCCACGTCCCGCGGGCCGACAGCCGTGTCGTCCCCGAGGCGGAGCGGTTCGCCGACGCCCTGGAGACGGACACCGCGAAGGCGGCAGTCGCCGTGCGCGAGCACAGGAATCCGGACTGGGGACGCGTGGAGGAGGCGCTCCACGCGTGGGAGGACGCCGCCAGCAATGGGAGCCCGGTCGTGCGGCGCGAGGCGGAACTGCAAAAGCAAGCCTTGGAGGACCTCGCGACGGCCGTGAGCCGCACCCCCCTGGAACGGGACGTCGGCTCTGCTCGCGAGGAGCAGCGAGTGCGGGCGGCCGCGGCGGCGGAGGGCGACGGATCAGGAGCCGCGCACCGGAGTGGGTGACGAAGTCGGCGACGGAGAGCGCCGCGCCTCCTGGAGCGGGAAGTAGTCTCCCGGCCGCGTCGAGCGCCGCCACACGTACACCGCTGTCGCCATCACGATGATCAGCCCCGCCAGGATGAGCAGTTCGATCCCCTCGACGTTCCACCGGAAGGACTTCTCCGCCTCGGCTGTCACGATGAGCACCCTGCGGATGCCGGCGATCAGGCCGACGACTAGGAAAGGCTCCGCGTCGAGGGTCTGGTTCCTGATGGTGAGGCGGACGGTGTGGAGCAGCTCGGCCACGATGAACAGCACCAGGCTGCTGTCCAGGGCGGAGAGAACGACCGTCTCCTCGTGGTACGGCCCCTGGAGCAACCGGATGACGTCATGGACGACCCCGACGGTCAGGATCCCCGCGAGCAGTACGAGGAGCGCCGCGACGACGAGGTGGATGCCGTCCTCGATGAGCTGCAGGAGGCCCTGCACCCGGCCGCCCTCGAGCTTCGGCAGAATGGGTCGCACAGTCAGCATGCTAGGGGTGCCCCGTCCCGCAGGCGCGGCGTGCTGCCGAACGGGTGGACGAGCGGATCCCTCCCTGTGGTGGCAGCCTGGGGGAAGCGGCGAGGCGCGACATCACCGAGGCCTACCAGGCGGCAGGGCAAGGGTTGTGAGGTAGCCCGACGCGGACACGAACGGCAGGAACTTGCGGCCCATCCTGGCGCCGACCCGGGGTCTGCCCTCCGATGCGGCCCGGGACCTTGCCTCCGGCCTGCGGGAGGAACCGCGCCACCGCACCGCCAGGGGCATCCGCTGGCAGACGGACACCGACGGCGCCCCTGGCGGCGAACGAGCAGGTCGGCGTGGCCGACGTGGCCGAAACGTCGGCACCCGCCTGGAGGACGGCGACTGGGCCACCAGCGTCTTCTTCACCGAACTGCCGAGCCGGGCGGAGCACAACCCGGTCCGCACCGAGGCCGACCCTGAGCACAGGGTCGCACTCCGTGGCGGGCGCACCGTGCCGGGGGACGCGAGTGCACTGGAGGTGTGTGATGAGTGCTGACCGCTCCCACGAGAGCCGTGATGGTCACGTACTGGTCCTCGATGCTGGCTCTTCGAGCCTTCACATCGCTCTGTTCGCGGCGGACGGTGAACGGGTGGCGGATCGAGACGCCTCGGAGCCCCCGGGGCCTGCTGTGGCGGCGGAACTGCGGAACTTCCTCAGCGAGGTGCCCGTTCCTGCGGCGGTTGGTCACCGCATCGTCCACAGCGGCCCGCACCTGACTGGACATGCGCTGATCGACGCACGCGTACGGGCTCTGCTGGCGGACGTCGCCGATCTCGCGCCGTTGCACGTGACCCCTGCCTTGCATGTGGTCGATGCCGCACGAGAACTCCTGCCCGACGTTCCTCATATCGCCTGCTTCGACACCGTCTTTCACAAGGATTTGCCGGCACAGGCGCGCACGTACGCCGTGCCGGAGCGATGGCGAGCCGAATACGAGCTGCGCCGGTACGGCTTCCACGGGCTTTCCTACTCGTGGGCACTGCAGAGGACGGCGCAGGCCCTGGGCCGACCCGTCGACAACCTCCAGGTCGTGCTCGTGCACATGGGCGGCGGCTGCTCGGCCTGCGCCGTGCGGAACGGACGCAGCGTGGACACCACCATGGGCCTCACTCCGCTGGAAGGCCTGGTGATGAGTCGGCGCAGCGGCAGTCTCGACCCCGGCGCGCTGCTGTGGCTGCAGCGGCGGCACGGTCTGAGCACGGACGAATTGGATGACACACTCCACCGGCATTCCGGTCTGCTCGGCCTCTCCGGTACCTCGGGAGACACCCGGGACCTGGTGCGCGCCCGCGCGGAGGGTGATGCCGCGGCCGCGTTGGCGCTGGCGACGTTCACACTCAGCTGCCGCAGGGGCATCGGCGCGATGGCCGCCTCGCTGGACCGGCTGGACGCCCTGGTCTTCACCGGGGAGATCGGCGAAGACCAACCTGAGGTACGCGAGGAGATCTGCTCGGCCCTGACTGTTCTCGGTGTTCGAGGCGGGCTGCTCGTCCCCGAACTGGCAGATTTGATGCGGGAAGGCCACCGACGCATCGATCAGGCGGTGAGAGGTGTCCCGGTCCTCGTGGTCGCAACCGGCGAGACGCAGCAGATCGCCGCCGAGACCCGACGAGTGCTCGGCGGCATGTGACTGGCCAATGCAACTGCCAGCACGTCCACACTTACCTGGCCCGCGCCAAGAACCGGCCTCCTGTACCTGGACAGCACAGAGGAGCGGCGACGTCTGGTCCTGCACGCCGCCCCCCCGTCAGGGGCACGGGGCTCGAGGGCCACTGGCCCCCATCAGAGCCCCATACCTCCCCTTCGACGCCAATGAGGACATCCTGAGCCGCATGTTCACCGACTGGCTCGCCGCCCTCAGCATCCCGGTGCTGGTCTCACACGAGGCTTCCACTCGTAGCCCTACGTCGACATCGTTCGGGCGCGCACCGCCCGCGATCGGCGCCCCGGAGAAACACCGGAGACTTCGACTGCTCCGGCGACGACATCCAACGCGACTGGGCGCACCAACTGCTGGGCTGACGTCAAGCGGTGGCCCGGGAGGGCCGGAAGGGATCAGGCCGACGCTCGACGATCCGGACCCGTGCCCCGTTGTTCATGGGCCTCCAGCGCCAGGGCGAGGCCGAGAAGTACCCACCGCCGTCGTGAAGGAAGAGCTCCACGAGGGGTGGCTGGCGCACGTCCTCGTCCGGGCCGCGGCCGGTGCGGGGCCGCTCGTCGTGGGCAGCCGCAGGCGCTGTGCCGTGGTCGGCCCGCACACGGGGCCGGTCGGGCACGCTCTGATCCACCACGTGCACTGCCCGGTCGCGCTTGTGCCGTACGACTGAGTGCTGTTCGACATGTTCGTCGTCGACAGTGGGAACAGGAGACGCCCGAGCCACAGAGGCCGCGTGTCAGCAGGTCAGCGTTCCCTCGTTCGCGCAGACAACGGTCCACCGGTGGGTGCGCGTTGTACAGCCACGACCGCGGGCCCATACCGCCCCCATGACGCCCGTTCGGACCGCAGCGACTGCTACTCCAGCGGTAGGTCGATGCCGTCGAGCGTGAGGTGGCCGTGTTTCCTTTGCTCTCCGGGTTAATACTGCAACCGCATCTGGGGTGACGATCAACGTCGCCTGTCGTTGATGTGACTGTGTGCTGATGCGCTGACGGTCGAGCAGGTTGAGTCGTGGTCCGAGGGGATAGCCGGGCTGCATGCCCGGTTCGCCCACCGTTTTGGCAGGTCCGAGCCGCGCGAGCGGGCACTGGACTACCTTCAGGGGCTGGTCGCACCTTTGGAGAAGAAGAACGGCTGGACGTTGGCCGAGCAGGTCGGCCAGCTCCGCCCGGATGGTGTCCAGCGCCTGCTCAACCTCTCCGACTGGGACGAGGACGCGGTCCGAGACGACGTGCGTGACTTCGTCGTGGAGACCATCGGCAGCCCAGACGGCGTCTTGATCTGCGACGACACCGGCTTCCTGAAGAAGGGCACCAAATCCGCCGGTGTCCAGCGCCAATACTCGGGTACGGCCGGCCGCACGGAAAACTGCCAGATCGGCACCTTCCTGGCCTACGCCTCGGCCCGGGGACGTGCCCTGATCGACCGCGAGCTCTACCTCCCGGCCTCCTGGACCGATGACCGGGACCGCTGCCGGGCCGCCGGCATCGGCGACGACATCTGTTTCGCGACCAAGAACGAGCACTTCAGGCAGATGCTGCAACGCGCCGTCGATGCCGGTGTGCCGTTCGCATGGGTGACCGCGGACGAGGCATACGGGCAGGTCAAGCACACACGTGTCTGGCTGGAACAGCGCGGCATCGCCCATGTGATGGCCACCAAGGTCAACGACACGGTCATCACGACCCGTTGGTCCGAGAAACGGGTCGACGAGCTGATCGCCGCGCTGCCCCGGCAACGCTGGAAGCGGCTGTCGGGCGGGCCGGGCGCGCACGGCGAACGCGTCTACGACTGGGCACGCGTCGCGATCCGCCCTTGCTGGGTGTCGCCGTTCCGATGAGCATGTGGCCAACCGATCCAGCGCAGCGATGAGCTCCGCGGGAACGAGTCCGCAATCGCGCGATCCGCTCCAACTCGGGCACATCCTGGACCAGCGGAGGCAGCTGTGTGTGGCCCGTGAGCCTTCTCCGGCGTCCTCAGTCCGGGATGGCCAAACCGCCTGATGGTGTGCAGCTGAGCCGGGCGCCGACCTACCCCTTCGATGCGAGTCAGGCGCGATTGGAAACCAGCTCCCAGCGCAAGTCTCCCGCTTCCCCAGTCCCCGTCCAAGAGACGAGGACCTCCTCGGCCACCAAGTGCTTGAGAATCACGGGCAGTGCTGTAATACGGCAGCCGCATTCGCGCGCCATCTGCTCCGCTGATACCGCTCCTTGGTTCTCTCCGGCTACGGTGTGCGCTGCCAGTGCGAGAGCGGCCAGCCGTGGAAGCGGCGCGGAATCTGTTTGGATGCTGGAGGCGGAGCGCACTGCCCAGTCGGCAGCCTGAAGCCGGTCGGGGCGAGCCGGGTGCTGTGTGAGCAGGGCTGCGTCGAGCATCTGAGCCGTGATCACGCCGCCGTCGGACATGAATGGCCGCAGCCATCCCGCTTCGCTCAGCTCGCGCCACGCTTCTGAGGCAGATCCCAGGCGGAGGCTTCGGAGCAGCCCTAGGGGCAAGCGGACGCGCGCCACGTTGTTCATGCGCAGCGCGCACTGCAAGGCGATCAACCGGGCGTCGGCCCCCGTGGCGGTCGGCAGGGCGACGGCAAGGTAGTTGAGCATCTCCTGTACCCGGGTTCGGCTGTCGGGTCCTTGGGGGTGGCGTTTTCGGCGCGTGTTCGCCCGTCCTCGCGACGAGACCGCAGCGGCCAGGATCGTTTCGGGCACGACGGCGGCCTGTGACGTGGCGGCCGCACACGCAGTGCATGCATCGGTGAGGCGCCACGCCCGTCCGCCGTGGTCACGGGCCAGGAGAAGGCGGATCGGGCCGTGGCAGCCACGGTGACGGGGATGCCAGCCGCAGCCCCGTTCGTGGCACTGGCACGTCCGCAGATGCGCAGGAAGCAGGTCTCGGCGCGCGTGTGACGCCAGATGCGCCAGGACCTCTGATCGAGCAGCTGGGCCGGTGAGCCGCTGCCCACCCTGCGCACATTGCTGACAGACGAGTACCGGCCCGCCGGGCTGGGGGAGGAGCTCAACCGTCCATGTACGCCGGACATCTGACTGTGGGAAGCAGAGCCTCATGGCGCGCGAGTTCCTCCTGCCGTTTCCGCGCCGGCCTCTGGCGGGCTGGGGTCGGCCGCACACGGTAGTGCAGACCTCTGCCCCTCGGAGCGAACCTGAAAGGCGGAAATAGGGCAGAGGTATGCACTGACAGGGCAGGCGTCTGCACCGTCGGATGGTCGGGTGACGATCTTTCCGCCCGACCCGGACTTCGAGGCCCTGCGCCTGGAACTCGCCCGGCTGCGTGCGGCGCGGGGATGGAGTTACGACGAGCTCGCCTCTCGAAGCGGCCTGGCCAGAAGGACTCTGATCGAGATCGAGCAGGGGCGCACTATCGGCACTCTCAAGACGTGGCACGCTCTGGCCCACGCATTGAGCACTCCCCTCGACGAACTCTTCGGCACTCTCTGCCAGGGGCACGAGCCACCTCGTCAAGCGGGCGGCTGACTGGTCGGCCCGGCCGGCCGGGCAATCACCCGATTGGGTAGGCGGACACGAATGTCTGAGCGATGATCCGAATAGGCGTTGCCATGGATTCGGCCGTTCGACGGACGTCACCAGCCAGGGCAGTGCTTCGACAGCGTGTTGGCTGGCACCTTCTCGCGCATGCACCCCTCATCCGCATCCCGGCACTGGGACGGCAGCCCCGCATCCTCCCAACAGCGACGGTCCCTGCGCGTCCACCCCGACAGCCCAACCCGCCTTCTGCGCTGCGCACAGCGTGCTCGTTGCCGTGAGTGCGGAAACCCGGTCGAGTGGTACCACCGGGGCCGTGACCGGCCCGTGCCACTGCACCCGCAAGAACTGCCCGCAGCCGAGATGCCCGCCGCATACCGCTGGCACGTCAGCTCAGGCCTCGCCCATCCCGCCGGGGACGGCAGCACCTGGTGTCGGCTGACCCACGCCGTCGTCTGCCCCGCTCGCGACGCCCCGTGTGACATCACCCCCGCTCTGACCTGGCTACGCCGGTCGCTGGCTGTGAACACGCGCCGCCTGACTGACGCCGGTGTTTTCGTCCCGCCCACGGACGTCGACCGCCGCTCGCGGTCCAACGGCACATGCCGACCCGCCAGGCCCGTCGTCCAGATCCTGTATGTCCGCTACCTCGCCGCCCGCCCCCTGGACGAGATCCAGTGCGTCGCGCAGACGCGGCATCGCACCCGATGCTCCACGAAAATGCTCGCCCCGGACAGCCTTCAAGGCATCTGGATCCTGGCCCCCGCAACGGCCGCCAAAGGTCAGCTGGCCCTTCCCACTGAGGTAATGGCTCTCTACGACCTTTCCTCGCTGCTGTACGCGGAACAGCTGCGCTGGCGTACACAGCGATGCCCTCACCATGCCGCCGTCCCGACGTCGGCGGATCTCGCACTGACCGATTGGGAGCCGTTCGACCCGGCGGTCCATCACCCCTACGTGCACCCACGTCTCCCGACTCACGTGCGTCAACCGCGCCGCGGAAACGGTGAGTCGGAGGCGGCCTGGCGATGAAGCACCAGTACGCAGTGGAGATCCTCCTGACGAGATCCGTCATTCTCGCAGAGCTTCGCCGAGCCTGCCGCGCCTTTCCCCTGGCGGCGAACGCCGAACCCACACGGCTCACGACGGTTCGGTGCGCCAAGTCGCCCGGGCGGGCCGTCCGGTCGCTTCCTCATAACCGCGACCGCCTGCTACCCATTGACACGCTGACGACCCACTACCTCGACCCAAGCGGCCAGGTCCTGCTCTATGTCGCCCTCTCCTGGGATGTGTGCTCAACGGTTCGTCGAACCGCGGCAAACTGCGGTCGCAAGCCCGCAGACCTCCTCGGCCGCACCATTGTGGCGGCCTTGGAACAGGACAGAAACCATCGAGCTCGCCAACTCGCAGCACAGATAGAGGGCCTTCCTGCCCATCACGGCCTTGAGGGCGTACTGGCCTGTGCAGCGCGCGCCTTGCTCCGCAGTCGTCCTCCTAGCTTTCGCACCCCATAGCCCACCTCCGCGGAGTTCCCGTTGCACACCCCCACCGACGAACAGGCCCATGCCGTCGACGCCTTCCGTAGCGGCGATCACCTGGTGCTGCAGGCAGGTGCCGGCACAGGCAAGACCAGCACACTCGGCATGCTCGCCACGAGCACAAAGCGCCGAGGCCGCTACCTTGCCTTCAACAAGGACATCGCACGCGATGCCAGTAGCCGTTTTCCGAACTCTGTGCAGTGCAAGACGGCCCACGCCACGGCCTTCGCTGCCCTCGGGCACCGCTTCGTCCTCCGCCTCAACAGCCCGCGACAGCCCGCATGGAGGATCGGAAAGTCGCTCGGCGTCAACTCCTCCGTCCGTATCGGTGATCACGAGATCAGCCACCGGACGCTGTCTCAGGCTGTACTGCGTACCGTGACCCGGTTCTGCCACTCGGCAGACCGGGCGCTGGCGCCTCACCACGTGCCGGTTCTGCGCCGCCTTGAAGCACCGGAAGACCATACGCAACTCTCCGATGCTGTTCTGCCGTTCGCTGCGCGGGCCTGGCACGACCTGCAGAATCCCGAGCGCGGCGTAGTCCGCTTCGAACACGACCACTACCTGAAGATGTGGGCGCTGACCGACCCCAAGATCGAGGCCGACTTCCTCTTCCTCGACGAGGCGCAGGACACCAACCCGGTTCTGGAGCAGGTCTTCACCGCACAACGTGCTCACGCTCAGTTGGTCATGGTCGGGGACTCGGCTCAGGCCATCTACGGCTGGCGCGGCGCCCGCGACGTGATGACCGGCTTCGACGCCAACCATCTCACCTTGACCCGTTCCTTCCGTTTCGGCCCGGCGCTGGCGGAGGAGGCAAACCGATGGCTGTCGTTCGCGAACGCCTCCATCCGGCTGACGGGCACCGAAGAGATCTCGACTGAGGTCGGCGTGGTCACCAGCCCCGATGCCGTGCTGTGCCGGACCAACATCGGCGCCGTGACCGAGGTGATGCGTCTGCTCGCCGCCGGCCAACGAGTCGCTCTGACCCGTGGTGGACAGACACTGACGGCACTGGCTCTTGCCGCGCAGGACCTCAAGGAAGGCCGCTGCACATCCCACCCGGAACTGGCACTCTTCTCCTCCTGGGGCGAGTTGCAGGACTACGCGACCTACGATCTCGCTGGCCGTGACCTTCAGCCTTTCGTGGAAGTCGTGGATGCCCACGGCCCGCAGGCCATCATTGCCGCGGTCGACGCCCTGACCGACGAGACTACGGCCGACGTCACGGTCTCCACCGCCCACAAGGCGAAGGGTCGAGAGTGGTTGCAGGTGAGGATCGCCGATGACTTTCCTCAACCTGCGGAAACGGATCAGAACGACGACTGTGGTCGGCCGCCCCCGCCATCCGTGAGCGAGAAGGACGCCCAACTTGCCTACGTCGCCGTGACGCGCGCGCGTCGTCGACTCGATCTCGGAGGCCTCTCGTGGATCCAGAGCCACCCGGGCGCCTGAAAGTCCTCGCGCAGATGAACGTCGTGCGCAATGACAAGGCCCCGTATCTCGGAGAGTACTGTCGTGGCGTCCTCAAGGGTGTCGGGCAGCCAGTTCACGTGGGTCGTCTCGCCGGAGCGGGCCTCTTCGGTACGTGCGTCCGCGAGGGCGTCGAGTGCTGCGGCCGGACCGTCGGGCTGGAAGCTGCGGAACGAGGCGCCGATGTTGATGGGGACGACCGTGCCGACCGCTTTGATGCGGTGGTCCATGCGGGCGGTGTGCACGGCGTAGCCCCCACCGGCGTAGATGCCGAGGACGCCGATGCGGTGCGGGTCGATGCCGGGGGTCGTGGTGAGCACGTCGATGGCGTAGGAGATGTCCTCACCTCGGCGGTAGGGGTCTTCGGTGGCATCCCGAACTCTCCAACGCTCAGGCGCCTTTCGACGCGTTCGTAAGCTCCTGTGCCGTGTGAGGGCATGGCTGTATCGGACGCCATAGTCGCACCGCATAGTGCAAGCCAGATCAGATGGGCATGCCCTGGCCCAGACCTCAGCTTGCACAGGTGGAAGCTCGCACCCCGCACGACATCAACGAACTCTGACCCGTGAGACACAGACATCGGGTCTGCGTTTGGCCCTGTAGTCGGTTGTCGGCAGCCTGCGGAAACTGATCGGCGGGATTCACGGTGCATCGTGGATACCTGGCGTGAAATCTTGCGGAGACGCGGTGTCATAGCGATCAAGTACGGGCATGACCTGATGCAGAAGTGCTCGGCCCTCGGCCGTGAGCCGTAGCGGGCGCTCTGACAACAGTAGGCGAACTCCCGCGTTCTTCTCTGTGACAGTGATCATGCGCAGCAGCTCGGGCACTCTTGCATTTGCGGCTTGGGCGGCGCTGTCGATCGTGTGGTGGTCGAGCAGCGAGCTGACGACCCTGACGCGTGAGACCGAGTTCCACCCGGCGAATGCCCGGTACACCGCGGGTTGGATGGCGAGTCCCTTGGTGGTGGTGGCGAAGTCGCGGGGGACGCCTGCGTACGTTCTGAGCGGGATTCCTTTGCGTCGGGCGATGTTGAGGACGGTAGTGGACACCACGCCGACTTCGCCGGCGATGTCGACGAAGGTGCGGTGTCGCACGACGTATTGTTCGTAGAGCCAGTCTCGGTCGAGGTCGCAGGAATAGTTGGGCCTGTGGCCCTGTTTGCGGATCTCGATACCGGCGTCTAGGAGCGCTTCCTTCACGACGTGCATGCTTGCGCCGGTGGCCTTGCATACCCGCGCGAGGGACAGGTCCTGGTGAACGTAGAGGTCCTCAAGGACGGCTGGTTCGGGGGCTGGTGTGCGCGGAGGTCTTCTCCGGGCTGCCGAGTTGGCGACGCCGTCGGCATGCAGGGATGCATAGCGATTGAGTACGGGCCGCACCTGGCGCAGAAGTTGAGCTCCTGGGGTGGTGAGTGTGAGCGGAGTGAGTGTGTCCACAAGGCGGATGCTGGTTGTCTTTTCCACGACCGTCACTTGCTGCTTCAGTGCGGACTCGTTCAGGCCAGCCGCGTGTGCGGCGGAGGCCATCGAGTCGTGGTCGAGGAGCACGCTGACGTGCTTGACGCGCGCCACGGCGTTGGTTCCGCAAAATGCCCGGTAGACATCAGCGGAGAGATCCAGCCCTTCGGTGGTCGCAGCGAAGTCTCGCGGGACTGATGCCCGGCCTTTGGAGGCGATGCCTGCACGTCTGGCGATATTCCGGACGGTGATCGCCGCCGCGCCGATTTCCTCCGCGATGTCAGCGAAGCTGCGGTGTTTCACGGCGTACTGTTCAAGGAGCCAATCGGGATCGATGTGGTGGTTGTGGTTGGGACGTTCCCCTCGCCTCCGTAATGCCAGTCCGGCTCTTGTGAGTGCCTGCTTCAGCACCTCCACGCTGGCTCCGGTGATCTTGCTGACTCCTCGCAGAGGAAGGCCCTGCCGGAGGTAGAGGTCGCGGAGGGTGGCTTCGTCGGGGGCGTTGGTTCGCGGGCCTCTGGGTCGCCGGGGCTTCTTTTGGACGGTGGGGATGGCGCCGGCGAGTTCGGCATAGAGACGGGCATGCTCAATGCCGATCCCTAGGGATTCGGCAACGTCGTTGAGTTTGTGATGGCGTGCGGTGGTGCGGCGGAATACGTCTGGGGCGATGTCAGTTGGCTCGGTGCCGGGCCAGTTGACACCGGTCACCCACTCGGACGGGGGTTCCCACGTGACGGGTTCATCGATGCCGAGTTGGTTCAGATGGGCTGCGGCTTGGGCGAGCAGGAAAGCACGTACGGCGGGGTCGGCGCGAAAACGCAGATCGCTGACGCGGGGGTGGGTGTCGGTGAGGGTGCCAGTTACAATGGCCTTGAGGTAGCTGTCCAGAACGTTGAGGCGCTGCGTGCCGGGGGTTCGCCAGCCGTGCTGGGCGGTGAGCTGTCTGAATGCGGCGCGGTCGAGGCTCAGTTCCGATGTGTCGGCCAATCTCCTGCGTCGCGCGTAGTCGATGGGTGATCCGTGACGGTCGAGGGCGTCGGCCAGTTGCGTCAATGCGGCGAGCATGGGGCTCATGTGGGGGCGGTCGAGGCGGGTGACCATGCTCTTGACGAAGTTTGGACTCACGGGTTGGCCGAGGAGTGCGAGGGCGTCGCGGTAGGTGCGGCTGGTGGAGCGGACGACCAGCAGAAGCGCGGTGAGCCCGGCCCGGTATTCAGCGGTTTTCATTCCGCGGGGACCGCCGATCTGGTGAGGCATGAGGCGCATGCTCCAGGACGGCCACAGTGTGGCCGGAACGTTCGCGGCCCTGCGTTCGATCAGTTCGGCAGGTGTGGAAGGGGGCTGGGGATTGGGGGAGGCGGTGGCGAAGCGTAGTCGGTCGATGGGCCGCAGGCGGGTGTCGATGACTGCCAGAGCACGGGTCAGGATGGGCGGTGAGCAAACAGAGCGCCAGGAGTTGAACTTCAGCAGCACCTCCATAGAGCCGTCTTTGCGCAGGTGGGAGTTAGCGATCCAGTGCATTACCTCGTCGCTGTGGGGGTGGTCGCGCTGCAGGATGCTCATGGCGAGGGCGGTGCCGATCGCCACATCGGTGGCGGACTCGTTGCTCAGCCCGGTGAGCAGGGCGGGAGCGCGTTTGCCTGCCTCCCCCAGGAGCTGCCGCACCAGCGAGGGGACGGGGGCGGTGTTGTCGTGGAGTGCTGCCAGGCCGCGCCAGGCCAGGAAGAAGAGTTCCTCCAGGCCCACTTGAGTTCCCTCGGTTTCACGCGGCACGTCAGTGTGATGGCGAATGATGGCGTCGACGAAGTGCTGGGCTTGGATGATCTGACCGTCGGCAGGGACCTGTTGGGCCACGGCGGTGGTGAGGTCGGCGTGGCAGGGGAGGCGTGCGCCTTTGCTGCCGCGGCCGAGGGCGCGGGCCATGGTGCAGCGTGCCGGGTTCGTCACGCCCGCGGGGTGACGGCCGGCGGGGTGCGGGCGTTGTCCGCACCCTTCGCAGGTCTCCACCAGGAGTTGAGCGTGCGGGGTGCAGGCGAACGTCCAGGGGTCGCGCCAGGCCAGCTGCCAGCGGCCGCCGCTCTCTGCCAGGCAGGTGGGGCAGTACCGGCTGCCCTTGTGCCGCCGCCAGCGCGGTGGGGAGCCGAGCCCGCGCGTGGTGTGCCGGAGAGTCACGGTGATCTGATCGAAAGGTTCCAGCGTCATCGCACACAACGTCTCGGGCGACACTCCGGTACGCCGCGCAAGGACAGCCGCCTCCTCGGGTAGGAGCTTGACCAGCATGCGCTCGAGGTGGGGGCCGGGCAGGCCGATGAAGGTCAAGAACTCTCGGGAGGTGACGATGAGCTCACGGGCGTAGGCTTCGATCCAGCTGTCGAGGGCCTCGCCCGGGAGCGGATCCACTACATAGGGGAGCCGCTCGGTCGAGAACGTGGGCGCCATGGCCGCGGTGTTGAGGGTCATGGCCGCCGTCCTGGCCTCTTCTTTGTGCGGCGGGGCTTGGTGGTGAGGGTGCCCGCTTCGAGGGCCGCTTGGAGTTCCAGGCGTCCTCGCTCGGCCGCCACATCGTTCTTGACGGTGTCCATCAGTTCCACGGTCAGGCGTTCCTCGCCACTGTCGACGGCGCGGCGGCAGCCGCGGGCGATGAGCGTCATGAGTGAGGCGAAATGGCCGGTGGAGCGCGCATACAGGTAATCGGAGAGGTCCTCGGCCAGCATGCCGCGGTAAGCGTCGCCGAGGACGAGAAGGCGTTCGATGGTGAGCATCAGTGTGCGCCACTGCGCCCGCCCTACCTCGGTGTCAACGGTGAAGGGCGGCAGCGTCAACGTCGTCATGCGGCGGGCCGCTTGCGCAAGATCGATGTCCTCGTCGTCCAGGCCGTCGGTGAGGACCCCGCGCGCTTCCACACCAACGCCGACGTAGATAAACGTGACGGGGAAGACGGTGGACAGATGTTTGAAGTGGTTGGCCACCGCTCGGTGGTTGGTGCGGCGCAGGTCGAGGAAGTGGATGTCGTCGACGACGATGACGGTCGTGCACATGGCGCGGGCCGCGCGTGAGGCTCGGGCGGCGAGCTGGTCGGCGTTACCGGACTCGGGCAGTTCGTAGAACCGGCAGATCGCCTCGTTCAAGCCGCGGATCGTGACGTTCCCGGTCAGGGTGATGTTCACGACCGGGACGCGGCGGTGCCCGCTGGGGGTGGTGGCGCCGTGCAGCAGAATTTGATCACGGTGGTACTGCTTCACGTAGTCCAGGACCGCGGTCGTCTTCCCCAGCCCAGGAAACGCATCGAGCACCGCGGACGGCTTTACTCTGTCGCCGTCCTGCCGGTTCGAGTCCACGATCTCCGCGAGCCCGTCGTGCAGTTCCCGCAGCTGTGCGGTTTTGATCGGCCCGAGGTTGGCATGCCACACAGCGCGCTGTTCCTTGTAGACGAGGAGATCGCGGCGCGTCAGATCCTTGATCTCCACCCTGCTGAGCTGCCGTGGACGCTCGCGGGCGGGCCGCTCGCACATCTCCACGAAGCCCGTCAATTGAACGGGTGAATAGTTGCGTTCTCCCTCTTCGAAGGCGGCGGTCATGACACCTCCCACGCGTCCGCGTAGTACTCATCGTCGCTTACCGTGTCCGCGTGCTCGGGCAGGAGAGCATCGAGGTCCTCGTCCTCGTCGTCGTCCCCGCCCTCCCCCACCTCAGACCCATCCACCACAGGCGTCTCGGCCAAGTCATGGTCGATGCCCGCGGGCTTGGTGGGGGCGAGAGCCGTGAGCTGTCGCACCGACGGCAACTGCGCCACCGTCACCTCGTGATCGTCCTCGCCCGCGCCTGGCCCCACCGTGTCGGGGCCCATGATGGATAGCCGCTCATCCGACAGCCGCAGCGCCATACGTCGCTCTTCCTGGCTTCCGGTCAGGCCCGCGCCCCATCGCTGAAGCAGCTCGATCAGCGTGCGCTTGGCGTCGGGAAACCGCTGAGTCCTGGCTGCCAGTCGGCGCGCGTGCTGGAACGCCTCCCGGCTGAGTGGACCATCGAGCGCGTCCGCGTGCTCCCACCGCAGGTCATGCCACTGCCTGCTCTCGGGGTCCTGAAAGTAGATGCGGGTGATGTCCCCGGGATCCACGGCGATCGGCCACTGCCCGGCGTGGATCCCGCCGTACGGGCTCGTCGTGTGACGCCGCCCCTTCAGCGCGGGGCCGTTGTAGCGCAGGGTGCCGATCTCCACCCCGTAGTGCTGGATCGTGGTCCATTTCACCTCGAGGAAGTCGTAGGCGAGGTCGGGCCGCCCCAGGATCCGCAGATGCCCGGCCCGTTGGATGCCGTGCTCGTACATGTCGAGCGGGCTCATCTCAAGGCCCGGCGCCTCCGGAACGCACAGGCCGGTGTGGACGCGCCGGTGGTAGACCAGGTCGATCCACTCGCGGATGATCGCTTCCAGTTCCGGCAGGAAGAAGAACGCCTTCTCCTCCACGTCCTTGCCGCGGCTGTGCACATCTGCGCCCTTGTAGCCGGGCAGCGCCGCGAGAACCCCTTCGCGTAGGGTCCGAAACCAGCGCTCCAGCGGCGCTTTGTCCGTCGGCGTGTACGGCCGGGCCGGCTGCAGTGACATGCCCAAGCGGTCGCACACAGCCTGCACATGCTGCGAGAGGTAGATCTTGCCGTGGTCGAACACCAGCGTCTCCGCCGCCACCGACGGCAACAACCACTCACCCTCCACGTCCACCAGTCGCGCTGCGTCCACCACCACCGTGCTGGGCACCCCGTGATGCGGTAGCACCGCCCGCTCTCCATCCGTTCGCGGACGCACCGTCTCATAGAGGACGGCTGCGACATCAGCAGCCTTCGTCGACACCGGCGTCAGTCTGAGCCCGGTGATGCAGCGCGTGTAGAGGTCCATCGCGACGGTCAGCTCGCACTGCACCCACCGGCACGTGACCGGTTCCATCGCGTATACGTCCAGCCGCGTCGTATCGACGAGGACATACTCACCCGGACGTGTCGCCCGCAGCCTGCCGTAGACCCCCGGCGGGCGGTTCGCGATCGAGCGCCGCCCCTTCGCGCTCCCCGAGAACGCATTGCGTCCCCGGCCCAGCTCCTTGAGTAGGGCGTACGCCGTCGTCTTCTTCGGCAGCTTCACCGCGCCCCGCCCGAACTCGGCAGCCAGGCGCTCCTCGATGGTCGCGATGACCAGGTGCCGCGGCGGAGTGCTCTCCTCAACGAACTCGTCGAGCACCTTGCGGCACATGTCGATCCAGCGCGGATCGGTCTCCCCCAGCGGGCTGCGGCCACGATCGGCGGGCAGTAGTCCGGCCACTCCTTCGGGGCCTTTGATCTTCATCAGCCAGCGCCGCACCGTCATGACACTCACACCGAGTTCGGTCGCCTTAGCCTCGTAGCGGTCCATCTTCGGCACGTCGGGCGCATACTGCGGGCGCGGTTCACCGTCGAGCGCCAACTCCGCTGAGCCGTAACGGTATCCGGTCTCCACCTCCAGCAAATGCTCGTAGCGCTCCCGCAGCGCGTCCTGCTCTTCCTTGCCCAGCGCCGAGAACTGTGCACCCAGCCCCGGCAGAGGCTCGGCAGCGGCCTCTGGCATCCGGGTGGTCGGGTGCGACAGCAGCCAACCCAGATCCACTTGCCGTAATCCGCCGGACCGGTTCTGGAGAAGAATGCGGCTCCCGGATATCTCCACCACGGTCAACTGCTCACCGTCGTGCTGCAGGACCAGCCCGCACCGCAGCGTCGCCACGCCCCCTCTCACGACACCCTCCTGAGCGCCGAACGCCCGCCGAGCGGACGCGTGAGATCCGTCCTCCAATAGCCCCGCCACAACAGCGACAGCAACGCCGGGCGCACGTCCTCACGCTTGCCGTAGGCGCTCAACCTGTGTTCCGCTACAGCGAGTTCGTCCCCGTCCTTCACCAGCTCACGTGCCCGATCGACAAGAGCGCTGTCCACCACCCACGGCCGCCGGAAGCCGGCAAGAAACCGTACATTCCTCAACACCACGGGCTCACAGCCCGACCAGACCTCATACAGCCACCCCTGCGCGGCAAACAGCTCACCCGGCCACGCCAAGGCCTCCCGAACCTTCGGATCCCTCGCACGATCGGCTGGCTTCACATTCACCACGCGCACCAGACCGCTGCGCAGCGTGAGCAGGAAGTCCGGAACATGCCGCCGCACCCGCCCCTTCACCTTGCTCCGCACCCAGCACGGCTGCGCCCGGATACCGATTACATCCGGGTCGAAGTCCGCCAACAGGAGACGGGCAAGCTCCAGCTGACTCTCGAAGATCACCTGGGTGCCCGCTGTCGACGACCAGTAGCTCCCGGGCAGATGCGCCTGCCCACGCCTCGACCGCATCGCCCGCCACGGAACAGAACCCTCGAAATGCCGCTGCCCCAGGCGCCCGAACGGCACCTGGCGCACCTCATCGACGCCGTACCGGATCCACACCGCCGCTTCTGCGGCACCACGCTCACGTATAGCGACCATCGCGCACCTTCGCGCCCAGCCCGTGCTGATCACGAGCAACTGGCCCACACGATCAAGGATTCGGATCCCGAATGCCCGCCCGATCACCGAACTTCACCCTCACCGGTAGAAAGTCGCGATCCCGTGCATGCGCCCCGCTGCGGCGGGCATGATTGCAAAATGCTCAGCGGCGCACTCCTGAACACTGTTCAAGCAGTGTTCAGGAAACACCCGCATTGTTCACTCAGGTGCGGAACCTACAGGAGGTCCGCCGCGGCGAAGTCCTCGCCCTGGTCGGCGAGAACGGATCCGGCAAGACCACCCTGTCCAAACTCCTGTCCGGCCTGTACCTGCCCAGCCGGGGGCGCGTCACCTGGGACGGCCGCGACACCGGCGAGTTCGACCCCCACGCACTGTGGCAGCAGACCGCGGTCGTCCCCCAGGACTTCGCCCACTGGCCCCTCACGGCCCGTGAGAACATCACCCTCGGGCAGCCCCACGGCGGCGACCGGACCGTCCACCAGGCGGCCGAGCGCGCCGGCGCCCACGAAGTCGTCGACCACCTCCGCAGCGGCCTGGACACCCTGCTCGCCCGGGAGTGGTTCGGCGGCGTCGAACTCTCCGGCGGACAGTGGCAGCGCATCGCCATCGCCCGCGCCTTCCACCGCCCGGCCGGACTCCTGGTCATGGACGAACCGACCAGCGCCCTCGACGCCCGCGCCGAGCACCGGATCTTCACCGGCCTGCGCGAGGTCGCCGAGGACCGCGCCGTCGTCCTCGTGACACACCGGCTCGCCAACGTGGCCATCGCCGACAGGATCGTCGTCCTGGACCACGGCCGGATCATCCAGACCGGAACCTTCGAGGAACTCACCACCGCCCCGGGCCTGTTCCGCGAGCTCTGGCTCCTGCAGAACGACCGCGCCATCCCCGCCCAGCGCGCCGACAAGGAGAAGGAGGCGGGGAAGGACGCGGGGAAGGTCACGGAGAAGGAGGCGGAGACGGGCGCGGAGAAGGAGCAGCCGGCATGACCGCGCCGGCCCCGCGCCGCTCCGTACCGGATCAGGGGCGGTCGGCCGCGTCCGGCGATCTCGTCACCTTCCGGCACAGGGCGACCACCTGATCCAGCGTCGGCTCTCCCACGATCTGTGCCAGTTCCGCCATGAAGGCCTCCTCTCCCTCGGCGTCCAGCACGGACCGGCACACCCCGGCGATCATGGTGAGCAGGGACAGCGAGTCCCCGCCCAGCCGGTGGAAGTCCGAGCGGCCCTCCAGCCGGGAGCGCTCCACCCCGAGGGTGCGTGCCCACACCTCGGCCACCGCCTCCTCCAGCGGGTCGAGGGGCCCCTGCGGAGCCGCGTCCGCGTCCGCAGCGGCCCCTGGAGCCTGCGCGAAGGCGTCCGGGAGGGCCTTCGTGTCGACCTTGCCGCTCACCGTGTAGGGGAGCTCGGGCAACGCCGTGATCGCCGCGGGAACCATGTACCGAGGCAGGCGCTCGGCGGCGTACGCCGTCAACTCCTTTGTCAGGGAGTCCTGTTCCTCCGCGGCCAGGCCGGTGACCACGTACGCGTACAACGCCTTCGACGTGCTCCCCGGCCGGGCCCTGGCGATCACCACCGCCCGGGTCACTCCCGGATGGTCCTCGAGCGTCCGCGCCACCTCGGTCGGCTCGACCCGGTGGCCCCGCACCTTCACCTGGTCGTCGATGCGCCCGACGAACTCCAGGCTGCCCGAGGGCAGCACGCGGGCGAGGTCACCGGTCCGGTAGGCCCGGCTGCCGTCGGCGAGACGGACGAAGCGTTCACGGTCCAGATCGGGACGGCCCAGGTACCCACGGGCCAGTTGCGTGCCGCCCAGGTACATTTCCCCGGCCTCCCCCGGCGCCACGAACCGGCGGCCCGCGTCCAGCAGATGCACCCGGGTGTTGTCGCCCGGCAGCCCGATCGGGACGGCGACGCCGGTGTCCTCGCCGACCCTGAAGGTGTGCGTGGTGCAGCCGATCGTCGCCTCGGTGGGACCGTAGAGATTGATGATCCGGCACCGCGGCCCGAACATCTCCTGGGCCCGCGCGGCGACTTCCACCCGCAGCTGCTCGCCGACGACGACCACGCTGCGGTATCCGCGCGGCGAGATGTCGAGCTGCCCGATGAGGTCCAGATGGGACGGTGTCAGGTTGAGCATGGTGGCACCGGAGGACTGCAGCAACCGCCGCAGCGACAGATGGCTCGGCTCCTGCGGCATCAGGACGACTTCGCCGCCCGCCAGCAGCGGCAGGAAGACCGAGGTGCCCGTGACGTCGAACGACGGGGAGGTGATCAGCGGCAACCGCGTCCCCGCGTCCACCCCGAACTCCCGGGTGGCCCACTCGGCATAGTGCGTCAGGCTGCCGTGCTCGATCTGTACGCCCTTGGGCCGGCCGGTCGAACCGGAGGTGTAGATCACGTAGGCCAGGTCCCGCGGGGACACCTCGACGTCCGTGAACGGCGGTTCGTCGCCGTCGTCCGGGCCGATGGGCGCCGTCAGTTCGCCGAGCGCCAGCCGCTCGCAGCCCTCCGGTACGACCCCCCGGCGCCCGTGGGCCTCCTGTACCAGGCAGTACGCCGCCCCGGCGTCCGACAACAGCCCGGACAACCGGGCGTCCGGATGCTGTGCGTCCAACGGCAGATAGCAGGCGCCTGCCCGCAGGACGCCCCACAGGCCCGCCACCAGAGCCACCGAACGATCCGCGAGCAGCCCCACCACCGTGCCGGGACCCACGCCCCGGTCCCGCAGCGCCCTGGCCACCGCGTCGGCCTGCCGGCTCAACTCGCCGTAGGTGACCGGCCCTTCGGGGCCGCTCAGCGCGACACGGTCCGGCGTGCGCCGCACCTGCTCGCGGAAGCGCCGCACGACCGAAGCGCTCGACTCCAGCTCGCGCGCGGTGTCGTTACCCGCCCACACCCGGTTCGCCCGGGGCGACAGGGCCTCCTCGACCACGTCCAGCAGCTCCCGCGCGCGCTCCGCGACACCGGGCCCGTCCTGCCACGTCAGGGTCACCTCGGTACGGCCGCCGCTCTCGACCATGTCGATCGAGGGCGGGGCGCCGGGGCCCGTACCGCCCAGCGCGTACAGGGCCGTCGCCGTGAAGCCGCCCGCGTCGAAGGACACGAGGTCGTAGGTGCCCAGATGCGTGAGGAAGGACAAGGCGGAGTACCGGTCGTTCCGCACGGCGGTCCGGTCGACCGCCGAGGAGAACATCCGGATCAGCGGCAGCGGGGTCTTCAGCATCTTCGGGTCGGTGCGCACCGCCAGCTCCGCGCCGTCGGCGAGCGCCTTGAGGGCGCGTCCGTGCACGTCCTGCCAGCTGTCCCCGGCATCGACGCCCAGCACGAACGCCTGCGACAGCCAGGCCGTGGAACGGATCCCGGGTGCGTGCCGGCGCAGGTCGACGGGGACCATGAAGCGGCCGTTGCCGTCCGGGCCGTACGCCGCGGCCACCGCCGCGGCCACCTTGGCCGTCGCCGCCGGGTGGCTTCCGTCGACCGACCGCCGACGCCAGATGATCCCGGAAGGCTTGCGCGGCAACGGGCCCAGCGGCGAGGACCAGGCCAGTTCGCCGACGTTGCGGGGGATCGGCGGCAGCCCGCCGGGCAGGTCCAGGTCCTCCAGGAACTCGTCTCTGCTCAGGGTGGACGGCGCACCCAACGGCTCCGAACCCCGCAGGACCCGGAACACGTCCTCGATCCACAGCATCAGCCCACGGGCGTCCGTCACACCGTGCGAGGCCCGGAAGACGACGGTGACGGGCGCCTCGTCGGAGTCCGGACCCTGCGTGCCGCCCGGGAAGAGGAGCACCTCGAAGGTGGCGCCCGGACTGCGCAGTACGTCCCGCAGCGCGGGTGCGTCCAGCAGCCGTCCGTCGAACGAGCCCGCCTCCATGACCCGGACACGCGGCGGAACACCTCCGTCGACGAGCCGGCGGCCGTCGCGCACCAGTCTGGTGCCGGGACTGGCCTCCGCGGCGCGGGCCACGGCGTCGGTCAGCCGCCGCTCGTCCAGCGTCCCCGATCCCTCCACCACGTACTGGACCATGTTGGAGTGACGGGGAGCCATGCCCGCGTAGAGCCACTCGCCGGCGGACATCGCCCTGCGGTAGCCGTGCTGCTGTCGAGAAAAGGGACTCATGTTGGCCTCCGGACCTGCTCCACCGTGGAGCCGGGCCCGCGTATTTTCGGCCGCCGGGCACTGGGGGTCCTCCTAGGAGTTACGGGGAACCAACCCACCGGTTTCACCATCGCCTCGCCCGGGAAAGCGGCCCGGCCGAGCCGCACGAACCCGGCGCGGCACTACTAGGCAAACCCCTAACGAGGTCGTGGCGATACTGACGCTGCAATTCCATGCTGCGGCGTGTCGAAGGCCCGTGCGCGGCACGACCGTTCGGCTTGTCGGCGGCACCGCACTTCCGTTCCCCACGCGATTGGAAACCGAGAGGCGTGAGCGTCACGTTGCGTACTGACCTGATCCGGCCGCTGCACGAGCTGCTCACCGACCATGCCCGTCGCCTCCCGGAGAAGACCGCGTTCCGGGACGCACGGCGCTCCGTGACGTACGGGGAACTGGAACGACGCACGCGCCGACTCGCCGGACACCTCGCGGACCTGGGTGTCCGACGCGGCGACCGGGTACTGCTGCGCATGAACAACAGCGTCGAGATGGTGGAGAGCTACGTCGCCGTCGCCCGCGCCGGTGCCGTCGGTGTCCCCGTCAACCCGCAGTCCACGGACGCCGAACTCGCCCACCACATCGACGACAGCGGCGCCGTACTGGTCGTCACCGCGGCCGCCGGGGCGGAACAGGTTCTCAGGATCGCCCGGCGCGGCGAGACGGTCGGCGTCGTCGTGGCCGGACCCGGCCGGGCGCCCGGCGGGCGCCCCGACTTCGACACCCTCGCCACCACCGAGCCGGACAGCGCGGCGCGCGACGACCTCGGTCTCGACGAACCGGCCTGGATGCTCTACACCTCGGGCACCACGGGCCGTCCCAAGGGAGTGGTGTCGACCCAGCGGGCCTCGCTGTGGGCGACCGCGGTGTGCAACGTGCCCATTCTCGGCATGTCCGCCGACAGCCGCGTGCTGTGGCCGATGCCGCTGTTCCACGCGGTGTCGCACAACATCGGCGTACTGGGCGTACTGGCCGTCGGCGCCACGGCACACATCATGCAGGGCGCGGCACCCGACGAGATCCTGGCCGCCGCACGGGAGGACCGGTCCACCTTCCTCGTCGCCGTACCGACCCTGTTCCACCGCATGGTGGACGTGGCCAGGGAGAGCGGCACGGGTCTGCCGGACCTCCGGGTGTGCATGGTGGCCGGGTCCGCCTGCCCGGCGTCGCTCCACGAGGCCTTCGAGACGACCTTCGGCATCCGGCTCCTGGACAGCTACGGCAGCACCGAGACCGGGGGAGCGATCACCACGCACGCGCCCGGCGGACCCCATGTCCCGGGCTCCTGCGGGCTGCCGCTGCCCGGACTCGGCCTGCGCCTGACACACCCCCGCACGGGCGAAGAGGCCGCCGGCGGCGACGAGGGCGAGGTGTGGGTCAGCAGCCCGGCCCTCATGCTCGGCTACCACAACCAGCCCGAGGAGACCGCGGAGGTGCTCCGCGACGGCTGGTACCGCACCGGTGACCTCGCCCGCCGCGACCCGGCCGGCTACCTCACCATCACCGGACGGGTCAAGGAACTCATCATCCGCGGCGGGGAGAACATCCACCCCCGGGAGGTCGAGGAGGTCCTGGCCCGGGTGCCCGGCGTGGCCGACGCCGCCGTCGCCGGCCAGGCGCACGACGTGCTCGGCGAGGTCCCGGTCGCCTACCTCGTACCGGGCCCTGAAGGCATCGACCCGCACACGCTCCTGGAGACCTGCCGCCGGGAACTCTCCTACTTCAAGGTCCCCGACACGTTCCACGCGGTCGCGGAGATCCCCCGCAACGCGGCCGGGAAGACCGCCCGCGCACGACTGGCCGAACTGCCCGCCACGCTGCTCACCGTCAACCCCGCGGTCGGCCACCGGCCGGACGCCCAGGCGCCCGCCGACGCCGACGCGACGGAATCCGGCACGGCCGCGTCGCTCGTGGACATCGCGAGGCCGACCGGAGGCAGGGCGCTGCTCGACCTGGTGCGCTCCGCCGTGGCCGAGGTCCTCGGACACGACTCCGCCCAGGAGGTGGACCCGGACCGGGCGCTGCACGAACTCGGCTTCACCTCGCTGGCCGCGGTGGCCCTGCGCGACCGCCTGTCCGCCGCGACCGGCCGGACCCTGTCGGCCGCCCTCGCCTACGACCACCCGACGGTGAGCGCGCTGGCCGCCTATCTGGCGGGCGAACTGCTCGACACCGCACCGGCGGTCGACGACGCGGCGCCGGTACGCCTCGACCCGGACGAGCCGGTGGCCATCGTCGCGATGGGCTGCCGCTACCCCGCGGGCGCGCACTCTCCCGGGCAGCTGTGGGACCTGCTCATGGCCGAGACGGACGCGGTCGGCCCGCTGCCGGCGGAGCGCGGCTGGGACCTCGACCGGCTGCTGGACCGGGAAACCGGCAGCGCCGGCACGTCGTCGGCGCGTCAGGGTGCGTTCCTGGAGGACGTGGGCCGGTTCGACGCCGCGTTCTTCGGGATCTCGCCGCGTGAGGCGCTGGCGATGGATCCGCAGCAGCGGCTGCTGCTGGAGACCGCCTGGGAGACCATCGAACGCGCGGGCATCGCGCCGCCCTCCCTCAAGGGCAGCCGGACCGGCGTCTTCGCCGGCGTCATGCACGGCGGCTACGGGCCCGGACTCTACGAGCGCGCGCCCGAGAACCTGGAGGGATACCTCGGCAACGGCGCAGCCGCCAGCATCGCCTCCGGGCGCATCGCCTACGCGCTCGGCCTCGAAGGACCGGCCATCACGCTGGACACGGCGTGCTCGTCCTCCCTGGTCGCCCTGCACCTGGCCGCCCAGTCGCTGCGCCAGGGCGAGTGCACCCTGGCCCTGGCGGGCGGGGCGACGGTCATGTCGACCCCCGCCGCACTCGTCGAGTTCAGCCGACAGGGCGCCCTGTCCGCCGACGGCCGCTGCAAGGCGTACGCGGCCGCCGCCAACGGCACCGGGTTCTCGGAGGGCGTGGGACTGCTGCTGCTGGAGCGGCTGTCGGACGCGCGGCGCAACGGCCACCCCGTGCTCGCGGTGATCCGCGGTTCGGCGATCAACCAGGACGGTGCGTCCAACGGTCTGACCGCGCCGAACGGGCTGGCGCAGCAGCGTGTCATCCGTACGGCCCTCGGCAACGCCGGCCTGAGCCCCGACGACGTCGACGTCGTCGAGGGCCACGGCACCGGTACCACCCTCGGCGACCCCATCGAAGCGCGGGCGCTGCTGGCGACGTACGGACAAGGGCGCTCGGCGGAACGGCCGTTGTGGCTGGGGTCGGTGAAGTCGAACATCGGTCATACGCAGGCCGCCGCGGGTGTGGCGGGTGTGATCAAGATGGTGCAGGCGATGCGCCACGGTGTGCTGCCGCGCACCCTCCATGTCGACGAGCCGTCCCCGCACGTCGACTGGACCACCGGAGAGATCCGCCTGCTGACCGAGACGCGCTCCTGGCCGGACACCGGACGTCCCCGCCGGGCGGGCGTGTCCTCCTTCGGCGCCAGCGGGACGAATGCGCATGTGATCGT
>NZ_MLYO01000024.1 GCF_001866665.1 Streptomyces monashensis | reverse complement strand
AACCGGGACCGGGCGGGGCGGGAACCGGGACCGGGCGGGGCGGGGCCGGGACCGGGCGGGGCGGGCCGAGGCCGTAGCGGAGCCGGGCCGGACCGAGGCCGTAATGGTGCCGGGGGCCGTAGTGGGGCCCGGCCCGGGCCGAGTGGTGTGGGGTTCGCTGTCAGTGCGCCCCGATAGTCTCGATCGCATGGCTGCCAACACCTCCCCCGAAGCCCCCCTCCCGGTCGGTGAGGTCTCCCGGCTGATCGGGGGGTGGATCGACCGGCTCGGCGCGGTGTGGGTCGAAGGGCAGATCACGCAGCTGTCGCGGCGGCCCGGCGCCGGGGTCGTGTTCCTGACGTTGCGGGATCCGTCGCACGACATCTCGGTCAGCGTGACCTGTTACCGGCAGGTGTTCGACGCCGTCGCCGATGTGGTCGGCGAGGGCGCCCGCGTCGTCGTGCTGGCCAAGCCGGAGTGGTACGCCCCGCGCGGTCAGCTGTCCCTGCGCGCCACCGAGATCAGACCCGTCGGCGTCGGTGAACTGCTGGCCCGGCTGGAGCAGTTGAGGAAGGCGCTGGCCGCCGAGGGGCTGTTCGCGGCGGAGCGGAAGAAGCCGCTGCCGTTCCTGCCGCAGCTGATCGGCCTGGTCTGCGGCCGCGCCTCCGCGGCGGAGCGGGACGTGCTGGAGAACGCCCGGCACCGCTGGCCCGCCGTCCGCTTCGAGGTGCGCAACGTCCCGGTGCAGGGTGTGCACGCCGTGCCGCAGGTCGTGCAGGCGGTGAAGGAGCTGGACGCGCTGGAGGACGTGGACGTCATCGTCGTCGCGCGCGGCGGCGGCAGCGTGGAGGATCTGCTGCCCTTCTCCGACGAGCAGCTCGTGCGGGCCGTGGCGGAGTGCCGTACGCCCGTCGTCTCCGCCATCGGGCACGAGCCGGACACCCCGCTGCTGGACTACGTCGCGGACCTGCGCGCGTCCACCCCGACCGACGCAGCGAAGAAGGTCGTGCCGGACGTGGGCGAGGAGCTGGAGCGGGTGCGGATGCTGCGCGGCAGGACCCGGCGGTGCGTGGAGGCGTTCGTGGAGCGCGAGACGCGGGGGCTGGCCCATGCCCTGGCCCGCCCCTCGATAGAGGATCCGCACCGGATGATCGACGAGCGGGCGGACCATGTCGCCTCGCTGGCCGAGCGTTCCCGGCGCACGCTCGGCCATCTCCTGGACCGGGCGGACTCGGAGCTGACGCACACGCACGCGCGCGTGGTGGCCCTCTCCCCCGCGGCCACGCTCCGGCGCGGTTACGCGGTGCTCCAGAAGGCCGACGGGCACGTGGTGCGGGATCCGGCCGAGGTGACGGACGGCGAGACGCTGCGCGCCCGCGTGGCCGAGGGTGAATTCACAGTGAAGGCAGGCGAACAGTGAGGGCAGGCGAATGACGAACAAGGCCGAAGAGGCGCTCTCCTACGAGCAGGCCCGGGACGAGCTGATCGAGGTCGTACGGCGCCTGGAGGCGGGCGGTACGTCGCTGGAGGAGTCCCTGGGGCTGTGGGAGCGCGGCGAGGAGCTGGCCAGGGTGTGCCGGCGGTGGCTGGAGGGCGCCCGGGCCCGGCTGGACGCGGCGCTCGCCGAGGAGGTCGAGGAGGAGGACGCCGAGTAGAGAGCGGCGGCCGGGCTCCGGGGAGCTGTGAAGCGGGTCACCGCACGGCCACCTTTGTTGAAGGTTGAACTTCGTTGCCGTAGGGTCGTCCTGTCAGCCGATCCGGACCGCGGTCCGGTACGTCGGAACAGGCCCACCCAGGAAGTTCACGCATGTCTCTCGTTCTTGACCCCGCCGCCCAGGACCTGCTGTTCCGCGAGGCCCGTACCGCGAACACCTTCACCGACGAGCCGGTGACCGACGACCAGGTCCAGGCGATCTACGACCTGGTCAAGTACGGCCCCACCGCCTTCAACCAGACCCCGCTGCGCATCACCCTGGTCCGCTCCCCCGAGGCCCGCGAGCGCCTGGTGAAGCACATGGCCGAGGGCAACCAGCCCAAGACGGCCACCGCCCCGCTGGTCGCGATCCTCTCCGCGGACAACGAGTTCCACGAGGAGCTGCCGGCCCTGTTCCCGGCCTTCCCGCAGGCCAAGGACGTCTTCTTCGCCGAGCGCCCGGCCCGCGAGGGCTCCGCCGCGCTGAACGCCGCCCTTCAGGCCGCCTACTTCATCGTCGGTGTCCGCGCCGCGGGCCTCGCCGCCGGCCCGATGACCGGCTTCGACTTCGAGGGCGTCCGCAAGGAGTTCCTGGACGACGACCACACCCCGCTGATGGTCGTCAACATCGGCAAGCCGGGCGCGGACGCCTGGTACCCGCGCTCGCCGCGCCTCGCCTACGAGGACGTCATCACGACCGTCTGAGCCGGCCGGCACACCGAGCACCGCATGACGAGGGCCCCCAGCACTTAGGCACCGCCGGGGGCCCTCGTCATGCGCCGGGCAGGGGCAGGTCAGCCCGTCTTCAGCGCCGCCGCCAGCTTCGCCATCTCGTCGAAGGACGCCGTGCCCGCCACGACCGTGGTGGAGCCGTGCGTGCCGTCCAGGACGAGGGCGTCGTAGCGGCCGCCGGTGTACCGGGTCCAGGTGCGGCCGTCGATCGCCTGGGTCCGCTTCGTCGCCGAGGCGCCCTGGCTGGCGTCGGTGATGAAGTCGGCGGCCTTCTGCGTGGACTGTTCGAGCTGGACGTACTGGCCGTCCGGGGTCTGGTAGCCCAGGTGCCAGTGCTTGGTGTCGGGCTCGTACCGCACGGACGTCGCCTTCCAGGTGTCCGGCAGGCCGGCGGGAGCGGCCACCGGGTAGCCCGCGTCGCGCCGGGCGCCGATCAGCTCGACCCGGTAGGGGACCCGCGGGAGGTCGGGAGCGTGGTCGCTGTGCGGGATCGCGAGGAAGTAGACGCCCGCCGCCGCGATGCCGATCACGGCCAGGGAGAGGATCATGTCCCGGGCCGTCTTCTGCTTACCTTTGGAACCTGCCACGCCCCCTATCGTCGCAGGTGCCCCAAGCGCTCATCCGTGGGGCCCCCTGCTCATTTTGTCTGCCTAACGATAGAGTCGGGGCCAAACCCTCATCCGGCCGTCGCCGTATCAGAAAGGTGCGCTCCGATGACCGAAAATCATCACCTGCCGTCCGAGCTCGATGTTCCCTCCGAGGCTCCCGACCGCAACCTCGCCCTGGAACTCGTCCGGGTGACCGAGGCCGCCGCCATGGCGGCCGGCCGCTGGGTGGGGCGTGGCGACAAGAACGGCGCCGACGGTGCCGCGGTACGTGCCATGCGGACCCTCGTCTCGACCGTGTCGATGAACGGCGTCGTCGTCATCGGCGAGGGCGAGAAGGACGAAGCCCCGATGCTCTTCAACGGGGAGCACGTGGGCGACGGCACCGGCCCCGAGGTCGACATCGCCGTCGACCCGATCGACGGCACCACGCTGACGGCCAAGGGCATGCCGAACGCGATCGCCGTCCTGGCCGCCGCCGAGCGCGGCGCCATGTTCGACCCGTCCGCCGTGTTCTACATGGACAAGCTGGTCACCGGCCCCGAGGCCGCGGACTTCGTCGACATCAACGCGCCGGTCGCCGTGAACATCCGGCGCATCGCCAAGGCCAAGCGGTCCGCGCCGGAGGACGTCACCGTCGTCATCCTCGACCGGCCGCGGCACGAGGGCCTGATCAAGGAGGTCCGCGAGGCCGGCGCGCGCATCAAGCTGATCTCCGACGGCGACGTCGCCGGCTCGGTGTACGCGCTGCGCGAGGGCACCGGCGTCGACCTGCTGCTCGGCATCGGCGGCACGCCCGAGGGCATCATCTCGGCCTGCGCCGTGAAGTGCCTGGGCGGCACGATCCAGGGCAAGCTGTGGCCGAAGGACGACGTGGAGCGGCAGCGGGCGCTCGACGCCGGGCACGATCTGGACCGGGTGCTCACCACGGACGACCTGGTATCGGGTGAGAACGTGTTCTTCGTCGCCACCGGTATCACCGACGGCGAGCTGCTGCGCGGCGTGCGGTACCGGTCGGAGACCGCACTGACCGAGTCGATCGTGATGCGGTCCAAGTCGGGGACGGTACGCAGGATCGACTCCGAGCACCGGCTGCGCAAGCTGCGGGCGTACAGCGCGATCGACTTCGACAAGGCCAAGTAGGTCCGGGCCGGGAGCGCCTCTTCAGAGGGGGCGCGTGGAACATCGGCGACCGCGGGTCGTTCGTGGTCGCTCGCGCAGTTCCCCGCGCCCCTTCGGGTCGCTCAGCCCGCCATCCTGTTCGCCGCCGTCGCCCGCGCCGCCTTCTTCAGCTCCATCTCCCTGCGGCGGCGCCTCGCCAGGACCACACGGCGCTCCGCTGCCGTCAGGCCGCCCCAGACGCCGTAGGGCTCGGGCTGGAGGAGGGCGTGTTCGCGGCACTCGACCATCACGGGGCAGCGGGCACAGACACGCTTGGCCGCCTCCTCGCGGGACAGCCGTGCCGCGGTCGGCTCTTTCGACGGCGCGAAGAACAGGCCGGCCTCGTCGCGCCGGCACACCGCCTCGGTGTGCCAGGGGGCGTCTTGGTCCCTGTCCCGCGCCGGCCCCCGCTGGGCCGGAACGGCAGCTACCTGCAGGGACGAATGCGGCGGTTGCAGCACGGGTCTACTCCTGACGACGGCTTCGCGAGCGAGAGACGATGCAGCAAGGCCTACCCGCTGTACGCGCGCCTATGCACTGCGTTCCCAACCGCGGGCGCGCGACGGCTCGTTCACGCCCCCGGGGTTCGCCACGCGGGGGAACCCGCCCTTCGCGTCACCGGCGGATTCGCGACTGTCAACGGTCCAGGTGTTTGCGCAACTTCGCGTCGACCTTGTCCTGGACCCGCTCCAGCTTGCGGTCGACCTTGCTCTGGACCCGGTCGAGGATGTCGCCGACGCGCTTGCCGCGCTTGGGCCGCGCCTCCACGTTGCCGAGGACGGCCCAGCCGTCGACGTAGACCACCGGGGCGTCGGTGTCGACCGAGTCCAGCGTGTCCACCTCGAAGTTGCCGAGGACGCCGCCGCCGGTGCCGCGCAGCGACACGTTCTCCGGGACACGGATCTGGACGTCGCCGAAGACCGAGACCGCCTTGATCACGACCTGTTGGTACTCGAAGATCGCCTCGCTGAGGTCGATCTCCACGCTGCCGAAGACCGAGTACGCGTGCAGCCGGCGCCCGGCGCGCCAGCGGCCGCGGCGCACGGCGCTGCTGAAGACCGCGACCACGTTGGCGTCCGCGTCGTGGGGTATCGCGCCCTCGGCGGGACGGGGCGGGGCGGGCGTGTAGGCGGGGCCGGCCGACTGCTGGTGGGCGGCGGGCAGGTCCCGGATGAAGACCTCCAGCTCGCCCACCGTCTTGGCGTGCAGCACTCCCTCGACACGGTCGGCGTGCTCGTCGGCGGTCAGCCGGCCCTCGGCGAGGGCCTCGCGCAGGATGTCGGCGACCCGGTCGCGGTCGGCGTCCGAGGCGCGCAGTTCGGCGACGCTCGGTGCGGCGGCGTCGTTGTCATGGGTACGGGCGGGCTTCTGAAGGTCCACGACAGCAGGGTACCGAAACGCGATAGATCGCGACTAGGGGTGTGGACGACCCCGGGCGTGTCGAACTGAGCCTTACCTCACAGGTTCCGTGTCGGCGGCAGGTTCTACGCTGGTGAGGCCCGCCAGCGTCGGCGGGCGGCCGTCCGTCACAGTGAGGAATGGGCTGAGATGCCTGAGTTCGCGTACACCGATCTGCTCCCCCAAGGAGAGGACACCACCCCGTACCGGCTGGTGACCGCCGAGGGCGTGTCCACCGTCGAGGGACCGGACGGGCGGACGTTCCTCAAGGTGGAGCCGGAGGCGCTGCGCAGGCTGGCCGAGGAGGCCATCCACGACATCCAGCACTACCTGCGCCCGGCCCACCTGGCCCAGCTGCGCCGCATCATCGACGACCCCGAGGCCTCCGGCAACGACAAGTTCGTCGCGCTGGACCTGCTGAAGAACGCGAACATCGCGGCGGCGGGCGTGCTCCCGATGTGCCAGGACACCGGCACCGCGATCGTCATGGGCAAGCGCGGTCAGAACGTCCTCACGGAGGGCGGCGACGAGGCAGCCCTGTCCCGCGGCATCTACGACGCCTACACCAAGCTCAACCTGCGCTACTCGCAGATGGCCCCGCTCACCATGTGGGACGAGAAGAACACCGGCTCCAACCTCCCCGCCCAGATCGAGCTGTACGCGACCGACGGCGGCGCCTACAAGTTCCTGATCATGGCGAAGGGCGGCGGCTCCGCGAACAAGTCGTTCCTCTACCAGGAGACGAAGGCCGTCCTCAACGAGGCCTCCATGATGAAGTTCCTGGAGGAGAAGATCCGTTCGCTGGGCACGGCCGCCTGCCCGCCGTACCACCTGGCGATCGTCGTCGGCGGCACGAGCGCCGAGTACGCGCTGAAGACCGCGAAGTACGCCTCCGCGCACTACCTGGACGAGATCCCGGCGGAGGGCTCCGAGCTGGGCCACGGCTTCCGGGACAAGGACCTGGAGCAGAAGGTCTTCGAGCTGACACAGAAGATCGGCATCGGCGCGCAGTTCGGCGGCAAGTACTTCTGCCACGACGTCCGCGTCGTCCGCCTCCCCCGCCACGGCGCGTCCTGCCCGGTCGCCATCGCGGTCTCCTGCTCGGCCGACCGCCAGGCCGTCGCGAAGATCACCGCCGAGGGCGTCTTCCTGGAGCAGCTGGAGACCGACCCGGCGCGCTTCCTGCCGGAGACGACCGACGAGCACCTCGCCGAGTCCTCCGACGTCGTGCGGATCGACCTCAACCAGCCGATGGACACGATCCTCGCCGAGCTGACCAAGTACCCGGTCAAGACCCGGCTCTCGCTGACCGGCCCGCTGGTCGTGGCCCGCGACATCGCGCACGCCAAGATCAAGGAGCGGCTGGACGCGGGCGAGGACATGCCGCAGTACCTGAAGGACCACCCGGTGTACTACGCCGGCCCGGCCAAGACCCCCGAGGGATACGCCTCCGGCTCCTTCGGTCCGACGACGGCCGGCCGGATGGACTCCTACGTGGAGCAGTTCCAGGCCGCCGGCGGCTCCAAGGTGATGCTCGCGAAGGGCAACAGGTCGAAGCAGGTCACCGACGCGTGCGACGCGCACGGCGGCTTCTACCTCGGCTCCATCGGCGGCCCGGCCGCCCGCCTCGCCCAGGACTGCATCAAGAAGGTCGAGGTCCTGGAGTACGAGGAGCTGGGCATGGAGGCCGTCTGGAAGATCGAGGTCGAGGACTTCCCGGCGTTCATCGTGGTGGACGACAAGGGCAACGACTTCTTCCAGGACCCGGCCCCGCAGCCGACGTTCACGTCGATCCCGGTGCGGGGTCCGGGCCTCGCCTGACCCCCGCCCCCACGGCAGCGCGGGAGCCCTCGGCCGTCGTCGGCCGGGGGCTCCCGTGTGTCCGGGCCCCGGGCCCGGATCGGAAGCGCTTCGGAAGCGCGGAAACCGGCCGAAGTCCGGCAGGGGTCGGGCAAGGTAGCTCCGTTCGTACCGCACGAGACGAGCGAGACCCGGCCGGTCTGCCGGGAGCTGCGAGGACCCATGAACCACACCTACAAGCCACTGGGCTTGTTACCCGCCGCCGGGCAGGAACGGACGTACGCGCTGATCATCGCCGGCGTCCCGCTGCTGCTGATACTCCTGACCGCCGTCCTGCCCCGGCTGGCCTCGGACGGCGGCGGATCCGCGTCCGGCGCCGTGACCGGCAACGGCGGCTACTCCTACCAGCCCACCGTCCCGGATCCGGCGACGCCGGACACCTCCACCGCCTCCGCCACCTCCACCACCTACGGCGCGGAGAGCACGGGCGGCACGGACGCCACGTCCCTCTCCCCGAGCCCGGCCGGCACGCAGAGCCCGACCGGCACGGACAGCACCACCCCCGGTACCGACGGCGCGGCCGATCCCGGCGCGACGGTGCAGCGGTACTTCGACGCCATCAACAGCCATGACTTCAAGACCGCCTGGGACCTCGGCGGCAAGAACCTCGACTCGTCCTACTCCTCCTTCGTGGCGGGCTTCGCCGGCACCGAACAGGACACCGTCGGCGTCGTGTCCGTCCAGGGCACGACCGTCTCCGTGAGTCTGCTCGCGCAGCAGACCGACGGCACACAGAAGTCGTACAGCGGTCAGTACACGGTGGTGGACGGGGTCATCACCCACGCCTCGATCACCCCGGCCGACTGAGCAGAGCGGAGCTGTGAAGACATGGCCAGTGACATCCTTTCCGTCCCCGCTCCGCCGCCGGAACCGGTGGACCCGGTCCCGGGCCGGACGTCCCCGGACGCCACGAGCGACGCCACCCGGCTGCTGTGCGCCGGCACCTATCTCGACCCCGGGTACCGGTCCGAGGTCATCCGAGTCCTGACCCACCCGTTCCGGGTCGTGGCACCGTCGTACGGGTACGACGCGGTCCCCGTCCTCGCCCACGCGCTGGCGGCACGCCGGCTGCACCGTCTGCGGCTCGCTGTCCTCGGCGCGGGCCTCGCCGGCACGCTCGTCCTCATGACCGCCGGTGTGCTGTCCGGGTTCGTCGCGCTGCTGACGATGCTGTGGCTGGTCTGGGTCACCGCGTATCTGCGGCGGGTCGTCACGCTGCAGACGCTCACGAACCGGCTGCGCGCCGGCACCGGTCCGGCGGGCGCGACGGGCGGGTTCGACGGCTCCTACCCCGATCACCCCCTGCTGACGGCCCGGACGGTGGAGAAGATCAACCGCGAGCAGACGGCGGACGGCCGTCTGATCCGCTACGGCGGCTACAAGCCGTTCGTCGGCGCCGGTGGCCAGGTACGCCGGTGGTCCACGGCCGAGCTGCTGATCGGCGCGCCGGTCGGCGTGGTCGACCAGGACCGCGGCGGCGCGGGCGCGCCCACGGCCTCGGGGGCCCAGGAATCCCGGCGCAAGGAGGTCGTCCCCTTCAGCGCCGAGGAGATCACCGGCTACGTCGCCGGGCGTATGAACGCGGAACTGCGCGACCGGGCACGCCGGTCGGAGCGGATCGACGGGCTCGCCGTCGAGCAGTCCGCGTTCACCCGGGCCGTCACGACGGTCCGTCCCGGCGGGCGCGAGCCGGACCGGGAGCACCGCGGCGCCGGCTGGGCTGAGGGCTACGACGCGCAGCGTGTGTATCTGTGCGTCCGGGTCGGCTCGTGGAACCAGGAACTGGTCACCACGGCGTTCGTGGGCTTCGACCTCAAGGGCAACACCCTGCACACCGAGTTCTACTCGTACGTGCTGGCGCCGATCCAGAAGAGCTTCCACCTGGTCGACCGGCTCCCGGCCGGCCTGACCGGCCGGCTGCTGCTCAGGGTCGCGGGGGACACCCTGCTGGCCACGCCCGGGGCGCTCGTACGGGCCCTGTTCTCCTGGGTACCGGCCCTGCCCGGGCGGGGGAACGAGATCCGGGTGCGGACGAACGACCCCAGTGAGTTCCGCCTCGGCCGCTACGCCCTCCCCGCGCGGAACACCGGCGCGCTCACCAGCGTCCGCGAGCTGGCGACCAGCGCCGGCTTCCACGTCTTCTTCCAGGAGACGGACACGATCAAGTACACGCAGATCGTGGAGCGCCAACTGCTCCAGTTCGTCCGTGACTTCCTGCAGGCGCACAACGTCGACCTGGCGGAGCACGAGGCCCGCCAGACGAACATCCTCAACGACTACCGGCACCACAACAACCACGTCGAGAACAACCACGGCAACGTCAACTCGGGGACGCAGAACGTGCATCACGGCTCCGACGGCGGCCAGGGGGCGGGAACCTCATGACCGGCAACGACTTCGGTCTCGGCAACGACTTCGGCCACAACAACAACTTCGTGAACGACAACAGCGGCACCGTCAACTCGGGGACACAGAACTTCTACGACGGCGGCGCCCCGGCGGGCAGCCGGCCTGCGGTCCCCCGGCCGTCGGCTCCCCGGCCGTCGGCCCCCCGGCCGGCGGATTCCGGCCAGGGCGGTTCCGGATCCGCCCCGGACCGCGGCCGCAGCGTCTTCGTCGTCCACGGGCGGGACGAGGAGGCGCGGTTGAAGATCTTCGACCTGCTGCGTCTGCTCGATCTGCGCCCGCTGGAGTGGGAGGACCTGGTCAGAGCCACGGGCAGGACGGCGCCGTTCCTGGGCGAGGTCATCGCGCAGGCCCCCGCGCAGGCCCAGGCGGCACTGGTGCTGCTCACCCCGGACGACATCGTGCGGCTGCACCCGGACCTCAGGGGCCCGAACGAGCCGCCGCACGAGAGCGAGCCGACCGGTCAGCCCCGGCCGAACGTGCTGATCGAGCTGGGCATGGTGCTGATGGCCTACCCGGAGCGCACGCTGATGGTGGAGATCGGCGCGTTGCGCGCGATCTCCGACATCGGGGGGATGAACGTCATCCGGTTCGACGGCTCGGCGACCGCGCTGGGCAAGATCGTCGAACGGCTGAAGCTGGCGGGCTGCAAGGTCAACGACACCGGCTCGGACTGGCGCCAGACCTGGCCGTACCGACATCTGTCGGCGTACCACCGCACCGGGCGGGAGGTGCCGCCGGCCCGTTGAGCCGCGGTACGGGCCCGTTTCCGGGGGAGGGGCCCGTACCGCACCGGCACGGGGGGCGGGCGGGTGCCCGGGGTCAGACGTGCCGCCGGGCGCCCGCCGCCAGCGTGGCCAGGAACGCGCCGGTCTCCGGCAGGTCGATCCGCCCCAGCTCTCCGGGGCGGACCAGCACGCGCAGTTCGCGGCAGACCGTCCGCTCCCACGAGTGGGCGACGAACGACAGCAGGATCAGCCGCAGCAGACTGTCCTCGTCGAGGTCGTGCAGCCGGGCGAGCCCCGCCCCGGTCAGCGGCATGGTGACGCGTTCGAGCTGGGCGTGCCGGTGGACGGCGTCCCACAGCCGGTCCAGGCCGAACCACAGGTCGTGCACGCTGGAGGCGGCCACGCAGTCGTTGCCCATCCGGCTGTAGGCGACGGCGAAGACCAGCTGCGGCCGGCTGCCGAGGGTGGCGACGGTCCCGATCGGATACCGCGCCCGTTTGCCCCGCGGCTTGTCCCGCGCGCTCTCCCGCGTCACCGGAGCCACCCCGGCCAGTGCGGCGGCCAGTTCGGCGTCCAGCCGCGCGGCGTCGCCGCCGTAGCGGCGGTCGAGCAACTGCCCTTGCACACTGGTGCCGTTGATGACGACGCCGTCGTCCACGAGGGTGTCGAAGGTGTCGGTGAAGCCCACCACCAGATGGCCCGGCTGCGCGAAGAGGTCGCCCTCCTCGACGACCACGGTCATCCCGGGGCGTCCGAACTCCTGCCGCACCGCGGCCTGGGGGCGCGCGCGGGCGAGCCCCCAGGCCAGGCACAGGGCGACGGACGCGGCCAGCACGAGTCCGGGGCGGGCCACGGCGCGGGGGAAGAGCTGCCCGACGAACTGCACGACGGCCGACACGGCACCGAAGGCCGCGAGCACACTGCCCGCGAACATCCGCCGCCCGCGCCGCGACCACCTCGGAAGCCGTATCCGCAAACCGGACAATCGCATGTTTCCCTCCAGAACCCCTTGGTACGCTGACGCACAGTCACGCGGCAGAGGGGGCGAGGCGCGTGCAGATCCGCACATCGTGCGTACGGGTGAGCGTGCTCGGCCCCGTGCGGCTGGATGTGAACGGCACTCCGGTACGGCTCACCCCACTGACGGCCCGTCTGCTGGTGCGGCTGATCGCCGCCGACGGCGAGGCCGTGACCGCGCGGCAGCTCTACCGGGACGTGTGGCAGCAGACCGTCGAACTGCCGCACCAGGAGCTGCGCAACCGCAACGAGGTGCAGAAGCGGATCCTGGAGCTGCGGCGCGCCTTCGACCTCGCCGGGCCGGGACACGGCGCCCGGATCATCCGCACGGGGCAGTTGCCGTCCGGACGCGGTATCCAGAGCACCTACCAACTCGACCTCGCAGAGGAGGAGTTGGACAGCACGGAGTTCACCTGTCTGGTGGGCGACGCGCTGCGCGCGGCACCGGCCTCGGCCGTCCGGCTGCTCGCGGAGGCGCTGCGGCTGTGGCGCGGCCGGCCGCTGACCGAGGTGCACGACGAGGAGTTCGCGAGCGCCCCGGTGCGCCGGCTGGCCCGGCTCCGCCAGACCGCGCTGCGCGAACTGGTCGACGGACACATCGCGCTGGGCCGCCACGACCTGGCCCTGCCGGTGGCCGAACAGACGGTCCGGGAGCGGCCGGACGACGTCGAGGCCGCGGCCGTCCTCACCCGGCTGAACGCCCGGCTGCGCGAGCGGCACGGCGGCGAACTGCTGCGTCACACCCTGCGCGGGCTGCGCGTGGACGTCGTCGTGGTGCGCGGCGACCTGTTCGACCAGGAGGACGCCAACCTGGTCGTGGGGTTCTCCGACACGTTCGACACCTTCCCCGACGACGTCGTGATCAGCCGGGAGAGCGTGCAGGGCCAGCTGGTCGACCGCCTCTTCGGGGGCCGGCACAAGCTCCTCGACGTCCACCTGCGGCGCGGTCTGGGCCGGTTCACCCCGCTGGGCACGGAGAGCGTCCGGACGAAGCGGCGCGGCCGGCGCGTGCGCTATCCCGTCGGTACGGTCGTGGCGGTGCCGGCCGGCCGGCGCCGGGTGTTCGCGCTGGCCTACTCCCGCCTGGGCAACGACCTGCGGGCCCGGTCCGGCCCGGCGGACCTGCGGCTGAGCCTGGAGCGGCTGTGGCCGTCGGTCGCGCTGCACGGGCTGTTCAAACCGGTGGCGATACCGCTGATCGGCACGGGTCTGTCCCGCATCGTCGAACTCGACCGGACCCAGCTCGTGCTCCTGATCGTCGAGACCTTCACCCAGAGCCTGCGCCAGGACCCGGCCGTCTCCCCCGAGCTGCGCGTGGTCATACGCGCCGACGACCTGGAGCGGACCGACCTGTCGGCGGTCGAGGCGTTCCTGCGCGGCGTGGACGAGCGGGGGCCGGCCGCCCCGCCCGCCACGGTGCCGTGACCTGGTCATTTCCATTCCCCCAGCACATCCCCGCCCCCGCTGCCGGCGATACCCGTCCCCCGCTTCCGGACCGCTTCCGGTCCGCCCGCCCACCGAGCGGGCCGGCACCCGCACGGCCCAGCCCCCGGAACAACCCCACGCCCCGGATCGCTGTACCGGGCATGAGCGACTACCGCATCGAGCACGACTCCATGGGCGAGGTCCGCGTCCCCGCCACCGCCAAGTGGCGCGCCCAGACCCAGCGTGCCGTCGAGAACTTCCCCGTGTCGGGCCAGCGCCTCGAGCGTGCCCACATCGAGGCCCTCGCCCGGATCAAGGGAGCCGCCGCAAAGGTGAACGCGCGGCTCGGCGTACTCGACAAGGACATCGCCGAGGCCATCCAGGAGGCGGCGGCCGAAGTCGCCCGCGGGGACTGGGACGAGCACTTCCCCGTCGATGTGTTCCAGACCGGGTCCGGGACCTCGTCCAACATGAACGCCAACGAGGTCCTCGCCACCCTCGCGAGCGAGCGGCTGGGCCGGGACGTGCACCCCAACGACCACGTCAACGCTTCGCAGTCGTCCAACGACGTGTTCCCGTCCTCGATCCACATCGCCGCCACCGCCGCCGTCACCCACGACCTGATCCCGGCCCTCACCCATCTCGCCGACGCCCTCACCCGCAAGTCCGGGGAGTTCGCCGATGTCGTGAAGTCCGGCCGGACCCACCTCATGGACGCGACGCCCGTGACCCTGGGGCAGGAGTTCGGCGGGTACGCGGCCCAGATCCGCTACGGCGTCGAGCGGCTGACCGCCTCCCTGCCCCGACTGGCCGAGCTGCCGCTCGGCGGCACGGCAGTCGGGACCGGGATCAACACCCCGCCCGGGTTCTCCGCCGCCGTCATCGAGGAGGTCGCCCGCGCCACCGGGCTGCCGCTCACCGAGGCCCGTGACCACTTCGAGGCACAGGGGGCCCGGGACGGCGTCGTGGAGGCCAGCGGGCAGCTGCGGACCATCGCCGTCGGGCTCACGAAGATCGCCAACGACCTGCGGTGGATGTCCTCCGGGCCGCGCACCGGGCTCGCCGAGATCCGGCTCCCGGACCTGCAGCCCGGCTCGTCCATCATGCCGGGCAAGGTCAACCCGGTCGTGCCCGAGGCCGTGCTGATGGTCGCCGCCCAGGTCATCGGGAACGACGCCACGATCACCACCGCCGGTGCGGCCGGGAACTTCGAGCTGAACGTGATGCTCCCGGTCATCGCCAAGAACGTGCTGGAGTCCGTGCGGCTGCTCGCCAACGTCTCCCGGCTGCTCGCCGACCGGACCGTCGACGGCATCACCGCCGACCGGGAGCGGGCCCGTGAGTACGCCGAGTCGTCCCCGTCCGTGGTCACCCCGCTCAACAAGTACATCGGGTACGAGGAGGCCGCGAAGGTCGCCAAGAAGTCCCTCGCCGAGCGGAAGACCATCCGGCAGGTGGTGCTGGAGGGCGGGTACGTCGAGCGCGGCGATCTGACGGCGGAGCAGCTCGACGAGGCGCTGGATGTCCTCCGGATGACGCGCCCGTAACCGCGGGCGAACCTTTCCGGCCACCGGCGGGGATCCGTGATGTGCGCCGCAGCGTCGGATGCCCGCGGCACCTAATATCTGTGCATGACGGACGTTGGAGCGATGACGAGAACGGCGGCGGGGCCCGCGGACCGCTGGACCCCGGGGACCCCGATCCTGTGGCGCTACCGGCAGAACGCCGGCGAGCACGTCCACATCGCACGGCCCGTCACCGTCGTACGCGACGACGCGGATCTGCTCGCCGTGTGGCTGGCCCCGGGCACCGAGTGCGTGAGGCCGGTGCTGGCCGACGGCACGCCGGTGCACCAGGAGCCGCTCCGGTCCCGCTACACCAAACCGCGCACGGTGCAGCGGGACCGCTGGTTCGGCACCGGTGTGCTGAAACTGGCCCAGCCGGGCCGGCCCTGGTCGGTGTGGCTGTTCTGGGAGCCGGGCTGGCGGTTCAAGAACTGGTACGTCAATCTTGAGCAGCCACTGGTCCGTTGGGAGGGCGGCGTGGACTCCGAGGACTACTTCCTGGACATCTCCGTACACCCGGACCGCAGCTGGCACTGGCGCGACGAGGACGAGTTCGCGCAGGCCCAGCGGGACGGGCTGATGGACGCCCGGACCGCGGAGAAGGTGCGGGTGGCGGGGCAGGAGGCGATCGAGGTGATCGGCTCCTGGGGACCTCCGTTCGCGGACGGCTGGCAGCACTGGCGCCCGGATCCGTCCTGGGCGGTACCGTCTCTCCCCGAGGACTGGGACCGTACGCCCGCGCATGTGTCCTCATGAGACCCTTGATGCGCCCCCGGGCACGAAACGTAGGATCGTCCTCCGCAAGGGCGCATGTGAGCAACAACTGTCGGAGCATGCGCCGGGCTTGACCGATCGTCACCGAGGGGGGGCAGGACGTGAGCGAGGGGCACCAGGGCACCACCACCGCCGGCCCGCCGGGACACGCCGGTGGCGCAGGAACAACACCTGAGCACGCGGGAATTCCGTTCCTGGGGCACGTATTGCGGGTATCGGGACTTCGGCGGGACCAATTGCGCGCGGGGCGTGCAGTCCCCAACGGATGGATGCGACAGGCGTGACGGAGCAGCCCACCTCCTTCGAGCGCCCTCAGGGCGCCGACCCCGCGGAAGGCCGCGGGGCGCTCCTGCGTACCCAGAAAGCCCCCGGCACCTCGGCCTTACCGGCGCAGGCCGTGGGACAGGACGGCAAGGGGACACAGCCCCCGGTCGGCAAGGGGAAGGAGCCCCCAGTCAACGGCCCCGAACACTCCCAGCCCGCCGCCGCGGAAGCCGGCGCACACCGCCCCCGCCCGGCACCGGAGGGCATTCCGCCCCAGCCCGGTGCCGAGCAGGAGCGGTCGGCCGCCGCCCAGGAGCGCCGTACCGGACGCGGACTGCCGCCCGGCCGGCCGATGCCGATGCGGCGTGACGGCGACCGGCTCAGGTTCGTGGGCGCGGCCACCCGGCGCATCGCGCGCGGCCTCGATCTGGACGAGATCGTGATGGGGCTGTGCCGGGCCACGGTGCCGACGTTCTCGGACGCGATCCTGGTCTATCTGCGCGACCCGCTGCCGGTCGGTGACGAGCGGCCCACCGGTCCGGTGGTGCTGCGGCTGCGCCGCAGCGACCGGATACCGGAGGAGCGGGACACCGAGGGTGTCCTGCTGCCGCCGGCCTTCGACCCGGAGCCGGAGCCGAGCGTGCTGGCCGAGCTGTCCTCGCTCACCACGGAGCTGTGCGAGGTGCGCCCCGGCGGCGCGCTGAACGAGGTGCTGCGCGGGGTCCGGCCGGTGTTCGCGGACGCGCCCGCCGCCCGGGCCGCGCTGCCCGAGCTGCTCGGCGACGGCGGCGAGGCGCTCGTGCCGTCCGGGCAGCACGCGATCCTCGCCCCGCTGCGCGGCCGGCGCCGGGTGATCGGCGCGGCCCTGTTCCTGCGCCGCCCGGAGCGGCTCGCGTTCGAGGCGGACGACCTGCTGGTGGCCGCGCAACTGGCCACGCACAGCGCGCTGGGCATCGACAAGGCGGTGCTGTACGGCCGGGAGGCCTACATCGCCGACGAGCTCCAGCGCACCATGCTGCCCGAGACCCTGCCCCGCCCGACCGGCGTCCGGCTGGCCTCGCGCTATCTGCCGGCCGCCGAGACCGCGCGGGTCGGCGGTGACTGGTACGACGCGATCCCGCTGCCCGGCAGCCGCGTCGCGCTGGTCGTCGGCGACGTCATGGGGCACTCCATGACCTCGGCCGCGATCATGGGCCAGCTGCGCACGACCGCGCAGACGCTGGCCGGGCTCGACCTGCCGCCGCAGGAGGTGCTGCACCACCTGGACGAGCAGGCGCAGCGGCTCGGCACGGACCGCATGGCGACCTGCCTCTACGCCGTCTACGACCCGGTCACGCACCGCATCACGATCGCCAACGCCGGGCATCCGCCGCCCGTGCTGCTGCACCTGGGCGGCCGGGCCGAGGTGCTGCGGGTGCCGCCGGGCGCCCCGATCGGGGTCGGCGGCGTGGACTTCGAGGCGGTCGAGCTGGACGCGCCCGCCGGAGCCACCCTCCTCCTCTACACCGACGGCCTGGTGGAGTCCCGGCTGCGCGACGTCTGGACCGGCATAGAGCAGCTGCGCGAGAAGCTCGCCGCGACCGCCCGGCTGACCGGCCCGGACCATCCGCCGCCGCTGGAAGCCCTGTGCGACGAGGTGCTGGACATGCTCGGGCCGGGCGACCGGGACGACGACATCGCGCTGCTCGCGGCCCGCTTCGACGGGATCGCGCCGAGCGACGTCGCGTACTGGCGGCTGGAGCCGGAGGAGACGGCCCCCGGCCAGGCCCGCCGGCTGGCCCGCCGCGCGCTGGCCCGCTGGGACCTGGAGGACCTGACGGACTCGGTGGAGCTGCTGGTCAGCGAGGTCGTGACGAACGCCGTGCGGTACACCTCCCGGCCGGTGACGCTCCGGCTGCTGCGCACCGATGTGCTGCGCTGCGAGGTCGGCGACGACGTGCCGCAACTGCCGCGGCTGCGCCAGGCCCGGGCCACCGACGAGGGCGGGCGCGGCCTGTACCTGGTCAACAGGCTGGCCCGGCGCTGGGGCGCGACCCGGCTGAGCGCCGGCAAGGTGGTGTGGTTCGAGCTGAACCGGAGCTGAGTGCTCCGCACGCATGAGGGAAGGGCGCCCCGGGAATCCCGGGGCGCCCTTCGTGTGCGCTGCTACTGGCCGAAGTTCTGGCCGCCGCCCGGATCGAGCGGGTTGCCGGTGACGCCGCCCGTCGGCGGCGTCGTCGGCGGCTTCGTGGGAGGCGTGGACGTCGGCGGCTGGGACGGCGGCGTGGACGTCGGCGGCTTGCTGGTCGGCGGCTGCGACGGGGGCGTGGACGTCGGCGGCTTGCTGGTCGGCGTCTTCGACGGCGTGTTGGACGGCGTCGAGGGGGCCGTCGGCGTGTAGGTCGGCTGGACGGCCGCGCCCTGCGTGGTGTCCAGGTCGAACCTGCTGACGTCGCCCATCGCCCCGAAGGTGTACGCGGCCCAGATCAGCGCCGGATAGCTGCCGCCGTTGACACGGCCGCCGCCCGAGGTGATGAGGCCCGTGGCGCCCGTCAGCGGAACCTGCGCGTGGGTCTTGGCGGACTCGCCGAACAGGCCGACCGAGGTGACCAGGCCGGGCGTGTAACCGGTGAACCAGGCCGACTTGTTGTTGTCGGACGTGCCCGTCTTGCCGGCGACCTGCTGGCCGTTGCGCTCCGGGTTGCTGGCCACCGACGTGTTGGCCGTGCCGTCGTCGACCACGCCGGTGAGCACCGAGGTGACCGTGTCGGCGGCGGTCCGGCTGATCACCTGGTCGCCGATCGGGTCCGGCAGGTTGACCGTACGGTCCTTGTGCTCGGCCGACTTGATGATCGCCGGGGTGACCTTCTTGCCGTGGTTGTCGAGGGTGGCGTAGATGCCGGCCATCTCCAGCGGGCTCGCGCCCATGGAGCCCAGCGTCTGCGCGGGGACGGCCTCCATGCCCTTGGTGTCCATGCCGAGCTTGCCGGCGGTGGCCATCACCTTGTCCATGCCCACGTCGACGCCCATCTGCGCGAAGACGGAGTTGACGGACTGGTTCATGGCCGTCTGGACGGTGATGGGGCCGTAGTTCTGGTCGTCCTCGTTCGGCGGGCCGAAGCCGACCTTGGCGCCGCCCGAGACGACCTGGCGGCCGCTCGTGCCGTCGTAGATCGTGTTCGGGGTGATCGCCCGGCCGTCCTGCGTCGTGGCGCCCCCGTCCAGGGCGGCGGCGAGGATCACCGGCTTGAAGGTGGAGGCCGGCTGGTAGTCGCGCCGGGTCGCGTTGTTCGTGAAGTGCTTGAAGTAGTCCGTGCCGCCGTACATGGCGAGGACCTTGCCCGTCGTCGGGTCGACGGAGGCGGCGCCGGGCTGCACGTCGCCGTCGACGGAGCGCTGCTTCGCGTCCAGCTTGCTGGTCAGCTGCTCCTTGACGGCCCGCTCCAGCTGGGTCTGCTTCTTGCGGTCGATGTTGAGCGTGATGGTCCAGCCGCCCTTTTTCACCAGCGCCTCGGCGTCACCGAGGCTGGCGGCGTCGCCCTGGGACACGAGCTGCTTGTACAGCGCCGAGTTGGCCGCGTCGACCAGGTAGCCGGTCTCCCCCTTCATGCCCGGCGCCGCCTTGGGGGCCTTGGGGGTCTCGAACGTCATGGCCTGGCGCTTGCCCGGGTCCAGCCAGTGCTGCTTGACCATGTTGTCCAGCACGTAGTTCCAGCGGGCGACCGCCAGCTTCTTGCCCGTGTCGGTGGCGAGCGCCCAGTCGTACTGGTTCGGCGCCTGGAGCAGCGCCGCGAGGTAGGCGCCCTCCTGGACCGTGAGGTCCTTGGCGTCCTTGCGGTAGTACGCCTGTGCCGCGGCCTGGATGCCGTAGGCGCCGCGGCCGTAGTAGCTGGTGTTGATGTAGCCCGCGAGGATGTAGTCCTTGGACTTCTGGCGGTCCAGCTTCAGCGAGATGACCAGTTCCTTCAGCTTGCGCGAGACGGTCTGGTTCTGGTCCAGGTAGTAGTTCTTGACGTACTGCTGGGTGATCGTCGAACCGCCCTGAGTGCCGTGCCCCTCCAGGGTGTTGAGGATGCCGCGGGCGGTGCCCTTCAGGTCGACGCCGGAGTCCGAGTAGAAGGTCTTGTTCTCCGCCGCGACGAAGGTGTGCTGGACGTCCTTGGGGACCTGGGCGAGGTCGACGCTCTCGCGGTTGAGTTCGCCGGTGCGGGCGAGGACCGTGCCGTCGCTGTACTTGTAGATGTTGCTCTGCATCTGGGCGGTGGCGTTGCCCGCCGGGATGTCGATCGTCATGTACAGCACGACGAACGCGCCGATGACGAGCAGTACCAGGCCGAAGAACGTTCCGAGGATCTTCTTCCAGGTGAAGAGCCTGCGTATTCGGCCCTTGGGGGGTTTGCCGCCGGCCGGTGCGGACGGGGAGGCCGTGGCGGCCCGCGTGGACTGCGAGCGGCCTCGCCTGGGCGCTGCGCGGTGGCCGCCGCGCTGTCGCGCTCGTCTCTCGTCCGCTCGTCCCATGGGTCCCTACGCTCCGCTTCCGTCTCGGGGTCAGCTCCGAAAGCTAACACCCGTCTATATGACAAAGGGCGTCCGATCCGCTCTTTTACGGACGTGACAATCAGCACCCGCCCCAACGGAACCGACGTACGACGAGGCCACAGGGTTGCTTCGGCGGCGAAAAGTGATATCACTTAGCTAGGCCGACGATAGACGCCACCGACCTCACCGAAACGGGGACCACCATGACCGCGAACGACTCCGCACCCGAGGCGCTCGGCACACCCGACGCACCCGCGATGCCCGCCCCCCGCACCCGGGAGTTCACCGCGCACAGCATCGGCGGCGGGCTCGCCCTGCTGCTCGGCCTGCTCGGGCTCGGCGCCACCGCCGCGCTGCTCGCCACGGCCGCGGCCCTCTCCTCCCCCACCGCCAAGGGCGTGCTCATCCCCGCCGGGATCGTCGTCTTCCTCGCCGCGGTCATCTCGCTGCGCGGGCTGAACACGGTCGCGCCGGGCGAGGCCCGGGTCGTCCAGCTCTTCGGGCGCTACCGGGGCACGGTCCGCGAGGACGGCCTGCGCTGGGTGAACCCCTTCACCTCGCGGACCCGCATCTCCACCCGGGTGCGCAACCACGAGACCGCCGTACTGAAGGTCAACGACGCCTACGGCAGCCCGATCGAGCTGGCCGCGGTCGTGGTCTGGAAGGTCCAGGACACCGCGCAGGCCACCTTCGAGGTGGACGACTTCACCGAGTTCGTCGCCACGCAGACCGAGACGGCCGTGCGGCACATCGCCATCGAGTACCCCTACGACTCCCACGAGGAGGGCGGGCTGTCGCTGCGCGGAAACGCCGAGGAGATCACCGAGAAGCTCGCCGCCGAGCTGCGGATTCGCGTACAGGCGGCCGGAGTCGAGATCATCGAGTCGCGCTTCACGCATCTCGCGTACGCTCCCGAGATCGCCTCCGCGATGCTCCAGCGGCAGCAGGCCGGCGCGGTCGTGGCCGCCCGGCGGCAGATCGTGGACGGCGCGGTCGGCATGGTCGAGACGGCGCTCGCCCGCATCGCCGAGGCGGACATCGTGGAACTGGACGAGGAACGGAAGGCGGCGATGGTGTCCAACCTGATGGTCGTGCTGTGCGGGGACCGGGCCCCGCAGCCGGTCCTCAACACCGGGTCCCTCTACCAGTGACGGACTCCGCGGACACTCCGGACTCCTCGGACGACACTCCGCGGACGCCGAAGCGACGGCCGCAGCAGCGCAAGCAGGTGCTGCTGCGGCTGGACCCGTCGGTGTACGACGCGCTGGCCCGCTGGGCCGGGGACGAACTGCGCTCCGCCAACGCGCAGATCGAGTTCCTGCTGCGCCGCGCGCTCGCGGAGGCGGGTCGGCTGCCGAAGGAGACGGGGCCGATGCCGCGCAGAGGCAGGCCGCCTGTTTCGGAACCGTGACAATCGGCTCCCACCTGCATCGCCGCACTCCGGGCCATGATCTGCACACTCCGTGTATACACACCCCGTATACACCGTGTGTAGAGTGCTCGGCATGTCCATCGGTCACACCCTCCTAGGGCTCCTGGAGTCCGGCCCGCGCCACGGCTACGACCTGAAGCGGGCCTTCGACGAGAAGTTCGGTCAGGACCGGCCGCTGCACTACGGCCAGGTCTACTCGACGATGTCCCGACTGCTGAAGCACGGCCTCGTCGAGGTCGACGGGATCGAGGCCGGCGGCGGCCCCGAGCGCAAGCGGTACGCGATCACCGACGCCGGCATCACCGACGTCGAGCGCTGGCTCGCGACTCCGGAGAAGCCGGAGGAATACCTCCAGTCGACCCTCTACACCAAGGTCGTCCTCGCGCTGCTGACCCACCGGAACGCGGCCGACATACTCGACGCCCAGCGCGCCGAGCACCTGCGCAGCATGCGGATCCTGACCGACCGCAAACGCAAGGGCGACCTCGCGGACCAGCTGATCTGCGACCACGCGCTGTTCCACCTGGAGGCCGACCTGCGCTGGCTGGAGCTGACCGCCGCGCGCCTGGACAAGCTCCGTGCGGAGGTGACCCGATGAGCGCCCCCGCCGGCTCCCTGCTCGCCGCCGAGGACCTGCGCAAGGCCTACGGCCCCACCGTCGCGCTCGACGGCGCCGAGTTCTCCATCCACCCCGGCGAGGTCGTCGCCGTCATGGGCCCCTCCGGCTCCGGCAAGTCGACCCTGCTGCACTGCCTCGCCGGCATCGTGCCGCCGGACTCCGGGTCCATCGTCTACGACGGCCGTGAACTGGCCGGCATGAACGACGCCCAGCGCAGCGCCCTGCGCCGCTCCGACTTCGGCTTCGTCTTCCAGTTCGGCCAGCTCGTACCCGAGTTGACCTGCGTGGAGAACGTGGCCCTCCCGCTGCGGCTGAACGGCACCTCCCGCAGGCAGGCCGAGAAGGCCGCGCTCACCTGGATGGAGCGCCTGGAGGTGGACGACCTGTCGGGCAAGCGGCCCGGCGAGGTCTCCGGCGGCCAGGGGCAGCGCGTCGCGGTGGCGCGGGCGCTGGTCACCGGGCCCCGCGTGGTCTTCGCCGACGAACCGACCGGCGCGCTGGACTCCCTCAACGGCGAGCGCGTGATGGAGCTGCTGACCGACGCGGCCCGCTCCAGCAACGCGGCCGTCGTCCTCGTCACGCACGAGGCCCGGGTGGCCGCCTACTCCGACCGCGAGATCGTCGTACGCGACGGCAAGTCCCGGGACATGGAGCGCGTGGCATGAACGCACGTTGGGGGCGGGACCTCGGCCTGGGCGTCAAGTTCGCCTTCACCGGCGGGCGCGAGGGCCACATCCGGGTGCTCCTGACGGCGGTCGGCGTCGGGCTCGGCGTGGCCCTGCTGCTGCTGACGACCGCGATACCGAACGCGCTGTCGGTACGGCACGCCCGCGACGACGCCCGCATGGACTACACCTACGGCCCACCCCGGGCCAAGGCCGCGAACACCCTGGTGATCTCCGACGCCGACACGACGTACCACGGCGAGGACGTCCGCGGCCGGCTGGTGGAACCGGAAGGGCCGAAGGCCCCCGTCGCCCCGGGTCTGACGAGGTATCCGGCGCCGGGCGAGATGGTCGTCTCGCCCGCGCTGAAGGAGCTGCTCGGCTCCGGCGACGGCGCGCTGCTGCGCGAGCGGCTGCCGTACCGGATCGTCGGGACGATCGCCGAGAACGGCCTGATCGGCTCGCGCGAACTGACCTACTACGCCGGGGGGAAGAACCTCGCCGCACACCTCGACGGGTGGAAGACGGCCCGGATCTCCGCGTTCGGGCGCCCCTCGGCGTCGTCGAACACCCTGGACCCGGTGCTGCTCCTGCTGATACTGGTCGTGTTCGTGGTGCTGCTGATGCCGGTCGCGGTGTTCATCGCCACGGCCGTACGGTTCGGCGGCGAGCGGCGCGACCGCCGGCTGGCCGCGCTGCGGCTGGTGGGCTCCGACAGCCGGATGACCCGGCGGATCGCGGCGGGCGAGGCGCTCGCCGGATCGCTGGTCGGGCTGGCCTTCGGCACGGTCTTCTTCCTGCTCGGCCGGCAGCTCGCGGGCTCGGTGGAGGTCGTGGGCATCAGCGTGTTCCCCAGCTATCTCAACCCCTCGCCCGCGCTGGCCGCCCTGGTCGCGGTCGCCGTGCCCGCGGCGGCGGTGCTGGTCACGCTGTTCGCGCTGCGCAGGGTGGTCATCGAGCCGCTGGGCGTGGTCCGTACGGCCAAGCCCACGCGCCGTCGGCTGTGGTGGCGGCTGCTGCTGCCGGTCGGCGGCCTCGCGATGCTCGCCCCGATGATCGGCCAGGGCCGCTCGAACGGCGACTTCAACACGTACCTGGTGATCGGCGGTGTCCTGCTGCTGCTCATCGGCGTGACCACGCTGCTGCCCTGGGTCGTCGAAGCGGTCGTGGCCCGGCTCGGCCGCGGCTCGTTGGCCTGGCAACTGGCCGTACGGCGGCTGCAGTTGAGCAGCGGCTCGGCGGCCCGCATGGTCAACGGCATCGCGGTCGCGGTGGCCGGGGCGATCGCGATGCAGATGCTGTTCGCGGGCGTCCAGGGCGACTACACCAAGAACACCGGGCGGGACACCACCCGGGCCCAGATGCAGGTCAACCTCTCCCGGGGCGCCGATTTCGGCCGGGCCGCCGGGCAGTTCGCGGCCACCAAGGGCGTGCGGAAGGCGACCGCGATCGGCAGCACCGAACTGGGCGACCGGGACTGGCGGAGCGGGCCCACCGGCACGGCGCTGGTGACCGTCGGCAGCTGCGCGGCGCTGCGCGAGATGGCCCGGCTGCCGTCCTGCACGGACGGGGACATGTTCGTGGCCACGGGCGGGACGAACGACGCGGACGTGGCCAAGATCGTCCGACCGGGCCGTACGCTCCACATCGACGACGTCAACGGCACCGGCCGCGGCAAGGACGTCACCTGGACCGTGCCGGGCGGACTGCGGCAGGCCACCGCGATCACCGGCCCGAGCGGGACCAGGGACAGCAGCGTGCTGCTGACCCCGGGCGCCGTGCCCGAGCGGATGAGCCGCCTGCTGAGCGCGACGGTCTACCTCTCGGTGGACACGTCGGTGCCGGACGCGTTCGAGCACGCCCGCAACACCGCCGCGCGGATCGACCCGCTCGCGGACGCGATGGAGTGGTCGGCCACCCAGCGGTCGGCCCAGTTCTCCTCCATCCGCACCGGTACGTTCGCCGGCGCCATCTGTGTGCTGGCGCTGATCGGCGCGAGCCTGCTCGTCTCCCAGCTGGAGCAGTTGCGCGAACGCCGCAAGCTGCTGTCGGCGCTGATCGCCTTCGGTACCCGGCGGCGCACCCTGAGTCTGTCGGTGCTGTGGCAGACCGCGATCCCGATCGCCCTCGGCCTGCTGCTCGCCTCGGCCGTGGGGCTGACGCTCGGCGTGGTGCTGCTGGAGATGGTCGGCTCGACGGTCGGCGTGGACTGGCCGAGCGTGCTGGGGCTGACCGGGGCGGGGGCGGCGGTGGTCCTGACGGTGACCCTGCTGAGCCTGCCGCCGCTGCTGCGGCTGATGCGGCCGGACGGACTGCGCACGGAGTAGCACGATGCGCTGTGGGCCCCCTCCCGCCCGGAGGGGGCCCACAGCCGGTTCCTCACAGGCTGTGCTCCCGCACCACCCTCCGCGCCACAGGAACACTCCACGGTGAAGGCGAGGTCGCGGGCGGGGGCCGTTCGCGGTCGGGGCGTACGGCTGGGTGCCGGTGACGCGTTCAGCGCGGGCGGGCACACCACCCGGAGCCGGGCGGCTCCGGCGCAACCGCGCGCGATCAGTCCCGCGACCGGCCGGCGCTCTCCGGACCCGCGCACCAGCTCCGCCCGCTGCTCCCCGCCGGCGCGCTCGGAGCGCAGGAGCAGCGCCTCGGCACCGGGGGCGCCGGGGCTCCCGGCCGCCGCGACGAGTCCGTCCCGGAGGCGGAAGGCGCCGCCGGGGCTGCCCGGCAACCGCAGCTCCCCCGTGAATCCGTCACGCCCGCACGCGGTCAGCACGTGCGCGAGCCCGCCGTGGCTCGCGGGCTCAGGCGTCCGGGCCGAGCACCCGCACCGGCAGCGCGGCGAGCGCCCCGCGCAGCGCCACGGCCAGCTCCTCGTACTCGGCCGCCCGCGCCGCTCCCGCCCGCATGGCGAAGGCGACCCGGCGGCTCGGCGCCGGCTCGGCGAACGCGCCGGTGAGCAGCTGGCTGCTGCGGGCGGTCTCCACCTTCAGCGCCGTACGCGGCAGCAGCGTGCAGCCGAGGCCGCCCGCGACGAGCTGGACCAGCGTGGACAGACCGGCGGCCGTGGTCGTGACCGGGGCGTCCTCCCGGCCGGCCTCGCGGCAGATGTCGAGGGCCTGGTCGCGCAGGCAGTGGCCCTCGTCCAGGAGCAGCAGGTTCAGCTCCTTCAGCGCCTCGCGCGGGATGCCCTCGCGGCCGCCGAGCCAGTGGTCGAGCGGGGTGACGAGCATGAAGTCCTCGTCGAAGAGCGGTAGTTCGACCACGCCGGGCACGCCGAGCGGAACGGCCAGCAACAGCAGGTCCAGGCGGCCGGAGTGGAGGCCGTCCAGCAGGCTCGCGGTCTGCTCCTCGTGCACCTGGAGGTCGAGCTGGGGGTAGCGGTCGTGCACGAGCCGCAGCACGGTCGGCAGCAGATACGGCGCCACCGTGGGGATCACGCCGAGGCGCAGCACCCCGGTGAACGGCGCCCGGACCGCCTCGGCCTCCTCCAGCAGCGCGCCGACCGCCTCCAGCACCGCCTTGGCCCGCACCGCGAGCCGCTCACCGGCGGGCGAGAGCAGCACCTTGCGCGTCGTACGCTCGAGGAGGGTCACCCCGAGGGTCTCCTCCAGTGCCGAGACGGCGCCGGACAGCGCGGGCTGGCTCGTCCCGATCGCGGCGGCCGCGTCCCGGAAGTGCAGATGCTCGGCGACGGCGGCGAAGGCCCGCAGCTGTGCGAGGCTCGGCTGCCTCCGCCTGCCGCTACTGATGGTCACTGATAACTACCTCCGATCAACAAGACCAAGTGTAGCTATTTCACTAATCAATGCACCCTGTGCCACGATCAGCAGCGTCCAACCCACCACGGGAAACTCCCTCAAAAGGGGTGTTTCTTCGCTGCAAGGAGAGCGTGTGCTCACTGTCGGTGACAAGTTCCCCGAGTTCGAACTGACCGCCTGCGTCTCGCTGGAGAAGGGCAAGGAGTTCGAGCAGATCCACCACAAGTCCTACGAGGGCAAGTGGCTGGTCGTCTTCGCCTGGCCGAAGGACTTCACCTTCGTCTGCCCGACCGAGATCGCCGCGTTCGGGAAGCTGAACGACGAGTTCGCCGACCGTGACGCCCAGATCCTCGGCTTCTCCGGTGACTCCGAGTTCGTGCACCACGCCTGGCGCAAGGACCACCCGGACCTGACCGACCTGCCGTTCCCGATGCTGGCCGACTCCAAGCACGAGCTGATGCGCGACCTGGGCATCGAGGGCGAGGACGGCTTCGCGCAGCGCGCCGTCTTCATCGTCGACCCGAACCGCGAGATCCAGTTCACCATGGTCACCGCCGGTTCCGTGGGCCGTAACCCCAAGGAGGTCCTGCGGGTCCTGGACGCCCTGCAGACCGACGAGCTGTGCCCGTGCAACTGGAGCAAGGGCGAGGACACCCTGGACCCGGTCGCGCTGCTGGCCGGTGAGTGACCCATGTCGCTCGACTCGCTGAAGTCCCGCGTCCCGGACTACGCCAAGGACCTGAAGCTCAACCTGGGCTCGGTCATCGGCAACTCCGACCTCCCGGCGCAGCAGCTGTGGGGCACGGTGCTGGCGACCGCCATCGCCTCCCGGTCCCCGATCGTGCTGCGTGAGCTGGAGCCGGAGGCGAAGGCGAACCTCACGCCAGAGGCGTACCAGGCCGCCAAGTCGGCCGCCGCCATCATGGCGATGAACAACGTCTTCTACCGCACGCGTCACCTGCTGTCCGACCACGAGTACGGCACCCTGCGCGCGGGCCTGCGGATGAACGTCATCGGCAACCCGGGCGTGGACAAGGTCGACTTCGAGCTGTGGTCGTTCGCGGTCTCCGCGATCAACGGCTGCGGCATGTGCCTGGACTCGCACGAGCAGGTCCTGCGCAAGGCCGGCGTGGAGCGCGACGTGATCCAGGAGGCGTTCAAGATCGCCTCCGTGGTTCAGGCCGTGGGCGTCACGCTGGAGGCCGAGGCGGTCCTCGCCGAGTAAGGCCGCTGTCCGAGGGCCCCGTTCACTCCGCGTGGACGGGGTCTTCGGCGTTCTCCGGCTCCGACGCGGGCGCGGGCGGGGCGGGAGCCTTCTGCTGTTGCAGCTCTTCCGAGTACTGCTTCAGATATCCGACCACCGTGTTCGTCACCGCGACCAGCGGTACGGCCACCACGGCGCCGCCGATGCCGGCCACCATGCCGCCGGCCGCGACCGCGAGGACCACCGCCAGCGGGTGGACGCGGACCGCGCGGCCGAGGATGAACGGCTGGAGGACGTGACCCTCGATCTGCTGCACGGCGAGGACGACGACGAGGGTCATGACCGCGGTGAAGACGCCCTGGGTGACCAGGGCCACGATCACCGCGAGGGCGCCGGAGGCCACGGCGCCGACGAGCGGGATGAACGAGAACAGGAAGATGAAGACGGCCAGCGGGACGGCCATCGGCACGTTGAGGAAGTAGATGCCGATACCGATGAAGGTGGCGTCGATGAGGGCGACCAGGACCGTGCCGCGGACGTACGCGGTCAGGGTGCGCCAGGCGCGCGGGCCGGCGCCGGCCACGCCCGGGCGGGCGGCGGCGGGCACGAGCTTCAGGAACCACTCCCAGATGCGCTTGCCGTCGTAGAGCAGGAACAGCGTCGAGAAGAACACCAGCAGCAGGCCGGTGAGGAAGTCGACGATGACCTGAACGCCCTCCAGACCGGCGGACGTTATCTGGTCGGTGTTGGCGCCGATCGCCTCGCGCAGGTTCTTGGCGATCTGGTTGATCTGCTTGTCGGTGACGTGGAAGGGACTCTTCAGCAGCCAGTTGCGCAGGTCGTCGATGCCGGACTGGATCTGGCTGGAGAGCGTGTCGATGTTCTCCATGACCTGCCAGGTCACGAACCAGGCCATCAGCCCTATGACGACGAACCCGCTGATGGCGGTGAGCGCGGTGGCCGGTCCGCGCGGCACTCCGCGGCGGGTCAGCCGGGCGACCGTCGGCTGCAGCAGCGCGGTGACGAGCAGGGCGATGACGAAGGCGAACACCACCAGCTGGACCGCGCTGATGACCTGGATCAGCACCCAGACGGTCCCGGCGAGGACCAGCAGCCGCCAGCCCGCCTCGGCGGCGACGCGTACGCCCCAGGGGACGGCCAGGGCCGGGTCGGGGCGGGGGCCGGCCGGCGGTGCGGAGGGGCCGACCGGGGGCAGGGGGTCGGCGACCGGGGCCGGGGTCCCGGCGGCCGGGGCGGGAGCCGCAGGCTCGGGCACGGCGAGCGGGTCGCTCTCCTGCTCCACCTCCGCGCGGCGCTCGTCCAGGCGCTCGCTCATCTCGGTGAGGCCGGCACCGAGCTTGCCGAGCCACCCAGGCACTCGCGACATGATCCGTCCTCTTCCCCCGCGTCCCCGCGTGTTCGCCACCTCTCCTCCCCCAGGAGGTATCCGGGTAGACCGTACAGGGCGAAAGCCCCTCCCCTGAGGACGGGGAGGGGCTTCGCGAGGTTGAGAGCCGCGGCCGGACTCAGTAGTTGCCGTTCGCCTGCCAGTAGGTCCAGGCGTCGCACGGGCTGCCGTACCGGTCGTTCATGTAGCTCAGGCCCCACTTGATCTGGGTGGCCGGGTTGGTCCGCCAGTCGGCGCCCGCGGACGCCATCTTGCCGGCGGGCAGGGCCTGCACCAGACCGTAGGCGCCGGAGGCGGCGTTGACCGCCTGGTAGTTCCAGGTGGACTCGCGGGTCACGATGTTGCTGAAGCACTGGTACTGGCCGGCCGGCACGATCTGCCGGGCGATGGCCTGGACCTGCGCGACCGTGTAGGAGGACTGCACGGGGAAGCTGCCGTCGCCGAGGCTGGGGTCGCTGCTGCGGCTGGCCGCGGCCTTCGCCTCGGTGCGCTGCTTGGCTTCCTCCGCGGCTTTCTCGGCGGCCGCCTTCTTCGCGTACGCGGTGTCGGCGGCTGCCTTGCGGGCCGCTGCCTCGGCGTCCTTCTTGGCGCTCGCGTCCGCGGCGATGGCCTGGGCGTCGGCCTGCTGCGTCAGGGACGCGGTCTGGACCTGGGCCTGCTGACCCGCGGGTATGTCCGCGAGGAGCGTGGTGTCGGCAGCCGTCGACTCGGCGTCGTTGTTGTTGTTCTGCGCGACGCTGCCCGACGCAACTCCGACGACGCTTCCGACGGCGGTGACCGCGGTGGCCGAAGCCACTGCGAATCCCCGGACCGAAATCCGGCTCACACGGTTTCCTTCCAGCATCGCCCGCTTCGGTGACCCTGGCGGACGCAATCGTGCCCCTGGCACTGGCCTCCCAACTGCGGGGTCACGGGAGGCGCGGGCCCGGTGGGCAACTCCCCCGGGGGGAGCGCCGTGTGGTGCTCGGGCGGCATACGACGGGCTCTATGGAGTTGGTGATGCTTCTGTGGTGCTGTACCGCTGGGGGTACAGGTGTGTCGTATGCGGGGCCTGACAGGACTGAGACTCTGCCGTAACCGGCCACCGGGTGGCAATTCTGTGTTGCGTGTGAAAGCTCACATCCCGTTTGGCCCAGGGGATTTCCGGAAAGCTCCACAAGCCGGGACGCCGCCCGGCTAGGCTCTTGGCCTTTGCCGGACGGCGTCAACTGCGCTGCGGTACGGGTCAGATGTGACCTTCCTCCAGCATTTCGGTCACAAGCGCCGCGATCTGGGACCTCTCGGACCGCGTCAGCGTGACATGGGCGAACAGCGGGTGCCCCTTCAGCTTCTCCACGACGGCGACGACACCGTCGTAGCGGCCGACCCGCAGATTGTCCCGTTGTGCCACGTCATGGGTGAGAACGACCCGTGAATTGGCGCCGATCCGGGACAGAACGGTCAGCAGGACGTTCCGTTCGAGCGACTGCGCCTCGTCGACGATCACGAACGCGTCGTGCAGCGAGCGACCCCGGATGTGGGTGAGCGGCAGCACTTCCAGCATGCCGCGCGCGGTGACCTCCTCGATGACCTCACGGCTGGTGACCGCCGACAGCGTGTCGAAGACGGCCTGCGCCCACGGGCTCATCTTCTCCGCCTCGGTGCCGGGCAGATAGCCCAACTCCTGGCCGCCGACCGCGTACAGCGGCCGGAAGACCATCACCTTCTGGTGCTGACGGCGCTCCAGGACCGCCTCCAGGCCCGCGCACAGCGCCAGCGCCGACTTGCCGGTGCCGGCCCGGCCGCCCATCGAGACGATGCCGACGTCCGGGTCGAGCAGCAGGTCGAGCGCGATGCGCTGCTCGGCGCTGCGGCCCTTGATGCCGAACGCCTCGCGGTCGCCGCGCACCAGGCGGACGTTGCCCTCGGCGGTGACCCGGCCGAGCGCCTTGCCGCGCTCCGACTGGATGGTCAGGCCGGTGTGCACCGGGAGGTCGGCGGCCTCCGGGACGTACACGTGCCCTTCCTCGAAGAGGACGTCCACCTGCTCGCCCGGCAGGGTGAGTTCGGACATCCCCGTCCAGCCGGAGTTCTCCGTGATGGCGAGTTCGGCGCGGTACTCCTCGGCGAGGAGGCCCACGGACGAGGCCTTGATCCGGAGCGGCAGGTCCTTCGACACGACGGTGACGTCGTACCCCTCGGCCTGTAGGTTGCGGGCCACCGCGAGGATGCGGGAGTCGTTGTCCCCCAGGCGGTAGCCGCTGGGCAGCACGCTGGGGTCCGAGTGGTTGAGCTCGACCCGTACGGTCCCGCCGAGTTCCCCGATCGGGATGGGGGCGTCGAGGCGGCCGTTCTTCACCCGGTAGTCGTCCAGCAGGCGCAGGGCCTGCCGGGCGAAGTAGCCGAGCTCAGGATGGTGCCTCTTGGCCTCCAGCTCCGTGACCACGACGATCGGGAGCACGACCTCGTGCTCGTCGAAGCGGGTCAGGGCGTTCGGGTCGGCCAGCAGGACGCTGGTGTCGAGAACATAGGTGCGCCGGTCTGGCTTGTGGCGCTTTGTGCTGGTCACCACGGAAGGACGTACCCCCTCGGATGAGGTCGGGGAGCGACGAGGTGGAAACTGGGCCGGGAGGGTGGGGAAAAACCCGCCGACAAGGGCGGGAAAGCCCCGTCCGGGAGGACGGGCAGGGACCAGGCCGGCCGCCGGCCCTCGCGCGCGGCGGGCCGAGGACCGGCCCTCCGCGGCTGCTTCCGTGCAGTGACCGCACGGTCGGGCTGGTGCAAAGGGCCTCCCGGGCGGACGGCCCCGTGCCGCCCGCTGAGATCCGACGCCCGTGGTTCGGGCGTCAACCTGTCTGGCTTATGCCCTTGAACATGCGCCGCCATGCAAATGCGGCCAACAGCGCGCCGGTGAACTCCTGGTGGCGTCCTTCTGAACCGGGGCGCACGACAACGCCCCGTCACCGGGCGGCGACGGGGCGTGCGGCGGGAGGTCAGCCGCCGTAACGGCGGTGACGTGCGGCGTAGTCGCGCAGCGCGCGCAGGAAGTCGACCTTGCGGAAGGCCGGCCAGAAGACCTCGCAGAAGTAGTACTCCGAGTGAGCGGTCTGCCAGAGCATGAATCCGGACAGCCGCTGCTCGCCGCTGGTGCGGATGACGAGGTCCGGGTCGGGCTGCGCGCTGGTGTAGAGGTGACGTCCGATCATGTCGACGTCGACGGACTCGGCGAGGTCGTCCATCGCCACGCCCCGGTCGTGCGCGTCGAGCAGCATGGAGCGCACGGCGTCGGCGATCTCCTGCCGGCCGCCGTAGCCGATGGCCACGTTGACCACTATTCCGTCGACGTGGGCGGTGGCCTCCTCGGCCTCCTTCAGGGTGTGCTGCATTGCGCCCGGCAGCAGGTCGAGCGCGCCCACATGGTGGACCCGCCAGCGGCCGTCGGCGGCGAGGGAGCGGACGACGCCCTCGATGATGCCGAGCAGGGGGACGAGCTCGTCCTGCGGCCGGTCGAAGTTGTCCGTGGACAGCAGCCAGAGGGTGACGACCTCGACGTCGGTCTCGGTGCACCAGCCGAGGAACTCCTCGATCTTCTCGGCGCCGGCCCGGTGGCCGTGGACGGTGGTCGAGCCGGACGCCTTCGCCCAGCGGCGGTTGCCGTCCATGATGACGCCGATGTGCTTGGGCACCTGATCGTGGTCCAGGTGGCCCTCCACCCGGCGTGCGTAGAGCCTGACGAGCAGGCTGCGCAGGGTGTCGCGCAGGTTCACGTGGCCCTCCGGGGGATTGACGGGAGAGGTGGGTGCCGGAGCCGTGCGGCGCCTGAGGCGTCGAGCCTACCGGTGCTCGGGGCTTGCCACGGCCCGGGGTTTGGGACTGAGGGGTTCGTGCGGGTTCGTCGTCGGCTGGGGGTCGTGGGCTGTGGATCGGCGGACCGCGGTCGGTGGACCGCGGGTCGGTGGGCTGCGGTCGGTGGGCTGCGGTCGGTGGGTTCTTCGCACCCATGCGGCGGGGCCGCATGCAGGACACAGCCCCGCGCCCTCCCTGATGGGGACGTCGGCCCGGTGCCGAGCGGTTCCGGAGTGCGGACAGAAAAAACGGGCCGGTCCGTGGGGGGGAGACGGACCGGCCCGAGGGGGGGTTTCCACCATAACCCTTCGTAAGGGATGGTGGGTGCATCGGCGTGGAACAACTACTCTCCGGAATCATCCGGCGACGCCCCGACGATCGCGGAAGCCTGGATTCAGGGGTGGCTCATGGCTGGTTCACAGCGGAATCCCAGGGAAAACCGGTCGGCCACGAAGGCATTCGGAAGAATTCATGAGGTTTGAGCCATCTTGCGGACTCTGCGGTGAGTTGCCCGCGGGTCCCCCCGACGGGCTACCCGGCCCGCGAACGACGACTTGACGGTTCCGCCACGGCGCCACACGGAGACCCGACGGGCTCACGGCACCGCGCAGCCCCCTCCACTGCGCGGTACCGGCCGCGCAGCTTTGCTCACGCGAATTACCTTGGTCTGAACTTACGTGACGTGTGGGGCGGATGTGAACCCGAGCGCATAACAATGAGGAAACCCCGGGTGAATCACGCCTGAACCACGCCCGTTTCCACCCCGTTTCCCCTGTCTGTCCCACCCGTCCGCGTACCGTCCTCGGAGCGTCCCTCGGACCGTCAGCGGACTGGCTTGCGGGCATCGAAGAGATGCCGGGTGCTGTGCGCCACGAAGGGCCCCTCTTGCCCGATGCGCTCGTGCAGCGCGCGGAGTTGGGGCTCGTACGCCGCCACCGTGAAGCCCGGGACCATCCACACCACCTTGCGCAGGAAGTGGACGACGGCGGCGATGTCGTGGAACTCCGTCCGCAGCCTCTCCGCGCGCAGCCCGACGACGTCCAGGCCGGCCGCCTCGGCCTCGGCCCGCTCCCGCTCGGGGTCCCGGCCGGCGCGCACCTCGGCGGGCAGCGGCCCGAGGAAGTACTCGACGAGCTCGAAGACGCTGGCCGGCCCGACGTGCTGGGCGAGATACGCGCCGCCGGGGCGCAGCACCCGGGCGATCTCGTCCCAGTACGGGCGCACCGGATGCCGGCTGAGCACCAGGTCGAAGGCCCCGTCGGCGAACGGCAGCGGCGCGTCGTCCGGGGCGGCGACGACCACCGCGCCGCGCGGCCGCAGCAGCGCGGTGGCCTTGGCGACGTTCGGCGGCCAGCCCTCCGTGGCGGCGACCAGCACGGGCCGGGCCGGCTCGGCGCGGCCCAGCGCGAAGTCCAGCACCTCACCGCCTCCGGTCTGGATGTCGAGCACCGCCTCCGCCCGGGCCAGCCGCTCCCCCGCCAGCACGGCGTACCCCCACGAAGGCCGCTCCTCGGTGGCTCGCCCCTCGAACCACGAGAAGTCCCAGCCCTCGGTCGGCACGGCGGCCCCTTCGGCCACGAGGTCCTCGAAAGAACGATGTGTCGGCATGGCGGTCATACCCGCATGATCGCAGTCCGGTGTCGGTACGGCCTGCTAATTTCCGCGCCCATGACGACCTCCGGAACGGCCCCTGCGCCGACGTACTCCGCCGACGAGAAGCAGACACTGCACGCGAGCCTGGACCGGCACCGGGACGCGGTGCTGTGGAAACTGGAGGGCCTCGACGACGAGCAGCTGCGCCGGCCGATGACACCGACCGGCACGAACCTGCTGGGCCTGGTGAAGCATCTGGCCGCCGTCGAGTACGGCTGGTTCGTGGAGACGTTCGGCGGACGGGCCGAGCCGTTGTGGTTCGACCCGTACGACGACATGCGGACCACCCCCGAGGAGACGACGGAGCAGATCATCGCCTTCTACGGCCGGGCCCGCGCCGCCGCCGACGTGGTGATCACGGAGCTGCCGCCGGCCACGCAGGGCCGCCCGGCCTGGCGGGACATCACCGTCAGCCTGCGCTGGACGCTCGTCCACATGGTCGAGGAGACCGCACGGCACGCCGGGCACATGGACATCCTGCGGGAACTGATCGACGGCACGACGGGCGACCACCCGCCGCGCCGGGGTACGACGGGCTGAGCGGATGCGGGCGGGCGGTCATGGGGGGCCGGCCGTCTCCGGATTGGCCGTCTCCGGACGGGCCAGGGCGTACGCCGCGTCGGCGGTCGGCGCGTCGAGCAGCCCGGCGGTCAGCAGCCGCCGGGCGGGGGCGGCCACGGGCACCCGCTCCGGCCGGTACCGCGCCTCCCACACCTCCGTCAGCAGCCCGCCGAACCGCGCGAGCGGCCGCAGCGCACCGGACAGCGGTCCCTCTCGCCGTGCCCCGCGGGCGGGGCCCCGGCGGGGCGACGGCCGCCCGGCTGCGGTTGCGCCCGACGGCGACGACGTTCCCCTCCGGGTCGTACAGCACGGCCCCGACAGGTCGGCTTCCGGCCCGCAGCGCTTCCCGGGCCGGTGCGAAGGGGAGCCTCCAGGGGGCCGGGAGGACGTCGGTGCTCACGGCCGGGGGGCGGTTCGTACCAGGGGCCGGACCTCCTCGGCGGTGAACCGGACGAAGCGCTCCGGGTCGGGTTCGTCGCCGGTCGGCTGGAGCACGACGGTGCCGGCACCGGCCTCGGCGAGCCGCCGTACGGCCTCGGCCACGGTGGCCGCGTCACCGGCGACCCCGAGGTCCGGCACCGACTCCAGCCCCTCGGCCGCGAGTTCGGCCCGCAGCCGGGCCTCGGCGTCGGCGCCCGTGGCGGTCAGCAGGTAGGCGACGACCCGGTGCGGTTCACCGGCCCGCCCGGCCTCCCGCTGCCCCTCCTCGATGAGCCGCCGCGCCTGCCGTACGCCGTCCGGCGGGGTGGCGGCGGTGAGGACGGCGCCGTCGGCCCTGGCGCCGGAGAGGCGGAGGGTGCGCGGCCCGGTGGCGCCGGCGAGGACGGGTACCGCCGACGTCGGCGGCCAGTCGAGGGCGACGTCGTCGAGGGACACGTACCGCCCCCGCACGGTGAGCCGTTCGCCGGCGAGGAGCGCGCGCAGGGCGTCGAGATGCTCGCCGAGGAGGGTGAGCGGCGAGGCGGGGCGGGCGCCGACCTGGCCCATCCAGTCCTGTACGCCGTGCCCGACGACGAGGGTGGCGCGGCCGGGGAACATACGGTGCAGGGAGGCGGCCTCCATCGCGGTGAGGGCCACGTTCCGCAGCGGGACGGGCAGCAGTCCGACCCCGACCCGCACCCGCTCGCTCCAGGCGAGCGCCGCGGCGGCGGTCGAGATCCCGCCCTCCCGGAAACAGTCCTCCCACAGCCACAGTTCGTCGAGCCCCGCCTCGTCGGCGGCCCGGACGACGGCCCGCAGCCGCTCGGGAGGAAGCTGGGGACGGAAGACGGCGCCGAGTTCAGTCATGCCGGCCTTCCTAACGGGGGAGGAAGGGGAACGGCAACGTGTTTACGGATCAGGAGTGTCGAGCGGGAGGGGCGGGCGAGCGGATGAGCCGACGGCGCTGGCGGGACGGGCGGGGCAGGCTGGTCGTGGGCACGGACGCCGCCGGACCCGGTACGTCCGTCCCCCTGGAGATCGCGGCCTCCTACCGGGCCCGCACGAAGGGCCTGCTGGGCCGGGACGCGATCGACGGGGCGATGCTGCTGACCCCGGCGAGCGGAGTGCACACGTTCGGCATGCGCATCCCGATCGACGTCGCCTACCTGGACCGCCGCCTGACCGTCCTCGCCGTCCGCACCATGCCCCCCGGCCGCCTGGGCCGACCCCGCCTGCGGTCCCGCCACGTGCTGGAGGCGGAGGCGGGGACGATGGCGGGGTGGGGGGTGAGGGCGGGGGTGCGGGTGAGCGTGGAACCAGGGGGCGTTGACAGTGGGTCGGTACGAGGTGGGTGAGCAGTTCTAGCCCTGGGTGCGCGGGAACGACACCTCCACCCGCCGGTTCTTCCTCCGCCCCTCCTCCGTGGAGTTGTCGGCGATCGGGTACTGCTCGCCGTAGCCGCGGACCTCGAAAGTGATGTTCGGGTCGTTCAGGTCCTGGTCCAGGACGGCCTGGACGGCGTTGGCGCGCTGGCGGGACAGGACGTCGCCGTGGGCGGCGGAGCCGAGGTTGTCGGTGAAGCCGAAGACGCGGATCCGGGTCGCGTTCTGCTTCTTGATCTCGTCGGCGATGGTGGTGATGCGGGACTTCGCGTCGTCGCTGAGCTTGGCGCTGTCCTTGCTGAACAGGACCTCGGCCTGCAGTGCGAAGGTGACGTCCGCGTTGGTGTCCTCGCGGCGTTCGTCCCCGCTCTGCTCCTCCACGACCGACTTGATGTCCAGCACCTTGGGCGCGGCCAGGGTGGCGCCCTCGGGGAGCTTCAGGTTCGGCGAGGTGGGGTCGATCTTCACCGGGGCCGCGGCGGACGGCGCGGTGTCGGGGGGCTGGCTGGGGTCGGTGCCGTCGGCCCGGGCCGGGGTGGCGGTGAGCAGCAGCGTGGCGGCGGTGAGGGTGAGCGCGAGACGGGTGGGGGTCACTGGTGCCTCACCCGGAGATCTTGATGCTGGCGGAGGTGAACGTCGGCAGCTGGAGGGTCACTTCGGTGGTGTCCGTGGGCGGCGAGGGAAATTGCATGAACACCGGCAGGGCCTGGCCTCCTTGCAGCGTGCCCAGGCCGGTCGTGGTGAGCGGACGGCCTTCCGTGTCGCGGAGTACGTAGTAGCGCTTCCTGCCCTTGGAGTCGACGAGGGTGGCACCGCCCAGGGACGGGCCGTTCTTGGTGATCTCGGTTTCGTTGCCGCTGAGGGCGGCCGGGATGAGCAGCTCCTTGGCCGCGTCGTTCTTCAGGTTGCCGTTCACCGTGACGAAGCCACCGGAATCACGTTGCGCGGACGTGATCTGGAGCAGCAGGCCGCCCGACCCCCTCAGTTCGGCGAGCGGCTGGTCCGACTGGCCCTCCTGGGGGCTCGGGCCGGAGTCACCCGTCTTGGAGGCGGACGGCGAGCTGTGCGGCTTCTTGCCGTCATCGCCACCGCTGCCGCCACAACCCGTCACGCCGACGGCCAGACCGGCCGCGAGAGCCCACGCGACCACCCCCCTGCGGGCCTTCGCAGTGAACCGAATGCTCATCGCTCCGCTTCCTTCGTCATTCATCGTTCGCTTGTCGGTCGGCTCGCACGGCCCGGTCGGCTCAGCCGGCCAGGTGGACGTCGAAGAGGTCTTCGGGCTTCGGGAGCCCCGCCGGATCGTCCGGCTTGGGCTGCCAGACCTTGTCCTTGCAGGTGAGTTCGGGCAGAGCGGCGCCCTTGGCACCCGCGCCGGGAAGCTTGAACGTGCAGAGGGGTTCCATCTCGGCGACGGCATGCGCCGACGACCTGACGTTCTCCGTCCCGGGTACGACGGAATGGCCGACGGACTTGTTCGTCTCCACGTCGGCCCGGTACTTCAGCAGTTCCGGGGAGGAACAGGCGCTCAGCCGGGCGTCGTTCTGCGCGGCGAGGACCTGGGCCCGCCCGCACGGAGCGCCTGGGTCATCGATCCCCGCCCTGCCGTCGAGGATGTCCTGCCACTTCGTCGGGTCGAGCAGGACCTTCACCCAGGCGCCTGCGAGCTGGTCGCGTGTGTTCTGCGCAGCGGCGAGGGCTGCCGCGTCAGCGGCCGTCTGTGCTCCGCTCCTGTTCACGGAGGCCTGGCCGACGGCGAGATAGGCCAGAGCGAGAAAGAGCAGGCCTGCCACCACCGTGATGTAGATGGGGAAGGCCTGCCCTGCGTCGTTGCGCGGAGAGATCAGCCGCCGGTGACCTGGGCGATCTTGGTCCGGATCGCATCGAAGATCGTCTGCCCGATGCTCGTACCCGTGATCGCCAGCACGATCGCCACGACCACCGCGATGATGCCGAGGTACTCCACCGCGGTCTGGCCCCGGTCGCTGCGGGCGGCGCGGGTCTGCAGGTACGCGACGGTGGTGTTGAACCATTTGCTCACGGTTTTCCCCTCCAGCTTCGCCTCCGATCCGGGCACCGTACGGCCGGACGTGGCGGTGGCCACAGGGCCCCTGGGCCCAACTCCAGGCCCACTCCCCCATGTCACGCCACCCCCAGCCACTTCGCCGCGGCCTGGGATCTGGTGGTGGTCTGGAGCTTGGCGAAGATGCGGTTGATGTGGTTCTTGACCGTCTTCTCGCTGATGAAGCAGGCGGCGGCGATCTGCTGGTTGGTCATGCCGGACGCGATGAGGTCCATGATCTCCGCCTCCCTCGTACTCAGCCGGTACCGGGACCGGGACGACTGTCCCATGGATGGTTGCATATGCGAAAGACGTTTGGTTGAGCTTTCCTGTAAAATAGGGGGAAGTTGAGGGTCGGTGTATGCAGATGCACTTGACTTGATCCCTTCCAGCAACGCCTTCGCCGCCCCCGGCGTCACATGCGGCCGGCCCTCGCGCACATCCCGTACGGCCCGCACCAGCTGCTCCGTGGTGAACTCGCCGTGCACCAGATAGCCCCCCGCCCCCAGCCGCAACGCCTCCCGCACGGTCTCCGTCTCGTGGCTGTACGTGAGCATCATGACGGGGGCCAGTCGCACCAGGTGCGGCAATGCCGAGATTCCGTCGACCCCCGGCATCCGGACGTCGAGGAGGATGACGTCCGGGCGGTGCCGCAGCGCGGCTTCGTAAGCCTCGCGGCCGTCCGTCGCCTCCGCCACCACCGTGGTGTCCGCCCGCCCGGACAGCAGAGCCGTCAGGCCCGCCCGGACCACGGGGTTGTCGTCGGCCACCAGCAGCCGCAGCGGCGGTGCGGCGTCCGTGCGCGGCGGGAAGGGGTTCATCGGTGCCTCCTCTCGGGCCCGGCCACGATCGGCAGGGGAAGTTCGACGCGTACCTCCGTGCCCCGTTCCCGGTCGCCCCGGCCGATCCGGATCCGGGCGCCCGCCTGGGCCGCCCGCTCGACCATGCCGAGCAGACCGAAGTGGCCGGACGCCCGGAGCCGGTCCAGGGTCGTGTCCGGCGGCAGGCCGGTGCCGTCGTCGTGGACCGACAGGCGCAGCAGGTGGCCGTGGATCCCTGCCCGCACCTCGACGTGGGTCGCGGACGCGTGCCGCTGGACGTTCTCCAGCGCCTCCGCCGTGATGGACAGCAGGTGGCGGGCCAGGGGGGAGGGCAGCGGCAGGGGCGGGGCCTCCGGGGGCGGGAGTGCGCACGTCACCGGTAGGCCCGTGCGGGCCGTGAAGTCGTGGGCGTACGACCGCAGTTCGGGCCACAGCGGTGCCTCGTCGCGGCTCTCGGGCGCCGCCTCCTGGCGCAGATCCCGCAGCAGTTCTCTCGACTCCGCCGCCGCCCTGCGCGCCGAGCGGGACACCAGGTCGGCCTCGGACCTGACGCGGACCGGGTCGGGCGACTCGGCCGAGGCGGTGGCGGCCAGGCCGTCGGCCGCCAGGGCCACGCCGTACAGGGTCTTGGCCACGGAGTCGTGCATCTCGCGGGCCAGCCGGGCGCGCTCGGCGCTCACCGCCTCCGCCGCCGCGAGGCGTGCCTGGGTCGTCGTCAGGGCCTGGGTCGCGGCGCCGAAGCGGAGCATCAGGCCCCGCAGGGTCGAGCCCATGGCGCCGGAGATGACGCACAGGCCGGGCAGGAGCAGGGCCTCGGCCACCGGTGCGTGCCGGTCGGCCTTCAACGTGGCGTGGACCAGCAGCAGGATCAGGCCCTGCAGAGAGGCGAAGCAGGCCGCGCCGCGCCAGCTGTACACCAGCCCGGCCAGCAGCGGGGTGCACACGCTGACGTAGGCCAGCGTCGTGTCCGGGCCGGCCGAGACGAGGAGGAGCGAGCCGAGGAGGGTGTCGGCGGCGAGGAGGCTGGGGTGGCGCAGCAGGAGGGGGCCGAAGCGTTCCCAGTCGCGGAAGAGGACGTAGGACACCATGAAGGTGACGACCACGGCCACGCCGACCAGGCGGACGCCCAGCCCCGGGGCCGCGTGGAGCAGGGCCGCCGGTGCCGCCAGGGCGATCATCGCCAGCCGGAACCCGAAGACCTGCCGGCACAGCGCCTGGAGCGCGCTGACCTGGATCTTCTCGGAGGGTTCGGTCTGCCGTGCCGTCGTACCGGCCTCGGCTGCCGCACCGGCCGCCGCTTTCGGCCGACGTACGAACCAGCCGCCGATCCCGGTCAGCCGCCCCCCGATCCGCCTCAGCCGCACTCCGAACGGGCCGTCGGCCCCCCTCGGCCACGCGCCCGTCGGCCCCCCGCTCCGCTCCGTCGCCCCGGCCACCGTCATCTCCGTCTCACTTCCCCGTGAGCGAGCCGAAGTCCACGCCGGAGCCCAGGATCAGGCCGGCGCCCAGCAGGAGCATCGTGGCCGGGACCATGAACGTGGTGATCATCAGCGTGGCCTTCGGCACCGCGCGGGCGGCCTTGCGGCGGGCGTTCTGGGCGTCGGTGCGGCGCATGTCCTTCGCCAGGGAGACGAGCGTGTCGACGATCGGCGCGCCCAGCTCCTCGCCCTGCTGGAGTGCCGTCACGAACATCGCCACCTGCTCGGAGTCGTTGCGCCGCCGCAGCTCCGCGAAGGCCTGGCGGCGGCTCATGCCGAGGTCCATCTGGCGCAGGGTGATGCGCAGTTCGTCGGCCCAGGGACCCTCGTAGTGGGCGGCCACCCGGTCCAGGGCCTGACGGAAGCCGAGTCCGGCGCTGACCACGACCGCGAGCACGTCGAGGAAGTCGGGCAGGGTGCGCTCGATGACGTCCTTGCGGACCCGGATCGCCGACCAGATGCCGACCTCCGTCCAGAACGCGCCGAAGAGCAGCAGCAGTACGGCGACGAACCACTGGCCGCGCAGGAGGAAGACCAGGAAGCCGACGAGGCCGAGCGCGCCGTAGACCGCCCGCCGGGCCGCGTAGCGGTCTATCGTCAGGCCGCCGGGGTTGCCCGCGAGGTCGATCTTGCGGCGGTAGCGGGCGACCAGGCGCGGGCCCATCAGGCGCAGCACGGCGGGGGCGTAGCGCATGCCCATGCGGTCGATGACCGAGCCGACCGCGCCGGTGCGGGTGGCACCGACCTCCAGGGCGACGGCGAGGTCGCCGGGGAGCTTGGCGTCCGCGCGGTACATGCGCAGACCGGCGAAGACGCCCCAGACGCCGAGGCCCATCAGCAGCGCGAGCAGGATTCCCGTCATCGGACCCACCATCGGATCGTCCGCCCCCTCACACGTCGATCCGGCTCAGGCGCCGGATGAGGACGAAGCCGACGGCGTACATCGCGAAGGCGACGACCACGCAGGCCTGGCCGACCGGTGAGCCGGTCATGCGGTCCAGCGCGCCGGCCTTGACGCCGTTCATCAGGAACAGCGCGCCGACGCCGAGGACGGGCACGGCGTACGACGTCATGGTCACCTGGGAGAGCTGGGTGCGGATCTCGCGTCTCGTCTCCTTGCGCTCCTCCAGCGTCTCGGTCAGGTTGCGCAGGGCGCCGACCACCTGGCCACCGGCCCGGTTCGAGAGGACGAGGGTCGTGACCAGGACGACCAGTTCACGGGACGGCAGCCGGTCGGCCAGTTCGCCCAGCGCGTCGTCCAGGGACTGGCCGATCGCCAACTGGTCGGAGACCTTGGCCAGTTCCTCGCCCGCCGGGGCCTCCAGCTCCTCGGCCGCCATGCCGATCGCGGTGCGCAGGGCGAGGCCGGCCTGGGTGGCGTTGGCCAGGATGCGGGCCAGTTCCGGGAGTTGGCCGATGAAGCGCTCGATGCGTTTCTGGCGCTGCCAGTTGAGGAACTGCACGGCCGCACCGATGCCGAGCAGGCCGGCCAGCGGCCCGAAGAAGGGGGCCAGGGTGGCCTGGCCGATCAGCCAGAGCGCGGCGACCACGGCGAGCATGCAGACGAAGAACTCGCCCGGGGTGACGTCCAGTCCGGTGGCGGCGAGCCGCCGTTCCAGCCAGCGGCCGAAGCGGGTACGGCGCAGTCGCCGGTCCACGTCGCGGAAGCGGCGCCGGCGGCCGCCTGCCGACTCCGGACCGGCGTGGGTGAGCCGGTCCACGAGGGCGGCGCGCTGGGCCCGGCCCGCGGCGTAGGCGTACAGCCCGGCCACCGCCAGGGCGCAGGCCAGCAGCGTCACACCGGTGGTGAGCTGGACGAGGGTGTGCAGTTCCATGGTCCTGGTCCTACCTGGCTTCTCGGGTGGTGAGCTGGGCCGCCGTGTGGGCCACGCCGAAGGCCTGCGGGAGGGGCTGGCCCGCCATGTAGAGGCGGTCGGCGGCGCGGCGCGGGAGGGGGAAGTACTGGAAGCTGCCGTACACCCGGCCGTCGGCCGTCATCGGCTGGGCGTCGAAGCGGGCGACCGTCGCCAGCCGGTACGGCTCCCCGCCGTGGCTGTCGAGCAGGGCGATCTCGGTGACGCGGCGGGCGCCGTCGCCGAACCGGGTGAGCTGGACGATGACGTCGACGGCGCTGTTGATCTGGTCGTGCAGCGCGACGAAGGGGACCTCGACGTCGGACATGGAGGCGAGGGTCTGCAGGCGGGTCAGCGCGTCCTCGGCGCTGTTGGCGTGCACGGTCGCGAGCGAGCCGTCGTGGCCGGTGGACATCGCCTGGAGCATGTCCAGGGACTCGCCGCCGCGGACCTCGCCGACCACGATCCGGTCGGGGCGCATCCGGAGGGAGTTGCGGACGAGGTCGCGGATGGTGACCTGGCCCTTGCCCTCGACGTTCGGCGGGCGGGACTCCAGCCGGACCACGTGCGTCTGCTGGAGCTGGAGTTCGGCGGAGTCCTCGATGGTGATGATCCGCTCGTGGGAGGGGATGAGCCCGGACAGGGCGTTGAGCAGGGTCGTCTTGCCGGTGCCGGTGGCGCCCGAGACGATGATGTTGAACTTCGCCTGCACCAGCCCCGCCAGCAGATACACCATGTGCTCGTCCAGCGAGCCGAAGGAGATCAGCTCCTGGAGGGTGAAGGAGCGCGGGAAGCGGCGGATGGTGAGGATCGGGCCGGTCAGGGACAGCGGCGGGATGATGACGTTCACGCGCTCGCCGGAGGGCAGGCGGGCGTCCACCATCGGGTTCGACTCGTCGACCCTTCTGTTCACCGTGGACACGATCCGCTCGATGGTCTGCATCAGCTGGTCGGCGGAGACGAACCGCAGCGGCAGCTGCTCGACGCGGCCCCCGCGCTCGACGAAGATCGCGTCGGGGCCGTTCACCATGATCTCGGTGATCGACGCGTCCTCCAGCAGCGGCTCCAGGATGCCGAGGCCGAGCGCCTCGTCCACCACCCGGCGGATCAGCTGAGCGCGCTCGGCCGTCGACAGCACCGGGCCCTCGCGGCTGATGATGTGTCCGAGCACGCGCTCCAGCCGCGCCCGGCGTTCGGCCGCCGCGAGCGAGCTCATCTCCGCGAGGTCGATCTCCTCCAGCAGCTTGGCCCGGTAGGAGGCGACCAGATGGCCGTCCTCGCCCCGGCTGCCGTGCTCCTCCGGAGTGCCGATGCGTGCCCGCAGGCTCATGGAATCGCTTCTCCCGGGTCAGTGGTCGAGGGGCATGGTGGCGGTCTTGGTGGCGTCGCCGAAGTCCCAGACGATCTTCGGGATGCGGACGGTGGCCGTGACGGTCACGGAGTCGCCGCCGGCGCCGGACGAGCAGCTCACCGTGATGCCGCCGCTGACGGCTCCGGCGCAGGCCTGCTGGGCGTCCTGCCGCAGGGAGGCGGCCCGCGCCCCGGCCCGGGCCGCCGTACCGGCCTGCTCGGCGGCGTAGGCGACGACGCCGATCTGGATCCCGGCCAGCGCGACGATCAGCAGGACGGGGATGAACCCCAGGTACTCGATGGCCACTTGGCCGCTGTCCCGGCCACGGAGGCGACGGCGGTACGGCATCTCAGTGCTTCACCTCCTCCACGGCGCCGGCGTGGCCGGTCACCGTGGCCGGGAAGTCGATCAGGCCGGGGAAGAGGACGGGGACGTGCAGCCTGACGTCGGCCGTCACATAGCCGCTCCCGTCACACGTCACGCCGGCACTCCCCCTCCACGCCGCCGACAGGTCCTTCAGCCCCGCCGCCGAGCAGGCCGCCTGCCGCGCGCCGCCCGGCGCCGCCGCCGTACCCGCCCGTACCGCCTCGTCCGCAGCATTCCCGGCGAGCACGAAGGTGTACCCCACGAGTACGGCCTGCCACACGAGCACCAGGGTCAGCACGATGAGCGGCGTCATCCCGAGGAACTCGATGCTGACCTGCCCCCGGTCCCCACCGGGTCTTCTCATCACCCGCTCACTCCTTCCGCCGCCGGAATCCCACCGCGCCCCGTCCGCCGCCCCGGTGGGCCCCCTCGGCCGCCGCCTTCACGAGGCCCAGCTCTGCGGCGAGCGCCCACAGCGCCTGCTTCACGGTGCTCCTGCTGTCGAGTTCATGGACCCGCCCCGCGTCCACGACGGCCTGAAGTTCCCTGAAATTGGCGGGTACGGCGGTGCGCGCGAGCGCCGTGCCCGTGATGCGCCGGACGAGCGCGGGCTGGATCTCCGAGCTGCGCGCCAGCCGGTTGACGACGGTCGTCGTCTCCTCGGCCTTGCGGATCTGGAGCCGGTCCCACATCCGTACGGTCCGCTTGGCCGCGCGTACGGCGATCACGTCCGGGGTCGTGACCAGCAGCGCGGTGTCCGCCATCTCCACGGCCGCCGCGCCCGCGCCGCTCAGCTGGGCCCCGCAGTCGACGACGACGACCTCGTAGCGGGAGCGCAGGGCGCGGACGATCTGCCGGGCGGCGCGGTCGCCGACCTCCTCGCCGCGCTCTCCCTCGGCGGGGGCGAGGAGCAGGGCGAGCCCGGTGTCGTGGCGGAAGACGGCGTCGGCGAGGACGCGGGGCGAGATGTCGGTGATCGAGGCGAGGTCGGCGACGGACCGGCGGAACTGGATGTCCAGGTAGGAGGCGATGTCCCCGGTCTGCAGGTCCAGGTCGACCAGGGCGGTGGGCCGGCCGGAGGCCTGCGCGGCGAGGGCGAGCTGGATGGCGGCCAGCGTCGTGCCCACTCCCCCCTTGGCGCCGCTGACCGTGACGACCGTGCCGCCGACGCCGCCCAGCACGTCGGTGCCGTGGCCGAGATGGCGCCGTACCCCGGTCGACCACTGGGCGACGGCCTGGACGCGGCCGGCGAGTTCCTCGTACGACAGCGGGAGCGCGACCAGGCCGCGGGCGCCGGCGTCCATGGCGGCGGCGAACAGCCCGGGGCCCGCGTCGGTGGTGACGAGGATGACCCCGACGGCCGGGAAGCGGAGCGCGACCTCGCGGATCAGGTCGAGGGCCGGCACCGGGCCGACCCGTTCATGGACGACGACGACCTCCGGCAGCTCCTCCACGGACTCGGCGGCGAGCCGGGCGAGGGTGTCGAGGAGCTGGGTGGAGTCGACGACGGGCGGCTGCGGTTCGGCGTCGGGGAGCTGGCTGAGGAGGGTGACGAGGGAGCGGACGGCGTCGGGGTCCGCACCGGCCGGGAGGATCCTGGTGGGCATGCGGGCCGCCTCTCACTTGTCCGTCGCGAGTTGGTACGTGCGGTCCTTGTCCGGAACGCTGGTCTCGCTGCCGGGGGCCACCAGGGCGAGCCGCACGCGCTGGGCGAAGGACTCGGCGTAGGTGATGCGCTGGGCGTCGAGGGTGGACAGCGCGAAGGTGATCGGGACGGCCTCGCTGAGCTGGCTCTGACTCTGGCTCTGGGGCTGGTTCTTGGTGGAGTCGTCGAGGGCGGTGATGCGGCCGACGTCGAGGACCCGGGCATTGGTGACGATGATCTTCGACTGGTCGGGATCGCCGTTGTTCTTCCCGGCGAAGGTGGCGTACACGTTCACCCGGGACCCCGGAGTGATCTTCCCCGCGACGCCGGTCGCCGCGTCGATCATGATGGCGACCTCCTGCTGTCCGGGCTGGAGGGCGGGCTGGTCGACGATCATGTCGGTCTGGAGGAGCGACCCGGCGCGCAGCGTGGTGACGGCGATCTTGCCCTGGATCTGCCGCAGGTCGGTGACGGCGTTGCCGGACAGCCACCGCTTCGGCATCTCGATCTTCTCGAACTGGCCGGTGTCCAGGGCGGTGTACGGCTTCACGTCGGACCTGACCCGGTAGGCGCTGACCTCGGGCCCGACCTTGGAGTCGACGTTGTGGACGACGGAGAGCACGCCGGCGAACGCGCCGAGAGCGCACAGGACCGACAGGATCAGCAGTATCACGCCGCGGCGCTGACGGGAGTTCATGAACCGTGCAACCTCATTGGGGGAATCGGCCGGCGGGACGGGGACGTACTGGTCTTGCGTTGTCTGGTCAGGCGGGCGAGCGCTGTTCCAGGGCGCGGGGTGCGGCGGGTTCGTGGGCGGGCGGGGTGGCGGAGCAGAAGACGCACAGGTCACCGATGACGTCCAGGCCGCACCAGTGACAGCTGGTCTGCCGTACGGAGGTGACCAGTTGGTAGAGGACCGACAGATCGGCGAGGTGGCCGCAGAACTCGATCACCCGGCCGGTGCCCCACCAGTCCCGGGACTCGGCGGGCAGCGGGACCTCGCGCAGACCGTGCACGCTCCACTGCCCGCCGAGTCCGCCGACCCACTCGCTCTCCAACCGCCCCTTGGCGACGAGCATCCAGGTGCTGAACTCGGGCCCCTTGAGCGCGGCGCCGGGCGCGATCCTGACGAGCTGCGGCTCGGGGTGGGCCAGCACGGCGAACTGGCTGCCCGGCACCCAGGATCTGGCATGGGCCTTGAGCCCCACCGGCACCCTGTCCAGGCGCGCGACCGAGCCCAGCACCGCCCCGGCGTGGAGGTAGTGGGTGAGCAGCCGCCCGGCGGAGGCGAGGATCCCCGGGCTCAGATCGCAGGAGGCGAGCTGGCGCAGCTGCCGGGCGAGCACGGCGATGCCGAGCGGGGGCAGTCCGGGCCGGAGGAAGGCGACACGGTCGCTCTCCAGCAGCGAGCGCAGGGTGTGCAGCCGCTGCATGACGGTCGCGGGCGTAGCGCGGGAACAGACGACGACCAGGTACCCGTACTGCTCGATCAGGGCGTGGAGTTCCACGACCGCCTGCTCCAGCGGCTTCTGATCGATACCGCTCAGCACGACGGCGGGCACGGTCCGTTCGTCCTGGGCCGGCAGCGCCATGTCGGCACTGGTCACGGCGATGGCAGTTGGCACGCGCAGCTCCCCGCTCTTCACACCCGCCGGCCGTCCGGAGCCACTCCCGTGACGCCGGGACGACTTCACTGCGTGACTACCTGAGCACTGTATCCACGGCCGTATGGCCGGAGAACAGCGTTTGTGAAGCTCGCGTGGAACTCTCTTGGCACAAGGACCGCGCAAGTCCCGCCAAAACAGGACAGGTTGAGCGCGGCCCCGAAATCCATTTTGGTCTGGACCTCTTGACACCCGAATTGGTCTGGACCAAATTGTCAGCCCAGCGCCGGCAACCATCCCTCCCCACTTCCCTCATCTCCCCATCTCCCCCATCTCCCCTCCCGGAGGCCCCAGTGGAGCGTGCTGCACCAGACACAGGCATACCCGGATCCGGATACGGCAGACGACGCCTGACCCTGCTGTGCTCGGCCGTCGCGACCCTGGCCCTGTCGGTCGCGGGCCTCACGGCGACCGCGGCCCCGGCGGCCGCGGCGGACGTCAACAACGCGACGAACGCGGGCTTCGAGTCGGGCCTGAGCGGCTGGACGTGCACGGCGGGCAGCGGTACGACCGTCTCCTCCCCGGTCCACAGCGGCTCGTCGGCCCTGAAGGCGACCCCGGCCGGCCAGGACGACGCCCAGTGCACCCAGGCCGTCGCGGTCGCGCCCAACTCGACGTACACGCTGAGCGCGTGGGTGCAGGGCGGCTACTCCTACCTGGGCGTGACGGGCACGGGCACGACGGACGTCTCGACCTGGACCCCCGACACGAGCACCTGGAAACAGCTGTCAACGACCTTCACCACGGGCGCGTCAACGACCTCGGTCACGGTCTACACGCACGGGTGGTACGGCCAGGCGGCCTACTACGCCGACGACGTCTCGGTCTACGGCCCCGACGGCGGCGGGGGCGGCGGCACCCCGCCCCCCACGGTCCCGGCGACCCCGACCGGCCTCACGGTCTCGTCCACCACGTCCTCCTCGGCCACCCTCTCCTGGACCCCGGTGTCGGGCGCGACGGGCTACAACGTCTACCAGGACGGCACGAAGGCGACGACGGTGACGGGCACGTCGGCAACGCTGACGGGGCTGACCGCCGCCACGTCGTACGGCTTCCAGGTGACGGCGACGAACGCGGCGGGCGAGTCGGCGAAGTCGGCGTCGGTGACGGCGACGACGGCCTCCGGATCGAGCGGCGGAGGGGGCGGGGGCGTGCTGCCGAAGCACGCGGTGACCGGCTACTGGCAGAACTTCAACAACGGCGCGACCGTCCAGAAGCTGTCCGACGTCCCCTCCTCCTATGACATCGTCGCGGTGGCCTTCGCCGACGCGACGACGACACCGGGCGCGGTGACCTTCAACCTCGACTCGGCCGGCCTCGGCGGCTACACGGTCGACCAGTTCAAGGCGGACATCAAGGCGAAGCAGGCGGCGGGCAAGAAGGTCGTCATCTCGATCGGCGGCCAGAACGGCACGGTGTCGATCAGCGACTCGACGTCGGCGACGAACTTCGCGAACTCCGTCTATGCGCTGATGCAGACGTACGGCTTCGACGGCGTCGACATCGACCTGGAGAACGGCCTCGACGCGACGTACATGACACAGGCGCTGCGCGCCCTGTCCGCCAAGGCCGGCTCGTCCCTCGTCCTCACGATGGCCCCGCAGACGATCGACATGCAGTCGACGTCGAACGCGTACTTCCAGACGGCCCTCAACGTGAAGGACATCCTGACGGTCGTCAACATGCAGTACTACAACAGCGGTTCCATGCTGGGCTGCGACGGCAAGGTCTACAGCCAGGGCTCGGTGGACTTCCTCACCGCCCTCGCCTGCATCCAGCTCCAGGGCGGCCTCTCCCCGTCCCAGGTGGGCCTCGGCCTGCCCGCCTCGACGAGCGCGGCGGGCAGCGGCTACGTGTCACCGACCGTGGTGAACAACGCCCTCGACTGCCTGACGGCCGGCACGAACTGCGGCTCCTTCAAACCGTCCAAGACGTACCCCGACCTCCGGGGCGCCATGACCTGGTCCACGAACTGGGACGCGGCATCGGGCAACGCCTGGTCGAACTCGGTGGGGGCGCATGTACATGCGCTGCCGTGAGGTGAGATAGACGCGGCGGTCACGCCCGGACCCAGAGGGTCCGGGCGTTGCCGCCTGCCGTGATCAACTGGCTAGGCCGCCGCGAGTTCGCACCACACGTACTTCCCCCGGTCCCCGAACCGTGCCGACGGCTGCCACCCCCACACCTGCGCGCAGGCCGACACCAGCCCCAGACCCCGCCCGTCCTCCGACTCCCCCACCTCCTCCAGCGGCAACGGAGGGTCGGGCGGCGCCGGGTCCGTGTCCCACGCCCCGATCCACACGACGCCCTCCGGGGTGCGGCGGACCCTGAGCGCGGCGGGGCCCTTGGTGTGCCGTACCGCGTTCGACACCAGCTCTGCCGCCAGCAGTTCGGCGGTGTCCACCAGTCCGATCAGGCCGTGCAGGGTGAGGATCAGGCGCAGGGTGCGGCGGCACACCGTGACGGCTCTGGGGTCGTTGGGGATGTGGAGGGTGTAGTCCCAGGTTTCGGGCATGCGTCATCAACTCCGGTGGAGGTGGATTTCGCGCGCAGGGTGGCAACGCCGCGTAAACGCGGTGCACTTCCGCTGCGTGTGCGGTACGTCACTGACGGTAGGGCATAAATTTCATTCGCTGCAAGCAGGTCGCGTAACGTGACCCCGAACGAGTCACCTCACCAGGGCCGTTGAGGAAAGAAGGGCGCTGTGCCAGCACGACGGCACCCCACAGCACGCCAGGTACGCCTGGGCACCGAACTACGCAGGCTGCGCGAGGCCGCCGGACTCAAGGCAACCGAGGCAGCCGGCCTGCTGGGGACGAACTCCGTCCAGATGAGCCAGATCGAGTCCGGTATCGCGGGCGTGAGTGAGCAGCGGGTCCGGCGGCTCGCCGCCAACTACACCTGCTCCGACGCCGAGTTGATCGAAGCGCTCGCCGACATGGCGACCGACAGAACCCGTGGGTGGTGGGAGGAGTACCGGGGCACGCTGCCCGCCGCCTACCAGGATCTCGCCGAGCTGGACCATCACGCGAGGTTCCGCAACGACGTGGCGGTGATCCACGTGCCCGGACTTCTCCAGACCGAGAACTACGCCCGAGCCCTCTTCGCCTACATGAACCCCGAGTTCCCGGACAGCGAGGTGGATCTCCGGGTTGCACATCGAATGAAGCGGAGGGTCGTCATCGAGGGCGCCGACCCCATCCCGTACGAGACCGTGATCCATGAAGCGGCGCTGCGGATCAGGGTGGCCGGGCGGGCAGCCTCCCGGTCCCAGCTCGGCCGCATCCTGGAGGTGTCCGAGGCCGACCACGTCACGGTGCGGGTCGTCCCCCTCGCGCTGGACGACTTCGCCGGAGCTGGAAGCACCATGGTGCACCTGGGCGGATCGGTCCCACGGCTGGACACCGTCGTACGCGACGCTCCCCACGGCACGGCCTTCGTGGACTCGGAGGCCCAACTGGAGCACTTCCGAAGGCTCTTCCGTAAGGTGAAGGAACAGGCACTGTCCCCTCAGCAGTCGCGCGATCTCATCCACCGGCTCACGAAGGAGTTGTGAGGACCCGCATGAGCGCCCCCACCTCGTGGAAGAAGTCGTCCTACTCCGGCGGCGGTGAGGGGAACGACTGCGTCGAAGTGGCCGACCAGGACACCCACATAGCCCTCCGCGACTCCAAAGCCCCCGCCCGAGCCACCCTCACTTTCCCCGCCACCGCCTTCGCCCCCTTCATCGACGCCCTGAAGCGGTCCAGCCGGTGGCGCTGGTGACAGCCAGGGTGAGGAAGGTTTGGGCGGGACTCCAGGACGCCCGCCCGAGCCACCCGCGCCTTCCCTCGCCGGGGTACCCGTCAGTCGCCCTGCTCGGCTTCCTCGCCGTCCTCGAAGTACGCGTCCAGCACCGCGTCGATCTGCTCGTCCCACTCCTTGAAGCGGGACTTCGACGTCGCCTCGATCTCGATCGGGTACCAGCGGCGCTCGGGGGTGTGGACCGTGATCGTGTAGCGCTTGCCGAAGCGGGGGGACTCCGTCTCGACCGCCGCGATCTCGTCCCAGCGGAACTCGCAGGACTCCTCGTCGAGGCGGAGGCGGATGCCCTTGCGGTCGGCCACTATCCGCGCCCGGCGGTCGGACGCCTCGAAGACCGGGCCGTCGCCGTCCGTGGCGTCGGGGGACGCGTCAGTCCCGTCGGCCTCCCCGGGCTCCGCCGGCTTCCCGGACTTCTCCGACTTATCGGAATCGACCGACTCCTCCGGTTCGTCCGACTTCTCGGGCTCCCCCGGTTCGGCGGCCGTCGCCTCCTTCGTCGTCGACGTGTCCGCCTTGGCCGGAGCCGTGAGCCCCGGGATGAAGGCCGGGTCGAAACCGGCGCCCGTGACGGGCTCGGTCTTCAACGGCTCGGCCTTCGACGGCTTGCTGCTCGCTCCTGTGCGCTGCTCCACGGCGGCAGTATGGACGACTTCCCTGTGCCGGAACCAGTCGGACCGCTCATCCCAGGGGCAACATCAGTCACCTTCGGAGCCTTCAGGGCCTTTCCGAGGCTTCAGACGAACAGGCTCACCGCCGCCGCCACCGCGAAACCGGCCACCGAGAGCACGGACTCCAGGACGGTCCAGGTGCGCAGCGTGTCGCGTTCGCTGATGCCGAAGTACTTGGCGACCATCCAGAAGCCGCCGTCGTTCACGTGCGAGGCGAAGATCGAGCCCGCCGAGATCGCCATGATGACCAGGGCGACGAAGGCCTGGGAGTGGTCGCCCTCGGTGAGCAGCGGGGCCACGATGCCCGCCGTCGTCACGATCGCCACCGTCGCCGAGCCCTGCGCCACCCGCAGGACGAGCGAGATCAGGTAGGCGAGGACGATCACCGGGAGGCCCACGCCGTGGAAGGTGTCCGACAGGGCCTGGGCCACTCCGCTCGCCTTCAGCACCGCGCCGAAGACCCCGCCCGCGCCCACGACCAGCAGGATGTTGCCGACCGGCTTCAACGACGAAGTGGACACCGCCTCAAGGGACTTGCGGGTCCAGCCGCGCCGGATGCCGAGCAGGTAGTACGCCATGAGCAGGGCGAGCGTCAGGGCCACCATGGGGGTGCCGAAGAACTGGAGGACCGAGCGGGTGGGGGACGGGTCCAGGACGATGGAGGAGAAGGTGGCCGCGAGGATCAGGATCAGGGGGGTGCCGATGATCGCCAGGACCACGCCCAGGGGCACCGGCTTCTCCCGTGGTTCCACGCCGTGCGCGCGCTGTTCCGCCGTCACCGCCCGCTTCGCCTCCGCCGCCGCTTCCACCATGTCCTGCGGTACGGCGACGAAGATCCGCCGGCCGATCCAGGCGGAGAAGGCCCACGCGGCCAGCACGGCGGGGATGCCGCAGACGACGCCCATGAGGATGACCCAGCCGAGCTGGACGTGCAGGAGGCCGGCGGCCGCCACCGGGCCGGGGTGCGGGGGCAGGAAGGCATGGGTCATGGAGAGGCCGGCGAGCAGGGGCAGGCAGTAGAGGAGGATCGACTTGCCGCCTCGTTTCGCCGCCGCGTAGACCAGCGGGGCCAGGACGAAGATGCCCACGTCGAAGAAGACCGGGATACCGAAGACCAGGCCCGTCAGGCCCATGGCCAGCGGGGCGCGCTTCTCGCCGAACAACGTCAGCAGGCGCGCGGCCAGCACCTCCGCTCCCCCGCTCACCTCCAGGATCGCGCCGAGCATCGTGCCCAGCCCGATGATGATCGCGACGTGGCCGAGGATGCCGCCCATGCCGGACTCGACGGTGGAGACGGCGCTGGAGCTCTGGACGGTGCCGAAGAGTTCGGTGACCGAGAGGCCGGCCAGCAGGCCCACGGCTATGGAGACGGCGAGGAGGGCCACGAAGGGCTGGAGCCTGACCTTGATGATCAGGAAGAGGAGGAGGGCTATGCCGATCCCGGCGACCGTGAGGAGTCCGGGGGTGCCGTCCAGGAGGAGGAGCAGGCCTCCGGTGTGGGGCGGCGGGGGTGGTGTGATGGGGGCGGACGCGGCCAAGGAGCAGGACATTCGGGGGTCCTCTTCGTCAATGCATCGTGCTTCTGGGTAGGGGGGAGCGCGGCACGGCGGCCCGGGGGTGTGGGGCGCCGTGCCGTGCGGGGCGTGCGGGTGGCGGGAGACCGTCAGGGACTCAGCCGAGTACGGCGAGCGCGTCGATCTCGATGAGGAGGCCGGCCGGGAGACCGACGTAGACCGTGGTCCGGGCGGCGGGCGGCTGGGTGAGGCCCTGCTCCTCGAAGTAGGTGTTGTAGATCTCGTTCATCTCGGCGAAGTGGTCCACGTCCGTCAGATAGACGCGGATCATCATCACGTCGTCCCAGCCCGCGCCGCCCTCTTCGAGGATCGCCTTGACGTTGGCGAGGGTCTGGAGGGTCTGCTCGGCGAGGGTGGGACCGGCCGGCGTCGGGGGCCTGCCGTCCTCGGCGGGCAGGAAGCCGACCTGGCCGGCGACCTGGAGGATGTTGCCCTTCTTCACACCGTGCGAGAACTTCGCGGGCGGGGTGGTGTGGGTCTTGGGGGTGAGCGCGGTCTTCTCGGTCATCAGGTGGTTTCCTTGATCGGGGTTCTGCCGGAGTACTCGCCGCTGATGGCGTCCGCCGTACGGCGCACCAGCGGGAGCAGGGTGAGGAGTTCCTCGGCGGTGACGACCACGTTCGGCGCGGAGACCGACATCGCGGCGACCACCCGGCCGTCGGCGCCGCGGACGGGGGCGGCGACGCAGTTGATGGACTCCTCGTGGCCGCCGAGGTCGGTGGCCCAGCCCTGTTCGCGCACCGTGGCGAGTTCCCTGCGGAAGGCCTCGGCGTTCGGGGTCGAACGGGCCGTGTACATCGGGTAGTCGAGCTGGTCCGTGACGGCGCGGCGCTCGGGTTCGGGCAGGTCGGCGAGGAGGAGCTTGGCGACGGCCGCGACCGTGATGGCGACGGGCTTGCCGATCCTGGAGTACATGCGGACCGGGTAGCGGCTCTCCACCTTGTCGATGTAAAGGACCTCGTTCTCCTCGTAGACGGCGAGGTGCACGGTGTGGCCGCAGGCCTCGTTGAGGCGGACGAGGTGGGGGTGGGCGATCTCGCGGATGTCGAGGTTCTCCATCGCCTCCTGGGCGAGGGCGAACAGGCGGGCGCCGAGGCGGTAGCGCTGGTCGGACTGGCGGTAGACCAGGCCGTGTTCGTGCAGCGTGCGCAGAAGGCGCAGCGCCGTGGACTTGTGGACGCCCAGGCGGTCGGCGACCTGCCCGAGGTCCGCGGGGCCCTCGGCGAGCAGCGGCAGGATGCTCAGGGCGCGGTCGACGGTCTGACTCATGGGGTGTTCGCCTCCTGTTCGGCCGCGTCGGCCTGCGTCCAGCCGGGGCCGAGTCGAAGTCTCCCCCATGCGGCGCCGTCGAGGTCGCTCAGGCGGTCGGCGTGGTCCCGGGCGGGCGGCGGGGCGAGGTCGCCGGCGGTGGTGAGGGCCGCGGCGGCGAAGAGGTGGCCGTACCGCAGCCGGGCCGGCAGGGGCAGGCCGCGCAGGGTGGCGGAGAGGAAGCCGGCGGCGAAGGCGTCGCCGGCGCCGGTGGTGGCGACGACGTCCACGCGCAGGGCCGGTTCGAGGACGGGCGGCCGACGGCTCGCGAACGCCGTCGCGCCCCTCGCACCCCGCTTCACCACCAGCACGTCCGGCTCGGGCAGCGCCTCGCGGACGGCCTCGGGGCCGCCCTCGATCCCCCAGGCCTGCGCCGCCTCGTCCTCCCCCACGAACACCACGTCCGCGCGCCGGGCAAGGTCCAGCAGCACCAGCGGCCCATCGGCCGTACGCCACAGCCCCGGCCGGTGGTTCACGTCGAAGGAGAGCAGCGGCCGACCGGCGCGGGGTGCCGTGAGCGCGTCCATCAGCTCCCGGCACTCGGGCGACAGCGCCGCCGTGATCCCCGACAGGTGCAGCACCCGGCCCGCCCGTACCGCCGCCAGGTCCACGTTGCCCACGCTCATCGCCGACGCCGCCGAACCGGTCCGGTAGTACGCCACCTCGTGCGCGCCCGTGCCGCGGTCGCCGGCCGTGCGGAAGTAGATGCCCGTCGGGCGGGCAGGGTCCCGGTGTACGGCGCGGACGTCGACCCCGTACCCGGCGATCCGCTCCACCAGGTGCTGTCCGAACCCGTCCGCCCCCACCCGGCTCACCCACCGCGCGGAGTGCCCGGCGGCCGCCAGCACGCAGGCCACGTTGGACTCGGCGCCGCCGATCGCGCGGTCGAAGGAGGGCACGTCCGCGAGGCGGCCCGGGGCCCCGGGCAGGAAGGTGACCATGGACTCGCCGAGCGCTACGACGTCCACAGGCTCGTGCGGAACGGTTCCGGCGTAAGCAGCGTCGTCGATGATGGCTCCTGTCGATGTCCGGGCGGCGGCTCCGTTGACCCGGTGTCGGCGAGATGCTAGACACCAGTGAGCAAGACATGCAATGAGCGTTGCACATATTGCAACAGTCAGGAGAGGTCCATGCGCACCGAAGCGCTCGCCCGGCTGGCCGAGGAACGTGTCGACCACCGCTTCAAGGGCCTGCCGCCCGATGCCGACGGCCTGACCGTCGGCGCCCTGGCCGCCCAGCGCCGCAACCTCTTCCGCCCGGCCGACGGCTTCGCCACCCCCGTCCTCGCGCTGTCCGCCGAGCGTCTGGAGCACAACCTGGCGCTGATGGAGGCGTACGCCGCCCGGCACGGGCTGGCCTTCGCCCCGCACGGCAAGACCTCCATGGCCCCGCAGCTCTTCCACCGCCAGCTCGAACACGGCGCCTGGGGCATCACGCTGGCGGTACCCCACCAGGTGCGCGTCGCCCGGGAGTTCGGGGTCCCGCGGATCTTCCTCGCCAATGAACTGGTCGACGCCGCCGCCCTCCGGTGGATCGCGGGCGAGCTGGCCGCCGACCCCGGGTTCCGGTTCGTCGCCTACGTCGACTCCGTGCGCGGGGTCGAGCTGATGGACGCCGCGCTGCGGGGCTGCGCCAGGCCCGTCGACGTCGTCGTCGAGCTGGGTGCCGGTGACGGAGCCCGCACCGGTGTGCGCACGGAGGCGGACGCGCGGGCCGTCGCCGAGGCCGTGGGCCGCGCGTCCGGCACACTGCGGCTCGTCGGGGTCGCCGGGTACGAGGGCGAGGTGCCTCGGCCCGATCCGGAGCGGGTGCGGGCGTATCTGCGCCGCCTGGTGGCGCTCGCCGCCGGGCTGGACCGCGCCGGGCTGTTCAAGGGCGCGGAGGAGATCGTCGTCAGCGCGGGCGGCAGCGGCTGGTTCGACACGGTGGCCGAGGTGTTCGCGGAGATCCCCGAGCTGTCCGCGCCCGTGCTGAAGCTGCTGCGCTCGGGGGCGTACGTCTCGCACGACGACGGGCACTACCGCCGGATCACCCCCTTCGCCCGCGTCCCGGAGGAGGGCGCGCTGGAGCCGGCCTTCCGGCTGTGGGCGCAGGTCGTGTCGCGGCCGACCCCGGAGCAGGCCTTCGCCAACGCGGGCAAGCGCGACGCGGCCTACGACCTGGACCTGCCCGCCGCCCAGGTGGTACGCCGCGGCGAGGTCGAGCGCCCGGCCGACGGGATCACCGTGACCGGGCTGTCCGACCAGCACGCCTGGCTGCGCACCGAACCGGGCGCCGACCTCGAGGTCGGCGACTGGGTCGGGCTCGGGCTGTCGCACCCCTGCACGTCGTTCGACAAGTGGCAGCTGATCCCGGTGGCGGAGGCGGACGGGACGGTCGTCGACTACATCCGTACGTTTTTCTAGGGTCGTTTGGATCAGGCCGGCCGTGAGGAACGGCGCCTGTCGGCCGACCCGAGCGGGGTCTGGTGCGTGCGGCTGCAAGGCGGAGGAGTGAGTCGACGCGATGGGGGCCCCTCCCGCGCTGGGGGCCCCTCCCGCTCGAGCGAAGCCGAGAGTGGGGGAGAAGCCGAGCGTGGGGGAGAAGCCGAGAGTGGGGGAGTCGGCGATCGACGACAACGCCGCAGATGGGCGTGCCAGACCCCGCGACGCCGGCATGATCCGAACGACACCCCCTAGACCCGCAGGAGGGACCGCCGTGGAGCAGCTCGTCATCCGGGACGCCGACGTCGTGGACGGCAGCGGCGAACCGTCGTACCGCGCCGACGTGGTGATCGACGGCGGTCGGATCGTCTCGATCGCCAAGGAGGCCGCCCAGGCCGGCTGCCAGCGCCCGCGCGCCATGCGGGAGCTGGACGCGGAGGGACTGGTCCTCTCCCCCGGCTTCATCGACATGCACGCCCACTCCGACCTGGCCCTGCTGCGCGACCCCGACCACAGCGCCAAGGCCGCGCAGGGGGTCACGCTGGAGGTGCTCGGCCAGGACGGGCTGTCGTACGCGCCGGTGGACGACCGCACGCTCCAGGAGGTGCGGCAGGCGATCACCGGGTGGAACGGGTACGGCGACGACCTCGACGTCGACTGGCGGTCGGTCGGGGAGTACCTGGACCGGCTGGACCGGGGCATCGCCGTGAACGCCGCGTACCTCGTCCCCCAGGGCACGGTCCGGGCACTCGCCGTCGGCTGGGAGGACCGCGCGGCGACGCCGGAAGAGCTGGTCCGGATGCGGCGGTTGGTGGCCGAGGGGATGGAGCAGGGCGCGGTCGGGATGTCCTCCGGGCTGACGTACACGCCCGGCATGTACGCCCCGGACGCCGAACTGACCGAGCTGTGCCGGGTGGTGGCGTCGTACGGCGGCTACTACTGCCCGCACCACCGCTCCTACGGCGCGGGCGCCCTGGCGGCCTACGCCGAGATGGTGGAGCTGACCCGGGCGGCGGGCTGCCCGCTGCACCTGGCCCACGCGACGATGAACTTCGGCGTGAACAAGGGCCGGGCGCCCGAGCTGCTCGCCCTGCTCGACGCGGCCCTCGGCGCCGGCGCGGACATCACGCTGGACAGCTATCCCTACACGCCCGGCTCCACCACGCTGGCCGCGCTGCTGCCGAGCTGGGCGGGCGCGGGCGGGCCGGAGGAGGTCCTGGCCCGGCTCGGCGACCCGGCGACGGCCGGGCGCATCCGGCACGACCTGGAGGTGACCGGCGCGGACGGCTGTCACGGGGTGCCGGTGGAGTGGGAGACGATCGAGATCTCCGGCGTCGCCGACCCCGCGCTGGGCGCGTTCGTGGGCCGTACGGTCCGGGAGGCGGCACGGCTGCGCGGCGAGTCCCCGTGGGACACCGCCCGGCACCTGCTGCTGGCGGACCGGCTCGGCACGACGATCCTGCAGCACGTCGGGCACGAGGAGAACGTCCGCGCGATCATGCGGCACCGCGCGCACACCGGCGGTTCGGACGGCATCCTGCGGGGCTCCAAGCCGCACCCGCGCGCGTACGGCACGTTCCCGCGCTATCTCGGGCACTACGTACGTGAGTCGGGGGTGCTGGGACTGGAGGAGTGCGTCGCGCATCTGACGTCCCGGCCCGCAGCCCGGCTGCGGCTGGCGGACCGCGGGCTGGTGCGCGAGGGGTACCGGGCCGACCTGGTGCTGTTCGACCCGGCGACGGTGGCGGCGGGCGCCACCTTCGCCGAGCCGCGCAGGCTGCCCGTGGGGATCCCGTACGTCCTCGTCGACGGCCGGTTCGTCATCGAGGACGGCAGGCGGACGGACGTGCTCGCGGGCCGCTCCGTCCGCCGTACCGCCACGTGACCTGGATTCCCTACGGCTTGGGCAGGGTGCAGCCGGAGGCGTCCAGGTTCAGCTTGTTGCCGGTGGTGAAGCAGGCCGGGATGTTGTACGTCTCCTCGGCGTAGTTGATGCCCTGGCGGACGGTGACGTTGCCGCTCTCGTCGACCTCGCAGGGGTTGTTCTCGGTGCAGCGCTCGCCGTCCTCGTTGCCGGTGTTGTTGACGGCCACGACGTTGCCGGTGGCGGTGTCGATCACCGGGGAGCCGGAGGTGCCGCCGATGGTGTTGCAGGCGGAGGTGTAGCGCAGGGAGTCCTTCCAGGTCCAGTCGCCCTCCTTCAGCCGGTACACGAAGCCGTCCACGTTGCAGCTGTAGATCGTCTTCCAGTACCCGGAGACCACCTTGATGGCGGCGCCGGCCGTCGGGTGGGTGTCCTGCACGGTCAGCGGGCTGATGCCGTAGCTCTTCTTGATCACCGCGTACGTGGTGGTCGTGCGGTAGATCGTGACGTCCGTGTCCGTCATGGTCGAGTACACGACCTGGTCGGCGCGCAGGGTGGCGATCTTGTTGCCGGCGGAGTTCAGCAGGCCGAAGGTGCGGCTGGAGGACTGGCCGGTGATGACCTCACCGGGGCCGGGGAAGCCGGTCTCCAGGCAGTGGCCGTTGGTGAGGACGAGGGCCGGGTCGGTGTCCGCGGAGTTGGGGAAGCGGATGACCGAGCCGGAGCAGTTGCTGAGCGAGACGGTGCCGGCGAAGTCGACCGTGACCGCCTTGGCCGCGGCCGCCCTGGCGGTGTGCGGCTGCGCCGGGTGCGCAGCGGCCACCGCCGGGGTGGCGCCCAGGGCGGCGAGGGCCACGGAGGAGAGCACGGCAAGGAGAGGCTTGTTCATGTGGGGGTCCCCTCTGACGACATGGGCGACCGGAGATCTTCCGGCCGCCCTCATGTTTGTCATGCGCATTCTCAAGGCGAGAGGGGGGTGTGAACAAGAAGGCGGAGAGCGCCATAGGGGTTTCCCTGTGCCTGCTCAGTCGTCCGCGCGGGCGGCCGGCACCTCCCGCAGCACGGCGTCGACCAGGCGGGCCAACTCCGCGGGGGACGTGGTGATCCGCGCGCCGAGCCGGTCGCAGCGCTCCAGTCGGTTCGGCGTGATCCGGCCGGTGTAGAAGACCACCGGCCCCGCGTAGCGCCCGCTGTCGCGCCAGCGCCGCAGCGCGGCGAACCCGGCGTCGCCGTCCCAGCCCCGCCCCACGTCCGAGAGCAGCAGGTCGATCCGGTTGCCGACGAGGACCCGCTCGGCGTCCCGGGCGTCGGTGGCGCGCCACACCCGCGCTCCGCGCGACTCCAGACGCCACACCTCCAGGTCGTTGTTCCCCGGGTGGTCGTCCACCCAGAGCACCTGCGCGCCCGCGTACGGCGTCGGGGGCTCCGGGCTCCCCCCGTCCGCGGGGGGCCGGTCCGCGCCGGGGTACACCGCCGTGACCGGCGCCGCGCCGTCCCGGAGCCGGCGCAGCAGCTCCGCGGCGCCCTCCAGGTCCATCAGCTCCTGAAGCAGCGTCACGAAGTTCCGGTCCCGCTCCAGCACCGGGAAATCGGTGGGCAGATGCTCCTCCAGCCGGGCCAGCGCCGCCTCCCACTCCTCGGGCCGGTCCCGGGGCGGCGGGGTCAGGCCGTGCCCCGCGACGCAGGAGACCGCGACCCGCCAGTCCTCCGGGTCGGGCGCCGCAGAGGGGCTGCCCAGCACCCGGCGCGCTCTGCGGTAGTCCAGGAACTCCCGGGCCGCGTCGGGGTGGTTCAGGTCGCCCGCGAGCAGGGTGCGGTAGAAGTCGGCGTACAGGTGCTGGAGCAGTAACGTCCTGACCACCGCTTCCGGGTCGGCCTCGTACCACACCGGGTTGAGCCCGTACTCCAGCCCGAAGCCGTTGATGAGCCGCTTGATCCGGCGCGGGTTGCGGGCGCAGCGGTCGGCGATCAGCCGGACCAGGTCCTCGTCCAGCAGTTCCCGCAGGCCCGAGCGGACCGCGCACCGGCGGACGTACACGGCGATGTCGTCCGCGCTCGGCACCGGCAGCCGGTAGCTGGTCTGGAAGATCTTCTCCATGAACGCCGATCCGGCCGGCGACAGGTCCCGCAGCAGGCCCGACGCGCCGAGCGCCGAGCGGTCGCAGCCGACGACGAAGGCGAGGCCCGGCACGTCGAGATAGACCTTGACCGCCTCGCACACCGCGAGCACCGTCTCCTGCGCGCAGCGGTCGAGGTCGTCGATGAAGACGACGAGCAGCCGCCGTGGCTCGTGCTGCGCCGACTCGGCCCATTCCGTGGCCAGTTGGCGCAGGGCGTCCCGCATCGCGTTGCGGGACGTGGCGTCGACGGACAGCTGCTGCCACAGCCGGTCGACGAGCCCGGCCACGCCGAGCGGCACCGCCGCGGCCGTTGCCGCCGCGCGGACCGCCGCGACGAGCGTGCGCCGCTCGGACAGCCGGTTCAGCGCCCGCCGCAGCACCCGCCGGTCGAAGCGCAGCAGCACGGACTTGATGAGCCCTTCCAGCGCGTCCGCCCCGGTCGAGGTCCACGCGTTGTACCAGACGGTCGCCACGTCCTCGCGCTGTCGCAGCTCGGCCTCGATCAGCCGCATCAGGCTGCTCTTGCCCATCCCCCACCCGGCGTCGACGGCCAGGGTGAAGGGGGTGGCGGCGCGGGAGTCGTGGAGCAGCCGGGCCAGTTCCCGCGCGGCCCGGCCCGTGCCCAGCAGATCGGCGTCCGCCCCGGTCACCGGCTCGTCGTTCAACAGCGAGAACGCCATGCCCGCCCTCCCCCTCGGGGCCTGAAGGTGTCGGCACTCTCCCTTCCCCCGGACGGGCCGGTGACACCACCCGCGCATCTCACGTGGCGGAAGACACGGCCCGGGAGGCGATACCGGGTCGTAAGCTCACACGTATGCAGGTGATCCAGTCGACCAAGCTCGCCAACGTCTGTTACGAGATCCGGGGCCCGGTGCTCGAGGAGGCGATGCGGCTTGAGTCAGCGGGTCATCGCATCCTCAAGCTGAACACCGGCAACCCGGCCGCCTTCGGCTTCGAGTGCCCGCCGGAGATCCTGGAGGACATCCTCCGCAACGTCTCGACGGCCCACGGGTACGGAGACGCCAAGGGCCTGCTGGCCGCCCGGCGCGCGGTCGTCATGCACAACCAGACGCTCGGCATCGAGACCGACGTCGAGCACGTCTTCATCGGCAACGGCGTCTCCGAGCTGATCGTGATGGCCATGCAGGGCCTGCTCGACGACGGCGACGAGGTGCTCGTACCGGCGCCGGACTACCCGCTGTGGACCGCCGCGGTCTCCCTCGCCGGCGGCACGGCCGTGCACTACCGCTGCGACGAGCAGGCGGACTGGACGCCGGACCTCGCCGACATCGAGCGCAAGGTCACCGACCGCACCAAGGCGATCGTGATCATCAACCCGAACAACCCCACGGGCGCGGTCTACGACGAGGCGGTGCTCAAGGGGCTGACGGACATCGCCCGCCGGCACAATCTGCTGGTCTGCTCCGACGAGATCTACGACAAGATCCTCTACGACGGCGCCACGCACACCCCGACCGCGAAGGTCGCCCCCGATCTGCTCACCCTCACCTTCAACGGCATGTCGAAGGCGTACCGGGTGGCCGGGTACCGGGTGGGCTGGATGTCGATCTCCGGGCCGCGCGCGCACGCCGACTCCTACATCGAGGGCCTGACGATCCTGGCGAACATGCGCCTGTGCGCCAACATGCCGGGGCAGCACGGGGTGGTCGCCGCGCTCAGCGGACGCCAGTCGATCAACGACCTGGTGCTGCCGGGCGGCCGGCTGAAGGAGCAGATCGACACCGCCCATGAGCTGCTGACCCAGATCCCGGGCGTGAGCTGCGTACGGCCCAAGGGCGCGCTGTATCTCTTCCCGCGCCTCGACCCGCAGGTCTTCAAGATCAAGGACGACCGGCAGATGGTCCTGGACCTGCTCCGCCAGGAGAAGATCATGGTCGTGCAGGGCACGGGCTTCAACTGGCCCGAGCCGGACCACTTCCGGGTGGTGACCCTGCCGACGGTCGGCGATCTGCGCGACGCGATCACCCGGATCGGGAACTTCCTGGACGGATACAGCCAGGCGTAGCCGAGCGGACCGTAGCCGGTGGGCCGCGTTCCGTGAACCGACTCAACTTTAGACGAATTCCAAGCTAGGATGGCTTCCTGTCACGCACAGGAGGCCATCCCCCATGTACGAACCGATCCGCAGCAAGTCGGTGCACAGCACGATGGCCGGCGCCGCCTCCTCCGACTTCCCCCACCGCTCGCGCGAGGAGGAGCTGGACATCCAGCTCGCCGGACACCTCGCCGCGCTGCTCGCGGTCACTGACGAACTGCGCGGGCTGACCCCGTCGGCCGACCTGGACTCCGCCGCCGAGCGGCTCGCCGCACAGGTGGCCCGGCTCCGCGGCGGGCGCCCCCCGCTGAGGGCCACCGCGTCCGCCACCGGCGACCCCGCCGCGCTGCACCGGCGCGCGCACACCCTCGCGGGCCGTGCCCTCGTCGTCGCCGCGTCACGGGCCGACACGGCGGTGGCGATCCTGACGGCCGGGCGCATGGACGCCCATGCCGCAGCGATCACCCCGTCCGCGGACGCGGACCGGCGGTGCGTTGCGCCGTGACGGTGGGTGTCGGACGAAGGTTCAGATGAACATGAGGAACAGGACCAGGACCAGGGCCGCCAGCAGGATGTAGAGCACCCACAGGTGCAGCGCCGTGCCGGCGCCCGGGCTGCCGCCGCGGGGGCGGTCCTCCGGCAGCACCGGGTGCTCCGGACGGTCCTTCGCATAGAAGTGATCACCGCTCGCCATGGGCTCATCCCTCCTTCCGGTGGGACGGCGACCGAGTACCCCGAAAGCCCCTCGCCACGCCGCCGGCCGGACGAGTCGCCCAAGAGTTGACGGGAGCGCCCTCCATCACGAGCACCGCAACTGACACGGGTGCCCCGCACGCCGTTGTGCGGGGCACCCGGGGTCGTCCCACGGCCGGTCGTGACGATCACTGGTCAGGGCATCCCAACCGGCCGTGGAGTTCGGGGCGGGACTAGCCGAGGCGCTCCACCAGGGCGCGGTACTGGTCCCACAGCTCCTTCGGGGTGTGGTCGCCGAAGGTGTTCAGGTGCTCGGGGATGAGCGCGGCCTCCTCGCGCCACACCTCCTTGTCGACCGTGAGCAGGAAGTCCAGGTCGGACTCGGACAGTTCGAGACCGTTCGTGTCCAGCGCGCCCTTCGCCGGGAGCACGCCGATCGGGGTCTCGACGCCCTCGGCCCTGCCGTCGAGGCGGTCCACGATCCACTTCAGGACGCGGGAGTTCTCGCCGAAGCCGGGCCAGACGAACGCGCCCTCGTCGTTCTTGCGGAACCAGTTGACGTAGTAGATCTTCGGCAGCTTGGACTGGTCCTTGTCCTTGGCCACGTCGATCCAGTGGGCCATGTAGTCGCCCATGTTGTAGCCGCAGAACGGCAGCATCGCGAACGGGTCGCGGCGCAGCTCGCCGACCTTGCCCTCGGCGGCGGCGGTCTTCTCGGAGGCCACGTTGGCGCCCAGGAAGACGCCGTGGTTCCAGTCGAAGGACTCGGTCACCAGCGGCACCGCGGAGGCGCGGCGGCCGCCGAAGAGGATCGCCGAGATCGGCACGCCCCTGGGGTCCTCCCACTCGGGCGCGATGATCGGGCACTGGGCGGCGGAGACCGTGAAGCGGGAGTTGGGGTGCGCGGCGGGCTCGGCCGAGTCCGGGGTCCAGTCGCGGCCCTTCCAGTCGGTCAGGTGGGCCGGGGTCTCCTCCGTCATGCCCTCCCACCACACGTCGCCGTCGTCGGTGAGCGCGACGTTGGTGAAGACCGCGTTGCCCCACAGGGTCTTCATCGCGTTGGCGTTGGTGTGCTCGCCGGTGCCGGGCGCGACGCCGAAGAAGCCGGCCTCGGGGTTGATCGCGTACAGGCGGCCGTCCTCGCCGAAGCGCATCCAGGCGATGTCGTCGCCGATGGTCTCCACGGTCCAGCCGGAGATCGTGGGCTCCAGCATGGCGAGGTTGGTCTTGCCGCAGGCACTCGGGAAGGCCGCGGCGACGTACTTGGACTCGCCCTGCGGCGGGGTGAGTTTGAGGATCAGCATGTGCTCGGCGAGCCAGCCCTCGTCACGTGCCATGACGGAGGCGATCCGCAGCGCGTAGCACTTCTTGCCGAGCAGGGCGTTGCCGCCGTAGCCGGAGCCGTAGGACCAGATCTCGCGGTCCTCGGGGAAGTGCGAGATGTACTTGGTGGAGTTGCACGGCCACGGAACGTCCTGCTGGCCCTCCTCCAGCGGGGCGCCGAGGCTGTGCACGGCCTTCACGAAGAAGCCGTCGTCGCCGAGTTCGTCGAGGACGGCCTGGCCCATGCGCGTCATGGTGCGCATGGAGACGGCGACGTAGGCGGAGTCGGTGATCTCCACGCCGATCGCGGACAGCCTGGAGCCGAGCGGGCCCATGCAGAACGGGACGACGTACATCGTCCGGCCGCGCATCGAGCCGCGGAAGACCCCCTTCTCACCGGCGAAGATCTCCCGCATCTCGGCGGGGGCCTTCCAGTGGTTGGTGGGACCGGCGTCCTCCTCCTTCTCGGAGCAGATGAAGGTCCGGTCCTCGACGCGCGCGACGTCGGAGGGGTCGGAGGCGGCGTGGTAGGAGTGCGGGCGCTTGATCGGGTCGAGCTTCCTGAACGTTCCCTTGGCGACCAGTTCGTCGGCGAGCCGCTCGTACTCGGCCTCGGAGCCGTCGCACCAGACCACGCTGTCCGGCTGCGTCAGTTCGGCGATCTCGTTGACCCACGAGATCAGTTCCTGGTGGTTGGTGGGGAGGGGAGCCGCGTTGTCGCGCGCCACGGTTGCTCCTAAGTGAGGGTTTTTGGTTTGTCGCCCCGTGGGGGCCGCGACCCGGATGCTTCGCTGCGCCGATCAGGCGTGCGCTCATCCGGTGCCGACCGCACTCATTTGATCATCCGACGCGAATGCCCATCTGTCCAGGGGGTGTCACAGGTGAGCGCAGTGACCCATGCCACGATTTCCATGATTCTTTGCGTCCATGTTGGATTCAGCTGAAAGTTCTTTTGCGTTTTCCCTGGTCACCACCAGCCGTTGACGGGCGACTTACGGTGTCGTAGGTACCATGCGCGCATGACTGCGTCCGTCCCCGACGCGCCCACGGACACGCCGCCCCACGGCCGCGGTCCCGCCGCGCTCTCCTTGCCGCAACAGGTCAAGCCGAAGCTGCGCGGCTGGCTGCACCTCGGCATGTTCCCGGCCGTACTCATCGCGGGGCTGGTGCTCACCGCCCTCGCCGACTCCACCAGAGGCCGCATCGCCTGCGGCATCTACGTCCTGACGGCCTGCCTGCTCTTCGGCGTCAGCGCGCTGTACCACCGGGGCAACTGGAGCCCGCGGATGGACGGCGTCCTGCGCCGCCTCGACCACGCCAACATCTTCCTGATCATCGCGGGCACCTACACCCCGCTGACCCTGCTGCTCCTGCCGGGCGGCAAGGGCGAGTGGCTGCTGTGGGGGATCTGGGCCGCCGCCGCGGCCGGCATCGCCTTCCGCGTCTTCTGGGTCGGCGCCCCCCGCTGGCTCTACACGCCCTGCTACCTCGCGATGGGCTGGGCGGCCGTCTTCTTCCTGCCGGACTTCATGCGCACGGGCGGCATCGCCGTCCTGGTCCTCGTGATCGTCGGCGGCCTGCTCTACAGCGCCGGCGGCGTGGTCTACGGCATCAAGCGGCCGAACCCGTCACCGCGCTGGTTCGGCTTCCATGAGGTCTTCCACTCCTTCACGCTGGCCGCGTTCGTCGTGCACTACGTCGGCATCTCACTGGTGGCCTACCAGCACGCGTAACCCCTGCCCGCTCCGTCCGCCACGGCCACAGCTCTCCGAGCTGTGGCCGTCTTCCGTGTGCCCGGATCCGCATGGCAACACCTACCTGTTGACAGCAACCATATTTTGAGAGCTACTCTCATTCCATGGTTGCTGTCACTGCGAACCCACGGCGCTGGTGGGCCCTCGCGGCCCTGGTCGCGAGCATGCTCACGCTCGGCTTCGACATGACGATCCTCAACGTGGCGCTGCCGACGATGGCCGCCGAACTGGGCGCCGGTACCGGCCGGCAGCAATGGATGGCGGACGCGTACGTCGTCGTCTTCGCCGCCCTGATGCTCCCCGCCGGCCTCCTCGGCGACCGGTTCGGGCGGCGCCGGATGCTGATCACCGGGCTCGCCCTCTTCCTCGCCGGCTCGCTGACGGGCGCGCTGGCCCCCGACGTGAACTGGGTCGTCGCGGCCCGGGCGTTCATGGGCGTCGGCGGCGCGCTCGTCACCCCGCTCGCCCTGTCCGTGCTGCCCTCGCTCTTCGGCGCCGACGAGCGCGCCAAGGCCGTCGGCATCATCTCCGCCGCCTCCGCGCTCGGTCTGCCGCTCGGCCCGATCATCGGCGGCTGGCTGCTGAACCACTTCTGGTGGGGCTCGGTCTTCCTGGTCAACGTCCCGATGGCCGCTCTCGGCATCGCCGCCTGCGTCCTCCTGCTCCCCGAGACCGGCGACCCCGCCTCCCCGCGGGTCGACGTCCTGTCCGCCGCGCTCACCGCGACCGGCCTCGGCGCCCTCGTCTACGCGATCATCGAGGCGCCCGACCGAGGCTGGAGCGACCCGCTGATCCTGACGGTGTTCGCGGCGGCCGCGGCGCTGCTCACCGCGCTCGTGCTGCGCGAGCGGCGGGCCGAGCGCCCCATGCTCGACATGACGCTGCTGGCCCACCGCGGCTTCCTGTTCAACACGCTCGCCGCGACCCTGGTGATGTTCGTGCTGTCGGGCCTGCTGTTCGTGCTGCCCCCGTACCTCCAGGCCGTCCTCGGCCACGACGCCCTCGGCACCGGCGTGCGGCTGCTGCCGATGATGGGCGGCCTGATGCTGGCCGCGCGGGGCGCCCAGCCGGTCGTCGCCCGGTTCGGCGCGCGGGCCGTGGTGAGCGCCGGGCTGGTGGTGCTGGCCTTCGCCGCGCTGCTCGGCAGCCGTACGACGGCGGGCTCCGGCTACGGCTTCGTCGCGCTGTGGCTGTCGATCACCGGCGTCGGCTTCGGCTTCGCCGTCGTGACCGCGATGGACGGCGCCCTCGGCACCCTGCCGCGCGACCGGGCGGGCAGCGGCTCGGGCCTGCTGATGACACTGCGCCAGGTCGGCGCCGCCGTCGGCATCGCCCTGCTGGGCAGCCTGCTCGCCGGGATCTTCCGCGACCGGCTCGACGTCACCGGGCTGCCCCCGCACGCCGCGCACACCGCCGGCGAGTCGGTGGTCGCCGCGCACCTGGTCGCCGAGCGGACGGACCCCGCGAGCGCGGCCCGCCTCGCCGCCTCCGCGAACGACGCCTACGTCCACGGCATGGGCGTGGTCCTGCTGGTGTGCGGGATCGCCGCGCTGGTCGCCGCGCTGCTGGCGGCCCTCCTCCTGCCGAGGACGGCGTCACCCGCACGGGAGGCGGAAACCGGCGACGCCACCATGGTCGTCGCCGCGGAGGATGCCTGACAATGAACCGTATGACGGCCGCACGTTCCCCCCTCTCCCCCGCCGAGCGCCCCCGGCTGGGCCTGCGCGAGCGCAAGAAGATCAAGACCCGCGAGGCGATCCGCACGGCGACGTACGCACTGATCAGGGAGCAGGGGTACGACGCCACGACCGTCGAGCAGATCGCCGAGCGGGCCGAGGTGTCGCCGTCGACCGTCTTCCGGTACTTCCCGACCAAGGAGGACATCGTCCTCACGGACGAGTACGACGCGCTGATCGTGGAGGAGTTGCGCGCCCGGCCCGCCGGCGAGCCGTGGATGGAGTCGATGCGGCACGTCATGCACAAGGCCCTGGAAGCCAACGCGGGCGAGGACCCCGAGGTGGTGCGCCTGCGCACCCAGCTCACGGTGCAGGTCCCCGCCGTCCGCTCGCGGATGTTCGAGAGCATGTCGGAGACCGGCCGCCTGCTGCGCGGCGCCCTCGCCGAACACTACGGCCTGGACCCCGACGCCCTGGAGGTCCGCGTCTACGCCATGTCCCTGATCGGCGGCCTGATGGAGGTCTCCATGTACTGGGCCGAGAACGACTTCGGGGGCGATCTGCACGACCTCATGGACCGGGCCCTGACCGTCATGGACCGGGGACTGCCCCGCGAAAACCGCTGAGGCCGCGGCGCCCCGGCGTGCGATGCTGACGAGGTGAACGCAGCCGAGATCCACGTCGAAGTCGCCCCCGCGCTCCATGTGTTCGTACCGCAGTCCCGGCGCGGCGGTGCGACGGCGCTGGCCACGGACGGCGTCTCCACGCTCGGCCATGTCATCGAGTCCCTGGGCGTCCCGCTGACCGAGGTCGGCGCGCTGGTCGTGGACGGCCGCGAGGTGCCGGTGTCGCACATTCCGCGGGCGGGCGAGCAGGTGCGCGTGCGCCCCGTCGAGCGCCCCCAGCGGGTCCCCGGCGCCCCGCTCCGCTTCCTCCTCGACGTCCACCTGGGCACCCTCGCCCGCCGCCTGCGCCTCCTCGGCGTGGACACGGCGTACGAGTCGACGGACATCGGCGACCCCGCCCTCGCGACCCGCTCGGCGGCCGAGAAGCGCGTGATGCTCAGCCGCGACCGGGGCCTGCTGCGCCGCCGCGAACTGTGGGCCGGCGCCTTCGTCTACAGCACCCGCCCCGACGACCAACTCCACGACATCCTCGACCGCTTCGCCCCCGACCTGCACCCCTGGACCCGCTGCACGGCCTGCAACGGCCTGCTCAGGCAGGCCACCAAGGACGAGCTGGCCACTCAGCTCAAGCACGGCACCCAACGCTCGTACGACGTCTTCGCCCAGTGCACGGACTGCGGGCGCGCCTACTGGAAGGGCGCACACCACGACCAGCTGGCGGCGATCGTGGAGCGCGCCCTGGCGGAGCACGGCTAGCGCCTGCTCCCACCGCCCTTCACATCGCCCTTGTCACAGGCGATTCCGTTCCGGTCCGGGTCCAACCCCAGTGGATCGTCTGCGCCGTTGACCTTCAGCCGGCCGTAGTCGTTCCGTTGCAGCCAGGCGCAGCGCGCCGCGGTCGTCTTCCTCACCTGCGCCGGGAAGGCCGTCGGCACACACACGTTGATCGAACCGTAGTGCCGGTCGCAGCCGGAGAGGGTCGGGCTCACCTGCTGGGACGTGCGCTTCTTGCCGGGGCCCGCGACCTTGCCGGTGAGGCCGTCGGCGAAGGCGTGGATGTGCGGGGACGCGGCGGTCATGGCCGCCGGGCCCGTCAGGTGCACCCACTGGGCCACCGAGGGCACCCCGTTGGCGTCGACCGCGAAGAGCATGTACCAGCCGGGCGGGGCGATGTTCGGGTTGTTCGTCACGTTCAGGTCGACGTTGTTGCCGTCGACCGAGAGCGGCAGATCCACGAACCGCTGGTTCGGATCGGACGAATGAGTCACCGCGGCCGGGCGGATCAGCTCCGCCTTGGCGATCGGCCGGTCGACGGTGATCCGCTGGGTGTCGCCGTACTTCCACTCCTGACTGATCACCGACGTGATCGTCGGGCGGGTGCCCTTGTAGAGGTACGGCGGGGTGTAGATCGACACGTTGTGGTTCCAGCTGCCGTTGCCCGGGTTGTCGCCGGTGGCCATCACCCGGCCGTCGGGCAGCAGGAACGCCGAGGAGTGGTAGCCGCGGGACTCGGGGTCGGCGGCCACCTGCTGGAAGGCGTTGGTGGCGGGGTCGTAGAGCGAGGACTCGTACACGGGATTGGCGCGGTTGTGCAGGGCGCCGCCGGTCTCCAGCACCTTGCCGTCGGGCAGCAGCACGGTGGAGACGTACATCTTGCCCTGGTTGCCGGTCTCCGGGACCTTGCCGTTGCCCAGGTTGACCGTGCCCTGCGGGATCGGCGGCCCGGCGACGTACGACGGGTTCGCCTGCTTGAGGTCGATCACGTCGGTGAGGCGGCCCGCATCGGGGTTGGAGTCGATGTTGCCGCCGCCGACCGTCAGCACCCGCTGATCCTGTGCCGGAGGCAGCAGCACGGACGACGACTGGTCCCGCTGGTCCTTGTTCTGCAGCCCCGGGATCTGCGTGATCGTGTTGGCGCCGTAGTCGTAGACCGCCGAGCCGGTGCCGGGGATGTTGTTGCCGAAGACATGGCTGCCCGTGTAGAAGAGGCGGCCGTCCTGCATCAGGATCATCGCCGGGTACAGGCCCCAGTACGACCAGGTCTGGTTGACCTGAGACGTGGGAAGCCACTGGTTCTGCGCGGCCGAGAACCTCTCCGCCGTCACCGAGCCGGTGGAGTCCTCGCGCAGCCCGCCGAAGGTGATGACGTCACCGTTGCCCAGCTCGGTCGCCGACGGGTACCAGTGGCCGTCGTTGAGGTCGTTGGTCCTGGTGTAGGTCTCGGTCTTCGGGTCGAAGACGTACGAGTCCCTGAACCCCTCGTAGCCGTGCGTGCCGTTCGGGTCCGGATAGGACTTGTTGCCGCTCAGTACGAGCACCCGGCCGTCCTGGAGCTGGACGTGTCCCGCGCAGAACATGTCCTTCGGGGTGGGGATCACCTTGTACGTGCCGTTCACCGGGTCGTACACGGCGCTCGTGAACGTCCCCGCGTTGAAGGCGTCCTGGCTGTTGCCGGAGCCGGCGATCAGCAGCACCTTGCCGTCGCTGAGCACGACGGAGTGCATGGAGCGGACCGGGTTCTGCGTCGGCAGGACGGACCAGCTGCCGTGGGCGCACTGGTCGTCGGTGCCGGTGCACTGGGCGGGCGGGGTCACGTCCGGTACCTGGTCCATGGTGTAGTCGTCGGTGGTCGCCGAGCCGGTGCCGTAGACGGAGACACCCCAGGTGATACGGTCGGTGCCGGGCGGGATCTCGGGGGTGCGGACGGTGGCCTGCGTCCAGGCCGAGGCCATGTCGAGGGTCTTGACGTCGGTCCAGTACTGCCAGCCGGCGGTGGTGTCGTGCCGGAACAGCGTGACGTTGGCGTCCGGGGTGGTGGTCTTGTACCAGACCCCGAGGTCGTACTGCTTGCCGACGGCCACGGCCGGTGCGCAGTCGGTGGACTCCGTGAGCATCGCCTTGCGGTCGCCGTCGACCCGGCGGGTCAGCGTGACCTTCATGGCCGCCGACCCCGAGTGCGCGTCCGAGGTCGTCTCGAAGGTGAAGTCGTTGTCACCCCAGCCCGACTTCTCCCAGCAGTACGGCATGCCGTCCGTACCGGCGGTCTCGAAGCCGGGGTTCTTGATCAGGTTGGCGGCCTCGGCGCTCTGCGGCGCGGCCAGGAGCAGCCCGGCGGTCAGGGCGCCCACCCCGGCCAGCGCGGTCCGTCTGCGGTACGTGCTCAAGCGGCTCTCCTTGCTCGGCTCCCCCGGCGGCGAGGGAGGTAGACCAGCGCTTCGGTCCCGACGAAGCGCAGGACGAACGTCATGGCCAGCGCAAGTGCGGTGGCCGGCAGGGCGCCCATGCCGAACCGGCCGACGAGCAGCGCGATCAGCGGGATGCGCAGCACCAGGTCGGCGTTGGCCAGCAGCGCGAACCGGCCGAGCCGGTCCCACCGACGGCGGTGCGCGCGCCGGTCGCGGAACAGCAGCTGCTCGATGAGCAGGAAGTTCCAGGCGACGCCCAGTTGGTTGGCGAGGATCTCGGCGGGCACGTAGTGCGTCCCGAGGGCGGTGAGCGCCCAGAGTCCGACGAGGTTCGGCACGAAGCCGCTGGCGCCGATCAGCCCGAAGCCCACCATGCGGGCGACGGGTGAGGCGGTGCGCAGTCCGGCCAGATGACGCAGGAAGCGGAAGCCCTCCTGCGCGGTCGACTTGGACTCCCCCGCGAACCGGTCCTGGAAGACGAACGGCACTTCGGCGACCCGGCCCGGACGGCTGCGGACGGCCAGCTCCAGGAGGATCTTGTAGCCGAGAGGCTTCAGCACCTCGGCGCTGACCGCGCTGCGCCGGATGGCGAAGAAGCCGCTCATCGGGTCGCTGATGCCGTGCAGCCGACGCGGGAAGAGGGCCTTGGTGAGCCAGGTCGCGCCGCGCGAGACGGTCACCCGGTAGCCGCCGGCGAGCCCGGCCCGGCTGCCGCCCTCGATGTACCGGGAGGCGACGACGAGCCCGGCGTTCGCCCGCTCGCCGGTGGCCACCAACTCCGGTATCAGGGACGGCGGATGCTGGCAGTCGCCGTCCATGACGACGATCCACTCCGAGGTCGCGGCCTTGATCCCCTCGACGACCGCCCCGCCGAGCCCGCCGACGGGTTCCGCACGGTGCAGCACGGCCACCGGGAACGGGCAGTCCTGGGCGGCCGCGCGGATCACCTCGGGCGTGTCGTCGGTGGAGTCGTCCACGAAGACGACCTCACAGGGCAGCCGCGCGGGCACCGACTCGGTGATCAGCCGCAGCAGCCGTCGGATGTTCGCGGACTCGTTGAAGGTCGGGACGACGACGGTGACGGCGCCGGGCTCGGCTATCTCTGCGGCGTCCAGGCCGGGTGTCGGGGCGGTGTGCTCGCTCATCGGGCACCGCCCACGGCCTGGATGCGGCGGATCTCGATGCGGTCCTCCCCGGTGCCGAAGGTGGCGACCGGCACGGAGTGCTGGATGGCGGCCCTGACGTTCGGCAGGTCCTTGGCGTCGCGGCGGACGGTCGGCGAGGCGACGACGTAGTCGATGTCCCGCCAGCCGTGCGGCATGGTCCTGGTGACGGCCGGGTCGAGGTCGGCCTTGTAGAACCAGACGGCGCCGAGCCCGGGCCGGTACCCGGCGTGCACGAGGTCCAGCCAGAGGGCGTCGTCGACCAGGACCCGGGTGTCCTTCGGGTCCGCGACCTTCGTGCCGAGCCAGTGGGAGGCCTGCCGGTAGGGCTTGTTGGCGTCGGCGGTGACGGCGGTGCGGTCGCCGTCGTACCAGTGCGGTACGACGTAGGCGCCGGCGGCGAGGACGAGCACGGCGGCAGCCGCGTACCGGCCGCCGGTGACGTACCGCTTCTCGCCCTCCGTCCGCCGGCGGCGCAGCACCGCGTGCCCGACGGAGGCCAGGCCGCCCGCCAGCACCAGGGCGAGGAAGGGCAGCGCGCCGATGACGTACATGGCGGGCAGATAGCCGTTCGGCCGCAGGGCGACGAGGGCGAGGATCGCCACGGCCAGGGACGGTCCGGTGAGCGCCCGGGCGGTGCCGGACCAGCGCCGGGTGAGCAGCAGGAGCAGGGCTCCGGCGAGGCCCCCGAGAGGCAGGACGCGGTCGTAGTACAGCCAGGAGTGGAGCACGCCGTACGACCCCGAGCCCCGGTCGAGGAGGAAGCCGGAGCCCGGCCGGGACATCTGGTAGGTGATGCCGTCCCACAGGGACACGTGCCCGGCACCGGGGAACAGCTCGCCCTTCAGCAGCGCGAAGAGCGGGTACGACATACCGATCAGGGCGCAGGCGGTGACGGCTCCGGTGAGGGCGAACTTGCGGGTGTCGCGGTGGCTGTGCGCCCACATGGTGACGAACAGGGCGGGCAGGACGACGAGCATCGTCTCCTTGGTGAGCACGCCCGCGGCGGCGGCGAGACCCGCGCCGAAGTGGTGCCAGAGGTGGCGGCTGGGCGAGGCGGCGAGGCAGAACGCCAGCAGCAGCCACATCACGGCGATGTTGTCGAGGAAGATCTCCCGGCTGAGCACGACCGCGAGCGGGGAGAGCCCGAGCAGGGCCGTGCCGAGTCCGGCGGCCCAGCGCGGCAGCGAGAGCCGACGCCCGAGGACGTACACGAGGACCGCGCTGACACCGCTGATCAGCAGCATGGCGACGCGCATGGTGGCGACGGTCATGGAGCCGGGGCTGAGCGCCGAGGGGATCCAGCCGAGCAGGGCTATCTGGATCCAGCCGAGCGGCGGGTGGTCGTACCAGTAGGTGTAGTGGGCCAGGCCCCGGCCCTGCTGGACGGCCCAGGCCTGGGCGAGGTAGGTGCCCTCGTCGTCGCTGAGGGCCGGGTAGTCGGCGATGTTCCAGCCCTGGACGACGAGGATCACCGTGAGCAGGGCACCGCAGAGCAGCAGGTCGGGCCGGGAGGAGCGGAGCCGTACCGGAGGCTCGGCCCGGCCGGCCGGACGGTCCGTGGGCACAGGCCGGCCCTGCGCGGGGACCGTGGCTGCGGTCACCGCGGGAAGAGTGGAGGTCACGCGGGAACGTCCTCTCGGATCGGCTCGGCCGCGGTGAGGTGCGCGCCGACGTGCGAGGTCAACTCCCAGTCGTTGCGGCCGCGTTGTTCACGCCATACGGCGCGGATCGCGGCACCGGCGAGGAGGACCTGGTAGAAGGGGCCGCCCACGATGAGCTTGACGTAGTGCGCGAGGCGGACCCGCAGGCCGTACTGGACGCCGAAGTCGTGCAGGCCGACCACCTCGAAGACGAAGGTGACGACGGCGGTGACCAGCGGCAGGAAGGTGAGGAAGGCGACGCCGACGGGCACGTCGAGGAAGAGCGCGACGGCCGCGTTCAGCGGGATGACGACACCGGAGAAGGCCTGCATGAACGGGGTCATCAGGGTGTACCTGGCGAGCAACCGCTGTCCGAGTCCCGGCAGTTCGCGCCAGTCCTTCTTCCGGTACACCTGGAGGAAGCCCTGGTTCCAGCGGGTGCGCTGCTTGAGGAGCGACATGAGCGAGCCCGGCGTCTCCTCGCGGGTGACCATGTCGGAGTCGTAGGCGACGACGACCTTCTTGCCGACGGACGAGAGCCGCACGCCCAGGTCGCAGTCCTCCGCCAGGCAGTCGGGGTCCCATCCGTCGGCCTCCCTGAGGACCTCCGTCCGGACGAAGACGGTGTTGCCGCCGAGCGGGATGAACCCCTTCTGCGCGTGCAGGTGCAGCCGGGAGCGGAACCAGAAGAAGTACTCCAGGCAGTTGCGCAGGCTGTACCAGCTGGAATGGAAGTTGATGAGCTGGACGCCGCCCTGGACGACGTCCGCGCCGGTCGTCCGGAAGGCGTGGTCGACGTGGGCGAGCAGCTCCGGATGGACCTGGTCCTCGGCGTCGAAGACCCCGACGACGTCACCGCGGCAGTGCGGCAGCGCCGTGTTCATGGCCTTGGGCTTGTTCTTCTTCTCGTGGGTGTCGACGACGACCCGCACACGCGCGTCGCGCGCGGCGGCCTTCTCGGCCACCTGCGTGGTCTCGGGGTCGTCGTGCCCGACGATCACGATGATCTCGAAGTCGGTGTGTGTGGACTCCAGCAGCCGCTGGATGGTGTGGTCGAGCACGGCTTGCTCGTGCCGGGCCGGCAGGAGCAGCGAGAAGGACAGCTGCTCGCCCCCGTCCGGTCTGCCGAAGCGGGTGGCGGCGAGCACCTCGGGCGTGCGCCACGCGTGCATCTGCCACCACAGGGTGAACGCCGCCATCCAGAAAAGGGCAAGCGAGACGGCAGCGATGAAGACAGACGTCAGCAAAAGATCCCCCCAGATCCCCCTGAGCGCACGACGGTCGGTCATCACCGTGTCACTCGTCGTGTCGTTGTGGAGATCGTAGGAGGGATCTGTGAAGCGTGGGAGCTCTTCAGATAAATAGCTTGTTTCGGAACGGGGATGCGGTAAGCGGTATCTATCCGAACACCCGCTCACTTTCGGACAGTTGCCGCTTACCGGCTGCCGTGCGTGTCCGCAGCTCAGTGCTCGTTCAGGGCCGTGCGCAACCGCTCCGGATCGGTCGTCGGCGCCTCGCACGTGAAGTTACGGCAGACGTAGGCCGCGGGCCGGCCTTCGACGAGCGGGCGGTCCGCGAGAAGCGGGAACTCGTCGCTCCCCACGGCGCCGACGGCGACGACGGCACCGGGGGCGGTGCCCAGAAGTGCGGTGCGGTGCAAGGCCGTTGTGCTCTTGTCGGGGGTGGTGCCGGTTGCGACGACGGCGATCTCCCGCGGCCCGTCGCGCAGGGCCTCGGCGACGGCGAGCCCCCAGCCGATGAACCGCGGCACACGCGGACCGAGCGTGGTGACGACTCCCAACGCCCGCTCGGCGGCGGCCCGGTGGGGCTCGGAGCCGGTGTGCGCGGCGTAGCCGAGCAGCGCGCCCGCCGCGGCGGTCCAGCCGGAGGGGGTGGCGTTGTCGGTGGGGTCCTGCGGGCGGCGGATGAGCCGCTCGGCGTCGGCGGCCGTGTCGTACAGCGCGCCGGTGTCCGGGTCGGCGAAACGGGTCAGCACATGGTCGAGGAGCAGCCCGGCGAAGTCGAGCCAGACGCCCTCCCCCGTCACGGAGGCGAGCGCCAGGAAGCCCTCGGCGACGTCGCCGTAGTCCTCCAGCACCCCTGCGTTGGCGCCGGCGCGGCCGTCCTTGCTGGTCCGGGCGAGCCGGGCGTGCTCGTCGAGGTGCACGCGCACCAGGAGGTCGGCGGCACCGACCGCGGCCTCGATCAGGTCGGGCCGCTCGAAGTAGGCGCCGGTCTCGGCGAGCGCGGCGATCGCGAGCCCGTTCCAGGCGGCGACGACCTTGTCGTCCCGGCCGGGCGCGGGCCGCCGCCGACGCTCGTCCAGCAGCCGTTCCCGCACGGAGGCGATCTTCGCGGCGTCGAAGAGGGTGTCCTGCTGGGGAAGCTGGAGGACGGACTGCCCGTGCTCGAAGGTGCCCTCGTCGGTCACGCCGAAGTACTGGGCGGCGAGGTCGCCGTCCGCGTCCCCGAGAACGGCGCGCAGCCGCTCCGGCGTCCAGACGTAGTACGCCCCCTCGACGTGCCGTCCGCTGCCGTCGTCGCTGTCGGCGTCGAGCGCCGAGGCGAACCCGCCCTGCTCGGTGCGCAGTTCACGGACGAGGAAGTCGGCGGTCTCCAGAGCGACGCGCCGGGCGAGGTCGGAGCCCGTGGCCCGCCACAGGTGCGCGTACACGCGGCAGAGCAGCGCGTTGTCGTACAGCATCTTCTCGAAGTGCGGAACGACCCAGTCACGGTCGACGGAGTACCGCGCGAAGCCGCCGCCCAACTGGTCGTAGATCCCGCCCCGGGCCATGCGCTCGCACGTGTCCTGTGCCATCTGCAGCGCACCCTCGGCGCCGGTCCGCGCGTGGTGGCGCAGCAGGAACTCCAGCACCATGGACGGCGGGAACTTCGGCGCTCCGCCGAATCCGCCGCGCTGCGGGTCGTACTCCCGGGTCAGCCCGAGCAGCGCCCGCGCCAGCTCCTCCTCGCCGGGCACCCGGTCGCCCTGGTGGCTGATCTCCCGCTGGGCGAGGTCGCGCACGATCTTCCCGGCGATCTCCCCGACCTCGTCCCTGCGCGTGTCCCAGGCCTGGCGGACCCCTTCCAGCACCTGCCGGAAGGAGGGCATGCCGTGCCGGGGCGCGGGCGGGAAGTACGTGCCGAAGTAGAAGGGTTCGGCGTCCGGCGTGAGGAACACGGTCATGGGCCAGCCGCCCTGCCCGGTGGCGGCCTGCACGGCCTCCATGTAGACGGCGTCCACGTCGGGCCGCTCCTCGCGGTCGACCTTGACGCTGACGAAGTGTTCGTTGAGGTACTCGGCGGTGGCGTGGTCCTCGAACGACTCGTGGGCCATCACGTGACACCAATGACACGCAGCGTAACCGACCGACAACAGAACGGGTACATCGCGCCGTTTCGCTTCCTCGAACGCCTCCGGTCCCCACGGCCACCAGTCGACCGGATTATCGGCATGCTGAAGCAGATAAGGCGAGGTCACACCAGCCAGCCGGTTCATACGACCCAGCCTCTCACAGCGCCTGCCTCGACCGGTGAATCACTGACGAGCCCGCCTCACTTGGCCGAATTGCACTTGTGCGCCATCACGTGGTGAGCGACTCCGTCCACCTCTGGGTCGGGCGACCCGGCACCTCTGAACAGTAGGCTGGGCACAGCAGCGCTGGACCTGCCGAGGCTCCTCGAAGGAGGTACACCATGACCGCCGAGATGGTGGCGCCCGCGTGGATGCATTCGCAGATCAGCGCGGAGCAGTACGACTCCTGGTCCGAGGAGCAGTGCGCCGGCATCGAGATCGTGGACGGGATGGTCGTCGTGAGCCCGAGCGCCTCCAAGCGGCACAACCGGCTGGCGCGGATCCTGGCCAATGCCCTGGACGCCGCCGCGGGCCCGGACTGGAACGCGGACACGGACTTCGACGTCCGCCTGCAGGATGTTCCGCTCACCAACCGACGGCCGGACGTCACCGTCTACCGGGCGGAGACCATCGACCTCACACCCACCCGCCCCGAGCACGTACTCCTGGTCGTCGAGGTCGTGTCGCCCGGTTCGGAGACCACCGACCGGATCGTGAAGGTGGACCAGTACGCCAAGGCCGGCATCCCCTTCTACTGGCGGGTCGAGCAGGCCGCCACCGGTATCCCGATCGTCTACACCTACGTTCTCGACCCCGCCACCAGGGCTTACAGGGACGGCGAGATGTTCACCGGGACGGTGAAGGCCACCACGCCTTTCTCCATCACGGTCGATCTTGGGCTCTTGTAACGTACCAAGAAGCCGCCCCGCTATCGACGCTTGACCGTCAGCGCCCACATCACAGTGCTTCGCGCACCGATCAGGACATTCTCCGACTACGGACCGGATGCACCCCGTGCGGATGCCACTCCAGCTCGTACACGATCGTTCAGCCGTGCTCGGTCAAGAACTACTCAAGGGCACGTTGGCGGACAGTCGCACCAACAGGGCAGCCGTCCAAAGACCCAAGTCTTGGTATCCAGTTGCGGTTCATCGACGCTAACGGGCTACGACTGTCCCGCTTTGCCATCGACGCCACTGAAGCTCCAGTCGCGAGCTGGAACCATGGCGCTGCAGGCAGGTACGAGCTGACATGCTCGACCACCAGCTGACCATCCATGCGGACGTCACTGTCGGCGGCGATACAGGAGGGCACGGGAAGGTAGGCCGATCCTCACGAGTCGAGCGTAGAAGCTCGTGTGGTGATCCCGGCCGTGTGGGACGGTGGAGAGGCATCCCGCACGGCATGTCGGTTCAGACAGAGCTCAGGTAGGTGGTGATCGCCATGCCGACTGCGGCTCCAGGGCAGGAGAGCCGCGTTGCGCCTTCGAGGCTGTACAAGCCTGGACTCGCTACCCCTCACTCGGTGTCGATGTCGGCCTCGCCGACCTCCTTGTCGGCCGACTTGATGCCCAGGCTCTCGATGAACTGCCTCTCCCGCGCCGCCAGTTCGTGCTGCCGGGCGAGGATGAACTCGGTGAACGCGTCGGCCTTGAGGTGCTCGATGGACGCGAGGCTGACTCCGTGCGAGTCCAGGATGTCGGTCCGCCCGTCCTCCGCGAGCCTGATGAGCGCCTGCCGGATCGACACACCCGGCGGCGTCGTCATGACGATCCGGTTGGCGGGACTGGAAGCCCCGGGGACCCCGCTCTGGGTGATGACGTGTCGATAGGTCTCGCTGTGCGCCGTCGCCAGCTGTTCCAGCACGTTGACGGTGCCGTCGTCGAGGTTCTTCCGGTCCGGGAACGTCTGCAGGTCCCAGAGGAGGTAGGCGCGCACACGCGCGCTGCGCAGGTCGAAGCGTTCGGGGAAGGAACGGGCCCGCTCAGCGGAGTAGCTGAGCCCGCCCTTACCCCGGGCGAAGGCCTTCATCTCCGTGATGAATTTCCGGACCTGGGTGGTGGTGGACCCAGCGAAGGTGCCCGCCAGGGACGTGGTCCAGAACCAGAGCCGGAGCTTGACCCGCTGCTCCGCTTCGACCTTGTCGGAGAAGTGGAAGAAGACGGCGAGCAGCATGATCTGGATGTTGTAGGGAACAAGGCGAGCCAGCGGGACCCGGACCTCATCCCGCAGGAACTCGACCACCTGCTGGAGGATCAGGTCGGTGTCCTCCACCGCGGTCATGAGCTGGCCCTGGACCTTGCGGGCCATCGTCTCCCAGGAGGTGTCCCCGTATACGTCCTCCTCGCCGGACAGCGCGAGGACGGTCTGGAAGATCGTCATGATCGGGATTTCGCCGAAGCCCGAAGCGGCGATCCGCCCCTTGATCTCCTCCATCTTGTCGCTGAGCGTCTCCGAGCCGATGGTCCCGTAGGTCAGCGCGGAGACCATCTGGTCGGGACGCATCTTCTGGCCGCTGCTGTTGATTCTGGAGAAGACCTCGATGGCCTGCTGGAGAGTTCCGCCCTCCATGCGCACCACGGAGACCTTGTAGTTCTTCACCCGCTTCGCGATGCGCTCGCTCTCCTTGGTGAGGCGGTCGGCCTCCTCGCGGGAGTCGGAGACGTCGGACAGCGTCCGTGCGTATTCGAGGAAGTCCAGGGTCCCCAGTACGGACCGCATAGGCAGGAAGTGGCTGGGCACCGGCTCGCCGCTCTTCCAGTGGCGGTAGCGCACGCCGTCGTGTTGCGACCGGACGAGCGGCCGGTAGACCCACCACATCCAGTCCTCCTGGCGCGCGGACCGCGGGGCATCGGCCGAGCGGTGGAGGACGCCGAAGAGCGTTGAGAGCCGCTGGTGACCGTCCAGGACGTAGGCGACCTTCGCCCCTTCCGGTGCCAGCGGAATCCTGCGCCCACCGATGGTGTCGAGGCTTTCGAGCGGCATGGCGGTCTCCCAGATGAGCAGGCTGCCCATCGGGTAGCCGCGCTCCATGCTGTCGAAGAGCTGGAGCATCTGCTCGGGGCGCCACAGGAACGGGCGCTGGAACTTCGGCACCCGCAGCTCGCCCTGCGCGATCCGCTCCAGCACCTGCTCCAGGAAGTGGACCTCCGGCACCACGGAGATATCCTTGACCACCTCGATGTCTCCCATGCTCAGATCACGCCCCGAATCGTTTCGAACATCGATCGCAACTCCTGTTTCGCTCCGGGGCCCAGGCCGTCCAGGTCCCGCTCCGATATGCCGCCGCGCACCACCTCTTGCAGGAACAGACCCGGCAAGTCCGTTCCGAATCCCTCCTGGAGGGTGATGAGATCCTGCTCCGCCACTCCGTCGTACAGATCACCGTGGCGCGGCGGGATGACGTAGGTGGTCCCCGCCTTCCCGGAGTGGCGCCCCTTCTGGGCGGCACCCTTCTGCGGCTTTCCCTTGAATCCGTGCTTCATGTCGAAGTGGGCGCGCTGCTCGGGCGAGAAGGTCTTGAGGGACTCCAGGCGCTTGGCCATGGAGGACATTCCGGCGGTCTTCTTCGGCTGCCGGGCCAGGACGCGGTTGGGAATGTAGTTCTCCATCTCCCGGAAACTGAGGACGTGCGCACTCACGCCTTCGCGCGCCGCGGCTTCGGCCTTCTCGTGATTGCCGGTCCGGTCCGTGGGGTGGAAGCTGTCGCTGTCGATGACGAGGACCACACGCTTGGTACGGGAGAACTGAGCGGCCTGGTCGACGGCGTGCAGGGTCGCCCCGTCCTTGCCGCCTCCGTTGTACACACCGAGTCGGCTGCCCTCCTTGGCGTCGATGACGTCCTCGCAGCCAAGCAGGCGCGCGAGCGCCTCGATCATCTGCCAGTCGTAGATCGCGTTCTCCACGACCAGCACGGCCGGCCGTTCCAGGTCGCGGATGTCCGCCGCGAGCGTCTCGTCGGCCACCCTGACCACGCCTGTGGTCCCCCCTTGCGGCCTCCAGGCCTGCGCCATGCTCGCCTTCTGCGCGAGCAGCAGGTAGCTCTGCGCCAGGACCGGGAGGTGACGCTCCAGGAACGTATGGACGGCATCCACATCACGCGGGGAGATCGCCCACTCGTGCCGCGCCTCCCTGAAGAACGCGATCAGCTTCAATATGAGCTCTGCGTTCTCGTCGCCCTGACGGTCCTTCAGCAGGTCGACGGGAATCTCAACGCGCATCGTCGATCCGATTCGCCTGCGCATCCGCGAGGGCGCGCACCTCCTCGAAGTCCTCCGCGAAGACCCCCCGCGGCCAGTAGTCGAGGTTGCCGAGGGCGTCCACCTCGATCTTCCGCAGGGTGGCGGCCCCCTCGGCCTGCTCGACGAAGTAGATCTTCACGTCCTCCGGCGCCAGTTTCCGCTCCGCGACCCGCCGGCGCAGCCTGAGGAGGAAGTTCTCGCTGTGCGTCTCCACCAGGAAGCGCACCTGCGACTCCTGCACGGCGTCGACGTAGAGATCGGCGATCGCGGCATGCGCCGAAGGGTGGAGATGGAGTTCGGGCTCCTCCACGATCTCGATCACCGGCCCGGCGGGCGGTTCCACGCGGTCCGCGGCCCGCTGGATCACTATCGGCAGGAACTGGACCACACCGGTGCCGACGTCGTCGATGTGGACGACGAGATCGGGGTCGCGCAGGGAACGCAGCTTGGGGATGTACATCCCGGAGCCGACATCGGTGACTTCGAGGCGCCACCCGGGCAGGATGCTTTCCAGCAGGGTGTTCACCTCACGGCCGATCAGACCGCGCCCATACACCTCGTCCGCGGCGAGCATGCCGAGCGCCCTCTCGCCCCGATAGCCGACGCTGCCCAGGGTTCTGGCCGGAGACCGGAAGAAGCGCTCCGGGCTCTTCCTGAACGGACCCAGATACCGGATCTCGTCGAGGCCTTCCCGAATGAGCCCAGTGACGCCGCTGACACCGCCGACGGAGTCCGGCCAGTCGGCCGGATCGGGCAGCAGCCCGCGAAATCCGACTTTGGCCTCCTGGCCGTCGACAAGATACGCGCGCTTCTCCGAGGAGTAGGCGTCGATGCCGGGGATCCAGGAGAGGTTCGCGACCTCCGTCCCGGAGGAGATCTGCACCGAGGAGACCAGCTGCATTCCCTGGTTGGCGATGTTCTGGACCTCTGCGGTGGCGCTGACGGTCTCGCCGTCCTCGTGCCCGATCGACGCTCCCAGGCGAATGTGCCCATGGGGTGACGAGCCGTGGATCAGATCGGCGAACGAAGGAGTGAAGCCCTGGATCAGGTCCAGGTCCAGAGGGTACGGGGAGTCGCCGCGGATACCGAGGGAAAGGAGCGGGAGCGCTCGCACGACCGCACTCTTGCCGGAATTGTTCCGGCCCAGCACCACGGTGATCTTTCCAAGCTCCACCTCCTGTCTCTCCCTGAAGCAGCGATAGTTCTCCAGTGAGAACCGTTCCAACGACACCTGGGCTCCCGTTCGGTGAAACCATGTCTGGCGAGGCCGTGCCGATCTCAGCGAACACCACTCCAGCGGCGCGCCAGCTTAGCCGCGGCAATACTCTCAGACGGTGGAAGCCGGCACCCGAGTTTCGCTCTTCCATCTGCGGAGATGCCCGACGTCTGCCTCGAAGTTCCAGCTATCTGGCGAGACCGTCAGCCTCCACACAACAATCCTCCCCCTGTGCGGCAGAGGTGCTCCGCGCGGCTGTCGGCCTGAGCGCCGGGAAGGGCAGCCGACCGATCAGCTTTCCCCAGGCCGCGGCCTGGCCCGACCCTTGGACCTCCGGGAAAGGGCACGGTCGACGTCACCTGCGGCCAGCAACAGCTCCGCCCCTTGATGTGGCTGGTGTCGGATGCCTTGCCACATCCGTCAACTTGCGGTCCGCTCGGGCTCAGTATTTCCACCTCCAGGTAGCCACCACCTCCTGAGTGTGTCGCCCCGCGCCTCAGACAGACGCGAGGGCCGCGGACTACTCGGTTTGCGAGTTCACTGGCACCAGTGACAGCTGCTGTATCCGACGCTCAGCAGCACGGGCTTGTTCGTCTTGCGGGCCTCGTCGAAGGCCTCGGCCGACCAGGGCCACCAGTCGACGGGGTTGTCGGCGTGCTGGAGGAGATACGGGGAGGTCTCATGCGCCAGTCGGTTCACCGTTCCACTCTCCCACGGGCCCGGGGAGGGCGTGCAGACGCGTCACCACCGGGCGCGCCGGTGGCCGGCAGCGGGCGGAGCCGAACTCGACCGGCACGAGAACTGGCACGAAATCCTCACCCCTGAGGTGATCGTCGCACCCTCGCCATCTCGTCCCGCCCGAAGGACACTCGTGGGCAAGGACATTGCCGCCGGAGGGGACAGGACATGCGGGAGAACCATCGGGCGGAGGCCGAACGGCTGCTGGTGCGGGCCGTGGAGGAGGAGGTACGGCGCTCGGGCGGACGGATCGACGGGCAGGTGCTGCTGTCGCGGGCGCGCGGTGGGCTGGAGGCGATGGCGGGGGCGGCCGGTGAGGAGTACGAGGCGTACACCCACGCGCTCGACGAGGCCGAGGCCGGACGGCTGACCTTCGCCCAGCGCTACGGCCGCGAGGGCGCCGGAACCGCCTTACTGGTGGCGGCCGTTGCAGCGGTCGCCGCGGCGGTGGCCGACCTGTCCCTCGGCACGGGCACCGGCACGGCCGTCGGCGCGGGCGTCACCGCGGGCGTCGCCGGTGCCGCCGCCTCCGTGGCGAAAGTGGCAGGCTCCCATCTGCCGGCCGCCCACCACCACGCCGGAGCGACGGGGCAGCCCGGCGGGCCGGAGCAGTTGCGCCTGCAGTGGCTGACCGCGCTGGAGGTGCGGGGCATCCGCCCGTTCCTCGACCAGCAGCGGATGCTCAGCGCCTCCACGGGCCCGAAGAAGACCACGAGTCCCACCCTGCGCGGCGCGGACAAGAGCGCGGCGGCCCGCAGGCGCAGCGTGCTGGAGCAGTCGTTCGGCCAACTCCCCGAGCCGGACGGTCGGTTCGCGGGCCGCAGGACGGAGCTGGGGCGGATCCGCCAGTGGGCGCAGGCGGCCCGCGCGGCCACCGAGACCCGGCCGACGGTGGTCGTCCTGCACGGCGAGCCCGGCTCCGGCCGGACCACGCTCGCGGTGCGCGCGGCGCACGATCTGCGGGACCACTTCCGCGGCGCCGTGGTCGTGGACCTGCGCGGCGGCGGCCAGGAGCAGGCGCCGCTGCCCACCCGCGACGCCCTGCTGCACCTGCTCAACCGGCTCGGCGCACCCCGCGAACAGCTGCTGTTCCGGGAGCGCTCGTCCCCCGACCAGCAGCTCAAACGGCTCGCCGAGCTGTACCACCAGCACCTGACCGGCCTGCCGGTGACGATCGTGCTGGACGACGCCCGCGATCCGGAGCAGGTCCGGGCCCTGGTGCCGGAGCGCTCCGACAGCCTGGTCCTGGTCACCGCGCGCACGGACCTCGACCTGCCCGCTGACCTGCCGGCCTGGGTGCACCACCTGCCGGTCGAGGCGCTGGACGCGGCGGGCGCCGAGGAGCTGCTGAACGCCGCCGCCGAGGACGCGTCGGGACCGTACGACGCCGATTCCGCCGACCGGATCCGGGAGCTGACCGGCGGTCTGCCGCTGGCGCTGCGCGTCGCGGGCTCCGCGCTCGGCCCGCGCTCGCCCCGGCAACTGGCGGCGGACCTGAGCGCGTACGGCCCGGTGGAGCCGGCGGAGCGTGCCCTGTGGCTGCGCTACACCGACCAGCCGGATCCCGAGCGCCGGCTGCTTCGCCGGCTCGCGCTCGCGGGGCGTGCCTCGCTCGGCGCCGCGGCGGCCGCCGCGCTGCTCGCCACGGACGAGGCCGAGGCCACCCGCCGGCTCACCGCCCTCGCCCGGGCCGGACTTCTCGACCACGTGCGCGGCGACCGCTACCGGCTGCACGACGTGGTACGCGTCTTCGCGCAGGCCCGGCTGCTGGACGAGGAGGACCCGGCCGAGCGCACGGCGGCGCAGGAACGGCTGATCGTGAACTACGCGGAGCTGGCCGACTCGGTGCTGCGCCTGGTCGACGGGAACATGTCGACGCGCTCGCACCAGTTCGGCCCGCACGGCTTCACCTCGCTCGACGACGCGCTGCGCTGGCTGGACGACGAGTCCAGCTTCATCACGGCGACGCTGCGTCAGGCGGAGGGCGTGAACCAGGCCGCGGTGCTGAACCTGCTGGGCGCGCTGTGCGACTACTGCCTGCTGCGCGGCGACCTGTACCGGCTCGGTGAGATCAGCGAGCTGGCGCAGGCCGTGGACGAGGGGCTGCTGATGCGCTCGGTGCAGTGGCGCACCGGCATCGCGGCCCGGCAGCTGGGCGAGCTCGACAAGGCGCGCACCACCCTCACCTCGGTGGTCGACCTGTACCGGGAGGCGCATCACGACGCCGGCGCGGCCCGCGCCCTGTGCTCGCTCGGCATCACCCTGCACCACCAGGGCAACCTCACCGAGGCCGCCGCGAAGCTCCAGGAGGCGCTGGACCTGCAGGCGGCGCCGGAGCTGGCGACCGACCGGGCCTGGACGATGCACGCCCTCGCGGCCGTCCAGCGTGACCGGGCCCGGCTGTCGGAGGCGCTGGAGCTGCTCACCCGCTCCCTTGTCCTGCACCGCGAGGGCGGCTCGGTGCACGGCGAGGCCTGGGCCCACTTCCAGCTCGGCCAGCTCGCCCTGCGGATGGGGGACGTACCGCGCGCGGAGACCGAGCTGCGCACCGCTCTGGAGCGCTACGGACAGACGCGCGACGCGCGCGGCGAGGCCTGGGCGCTGACCCAGCTGGCCCGGGCCCGCCTGGTGGACGGCGACGCCGCGCCGGCCGTCGAGGGCCTGCGCCAGGCGGGCGCCCGGCACCGGGAGAACGAGGACGCGCGCGGCGAGGCCTGGACCCTGTACTACCTGGGCCAGGCGCTGGAGGAGTCCGGCGACCTGGACCAGGCGGTGCGCGACCTGGAGCGGTCCCGCACCATGTTCTCCCGCATGCGGGACGTCTACGGCCTGGCCTGCGCCCGGCACCACTCGGCCCGGGCCACCCGGGACCAGCGGGCCGCGCAGACCGGTTCGCTGCGCAACTCCGGCTTCGCCCGCCAGCTCCTCGTGGACGCCCGCGCCGACTTCCAGCGCATCGGCGTCGCCCACGGCGAGGCGTGGACCTGCCTGGAACTGGCCGTGGTCGACGCGGGCAACGCGCGCACGCAGCCGGCGCTGGCCCTGTGCGAGGAGGCACGGGACCTGTTCGCCTCCTACGGCGACCTGCGCGGCGAGGACTGGGCCCGCTTCCTGCGCTGCACCCTGCTGCCGTACGCGGCACCGGGCGGCATCGAGGTGGGCACGGCCGTCGCCCAGGAGGAACTGGCCCAGCTGGCCCGCGCCGCGCACCCCCTGCGGGACGAGAAGCTGACCGAGGGCCTCGCGGCGTACGCCGTGCTGCTGGAGCGGGGCGTCAGCCTGGAGGCGGGCTGGCAGGCCTGGCGTCTGCGCATGACGCCGGACCGCCACGCCCGGGAGGTGATGGGAGTGGCGGTTGCGGCCGGGCGCTGACGCCCCGGGTCAGCCCCGCTGTGCCGCGGAGTCGGCCTTCTGCTCGGCCTTCGTGTCCGAGGCCTCCTTGAAGTCGACCTTGCCCATGTGCTTGCTCATCGACTTCATCAGGCCCCACACGGCCAGGGCCATCACCGCGAAGACGATGAAGCCGAGGACACCGGGGGTGACCTTGTTCTCGTCCACCTCCTTGGCGAGGGGGACGAGGTGCGTCACTGCCAGGCTCACGCTTGCGCTCATATCAGGCATTGTCGCGGATGCCCGCGAAGAGGTCGTCCTCGGGGAGGGATGTATCGACGAGAGACTTCGCCAGCTCGTACTCCTCCGTGGGCCAGACCTCCTTCTGGAGCTCCATCGGCACCTTGAACCAGCCGCCGTCCGGGTCGATCTGCGTGGCGTGCGCGATCAGCGCCTTGTCCCGGATCTCGAAGAAGTCCGCGCACGGGATGTGCGTGGTGAGCGTGCGCTCGACGCGCTCCATCTCGCTCCAGCGCTTGAGCCACTCCCCGTACGGCGACTCCAGGCCGCGGTCGAGCATCGCCTGGTGCAGCGCCTCGGTGCGGGGGCGGTTGAAGCCCTGGTTGTAGTAGAGCTTCTGCGGCTGGTGGGCCGGGCCGTACTCGCTCTCGGGGTACTTCTCGGTGTCCGCCGCGCCCTCGAACGCCACCATCGAGATCTTGTGGGTCATGATGTGGTCGGGGTGCGGGTAGCCGCCGTTCTCGTCGTAGGTGGTGATCACCTGCGGGCGGAAGGCGCGGATCTTGCGGACCAGCTCGCCGGCCGCCTTGTCGACGTCCTCCAGGGCGAAGCAGCCCTCGGGCAGCGGGGGCAGCGGGTCGCCCTCGGGCAGGCCGGAGTCGACGAAGCCGAGCCACTCCTGCCCGACGCCGAGGATCTCGCGGGCCTCGTCCATCTCCTTCTTGCGCACCTCGTGGATGTGCTCCTCGATGTACGCGTCGCCCTGGAGCTTGGGGTTGAGGATGGACCCGCGCTCTCCCCCGGTGCAGGTCACCACCAGGACCTCCACCCCTTCGGACACGTACTTCGCCATGGTGGCCGCGCCCTTGCTGGACTCGTCGTCGGGGTGCGCGTGTACGGCCATCAGTCGCAGCTGGTCAGTCAAGACTCAATCCTTGGTTAAGTCGGCGCCCCGCGGCTTGGGGTGCGTTCGGCGGCTTCTATAGTGACCGAATCGGGGGGCGAATAATTCCGCGGAGAGGACGATCATGAGTACGGCGAGTGCGCGGCTGCCCGAGGGCCGCTACGGCCGCTCCTCGGACGAGCGTGCCGACCGCAAGCTCCGGGTCGCCGCCGTGGTGCTGGGCGCCCTCCTGCTCTCCCTCGTCGGCTACTTCGCCTACCACTACCTCGTCGAGACCAGGATCAGCGCCCAGGTGATCACCTTCGAGGCCTCCGACAACGCGGTCCAGGTCCATCTGGAGGTCCACAAGGACTCCGGCACCGACGGCTACTGCACCCTGCGTTCCCAGGCCGCGGACGGCACCGAGGTGGGGCGCGCGGACTTCCGTTTCGACGGCAGGGCCACGCGGATCGACAAGGTCGTCACGCTCCGTACGACGGCGAAGGGCACCACGGCCGAGCTGCTCGGCTGTCACACGGGTTGATCCATCACCCGGAGCGGGCACACGCTGACCTGCTTTGATGTGATTCTGATGGCTTATGTCCTCCCCCTTTGGCCCGTGAATTGTTAGGCTCGTGGTTTCGCCCATCCAAGAGGGAACATTCTTCTGGGTAGGGCGATGCTTTGTATTCCCAGTACCGACGAGGAGCACCCTGTGACCCAGACCAGCGAGAACGTCACCTGGCTGACCCAGGAGGCGTACAACAAGCTCAAGGCCGAGCTTGAGTACCTTACTGGTCCTGCGCGCACGGAGATCGCCGCCAAGATCGCGGCCGCGCGCGAGGAGGGCGACCTGCGCGAGAACGGCGGGTACCACGCAGCCAAGGAGGAGCAGGGTAAGCAGGAGCTGCGTGTGCGGCAGCTGACCCAGCTTCTCGAGAGCGCTCAGGTGGGCGAGGCCCAGACCTCCGCCGACGGCGCCGTCGCGCCGGGCATGGTCGTCACGATCGCCTTCGACGGTGACGAGGACGACACTCTGGCGTTCCTGCTCGCATCCCGCGAGTACGCAAGCGCCGACATCGAGACGTACTCGCCGCAGTCGCCGCTCGGCGCCGGTGTCCTCGGCCACAAGGTCGGAGAGGACGCGGAGTACGAGCTGCCGAACGGCAAGAAGGCCTCGGTGCGCATCCTGAAGGCCGAGCCGTACTCGGGCTGACCGACCGGCCCTTCCCGGCATCGAGCCCCCGGTGTCCACCGGATCCCGCGGACACCGGGGGCTTCGCCGTGCCCGGAGCCGTCAGGCGGTGGCCGAGCGGTACTTGCGGACCGCGAGGGTGCGGAAGACGGCGATGATCAATATGGAGTAGATCAGCGAGGCCCAGACCGGGTGCTCCATGGGCCAGGCGTGCGAGGTGGACTGCCCGGGGTCGGCGAAGAGCACGCGGCAGGCCTGCGCGGTGGCGCTGAAGGGGTTCCACTCGGCGACGTGCCGCAGCCACGGGGTCATGTGCCCGGGGTCCACGAAGGCGTTGGAGATGAACGTGACCGGGAAGAGCCAGATCAGGCCGCTGGACGTGGCCGCCTCCGGGGTGCGGACGGACATGCCGATCAGCGCGCCGATCCAGGTGAACGCGTAGCCGAGCAGGAGCAGCAGGCCGAAGGCGGCGAGGACCTTGGCGATGTCGGTGTCGCCCTGGGATCCGACGCGCCAGCCGACCAGCAGGGCGACCACGGCGAGCACGACCAGGGTGACGGTCGTCTGCACCAGGTCGGCGAGCGTGCGTCCGGTCAGCACCGCGCCGCGCGCCATCGGCAGCGAGCGGAAGCGGTCGATGAGCCCCTTGTGCATGTCGTCGGCGATACCGGCGCCGGAGCTGGCCGTCGCGAAGGTGACCGTCTGCGCGAAGATGCCGGCCATGAGGAAGTTCTTGTAGTCGACGGCGCTGGTGCTGCCGCCGATCTGCATGGAGCCGCCGAAGACGTAGGTGAACAGCACCACGAACATGATCGGCTGGATCAGCCCGTAGATGATCATCTCAGGGATCCTGGACATGCGGATCAGGTTCCGCTGCGCCACGACCATCGAGTCACGGACGGACTGCACGAAGGGGTTTCCCGGCGGTGCCACCCGCACGGCATCGGTGACGGCACTCACTTCACGGCCTCCTTGCCGCCCTGCGGGCGGCTCTCGTCGTCCTCGTCCCGGGCGTCCGGGCCGGCCGCTTCGGCGACGTGTCCCGTCAGCGACAGGAAGACGTCGTCGAGGGTGGGGCGGCGCAGCCCGATGTCGTCTATCTCGATCCCGCGGCCGTCGAGCTCCCGGATGATCTCGGCGAGCAGCTTCGCGCCGCCGGTGACCGGGACCGTGAGCTTGCGGGTGTGCTCCTCGACGGTGGTGTCGCCCTTGCCGAGGCCCCGCAGCACCTGCGCCGCGGTCGCGATGTGCTCGCGCTCGTGCACCACGACCTCGACGCGCTCGCCGCCGGTGCGGGCCTTGAGCTGGTCGGAGGTGCCCTTGGCGATGACCCGGCCGTGGTCGACCACCGCGATGTCGTGCGCGAGGTGGTCGGCCTCCTCCAGATACTGCGTGGTGAGCAGCAGGGTCGTACCGCCCGAGACGAGGTGCTTGATGACCTCCCACAGCTGCTGGCGGTTGCGCGGGTCGAGGCCGGTCGTCGGCTCGTCCATGAACATCACCGGCGGCGAGACCACCAGGGCCGCGGCGAGGTCGAGCCGGCGGCGCATGCCTCCGGAGTAGGTCTTGGCGGGCCGGTCGGCGGCGTCCGCGAGGTGGAACTGCTCCAGCAGCTCCACCGCACGCGCCTTGGCCGCCTTCGGCCGCAACTGGTAGAGCCGGCCGACCATCTGGAGGTTCTCCCGGCCGGTCAGATACTCGTCGACCGCCGCGAACTGGCCGGACAGGCCGATGGAACGGCGCACGGTGTCGGGGTGCCTGCGCACGTCCACGCCCGCGACGACCGCCTTGCCGCTGTCGGGGCGCAGCAGGGTCGTCAGGCAGCGCACGGCCGTCGTCTTGCCGGCGCCGTTCGGCCCGAGCAGGCCGAGCACCGTGCCCTCGGGCACATCGAGGTCGACGCCGTCCAGAGCCTTTACGTCGCCGAAGGTCTTCACCAGGCCTTCGGCATAGATGGCGCCTGGCATGTCTGTCTCCACGTCGTCGGGGATGGGGCGTCCGGAGTTCTCCGGGAAAGGCTAGGTTTGCGCGCTCGCACACGCCTGCGGTTTTTCCCGGTCCGGGCAGGCGGTCCGGTGGCCACGCGACACACTGTATCGCGATGTATCGCGTCCTTCAAGAGGGTTCACGAGGGCTTACTCGAACGAGTGACCGTGAGGGGGCGGGCTTCAGTCCATGACCGTGTAGCCCGCGTCGCGCAGGGCCCGGCCGACCTCGGCGCAGTGCACCGGACCCTTCGTCTCGAGGTGCAACTCCACCTCCGCCTCGGTGAGGCCGAGCCGGGGGTCGGTGCGGACGTGGCTCACGTCGAGGACGTTGGCGTCGACCGCCGACAACACGCCGAGAAGCGTGGCGAGAGCGCCCGGACGGTCCGTCAGCCGCAGCCGAACGGCCAGGTAGCGGCCCTGCGCGGCCATGCCGTGCCGCAGTACGCGCTGCATCAGCACCGGGTCGACGTTGCCGCCGGAGAGCACCGCGACGACCGGACCGTCGAAGGTGTCCGGCGCGGCCAGGAGCGCCGCCACCGGGCTCGCCCCGGCCGGCTCGACGACCAGCTTGGCCCGCTCCAGGCACAGCAGCAGGGCCGCCGACAGGTCGTCCTCGCCGACCGTGCGCACCTCGTCGACCAGGTCCTTGACGATCCCGAACGGCACCACGCCCGGCCGCCCCACCTTGATGCCGTCGGCCATCGTCGCCGGGTTCCGCACCGACACCGGGTGCCCGGCGGCCAGCGAGGGCGGGTAGGCCGCCGCGCCCGCCGCCTGCACGCCGACGATCCTCACGTCCGGCCGTATCGCCTTCACCGCGACCGCGATGCCCGCAGCGAGCCCGCCGCCGCCCACGCCCACGACGATCGTGCGCGCCTCCGGGCACTGCTCCAGGATCTCCAGGCCGACCGTGCCCTGACCGGCGATGACGTCCGGGTGGTCGAAGGGGTGGATGAACACCGCGCCCGTCTTCGCCGCGTACTCCTCGGCGGCGGCCAGCGTCTCGTCGACCACCTGACCGTGCAGGCGCACCTCCGCGCCGTACTCCTGGGTGGCACTGATCTTCGGCAGCGGCGCGCCCTTCGGCATGAACACCGTGGCGTGCACGCCCAGCAGGGCGGAGGCCAGCGCGACGCCCTGCGCGTGGTTCCCGGCGCTCGCGGCCACCACCCCGGCCGCCCGCTCCTCCGGCAGCAGCCCGGCGATCCGCACGTAGGCGCCGCGCAGCTTGAACGAGCCGGTCCGCTGGAGGTTCTCGCACTTGAGGTGCACCGGCGCGCCGACCAGCTGCGACAGGTGCCGGCTGCCCTCCATCGCGGTCACCCGTGCCACGCCCGAGAGCATCTTCTGGGCGCCGCGCACGTCGTCGAGGGTGACGGAACGCAAGGAGTCAGCCGTGCCGTAGCTCATGACTCCAGCATCGCAGTTCACGCTCGTACCCGGCGGGTGTGACCAAGCACCGAGACCGGTTTGCGCAGCGCCGGTACGGTCCGTGCCCGGGCCGCGCAGACCGGTTTGCGCAGCGCCGGTACGGTCCGTGCCCGGGCCGCGTACCCTGTCCCCCAACCCAGCAGTCCTTCATGAAGCGAGCCTCCGGCCATGCCCACAACACCTGAAATGTCGATGGACATGACGACCGTCGGTGACACCGGTCTCCTCGACACCCTCCAGCACGAGGTGGCGGTGTTCGCGCGCCGTGCCGAACAGACCCGGCTCGGGGGCGTCGGGCAGGTGCGCAACTCCATGGACCGCGCGGCGTATCTGCTGCTCAACCGCCTTGACCGGGAAGGCCCGATGGGCGTCAAGGCGCTCGCGGCTAGCATGGGCATCGACTCCTCCACGGTCACCCGGCAGGTGGCCCCGCTGGTCGACACGGGGCTCGTCAAGCGCACCTCGCACCCCGAGGACGGGCGAGCCGTGGTGCTGCAGCTGTCCCCGCGCGGGGCGGCCCGGCTGGAGGAGGTGCGCGACTCCAGGCGTCAGCTGATGGCCGAGCTGACCGAGGGCTGGGAGCCCGAGGACCGCGAGCAGTTCTGCTCGCTGCTCACCCGCTTCAACCGCGCGCTCTCCGCGCGGATGACCCCGGGGACCGTACCGGCGGAGCAGCCGCCGGCCTCCTGACCGCGGGCGCGCCCGGCCTCAGCCGCCGACACCACCGGTCGGTTCCGGCCTCTTGACCGGGGGCCGCCGCTGTCCTCATATGAGACCGGGTCCTGCGTCGTACGCGGTTCACCTGTCCCGTACCGGACAGGGCCCCTTCGTATGGGGGGAGGAGCGGTGTCTGACCGGCAGGCGGCCCGACAGGCCCACCGGGCCCGGGAGTTCGAGGCGTTCGTCGCGGGCGCCGCCGGGCGCCTGCTGCATGCCGCCACGCTGCTCACGGCGGAGGCACCGGACGCCAACCCGCGCGCGCGGCGCCTGCTGACGCACGCGCTCGCCCACACCTACGCGCACTGGGACCGCCTGCACGGCGAGGACCCGTACGACCGCGCCCGCCAGTTCCTCGCCGGCCGCTTCGCGCGCGCGATCTGGCACCAGTACGGCGTCTTCGGCCGCGCCCGGACGGATCCGCGCAGCCCGCTCGCCGCCCTCGCCCCGCAGGAACGGCTGATCCTGGTGCTGCGGCTCTACGAGGGTGTCGCCGAGCAGCAGACGGCGGCCCTGCTGGGACTGCCCATCGAGCGCGTGCACACCGTCTGCGACCGCGCGACGGCCACCATGCTGCACCCCGCCCGCCCGGCCGCCCCGCGCGCGGTGGGCACGAAGGTGGCACCGTCGTGAGGCGGGGCGTTCGTGATGAGACGTGCGGTGCCACGGTGGGCCCCACGCGTGCGTGGCGGGCGCCGTGAACCGGACCGAGCGGGAGGCCGCCGTACGGCAGATCATGGAGCGGGCCTCGGCGCCGGTCCCGCCGGACCTGCGCGCCGAGGCGGTGCGCCGCGGCGAGCGGCTGCTGCGGCGCAGGCAGGTGGCCCGCCGGGTGCTGTGGCTGCTGGCGTGCGCCGCCGCCGTCGCGTTCGGCGTGTGGGCGGCCCGCGTGCACCCGTGGACGCAGCCGCCCTCCCAGACGACACCACCGCTCACGGGCTGGTGAGCCCGCCGCCCGGCACGCGTACGCGGGCGCGCGCCGGGCGGGTACGACGGAGGTGCGGGGACGGAGGTGCGGGGACGGGCGTGCGGGTCCGGCCTAGCCCAGGGCCTGCTGAAGGTCCTGGAGCAGGTCGTCGACGTTCTCGATGCCGACCGACAGACGCACCAGGTCGGCGGGGACCTCCAGCGCGGAGCCCGCCGCGGAGGCGTGCGTCATCCGGCCGGGGTGCTCGATCAGGGACTCCACACCGCCGAGCGACTCGCCGAGGGTGAACACCTTGGCGCGGTTGCACACGTCGACGGCGGCCTCCTCGCCCCCCTCGACACGGAAGGACACCATGCCGCCGAACGCCCGCATCTGCTTGGCGGCGGTCTCGTGACCGGGGTGCTCGGGCAGGCCCGGGTACAGCACCTGCGTCACGCGCGCGTGCCGGGTCAGCATGTCGGCGATCTTCGTGGCGTTCTCGCTGTGCCGGTCCATGCGCACCGCGAGGGTCTTGGTGCCGCGCAGCACCAGCCAGGAGTCGAAGGGGCCGGCGACGGCGCCCATCGCGTTCTGGTGGTAGGCCAGTTCCTCACCGAGCGCCTGGTCCGAGACGATCAGCGCGCCGCCGACCACGTCCGAGTGACCGCCCATGTACTTGGTGAGCGAGTGCACGACGACGTCGGCCCCGAGCGCCAGCGGCTGCTGGAGGTACGGCGTGGCGAAGGTGTTGTCGACGACGAGCTTCGCGCCCGCGTCGTGGGCGACCTGGGCCACGGCGGCGATGTCGGTGATGCCGAGCAGCGGGTTGGAGGGGGTCTCCACCCAGACGGCCTTGGTCTTCGGGGTGAGCGCGGCGCGCACGGAGGCCGGGTCGCTGGTGTCGGCGACGGACCACTCCACGCCCCAGCGGGTGGCGACCTTGGCGAAGAGCCGGAAGGTGCCGCCGTAGGCGTCGTTGGGGATGACCACGTGGTCGCCCGGGGTGAGCAGCGTGCGCAGCAGGGTGTCCTCGGCCGCGAGGCCGGACGCGAACGCGAGGCCGCGGCGACCGCCCTCCAGCGCGGCGAGGTTCTCCTCCAGGGCGGTACGGGTGGGGTTGGCGCTGCGGCTGTACTCGTAGCCGCCGCGCAGCCCGCCGACGCCGTCCTGCTTGTAGGTCGACACCTGGTAGATCGGCGGGACGACCGCGCCGGTGAGGGGATCCGCGGTGTTGCCGGCGTGGATCGCGAGTGTCTCGAAGTGCTGACTGATGTGCCTGTCGCTCATGTGCACCGAGCGTAATGCGCCTTACCGGATCCGTCGCCCGCCGGGCCCGAGGAGCGGTGCGAGGAGCGCGGGAAGAAGGGATTTCCCTGTGCCGGCGATCCCGCGGGACAGCCCACGCCTGTCATGGCCCCGACGAGAGTTTTCCACAGCCCGCGGCGGGGGTTGGCGCTTTGTCGGCGGTGTCTGGTTCGCTTGACGCATGGCGATTCTCTGGCTGCTGATGGCGCTGCTCATGCTGAGCTTCGTCCTGCTCCCGTTCATGCGGCGCAGGCGCGGAGTGATCGAGCAGGTCCCCCCGGAACACCCGGACGCCGCCGACCCGGCGGCCTACGGCTTCGTGCGCCAGGAGGAGCTGGACATACGGATGCCCGGCGCGGACCAGGACCTGCTGGACGTGCTGGAGCTGGTGCAGCGCACGCAGGACTACCGCGCGGCGGCCCAGCTGCTGGCGGGCACCGAGAAGGAGGGCGAGCGGCGCTGGCAGCGGGTGCAGGCCTTCGCGGGCGCCGCCGCACTGGAGCTGCAGCAGCGGCCGGGCGGGGTGCACGAGACGCCGGGCGGCCAGTGGCTGCGGGTGTGGCGGGCCGAGCAGCCCAAGGACGCGGGCGGTGCCGCCGTGCACGCGGAGTTCCTGGTGCAGCAGGCGTGGCGCACGTCGACACCGGGCACGGACGACTTCCGGATCATCATGGAGGAGGCCCGGGAGGCGTGCGGGCAGGCGGCGCTGCTGGCGCCCGGCGACCCGGTGCCGTACATCGTCGAGCTGTCCGTCGCTCGTGGACTGGCCTGTCCGCAGGCCGAGTTCGAGCAGCTCTGGCTGAAGATCCTCGACCGCGCGCCGCATCACATGGGCGCGCATCTGGCGGCGCTGCACTACTGGTGCGAGAAGTGGCACGGCTCGCGGCAGCTGGCGTACTCCTTCGCCGAGGCGGCGGCGGCCCGCGCCCCGCAGGGCTCGCTGCTCGCCGCGCTGCCGCTCTTCGCGGTCTTCGAGCACCTCCCCGAGGTGAACCTGGTGTCGGGCTTCTACCAGAGCGAGGTCGTCACCAAGGCGATGCACGGCGCCCTGCACGCGGTGCACTCGGCCCGCCCCGACGACCCGATGCTGGCCCACGTCCGCCATCTGCTGGTCTTCTTCCTGGTGCGCGCCGAGCGCTGGGCCGAGGCCATGCAGCAGCTGATACACATCGACGGGCACGTCGGTGCGCTGCCCTGGACCCTGTCCGCCGACCCGGCCGCCGAGTTCGCCGTCTACCGCGCACTCGCCGTGGCGGGGTACGAGGCCAACGGCGGCAGCCCCGCGAGCCTGCCGGGCTGAGCGGACGGGCCGGGTCCAAGGGAGATATGACGCAACGCTGACGGCGAGGGCGTGACCGGAATGCGCCCACGCCGCCGGACGTTCCTCCGTCGTGCCGGCCCGTTCACCGGGGTCGGCCCCGCCCCGACCGACAGGGAGACCCCATGCTCTTCGGCCGCATCCCCCAGCTGCCCACCCCCGAGCAGGCACTCACGGGCCGCCCCTCACTCCCCTACGCGGTCCCCGACCGCCACACCGTCCTCGGCACCCCGCTCCTCGGTCCCTACCCCGAGGACCTGGAGGTCGCCGACTTCGGGATGGGCTGCTTCTGGGGTGCCGAGCGCAGGTTCTGGCAGCTCCCGGCGGGCGTGTACACGACGCTGGTGGGCTATCAGGGCGGCTACACCGAGTACCCCACCTACGAGGAGGTCTGCTCGGGCCTGACCGGCCACACGGAGGTGGTCCGCGTGGTCTACGACCCGAAGGCGGTGTCCTACGAGCGTCTGCTGAAGACGTTCTGGGAGTCCCACAACCCGACCCAGGGCTTCCGCCAGGGCAACGACGTGGGCACGCAGTACCGCTCGGCGATCTACACCCACACCCCCGAGCAGGCCACCACCGCCGAAGCCTCCCGCACCGCCTACCAGACGGTTCTCTCCTCCTCCGGCCACGGCACGATCACCACGGAACTCCTCCCCTCCAAAGGCCGCCCCTTCTACCCGGCGGAGGCGTACCACCAGCAGTACCTGGCCAAGAACCCGGCCGGCTACTGCGGGCTCGGCGGGACCGGGGTCAGGCTAAGTACCCCGTTCGAGACGAACTGGGGGGCTTCCTGCCCGACGGGCGTCGCTCAGGCGCCGGGCGTCACGGACGAGTAGCCGGTAGCGCTGAAGCGGGTGTCGTGCATGGTGCTGCGGTCGGCACTCTCCGTCGCAGCGAACGGCAGTCGAAAATCAGTGATCAAGCCGCGCTCGTAACCTCTTTCCGGGTTGAAGAACGACACGGACCAGCAGAAGAGGCAGTTGCGGCGAGCAGGCTTAGAGCGGCCGGGCAGCCCCCGGCGGCGCCGTCAAAGGCGAGATGGAATCAGTTAGCCGTTGTCACCGGCAGGGCTGCCTCACCAGCGTCATGCCCATGGATTATGAGAGAGCTCACGATCAGCGGACAGGGCCTTTACTCACCCTTTGTGATCAGGCAGTCGCGAAGTAGTGATCAGCGGTTAGGGTCGAACGTCCGTGCAGTTAACGGATAGGGAGGACGTCAAGTCATGGGCGACGACGGCAAGATACTCGACATCAAGATTGCCGACCTCAAGGCGACAGCGCCTCACTTCGACCATGAAAGCGTTGCTCTTGCGCATGCTCTGACCAAGCTGAAGCACGGGTTGGAGGCGGCCGGGGCGCCGTGGGGTGACGACGACAAGGGCCAGGAGTTCCACAAGGCGTACGGCCCGCACGTCCCACAGATCGAGCGCGCCACCCAGATCCTGGTCGACGGTCTGGCCAGCATTCGTGAGGCCATGGTCGACATGGCGGACGGCCACATCGACAACGAAGAGCTGATCCGCAGCATGTTCAGCCGGATCCACGCCGACCACGGCGGTAAGGGCGCGCATCAGTGAGCGTCGCCGACAAGGCCCGCAAGATCGTCCAGGACATGACCGGCATGTGGTGGCCGGCTGCCGACGAGGGCGGGCTGCGGCATGCCGCGAAGACGTGGCGGGACTTCGCCGACGACGTAGACGATGTCACCTCTGCCGCCAACAAGGCGGCCCGCACCATCATCGAGCACAACAAGGGCGAGGCGATCTCCGCCTTCGCGGACCCGTTCTGGCGCCGCTACTACTACGACAAGCGCGGCTGGCTGAAGGACCTCGCCGACGCGGCGCGCGACATGGCCAAGTCGCTGGACGCGTACGCGGACTATATCCACGGGGTGAAGAAGAAGCTGGAGCACGAGCTGGAGATCGCCGGGGCCACGCTCGTGGTCGGCGGGGTCCTCTCGGTCGTCACCTTCAGTCTTTCCGCGGACGCCGCTGCGGCGGTGGCTGCCGGTGTCGCGGACCTCGCCGCCAGCCTGGGCGTCGCGGTGTCGGAGGAGATCGCGGCCATCGCCAGTACGACCTTGGCGACCGCGGCGTTCGCCGGCGTCGAGTCCGTCGCCGTGAACCTCGCCGTGACCCAGCCCATGTCCATCGCGCTCGGCGAGCAGAAGGGCGGGCTCAACATCGACGAGGCCCGCGACGCCGGGGAGTATGGTGCCCTGGCCGGTGGCTTCCTCGGAGGAGCGGGTTCAGCGATCCGTGCCGCGGGCAACGCTGGCGGATGGACAGAACTGTTGGGCGGTGTACGGGTACCGGGTTTGGCGCCGCGAGTGGCGCTGCCCGGTGGGTTGACCGCCAGCACAGATGACCTGGGCGTGGCGCTCAGGTCGGGGCAAGGCGGCTACGGAGCGGCACGCCAGCCACCGCCGTACTGTGAGCCACTCGATTCCCTGGGGCGGGCCCAGGGCGTCAAGACCACGATCACCAAGTCGATGCTCAACACAGGGACCAAAGCCAGTCGGCGAGTCAAACCGCCGGGCTGGCTCGGGGACGCCGCCGACCATACACGGGGGCACCTCCTGGCAAGGGCCTTGGGCGGTGACGGTGCAGCACCTGAGAACATCGTGATCATGTACAAGACTGCGAACAACGAGGTCATGGAGAAGCTCGAAGAGCAGATCTATAAGGTTGTCGATGCGGGCCATGACGTGGAGTACGCGGCGACACCTGTCTACAGGAATCCGACCGACCTCATACCCTCAGGCGTGCGGATCACCGCCAAGGGCGGGGGCCTCGACATCGACCAGACCATCATCAACAAGTAGGCAGACATGACTGACCTGGATCTTCTGGCTGCCCTTCCGGCAACTGGCCAAGCCGGCCTGGTCCCCAACGACTGGGAGCGTGTCGAGGCTGCGCTGGGCGTGACGTTCCCCTCTGCCTTCATCCGGTTCCTGGACGTGTTCGGTGGTGCGAAGTTCGATGACTTCCTTCGCGTCTACCGAGCGGGGGCCGACAATGCGAACGTCGATCTCCTCACCCAGACCCACCGGGCCAGGAAGACCATGGCCACAACTCGTCCGCACATCGAGGAGCTGCTGACGCAGCGCGGATCGGACCCGTCCCAGCTGGTGTGCTGGGGCGGAACCGACAACGCGGACATGTGCTTCCTGATCCCTCACCGGGACTTCGACAAATGGGCGGTGCTCACCGTGATCGGCCGCGGGCGCGAGTACGACCTGTTCGAAGGCCCCGTAGAGAGCTACCTTTTGCAGGTCCTGCGACGAGACTTCATCAGCGACGTCTTCCCGGACGACTTTCCCGACGAGTCACCCTCTTACGAGCGCAATCCGTACATCTGATCCGTCTGGCGGCCAAACTTCTCAGAAGGCGTCCACCAGGCGATACTCGGCGTCGCCCATCTACACAACCTCGCGTGCAGAACACGCGATGCTCCAGGCACACCGCCCGCCTTCCAGGAGGGCCGTTTCCCTGCCGCGTGGAAGCGCGACAGGATGACGTGGATCAAGCCGCTATTCCTGTCGCGAGCGGTGGATGACCGCTTGACGTGCACCCCCACCCTGTGCTGGTGGACTGCCAGTTCGTCGATTCCAGGGCACTACCGCTCCTGGGGCAGCAGTTGGGCCGCGGAGTCCCGGCGAACGCGTGGATCTCTTCATCCACAGGAACGATGGCTTGATCCATGTCAAGCCGCGCTCACGAACCTTTTTGTAATGGCCCTCTGCATGTCCTGGGGCTCCGCGCAACGCCTCAGCGAATGTGACCACCGGTACCCGGTCTTCGACTATGCCGTCTTTCTGACATTAAGGGGCCCAAACGGGTTTCCCGGGCCCAGGGAGGACGAGTGTCGCCTGCCCGTTGGGGATCCAAGTCCGACGGCAGAGGCCTTCTTCGGCCCGCTGATGTTTCGGCGACCGCTGCATCACCACCTTCGGTAAGCTCGCTGCACCTCCCTCGTGACCTCATCAGCTACGTTCCGATCCGCGTTGATCTCACAGATGATTGTCAGCACCACAGGCTCGGTGCTTCCTTGAGAGACTCGCTCCATCGCACCGTTCAACTGGGCAACTAGTCGTTGAACGTAGGTTTCAACGTCCTGCATGGGCCTATCCGCCATGTGTACAAGGGCTGCAAATGCCCGTCGGGCCTGTCGAGGAACTACGGCGTTCCCCACCGAGGCCGACCAGGCTGCGAACTCCTCATAGGCTGCGACCAACCTACGTGCAAGGTCACCGATCAATCTGAACTCGCCAGGCCTTCCCGGCTCACCCAACGCCTTCGACAAGACCAAAGGGTCAAAGCAGTCCATCACCTGTTGAACGATGACGGTGAGCTCGTCCAGGAGAACCGAGACATGTCTCAGAGCCGCCTGTTTGTCGCGGAACTCCAAACCCAGCGATCGATGCCCCTCCGCCCTCCGCTTCGCGTCGAGTAGCCCGACCTGGAGCAGACCCGCGTACATGAGGTACTCCCAGGAGTACGGCCGGTTCCCTATGACGTAGTTGATCTCCTCAGTGGTCTTGGGAACATGGTCGAAGACCTCCGGGGGGACGCCATCGAGATCAACAGAATGGTCCAGCTCTCTGAGCTTCTGCTCGGCCCACTGCTCATGGGCGCGCTTCATCTCACGCAAGCGCTCCACTGTGTACGTGCCCGGCTGATCATCTATGAGCTTGTGGTGGACCTTGCAGAGAAGCATGAGGTTCTCGTACCGATCGACTTCGCCGTCCGGGATCAGCCCGGCGCGTGGCCCCTTACCCGACTGAGCGACGATGTGGGCCTCGTCCCCTACAACCGACTCCCTATCACCCTCAGTGGCATCCTCCACCAGCGATCGCCTGCAGTAGGCGCACGAGTTGTGCGCACGCGCCCAGAGGATCTTTCGATCCCGATCCAAGATGGCCACGCCGACAGTGTCTCAGGTGGCTGGCCGTGACGGAGCGGCAACGAACCGACCCCGGCCCCAAGCGCGACTGGATGACGAACGCTGCGCCGTCGCCGAGCTGGTACGCGGCGGTGGATTACCACCGAGCCAAGCTCGTCACCTGGCTGGTCGAGCCGAAGTCTTCGCCCTCAATCCCGACCAAGCCGGCCCTTGACCATGGAGTATTTCCACCAGCAGTACCTTTCGGAGACCAAAAAACCCGGGCGGGTACTGCGGGCTCGGCGGGACAGGGGTCAAGCTAAGTGCCCCGTTCGAGACGAACTGGGGGGCTTCCTGCCCGACGGGCGTCGCTCAGGCGCCGGACGTCACGGACGATTAGCCGGTAGCGCGGTAGCCGCTGAAGCGGGTGTCGTGCATGGTGCCACGGCGGGCGCTCTGCGTCGCAGTGAGCGGCAGTCGAAAATCGGTGGCCGCCTGTACCGGCTGGCTCCACGCTGTATGCCATGGCACAACCCCAACGCGAGATCCGCGCGGACTACACGGACTCCACGATCACCGTCTACCAGGCGTACGCCCCGGAAATCGGCCTGCCCGCCGTCCAGGAGGGCCGTTTCCCCGCCGCATGGAAGCGCGACAGGATGACGTGGATCAAGCCGTCCTTCCTGTGGATGATGTACCGATGCGGCTGGGGCGCCAAGGAAGGACAGGAGACCGTTCTCGCGGTCGAGATCAGCCGTGACGGCTTCGAGTGGGCGCTGCGACACGCGTGCCTGTCGAGTTACGTTCGCGAGGTTCACCCGAACCGGGCCGCATGGCAGCGTCAGTTGAAACGCGCGCCCACCCGCGTGCAGTGGGACCCCGAGCGGGATCTGCACCTGGAACCCCGGCCGTACCGGTCCCTGCAACTCGGCCTCTTCGATGAGGCCGCACGACGCTACGCGGACGAGTGGACAGTCTCCATCCGCGACATGACCCCACTCGCCCACGAAATCCACGCTGGTCAACAGCGGCGATCTGGCCTCCGCCACCCGGCTGCTGCCCCGAGAACGCCCCTACCCCGGCGAAGACGAAGCCCTCGGCCACCTGCACGCGTGAGGGGCCGGTCCACCCGTGAGCCGGCTCCGGCCCATGGGTCACATGACAGCACAGGCTCGCAGGGACGGGGGTCAAGCTAAGTGACCCGTTCGAGACGAACTGGGGAGCGTCCTGCCCGACGGGCATCGGTCCGGCACCGGACGTCACCGAGGGGTAGTCCGCGCACAATGAGCGCAGGCGAGATGGGGCGGTTTTCCACTTCCAGGAACTCCGCCCCACAACGAACTAGAAGGCTTTTGTGCAGGCTGTGATGCCCGTGTCGGCATCCCACGCGCAAGCCCTGGCCTTGTAGCCCGGGCCATCGTAGTACCAGCCGGTGAACTCTTGGTCTCCAGGGCCGGTGGTAAAGGTTTTGCCGGATATCGTGCTCCAGGTTGCACCGCCGTCGGTCGACCGCTGCAGCCAGCCTTCACAACCGTAACCAGAATCGCGCGTGCTTTGGTAGACACCCGCCTGGGCGTAGTAATTGCTGTTGGTTTCGCCGATGTAGTTTCCGTTGATGTTGTAGAGGTTAGCCAGGCATTTGTTAGTCGAGGTCCACGCCTGCTCCGTCAGGGTCGCAGCCTGCGCAGCCCCCGACGAAAAAAGCACCGTGGCAGCGACACCCAAGCCCGTCACTGTGATCGCGGCGGCACGGTGCCGAATACGCCCGAGATTCTTGATGGTCAACTTGAATCGCCTTCCCTTTGGTGAGCTTGATAAACAGTGCTTGTCTGTGCGAGCAAGATCGCTTGATGCTGCGGGGGTCGAAACGCCGGAGTCGTAGCCGCGCTCAAGCCGGCGTCACGGCTAGGGGCTGTCCGGCGAATCTTGTCAGGGTCGCGGGGTCCGCTACGCCGACCTGCGGGGTTGTCGTAGGTTGCCAACGCTCCGCGTTGACGCCATTCCCCGCCTTGCCTCTCGACGCACCGGCCCCGCTCAGCGGCACCGATCGCGTGCGGCCGACCGAGTCCGGCCTGATCCGCCGGACAGCCCCAGGCCCACGCATGGCGCTGCGCGTCGCCCCAAGTCCTTTCCCGGCATCGAGATGTTCGTGCCTGGTGAAGCCGCCGGTGTCCGTCATGGCCCGCACCTGGAGCGATGTCACCGGCTTGCCGATCGACCAGCCCACCTCGGCCGCATGACAGTTAGTGATCAAGGTCAAGGCTCGCATGGATCGACAAGCTGTCCGCTATCACGGATCGCCGGGAGGTGTGCCTGGAGCTGAGGAGCATCGAGAACTCTCGCGTTGGCCGAGGAACAGGACTTCGGGCGCACTGCCCAGCGTCTGCATGTCTCCCAGAAGCGGACCAGTCAGGCCGTCAGGATACAGGAGCAGAGGATCATGCCCGGTCGTTCGAGCAGAGCAGTCGAACCGTTGCACCTGACCGAAGTTGGCCACCAGAACTGGAACTTGAGAGGTGGGGCAGGTCAACCTGTCACCAAACCCTGCAGCAGGCCCGGGGCGCATGTGGGTGGCGACCTGCCCGCAGATGGATACGGCCATACAAATCGGCCCGACCGGCAAGAAGTTGCTCCCTCTGACGGTCAAGAACGCAGGTCCGACGCCGGCGGCGAGTGGTCACGCGCACTGAGGTGGGCGAGGCACTCGATCGGGTGGTTGAGGCGCTGACGGGGGTGAGCGAGGAGGAGGTGGCTGCGGCGTTGGCTGCGGCCGGCGCTTCGGCCTCCCGCCCGCCCGCGCCGCCAGCGTCCCCGCGGACGCCGTTGCCGGGCCCTACAAGCTACCCGGTGCATCGTTTCCGAGGTGGAGTGAGTCTGAGGAGCCTGCAGCTTGCGTAACTGTTCTGCCCCCGAGCCCCTCTCCTGATGGGAGGAGGGCTCGTGGGCGTGCGGGCGAGAGCGGTCTGATTGGATCTGTAAGGCCCCCAGATCAGCTGTCACCAACGTGCCGAGCTTGTTGGTGACCTCGTCCCGATAGGGAGCACTTTCTCAGCGGGACAGAGAGCGGGCACGCACCTGCATCCGAGGGACAGGGATGCGCCGTTCCAGAGATCGACTCAACCCAAGAAGTCCAAAGCGAGCAGCGTGCCGCCCACAAAGATCCAGATCCAGCCCATGATCCGAAGCGTGACCGAGCCGCCGATCATCGGTACGAAACGGGATGCTTGTCGATATGTCCGGTCTGTGATCCCTTTGATGTTCAGTGCGAAGAACCAGCCGAAGACGAAGAAGAGCAGCGGTCCCGGGTCCAAGCCATTCACTTCTTGTCCGATCCGATTTCTGTTTGCCAGCGCGACTTGGCGTCACTGTACCCGCCACCAATCTCGGCGCCCAGACCGGCCCCTAGGCCATACTCGATGACGTTGACTCCTTCACCCTTCGAGTTGGTGGTTCCGACCTCCGTCTGATGGTTCCCGTACAGGCCGAGACCGAACTTGGCGGATCCGCCCTTATCCAAGCCCTTGCCTTCGAGCTGACCAATGTCATCGGCGTTACTGTAGAATTTACCGGCCGTTGCGGAAAGGCCGAAATCGGCACCAGCGGAATGTACGGACTTCGACGTCAGGATCCCGATCTGGGTTTTCCCATCTGGCGTTTGTGTCTCCGCCAATGTGATCGAGTATCCGATTCCTCCGCCTCCCCAGCCGGCACCCACACCGATGGTGATTCCCTGCGTTTTGTTGTAGCCGGTGGCGCCGGCGACGCCATCGATCAGCGTTCCAACGAACTTACTGCCCAGATCAGGACCGGGCTCCCCGTTAAAGATCGAAAGTCCTTGACGATGCCATGACATATAGCCTTCACGGTTCCGTCGTGCTTCTTCTTCCGCTCGGCTTCTGCCCTCTGCTCCGCTTCCTCCTTCTTGACTTCCTTCTCATATGTGGTTAGGTCGCCGACTGCCGCCCCGTTGAAGTCTTGACCCTGCCCCAGGTTTTCCAACATCTGCTCGAGGAAGCCGCCGACGCCTGCTGCTTCGCGAAGTGCGCGACTCACGACCTGGTCTTCGTCGTCGACCGCCCGCACGGCATCCTTGATCTTCTTGGTCCAGGCGGCCTCGGCGTCTTTCGCCTGCGTCACGTACTTCGGGTAGTCCGGGTCGTGGCGCAACGGAGTGATTTTCCTGAAGTCATAGACCGCTTCGCCGCTGCCGTTGACAGTCATCTCGTCCTTCACTGCCTGCTCGACCAGGTTTTTCACGTGGCCGATCAGCTGGGCGAAGCGCTCGTGGGCGCTCCGGAGAAGGGAGGCGATTGCGTGGGCTTCCGTGTGAGCATCGGTGAACTGTTTACGTGTGCCAGTGAACCGCGTATAAGCGACACCGCGGCTGACGCCAGCCCAGGAGCCGTCGTTCGCTATGGATTCCACCTTTGTCCCGTAGAGGCGTCCCAGGTCGTCGAAGGTGTGGGCCATGTCGTCCCAGTCCTTGGCAGCCGTGATTAGCACACCGAGGTCGATTGTGACTACGTCCTGATAGGTGGGATTGCCCGCTCCCATCTCCTAGCCCTCCTCTCCGAGATTGGATCCCATGTTTATCTGCGCTATCCGACTCCTGACGCCGATGTCGGTATATCGGAAGTCCTGGTGGGTCTTCTCCAGGGCGGTCTGGTCGTCTCCCAGACGCCCTTTCAGATTCTTGACCTGCAGTTCCCACTCCGCGTGGGCGGCCTTGAGGGCGGATCCGGTGGCCCAACCACTGAACTTCCGGGCCGCTGTGGACGAGGAGTCGTCGGCGTGGCTGCCGGCCTTGTCCGTGTCAGGCCGAATTTCCTCACGCAGCGCCTTGACCGCGGCCTTGTTGCCCGCGTGGTTCATCTTCAGGTCCGGCGCAGCTCCGGTACCACCTCCGCTGTCTGCGTCGGCAGCACTGTCCAGCCGCATGCCTTCCTGCCTGCGGGCCAGCGCGTCGGCCTTCAGCTGTTCCCACTCGTCCCACGCCATCTCAGGGCCTTCCTCCAAAGTCACGGTCTCTATGAGGCCAGGCCGTCTGTCCAGGACCTGGCGGCACAGGCGCTGGCGTGTGGGCAGCCGCTGCAACGCGTCGTCGCCTGCGTATCGCCCCTGTGGCAACTACCGCGCCAGTGAGAACGACGCCCCCGGCGCCAGCGAGAGCCCAAGTTGTCGTTGAGGTGCCTCCGGCAGATCCGGACCCCATACCCGACGCCGCATTCTGGTGCTTCGTCGATGCGGCTCCAGCCTCGTCGGGTCCCTGGAACGCCGCTTGTTTGAAGTCGGGCAGTGGGTACATTCCGGCCGGACCGGGGTCACCGGGATTGGTCAGTGCGATACGGGGGCGGACGGCGCCGTAGCCGATGTAATCGGTGCGCTCCTTGCCGCTCGTTGGCTTGCTGGCGGTGTTGAGCATGACCCGCAGGACCTGGTTGTTGGTCCAGTTCGGGTGCTTGGACCAGATCAGAGCGGCGGAGGCGGAGGCGAGGGCGCTGGCGTCGCTGGTACCGTGCGAGTCGCAGACGCCGCTCTTGCTTTCGAGGCAGGCGGAGATGATGTCCTCGCCCGGCGCCACCATGTCCACTTGGGAGCCGTGTTCGGACGCTGGAAGCCAGCCGGGCGGTCCGGCTCGACGAGGTCGGCGCCTTCGCCGCCCGGCGCCACGCGGAGAAGGCGGCCGGCCGGCGGACCCCAGGCGGCGCCGACGAGGCGCACGGGCCAGGACCTCGCTGGCCCAGCCGGACGGCACCCTCTCGGCTCGGACTCGTCGCCGCCGTGGCGAACCGCCACACGGCGTTCCGGCGTTCCCCCTTCCCGGACGAGAGCCTCTGCCGCGACGACCGGGGGCGGCAACTGACCGACCTGCGCGCCCGGCTCGACGACTGCGCCACCTCGTACCTCACGAACCTCGGTCACGTGGACGCGCCGGCCCGGGACGCCCTGGCCGAGACGATCAGCGGAATCGAGCGCCTCGTCCGTCCGGGCCGGGCGCCCCTGAACGGTGATCTGCTCCTGTGGCTGCGTTTCGCGAACCTCGTCGCCTACGCCGCAACGGTCCCGCTCGGCCGTTGAGCAGCCGCGCCGGGCCCGAGCCGCCGGGGGACACGGGAGTCGCGGGCCCGGGCCACCGGGAGGAACATCGGAGGCATGGAGGCAAGGTGGTGGCTATGGGGACGCCGTCCATGCATTTCAGCGAGAGCCCGGAGGATCCCTTCGCCCTCGGTCGCGGTGCCTCGGCCGTGCTCGACGACCGGGGCGTCGTGGTCGGCTGGAGCACCCGCGCACAGGAACTGCTCGGATACCCGCCCGAGGACGTGATCGGAAGGGCCTGGCAGGAGCTCCTGGTCGACGCCCGTGACCTGCCTGTCGTGCGGTCCGTCGTCGCGGACGCCATGAAGGCGGAAGGGTGGTTCGGCGTCCTGCCCGTCCGGTGCCGCGACGGACGCCGTCTGGAGATGGGTTTCCGGGCCCGCACGGTCACCCGGGAGGAGGGCGGCCGGGAGTGGCTGCTGGTCGGCGCTCCCGCCGCGGAGGTCATCGCCTGGCAGCGGGACCGCGCGCTGTTGGACGGCTTGTACCGCCGGTCGCCGATCGGCCTGGTCACCTACGACCCGGACAGGAGGGTGATCCGGGTCAACCGCGCGGTCGCGAAGGCGAGCGGTGTCCCGGCCGAGGCCCCGGTGGGCCACCGTCCCCGCGCGTTCATGGTCGACGAGGACGCGGGTCCGGCGGACGAGCGGGTCCGGCACGTCCTGGAGACCGGCGAGCCGCTGATCTTCACGGAACAGTCCGCCCGGACGCGCCACGATCCCGGCCGGGAACGGATCGTGTCGGTCTCGGCGTTCCGGATGGAAGACCCCTCGGGCCGGGTTCTCGGCGTGGCCGAGACGATCGAGGACGTGACCGACCGCCACCGGGCGCGGCGCCGGCTCGCCCTGCTGAACGAGGCGAGCGCCCGGATCGGAACCTCCCTGGACGTGGCCCAGACCGCCCGGGAGCTGGCCGAGGTCGCCGTCGACGGCCTGGCCGACTACTGCTCGGTGGACCTCCTCAAGCCCGTGACACTGGGTGACGAACCTGTTGCCGGTATGGCGGGTCCGCTGCTCCGGACCGCCTTCTCGCCGACGGAACACCGCCTGCCGTTCCGGGAGGGCGACGTGGTCCCGCTGCTTCCGGAGTCTCCGCAGGCGCGGTGCCTGGCCGAGCGCCGCCCGATTCTGGAGGGGCTGCTGTCCCTGCGCCCCGAGTGGTACGCCATGGACCGGCGGCGCGTCGAGATCGCCCTGGGCCTGGGAGTTCATTCACTGATCGCGGTACCCCTGCTCGCGCGCGGTCTGGTCCTGGGCGTGGTGAGCCTGTGGCGGTCGCGCAGTTCGGAGCCGTTCGAGGACGACGATGCCGCGGTGGCCCAGGAGCTCACCTCGCGTGCGGCCGTCTGCATCGACAACGCCCGCCGCTTCACCCAGCAGCAGAGCGCCGCTCTGACGCTGCAGCGCAGTCTGCTGCCGAGCGCGGCGTCCGACCTGCCGGCCGTGGAGGTGGCCTGCCGGTACCTCCCGGCCAGCGGTGAACCGGGCATCGGCGGCGACTGGTTCGACGTGATCCCGTTGTCGGGGGCCCGGGTCGCCCTCGTCGTGGGCGACATGGTCGGCCACGGGATCCACGCCGCGGCCTCGATGGGCCGGCTGCGCGCCGCCGCGCGCACCCTGGCCAGCCTGGACCTGGAACCGGACGAGGTGGTGGCGCGGCTGGACGACCTGGTCAGTCTGCTGGCGGCCGAACGGGAGGCGAACGCCGACGGCGACCCGTCGGCGATCGACCAGGTGCTGGGGGCCACCTGCCTGTACGCCACCTACGATCCGGTGTCGCGGCACTGCTCCCTGGCCCGCGCCGGCCACCCGGCACCGGTGGTGGCCACCCCGGACGGCGAGGTGACCGTGCTCGACCTGCCCGCGGGTCCGCCGCTGGGCCTGGGCGGACTGCCCTTCGAGACGTACGACCTGCACCTGCCCGAGGGCAGCCTGCTCGCGCTCTACACCAACGGCCTCCTGGAAGCGCGCGACGGCGACGTCGACGCCGCGCTGGAGAACCTGCGCGCATGCCTCACCCACGCCACAGAGCCCCTGGACCACACCTGCCGCACCGTGGTCGAGGCGCTGCTGCCCAAGGACCACCTCCCCCTCGACGACATCGCGCTGCTCATCGCCCGCACCCGGGTGCTGCCGCCCCAGGACGTCGCCTCGTGGCAGCTGCCTCGGGAAGCGACCGCCGCCGCCCGTGCCCGGGAGCTGGCCACGGCGAAACTGACCGAGTGGGGGCTGGCCGAACTGGCCTTCACCACCGAGCTGGTCGCCAGTGAGCTCGTCACCAACGCCTACCGGTACGCGGCCGGCCCCGTGACCCTGCGCCTCATTCGTACGCACTGCCTGATCTGCGAGGTGTCCGACACCAGCCACACCTCTCCCCACCTCCGGCGGGCCCTGAGCACGGACGAGGGCGGACGCGGACTCTTCCTGGTCGCGCAGCTCACGGAGCGGTGGGGCACCCGTTACAGCCACGAGGGCAAGACCGTCTGGACGGAGCAGCCGCTGCCGCGTGCCTGAACGTCGTTCACGGTGCGTGGAAGCCGACCTCCGGCCAGGCCGGGGTGGGTCCGTTCAGGACGGGCTGCGGGATGTGCCGTAGGTGGAGGTCGAAGAAGGCGGCGACGTAGGTGCGGGTGAGCTGGACGGCGCGCTGGGGGGTGAGCGTGGTGCCCGGGGGTTCGGGGACGCCGAGTTCCCGTGCGAGGACGGGGACGTCGGTGAAGCTGCCGTGGTTGGAGCCGGCGACGGTCAGCCAGCGTTTCCAGCCCCTCAGCCGGCCCCAGGCGTCCGTCCAGGTGGGGTCCTCGTCGGTGCCCGTGGGGTGGCCGATCATCATGAACGGGCGGCCGCCCAGACCGTCGTCGGGGACGGGCGTGAACATGGTGCCGTCGAGGTCGATCCCGGCCAGGACGCGTTTGTCGTGGGCCATGGTGGGGACGGCGGAGGCGCCGCCGAGGGAGTGCCCCGCCACGCCGATCCGCCTGCCGTCGATCATGTGGGCGAGGCGCCAGGCCGGGTGGCGGTGGCCGGTCAGCGCGTCGACGACGAAGGAGAGGTCCTTCGCCCGGTTGTTCTCGATGGCGTCGGGCGGGTACGCGTCGGGGTTGTCGCAGACGGTGCAGGTGAGGGTCTGCCCGTCGGGGAACGTGGTGCCGGAGTTCTCGTAGGTGTGGTCGACCAGGGCGACGACGTACCCCCGGCCGGCCAGGTCCTCGGCGAGGCTGGTGAGTTCCGTGCGGGGCATGGTGAAGCCGGGGGACAGCAGGATCAGGGGGTGTCTGCCGTGCAGCGGGATCGCGTCGGTGTGCGACCAGGTGCGGGTCCGGCTGACCGTCTCGGGCGGGACCGTGCTGCCCGGGATCTTCGTCTGGATCATCAGCCGGGCGGCCTCGGTGGTCATGTAGGGCGCGGGGCCTCCGGTGCCGGGCCGGGCGGGGTAGTACATCGACACCATGAGCTGCCGGGGTCCCGCCGAGGGGACCCACGGGTCCGGGCGGTGCGCGTCGACGAGGTGCAGGATGTCCCGGCCGACGGCGTACGGCCCGGTGGGGGCGGGCAGTTCGGCGGGCGCGACGGCGGTGGCGGCGGGTGCGGCGGCGCGATGCGCCGAGGGAGAGGCGGAGGCCGGGGCCGCCGCGAGGACGGGCAGCGGCAGGACGAGGGCTAGCACGACAGCAGCGGCTGTGCGACGGGTTCTGGACATGGTGGTGACCGTAGGCCGGGGACCTCGGCGTGAACGTCCGTACGGAGACGGACTTTGACGTCCCCTCAGAGATGGAGGCGCATCGCGTCGAACCTACGGGAGACGTACGGGACATCCCCTGGGGGCGGAGACCGCTTACCGAGAGGTAAGGTGAGCCTCACCTTAGTAGCTCATCGGGAGTGCGAGTCGTGCGTGCGTTCAGGTTGACGGCCGTCCTGGCCGTGTCCGTCGTCGGGGGTCTGCTGGCCGGCTGCGGCTCGGGCGCCGGGGCCGGGGCCGGGGCCGGGGGCGGTTCCGGGAAGGGGGACGGCAGCGGGCGCAACAGCGTCATCGGAGCCGGTACCGGCCCCTCCGCCGCGCCCAGCGCGCTCGCCCCCGGCATGGGGTCCGACACCGATACCGACGGCGTCTTCCCGCGCACCGTGACGCATGTCGAGGGGCGTACGACGATCGCGTCTGCGCCGCGGCGGATCGCCGTGCTCAGCACCGGACAGCTCGACGACCTGCTCTCCCTCGGAGTCGTCCCGACGGCGGCCACCCGCGCCGACAACGCCGGGCTCGTCCCGGGCTACCTCGCCGACGCCTTCCCGCGGGACAGGGAGAAGCTCGCCGCGATGACCGACGCGGGCACCCGGCAGGCTCCCAACCTGGAGTCCCTGGCCGCCGCCAGACCCGATCTGATCCTGGTCAACGACTCCCTCGGCGACCTCTACCCCAAGCTGTCGAAGATCGCCCCCACCGTCGTCACCGCGGGCAACGGCATCAACTGGAAGCGGGACCTGCTGCTCGTCGGCGACGCCGTCGGCAAGGGCGAGCAGGCCCGGCGGCTCCTCGACGGCGTCGCGCAGGACGCGGCGGACAGCGGCAAGGCGGTCGACGGCTCCACCACCGTGTCCATGCTCCGGTTCACCCCCGGCCGCACCCGGATGTTCGGCGTCTCCTCCTTCACCGGGTCCCTCGCCGTCGACATGGGGCTCGACCGGCCCAAGTCCCAGCGGTTCAAGGCGATTTCACAGGACATCAGCGCCGAGCGGATCGACTCCGCCGACGGCGACTGGATCTTCTACTCCGTGCAGGGCGACCCGGCGAAGACGGACGCGGGCAGCACGCTGGCCGGGCCGCTGTGGACGTCGATGAAGGCCGTCCGGGCCGGGCACGCGGTGCGGGTGGACGACGACCCGTGGTACCTCAACGCCGGTCCCACCGCCGCCCGTCTCGTCGTACGACAGCTCTCCGAGCACCTGCGATAAGTGCGCCCCTCTCTGCTCGGCCGGCTGCTCGCCTGGCCGGCCGCCGCCGCACTGCTGGCCCTCGCCGTCCTGCTCAGCCTCGCCGTCGGCACACGGCCGGTGGCGCCGCACACCGTGCTCGACGCCCTGCTGCACGGCGGGAGTTCGCCGGACGCGCTCGTCGTACGCTCGCTGCGGCTGCCGCGCACCCTGGTCGGGCTCACCGCGGGGGCCGCGCTCGGGCTGGCCGGGGCGGCGCTGCAGGCCGTCACCCGCAACCCGCTCGCCGACCCCGGCGTGCTCGGGCTGAGCCAGGGCGCGGCGGCGGGCGTGGTGTTCGCGCTCGCCTTCGGCGCCGGGTACGGCTTCACGGGGACCGTCTGGTACGCCTTCGCCGGGGCTGTCGTCGCCGCGTGCCTGGTGTACGGCATCGCGTCGCGCGGGCGCGGCGGTGCCACGCCGGTGAAGCTGGCGCTCGCCGGTACGGCGCTGTCGGCCATGGCCGCCGGTGCCACGGCCGTGGTGCTGACGTCGAGTTCGGCGACGCTGGACCAGTTCCGGTTCTGGCAGGTCGGCACGCTCGGCGGACGCGACGCGGGGACCGTCGTACGGATGCTGCCGTTCCTCGTGGCCGGGGGTGTGCTGGTGCTGGCGTGCGCGCGGGGGCTGGACGCGCTGGCCCTCGGCGACGAGACCGCGCGGGGACTGGGGCACCGGGTGCACCTGGTGCGGGCCTCGGCGGCGCTCGGGGCGACGCTGCTCGTCGCCTCGGCGGTGGCCGCGGCGGGGCCGATCGCGTTCGTGGGGCTCGCGGTGCCGCATGCCGTGCGGCGGGTGGTGCGCGGGGCGGGGTACCGGGTGGTGCTGCCGTTGTCCGCGCCGCTGGGGGCGGCGCTGCTGCTGGGCGCGGATGTGGCGGGGCGGGTGGTGCGGGCGCCCGCGGAGGTGCCGGCCGGGGTGATGACGGCGTTGCTGGGGGTACCGGTGCTGGTGGTGCTGGTGCGGCGGAAGGGAGCCGTGACGTGAAAGCCGCCACGCGTACCCGTGGGGCGACGGCGACACTCCGGTTGCGCCGGCACACCGTCGTCCTGCGCCGCAGGTCCGCCCGCACCGCGCTCCTCCTGCTCGTGCTCCTCGCCGGGATCATGGTCGCCTCGGCCTGTGCCGGGCAGACCTTCGTCCCGCCGGCCGAGGTCTGGCGTGCCCTGCGCCACGGCGGCACCCCCTACGACCTGGTCGTCACGGAGCTGCGGGCGCCCCGCATCGTGCTCGGGGCGCTCGTCGGGGCCGCGCTCGGCTGCGCGGGCGCGCTGGTGCAGACGGTGACCCGGAATCCGCTGGCCAGCCCGGATGTGATCGGTGTCGGGCACGGCGCCGCGGCCGCGACCGTGCTCGCGCTCGCCACCGGGGCGGCCGGCTCCCCGAGCGCCCTGCCCGCCGTGTCCGTCGCGGGCGGACTCGCGGCCGCCGCACTCGTCCACGTCCTGGCCTGGCGGCACGGCATGCAGGCGGGCCGGTTCGTGCTCACCGGCGTCGGGATCGGTCTCGCGCTGTCGGCGGTCGTCCAGCTGTATCTCGCGGACGCCCAGCTGGACGCGGCCGAGCAGGTCAAGCTGTGGCTCACCGGCTCCCTGAACGGGCGGGGCCGGCAGCAGGCCGTACCCCTGGCCGTCGTCATGGCCGGGTGCCTGCCCGGGCTGGTGTGGGCCGGATGGGCGGCCCGGCCGCTGGCGCTCGGGGACGAGACGGCGGCCGGGCTCGGGGTGCGCGTGGACCGGACGCGGCTCGGGCTGACCGTGCTCGGTGTCGTCCTCGCCGCCGCGGCGACCGGCGCGGCCGGACCCATCGGGTTCGTCGCGCTCACCGCACCCCAGCTGGCCCGCCGCCTCACCCGCACCCCGCACCTGCCGCTGCTGTGCTCGGCGCTGACGGGCGCGGTGGTGCTGGTCGCCGCCGACCTGGCCGCGCGCACCGTGCTGACGCCGCTGGAGGTGCCGGTCGGCGCGCTGACCGCGCTGGTCGGCGGACCGTACCTGCTGTGGCTGCTGGGCCGCCGCGGCCGGACCGCGACGGCCTGACGGCCGCCCCGCACGCCCGCGGCGGAACCCACCCGCCCGGCCGGGTCAGATCGTGGCCGTGTCGATCACGAAGCGGTAGCGGACGTCGCTCGACAGAACCCGCTCGTAGGCCTCGTTGATCTCCTGCGCGCCGATCAGCTCGATCTCGGCGCCGATGCCGTGCGCCGCGCAGAAGTCCAGCATCTCCTGGGTCTCGGCGATGCCGCCGATGCCGGAACTGCTCAGGCTGCGGCGGTTGCCGAACAGGCTCTGGAGCACGATCTGCACCGGCTCCTCCGGCAGGCCCACGTTGACCATGGTGCCGTCGGTGCGCAGCAGGGACAGGTAGGCGGCGAAGTCCAGCGGGGCCGAGACCGTGTTCAGGATCAGGTCGAACGTGCCGGCCAGTTCCTCGAAGGTCTTCGGGTCGCCGGTGGCGTGGTAATGGTCCGCGCCGAGCCTGAGGCCGTCGTCCTTCTTGCGCAGGGACTGCGACAGGACGGTGACCTCGGCGCCGAGGGCGTGCGCGAGCTTCACGGCGACGTGGCCGAGACCGCCGAGGCCGACGACGGCGACCTTCTTCCCGGGGCCCGCGTTCCAGTGGCGCAGCGGCGAGTAGGTGGTGATGCCGGCGCAGAGCAGCGGGGCGGCCACGTCCAGGGACAGGCCGTCCGGGATGCGGACGACGTAGTTCTCGTCGACGACGATCTTCTGCGCGTAGCCGCCGTAGGTCGGCTGCCCGTCCTTGCCGGTGTCGTTGTAGGTCCAGGTCGGGCCGCCGTTCAGGCAGTACTGCTCCAGGCCCGCCGTGCAGTTGTCGCACGTGCGGCAGGAGTCGACCATGCAGCCGACGCCCACCCGGTCACCGACGGCGAACTTCCGCACACCGGTGCCGACCTCGGTGACGACGCCCGCGATCTCGTGGCCGGGCACCATCGGGAAGGTGCCGGGCCGCCAGCCGTCACGGACCTGGTGGATGTCGGAGTGGCAGATACCGGCGAACTTGATGTCGATCAGGACGTCGAACTCGCCGACCGCGCGCCGCTCGATGGTCGTCCGCTCCAGCGGGGCCTTCGGGGCGGGCGCGGCGTACGCAGCAACAGTGGTCATGCCAGGGATCTCCTCAGGACGGTCGCGCCCGGCTGCCTTCCGCCGAGCACATGTCCACCATGCCGCATCGACCTCGGTTCACCCAGGTCACGGCCTTGCGTACGACTGCTGTGCCTACTACTGGCGGGGTCAGGATGCCGTACGTACGACCAGGAATACTGGGCGTATGGAACACAGCGAGGCACAGCCCGGAGCAGCCACCGCGGGGCACCCCCTGGACCGGCGGGCCGAGCTGAGCGAGTTCCTGCGCAGCCGGCGGGCGCGGCTGAAGCCGGAGGACGTGGGGCTGCCGGACTTCGGCCGGCACCGGCGGGTGCCGGGGCTGCGCCGCGAGGAGCTGGCGCAGCTGGCCGGGGTGTCGGTGGCGTACTACACGCGCCTGGAGCAGGGCAACGGCCGCAACGTCTCGGCGGAGGTGCTGGACGCGATCGCCCGCGCGCTGCGGCTGACGGACGCCGAGCACGCGCACCTCACCCACCTGGCGAAGCCGAAGTCGCACAAGAAGAAACCGGCGGCGCGGCAGCAGCAGGTGCGCCCGGCGCTGCGGCAGCTGCTGGACACGATGGACGGCGTACCGGCGTACATCGTCGGACGGCGCTCGGAGATCCTGGCGTGGAACCGGATGGCGGCGGCGGTCTTCGGCGACTGGGCGGAGCTGGCGCCGGCCGAGCGGAACTGGGCGCGGCTGGTGTTCCTGCGGCCCGACTACCGTGATCTGTTCGTCGACTGGCAGCAGAAGGCGATCGACATCGTGTGCGCGCTGCGCATGGACGCCGGCTGCTACCCGGACGACCCGCGGCTGTCGGCCCTGGTGGGTGAACTGTCCGTCAAGAGCGATGAGTTCCGGAGACTGTGGGCCACCCACGACGTCAAGGAGAAGAGTCACGGCGTCAAGCGGCTGCACCATCCGCTGGCCGGCGACCTGTCCCTGCACTTCGAGTCGTTCCGCCTGGCCGACGACGCGGACCAGTCCCTCATCACCTACCACGCCGAACCGGACTCCCGGTCCGCCGACTCCCTGCGCCTGCTGGCCAGTTGGGGCACGGACGCCAGCCGGGCGGGCTCCGCCGCGTAGCGCGTACGGCGTACGGCCGCCTCGGTCCTCGATCCCGAGGTCGGCCCGCATCGGCGTACCGGTCCCCGACCGGTCGGTAACCGCGGCTCACCTGCCGAAGTACGCGTCCCAGATCGTGATGTCCGACGTGTTGCCCTGCTTGTCGGTGATCACGGACCGGAGGGAGACCGACCGGCCCTCCGCCGGGTTCTTCAGGGTGATCCTGCCGCCCTTGACGGCGACCTTCTGGAAGGTCCTGCCGTCGTAGGAGACGTAGACCGTCAGGGACGTGAGGTTCCGGCCCGCGGCCGGGCCCTCGACGGTGACCGGGAAGGTGACGGTCCGGCCGGCGGCGACGCGGCTGTCCGGGCCGGTCCGGATGCCGTAGTGCGGCACGGAGGCCGGCAGTTCGGTGAACTCGTCGCGTTTCTTCGAGCGGAAGGTCCAGGACGCGTCGATCCGCGAGGAGGCCTGCGCGACCTTCGCCGAGCGCCTGACCGAGGTGGTCAGCCGGTACGCGGCGTCACCGGCCGGCACCGTGAAGGGCTCGCCGAACAGCGCGTCGCGGTTCGAGCCGACCTTGGTGCCGTCGCGGTACAGGGTCGTGCGCACCGAGGTGAAGTCGGAATACCCGGCGTGCCCGCCCGAGTCGGCGAACAGCGGCAGCGAACCGTAGATCTTGTCGCCGTCGCGGAACAGACCGAGCCCGGCACCGACATGCGGGCCGAAGACCGCTGTGTTGACCGTCTCGGTGTAGGGGTGACCGGCCTTGAACGTGAACTCGCCGAGCTCGTAGCCCGCGTCGGCGGCGGTCTCCTGCCCGGTCCCGTCGTTCTGGGCGAACTCCAGCTGCCAGTTCACCCCGCCGATGGCGGACAGGTGCAGGGTCCGGGTGCCGGGCAGCTTCTGCGGGAAGCTGAGCGAGGTGGCACCGTTCGCCCCGGGCAGCCAGCCGACGGCGTTCAGCGTGCCGGTCTTGCCGTCCGCGGCGGCACCGAGCCCGGCCTTGACCGTGGCCAGCTCGCCCGCCGTGAAGTGTTTGGTGTAGCCGGTGGCGAGCTCTGTGACCGGGCCGCCCGTCGTGATGTCGTACTGCTCGCTCGCACCCTTGGTCCAGTGGCCGTCCCACTGCTGGAACAGCGACCCGGCGGGCAGCCGCGGGCCCAGGTGGGCGCTGCGGAAGTTCCGGTACGAGTCCAGGAACATGCCGTAGTCGTACTCGCCGTTCCCGAGGGTGAGGGCGTATCCCGGGTAGGCGAACCGTGAGGTGACGCCCTTGGCCGGGACGGTGATGTCCACCGGCCTGGCCCTGCGCGCGTCGATGGTGACCGTCCGCTTCCCGGACACGGTCAGCCTCGGCTGAGCGATCCAGTCGGTGCCCTTGGCGCCCTCCTTGTCCGCGTAGACGGAGGAGTTGAGGACGTACGTGCCCTTGCGCACGCGCACCGTCACCGTGCCGGACGGGTCGTACGGGCTCAGCTGCGCGCCGGCCGCGAGACCGGCGACACCGTCGAGGCCGGTGTCGTAGTACTTCGCCGGCCTGCCGTCGCGGCCGATGACCTTCAGCGTGACGTCGTACGACTCCGCCTCGCGCGTCACCGCCGCGGCCGTACGCACGCGCTGGCCGGCGCCGGTCGCGGTCACGTAGGCCGCGTAGGCACCGTCGAGGGTGCCGCCCAGCCTGGTGTCGGCCGTGAGGCCGACGGAGGCGGTGCCGTGCGCCGGGACCGTCACCCTGCTCGCGCCGAGCGTGAAGAAGCCCGCCGGTGCCGCCTTCCCCCTGGGGTCGGTGGCGGTGCTGCTCAGGGCGAGGGTGACGGCCTTGTCCCCGAGGTTGCGGTACGTCACCTTCCTGGTGACCGGCTTGTCGTCGGTGTGCGGCCACTGCTGGACACCGAAGCCGACCGAGACCGGGTCGGCGACCACCGACTGCGTGAGGGCCCTGCCGAGTGCGACGCGGCCCGAACCCTGCTGGAACGGCGTGTAGTGGCCGCCGTCTGCGGAGCCGGTCAGCGCGCCCTTCAGCTCGGCGTAGCCCCAGTCGGGGTGCTCCTGCTTCAGGATCGCGGCGGCGCCCGCGACGTGCGGGGTGGCCATCGAGGTGCCGGAGAGCGTCAGGTAGCCCGCCGGCTTCTCGCCGACCTCCTTGTCGAGGGTGCTGCCCCCCGCAGCGGCGGCGGTGACGTCCACGCCCGGTGCGGTGACGTCCGGCTTGATCGCGCCGTCGCCGGTGCGCGGGCCGGTGGAGGAGAAGTCGGCGAGCCGGTCCCTGCCGTCGACGGCGCCGACGGTGAGCGCGGCGTCCGCGCTGCCCGGCGAACCGAGCGAGTTCGGACCGTCGTTGCCCGCCGCGATCGCGAACAGGATGCCCTTGGCCCTGGACAGCTTGTCGACCTCGGACTCAAGGGGGTCGGCGCCGGGGCTGTCGTAGCCGCCGAGGCTGAGGTTGACGACGTCGGCGCCCTGCGCGGCCGCCCACTCCATGCCGGCGAGGACGCCGGAGTCGTCGCCCGAGCCGGTGTCGTCCAGGACCTTGCCGTTGAGGATCCCGGCATCCGGTGCGACACCCTTGTACGTGCCCGCGGACGCGGCGCCGGTGCCCGCCACGACGGAGGCGACGTGCGTGCCGTGCCCGAAGTGGTCGGTGGCGTCGGCGGCCGAGGTGAAGTTCCTGGACGCGATCACCCGGCCCTTGAGGTCCGGGTGGCCGGTGTCCACGCCCGTGTCCAGGACGGCGACCTTCACGCCCTTGCCGGTGTAGCCGGCCCGCCAGGCGGTCGGGGCGCCGGTCTGCGGCACGGACGTGTCGAGGGAGGCCTTGCGGACGCCGTCCAGCCAGACGTGCGCGATGCCGGAGGCCGCTCCGTCGCCGTCGGTGACGGCGCGCCACAGGGCGGCGGTGTCCCGTACCGGGGTCTGCACGGCGTCGGCGTCGAGCGCGGTCAGGGTGCGCCGCAGCCGGCCCGCGTCCCGGACGGCGGCCTTGGCGGCCGTGGCGTCGCCGCGGTAGCCGACGATCACCTTCAGGCCGTCCTTCTGGGCCTTGCGGGTGGCGGCCTTGTTCAGCTCGGTGACGTCGAACAGCCGCTGGTCCAGCGTGCCGGAGGCCACCAGGCGGGCCGCGTCGGCGGGGATCACCAGCAGGTGCCCCGCGGCCTTGCGGACCTGGAAAGGTATGTGCGTACGGCCCTCGGCCCGCTCCAGGCCGATGACCCGGCCCCTGGCGTCGAGGTCGACCCGGTCGCCGGTGATGAGGGTGACGTGGGACCTGGCGGTGAGCGCGGAGCCGGAGGCCGGGGTACCGAAGGCGGCGGCCGGGGGGCCCGCCACCGGCCTCGCCGACGCCGGGCTGGTCAGACCCGCTGCGAGGGCGAGGGCCGCGGCCGCGGCAGCACCGGCCGCGGCAGCGCTTTTCACTTGTCTGCGCACGTTCTCCCCCTGGGGATGGAGTACCGGGCGAATTCCCCGCTCACCCGGCCGGGGGTGGTCGTGTGCACCTGAAGGTCACCCCCCGGATCACGCAGTATGCCGGGGGGTGTTCAAACGCCTCAACAGATGTGAGGACGGTAAGAGAAAGGCCGGGAAACTGTAACCCGGCGGGCGGGTCATCGTTACACGACCGCGAAGTTCCTTATGGGAAAGCCGTGTTGTATCAAGGTCGGAGAGGAGTCAGGCGCCGGCGTTCTCCCTTACCGTGATCTTTCCCTTGCGGATGGTGGCCAGCCGCGGCGCCTTCCTGGCGATGGCGGAGTCGTGGGTGACCATGACGAAGGTCAGCCCGTGCTCCTTCCACAGGCGTTCGAGCACGTCCATGATCTCGTCGCGCATGTCCTCGTCGAGGTTGCCCGTCGGCTCGTCGGCGAGCAGCACCTTGGGCTTCTTCACCAGGGCGCGGGCGATAGCCACGCGCTGCTGCTGCCCGCCGGACATCTCGCCCGGCAGATGTCCGAGGCGCTCGCCGAGGCCGACGGAGTGCAGGGCCTCGGCGGCGAGCTCGCGGCGCTCCTTGGCCTTGATGCCGAGGGGGACGAGGGCGGTCTCCACGTTCTCCTGGGCGGTGAGGGTGGGGATGAGGTTGAAGGACTGGAAGACGAAGCCGATGTTCTCGCTGCGGACCCTGGTCAGCCGGGCCTCGCCGAGCTTGGCCAGGTCGGTGCCGTCCAGGATCACCTCGCCCGAGGTCGGCCGGTCCAGGCCGCCGAGCATCTGCAGGAGGGTGGACTTTCCGCCGCCGGTGGGGCCCTGGATGACGAGCCGGTCCCCCTCGCCGATGGTGAGGTCGACGCCGTCGAGGGCGTGGACGGTGTCCTTGGCCCGGGTGTAGCGCTTGGTCACGTTTCTCAGTTCGTACATGGTCGCTCCTGGGGAGGGTTCGGAATGGCGTACTGACGGACGAGCGGGCCTAGGGGGGTGCCGTCCGGATCACCCCGGCCTCGCGGGCCTACTCCACCCGCCTCAGCGCATCCGCCGGCCGCAGCCGCGAGGCACGCCACCCGCCGAACGCCCCGGCGACGAGGCCACCCGCCACCGCGAGGCCCACCGCGAGGACGATCGTCGTGACGCTGACCGGGGCGGTGAGGGCGACCTCCAGGGTCTTCGCGGCCTGCCGGCCCGGGCCGCCGAAGCCGCCGCCACCACCGCCGAAACCGCCGCCGCCCGTGCCGCCGCCACCGCCCAACTGCGCCTGGAGCGTCGGGCTGACGGCCGTGACGACGTAGGCGCCGGCCAGGCCGAGCGCGATGCCGAGGGCGCCGCCGACCAGTCCGTTGACCACGGCCTCGCCGACCACCTGCCGGGTCACCCGGCCCGACGTCCAGCCCAGCGCCTTCAGCGTGCCGAACTCACGGACGCGGCGGGAGACCGCGGACGAGGTGAGCAGGCCCGCGACCAGGAACGCGGCCACCAGCACCGCGATGGACAGCCACCGGCCGACGCTGGTGGCGAGGGAGGAGGCGGTGGACAGGGAGCCCGAGACGGTCTTCGCCAGGTCGGCGGAGGTGGTGACCGTCGTACCCGAGACGTTCTTCTGGATCGTGCTCTTGACGGAGTCGATCTGCTGGGAGTCGGTCGCCTTGACGTAGATCGTGGTGACCTTGTCCGCGTTGCCGCTCAGGGTCTGGGCCTGCTTGAGCGGGATGTACAGGTCGGCCGCCGCGTCGCCGCTGGCGGCCGTCGCGATGCCGATGACCGAGTACTTCACGTTCTTGATGGTCACCGTGGAGCCGACCTTGAGGCTCTTCTCCTTGGCGTACGAGGCGTCGGCGACGGCGACCTTCGCGTCCGTCTCGGCCGTGGTGAACGTACGGCCGCTGGTGATCTTGGAGGAGGTCAGCGGGCCGAGTTGCGGCCTGGCCACGTCGGTGCCGAAGACCGAGTACTGGTTGACGTCGAAGTTGGCGCCGCCGCCCTTGACCTCGCCCTGTGGCCCGCCGGTCTCGCCGCCCCGGCGGAAGCTGCCGGTGCCGCCCCCGTTCTGCTGGAACTGGCCGCGGGTGAACTGGCCGCTGACCTTGAGCACGCGCAGGCTCAGCCCGCCCACGGCGGACGAGACGCCCTGCTGGTCGCCGACCTTGGTCACGGTGGAGGAGGCCAGAGTGGTGAAGCCCTGCACCATGACGCGGTCGCTGCTCTGCGTCGAGCTGTCGCCGTCGGCCTTGGCGCCGAACTGGAAGCGCGGCCGCTGCGCGTTCCCGGTGTCGACGCTCGCCGCCTTGGTCACCGTCATGTCCGTGCCCAGCCCGTACAGCGACTGGAGGACCTTGTCCTGGGCCCTGCCCATGCCGCTCGACACGGAGTTGACCACGATGACCAGCGCGATGCCCAGCGCGAGTCCGGAGGCGACGACGAGGGCCGCCCTTCTGCGGCGGCGCAGTTCGCGCCTCAGGTAGGTGAAGAACATGGCCGCAAGCTAGGCACGGTCCGTGATGACACCTTAAGGCCGACATAAAAGAAACATGAGAAGGCTGTGTCCGTGTCCGGAAACACCGATGCCGCCCCTGGGGGCGGCATCGGAGACAGCTGCTGCGACGGACGGGTCAGACGGCCGAACCGGCCTTCCACTGCGCCCAGCTCATGTTCCAGCCGTTGAGGCCGTTGTCCGGCTGGACCGTCTTGTCACCGGTGTTCTGGACGACCACGACGTCACCGACCAGCGAGTTGTTGTAGAACCACGCGGCCGGCATGTTCTTGTCGCCCGCGCCCTTGACGTCCTGGAGGCCGACGCAGCCGTGGCTGGTGTTGACGCTGCCGAAGACGGACGGGCCGCCCCAGTAGTTGCCGTGGATGAAGGTGCCGGAGCTGGTCAGGCGCATGGCGTGGGGCACGTCCTTGATGTCGTACTCGCCCTTGCCGTCGGAGTCGGTGAAGCCGACCGTCGCGCCGTTCATCCGGGTCTGGGTGAACTTCTCCGAGATCACCATCTGGCCCTCGTACGTGGTGTGCTCGGGCGAACCGGCGGAGATCGGGATGGTCTTGACGACCTTGCCGTCCTGCGTGACCTTCATCTGCTTGGTCTTCGCGTCGACGTAGGAGACCTGGTTGCGGCCGATGTGGAAGGTGACCGTCTTCTGCTGGACGCCGTAGACGCCACTGGCGCCCTGGACACCGTCGAGCGCCAGCTTGAGGGTGACGGTGGAGCCCTCCTTCCAGTACTGCTCGGGCCGGAAGTCCAGGCGGTTGGCGCCGAACCAGTGGCCGACGACCTCCTGGCCGCTGCTGGAGGTGACCGTGATGCCCTTCTGGACGGCCGCCTTGTTGGTGATCGCCTTGTCGAAGTTGATCGACACGGGCATGCCGACACCCACGGTGGAATCGGCGTCCGGGGTGTAGGTGCCTATGAAGCTGTTGGACGGGGAGACCGTGGTGAAGGACGCGTTCTCGTGCGCCACGCGGCCCTCGGAGTCCGTGGCCTCGGCGGCGACCTTGTAGGTGGTGGAGCGGTCCAGCTGGGCGGTCGGCTTCCAGCTGTGCTTGTCGGCGGAGAGCTGCCCGGTGACGGCCTTGCCGTCCTGGGTGGTCATCTGCACGCCCGTGAGGGTGCCCTTGGTGACCGTGACGGCGGCGGAGTTGTTGATGGAGGCGTTGTTGGAGCCGTCCTTCGGCGTGATCGTGATCTGCGCCTCGGACGACTTCTTCGCAGCGGCCGCGTCGGCCTTGGCCTGTGAGCTGTCGCCGCCGCCGGCGGAGGCCTTGCCGCCGCCGGAACACGCCGAGAGCATCAGCACACTGCCGAGCAGAGCGGACGCGGCCATCAGGCTCCGGCGCCGCTTACTGTCCGTCATCACAAGCTTCTCCATCGTTGCCGAGTCGCGAATCCCCGAGAGTCCCCGTAAGACCTTTAACCTTCAACGCTACGGCCGCGTCGTCCCGTTCCGGATCCAGTGGATCTGTGGGGCACACCACGTCCGCGACGGTGCGGCGGGTGCGGGAGGCGGCTCGTGCGCTGTCTGAGACGACGAAACCCCGGACGGCGGTTGCCGTCCGGGGCCAACACTGCCCCCGGGACGCTCAGACCATGCCGTCCACTTCCTCGTCGTCGTCCTCCACATCATCCTCGTCCAGATCCCAGTCGGGCGAATCCGGGTCGTAGGCGATCCGCTCGCTGGACCAGGACGCCTGCTGGAGCTCCACCCCGGGCACCTCGCTGACCAGGTCGAACGGATCGACGAGATAGGCGAGGGCCTCCGCGGTGTCTTCCGTCACAGCGCCCTCCGCGTGGGCCCGCTCGGCCGCCGGCAGCTCCGGATCCCGCGCGAGCCGGTCCAGCGCGGCCTTGGCGATCTCGTCCTCGCCGTGCACTTCGAGGACCAACTCCACCCGAAGCCGCACAAAACGTGATGTCTCTTCGTCGCTCATGGCGCGAGCGTACGACTGAAACCTCTCGTGACTTTCCTGTGACCCGCGCCTTTCACTAACATCGGCTCACACGGCCAATTCGCCAGCGTCACAAGGGGGATCGATATTCCGTGTCATCCGCTCGCCGCCCGCTGCTGACCGCCACCGCCGCGGGCACTCTGCTCTGCGCGCTGTGGTTCGTCCCGTCCGCGAACGCCTCGCAGGACTCCCCGGCGGAGACCAGGGCCAGAGCGGCCGTGTCCGAGTACTCGTCGTACTCCTCGAAGGAGGTCACCCAGCAGGCCCGCGCGGTCTCGCGGGCGACCTCGGCGACCGCGCAGGACGCCGCCGACGCCGCCGAACTCGCCGACACCGGAAGCCCCGACACGACGCCGTACGTCGTCGGCGGCAGCCTCTTCCTCGCCGTGGGCGCCGGATTCGTGGCCTATTCGGTGCGCCGCGAACGACTGGGCTTTTGAACTCCCTTGGCGGTTTCTTGGCAGTGAACTCGGCCGCGAAGGCGCTCAGCGCCACCGAGTTGAAGAAGCTGGTCGTCGCCGAGGGCGAGGTGCCGGGGTACACGGTGGAGCCGGTCCCGGCCTCCCGGGCCAGGCCGATCACGACCTCCAGCGCCCGGTGCCGGCCGCTGGCCCGCGTGCTGAGCGGGCTTCCGCCCCTCGACGCGGCGACGAAGACCGACCGTGACGAAAGGGCCCCCGCACCGGCGGGGGCCCTTTCTCTGCCGGTCCTCAGCGCAGCGGGCCGGTGACCGACTCGACCGCGGTGACCAGGTGGCCGCCGCGCACGAAGGCGTCGGCCGCGGCCAGGTCGGGCGCGAGGAACCGGTCCGGGCCCGGGCCCCGCACCCCGGCGCCGCGCGCGGCCTCGATGGCGGCCTGCGAGGCGGGGGCCGGGGTCAGACCCTCGCGCAGCTCTATGGCGCGGGTGGCCGCGTACAGTTCGACCGCGATGACCCGGGTGAGATTGTCGACGGCGGTGCGCAGCTTGCGCGCGGCCGACCAGCCCATGGACACGTGGTCCTCCTGCATCGCGGAGGAGGGGATGGAGTCCGCGGACGCGGGTACGGCGAGCCGCTTCAGCTCGCTGACGAGCGCGGCCTGCGTGTACTGGGCGATCATGAGCCCGGAGTCGACACCGGCGTCGTCCGCGAGGAACGGCGGCAGCCCGTGGCTGCGGTTCTTGTCGAGCAGCCGGTCGGTGCGGCGCTCGGCGATGGAGCCGAGGTCGGCGGCGGCGATGGCGAGGAAGTCCAGGACGTAGGCGACGGGCGCGCCGTGGAAGTTGCCGTTGGACTCGACCCGTCCGTCGGGCAGCACCACGGGGTTGTCGACCGCGGAGGCGAGTTCGCGCTCGGCGACGAGCCGGGCGTGCGCCATGGTGTCCCGGCCGGCGCCGGCGACCTGCGGGGCGCAGCGCACCGAGTAGGCGTCCTGGACGCGCGGGGCGTCGTCCTGGTGGTGCCCGGTGAGCTGGGAACCCCTGAGCACGGCCAGCATGTTGGCGGCGGAGGCGCCCTGGCCCGGGTGGGGCCGGATGGCGTGCAGTTCGGGCGCGAGCACCTTGTCGGTGCCGAGCAGGGCTTCCAGGGTGAGGGCGGCGGTGACGTCGGCGGACTTGTAGAGGGTGTCGAGGTCGGCGAGGGCCATGACCAGCATGCCGAGCATGCCGTCGGTGCCGTTGAGGAGCGCCAGGCCCTCCTTCTCGCGCAGCTCGACCGGCGTGATCCCGTGCGCGGCGAGCAGCTCGCCGGCGGGCCGCACCTGACCGTCGGGCCCTTCGGCGTCGCCCTCGCCCATGAGCGTGAGGGCGCAGTGGGACAGCGGGGCCAGGTCGCCGGAGCAGCCGAGGGAGCCGTACTCGTGGACGACCGGCGTGATCCCGGCGTTCAGGACGTCGGCCATGGTCTGCGCGACCTCGGGCCGCACACCGGTGCGCCCGGAGCAGACGGTCTTGAGCCGCAGGAACATCAGGGCCCGTACGACCTCGCGCTCGACGCGCGGCCCCATGCCGGCGGCGTGCGAGCGGACGATGTTGCGCTGCAGCTGGGCGCGGAGTTCCGGGCTGATGTGCCGGGTCGCCAGGGCTCCGAAGCCGGTGGAGACGCCGTAGACCGGCTCCGGCTTGGCCGCCAGCGCGTCCACGATCTCCCGGGCCGCGGCCAGGGCCGCCACCGCCTCCGCCGACAGCTCGACGCGGGCGCCGCCGCGCGCCACGGCGAGAACGTCGGACGCCGTGACACCGGACGTCCCCACCACCACAGTGTGCATATCCATATTCAGGAGCGTACGCACTGAATGCAGTGATGTCACTAGGGTGGATGTCACGAGTGGGGATCGCGAGCGCCCCTTACCGAACCGTACGCCTCCCGCCTCACGGCCGGCGCCCGCGGAACCGCCGCCGCTCGGCGGGCGCGAGATGCGGCGGCTCGTCCGCCAGCCGTACGACCGGATCCTCGGGCCCCTCCCGCCCCGCCACCACCGGCCGGTCGGCGCGCAGGGCCTTCGCCCGGTACTGGGCGGCGTCGGCGAGCCGGAACAGCCGCCGGGCGTCGCCCACCTCCCCGATGGCGTCCGCGGTCGAGGCGACCCCGCACGCCACCCCCTCCCCCGGCTCCAACTCCCCCGCCCTGCGGCACAGTTCGCCGGCGGCCTCGACGACGTCGTCGACGGGCGGCCCGACGGCCAGCAGACAGAACTCGTCGCCGCCGAGCCGCGCGGCCAGCGCGCCCGGCACCATCGCCCCGCACAGCGACAGCACCGAGCCGAAGCGCTCCAGCAGCCGGTCGCCGACGGCGTGTCCGAGGGTGTCGTTGACGTGCTTGAGCCCGTTGAGATCACAGACCACCAGGCTGACGACCACACCCTCGGCGCGGTGCCGTTCGACGGCCTCCTCCAAGTGCACGTCCACGGCACGGCGGTTGGCGAGCCCGGTGAGGGCGTCGGTGAACGCGAGCCTGCGGGCCTCCTCCAGCCGCTCGCTCTGCGCGAGCCCGGCGGCCACGACGGCGGCCAGGACGGTCGCGAACCCGGCGTCGTCGGGGCCGAACACAGGGGCCCGCACCCCGCGGGCGACGTACAACTCGCCCCAGGCCCGCCCGTGCAGCACGACGGGGGCGACGACGCAGCAGCCGCGCCCCCGCCGGCGCAGGGCGGCGACACGGTGATGGAAGTAGCCCGGCGTGCCCGCGGCCGTCCCCTCGGCGGTCTCCACCCAGGCGTTGGCCCCGCCCCCGCCCGCCCACCGCTCGTGCAGGAACTCGGTGATCTCCGGGAACTGGTGCACCGGGTAGGTCTCGGCCTCGGGGAACTCCTCCTCGTCCGGCCGCCGGTCCCCCACGTTCACCAGGACTCTGAGCCGCCCCATCCCCCGCTCCCACACGGACAGCGCGGCGAAACCGCCGTCCAGCGCCCGGCACGCCCCGAGCGCGGCGGCCTGCCACGACTCCGGTGGGGTGCGCGCCGCCGCCATGCCCTGCGCCAGCGCGACGACGGCCGCGAGCCGCTTGTCCTCACCCATTACTCCAGGTTAGGGAGAATTTGGGGCAATAGGGACTTCGGTCCGCCCTGTGAAGCGCCGCTTCACTCCCCGGGCCACTCCGGCTTGCGCTTCTCGTTGAAGGCCGCCACGCCCTCCGCCCGGTCCCCGGAGAACGCCACCGAGCGCCACGCCGCGTCCTCCACCTCCAGCCCGGCCCGCAGATCGAGCCCGTGCCCCAGCCGCAGCGCCCGCTTGGCGGCCCGCAGCCCGACCGGAGAGTTCCCGGCGATCCGCTCCCCCAGCGCCAGCGCCTCCTCCCGGTCCCGCCCCTCGTCCACCAGCTGGTCCACCAGCCCCAGCTCGGCCGCCTCCGCCGCCGCCACCCGCCGCGCCGAGAAGACCAGCTCGGCCGCGCGCGCCGCCCCGACCCGCCGCGGCAGCAACTGCGTACCGCCCCCGCCCGGAATGACCCCCACGGACACCTCGGGCAACCCCACCACCGCCGTACGGTCGGCCACGATCAGGTCGCAGGACAGGGCCAGTTCGAAACCGCCGCCCAGCGCGAACCCGTGCACCGCCGCCACCGTCGGCATGGGCAGCTCCAGCACCCCGGTGTACGCCCCGCGCGTCACCGGCCGCTGGCGCAGCAGATCCGCGTCGCTGAACGAGTTCCGCTCCTTCAGGTCCGCCCCGACGCAGAACGCCCGCTCGTGCGACGAGGTCAGCACCACCACACGCGCGTCCCGGTCGGCGGCCAGCGCCGTACACGCGCTCACGAGCGACCGGGCCATCTCCGTGGAGACGGCGTTCATGGCCTTGGGCCGGTCGAGCACCAGCTCCGCGACCCGCCCGTGCCGCCGCACCAGCACGAACTCCCCGAACCGCTCCTCGCTCATGACACCCTCCGGCTCACGTGTTAACGCGGGTTAACTCCCTGTCGGCCCGATCATCGCAGCCGCACCGGCCCCGGAAAACCCCAGGGGGCTACGCCCGTTCGAGTGACATCCCGCCCGACTCCCCGCACATCGCCCACAGGACCGCATAGCGTGCGTCCGCCACGGCGCACCCGGGGCGCACGGCGGGGAGGGGAGCCATGACACCGATACGTGCCCAGTTCCGTACGGCCGTCTCCACCACGGAAGCGGCACCGGACGAGGCCACCTCGCCCAGCGGCGTACGACGCGGCCGGCACCGCAAGCCGCGCCCCCGCAGGCTGCTCCTCGCGGCAGGCGGCCTGGCCCTGGCCGCCGGCGCGCTGAGTCTGGTCCGCGTGGCCTCCGACCCGGGGACGGACTCCCCGGCCACGGCGGAGGCCGACCCCCGCGCCACCGCCACGACCGAGCACGCGGCGAACACGGCCGCCACGGTCACCGGCTCCCCCACCGCACCGCCCTCGGCGACCGCCGTCATGGGCGGCAGAAACCCGGCCCCGACACGCCCCCGGCCGCCCGCGGCCCGGCCGGCCTCACCGACGGTCGCCGCGCCACGCCCCACCCCGTCGACCACCCCACCGCCCACAGCACCCCCGACACCCGCGCCCCCGGCGCCCACCACCACACACCCCACCCCCACCACTCCCGCTCCCGCCCCCAGCCGGAGCCGCAAGGACCCGGGCCCGGGCGGACTGTGCGTACCGGTGATAGGCCTCTGTGTCGACACCCCGGGAGGGGCGGACGGGCCCTAGGTGGCCGTGTCGCGTCGGGCCAGCAGCCACGGCTCGACCACACCGAGCCCGCGGACCGGCCGCTGCCACATCGGCTGGAGCCCGAAGCGGTACGCCGGCGGCTCCTCGCCCTCCTTCTCGGCGGCCGCCGCGGCCTCGGCCGCCTCCGCCTCCGAGGCGGGCGCCTCGCCGGTGCGGATCAGCTCCTCGGCGAAGGCGCTGTCCACCAGCACGGCGTCACGCGGCGCTATCGAGGTCAGCCGGGAGGCCAGGTTCACGGTCGTACCGAACACATCACCCATCCGGGTGGTGACCGTGCCGAACGCCATCCCGACGCGCAGCTCCGGCATCGTCTCGTCGTGGGCCATCGTCTCGACCAACCGCAGCGCGATGTCCGCTGCCGTACCTGCGTCGTCGGCCGCGTACAGCACTTCGTCACCGAGGGTCTTGATCAGCCGCCCGCCCCGTGCGGCCACCAGGTCGGCGGCGGTGGTCTCGAACGCCTCGACCAGCTCCCCCAGCTCCTCCTCCTCCATCCGCCGGGTCAGCCGTGTGAACCCCACGAGGTCGGCGAACCCCACGGCGAGGCGCCGGTCGACCATCTCCTCGTCGTCGGCGGTCTGCACCACCCGCCCGGCCGACGCGGCGAGCTGCCGCCGCCACACGTAGACCAGGAACTCCTCCAGCTCGGGCAGGAGCAGCTCGACGATCGGGTACGTCACCTCGGTGCGGGTCATCCCCGGCTCCGGAGGCTCGGTCAGACCCTCCAGGAAGGAATCCATCTGCCATTCGGCCAGTCGGGCCGTGGTCTGCCCCGTGGACCGCGCCACCTGGACGGCCATGGCCTCACTGAGCAGCCCCGCCTCCACGAGACCGGCGAGGCGCCGCAGGGCCAGTACATCGGCCTCGGTGAGCGCCTTGGCCTGCCCGATGTCCGCGAACCCCATGGCCCGCCAGAACCGCGACGCCAGCTCCATGGAGACACCGGCGCTACGGGCCGCCTGGAAGGGGGTGTAGCGGCGCTCCGCACCCAGGATGAGGTGTTCGAGACGCAGCGCGAGCGGGTCCTCGCCGGAGTCGGCGGCCTGCGGATCCGCTCCGGAGCCCGTGTCGTCGACGGTCACGCCTGCTGCCCTTCCGATCTGTCACGGTCAGATATCGACCGGCCTCAACTCTACGGCAGGTGTGCGCCAGCTCACTCCGTCGGGTTTGGCGCGGGCTACGCGCTCGGCACCGGGTGCGGGTCCCCTGCTCCGGTGGCCGCACCGGACAGGGGCAGGGCCCGCAGCACCGTTGCGCCCCGCGGGCCGCCGCCGGCCGATCGCGCGGTTCCCGGCGCCCCTCGACCCCGGGCGAGCCGCACCCTCACGCAGGCCGCAGATGCACGATGTCCCCCGCCCCCACGGGCTCCTGCACCCCCTGTGCCGTGGCGATGACCAACCGTCCGTCCCCGTCCACCGCGACGGCCTCCCCCACCACCGCCCGGTCCCCCGGCAGCAGCGCCCGCACGCTGCGCCCCAGCGTCGCGCACCCGGCGGCGTACACCTCCTGGAGCCCGCAGGCGGCCGGATCCCCGCCGGCCGCGCGCCACCGCCCGTACCACTCCTCCAACGCCCGCAGCACGGCCCGCAGCAGCGGATCCCGGTCCGTCCCCACCGCCCCGGCCAGCGCCAGCGATCCCGCCTGCGGCACCGGCAGTTCCTCCGCCCGCAGCGAGACGTTGACGCCGACGCCGATGACGACACCGTCCTCGCCCGCCCGCTCCGCGAGGATGCCACCGGCCTTGCGCTCCTCACCGTCGACCGTGACCAGCAGGTCGTTCGGCCACTTCAGCGCCGTGTCGACACCCGCCGTCCGGGACAGCCCGGTCGCCACGGCGACCCCGGTGAGCAACGGCAGCCACCCCCACCGGTCCACCGGCACCTCGGCGGGCCGCAGCAGGACCGAGAAGAACAGCCCCGACCGCGGCGGCGCCGTCCACCGCCGGTCCAGCCGGCCCCGCGCCGCGGTCTGCTCCTCCGCCACCAGCACCACCCCCTCCGCCACGTCCCCCGCGGCGGCCCGCGCCACGAGGTCGTTGTTGGTGGACCCGGTGCGCTGGACCACCTCCACCTCGGACCACAGGCCCCCGTCCCGCACCAGGGAGCGCCGCAGCGCACCGGCGTTGAGCGGGGGACGGTCCAGGTCGGACCAGCGGCTGCCGTTGTCGTCTGCTGCATCTCGGGGCGTCATGCAAGCCACCCTAGGTGTGGGAAACACCGCACTGCTGATCGGTAGGCACGCCACTACGCTACGGATGAGTAATCGTCCCCCCTTTTGAGCAGGCAGGGAGCCGCGATCCCGATGTCCGAGCCGGCAGAGCGCACAGAGATCGACATCCATACGACCGCGGGCAAGCTCGCGGATCTCGAGCGCCGTATTCACGAGGCGACGCACGCCGGCTCGGCACGTGCGGTCGAAAAGCAGCACTCCAAGGGCAAGCTGACGGCCCGTGAGCGGATCGCCCTCCTCCTCGACGAGGACTCCTTCGTCGAACTGGACGAGTTCGCCCGCCACCGCTCCACCAACTTCGGCCTGGAGCAGAACCGCCCGTACGGCGACGGCGTGGTCACCGGCTACGGCACCGTCGACGGCCGCCCGGTCGCCGTCTTCTCCCAGGACTTCACGGTCTTCGGCGGCGCCCTCGGCGAGGTCTACGGCCAGAAGATCGTCAAGGTCATGGACTTCGCGCTGAAGACCGGTTGCCCGGTCATCGGCATCAACGACTCCGGCGGCGCCCGCATCCAGGAAGGCGTCGCCTCCCTCGGCGCGTACGGCGAGATCTTCCGCCGCAACACCCATGCCTCCGGTGTGATCCCGCAGATCAGCCTGGTCGTGGGCCCGTGCGCCGGCGGCGCGGTCTACTCCCCGGCGATCACGGACTTCACGGTCATGGTCGACCAGACGTCCCACATGTTCATCACCGGCCCGGACGTCATCAAGACGGTCACCGGAGAGGACGTCGGCTTCGAGGAACTGGGCGGCGCCCGCACGCACAACGCCACCTCCGGCGTGGCCCACCACATGGCGGGCGACGAGAAGGACGCGATCGAGTACGTCAAGCAGCTGCTGTCGTACCTGCCGTCCAACAACCTCTCCGAGCCGCCGGTCTTCCCGGAGGAGGCGGACCTCGCCGTCAACGACGAGGACCGTGAACTCGACACGCTCGTCCCGGACAGCGCGAACCAGCCGTACGACATCCGCACGGTGGTCGAACACGTCCTGGACGACGCCGAGTTCTTCGAGACCCAGGCCCTGTTCGCGCCGAACATGGTCACCGGCTTCGGCCGGGTCGAGGGCCACCCGGTCGGAGTCGTCGCCAACCAGCCGATGCAGTTCGCCGGCTGCCTGGACATCGACGCGTCCGAGAAGGCCGCCCGCTTCGTGCGCACCTGCGACGCCTTCAACATCCCGGTGCTGACCTTCGTGGACGTCCCCGGCTTCCTGCCCGGCGTCGGCCAGGAGCACGAGGGCATCATCCGCCGCGGCGCCAAGCTGATCTACGCCTACGCGGAAGCCACCGTCCCCCTCATCACGGTCATCACCCGCAAGGCCTTCGGCGGCGCCTACGACGTCATGGGCTCCAAGCACCTCGGCGCCGACCTCAACCTGGCCTGGCCGACCGCCCAGATCGCCGTCATGGGCGCCCAGGGCGCGGTCAACATCCTGCACCGCAGGACCATCGCCGAGGCGGAGGCGAACGGCGAGGATCTCGAAGCCGTCCGCGCCCGCCTGATCCAGGAGTACGAGGACACCCTCCTCAACCCCTACGTGGCGGCCGAGCGCGGCTACATCGACGCGGTGATCAGGCCGTCCGACACCCGCGCCCACATCGTCCGCGGCCTGCGTCAGCTGCGTACGAAGCGGGAATCCCTGCCCCCGAAGAAGCACGGCAACATCCCCCTCTAGGCCCCCTGGTCCCCTCAAGTCCCCGCCAAGCCGTGCTGTCCCTGGGAGCGGTCATGAACATCAAGGTCGTACGAGGAAACCCGACCCCGGAGGAGCTGGCCGCCGCCCTGGCGGTGGTCCGCGCCCGCGCCGCGGTGGCAGCGACAACGCCGCCCGGCGCGAGCGGCCCGAGGGACGCGTGGTCCGACCCGGGCCGGATCGCGGCCCGGCACGTCCCGAATCCGGGCCCGGCGAGCTGGACGCGCACGTACTGGCCGGCCTGACGCGTCGGTGGACGACACCGGGCGCCAACATGAGTAGCCGTACTCAGGCGCCCGCCACCCACCGCACCGCACGCTGGACGAGTGCTCTGGTCAGACCCTGAAGACGAGCCGCCGGAGGACCTGCGCGAAGCGCAGGACATGCTCCGGCGGCTCGGTCTCTTCATGGCCGTGGCGATGATCCTGGCGATGCTGGTGATCGGCCTGAGGTGAGTAATCTGACCCCATGACCGCAACGCGCCGCAGGCGACTCATCCTCGCGTCGAAGTCCCCCGCCCGCCTGGGCCTCCTGCGCCAGGCCGGCCTCGAACCCGAGGTGATCGTCAGCGGGGTCGACGAGGACGCCGTCACCGCCCCCACCCCGGCCGAGCTGGCCCTCGCCCTCGCCGAGGCGAAGGCCTCGGTCGTGGCGGCGAAGCCGGAGGTGCACGGCGCCCTGGTGATCGGCTGCGACTCGGTGCTGGAGCTGGACGGCCAGGCCCTCGGCAAGCCCGCCGACGCCGAGGAGGCCACCGCCCGCTGGAAGGCGATGCGCGGCCGGGCCGGCACCCTGCAGACCGGCCACTGCGTCTGGGACACGGAGGCCAACCGGTACGTCGCCGCGGTCGCCTCCACCGTCGTCCGCTTCGGCGAGCCCAGCGACGACGAGATCGCCGCGTACGTCGCCTCCGGCGAGCCCCTCTACGTCGCCGGGGCCTTCACTCTGGACGGCCGTTCGGCTCCGTTCATCGAGGGCATCGACGGCGACCACGGCAACGTGATCGGCATCAGCCTGCCCCTGGTGCGCAAGCTGCTGGCCGAACTGGGCGTCGGCATCACGGAGTTGTGGGCACCGGCCGGATGACGAGCTGAGCGGGCGCGGAGTCCTGCGGGTCCCCGTCCCCGTCCCGGGGTTCGCCGGGGGCCGTACGCGGAGCCGGGACGGCCGCCGCCCCCGGGGCCGCAGCCGCGCCCGGCACACCGGCGGCCGCGGGCTCCCCGCCGACTCCCGCCCCGCCGCCGGAGGTGCCCCGCTGCACCCCGCCGTCACGGTCGTAGGTCATCAGCAGCAGGACGATGAGTCCGAGCACGACCACCATGAACAGGAACGCCGTCCAGCCGACCAGGCCCCAGGCGAACGCCCCCAGCAGGCCGTGCACGACCGCTGCGCTGATCAGCACGACCCGGCCGAAGCCCGCGGGCGCGCGGTCGCGTATCGCGACCACGACGGCCACCAGGGCGCACAGCGCGAAGTAGAGACCGAAGACCACGCCGCCGATCTTCGAGGACGTCGCCATCGTCGACGGGTCGAGGCCGGCCAGCGACATGTCCTGCCGGTCGACGACGATTCCCAGGAACCAGTTCAGCGCCGCGATGAAGACCGCCTCCGCCAGAAGGACGACCGCCACGACCCACGCCACAGGCCTGCGCACCACCGCGGATCCACCCACTCTCGTGCCAGCGTTCCAGTTACCCCAGGTACGCCCACCCGTCGCCCGACCACCGCCCCTCAAGGAGGCCCTTCGGGCCACAGCGCCCTATCCGTACATCGCGAACGCTACTAACGGGTAAACCAGGGGACAAGGGTTCGCGCGCCAGCAAAGAATCATTGGGCCATTCGTAGGGACTCGACAAAGAAACGGAGTGGGGCGCAGCACGCTCTCACAGAGACCTTGACCACATGACAGGGCTAGGGTTTCCGGGAGGAGCCCTGCGTGCTGTGGCGCGACAAGGGGTTTCGCGGTCGAGCGGGCCTCGAATCACGCTCCGTGTGGGCAAGCTCACCATTGGGGACGGGTCGAAGTGCCGTGTCGGCAGTCCCTAAACTCGGCTTGTTTCAAGGAGGGAGCCTCAATCGTGCGCAAGGTGCTCATCGCCAACCGTGGCGAAATCGCTGTCCGCGTGGCCCGGGCCTGCCAGGACGCCGGAATCGCGAGCGTGGCCGTCTACGCCGACCCGGACCGGGACGCTCTGCATGTCCGCGCCGCGGATGAGGCGTTCGCCCTGGGCGGTGACACCCCGGCCACCAGCTACCTGGACATCGCGAAGGTCCTGAACGCGGCGCGCGAGTCGGGGGCGGACGCCATCCACCCCGGCTACGGCTTCCTGTCGGAGAACGCCGACTTCGCGCAGGCCGTGCTGGACGCGGGCCTGATCTGGATCGGCCCGCCGCCGCAGGCCATCCGCGACCTGGGTGACAAGGTGGCGGCCCGTCACATCGCCCAGCGCGCCGGCGCGCCCCTGGTGGCCGGCACCCCGGACCCCGTCTCGGGCGCCGAGGAGGTCGTCGCCTTCGCCGAGCAGCACGGTCTGCCGATCGCGATCAAGGCGGCCTTCGGTGGCGGCGGTCGCGGCCTGAAGGTCGCCCGGACCCTGGAAGAGGTCCCGGAGCTGTACGAGTCGGCGGTGCGCGAGGCGGTCGCCGCCTTCGGCCGCGGCGAGTGCTTCGTCGAGCGTTACCTGGACCGCCCCCGCCACGTGGAGACCCAGTGCCTGGCGGACAAGCACGGCAACGTGGTCGTCGTCTCGACGCGTGACTGCTCGCTCCAGCGCCGGCATCAGAAGCTGGTGGAGGAGGCCCCGGCGCCGTTCCTGACCGACGAGCAGGTCGCCGAGCTGTACCGCGCCTCCAAGGCCATCCTGAAGGAGGCCGCCTACGAGGGCGCGGGCACCTGCGAGTTCCTGGTCGGCCAGGACGGCACGATCTCCTTCCTGGAGGTCAACACCCGCCTCCAGGTGGAGCACCCGGTGACCGAGGAGGTCGCCGGCATCGACCTGGTCCGCGAGATGTTCCGCATCGCCGACGGCGAGGAGCTGGGGTACGACGACCCGGCCCTGCGCGGCCATTCCTTCGAGTTCCGCATCAACGGCGAGGACCCGGGCCGCAACTTCCTCCCGGCCCCCGGCACGGTGACGAGGTTCGACGCGCCGTCCGGCCCCGGTGTCCGCCTGGACGCGGGCGTCGAGTCCGGCTCGGTCATCGGCCCGGCGTGGGACTCCCTGCTGGCCAAGCTGATCGTGACGGGCCGTACCCGCAAGGAGGCCCTTGAGCGGGCCGCCCGTGCCCTGGCCGAGTTCCACGTCGAGGGCATGGCGACGGCGATCCCGTTCCACCGCGCGGTGGTCAAGGACCCGGCCTTCGCCCCCGAACTCACCGGCTCCGCCGACCCGTTCACGGTCCACACCCGCTGGATCGAGACCGAGTTCGTCAACGAGATCAAGCCCTTCGCCGCCCCGGCCGACGCCGAGGCGGAGGAGGAGTCCGGCCGCGAGACGGTCGTCGTCGAGGTGGGCGGCAAGCGCCTGGAGGTCTCCCTCCCCTCGTCGCTCGGCATGTCCCTGGCCCGCACGGGCCTCGCGGCGGGCGCCAAGCCCAAGCGCCGCGCGGCCAAGAAGTCCGGCCCGGTGGCCTCCGGCGACACCCTCGCCTCCCCGATGCAGGGCACGATCGTCAAGATCGCGGTCGAGGAGGGCCAGGAGGTCCAGGAGGGCGACCTGATCGTCGTCCTGGAAGCCATGAAGATGGAGCAGCCGCTGAACGCCCACAAGGCGGGCACCATCAAGGGCCTCGCCGCCGAGGTCGGCGCCTCGGTCACCTCGGGCGCGGCGATCTGCGAGATCAAGGACTGACCGCACGGCTCTGGAAGACGCCCGGTGGACCGGTTCTCCCGGTCCACCGGGCGTTTCGTTTCAGCAGAGGCGGGCCGCGGCCGGCCCAGGGGCGCGGGGAACCGCGCGAGCAACCACGACGACCCGCGCCCGCCGAAGCAGCGCACCCCCTGCGGCGACCGTGCACCAGAGCCGACCGGGTTGAGCGGCTAACGCCGCCGCAGATCAGCGACGCGCCCCCGCTCGGCGCCCGTCGGCTCCCCCATTCCCGCGCCCGAGCGGAGCGGCATGTGCCCCCTGCGCGGCCCCGGCAGGGGAGCGCGGCGGGTCGCCGGGACCTGTTCACCCCCCGGGTTTCCGCTCGCCCCGGCCACGGCGATCTGCACCCCTTGGTCGGCAAGAGCCTGCAGCTCGGTCGCGGCGCGGTCGTCGTGGGGCGGGGGCTCGTCGGTGACCAGGCGGGTGATGAGGTCCGTCGGCACGGTCTGGAACATGGTGTCCGTACCGAGCTTGGTGTGGTCGGCGAGGACCACGACCTCGGCGGCGGCCTGGACGAGCGCCCGGTCGACGGACGCCGAGAGCATGTTGGAGGTGGACAGGCCGCGTTCGGCGGTCAGCCCGCTTCCGGAGAGGAAGGCCTTGGACACCCGCAGCCCCTGGAGGGACTGTTCGGCGCCGGAGCCGACGAGGGCGTAGTTGGAGCCGCGCAGGGTTCCGCCGGTCATCACGACCTCCACCCGGTTGGCATGGGCCAGCGCCTGGGCAACCAACAGGGAGTTGGTGACCACGGTCAGCCCCGGCACCCGGGCGAGCCGGCGGGCCAGCTCCTGTGTGGTCGTACCGGCCCCGACGACGATGGCCTCGCCTTCTTCGACGAGGCCCGCGGCGAGATCGGCGATGGCCGTCTTCTCGGCGGTCGCGAGATGGGACTTCTGGGGGAAGCCCGACTCGCGGGTGAACCCGCCCGGCAGTACCGCACCGCCGTGCCGGCGGTCGAGGAGTCCTTCTGCCTCCAGTGCCCGCACGTCCCGCCGTACGGTCACTTCGGAGGTCTGGACGACGCGGGCGAGCTCACGGAGCGACACGGCACCGTTCGCTCGCACCATTTCGAGAATCAATTGGCGACGTTCAGCAGCGAACACGAAACTGACAGTAACCCCAGCGACCGTCTGCTTTCAGCAGTTTGCGCCGAATAACAGAAGTTGTTCGCATGGTGGGGCGGGAAGTGGTATAGGACCTATCCGCCCCGACTATGCCGTACGCACACGCGGCAACTCCCCGTGACCAGCGGGGAGTCCGGGTCCGCCGTCAGGCCTCGGCGCTCGCCTTGCGGCCGTGCAGCTGACGCGCCACCTCCGCGATCGACCCCGAAAGGGAGGGGTACACGGTGAACGCGTTCGCGATCTGTTCGACCGTCAGATTGTTGTCGACGGCGATCGAGATGGGGTGGATCAGTTCCGAGGCGCGGGGCGCCACGACCACACCGCCCACGACGATACCCGTGCCCGGCCGGCAGAAGATCTTGACGAAGCCGTCCCGGATGCCCTGCATCTTCGCGCGCGGGTTGCGCAGCAGCGGCAGCTTCACCACCCGGGCGTCGATCTTGCCCGCGTCCACGTCCGCCTGCGAGTAGCCGACGGTCGCGATCTCGGGGTCGGTGAAGACGTTGGAGGAGACCGTCTTCAGGTTCAGCGGGGTCACCGCGTCGCCGAGGAAGTGGTACATGGCGATACGTCCCTGCATGGCGGCGACGGACGCGAGCGCGAAGATGCCCGTCACGTCACCGGCCGCGTAGACGCCCGGAGCGGTCGTACGCGAGACCTTGTCGGTCCAGATGTGACCGGACTCGCGCAGCTTGACGCCCGCCTCCTCCAGCCCCAGCCCGGCGCTGTTCGGAATGGCGCCGACGGCCATCAGGCAGTGCGTGCCGCCGATGACGCGCCCGTCGGCGAGCGTCACCTCGACCCGGTCGCCGACGCGCTTGGCGGCCTGCGCGCGGGAGCGGGCCATGACGTTCATGCCACGGCGCCGGAAGACGTCCTCCAGCACCGCGGCGGCGTCCGGGTCCTCACCCGGCAGCACGCGGTCCCGGGACGACACGAGCGTGACCTTGGACCCCAGCGCCTGGTAGGCACCGGCGAACTCGGCACCGGTCACACCGGACCCGACCACGATGAGCTCCTCGGGCAGCTCGGTCAGGTCGTACACCTGGGTCCAGTTGAGGATGCGCTCGCCGTCGGGCTGGGCGTCGGGCAGCTCGCGCGGGTGACCGCCGGTCGCGATGAGGACGGCGTCGGCGGTCAGGGTCTCCTCGGTGCCGTCGGCGGCGGTGACGACGACCTTGCGGGACCCGTCGAGGCCCTGCATGCCCTCCAGCCGGCCGCGCCCGCGCAGCACCCGGGCGCCGGCCCGCGTGACGGAGGCGGTGATGTCGTGCGACTGGGCGAGGGCCAGCCGCTTCACACGGCGGTTGACCTTCCCGAGGTCCACGCCGACCACCCGGGCGGCCTGCTCCAGCGGCGGGGTGTCGTCGGCGACGATGATGCCGAGCTCCTCGTACGACGAGTCGAAGGTCGTCATGACCTCCGCCGTCGCGATGAGAGTCTTCGACGGCACGCAGTCGGTCAGCACCGACGCTCCGCCCAGACCGTCGCAGTCGACGACGGTCACCTCCGCGCCGAGCTGAGCGGCCACCAGCGCCGCTTCGTATCCGCCGGGTCCGCCACCGATGATCACGATCCGAGTCACGTACCCCATTGTCCCGCACGCTTCAAGGTGCTACCGCCCCGGGGCGGACGCGAGTGCCGCAGCAGGCCTTCTGTGGCGGGAGGGAGGGGAGGTCCGCGCGCCGGGGGCTGCCGTACCCTCTCTCCATGTCGCTCTATGCCGCGTACGCCGGCAACCTCGACGCGCGGCTGATGTCGCGCCGCGCACCGCACTCCCCGCTGCGCGCCACCGGCTGGCTGAACGGCTGGCGGCTGACGTTCGGCGGCGAGCAGCTGGGCTGGGAGGGCGCGCTGGCGACGATCGTCGAGGACCCGCTGGCGCAGGTCTTCGTCGGCCTCTACGACATCGCTCCCCTGGACGAGGAGTCCCTCGACCGCTGGGTGGGCGTGGGGCTCGGCATCTACCGCCGCGCACGCGTGCGCGTGCACACCCTGGACGGCGAGGAACCGGCCTGGACGTACGTCCTCGACGGCTACGAGGGCGGACTCCCCTCGGCACGCTACCTGGGCGAGATCGCCGACGCGGCGGAGTCGGCGGGAGCACCCCACGATTACGTGATGGAGCTGCGCAAGCGGCCCTGCTGACCGGGACCGGCTTCTAGACTCGGAACACCGGCGCGCCAACGGGAGGTCGCATGGCCCCGCCCACATATGACGTCTACTACACGGTGCAGGCCGCGGAGGCCCGCGACCGGCTGGACGACCGGCAGCGCGCCGCCTTCGACAAGGGCATCGCCCTGCTGGCCCGCGACCCCTTCCTGCCGGTGTCGCGGCCCATAGGGTCCACCGGCGACGACCGCACGATCCGCCTCACCCAGAACATCCTGGTGGAGTACACCGTCAGCCGCGGCCGTCTGCTGATCTTCATCGTCGAGGTCTTCAACGACAAGGACGTCCTCATCACCGACGAATGACACCCGACCGCCCGCGGCCTCCCCTCGTCGGAAACGACAAGACAACGATCGCGATCCCGTGACGTCTGTCATCTACGCGCGTAGGCGAAGAGCGGCTACCCTCGACGACGTGAACGCATCTCTTCTTCCGGACGACATCCAGGGCGACCCGTACGCCGCCGCCGACGCCGCCGCCGCGCGCCTGCGCGAACTCACCGGCGCCGAGACCCACGACGTCGCCCTCGTGATGGGCTCCGGCTGGGCTCCGGCCGTCGACGCCCTGGGCGCGCCCGACGCCGAGTTCCAGGTCACCGAGCTGCCCGGCTTCCCGCCGCCGGCCGTCCAGGGGCACGGCGGCAAGATCCGCTCGTACTCCTTCGGTGACAAGCGCGCGCTCGTCTTCCTGGGCCGCACGCACTACTACGAGGGCCGTGGCGTCGCCGCCGTCGCCCACGGCGTCCGCACCGCCGTGGCCGCCGGCTGCAAGACCATCGTCCTCACCAACGGCTGCGGCGGCCTGCGCGAGGGCATGCGCCCCGGCCAGCCGGTCCTGATCAGCGACCACATCAACCTCACGGCCACCTCCCCGATCGTCGGCGCCAACTTCGTCGACCTGACGGACCTCTACTCCCCGCGCCTGCGCGCCCTGTGCAAGGAGATCGACCCCTCCCTGGAGGAGGGCGTCTACGCGCAGTTCCCCGGCCCGCACTACGAGACCCCGGCCGAGATCCGCATGGCCCGCGTCATCGGCGCGGACCTGGTCGGCATGTCCACGGTCCTGGAGGCCATCGCCGCCCGCGAGGCCGGCGCCGAGGTGCTGGGCATCTCCCTGGTCACCAACCTGGCCGCGGGCATGACCGGCGAGCCCCTCAACCACGAGGAGGTCCTCCAGGCGGGCCGCGACTCCGCCGCGCGGATGGGCCAGCTGCTGGGCCAGGTGCTGGGCAAGCTGTAAGCGCCGCCGAGCCCGTCCGGGCGGGTGGGCGAACGGGGGGCGCAGCCCCCAGTGGAGCAGGCAAACACGGAGAGGTTGATCCCAAGGTGCACGACGATCTCATCGCCCGGGCCACGTCATGGCTCGCCGAGGACCCCGACGCGGAGACGCGCGACGAACTCGCCAAGCTGATCGACGCCGGTGACGTCGCGGAACTGTCGGCCCGGTTCTCCGGCACCCTCCAGTTCGGCACCGCGGGTCTGCGCGGCGAACTCGGCGCCGGCCCGATGCGCATGAACCGCAGTGTCGTCGTCCGGGCCGCCGCCGGCCTCGCCGCGTACCTGAAGAAGAGCGGCCACGCCGGCGGACTCGTCGTCGTCGGCTACGACGCCCGCCACAAGTCCGCCGACTTCGCGCGCGACACCGCCGCCGTGATGACCGGCGCCGGCCTGCGCGCCGCCGTACTCCCCCGCCCGCTGCCCACCCCCGTGCTCGCCTTCGCCATACGGCACCTCGGCGCGGTCGCGGGCGTGGAGGTCACCGCCAGCCACAACCCGCCCCGGGACAACGGCTACAAGGTGTACCTCGGCGACGGCTCCCAGATCGTGCCGCCCGCCGACGCGGAGATCGCCGCCGAGATCGACGCGATCGCACGCCTCGACGACGTACCGCGCCCGGAGTCCGGCTGGCAGACCCTGGACGAGTCGGTCCTGGAGGCGTACCTGGCCCGTACGGACGCGGTGCTGGCCCCCGGCTCCCCCCGCACCGCCCGCACGGTCTACACGGCGATGCACGGCGTCGGCAAGGACGTCCTGCTGGCCGCGTTCGCCCGCGCCGGCTTCCCCGCTCCGGTGCTGGTCGCCGAGCAGGCCGAGCCCGACCCCGACTTCCCGACGGTCGCCTTCCCCAACCCGGAGGAGCCGGGCGCGATGGACCTGTCGTTCGCGCAGGCCCGCGCCACCGGCCCGGACCTGATCATCGCCAACGACCCCGACGCCGACCGCTGTGCCGTCGCCGTGCAGGACGGCGCCGACTGGCGGATGCTGCGCGGCGACGAGGTCGGCGCGCTGCTCGCCGCCCACCTGGTCCGCCGGGGCGCGACCGGCGTGTTCGCCGAGTCGATCGTCTCCTCCTCCCTCCTCGGCCGCATCGCCGAGAAGGCGGGCCTGCCCTACGAGGAGACCCTGACCGGCTTCAAGTGGATCGCCCGCGTCGACGGCCTGCGCTACGGCTACGAGGAGGCCCTCGGCTACTGCGTGGACCCCGAGGGCGTGCGCGACAAGGACGGCATCACGGCGGCCCTGCTGATCACGGAGCTGGCCTCGGTCCTCAAGGAGGACGGCCGTACCCTCCTCGACCTCCTCGACGACCTCGCCGTCGAACACGGCCTGCACGCCACCGACCAGCTCTCGGTCCGCGTCCAGGACCTCTCCCTGATCGCCGACGCCATGCGCCGCCTGCGCGAGCAGCCGCCGACCGAGCTGGCGGGCCTGCCGATCATGCGGTCCGAGGACCTGACCCGGGGCACGGCCGAGCTGCCCCCGACCGACGGCCTGCGCTACACCCTCGACGGCGCCCGCGTGATCGTCCGCCCGAGCGGCACCGAGCCGAAACTGAAGTGCTACCTGGAGGTCGTCGTCCCGGTCCCGGACCACGCCGGCCTCCCGGCGGCGCACGCGCGAGCGGGCGAACTCCTGACCGCGATCAAGCGGGACCTGTCGGCGGCGGCCGGCATCTGAGGCGTACGACATCGACGGGGTGCCCCGGAGAACCGGGGCACCCCGTTTCGTTGTTCCCGGCACCAGCGGCGCCGCGAATGCACGCGATGACGGAACGGAAAGCCCCGGGCCCTCAGCCCGTCGCCAGCAGGATCGCGAGCAGGATCGCGCCCGCCACCGCCGGCGCGGCCACCTCGTAGGCCCAGCGCACGGTGATCTCCCCCTGCGCCGACTCCGCCTCGCCGCGCCGTTCCAGCAGTTCGCGCAGCTCGTCCATGGCCTGGTCGGACTCCGCGCGGGTCGTGCCGGCCGGGGTGAGGCCGCCGCCGACGGCACCGAAGCCGCCGAAGCCGCCCAGCCCGCCGAGGCCGCGTCGTGCGGGCTCGTCGCCGCGGGCCGCGTCCGCCGCCGCCCGCGCCTTGCGCATCTCCGCCTTCTTGCGGCCCCGCAGCGAGACGGGCAGCGCCCACAGCTGGTACTTGCCGCCCCCCTTCACGACGACCTCGTTGGAGTAGCCGGAGCGCAGGGCGGCGATCTCGCCCCAGGGCAGGCTGATCACGCGGAAGGGGTTGCGGATCCGCATCCGGTCCTCGCCCGCGTAGACCGCCGGGCGCAGCGTGAAGGCGATCACCAGCGGCACGACCAGGATCATCCCGGCGAGCGCCAGCCACGGCGCGCGGCCGTGTCCCCGGAACAGGGCGTCGAAGCCCAGCCAGAGGATGACGGCGAGCAGCAGCACGCCGCCCACGAGCGCCATCGGCGAGCGGTAGACCCGGTCCTTCACGGTGAGGGACGCGGGTGGCTGGTGGTCCGGGGTCGTCATGGCCCCGATTCTGCACGACATCCCCGGCAGCGGCCCACACACCCCGGCACCGGCGCTCATCCGTGACCTCCGAACGAGAGATGAGCAGCACAGGGCATCCCGGGGGTATACATCCGCTACGCGCGTAGATATGCTCGTCTGGTGACCATGCCCACTACTGCTCCCCCAGCACACGCGCTCGCCGACGTCACCGCGTCCGACAGCACGCTGCGCCGCTTCCTGCACGGGCTGCCCGGCGTCGACGCGGTCGGCCTGGAGGCGCGGGCCGCGTCTCTCGGCACCCGTTCCATCAAGACCACCGCGAAGGCGTACGCCATCGACCTCGCCATCTCGATGGTCGACCTGACGACGCTGGAAGGCGCGGACACCCCGGGCAAGGTCCGGGCGCTCGGCGCCAAGGCGGTCCATCCCGACCCGACGGACCGGACGACCCCGGCCACGGCGGCCGTCTGCGTCTACCCCGACATGGTGGCCGTCGCCAAGGAGGCCGTCGCCGGTTCCGGCGTGAAGGTCGCCTCGGTCGCCACCGCCTTCCCGGCCGGCCGCGCCGCGCTCGACGTGAAGCTGGCCGACGTCCGCGACGCCGTCGCCGCGGGCGCGGACGAGATCGACATGGTCATCGACCGGGGCGCGTTCCTCGCCGGCAAGTACCTGAAGGTGTACGACGAGATCGTCGCCGTGAAGCAGGCCTGCGGCACGAGCGCCCGGCTGAAGGTCATCTTCGAGACCGGCGAGCTGTCGACGTACGACAACATCCGCCGCGCCTCCTGGCTCGGCATGCTCGCCGGCGCCGACTTCATCAAGACCTCGACGGGCAAGGTGGCGGTCAACGCGACCCCCGCCAACACCCTGCTGATGCTGGAGGCCGTACGGGACTTCCGCGCGCAGACCGGTGTCCAGGTCGGTGTGAAGCCGGCCGGCGGCATCCGCACCACCAAGGACGCCGTCAAGTTCCTGGTCCTGGTCAACGAGACCGCGGGCGAGGACTGGCTGGACAACCACTGGTTCCGCTTCGGCGCCTCCTCGCTCCTGAACGACCTGCTGATGCAGCGTCAGAAGCTGGCCACCGGCCGCTACTCCGGCCCCGACTACGTGACGGTGGACTGATCACCATGACCGAAAAGCTCACGGAAAAGCGGTCTGCCGCGTTCGCGTACGCGCCGGCGCCCGAGTCACGCTCGGTCGTCGACATCGCCCCCTCCTACGGCCTGTTCATCGACGGCGAGTTCACCGAGGCGGCCGACGGCAAGGTCTTCAAGACGGTCAGCCCGTCGACGGAAGAGGTCCTCTCCGAGGTCGCCCAGGCGGGCGAGGCCGACGTCGAGCGCGCCGTGAAGGCCGCCCGCAAGGCGTTCGAGAAGTGGTCGGCGCTGCCCGGCTCCGAGCGCGCCAAGTACCTGTTCCGCATCGCCCGGATCATCCAGGAGCGCAGCCGCGAGCTGGCCGTCCTGGAGACGCTGGACAACGGCAAGCCGATCAAGGAGACCCGCGACGCGGACCTCCCGCTGGTCGCCGCGCACTTCTTCTACTACGCGGGCTGGGCCGACAAGCTCGACCACGCCGGCTTCGGCGCGAGCCCGCGGCCGCTCGGCGTCGCGGGCCAGGTCATCCCGTGGAACTTCCCCCTCCTGATGCTGGCGTGGAAGATCGCCCCGGCCCTCGCGACCGGCAACACGGTCGTCCTGAAGCCGGCGGAGACCACTCCCCTCTCGGCCCTGTTCTTCGCGGACATCTGCCGCCAGGCGGGCCTGCCGAAGGGCGTCGTCAACATCCTTCCCGGCTACGGCGACGCGGGGGCCGCCCTCGTCGCGCACCCGGACGTCGACAAGGTCGCCTTCACGGGTTCGACGGCCGTGGGCAAGGAGATCGCCCGTACGGTCGCCGGTACGTCGAAGAAGCTCACCCTCGAACTCGGCGGCAAGGGCGCCAACATCGTCTTCGACGACGCACCCGTGGACCAGGCCGTCGAGGGCATCGTGACGGGCATCTTCTTCAACCAGGGCCAGGTCTGCTGCGCGGGCAGCCGTCTGCTGGTGCAGGAGTCGATCCAGGACGAGCTGCTGGACTCCCTCAAGCGCCGCCTGTCCACGCTCCGCCTCGGCGACCCGCTGGACAAGAACACCGACATCGGCGCGATCAACTCCGCCGAGCAGCTGGCCCGGATCACCGCGCTGGCCGAGCGGGGCGAGGCGGAGGGCGCCGAGCGCTGGTCCCCGGCCTGCGAACTGCCCACCTCCGGCTACTGGTTCGCCCCGACGCTCTTCACGAACGTCACCCAGGCGCACACCATCGCCCGCGACGAGATCTTCGGCCCGGTGCTGTCCGTCCTCACCTTCCGCACCCCGGACGAGGCCGTCGCCAAGGCCAACAACACCCAGTACGGCCTGTCCGCGGGCATCTGGACGGAGAAGGGCTCGCGGATCCTGGCGGTGGCGGGCAAGCTCCGCGCGGGCGTGATCTGGTCCAACACGTTCAACAAGTTCGACCCGACCTCGCCGTTCGGCGGTTACAAGGAGTCGGGCTTCGGCCGCGAGGGCGGCCGCCATGGCCTGGAGGCATACCTCGATGTCTGACCGCACCAATGAGCGTCTGAGCGTCTTCAAGACCTACAAGCTGTACGTCGGCGGGAAGTTCCCGCGTTCCGAGAGCGGCCGGGTGTACGAGGTGACGGACTCGAAGGGCAACTGGCTGGCCAACGCTCCGCGGTCCAGCCGCAAGGACGCCCGGGACGCGGTCGTCGCCGCCCGCAAGGCGTTCGGCGGCTGGTCCGGCGCGACGGCGTACAACCGCGGCCAGGTCCTCTACCGCGTCGCGGAGATGCTGGAGGGCCGCCGCGAGCAGTTCGTGCGCGAGGTCGCCGACGCCGAGGGCCTGTCGAAGTCGAAGGCGGCGGCGGTCGTGGACGCCACGATCGACCGCTGGGTCTGGTACGCGGGCTGGACCGACAAGATCGCCCAGGTGATCGGCGGCAGCAACCCGGTCGCGGGCCCGTTCTTCAACCTCTCCTCGCCCGAGCCGACGGGAGTCGTGGCCGTCCTGGCCCCGCAGGAGTCGTCGTTCCTGGGCCTGGTGTCGGTCCTCGCCCCCGTGATCGCCACCGGCAACACCGCGGTCGTGGTCGCGAGCGAGAAGTCCCCGCTCCCCGCCCTCTCCCTGGGCGAGGTCCTGGCCACCTCCGACGTCCCGGGCGGCGTGGTCAACGTCCTGTCCGGTCGTACGGCGGAGATCGCGGCCCCGCTGGCCGCGCACCAGGACGTCAACGCGATCGACCTGGCCGGTGCGGACGCGGAACTGGCCAAGGAGCTCGAGATCTCCGCGGCCGACAACCTGAAGCGGGTCCTGCGTCCACAGGCTGTGGATTACTCCGAGACGCCGGGGACCGAGCGGATGACGGCGTTCCTGGAGACGAAGACGGTGTGGCATCCGACGGGCTCACTGGGGGCGTCGGGGTCGTCGTACTGACGGCCACCCGCCGAGCAAGGGCTGCGTCCTCCCTCCGTCCGGGGAAGACGCAGCCCTCTCGCTTCACGCCAAGGCAGTCCGCGTCACACCTCCGTGCTGTGTGACCCGCGGTCTGCAATCGACCTTGCCCGCACCTCTGACGAATGCCTCGTCTGTCGGGCACGGAGGCCGGACCGTGCCGAATCACCCGGAGCCGTCCCGCGCGAACGCGGGCTGCTCCGTGAGCGGCAATGCGGCGTCCGGTACGGCCTCGGGCTCATCTGCCCGCCCAGCTCGGGGTGGGTGTCCAGCGCCCACGGGGTTCCCGCCAGGCGACACGTGTTCCTTCCGTTCGGACGGAACACCGGCATCTTCGGCGCGGCAGGCCAAAGCCACGCCCACACATAGACACATGCATTGCTCACAAGAGCAATCTAGTGGCACCATATGCGCATGGTTCAGATTGCCATCAGTGCCGCCCGCTCCCAGCTCGGCGACCTGGTCCGCCGCGCCGCTCACAGCCGCGAGACCATCGCCCTCACCGACCACGGCCACGTCGCCGCCCTGCTTATCTCACCCCAAGTGATAGAGGACCTCGAAGACGCCTTGGCGGTGGCCGAGTACAGACTGAAGAAGGAGCAGGGCACGCTGGAGCCGGGCATCCCGCACGAAGAGGTCGGCAGGATGCTGGGGTTGCGTAAGTGACCTACGAGATCATTTGGGAACCGCGCGCCACCGACGCGGCCGTGCGGTTCCTCAAGGACGACCCGGTCGGCCTGGCTGCCGTCTACGAGGCCGTGGACGCCCTGGCCAACGAGCCCCGACCACGCGGCTCCATCCCCTACGGGTCGCAAGACGTGCGACGCCTACACGTCGGCGACTACCGGGTGCTGTACATCATCGATAACGAAGTGATCCGCATCATGGTCACCCACCTGGGCCGGACCGCTTGAACAAAAACCCGAGAGCCGCACCTTCCCCCATCGGGGCAGTGCGGCTCTCTTCGTGCGGTACTCAGCGGCCACTCGGCAACCCCGTCACCAACTCCACCCCGGGCACCGCCCCACGCGCCCTCACGGGCGCATTCAGTTGCCCGGCCCGCCCAGCACCCGGTCCGCCCCCGGCAGGCTGCCGACCGACTCCGCCTCCGCCACCGGCCGCGTCACCATCCGCGTACCGACCGGCTGGAAGTCGGCGATCTGTGTGCCCACGCCGTTGTCCAGGGGATCGACGCCCGTGCCCGCCAGGGGGTTGGGCTTGAGGCCGGCCACCGGGCCCGTGACGTAGGGGACGGTGGCCGTGAGCACCGCGAGCCCCGCCTGGGGGTCGACGTCGCCGAGGGAGGCCGGGCGCGACGGCATCTGCACGAGTGGCGCGGACGACTCCGCGTGCGCCGTGACGGCGCCGGCGCCCAGGGCCGCCCCTGCGGCCGCGAGGGCGATCAGGCCGCGCGGCGCGACGGGGGGTCGGGGGGAGTTCTGTCGGGCCATCGCTGGTGCCACCTTCCGGCGCGCAGGGTAATGGTGTATGTACGCAGGGTAGTTGAGGTGGGAGTCACGCTCAAAAGCCGACCCGCGGGGTCGGCAGGCGGCCCGCCATACGTCAAACTGGTGTTCCGTGAGCATTCATCCTCCCGTCCCCGCCCGTGTCGTGCTGCTGTGCGGCCCCTCGGGCTCGGGCAAGTCACTCGTCGCCGCCCGCTCCGGGCTCCCCGTGCTGCGCCTGGACGACTTCTACAAGGAGGGTGACGACCCGACTCTGCCCCTGGTGCAGGGGAGTTCGGACATCGACTGGGACCATCCGGAGTCCTGGGACGCGGACGTCGCCGTCGAGGCCATCACCCGGCTGTGCGCCACGGGCTCGACACCGGTGCCGGTGTACGACATCGCGCGCAGCGCCCGTACCGGCGAGAACACCCTGCACATCGGCCGTACCCCGCTCTTCATCGCCGAGGGCATCTTCGCGGCGGAGATCGTCGAGCGCTGCCGGGAGCGGGGAGTGCTCGCGGACGCGCTGTGTCTGAGCCGCGGCCCGTTCACCACCTTCCGGCGGCGCTTCCTGCGCGATCTGAAGGAGGGCCGCAAGTCGGTGCCGTTCCTGCTGCGCCGGGGCTGGCGGCTGATGCGCGCGGAGCGGTCGATCGTCGCCCGCCAGGTGTCCCTGGGCGCACACGCCTGCGACCGTGACGAGGCGCTGGGGCGGCTGACCGCTGCCGCGGCGGGGCGGCAGGTACGGCAGCAGACGGCGGCCTGACCGCCGTACAGAGACGCCGCACGGAGACCGTCGTACGGAACCGGGCGTACGGAGCCGTCGTGCAGAGGCAGAAACAAAAAAGCGGGACTGGACAGGCCCCCCAGCCCTCCAGTCCCGCTTCTCGTGCTCCCCCGTGTTTCCCCCGTTTCCCCTCCCTGTTTCCCACGTGGACCCATCCCCCAGTGGTCCCCATGGGGCCCCCGTTGCTCCCCCCTCGGGCCACCCCCCGGTGACCCCGACCTTCAGGCGACCAGTTCGCCGAAGGCGTTCTCCTCGTCACGGCCGAAGCTGAGGACCTCGTCCTCGCGCAGCCGGCGCAGCGAGCGCCAGATGCTGGACTTCACCGTGCCGACACTGATGTTGAGGATGTCCGCGATCTCCGGGTCCGTGCGGCCCTCGTAGTAGCGCAGGACCAGCATGGTGCGCTGGAGTTCGGGCAGCCGGGCCAGCGCCTGCCACAGGACCGCGCGCAGTTCGGTGCCGCGCATCGCGTCCGTGTCGGAGGGCGTCTCCGGCAGTTCCTCGGTCGGGTACTCGTTGAGCTTGCGGCGCCGCCACGCGCTGATGTGCAGGTTGGTCATGGTGCGGCGCAGGTAGCCGCCGACGGCCGCCTTGTCGCTGATCCGGTCCCACGCCCTGTACGTCGAGAACAGCGCGCTCTGGAGCAGGTCCTCGGCCTCGAAACGGTCGCCGGTGAGGTGGTAGGCGGTGGCGTACAGGGAGGCGCGGCGCTCCTGGACGTAGGCCGTGAACTCCGCCTCGCTCAGCGAGCGACGCCGCTCCCCCGAGCCCTCCCCGTGGCCGTCCCCCGTGTGCGCCTCGACCACCGACATGTACGCCGGGTGCTGACGTCCGGTGCCGCGAGCGCACCCCCGCCCGCTCACGGCACCGGACTTCTCGGAACCGGACCGGTGCGTGTGCACGTCGTGCAGACGCGTGACCACTGCGCTGGTGCTCATGCTGTGCAGCGTGTTCATCTCGCGCTCCCCGTCGTGGACGTCCGGTGGTTCGGTCTCGCCGGGCCGGCTTCCGGCTGATCCGGTCGGCCGCCTGGCCCGTGACGAAAACTCTGCCGGGGGCACTTCATGGCCGTGTCCGCCGACTGTCACAGACCTGTCACAGGGGTCCTGCTCAGGGACGTCACAGGAAGTGCACATGTCGTGGCGGTGGGGAAGGGCTGGTGCGGGCAGGTGGGAGGACGGCGGGTCCATGGGCCAGAATGAGCCCGTGGCTTCCCTGTTGCTGATCGAGGACGACGACGCCATCCGTACGGCCCTGGAGCTCTCCCTGACGCGCCAGGGCCACCGGGTGGCGACCGCTGCCAGCGGTGAGGACGGTCTGAAGCTGCTGCGCGAGCAGCGGCCCGACCTGATCGTGCTGGATGTGATGCTGCCCGGGATCGACGGCTTCGAGGTGTGCCGTCGGATCCGGCGCACCGACCAGCTGCCGATCATCCTGCTGACCGCGCGCAGCGACGACATCGACGTGGTGGTCGGGCTGGAGTCCGGCGCCGACGACTATGTCGTCAAGCCCGTGCAGGGCCGGGTGCTGGACGCCCGCATCCGGGCCGTGCTGCGGCGCGGGGAGCGCGAGTCCAGCGACTCGGCGACCTTCGGCAACGTGATCATCGACCGCTCGGCGATGACCGTGACGAAGAACGGCGATGACCTCCAGCTGACCCCGACCGAGCTGCGGCTGCTGCTGGAGCTGAGCCGGCGGCCCGGTCAGGCGCTGTCCCGCCAGCAGCTGCTGCGGCTGGTGTGGGAGCACGACTACCTCGGTGACTCGCGCCTGGTGGACGCCTGTGTGCAGCGGCTGCGCGCCAAGGTCGAGGACGTGCCCTCGTCCCCGACGCTGATCCGTACCGTCCGCGGTGTCGGCTACCGCCTGGACACGCCTCAGTGACGGACAGGCAAGGAGGGCTGCGCGGCTGGACCGCGGGGCGGGCGAGGAGTCTGGCGCGGCTCAGGTTCACCAGTCTGCGGCTGCGGCTGGTCGTCGTCTTCGCGCTGGTGGCCCTGACGGCCGCCGTCTCGGCGTCCGGCATCGCGTACTGGCTGAACCGGGAGGCGGTGCTCACCCGCGCCCAGGACGCGGTGCTGCGCGACTTCCGCCAGGAGATGCAGAACCGCGCGGGCGCGCTGCCGGCGCACCCGTCGCAGGACCAACTCCAGCGCACCGCCGGGCAGATGGCGACCAGCAGCCAGGGCTTCAGCGTGCTGCTGGTCGGCCAGGACGCGAGCGGCAGGACGGTGTACGGCAACTCGGGCGGGATCAACGGCTTCTCGCTGGAGGACGTGCCGAAGACGCTGCGCGCCGCCGTGGACAAGCAGCAGAAGGTGTCGGACGCCAACAAGGAGCCGTACCACCTGTACTGGCAGCGGGTCGTGGCGCACGGCACGCCGTTCCTGGTGGCCGGCACGCGGGTGATCGGCGGCGGCCCGACCGGCTACATGGCGAAGTCCCTGGAGCCGGAGGCCAAGGACCTCAACTCGCTGGCCTGGTCGCTCGGCATCGCCACGGGCCTCGCGCTGATCGGCGCGGCGCTGCTCGCGCAGGCCGCCGCGACGACCGTGCTGAAGCCGGTGCACCGGCTCGGGGTCGCCGCCCGGCGCCTGGGCGAGGGCAGACTGGACACCCGGCTGCGGGTCTCCGGCACCGACGAACTCGCCGATCTCTCCCGGACGTTCAACAACGCGGCCGAGGCGCTGGAGCAGCGGGTCGCGGAGATGGCCGCCCGGGACGAGTCCTCGCGCCGGTTCGTCGCCGACATGAGTCATGAGCTGCGGACGCCGCTGACCGCCATCACCGCCGTCACGGAGGTGCTGGAGGAAGAGCTGGAGTTCGAGTCCGGGAGCATCGATCCGATGATCGAGCCGGCGGTGCGGCTGGTGGTCAGCGAGACGCGGCGCCTGAACGACCTGGTCGAGAACCTGATGGAGGTCACCCGCTTCGACGCGGGCACCGCCCGGCTGGTCCTGGACGACGTCGACGTCGCCGACCAGATCACCGCCTGCATCGACGCCCGCGCCTGGCTGGACGCCGTCGAACTGGACGCGGAACGCGGCATCCACGCCCTGCTGGACCCGCGCCGGCTGGACGTCATCCTCGCCAACCTGATCGGCAACGCGCTCAAGCACGGCGGGTCGCCGGTGCGGGTATCGGTGCGGGCGGCGGACGACGAGGTGGTGATCGCGGTGCGCGACCACGGGCCGGGCATCCCGGAGGACGTCCTGCCCCACGTCTTCGACCGCTTCTACAAGGCGAGCGCCTCGCGGCCGCGGTCCGAGGGCAGCGGACTGGGTCTGTCCATCGCCATGGAGAACGCCCACATCCACGGCGGCGAGATCACCGCCGCCAACTCGCCCGACGGCGGGGCGGTGTTCACCCTGCGGCTGCCACGGGACGTCTCACGGCTGGCGGAGGAGCCGGACGAGGACGGGAAGGCCACCGGCACCGGCGGGAACGACGAGAACGACGAGAGCAGTCCAGGATCGGGAAGGGAGGGGTCATGACCGTACGACGCGCGACCGCGCAGAGCCGGGCCGCACGCCGTCTGCTGGCGCTGCCCCTCCTGGGCCTGGCGCTCTCCGGCTGCGGCATCCGGGCCACGGAGGTGCCGACCGACTTCGGGGCGGCGCCGTCCCGGGTGCCGTGCTCGCTGGCCGGGCCGGACCTGTCCGCACCGTCCTCGCGGGGTGTGCCCGTGCAGGTCTTCCTGCTCTGCGGGGCGTCCCTGGTGACGGTCGACCGGACGGTCGGCGTGCCCGACGGCACCCCGGACGCCCGGCGCCGGGTGATCGTGGCCCAGGGGCTGCTGGACCAGCTGGCGGCCTCGCCCTCCACCGCCGAACGCTCCGCGGGCTACACGACGTACGTCCCGGGCGGCCTGAGCGTGTCGGGCCCCGGCCCGAGGGACCCCGAGGACATGCTCCGTCTGAGCACGCCTCCGGCGCATCTGACGTCGTACGCCCTGGCCCAGGTCGTCTGCACCCTGTCCGACTCGGCGGCGACGGAGGGCGACGGCTCGGTCATCCTGGCCGGCCCGGTCCCCGACGCCCCCCGCCGCTACGCCTGCACGGACGACGTCCGCAACCGCCCGGGAAACGCGCAGCCGCCGTCGAGTGCGGTGCCGGAGAACTAGTTCGGCGAAGTGCGGACCGGCTCCGGCCGGCACGTCGGGGAAACCGATGCGGAACCGATCGTGCCCGGGGCTGCGTCTAGGGGGTCGTGCAGCGTCAAGGCTCCTTCGGCGGCAGCGCCGCGTTCCGCATCAGGGTGACAGGGGGTGTCCTCCTCGTCGCCCACCTCGTTCTCGTCGCCTGGCTGACGCTGCGGCCTCTGGACGTCCCCTGGGTGACACCCCCCAATGTGCATCCCCTGGCCGGCATCCGCGCCGACCTGGCGCTCGGCGGCCGGGAGGCGGCCCGGCGGCTCGGCGAGGGCCTCGCCCTGCTCGCCCCGCTGGGCGTGCTGCTGCCGGCGGTGCACGGCCGGCTGACCGTCTCCCCACTCGCCTCCCTGGTCCGCACGGCCGCGGCGGGCGCCCTGATCTCCCTGGGCATCACGCTGCTGCAGACCGGGGTGCCCGGCCGGGTGGCGGACGTCGACGCGCTGCTGCTGAACACCGCGGGCGTCGTCCTCGCCCACCTGGCCGTCGTGCCGGCGGGCCGCGCCTGGCTGCGCCGCCGTGAGGCGCGGGACGCGCGGGAGGGCGCCGAGTCCGGGGCCCGGCGGCCCGTCACGCTCCAGGAGGAGCTGTCTCAGGGGCGCACCCCGACGATTCCCAGGGTCGGGATCGCCCCGTAGAGCGATGCTTCGCCCCCTTCGTCTCCCTACCGTGGAAGAAGGTCGAGGGACGCCGCCGGGGCGGCCCCGGCCACCGGCCCGGCAGCGGGCCGACGACACGGAGGAGCCGCGATGACCGCCCTTGCCCGCCCCACCCACGGCCGCGTGATCGGCGGCGTGTGCGCCGGACTGGCCCGGCGCTTCGGCACCTCCGCGACGACGATGCGGGTGATCTTCCTGCTCTCCTGCCTGCTCCCGGGCCCGCAGTTCCTGATCTACATAGCCCTGTGGATCCTGCTGCCCTCCGAGGAGAAGTCCCGCACCGCCTGGTAGGCGTACGAACGCCGCTGGGGCGCCCCGGAGTTGTCCTCCGGGGCGCCCCAGCGGCGTGGTGCCGGCCGTCGGCCGGATCACGTCAGGTCGGGCCAGGTCAGCCGACCGGGATGCCGTTCACCGGCAGCCCGTGCGTGGGCAGGCCCGTGCGGGCCGTCGGCAGTCCGCCGAGCAGCCCGGCGGCCGGGACGGCCGGGCCCTTGGCGAGCGCGTCCTGGGCGGCCGGCTGCGCGGCGGCCGCCGCGTTGCCCACGGCGCCCTGCCCGCGGCTCAGCGCCGCGGCGGCGGCACCCGGCAGCGTCTGGGTGACGGAGCCCACGGCCTGCTGGGCCTGGCCCGTTTCCGGGAGGGCCGGGGCCGCGTTGGCCGCGCCCGCGCCGACGGCGGCGAAGGCGGCACCGAGGGCGGCGACACCGAGAGTCTTGGCAGCAGACTGCTTCATCGTGAATGCATCCTTGAATGCGGAGACGGGAGATCGGAATCGATCCCAGCGGTCCTCGACCGTAAACACGCCTCACCGCACGCCGCAAACACCGAAATGCGGACACCCTGTGAAAGCGCGTCCGCATTTCATGCCGAAAACCGGATGCACTCACTCCTCCGAGTGAGCAGAGCCCCTGGTGGAGGCCGTCTGCTGGAACAGCCATTCGGACTTCAGCTCTGCATATCCGGGCTTGACGACGTCATTGATCATCGCAAGTCGTTCATCGAAAGGAATGAACGCGGATTTCATCGCATTGACGGAGAACCACTGGAGGTCGTCGAGCGTGTAACCGAATGCCTCGACGAGATGCTCGAATTCCCGGCTCATGCCGGTGTGCGACATCAGCCGGTTGTCCGTGTTCACCGTGGCCCGGAAGTGCAGCCGGCGCAGCAGCCCGATCGGATGCTCGGCGTACGACGACGCGGCCCCGGTCTGGAGGTTGGAGCTGGGGCACAGCTCCAGCGGGATCCGCTTGTCCCGGACGTACGACGCCAGCCGGCCGAGCCGCACCGAGCCGTCCTCGCGGACCTCGATGTCGTCGATGATCCGCACCCCGTGCCCGAGCCGGTCGGCGCCGCACCACTGGAGCGCCTGCCAGATGGACGGCAGCCCGAAGGCCTCGCCGGCGTGGATGGTGAAGTGGTTGTTCTCGCGCTTGAGGTACTCGAAGGCGTCCAGGTGCCGGGTGGGCGGATGGCCCGCCTCCGCGCCGGCGATGTCGAAGCCGACCACGCCGGAGTCCCGGTACCGGTTGGCGAGTTCGGCGATCTCCAGGGAGCGGGCCGCGTGCCGCATGGCGGTCAGCAGCGCGCCGACCCGGATCCGGCGGCCGTCCTCGCGGGCGAGCCGTTCGCCCTGCCGGAAGCCCTCGTTGACCGCCTCGACGACCTCTTCGAGGGTCAGCCCGCCCTCCAGGTGCTGCTCGGGGGCGTACCGCACCTCGGCGTAGACGACCCCGTCCTCGGCGAGGTCCTCGGCGCACTCCCTGGCGACCCGGATCAGCGCGTCCCGGGTCTGCATCACGCCGACGGTGTGCCGGAACGTCTCCAGATACCGTTCCAGCGAGCCGGAGTCGGCGGCCTCGTGGAACCAGATGCCCAGCTTGTCCGGGTCGGTCTCGGGGAGGTCCGCGTACCCGGTCTCCCGGGCGAGGGCGACGACGGTGCCGGGGCGGAGCCCGCCGTCGAGATGATCGTGCAGCAGAACCTTGGGCGCCCGGCGGATCTGGTCCGGCGTCGGAACGACCCCGATCGGTGCAGTCTGGCTCGTCATTTCCGCACTCTAACGCCTACGCGCGTAGAGGGCCCGGTGAACGCGACGGCTCTTTCACCGCACTTTTCCGGCGCTTTCCCGCCGATACGCAACAGTGACCGCACGTACGGGTTTGGTACACCACCCCTTCTGACACTGTTCTGTCATGGGACAGCAAGCGACTCCGGTCCGAACGGCCGGGCTGGGAAAGGCAGTCGGCCCGGAGCCGACGGCGGTGAGCGGAGCGGTACTGCTGCTCCCCGGCGGGGAGGAGGTGTCCGCCCGCCGGCCGTCCCCCGTGCGGGCGGCGCTCGCGCTGCGCTCGCTGGGCCGCCGGTTCGTGCGCGCGGGGCGGGCCGAGGGGCTGGCCGTGCACGGCGTGCGCTACCGCTACCGGGGCTGGAACGGCAGCGAGGCGCATCCGGCGGCGGACGCGCAGTGGGCCGTCGACGAGGTCGTACGGCGCTACGGGGACGTTCCCGTGTGCCTGGTCGGGGTCGACATGGGCGGCCGCGCGGCGCTGCGGGCGGGCGGTCACGAGGCCGTCAACTCCGTGGTGGCGATGGCCCCTTGGCTCCCGGAGGACGACGTCGCGGCGCCCGCCGAGCCGGTGAAGCAGCTCGTGGGGCGGCGGGTGCTGATCGTGCACGGCACGAACGACCAACGCACCGATCCCGAACTGTCGTTCCGGTACGCGGCGCGCGCGAAGAAGGTGAACCGTCAGGTGTGCCGGTTCGAAGTGCACTCCGACGGCCACGGGTTGACCGGGCACCGGGACGAGGTCGGGTGGCTCGCCGTCGATTTCGTGCTGGGCGCGCTGTACGGACACCACCTGTCCCGGCCCGTCGAGGACGCGCTGGCCGCGCCGCCGCCGATCGGGTTGCGGATGCCGCTGGCGGCGGGGTTCGGCAGGTCGTTGAAGAGGTAGGCCCGTCAGGGCAGCAGGTTGCCCCTCCGGGACAGCAGGAACTGCTTGAAGGCGGCCACCGGCGGGGTGTCCGGGCGGTCGGCCAGCCAGGCCACGCCGATCTCCCGCGCCGCCCTCGGGGCCGTGACGGTCAGTTCCACGACGCCCGGCCTCGGGACCGTCGGCGGGGGCAGGAGGGCGACGCCCAGGCCGGCCGCCACCAGGCCCCGCAGGGTCTCCGCCTCCTCGCCCTCGAAGGCGACCCTCGGGCGGAAGCCCGCCTCGCGGCACAGGGCGTCGGTGATGCGGCGCAGGCCGTAGCCGGGTTCCAGGGTGACGAAGGTTTCCTCGGCGGCCTCGGCCAGCCGGATGCGTCTGCGGCCGGCCAGGGCATGGTCGGCGGGGACGACCAGGCGGAGTTTCTGCTCGTCGAGCCGGCGGGCGACCAGGTCGGGGGCGTCGGGGACCGGGGAGGTCAGGCACAGGTCCAGCTCGCCCGCGCGCAGCCGCTCCAGCATGGCCTCGCCGTAGTTCTGGACCAGGCTGAAGCGGATGCGCGGGTGGTCGGCGCGGAAGGCGTGCAGGAGGCCCGGCACGGTCTCGGCGCCCATGGTGTGCAGAAAGCCGAAGGCGACCTTGCCGGTGGTCGGGTCGGCGTCGGCGCGGACCTCCTCGGCGGCCCGGCCGACCTCGGCGAGGGCGCGTTCGACCGAGGCCAGGAAGGTGCGGCCGGCGGGGGTGAGGGAGACCGTACGGCCGTGCCGGGCGAAGAGGTCGACGCCCAGGTCCCGCTCCAGGCGGACCATGGCGCGGGAGAGGGTGGACTGGGGGACGTTCATCTCGTGCGCCGCCCGGGTCACGTGCTCGGTGCGGGCCACGCCGGCGAAGTAGGCGAGGCGGGGGGCGAGCACCTTCGCCATCTCGTACATGTCTTCTGTGTCACTGTTCGGTGACAGGCGGGCCTGTGAGCTCTGCTGATGCGCCATGGGAACGATTATGGCGATTCCATGCATTGGACGCATGAGGCGGACCGTCCCTACGGTCTAGGCATGTCTCCCGCCAGTACCGGGGCGTCCACCACCGTGGTCGCCACCTCGCCCGTCCCCGTCGCCGACACCTCCGTCGACACCTCCGACCGCGCCGTCGACACCCGGCTGACCCCGGGCGGCCCCGGCTACCGCCGGATGAGCCTCGCCCTCTTCCTCGCCGGTGTCGCGACCTTCGCGCTCCTGTACTCCACGCAGGCCCTGCTGCCCCTGATCTCCGGCGAGTTCGGGGTCGCGGCGAGCGACGCGAGCTGGACGGTGGCGGCCGCGACCGGCGGACTGGCGCTGTTCGTGCTGCCGATGAGCGCCCTGTCGGAGCGCTTCGGCCGCCGCGCGGTGATGACGGGCTCGCTGGCCGTCGCGGTCGCCGTCGGTCTGCTGGTGCCGTTCGCGCCGTCGCTCGGCGTGCTGGTGGCGCTGCGGGCGGTGCAGGGCGCGGCGCTGGCCGGTCTGCCCGCCTCGGCACAGGCCTATCTGGCCGAGGAGGTCCGGCCGAAGGCACTGGTCACGGCGATCGGTCTGTTCGTCGCGGGCAACAGCGTCGGCGGGATGAGCGGCCGGATCATCACCGGCTGGGTGGCCCAGGCGTGGGGCTGGCGGGTCGCCGTCGCGGTGATCGGCGTGATCGCGGTCGGCTGCGCGATCGCCTTCCGGCTGCTGCTGCCGGCCCCGAAGCACTTCACGGCGGGCTCGCTGCGGCCCCGGATCCTGCTCGGCACGGTCCGCGACCACCTCGCCAACCCGCTGCTGCGCCGGCTGTACGCGATCGGCGCGCTGTTCATGACGGTGTTCGGCGGCGTCTACACGGTCATCGGCTACCGCCTGACGGAGGCGCCGTTCGGGCTGCCGCAGGGCATCATCGGCTCGATCTTCCTGGTCTACCTGGTGGGCACGGTGTCCGCGTCGACGGCGGGCCGGCTGGTGGGCCGCCTCGGCCGCCGGGGCGCGCTGTACCTGGCGGGCGGTACGACGACGGCCGGTCTGCTGCTGTCGCTCGCGCCCTCGCTGCCGCTGGTGCTGCTGGGCCTGGTGCTGATCACGGCGGGCTTCTTCGCGGGGCACGCGGTGGCCTCCTCGGCGGTCAGCAAGACGGCCACCCAGGGCCGTGCGCAGGCCTCGGCCCTGTACCAGTCGATGTACTACATCGGCTCCAGTGTCGGCAGCACGGTCGGTGCGACGGCCTTCCACGCGGACGGCTGGGGCGGCACGGTCGCGGTGGGCCTCCTCGCGGTCGTCGGCGTCGTCACGATCACCGTCCTCGGCTCGCGGGCGGCCCGGGTCGCGGCCCGGACGGCGCCCGTCGCCGCACACTGAGTCCCCTCGTACGACGCGTACGGCTCGTACGTCGCTTTCACCGAACCCCCTGCTCAGGGGCGGTTGTCAGTGGGCGCGGATATCGTCCGCCCCCGGTCAACCGGCCCACTGAGCAGGGGGTTTGTCGTATGGAGTTCCGGATCGCGCGCGGGGAGCTGGCCGAGGCGGTCGCCTGGGCGGGGCGGGCGCTGCCCGCGCGGACGACGGTGCCGGTGCTGGGCGGGCTGGTGCTGAGCGCAAAGCCGGGGCGGCTCGCCGTGTCGGGGTCCGACTTCGAGACGGCGGCGCGGGCCGGGGCCGACGCCGAGGTGGCGGTGCCGGGCCGGGTGCTGGTCCTCGGGCGGCGGCTGCTGGACATCTGCCGGGTGCTGCCCGACGGCCCGGTGAGCTGCGCGCTGGAGGGCAACCGGTTCACGGTGGAGGCGGGCGGCACGCGCTTCGGGCTGTCGACACTGCCGTACGAGGAGTACCCGGCGCCGCCGGCGGCGCCCGCGCCGTACGGCGAGGTGGACGCGGCCGCGTTCGCCACGGCCGTCGGCCAGGTGGCGGTGGCGGCGGGCCGCGACGACACCCTGCCGGTGCTCACCGGGGTCCAACTGCGCCTCGAGGGCGGGGAGATGACGCTGTCGGCGTCCGACCGGTACCGGTACGCGGTGCGCGGGCTGCCCTGGCGGCCGGCCGGCGCGGACGCGGAGGCCGTGGAGGTGCTGCTGCCCGCGCGGCGGCTGCTGGAGGTGGCGCGGGCGCTGGGGAAGTGCGGCACGCTGCGGATCCTGCTGGACCCGGCCACGGCGCGGAGCACGGCGGCCGTCGGTTTCGAGGGCGGGGACACGCGCGCGGTGCTGCGGCGGCTGGAGGGGCGGCTGCCGGGGTACGGGGCGCTGTTCGAGGTGGCGGGGGCGGCCGTGGCCGAGGCGGAGTGCGCGGCGCTGGCGGAGGCGGTGCGCCGGGTGGCCGTGGTGGCGGACGGGAACAGTCCGGTGCGGCTGGACTTCTCGGCCGCCGAGGGCTCGCTTCTGGTGCGTGCGGGATACGGGGACGACGTTGCGGCGCAGCGCCTGCCGGTCACCCTGAGCGGAGCGGACGAGGTGACGGTGGCCTTCAACCCGTCGTACCTGCTCGACGCGCTCAACTCCTTCGAGGGCCCCGGGCTGCGGCTGGAGATGCTGGGGGCGGGCCAGCGGGTGCTGCTCGGCGCGGTCGGGCCGCAGTCCGCGCACCGTCATCTGCTCATGTCCGTGAAGCAACTGGTCTGAGCTGGGCTTATTCGGACTCCGGGGGCCATTGTCAGTGGGCTGCGGTAGCTTCCGGAGTGCTGGGGCGCGATGGCGCGCGAACAGGGACGGCCACAGGGGGTGGGGGGACGATGGGTGACAGCACGGCGACGGCGGACCTGGACGTCGCACTGGAGAAGCACCGGACCGAGCTGACCGGATACTGCTACCGCATGCTCGGCTCCTCCTTCGAGGCCGAGGACGCGGTGCAGGACACCCTGGTGCGGGCCTGGCGGAGCTACGAGAAGTTCGAGGGCCGCTCCTCCCTGCGCTCGTGGCTGTACCGGATCGCGACGAACGTGTGCCTGGACATGCTGACGGCGGGCAACAAGCGGGCGAGGCCGATGGACCTGACGGAGTCGACCCCACTGGCGCGGGCGGCGCTCTCCCCCCGCCCGGAGAACACCTGGCTGGAGCCGATGCCGGACGCGCGGGTGCTGCCGCAGGTGCAGGACCCGGCGGAGGCGGCCGTCGCCAAGGAGTCCATCCGGCTCGCGTTCATGGCGGCGCTGCAGCAACTGCCGCCCAAGCAGCGGGCGGTGCTCATCCTGCGCGAGGTGCTGGCCTGGAAGGCGAGCGAGGTCGCCGAGCTGCTGGGCACCTCGGTCGCCTCGGTCAACAGCGCGCTCCAGCGGGCCCGGGCGACACTCGCGGAGCGCGCCGACGGCGGCCCCGAGGGCGCGGTGTCCGACCCGCTGGACGAGGAGCAGCAAAAACTCCTGGAGCGGTACGTCAAGGCCTTCGAGGGCTACGACATGGCGGCGCTCACGGCGCTGCTCCACGAGGACGCCGTCATGACGATGCCGCCGTTCGACCTGTGGCTGCGCGGTACGGCGGACATCACCGGCTTCATGACCACCCTCGGCGCCTCCTGCGCGGGCTCGCGGCTGCGGCCGGTCATGGCCAACGGTCTGCCGGGCTTCGCGCACTACAAGCCGGACGAGGAGAAGGGCGGGTTCAGCCCCTGGGCGGTGCAGATCCTGGAGATCTCAGAGGGCCGGATCACCGGTTTCCACTGCTTCCTCGACACCCAGCGCTGGTTCCCCCTCTTCGGCCTGCCCCTCCACCTGGAAGCGGAGTCCGACGAGGTCGAGAAGGGCGAGTAGCGAGGGGGCGGGATCCCGCAGCCGTATCCGCCCGCCGGCCCGGCGGGCGGTCAACTCCAGCCGCGCCAGCAGATCGACGGCACCGAGCCCCGAGGCCCCGAGCCCGCCCACGTCGCACACGACCACCCGCGCACCGGCCGCCGCCAGCAGCGCCCGCAGGTCGTCACAGAACCCCGGCACCTGATCACGGCTGACGGCGCCGGACAACACGAGCACGGCGGGTGTCTTGTCATTCACGACGGGTAGACCGCCGGGGCGGTCGCAACTCATCGCGCACGCCGAAGGGGACCGGCGCAGGTCCACCGATCCCCTTCACCCGAACGGGAAATCCCCTGGTCAGGCGATCCGCTCCAGCACCACCGGCGACGCCGTGAAGTCCGTGCCGGCCGGGGCGATGTCGTACGAGCCCTCCACGGCCTCCAGCGCGTAGGCGAAGCGCTCGGGGGTGTCCGTGTGGAGGGTCAGCAGGGGCTGGCCCTCCTGGATCTTGGCGCCCGGCTTGGCGTGCATCTCGACGCCCGCCGCCGCCTGCACCGGGTCCTCCTTGCGGGCACGGCCGGCGCCGAGGCGCCAGGCGGCGATGCCGATGTCGTAGGCGTCGAGGCGGGTCAGGACGCCCGAGGACGGTGCCCTGACGACGTGCTGTTCCTTCGACGTGGGCAGCGGGGCGTCCGGGTCGCCGCCCTGGGCCGCGATCATGCGGCGCCAGACGTCCATCGCCGAGCCGTCGGCCAGGGCCTTCGCCGGGTCGGCGTCCTTGACGCCGGCCGCGTCGAGCATCTCGCGGGCCAGGGCCAGCGTCAGTTCCACGACGTCCGCCGGGCCGCCGCCCGCCAGGACCTCGACCGACTCGCGGACCTCCAGGGCGTTGCCCGCCGTCAGGCCCAGCGGGGTCGACATGTCCGTCAGGAGGGCGACCGTCCGCACACCGTGGTCGGTGCCGAGGCCGACCATCGTCGAGGCCAGTTCGCGGGCGTCCGCGAGCGTCTTCATGAAGGCGCCCGAGCCCACCTTCACGTCCAGGACCAGCGAGCCCGTGCCCTCGGCGATCTTCTTCGACATGATGGAGGACGCGATCAGCGGAATCGCCTCCACCGTGCCGGTGACGTCGCGCAGTGCGTAGAGCTTCTTGTCCGCCGGGGCCAGGCCGTCGCCCGCCGCGCAGATGACCGCGCCCACGCCGTCCAGCACGGACAGCATCTCCTCGTTCGAGAGCAGCGCGCGCCAGCCCGGGATCGACTCCAGCTTGTCCAGGGTGCCGCCCGTGTGGCCGAGGCCGCGGCCGGAGAGCTGCGGGACCGCCGCGCCGCAGGCCGCGACCAGCGGGGCCAGCGGGAGCGTGATCTTGTCGCCGACGCCGCCCGTGGAGTGCTTGTCCGCCGTCGGGCGGGACAGCGACGAGAAGTCCATGCGCTCGCCCGACGCGATCATCGCCGCCGTCCAGCGGGCGATCTCGCGGCGGTTCATGCCGTTGAGCAGGATCGCCATCGCCAGCGAGGACATCTGCTCGTCGGCGACCTCGCCCCGCGTGTACGCGTCGATGACCCAGTCGATCTGCTCGTCGGTCAGCTCGCCCCGGTCCCGCTTGGTGCGGATGACGGAGATGGCGTCCATGGCCATGGCGTTCCCTTCGGAAGAAGTGCGAAGTGTGCGGCCCCCCTGCGCGGATGCGGATCAGGGGGGCCGTACACCGGAGTTACTTGGTGAGATGGGCCGGGCCGAAGGCCTGGGGCAGCATCTCGGAGAGGGGCAGGACGCCCTCCGGGGTGTCCAGGAGCAGGTCCGGCCCGCCGAACTCGTAGAGGAGCTGGCGGCAGCGGCCGCAGGGGACCAGCAGGGCCCCCTCGCCGTCCACGCAGGTGAAGTGCGTCAGCCGGCCGCCGCCCGAGCGCTGGAGGTCCGAGACCAGACCGCACTCGGCGCACAGGCTGAGCCCGTACGAGGCGTTCTCCACGTTGCAGCCGGTGACCGTGCGGCCGTCGTCGACCCGGCCCGCCACGCCGACCGGGTAGCCGGAGTAGGGGGCGTACGCGTGGGACATCGCCTCGCGCGCCACCGCCCGCAGCGCCTCCCAGTCGAACCCGGCGGCTGCGCCCGTCACTTGCCCTGGCCCTTCCGGTAGCGCATGCCGTCCGCCTTCGGCATCCGCAGGCGCTGTGCCGACAGGGACAGCACCAGCAGCGTGACGACGTACGGGGTGGCGCCCACGAAGTCGCTCGGGACCGTGTCGGTGAGCAGGTACCAGACCAGGATCACCGCGGCCACGGCGAGGCTGATCACGCCCTGGAGCATCGCCTTGCGGTACAGCTTCCAGGCGGCCAGGGCCACGAGCAGGACCACCAGCAGGAGCAGCAGCGCGTGGACGGTCGTACCGCCGTTGCGCAGCTGGAGCGCGTCGGAGTAGCCGAACAGGCCGGCGCCCATCGCCAGGCCGCCCGGACGCCAGTTGCCGAAGATCATCGCCGCGAGGCCGATGTAGCCGCGGCCGCCGGTCTGGCCCTCGAGGTAGGTGTGCGAGGTGACCAGGGCGAGGAAGGCGCCGCCGAGGCCGGCGAGGCCGCCGGAGACGGCGACGGCCGCGTACTTGTACGAGTACACGTTGACGCCGAGCGACTCCGCGGCGGTCGGGTTCTCACCGCAGGAGCGCAGCCGCAGGCCGAACGGGGTGCGCCACAGCAGCCACCAGGTGCCGGCGAACAGCAGCGCGGCCAGGACCGTGACGACGGACAGGTGAGTGACCAGCCCGCCGAGGATGCCGGCGAGGTCGGAGATCAGGAACCAGTGGTGGTTCTCCAGCGACTGCAGGCTGTCGGAGAGGCCGGGCACGGTGACGTCGGGCAGCGCGGCCACCGGCGGGGACTGCTTGGGGTTGCCGCCCGCGTTGGCCGCCGCGCCGCCGGCGAAGAACAGCTTGGCGAGGTACTGGGTGGCGCCGAGCGCGAGCAGGTTGATCGCGACACCGGAGACGATGTGGTCGACGCCGAAGGTGACGGTGGCGACGGCGTGCAGCAGGCCGCCGAGGACACCGAAGGCGATGCCCATCAGCAGGCCGAGCCAGGGGTTGGTCTGCCAGCCGATCCAGCCGGCCCCGAAGGTGCCGAGGATCATCATGCCTTCGAGGCCGATGTTGACCACACCGGCCCGCTCGGACCACAGACCGGCCAGACCGGCGAGGCCGATCGGCACGGCGAGGCCGAGGGCGGCGCTGACCTGCCCGGCGGAGTCGAGGTCCTGTGAGCCGGTGATCACCCGGACCGCGGCGAGGAGGAGCAGCGCACCCGCGACGAGCAGGAGGATCTGGCCCCAGGAGCGGCCCGAGCGCTGCGGCGCACCCGCCGCCTTGGGCGCCGCCGGCGGCGGCGTGTCGGTCATCGTGGCAGTCATCACGCCACCTCCTGCTTCTTCGTCGCGGCGGCCTGAGCGGCGAGTTCCGCGCCGACCTTCTGCTGCTGGCGTTTGAGGCCGTAGCGGCGTACGACCTCGTAGGCGATCACGACGCACAGGACGATGACGCCCTGGATGACGCCGAGGATCTCCTTGTCGTAGCCCTGGAACTCCAAGTGGTTGGTGGTGCGCTCCAGGAAGCCCCACAGCAGGGCGCCGAGCGCGATACCGATCGGGTTGTTGCGGCCGAGCAGCGCGATGGCGATGCCGGTGAAGCCGATGCCCGTCGGGAAGTCGCTGCTGAACTGGTAGCTGTCGTTGAGCAGGGTCGGCATGCCGATCAGACCGGCCACCGCACCCGAGATGACCATGCTGGTGGCGACCATCTTCTTCACCGACACACCGCTCGCGGCGGCCGCGCTCTCGGACTGGCCGACGGTGCGCAGGTCGTAGCCGAAGCGGGTACGGCCGAGCACGAACCAGTACGCGACGCCGACAGCGGCGGCAAGGAAGATGAAGCCCCACAGCTCGCCGGACGGGCCGGTGTCGATGCTGAAGAAGTGCGAGCCCGACGGCAGCGGCTTGGTGGCGACGACGGTGTTGCCCTGCTGGAGCTGGGCGAGCTTTCCGGGCTGGAGCAGGTAGGCGATGATCGCGGTGGCGATCGAGTTCAGCATGATCGTCGAGATGACCTCGCTGACGCCGCGGGTCACCTTGAGGATGCCGGCGATGGCCGCCCACAGGGCGCCGGTCGCCATGGCGCAGATCAGGATCAGCGGGATGGCCAGCCAGCCGGGCACGGTCAGCGCGCCACCGAGGACGGCGGCGAAGAACGCGGCGAGCCGGTACTGGCCGTCGACACCGATGTTGAACAGGTTCATCCGGAAGCCGATGGCCACCGAGACGCCCGCGAGGTAGTACGTGGTCGCCTTGTTGAGGATGTAGACCTGGCTGTCGCTGGCGAAGCCGTAGGTCAGCATGTCGTTGAAGGCGGGACCGGGGTTCTTGCCGGTCGAGAGGATCACCAGGGCGGTGACGACGAGCGCGGCGACGACCGCCAGCAGCGGCGCGGCGATGCCGAGGAGCAGCCGCTCCTTGTCGATCCGTGAGATCAGCTTGTTCATCGCTCGTCGTCCTCTGTGTGCTCCAGGTGGCCGGAGGCCGCACCCGTCATGGCGGAGCCCAGCTCCTCGGGGGTGATCGTGGCGGGGTCGGCGTCGGCGACCAGGCGGCCGCGGTACATCACCCGCAGGGTGTCGGAGAGCCCGATCAGCTCGTCCAGGTCCGCGGAGATCAGCAGCACGGCCAGGCCCTCGCGGCGGGCCTCGCGGATGTAGTCCCAGATGGCGGCCTGGGCGCCGACGTCCACACCGCGGGTGGGGTGGGCGGCGATGAGCAGCTTGGGGTCGTGGCTCATCTCGCGGCCGACGATCAGCTTCTGCTGGTTTCCGCCGGACAGCGAGGCCGCGGTGACGTCGATACCGGGGGTGCGGACGTCGTACGACTCCACGATCCGCTGGGTGTCGGCGCGGGCGGCCTTGATGTCGATGAGTCCGCCCTTGGAGTTGGGCTTCTCGGTGACGTGGCCGAGGATGCGGTTCTCCCAGAGCGGTGCTTCCAGGAGCAGGCCGTGGCGGTGGCGGTCCTCGGGGATGTAGCCGATGCCGGCCTCGCGGCGGCGGCGGGTGGGGGCGTGCGAGATGTCGGCGTCGTCGAGGGTGACCACGCCCGCGTCGGGGTCGCGCATGCCCATGATCGCCTCGACCAGCTCGGACTGGCCGTTGCCCTCCACACCGGCGATGCCGAGGACCTCGCCCTTGTGGATGGTGAAGGAGACCTGGTCGAGGACGATGCGCTCGATGCCGTCGAGGTCGGTCTGCGCCAGGTGCAGGCCGTCGACGGTGAGCATCGGGACGTCCGTGACGGTGGACTCCGTGGTCTCCGGGGTGGGCAGCTCGCTGCCGACCATCAGCTCGGCGAGCTGCTTGGGGGTGGTCCTGGACGGCTCGGCCGTGCCGACCGTCGTACCGCGCCGGATGACGGTGATCTCGTCGGCGACGGAGAGCACCTCGCCCAGCTTGTGGGAGATGAAGATGACGGTGAGGCCCTCGGCCTTGAGCTCGCGCAGGTTGTCGAAGAGCGCGTCGACCTCCTGCGGCACGAGGACGGCGGTGGGCTCGTCGAGGATGAGGGTCTTGGCGCCGCGGTAGAGGACCTTGAGGATCTCCACGCGCTGGCGGTCGGCGACGCCGAGCTCCTCGACGAGGACGTCCGGACGGACGTTCAGGCCGTACGCGTCGGAGATCTCCTTGATCTTGGCGCGGGCCCTGCCGCCGATGCCGTACAGCTTCTCCGCGCCGAGGGCGACGTTCTCCAGCACGGTGAGGTTGTCGGCGAGCATGAAGTGCTGGTGCACCATGCCGATGCCGCGGGCGATGGCGTCGCCGGGGTTGTGCAGGACGACCTGCTCCCCGTTGACCGTGATGGTGCCCTCGTCCGGCTGCTGCATGCCGTAGAGGATCTTCATCAGGGTGGACTTGCCGGCGCCGTTCTCACCGCACAGGGCATGGACGGTGCCCGTGCGGACGGTGATGTCGATGTCCTTGTTGGCGACGACGCCGGGGAAACGCTTGGTGATGCCGCGCAGTTCGACGGCAGCGGGAGGGCTGGACGCGTTGATGGCGCACTCTCCTCGGGGAAAGGGGCTGCGTAGGGGAGGGCAGGCGTCGGCGACGCTAGCGCGGCAACTCGACGCTACACGCGTAGAGTTGACACATTGTTATGGCTCGGCGAGGGGTCGTGGGGACGACACTCCCTCACCGAGCCGAGTCCGGCGATCCGGCCGGATCCTCAGTGGGAACCGGCCGGATCCGTCAGGTCACGGGGTGGTCTTGACCTTGATCTGACCGGCGATGATCTTCTGCTTCGCGGCGTCCAGCTTGGGCTGGATGTCGCTGATGAAACCGCCGCTCGTGGCGAGCGAGACGCCGCCCTTGGCCAGCGAGTAGACGTTGTTGCCGGTCAGCGGCTTGCCGTCCTTGACGGACTTGATGAAGTCGTAGACACCGACGTCGACGTTCTTGACCATCGAGGTCAGGATCGCGCTCTTGTACTGGGCCAGACCCGGGATGTTGTACTGGTCGGAGTCCACACCGATGGCCCAGGCACCCTTGGCGCCGTGGACGGCCTCGATCGCGCCGTTGCCGGAGGAGCCGGCGGCCGTGTAGATGACGTCGGCGCCGTTGTCGAGCATGCCCTGCGCGGCCTGCTGGCCCTTGTCGGGGCTGGAGAAGCCGGAGTAGTCCTGGCCGTGGGACAGGTACTGGACGTCGACCTTCACCTTCGGGTTGGTGTCGTGCACGCCCTGGGTGTAGCCCGCCTCGAACTTCTTGATCAGCGGGTTGTCGACACCGCCGACAAAGCCGACGTGGTCCTTCTTGGTCTTCAGCGCGGCGGCGACACCGGCCAGGTAGGAGCCCTGCTCCTCGGTGAACGTGATGCTGTTGACGTTCGTGCCGGTCACGACCGAGTCGACGATGCCGAAGTTGGTCTTCGGGTACTTAGGGGCGATCTTGGTCACGGCGGAGGCGTAGGAGAAGCCGACGGCGACGATCGGGTTGTAGCCCGCGTCCGCCAGGTCCTGCAGGCGCTGCTCGCGGTCGGCCTCGGTGTCCGAGGTCTTCGCGGTCAGTTCCTTGATGGAACCGCCGAACTCCTTCTCGGCCTTGTCGGCACCGCGCGCGGCGGAGTCGTTGAAGGAACGGTCGCCACGGCCGCCGACGTCGTAGGCGAGACCGATCTTGATACCGCCCTTGGCACCGCCCGAGGAGGAGGAGCTGGCGTTGTTGTCGGAGGAGGTGCTGCCACACGCGGTGGCAGTCACGGCGAGTGCCGCGGTCGCGAGACACGCAGCGGAAAGCTTGGCTACCCGGCGCACGGGAGGCTCCTTCACCTGACCTGAGCGCCGTGTCGGCGCTTGATGGGAGCACCTTGCCGGTGCTCCAGCCGGGACGCCCCGTCGGCGTCGGCTTCGCGGCATCGTAACGCGCGTAGATGTCGCAAAAAACCCCCTCTCGAAGCCGTTATCGATTCGAGGCAAACAGCGTCTGAACTCACCCTCTTCGCCCTTGATCGGAGGTGTCGCGGTGCGTGCACGAATGGCTTACGGAGATGTTGCGCCGGTCGGTCGAATAAGTAAGAACACGTAAGAAGGAGCCCCGAAGAGGCCCCTTCTTCCTCATTCCTCCTGCCCTGGCTCAGACCTCGGTGCCGTTCGCGTCCAGGAAGGCGGCGGCGGTGAACATCTCCACGCCGACCGTGATCGCGTGCTCGTCGGCGTCGAAATCGCCCTGGTGCAGGTCGCGGACCGTGCGCTCGCCGGGGCGCCGGACGCCGAGCCGGGCCATGGCGCCCGGGACGTGCTCCAGGTACCAGGAGAAGTCCTCGCCGCCGAGGCTCTGCTCGGTGGACTCCACGGACTCCCGGCCCCGGCGCGCGGACATCGCCCGGCGCAGCAGCTCCGCGGACTCCTTGTCGTTGACGACCGGCGGCACCCCGCGCACGTAGGTGATCTCGGACTTGGCCCGGTGCATGGTCGCGACCTCGTCGATGGCCGCGTGGATGATGTCGGGCGCCTCCCGCCAGGCCTCCAGGTCCAGGCAGCGCACGGTGCCGGACAGCTCGGCGTGCTGCGGGATGACGTTCGGCGCGTGTCCCGACTCGATCCGGCCCCAGGTCAGCGCCAGCCCGACCCGGGTGTCGACCCGGCGGGCGACCAGCGCGGGCACGTCGACGGCGACGCGGGCGGCGGCGGTGACGAGGTCGGTGGTCAGATGCGGCCGGGCGGTGTGCCCGCCGGGGCCGTCGAGCGCGATCTCCACCCGGTCGCACGCGCTGGTGATCGGCCCGTGCCGCAGCCCGACCCGCCCGGCGTCGACGCGCGGGTCGCAGTGCACGGCGAGGATCCGGCTCACGCCCGCCAGCACACCGTCCTCGATCGCGTCCATGGCGCCGCCCGGCATCACCTCCTCGGCGGCCTGGAAGATCAGCCGCACGGGCCGGGGCAGCAGGCCCTTGCCGTGCAGTTCGGCGAGGACGAGCCCGGTCCCGAGCACGACGGTCGTGTGCACGTCGTGTCCACAGGCGTGCGCCCGGTCGGGCACCGTGGAGCGGTAGGGGCAGTCGGCCTTCGTGTCCGGGATGGGCAGGGCGTCGATGTCCGCGCGCAGGGCGAGCAGCGGTACGGCCGTCCGCTCCCCCTCGGTGAGCCCGATGTCGCACACGAGTCCCGTTCCCTTGCTGAGCACGCGGGGCTTCAGCCCCGCCTGCTCCAGCCGCTCCTTGATCGCGGCTGTCGTACGGAACTCCTGGTTGCCCAGCTCGGGATGCATGTGCAAGTCGCGGCGGAAGGCGACGAGTTCGGCGTGCAGGGCTTCGCTCAGCGCGCCGGGGAGCACATCCCCCGCGAGGCCGGCCTCGGACTCTAGGGACATCAATTGCTTCACCCTCTGAAGGGTAGGACGCCCGGGCGGTCAACTGCCCCTCGATCAACAAAAGTTCAGCCCGTTAGGGGAGAAAATCTGACCAGCGGACGCATGGCGGCGGACTCTGACGGGTAAAACCACTGTTTCTCCTTCCACGGATACCATGCCTCACTACAGTCCTGCTCGGCCTGTCCAGGAGCCGGACCGGAGCAGCGCCGCCACCCGATAGGGTCCGGACACGTGACCGACGCGGCGGAGACGTTCCTCCATCCCACCCGGACCTCGTACGACGCGATCGCCAAGGACTACGCGGCCCGGTACCCGACCGGGCTCACGCACCCCCTGGACCGCACCCTGCTCACGGCCTTCGCCGAACTGGTCACGGCGAACGGCCCGGACCCGGTCGCGGACCTGGGCAGCGGCCCCGGCGGGGTCACCGCGCTGCTGCACACCCTCGGGGTCCCGGTCTTCGGCGTGGACCTCTCCCCCGCCATGGTGGCCCTGGCCCGCGAAACCCACCCCGGCCTGCGCTTCCATGTGGGTTCGATGACCGCCCTGGACCTCCCGGACGCCACCCTGGGCGGCATCCTCGCCCTCTACTCCACGATCCACGTCCCCGACGAGCACCTGCCGGCCGCCTTCGCCGAATTCCACCGCACCCTGCGCCCCGGCGGCCACGCCCTGCTCGCCTTCCAGACCGGCCACGAGCCCGGCCGTCTCCACCTCCCGGAGCGCTTCGGCCACGAGATCGACCTCGACTACTACTGGCGTACGCCGGAGCAGGTCGCCGCGCTGCTGACGACGGCCGGGCTGGAGCCGGTCGCGACGGTACGGCGGGAACCGTCCGGGCAGGAGCGCCGGGCGCGGGCGTTCGTGCTGGTGGGAAAGGCCGGCTGAGCGCGCCGGTTACCGGCGGTATGCGCTTCGGGCGCCGCCTGGTGGGCCTGTGCGCGGCGACGCGAGAATCACCCTGAGTGACCGACCGCTGCGAGGGGGCTGGACCATGGGCGTTCTCTCACGAGCTGCCGCCGGGGCGACGGCCGCACTCGTGACCGTGCTCCTGGCGTTCCTGTCCTGCGCGCCGCCGGCCTGGGCCGGGCCGGCGGCGCCCTCGTCCCCGGCCTGGGGCGACGACGTGGTGTCCGCGCTGAACCGGCTCCGCGCCGAGGCGGGGTGCGCCGCCGTACGGCCACGGGTCTCGCTGCGCCGGGCCGCCCGGGCGCACACCTCCGACATGGCGGCCCACCGGCACCTGACCCACACCGGAACGGACGGCAGCGCCCCGCAGGACCGGATGCGGACCGCCGGCTACCGCCCCGTCGCCACCGGCGAGACCATCGAGGTCGGCCCGGCCGACGCGGGCGCGGCCGTCGCCGCGTGGATGGCCGGCCCGCCGCACCGCGCCATCCTCCTGACCTGCCGGTACACCGACGCCGGCACCGGTGTGGCGGACGGTCCCGACGGCACCTGGTGGACCCTGGTCCCGGCCTCGCACGGCTGACGCCCACCGTCGGACGACAACGTCCGGACGAGGAAGCGGAGTTGGGTGTGTGTCGCCGACGGCGGTGCGGGCGGACCGCGAGAGCGTCTAGGCCAGCCCCACCGCCTGCAGCCGGTGCACGTCGCGGGCCGTTCCCGTGACGCCCGACAGGAAGCCCTGGGCACGGGGGGAGGCGGTTTCCGTCAGCCAGGCCGGGTCGATGTCGCAGACGGCCACCTTCACGCCCGTGCCCACCAGCGCGAGCGGCAGGGTGTGGACGACCGTCGAGGGGAAGCTGAGGATCGTGCGGCCGATCGGGCCGCGGCGGGCGATCAGTTCGAGGGGGAGGTCAGGGCGGACGATCTCCAGGCCCGTCTCGGTCGCCAGGCGGTGGAGTTTGTCCGTGCTCTCGCGGCGGTGGGCGAAGTAGCGCGTCGCGCCGTGGGTCCTGGAGAGGGTGCGGACCGCTTCCACGTAGTGGTCGGCGTCCACCACGCCCGTCTCCACCAGTGACGTGCCGACCATGTCGGCGCCCTTGGTGATGCGCGGCGGGCCGAAGCGGGCGCGGGTCCATGAGAAGTCGTTGGCCGTGACGGTCACGCCCTCGGGCGTCTCCGTCACCGGCATCGAGGAGAAGACCTCCACCCGGCGCTTCGCGCTCGGCGTGAGCCGGCGGCGGGCCGCGGCGGAGACCGGGGCGAAGAGCAGGTCGCGCGGGCCGCGGCGGCCGCCCTTGCGGTGCCAGCGGACCAGGCGTTCGCCGCGGGCGAGTTGGGCCACGAACTCCATCGTGGCCGTGCCGTCGTCCACCACGACCAGGTCGTGGGCCTTGGTGATCGTCAGCAGCAGTTGGACGTAGCGGGAGAACGGGTCTCCCATCACGATCCGGTCGGCCCGGCGGAGCGCGCCCGCCAGGCCGCCGATCGTCGAGAAGGGCGCGGCCGTACCGCCGCGCGCCTCCTCCCAGCGCACCGTGTGCCCCTCGTCCCGGGCCAGCTCCGCCATGCGGCGCAGCTGGCCCCGGGTCATCGGGTCCGTCGGCGACAGCACGACGAGGGTGAGTTCCGCGCCGGCCGGTGAGAGGTCACCGGCCATCGTCCGCCGCACCTGCGCGGGCACGGACGGCAGCGGGTCCGGGGCCGCGCCCTGCAGTCCGTGCAGGTGTGCCCACTCCAGTACGTTCAGCAGCTGGACCGGGCTCTCCACGAAGGCGAGCGTGCGGGGAGGATGGCCGGGCTGACCGGCGCGGGGGCTCATCGGCGTACGACCGTCCCGTCGTAGGACACGTAAGGGGCTCAACAGGCCGGGGTCAGGGGTCAGACCGTGACCGGCTCGCCCGCCGCCGCGGCGATCTCCGCCTCCGCGACGACACCGGCGACACGGCGCAGCTTCTTCATCGGGCCCAGCTCGGAGTCGTAGACCTTCTTGACGCCGTCGCCGAGGGAGGCCTCGATGGTGCGGATGTCGCGGACGAGGCGCGTGAGGCCCTGCGGCTCGACGGAGGCGGCCTGGTCGGAGCCCCACATCGCGCGGTCGAGGGTGATGTGGCGCTCGACGAAGGCGGCACCGAGGGCGACCGCGGCGAGGGTGGTCTGCAGGCCCGTCTCGTGGCCGGAGTAGCCGATCGGGACGTTCGGGTACTCCTTCTCCAGCGTGTTGATCACGCGGAGGTTCAGCTCGTCGGCCTTCGCCGGGTAGGTCGAAGTGGCGTGGCACATCAGGATGTTGTCGCTGCCGAGGACCTCGACCGCGTGGCGGATCTGCTTCGGGGTCGACATGCCGGTGGAGAGGATGACGGCGCGGCCGGTGGCGCGCAGCGCCTTCAGCAGCTCGTCGTCGGTGAGCGAGGCGGAGGCCACCTTGTGGGCGGGGACGTCGAACTTCTCCAGGAAGGCGACGGCCTCGGTGTCCCACGGGGAGGCGAACCAGGCGATGCCCTTCTCCTTGCAGTACGCGTCGATCTGGCGGTACTCGTCCTCGCCGAACTCCACGCGGTGGCGGTAGTCGATGTAGGTCATCCGGCCCCAGGGGGTGTCGCGCTCGATGTCCCACTGGTCGCGCGGGGTGCAGATCTCCGGGGTGCGCTTCTGGAACTTGACCGCGTCGCAGCCGGCCTCGGCGGCCACGTCGATCAGCTTGAAGGCGTTCTCCAGCTCACCGTTGTGGTTGATGCCGATCTCGCCGCAGATGTAGACGGGCTTGCCGGGGCCGACCTCGCGCGAACCGAACGAACGCAGACGGGAGTTGGTGCTCATGGCAGGAGATGTCCTTACTTGGGGAGGGAGTCGAGAGAGGGGCCGAGGATCCAGCTGGCGATCTCTCGGATGGCGCCGTCACCGCCGGGGAGGGTGGTGACCGCGCGTGCGGCGCCGCGTACGACGTCGTGGGCGCTCGCGACCGCCACGGGCCAGCCGACGAGGGCGAAGCACGGGAGGTCGTTGACGTCGTTGCCGACGTAGAGCACGCGCTCCGGCGCGATGCCCTGTTCCTCGCACCACTGCTTCAGGGCGAGGTCCTTGCGGTCGATGCCGTGCAGCACCGGGAGCTTCAGCTTCCGGGCGCGGGCGGCGACCACAGGGTTCCGTTCCGTGGACAGGATCAGCATCTTCAGGCCGCTCTTGCGCAGGGCCGCGATGCCGAGTCCGTCGCCGCGGTGCACGGAGACGAACTCCCGTCCTTCGGAGTCGATCAGCACCCGGTCGTCGGTCTGGGTGCCGTCGAAGTCGAGTACGACCGCGTCGATGTCGGCGGCGGTCGGCAGCGAACCGGGGCGGCCCGCGTCGAAGAGGGGGGCCAGCGCGCGGGCGCGGGCCATGTCGTGCGGGTCGTCGATCTCCAGCACGCGCGCGGGGTCCGTGCGGACGAGTTCCGTGCGGCCGAAGAAGCGGTGCTGGTGCTTGCGGAAGCCGGCCGCGTCCATCGCGTAGGCGGCGCCGGTCTCCAGGAAGTCCTGGGGGCGGTCCTGACGGCGGGGGCGGAAGGACTTGTCGTGGTTGACGCCGCGGCCTCCGGCGGTCGCCGCGGTAACGGCGCGGGGGTCGGCCGCCGCGCCGGTGGCCGACTGCCCGCCGGGCGCGGCGAGTTCACCGACCGCCTCCCGCCAGACGAATCCGTGGAACGGCGCGACCGTCAGCGCGGTGTCGGCACCGTCCTCGATGACCGCCGACGCTACCCCGTCGATGTCCTCGCGGACGATGAACGGGCTGGTGCACTGCACGAGCAGGACCGTGTCGACGGCCGCCCCGTGCAGCGCCTCGTGGGCGTCCATGGCGTGCAGGACGGCGGCCTCGGAGGTGGCCGTGTCCCCGGCGATGGCGGCGGGCCGCAGCACGACCTCGGCGCCGGCCTGCCGGGCGGCGGCCGCGATGGCCTGGTCGTCGGTGGACACGACGACGTCGGTCACCAGCCGGGTCGCCCGGCACTCGCGCACCGCGCGCGCCACCAGCGGCACACCGCCGACGGGGGCCAGGTTCTTGGCGGGCACGCCCTTGGAGCCGCCGCGCGCGGGGATCACCGCGAGCACCCGGCGCAGCGTCGCGCCCGGTCCCGCCTCGGGGTTGGACATGGAGTCTCCTTGGAAGGTCACAGCTCCCCCATCCGCCGGATCACGGGGGCCACGCGCTGCACGCCGTGGCGGTAGGCCCCGCGCGCGGCGCGGCGCACGATCCGGCGGACCGGGCCGGGCTCCTTGCCGACGGCGGGCGCGCCGGGCAGCGGGGCGCCGTCGGGGCCGAGGTGGTGGCGGGCGAGGATGCCGGGCAGGTATCCGGGCGCCGTCTCGGGTGTGTAGTAGGGGTTCAGCGGGGGCAGCCCGCCGGGCCGCTCCAGCAGGCCGGCGATGCGCTCGCGCGCGGTGTCGAAGGCCGTCTCGTACGAGCCTCCCCCAGAGGGGGTACCCCCAGCCGCGACGCCCTGCCGGGCCACCCACTCCTCGTCGGCCGCCGGCCGGTGCCCGGCGTCGAGCTGGTCCCAGGAGGCGAGGCACCCGGAGCCGGTGAAGTGGTGGTTGCCGAGCACCTCGCGCACGCCCAGATCGGTGAGGACGACCGTGGGGATACGGCGGTGCAGGGCCTCCAGCGCGGCCGTGGAGCTGATGGTGACCAGCAGGTCGGTGCGGTCCAGCACCTCGCCCATGTGGCCGTACACCAGCCGGAAGTTGGCGGGCGCGTCCGCGCCCTGGACCAGCTTCTGGTACGGCAGCTCCTCGATGTGGGTGGTGTGTTCTCCCGGCTTGGAGCGCAGCTTGAGCAGCACCTCGCGCTCGGGGTGCCTGCGGGCGTGCTCGATGAGCCGGTTCAGCAGGTACGTACGGTCCTCGCGGCTGTCCGGGACGGACGGCTGGGCCGCGAACACCACGGTGTACGGCTCGTGTTCACCGGTGTACGGCGCCCCGCCGAGGAAGGGCAGCGCGACCTCGGTGACCGCGGAGGCGTCCGCGCCCACGCCCTCGTACACGGCTCGGAACCGGTCCGCGTCGTGCCGGGAGTTGGCGAGGACGAGGTCGGCGCCGTGCCGCAGCAGCAGGCCGTCGGCGAGCTTCTCGTAGACGACACCGACGTAGCCGGTGACGACCACCGGCCGCTTGCCGAAGGTGTCGGATCCGCCGCCGCCCCAGGCGCTCCGCAGTCCGTGCAGCATGGCCTGGACGCCGCCGCCGACCAGGGCGAGGACGAGGAGGTCGTACGGCTCCTCGGTCGTCGCGCCGGTCATGGCGCGCAGGAACTCGACGCCGGTGACCTCGCGGAGCGAGTCCGCCCGGACGCCCACCTCCCTCAGCTGACGGGCTGTCGGGGTGGCGCGCCCCCGCAGGAGGTAGCCGTCGAGCCGGATCTCGGAGTCGGCGGGGGCGAGGCGCTGCGCGGTGAGGGCCCCCCACTTCCACCGGGTGTCGGAATCGGCGAGGACGGCGACCCGCAGGGACTTCGTAGCACTTGCTGGCACGGCGAAGACGCTAGGAAGCGATTCCGTTGTTCGGCCCAACCTGAATGCAACAAACGGTTAACAGCACATCGCTGAATGGCGAATCGGGTCGTCAACCCGCCCGGAAATAGCCCGGTTCACAGCTTCGCCACGTGTCGTTCACTCAGCATCAAGCAAAGCGTCAAGACGAATCACGGGCTTCCCCCTAACGTCCCTGACGTGGTCAAGCTCTCCGTCATCGTGCCGTTCTACAACGTGCAGCAATACGCGCCCGACACCCTCAGGAGTCTGAAGGCGAATGCCCGGGACGACTTTGAGTTCATTCTCGTCGACGACTGTTCCCGCGACGGGACACCGGACATTCTCGCGCGCGCGGAGCGCGAGCTGCCCGGAGCGGTCCATGTCCGGCACGAACAGAACGGGGGGCTGGCGACCGCCCGCAACACCGGGATCGACCGGGCGCGCGGTGAGTACCTGACGTTCCTGGACGGCGACGACTGGCTCGCCCCCGGCTACTTCCCTCAACTGGTCGCCGCGATAGACGAGTTGGGCTGCGACTTCATCCGTACCGACCATGTGCAGTGCACCGCGCGCTCGCGCCAGGTGCACCGGGTGCCGGTCGGCCGGCGCGGCGTGGTGACGAGCCCGCGCGAGGCGATCCTGCCCGCCGACCGCTCGACGTCCGTCGACTACGCGTACGCGTGGGCCGGCGTCTACCACCGGCGGCTCGTGGACAAGGGCCTGCTGCACTTCACCGACGGGCTGCGCACGGCCGAGGACCGGCCGTGGATCTGGAAGCTGCACCGGGAGGCGGAATCCTTCGCCGCGGTGAGCATGCTCGGCGTGTTCTACCGGCGCGGGGTCGCCTCGTCGCTCACCCAGATCGGCGATGTACGGCAGCTGGATTTCATTCGCGCGTTCGATCAGGTCGTCGCGGAAACCGCCGAGGATCCGCAGGCTGACGAACTGCTGCCGAAGGCCGTCCGTACCTATTGCGCCATCATTTCCCATCATCTGGGAACCATCGAAAGGTTCGAGCCCGCGGTGGCGAAAAAGCTGAAATCCATGAGCGCCGCGGCCCTGCGGCGCATGCCGCAGGACGTGCTGGACGAGGCGCTCGACTCCATGGACCTCCCGCGCGCCTCCAAGCTGCGCCGGCTGCGCCGCCGTCCCGCTCCCGCGGGGGCCGCCGCGTGACGACCCAGATCTTCCAGGCGTCGACGCTGTACGGCACGGCCACGCTCGCCGCCGCCCTGGACTCCGGCTGCTTCGGCCCGGCCGACCGGCGGATCCTGCTGGTCTGCAACAACTCCACCACCCCGGAGACGACGCCCGCCCTCGACCAGGCGCCCGGCTTCGAGAAGCTGCGCGACCGCTTCGACGACGTGATCTCGTACAACGAGACGATCTTCCCGTTCCACCCGGGCGGCTGGGCCCCGCGGGTGGACGACATGCCGCTGTGGGAACGCTTCCTGCGCCACGAGTGGCGACTGGGCGACGACGACGTCGAGCTGGCCGTCGAGTCGATCCAGGTCAACCCGTCGCTGGCGCTCGGCCAGATCTTCACCGGCGCGCCCGTGACGGTCTACGCCGACGGCCTGATGAGCTACGGCCCCACCCGCAACAAGATCGACCCGCTGGTCGGCACCCGGGTGGACCGGGTGCTGCACCTGGACCTCGTCCCCGGCCTGAAGCCGCTGCTGCTCACGGAGTTCGGCGTCGAGGGCGAGGTCGTGCCGACGGCCGCCTTCACCAAGGTGCTCGCCGACCTCGGGCCCACGGACTCCGGGGACGCGGCGCTGCCGGACGTCGAGGAGCCGGCGCTGCTGCTCGGCCAGTACCTCTCGGCGCTGGAGATCCTCACCCCCGAGCAGGAAGACCACCTGCACGTGCGGATGCTGCGGGGCGCGGCCGCGCTCGGGCACACCAAGGTGGTGTTCAAGCCGCACCCGTCCGCGCCGGCGAGCTTCACCCGCTCGCTGGAGCGGGAGGCACAGAAGCTGAAGGTCGAACTGACCGTGCTCGACACCCCGGTCCTCGCCGAGGTGCTGTACCAGCGGATGCGTCCCGCGCTGGTCGTCGGCTGCTTCTCCACCGCCCTGCTCACGGCCCGGGCGCTGTACGGCCTGCCTGTCGCCCGGATCGGCACCGAGGTGCTGCTGGAGCAGGTCACGCCGTACGAGAACAGCAACCGGATCCCGGTCACCATCGTCGACGCGCTGCTGCCCGAACTGGGCGACAGGGCGGCCGTCGAGGAGCAGCGCCGGGGCATGGACGTCGAGGAACTCGGCGCGCTGGTGCGGGCGGTGGGCTTCGCGATGCAGCCGAAGATCCTGCCGCGGCTGCGCTCCGAGGTCGAGGGCTGGCTGGCGCGGCACCAGAACCCGCGGACCCTGCGCTACTTCAAGCGCCGGCGCCTGACCTCCCTGGCCCTCCCCGGCGGGGTACCGGCTCAGCTGGCGTTCATCCCCCGCAACGCCACGGTCCGCCGGGTCGCCCGCAAGGCCCGCAGCCTGCGCCGGGGCGCACGCGACTGAACCGGGCCGCGGGGCAGGGGCGCGCGAGCGGCCGGGCCCGGCGACGGCACAACCCTGAAGACCATCCAGGAAGGACTCGACCTCCATGGCAGCGTCACCGCCACCCCCCGGCCTCGCCGCCGCGCCCGGCCCGCCGATACCCCGCCCGGCCGGCGCCCCGCCCACCGCCGGTGGCGGGCGCACGAGCCGCCTCTTGGCCCTGGACGGTCTGCGGCTCGTGGCCGCGCTGATGGTCTGCCTGTACCACTACACCGGACGCGGCGGCACGGTCTCCGCGTCCTGGCACGGCAGCCCGGCGCACCTCTTCCCGACCCTGTCCCGGGCCGCCGTCTACGGCAACTTCGGGGTCGAGCTCTTCTTCGTCATCAGCGGCTTCGTGATCTGCATGAGCAGTTGGGGCCGCACGCTCGGGGACTTCTTCCGCTCCCGCGTCTCGCGCCTGTACCCGGCCTACTGGGTGGCCCTGTTCCTGATCACCGGGGCCTCCCTCGCCATGCCCGTCGTCGTCCACGCGGTCCGGCCGGACGAGTTCCTGGTCAACCTGACGATGCTCCAGCAGCCGATGGGGGCGAAGCGGGTCCTCGGCGTGTGCTGGACGCTCTGGGTCGAGCTGCGCTTCTACGTGCTGTTCGCGCTGCTCGTCGTGGTGCGCGGGGTGACCCGGCGCCGGGTGGTGCTGTTCGCCTGCGTGTGGACGCTGGCGGCGGTGCTGAGCCACAGCTCCGGGAACGAGCTGCTGAACCAGGTGGTCATGCCCGAGTACGCCCCCTTCTTCATCGGCGGCCTGGCGCTGTACCTGATCCACCGCTTCGGCAGCGACCTGCTCTCGTGGGGCATCGTCGCGATGTCCTGGCTGCTCGCCCAGCGGGAGGCCACCACCGGCCTGTGGGGCCACCACCCGCACCGCGATCCGTACGTCGTCATCCTGATCGTCACCGTCGCGTTCGCGGCCGTCGCCGTCGTGGCGCTCGGCTGGGCGAGCTGGGCCAGGTGGCGCTGGCTGGTGACGGCGGGCGCGCTGACGTACCCGTTCTACCTGGTCCACGAGCACCTGGGCTGGTTCGTCATCCGGGTGCTGCACCGGGGTCTGGGCCTCGGCCCGTGGCCGACACTCGTGGTGACGGTGCTGGGCATGCTGGCGCTGGCCTGGCTGATCCACCGGTTCGTGGAGAGGCCCTTCGGGCCCCGGCTGAAGCGGGCCCTCAAGACGGCGCGGACACCGGCGGGCTGAACCCCGGGTCAGCCGATTCCGTACCGCGCTCCGATCCCCGCGACGACGACCGCCAGTCCTTCCTCGAACTGGCGGTCGTAGTCGTCGAAGAGCAGCCCGCCGGCCGCCGCCGCGAGCGGGAAGTCCGCGAGCCGGCGGGCCCGTTCCGCGACGTCGTACCCCTCCCGGCGCTCGCCCGGCAGGGGCCGTACGCCCTGTTCCTCGGTGACGAAGCCGATCGTGTACGCGTTCGTCGTCCGGCCCGCGTCGACCGCCTGGGCGAGGGTGAACCCGGCGTCCGTCAGCAGCCGCAGGTTCGCCTCCAGGGCGGGGGCGTGCTCGGTGCCCGTGAAGCGTGAGCCGCTGTAGACCTTGGCGCCGTCGCGGTAACCGAGCAGCGCGGCGCGCAGCCCCCGGCCCGTCTTCAGCAGCCGCTCCTGCCAGCCGTCGTCCGGATCGGGCGGCGCGGCGGCGGCCATCCGCCGGTACATCTCCGTCGCCATCTCGTCCAGCAGCGCCTGCTTGTCCTTGAAGTGCCAGTACAGGGCGGGCGCCTTGACGTCCAGCTCGGCGGCGATGGCGCGCAGGGTCAGGCCGTCCAGTCCCGCCTCGTTCAGCAGCCGCAGCGCGGTGTCGGCGACGCGACGGCGGTCCAGGGGGGCGCGGGGGGCGCGTTTCTCGGGGCTCACACTTGACAGCTTAACAGCGTTAAGGGCACGCTTCCGGGCGACGGCACTTAACGACGTTAAGGAGAGGAGTATCGCGATGGACGTTCTGATCGTGGGCGCGGGTCCGACCGGTCTCGCCCTCGGCATCGACCTGGCCCGGCGCGGAGTGGAGGCGCTCGTGCTGGAGCGGGCCGCAGGCCTGTTCCCCGGCTCGCGCGGCAAGGGGATCCAGCCCCGTACCCAGGAGGTCTTCGACGACCTGGGCGTACTGGCCGCGATCCGCGCGGCGGGCGGTCCGTACCCGGACCGGATGATCTGGAAGGACGGCGAGCGCGTCGGCGCAGAGCCGATGTTCGACACGGTCGCGGCGGACGACGGCGCGCCGTACACCGAGCCGCTGATGGTCGCGCAGTGGCGCACGCAGGAGGTGCTGTACGCGCGGCTGCTGGAGCTGGGCGGCCGGGTCGCCTTCGGGTGCGAGGTGACGGGCGCCGGGCAGGACGCGGACGGGGCGGCCGTGGAGTTCGCCGACGGTACGGCACTGCGCGCGCGGTACGTCGTCGCGGCCGACGGCGGACGCTCGGCGATCCGGCGGGCGCTGGGGGTCGGCATGGCCGGCGAGAGCGTGGACCCGGCGCCGTTCATGGTGGCGGACGTCCGGGTGCGGGGCCTGGACCGCGGGTACTGGCACACCTTCCCGAAGGACGACGGCACGGTCGTGGGCCTGTGCCCGCTGGCCGGCACGGACGACTTCCAGCTCCAGGCCCGCCTCCCCGAGGGCACGGCCCCCGACCTGTCCCTGGACGGCATCCGCACGCTGGTCGCCGCGTACACGCACCTGAACCGCGCCGACGTGACGGCGCTGCGCTGGGCCTCCGACTTCCGCCCGCGCGCGGCCCTGGCGGACCGCTTCCGGGTGGGCCGGGTCCTGCTCGCGGGCGACGCGGCCCACGTCCACTCCCCGGCGGGCGGCCAGGGCCTGAACACCAGCGTCCAGGACGCCTACAACCTGGGCTGGAAGCTGGGCGCGGTGCTGCGGGCCGGAGCGCCGGACACCCTGCTCGACACCTACGAGGAGGAGCGCCGGGCGAACGCGGCGGCCATGCTGGACCTGTCCACCGGGGTGCACCGGGGCGAGGTGCGCCGAGGCTCCGCGACGGTCCAACTCGACCTGGGCTACCGGGAGTCGAGCCTCACGGAGGAGACCCGCGCGAACCCGGCCGGGGTGCGGGCCGGCGACCGCGCGCCCGACGGCACGGTGGACGGCGTACGCCTCTTCGACGCGTTCCGAGGGCCGCACTGGACGCTGCTGGGCGCTCCCGGCTCCCCGGTCCCCGGGGTGCGCTCACTCCCGGCGGCCCCGGAGTCGTACGGCCCGGGTGTCTTCCTGGTCCGCCCGGACGGCTATGTGGGCTGGGCGGGTGACTCCTCGGACGGGGCCGGGGCCTACCTGGCCAAGCTCGGCATCTGACCCGCCTGGTGGTCAGTCGTCGCCGTCGAGGAGGGTGTCGACGGAGAGGTCGAGGGTGACGCCGACGGATTCGGGGAGGGGGACGGTCTGGCCGCGCTTGTAGCGGGCGGGGTCGGAGTATTTGCCGTCGACGGGGTCCGTGTAGAGCAGGACTTCATCGTGCCGGCGATCGGCGATGAGGTACACCGGGACACTGGCGCGCGCATAGACATCGACCTTGGTGGCCGTGTCATTGGTCCAGTTGGAGGAGGTCACTTCCAGGACCAGGCGGAAGACATGAGGCGCATAGCAGTTCTTCTCGACAAGCGCATCGTGGAAGTCGTCGTCCACGATCGCCAAGTCGGGTACGGCGTAGTCATACGGCCCCGTCGGCAACCACAGGCCGATGCCCGCCACGGTTCTGAGCCCTGCCTGCCGGTCTCCCGCCTGGTGGCACGCCACGATCAACCAAGAGAGTGTCATTTGATGCGGCCCGTCCGGCGGCGGTGTCACGACGATGCTCCCGTTGAGGATCTCGACCCGGTGCCCGGGCAGTTCCTCCCAGAGCCTGTCGGCGGCATCGGCAAGCGACGACTCATGCAGCATCACAGCCACGGCACCCTCCTTTCAGGAACACTCTTCATGAGCGTAACCGGCACCGGGCCGCATCCGCCCATGATCACCCAAACGGAGTATCCGCCCAGCTCAGAGCACCTCCGACGGCTCGTACCTCCCCCACACCTCCCGCAGCGCGTCGCACACCTCCCCGACCGTCGCCCGGGCCCGCAGCGCCTCCCGCATGGGATACAGCACGTTGTCCTCGCCCCCGGCCGCCTTCTTCAGCGCGGCCAGCGCCGAGTCCACCGCCCCCCGGTCGCGCCGCGTCCGCAGCCGCTCCAGCCGCTCCGCCTGCCGGGCCTCGATCGCCGGGTCCACCCGCAGCGGCGCGTACGGCTCCTCCTCGTCGAGGCGGAAGCGGTTGACGCCCACGACGACCCGCTCGCCGGAGTCGGTCTCCTGGGCGATGCGGTACGCGTTCCGCTCGATCTCGGCCTTCTGGAAGCCCTGCTCGATGGCGGCCACCGCCCCGCCCAGGTCCTCCACCCGGCGCATCAGGTCGACGGCCGCCGCCTCGACGTCGTCCGTCATCCGCTCCACCGCGTACGACCCGGCGAACGGATCCACCGTCGCCGTCACGTCCGTCTCGTACGCCAGCACCTGCTGGGTGCGCAGCGCCAGCCGTGCGCTCTTGTCCGTCGGCAGCGCGATCGCCTCGTCGAAGGAGTTGGTGTGCAGCGACTGGGTCCCGCCGAGCACCGCGCCGAGGGCCTGGACGGCGACCCGGACGAGGTTCACCTCCGGCTGCTGCGCGGTCAGCTGGACCCCGGCGGTCTGGGTGTGGAAGCGCAGCATCAGCGACCTGGGGTCGCGCGCGCCGAACTCGTCCCTCATCACCCGCGCCCAGATCCTGCGCGCCGCACGGAACTTGGCGATCTCCTCCAGCAGCGTCGTACGGGCCACGAAGAAGAACGACAGCCGGGGCGCGAACGCGTCCACGTCCATACCCGCCGCCACCGCCGTACGGACGTACTCGATGCCGTCGGCGAGCGTGAACGCGATCTCCTGCACGGGCGAGGCGCCCGCCTCGGCCATGTGGTAGCCGGAGATCGAGATCGTGTTCCACCGGGGGATCTCGGCGGCGCAGTACTTGAAGATGTCCGCCGTCAGCCGCAGGGACGGCTTCGGCGGGAAGATGTACGTCCCGCGCGCGATGTACTCCTTCAGCACGTCGTTCTGGACCGTGCCGGTCAGCCGGTCCGCCGGGACGCCCTGCTCCTCCGCCACCAGCTGGTACAGGAGCAGCAGCAGGGCCGCCGGGGCGTTGATCGTCATCGACGTGGAGACCTGGTCCAGCGGGATGCCGTCGAACAGCACCCGCATGTCCTCGACCGAGTCGACGGCCACGCCGACCTTGCCCACCTCGCCGTGCGCGAGGGGCGCGTCGGAGTCGTGGCCCATCTGGGTGGGCAGGTCGAAGGCGACGGACAGGCCGGTGGTGCCGTGCGCGATCAGCTGCCGGTAGCGGGCGTTGGACTCGGCGGCCGTGCCGAAGCCGGCGTACTGGCGCATCGTCCAGGGGCGGCCGGTGTACATGGTCGGGTAGACCCCGCGCGTGAACGGGTACCCGCCCGGTTCGCCGAGCTGCCGCGCCGGGTCCCAGCCGGTGAGGTCGGCCGGTCCGTAGACCGGCGCGATAGGCAGTCCCGACTCCGACTCGCGTGCCTCCGGCTCACCTGCCATGAACGCCTCCGCCCGCCGTACCTCTCGTCCCCTCTCACCATGCCCCGTAGTTCGGCGGCGGTCACGCGGGGAAACATCCCCGGCATGAGGATCAGGGGCACCAGGGGCCCGCTCGCCGCCGTCCGCATCTCCTCCGCCGCTCTCGCCGCCCTCACCGCCCTCGTCGGCTGCACCGTGCAGCCGATGGCCGGCGCCGACGGCAAACCCGTCCCGCCGGTGCGCGTCGGGCCGCCGTCGGGCGGCACTCCCCGCACCGCCCGGACGGTCCCGGCCCCGAGCGTCGTACCGGCGTCCCCGGCGCTGTGGTCACCGGGCGACAGCGGGCCCGGCGTGCGGGAACTCCAGGCCCGGCTGCGCCAGCTGGACTGGCTGTTCGACGGGCCGACGGGGTCCTACGACGATCTGACCGAGCACGCCGTCGAGGGGTTCCAGGGCAGGCGCGGGCTGCCCCGGACCGGGCGGACGGACACCGTCACCTGGCAGCGGCTGGTGGCGATGACGCACCCGCCCGGCCAGTGGGAGCTGTACCTGATGGGCGGCCAGCCGGCCGGCCCGCCCGACCCGCGCTGCCTGACCGGGCGCGTGCTGTGCATCGACAAGACCACGCGGACCCTGCGCTGGATGGTCGACGGGCGGACGGTGTCGGCCATGTCGGTGCGCTTCGGGGCGCAGTACTCACCCACCCGCGAGGGCGTCTTCCACGTCTACTGGAAGGCGCGGACCTGGGTCTCCACGCTCTACCACTCGCCGATGCCGTACGCGATGTTCTTCAGCGGCGGGCAGGCGGTGCACTACTCCTACGACTTCGCGGCGCGCGGTTACGCGGGCGGCTCGCACGGCTGCGTGAACGTCCGCGACGAGACGGCGATCCAGCAGCTGTTCGCGCAGGTGCGGGTGGGCGACACGGTCGTCGTCCACTGGTGAGGGATCCGCCGGTGACGGTGCGAGGGAGATAGGGCGCGGGCGGGACCGGGGGAACGTGTCCCGCCCGCGCCGAGGGCACGAGCCGTGGGTACGGGGGGAACCCCGGCTCAGTGCGACGGCCGATGACCAGTCGGCTCACTCTGTACTGCGTCGTGGGCTCCGGAAACGTCACACCCCGCGCCGAAAAAATTTCGCCGATCACAAAACCGCAGGTCAGGAGCTTGACGGTGCGGCGTCGCCCTGGGACCCGCCGCCGCTGCCCTGGTCACCGCCGCCGCTGCCGCCGCTGCCGTTGCCGCCCTGGCCGTGACCGCCGCCGTGACCGGAGCGGTCGCCGCCTCCCGGGTGACCGCCGCCGTCACCCTGCCCCTGGCCGTCGCCGCCCTTGCCCTGGCCGTCGCCGTTCCCCTGGCCCTTGCCCTTGTCCTTGCCCAGGTGCTTTCCCGGGTCGTCGCCGTTGCCGCCGAGAGCGCCGCCGGCCGCGGAGTCGACGGCGTCCAGGACCACCTTGCAGAAGCTGTCTACGCGCGAGGACCCGCCCGCCAGGTCCTCCAGCGTGCGCATCCGGCCGGAGTCGGGCGCCTTGCCGTCGCGGATGGCCCGGCAGACCCCGGCGAAGCCCTGCCAGCTGCCGCCCGGAGCCCCGCTCGGGGCGCCCGGACTCGCGCCGGGGCCCGGTCCGGTGCTCGCGCCCGGGGTGGCACCCGGGCTCGTGCCCGCGCCGCTCGGCACGCCCGGGCCGGGGCTCACGGGGGCGGACGGCGGGACCGAGGCGAGCGGTGAGGCGGAGCTCTGGTCGGCCGAGACGGAGGTGGCGGGGGCGGGCCGCTCGGTCCCGAACGTGGGCAGCACCCCGCTCCCGACGGCCATGGCGACGCCGCCGAGCATGCCCGCGCTCACTCCCGCGGCGAGCGCCAGACGCACCGGGCGGGCCCAGCGGGGGCGACGGGGACGGCCGCCCGGGATTCCGGTACGGGCCGCGGAGGACGGGCGGACCCGGGCGCCGATGCGGATCAGACCGGCGTCGGAGGGCGGGGCGGATTCGCCGGAGCGCTCGCCGACGGCGCCCTCGGCGAGGGCGGCGGCGGTCCGCTCGGCCTCGGCGGCCTCGCGGGCCTTGCGGAACGCGGCCAGGGCGGCCTGTTCGCCGGGGAGTTCACCGGTGGCGGCAGTCCCCTGCGCGGACAGCGCGCCGAGCGCCCGGGAAAGGCGTTCGGCCTGGTCACGTGCGCGAGCGTCGACGGCTTCCAGCGACTCACCGCGCAGCAGACGTTCCGCCGTCTCACGGTTCAGCCACTTGTCGTGCTCGTCGGCCATCACATGTCCTTCTGCGTCCGCGTACGCGTATGCGTCACAGTTGCGGACGACACCGCGCCGCGGCGCGGTTCTCGCTGGGGTGGGAGCGCGTCGAGGGCGCCCGCGGATTCCGGATCCTGGCCGAGCAGCTCCGCGAGCCGCTTCAGGCCTCGGTGCGCCGCGGTGCGTACGGCACCGGCGCGTTTGCCGAGCGTCTCGGCGGCGGTCTTGGCGTCCAGGCCGACCACCACGCGCAGGACGACCGCCTCGGCCTGGTCCTGCGGGAGCCGCGCGATGAGGGAGAGGGTGCTGCCGGTGGCCAGCGCCTCGATGGCCTCGCCGGCCGTGTCGGACTCGGCGGCCCGGCCGGTCAGTTCCGTCTCGTCGCCGCCTATGGCGGGGCGCCGGCCGCGCATCCGTATGTGGTCCAGGGCGCGGTTGCGGGCGATCCGGGCGGCCCAGCCGCGGAACCGGTCGGCGTCCCCGCTGAACCGGTCCAGGTCGCGGGCGATCTGCAACCAGGCCTCCGACGCGACGTCCTCGGCGTCCGGATCCCCGACCAGCGTGCGGACGTAACCGAGCAGGCGCGGTTGCACGGCGCGGTACACCGTACGAAATGCGGCCTCGTCCCCGTCCTGTGCCGCACGCACCGCGGCGGTCAGCTCCGCGTCGTCCCCCAGCACGTGACTCCCTTTACGCCTGTTTCCGGTCCGGCGCGAAAGGCACGTTACGGCGTCAAAGCGGTCCTCGTCCATGTCCGTCGACGACTATGTAGACGATGCAACTAACTCGTGACCGGGTGCGGGAGTGCGCAGGGTGAGCATGCGCGGGGTCGGGGTGTGACAGAAAACGCAGTCATGGCGCTGTAGGAAGTACGGGCCGCGCGCGGCCCGTCCGCGCGACGGCCGGGGCCTCTCCTGTGGGGGGTGGCGGCCCCGGCCGTTGCCCCGGCGGACCGCTGCTCCGTCTCCCGGACCGCTGCTTCCTCTTCTCCCGGACCGCTACTTCTTCTTGCGGGACGGCTTCGAACTCGCGGCGGAATGGCCGGACTTGCCGCTTCTGCCCTTTTCGTCAGCACTTTGGGCTTTATGGGCAGATCTGCCGGTACTGCGCCTGCCGCTGCTCCTACTGCTCTTCTCCGCGAGGGCGCAGTAGGCCGCGACGTGGTCCTTGCCGCCCGCGGCCGTCAGAAGGCGCTGCCAGGCCGTGGCGTCGAGCGCCTTGCCCTCACCCGCGACCTGCTCGTACGCGCGGCAGTGCGCCAGGGTGTCCTTGGCGGTGTCCGGGCGGTCCGGGTGCGCGCCGGGCGCGGCGGACGCGCCTGCACCGGCCCGCCCCGGGGCGCTCGTCACCGGGTGCGCGGGGCGGGCGCCGCCGTGGTCGCCGCCCGACGAGGAGCCGACCGCGCCGATCGCCGCCACGGCGACACCGCCCAGCGTGAGGCTCGCGGCGAACACCGAGAGCGTGGCCTTCACCGACAGCCGCGCACGCCACGGCTGCCGGGGCCGCCAGTCGTCCCGGCGCCGGGTCCGCGCCCGGTGCGGGCCGGCGTCCCGCGCGGCGCGGAACGCGCTCACCGCGTGCAGCTCGGCGCCGGGGTCGAGGGGACCGGTGCACAGGGCGTCGGCGAGGCTCGCTTCCAGCGCGGCGATGCCGGCGCCGGGGACGTCGGCGGTGGACCGGGGGCCGGGGGCGGCGGCCGCGCCGGGGTGTACGTGCCGACGGCCGGGCAGTCCGCCGCCGCTGTGCCGTTCACCCATGTCAGTTCCCGTCCCTGTCCGATCTGTCCGCCACAACCGCCCCACGCATGCCGTCCGCCCGGCCGGTCGCATGCCGCGCCTCGCCGGGGGCGCACACGGCGTCCCGGCTCGGCCTTGTTCCATACGGCCCGTGGCCGCCGGCGTTCATCCGCGCGCTCGCGGGTGCCGGTCCGCCGTGGTTCATGTCGACTCCCCCAGCGCGCCGACGCCGTCATCCGTCACACCCAGCTGGCGGGCGAGACGTTTCAGGCCCCGGTGCGCGGCCGTGCGCACGGCGCCGGGCCGCTTGCCGAGGACGCGTGCGGCGGCCGGTCCGTCCAGGCCGACGACGACGCGCAGCAGCACCGCCTCCGCCTGGTCGGGGGGCAGCCCCCGGACCAGTTCGAGGGCGCGCTCGGTGGACAGGGACTCCAGCGCCTGGTCGTGGGTGCTGTGCGGCCCGGGCAGGTCCAGTACGTCCTGTTCGAGCGTGGTTCCCCGGGGCCTTACCCGCTGCCGGCGCAGATGGTCCAGGGCCCGGTGCCGGGCGATGGTGGCGCTCCAGCCGCGGAACCCGGCGCCGTCGCCCTTGAACCGGCCCAGGTCCCGGGCGATCTCCAGCCAGGCGTCGGAGGCCACGTCCTCCGCGTCGTCGCCGACCAGACCACGCAGATACCCGAGCAGCCCGGGCTGGACGATGCGGTACGCGACCGCGAAGGCGGCCTCGTCCCCCTCCTGGGCACGTGCGACGGCCTCGCCCAGCTCGGCGTCGTACGCCTGTCGGCGCCGACGTTCCCCTCCGTGGCCCAAGAACCGTCCTCGTCCGTACCCAGCGAATCCGCGCGGCGCGACCCGGTCTCCTGCCGCCTCTCGCGTGCCTCCAGCCAGATCAGCGCCGGAGCTCACGGAAACGTCACAGGGCCGGGGCCGCCCGCAGCTCTTCCACACGTCACCGGACGGCGCTCGCGTCCCGGCACAGCAGGCGCAGGGAGCCGTGGCCGCCGTAGGCGCGGCGGGCCTCGTCGATGGGGTCCCAGATACGGCCGTCGGGGGTGCGCACCCAGTACTCTCCGCCGGTCGCCCACCACTCGGCGCCCGTCTGGCGGGCGATCACCTCGCCGGCGTAGGCGCCGAAGCCGCGCAGCGCGCTCTCGACGGCGGCGTACGGCGGGCTCTCGCGGCGGATCTCGTCGATCATGCGGTCCACCCGCCACAGGCTCTGCGCCGAGTAGTCGAGCCGCACCCGGGCGCCCTCGCGCGCCATCGCCACGGCGTCGGCCGCCCACCGCACCGGCTTCGCCGCGGCATGCGGCCGGGTCTCCTGCTGTGCTGTCACGTCCTGGGCTGTCACATAGGGAAGAGCGACCCGCACGGGCGAAGCGTCACCGCGTTTCGCACCGATGCGCCAACCGTTTCAGGACCGCCCCAGGTCCACCCCAGGTCCGCCGCAGGCCGATCACAGGACCGCCCGCGCGCCTACCGTCCGCCGTCCTCACGGAGCGCTCCGTGCCCGCCGCGACACCACCGCCCGCAGCACCCGGCGCCCCTCCACCGAGACCTCCAGGGCGCCGCGCAGCCCATGGGTGCCGTGCTCGGCGAGGAGGTCCAGGACGGTGCGCTGGCGGCGCAGCTCCGCGGCGACCAGCGGCGGCAGGTCCGCCGTGTCGCCCGCGCGCCCGGAGTCGAGGCCCTCGGCGGCCGGGGTGTCGTCGGCGGCGGGGTCCAGCAGCCGGTGGATCCGCAGCGAGGCGACCGAGCAGGCGTCGGCCCAGGGCCGTACCGCCTCGGCCGTGCGCGCGGCCGGGGCCCCCTCCAGCATCCGCCACGCCAGCCGCGCGGCCTCGTCCCCGGCGGGTTCCGCGGCGTCGACGCCGGCCCGGGCCCGCTCCAGGCCCGCGGCCCAGTCGGAGCCGTCGGCGAGGCTCGCCCACAGGGGCCGCAGCAGATCGTCGTCGGCGCCGAGCAACGGCAGGCACCGATCCAAACAAGCCAACCCACTGGCAGCCAGCCCGCGTTCGTCGGCCTGAGCGATCCGCTCCACCAGGCTCATGAATCTCTCCCTCGACGCCAGGGCGCCGACCGGTACGGACCCCGTCCTTCCCCTTACTGCGCCGGGACTCCACCGGGTGTCACAGGGAGCTCACGCGCACCGCCCGTTCACCCCAGCGTGGCCGAAAGTCGCTGGAAGTCCGCCCAGGACAGGGGCGGCTTGCCCGGGTCCCACAGCTTCTGCACCGTCGCCCGCAGCGGCAGCCGGATCCCGGCCGCGACCTGCGCCTCGGTCTGCGCGTTCGGGAAGTCGCACCACACCGCGAACGACCCGCCGAGGATCCGCGCGTCGTACCGCGCCGGTACGGCGGCCGTGCCGCGCAGCACCCGCGGGGTCCACTGCTCGTAGATCCGCCGCCCGGTCGGATAGACGAAGGTCTGCGGCTGGCCGAGAACGTAGTAGAGGAACTCGTCGTTGTAGTTGACGACCTCGCGGCCCGCGCTCAGGTACGCCACCGGCTGCCGGGCGCCCAGTTCCTTGCCGGTCCAGTAGGCGACCTGGAGGTCCTTGGCGGGCTGCACGGAGGTGCCCTCGAGGAAGCCGTCGTTCCAGACCCGGACGGTCCGGTCGTGGGCGCGGACGGTGTCGGCGCGGTCGCCCAGCCAGCCGGTCGCCAGGTCGGCGACCGTGCCGCCGGTGCCGTAGGCCCGGCGCGCGGCGTCCGCGAGCCGCGGGTACGAGACCTGCGGGTTCGTCACGGTCAGCGCCTGGTACTCGTCGCCGCCCAGGTTCCACCGGTTGCCGGTGAACAGGCCCGCGTACTCGTTCAGCAGATCGTCCACGAGCTTCGCGGCGGCGGGCTCGGAGATGTCGATCGCGCCCTTCGCCGGCACCCCGTTCGCGTTGCGCAGCCGCAGGTCGGGGTGGGCGGCGAGGACGGCGCCCAGATGCCCCGGCGAGTCGATCTCGGGTACGACGGTGATGTGCCGGCTGTCCGCCAGCGCCACGATCCTCCTGACCTGTGCCGTGGTCAGGTGGTCCGTGGAGACGATCTCGGGGTGGCCGGCGGACTCGATCCGGAAGGCCTGGTCGTCGGAGAAGTGCAGCCCCAGCTCGTTGAACTTCAGGTCCCCCAGCTCGCGTATCCGGTCCTCGATCCAGGACTCGGAGAACGGCTTGCGCGCGATGTCGAGCATGAACCCGCGCACCGGCTTGGCGGGTTCGTCCCGTACGGCCCCCTCCGGCGCCGTACCGCCGCCGTGGACCTCCTGCTTCAGCGTGCGGGTCCCGTAGAACACCCCCGCCGCGCCGGGTCCGCCGATGTCCACCCGCCCGTCGTGGACGGTCATCGTGTACGACTCCCGGTTCCCGTCCCCGCCGCCGAGCGTGAGCCGGACGTCCCCCGCGCGGACGTCGCCCTGGTCCTTCTGTCCCGCGTAGGCGATGCCCAGCTCCGCGGCGACGAGCCGCCCCGTGTCGGCCAGCACGGGGTCGCCGATCACCACCCGGTCGCCCTTCCGCGGCGTCCAGCCCGGCCCGCGCGCCGCCGTGAAGGCGCGCACCGCGGGTATCGTCCCCGGCGCCCGCGACAGCGGATAGGACCGGGCCGGCGTGGGACTCGCGGGGGACGCGGCCGCCGTGCCACCCGCTTCTCCGCCGCCCGACGAGGCCCACACGCCGACCCCGACGCCGAGGGCGACGGTCCCGACGAACGCGGCCGCCACGACGGCCCGCTTGCGTATCACCTGCTGCGCCGAGTCACGGCGCCTGTGCTGGGTCACGGGGTCAACGTACGGCCGTTCGTGTGTTCACCCGTCATCTCCGCGTCCCGAAACGCTTCCGTACGAGTGAATTCCAGGCATCGCGCAGACACAGAGTGACCACTCTCGATAACCTGACGACACACCTTTCACAGCATCCCCTGCCACACCACATGTGACGCGAGGACCCACGCTGCCCGCCCATCGCCTGCCGTCCCTCCCGAGGCCCCTCGACGCCTTCAACGCGGCCCCCACCGACGAGGCCCGCACCCTGCTCCTGCAGTGCCTGCACAGCCTGCGCTGGTCCCGTCGCGTCACGGACCACCGCCCCTACCCCGACCTGGACGCCCTCCTGGCCGCGGCGGACGAGGCGGCGTACGACCTGTCCCCGGGCGATCTGTCGGAGGCCCTGGCGGGCGAGTCGCTGCCCGAGCTCCCCGAGGGCACGTACTCGGCGGCCCACATGGCACTGAGTGCGGCGCAGGCGGCGTACGAGGCTCGATTCGGTCACACGTTCGTCATCTACCTGGGCGACGTCCACCCGGACGAGACCCTCGACCGCATCCTCGAAGCCATCCGATCACGATTGGCGAACGATCCGGAGGAGGAACGGGTGGTAGCCGCGGAGGAACTCCGCCGCCTTGCAGGGAACCGGCTGGCGGTTTCCCTGGGGGGCGCGGGGCTGCATCCATCAGCGGCTCCGCCGCAGGGCGCGACCAGCCCCAACGCACCCGCGGTCGGCAGATAACCGGACACCCCACCCCCGTGGCCGCCCGGCCGATACCCCATCCGGTGCCAGTTTGATCACACCGGTAGGCCCCCCGTAAGCGCCACCGCACCGCATGGATACGATGCTGGGGGCCGGTGGACCGTACCCGGCCGGGCCCGACCGACAGAGAAGCCGGCGCGGCCCCAATCCCCGCTCCCGGAGGGACTTCCGTGCCGGCTGGAACGCTGTACCGCGGCCGGGAAGGAATGTGGTCCTGGGTGGCTCACCGAGTCACCGGCGTCCTCATCTTCTTCTTCCTGTTCGTCCACGTGCTGGACACCGCTCTCGTGCGTGTCTCCCCTGAGGACTACGACAAGGTCGTAGCCACGTACAAGACGCCGATCGTCGCGTGCCTCGAATACGGCCTCGTCGCCGCCATCCTCTTCCACGCACTCAACGGCCTGCGCGTCATCGCCGTCGACTTCTGGTCGAAGGGCCCGCGCTACCAGAAGCAGATGTTCTGGACCGTGATGGGTGTCTGGATCGTCCTGATGGTCGGCGCGATCTACCCCGTGCTCGGCCACGCCGCTCGTGTTCTGTTCGGGAGCTGAGGCCGCCCATGTCGAATAACACAGCCACGACCGAAACCACCGCGTCCGGTGTCGGCCCCGTCGAGGGCGCCGTCTACGACGTCGACAACCCGGCCCCGCTGATCGAGGCGCCGCGCAAGCGCACGAAGAAGACCCCCAAGTCGACCCGGGGCAACTTCGAGCTGGCCGCCTGGCTGTTCATGCGCCTGTCCGGCATCGTGCTGGTCGTCCTGGTCCTCGGCCACCTGCTGATCCAGCTCGTGCTGGACGGCGGTGTCTCCAAGATCGGCTTCGCCTTCGTGGCCGGCCGCTGGGCCTCCCCGTTCTGGCAGGTCTGGGACCTGCTGATGCTGTGGCTCGCCATGCTGCACGGCGCCAACGGCCTGCGCACGGTCATCAACGACTACGCGGAGCGCGCGAACACCCGGCTGTGGCTCAAGGGCCTGCTCTACACCGCCACGGTGTTCACCATCCTGCTTGGCTCGCTGGTGATCTTCACCTTCGACCCGAACATCCGCTAGGCACGGGGCTGCGAGAATCATGAAGATCCACAAGTACGACACCGTCATCGTCGGCGCCGGCGGCGCGGGCATGCGCGCGGCCATCGAGTCGACGAAGCGCAGCCGCACCGCCGTGCTGACCAAGCTCTACCCCACCCGCTCCCACACGGGCGCCGCGCAGGGCGGCATGGCCGCCGCGCTGGCCAACGTGGAGGAGGACAACTGGGAGTGGCACACCTTCGACACGGTCAAGGGCGGTGACTACCTGGTCGACCAGGACGCCGCCGAGATCCTGGCGAAGGAGGCCATCGACGCCGTCCTCGACCTGGAGAAGATGGGCCTGCCGTTCAACCGGACCCCGAACGGCACCATCGACCAGCGCCGCTTCGGCGGTCACTCCCGCAACCACGGCGAGGCGCCGGTGCGCCGGTCCTGCTACGCCGCGGACCGCACCGGCCACATGATCCTCCAGACGCTGTACCAGAACTGCGTCAAGGAGGGCGTGGAGTTCTTCAACGAGTTCTACGTCCTGGACCAGCTGATCACCGAGGTCGACGGCGTCAGGCACTCCGCCGGTGTCGTGGCGTACGAGCTGGCCACCGGTGAGATCCACGTCTTCCAGGCGAAGTCGGTCATCTACGCGTCCGGCGGCACCGGCAAGTTCTTCAAGGTGACCTCCAACGCGCACACCCTGACCGGTGACGGCCAGGCCGCGTGCTACCGCCGGGGCATCCCGCTGGAGGACATGGAGTTCTTCCAGTTCCACCCGACCGGCATCTGGCGCATGGGCATCCTGCTGACGGAGGGCGCCCGCGGTGAGGGCGGCATCCTCCGCAACAAGGACGGCGAGCGCTTCATGGAGAAGTACGCGCCGGTCATGAAGGACCTCGCGTCCCGTGACGTCGTGTCCCGCTCCATCTACACGGAGATCCGCGAGGGCCGTGGCTGCGGTCCCGAGGGCGACCACGTCTACCTCGACCTCACGCACCTCCCGCCGGAGCAGCTGGACGCCAAGCTGCCGGACATCACCGAGTTCGCGCGGACCTACCTCGGCATCGAGCCGTACACGGACCCGATCCCGATCCAGCCGACCGCGCACTACGCGATGGGCGGCGTCCCGACGAACGTCGAGGGCGAGGTCCTGGCGGACAACACCACGGTCGTCCCGGGTCTGTACGCGGCCGGCGAGGTCGCCTGCGTCTCCGTGCACGGCGCCAACCGGCTCGGCACCAACTCGCTGCTGGACATCAACGTGTTCGGCCGCCGTTCGGGCATCGCCGCCGCCGAGTACGCCCAGAAGGCCGACTTCGTCGAGCTGCCGGAGAACCCGGAGGCGTTCGTCGTCGAGCAGATCGAGCGGCTGCGCGAGTCCACCGGCAACGAGCGGGTGGCCACGCTCCGCAAGGAGCTGCAGGAGACCATGGACGCCAACGTCATGGTGTTCCGCACCGAGCAGACGATCAAGACGGCCGTCGAGAAGATCGCCGAGCTGCGCGAGCGCTACAAGAACGTCTCGATCCAGGACAAGGGCAAGCGGTTCAACACGGACCTGCTGGAGGCCATCGAGCTGGGCAACCTGCTCGAACTGGCCGAGGTCATGGCCGTGTCCGCCCTGGCCCGCAAGGAGTCCCGCGGCGGTCACTACCGCGAGGACTACCCGAACCGCGACGACGTCAACTTCATGCGCCACACCATGGCGTACCGCGAGGTGGGCGACGACGGCACCGAGTCCATCCGTCTCGACTACAAGCCGGTCGTCCAGACCCGCTACCAGCCGATGGAGCGTAAGTACTGATGGCTACCCCCGTTCTGGACAAGGTGGAGGCGGAGGCCGCGGCCTCCTCGCACCTGATCACGGTCACCTTCCGGATCCGCCGGTTCAACCCGGAGGTCTCGGCGGAGTCGACCTGGGAAGACTTCCAGCTGGAGATCGACCCGAAGGAGCGTGTCCTCGACGGCCTCCACAAGATCAAGTGGGACGTCGACGGCACCCTCACCTTCCGCCGCTCGTGCGCGCACGGCATCTGCGGCTCGGACGCGATGCGGATCAACGGCAAGAACCGCCTTGCCTGCAAGACGCTGATCAAGGACATCAACCCCGAGAAGCCGATCACGGTCGAGCCCATCAAGGGCCTGACGGTCCTGAAGGACCTGGTCGTCGACATGGAGCCGTTCTTCCAGGCGTACCGGGACGTCATGCCGTTCCTGGTCACCAAGGACACGAACGAGCCGACGCGCGAGCGTCTGCAGTCGGCCGAGGACCGCGAGCGCTTCGACGACACCACCAAGTGCATCCTGTGCGCCGCGTGCACGTCGTCCTGCCCGGTGTTCTGGAACGACGGCCAGTACTTCGGTCCGGCCGCCATCGTGAACGCCCACCGCTTCATCTTCGACAGCCGTGACGAGGCGGGCGAGCAGCGCCTGGAGATCCTGAACGACCGTGACGGCGTGTGGCGTTGCCGCACGACCTTCAACTGCACCGACGCCTGCCCGCGCGGTATCGAGGTCACGAAGGCGATCCAGGAGGTCAAGCGCGCGCTGATCACGCGCCGCTACTGAGCCTTACGGCCCACCGCACCGAGGGCCCCGCTTCCGACTCCGGAAGCGGGGCCCTCGGGCGTTTTGGTCGGATTTCCCGGCCGGCCGGTTCTAATCTGACGTCATGTCAGACGATGAGTCGTACGAACTGCTCGGGTTCGACAACGTCCTGCTGCCCGTCGGCGACCTCGGCGAGGCCGTGGCCTTCTACGAGCGGGCCGGATTCGGCGTGAGGTTCCGCTTCGACGAGGCCGGGATCGCGCAGCTGGGGGTCGGCGGGGAGACGCCGGGGATCCTGCTGCGGGTCGAGGAGGCCCTGATGCACCGGACCCCGCCGTGGCCGTCCCCGCGGATCTGGCTGGAGGTGCCGGACGCGCGGACGGCGGCGCGGCGGCTGGCCGGGGCCGGGATCGCGCCGCTCGACGAGGCGTTCCGGACGGTCACCGGCTGGACCGTCGAGATCGCCGACCCCTGGGGCAACATCCTCGGCTTCACGGACTACACCAAGCGCCGGGAACTGGGACGCAGGGGCTGACAGCGGGCCCGTCCGCACTGACTAGGCTCTTCTACCGTGCCCGCGATGAACGACGGCCCGGAGCCGGCCGACTCCCCCAGCAGCAAGTCCGAGCAGACCCGCGCGCTGATCCTGGAGACCGCGATGCGGTTGTTCCAGGAGCGCGGGTACGACAAGACCACGATGCGGGCCATCGCGCAGGAGGCCGGGGTCTCCGTCGGCAACGCCTACTACTACTTCGCGGGCAAGGAGCACCTGATCCAGGGCTTCTACGACCGGATCGCCGCCGAGCAGCAGGCCGCGGTGCGGGAGGTCCTGGACCGGGAGACGGGCCTCGAGGAGCGGCTCGCGGGCGTGCTCACGGTGTGGCTCGACATCGCGCGGCCGTACCACGAGTTCGCCGTACAGTTCTTCAAGAACGCCGCCGATCCCGACAGCCCGCTCAGCCCCTTCTCGCCGGAGAGCGCGCCCGCCCGCGCGCAGGCGATCGCCATCCACCGGGAGGTGCTCGCCGGATCCAGGTCCAAGGTGTCGCCCGAACTCCGGGACGTGCTCCCGGAGTTGATGTGGCTCGCCCAGATGGGGCTCGTCCTGTACTGGATCTTCGACCGGACCGAGGGGCGCGAGCGCAGCTACCGGCTGGCCCGGCGCGGCGCCCGGCTGACCGCCCGGGGCGTGGCGCTCGCCCGGTTCCGGGTGCTGCGCCCCCTGGTCCTGGAGGTCCACGAGCTGTTCACGGACTTCCTGCCCGGCATGACCCGCGCCCTGCCGGACCCCCGGACGAGGGACTCCAAGAAGTCCGCGGCGTCCGAGGAGTCCGAGGAGTCCAACGGGCGGGCGCGGCAGGGCGGTTGATCAGATCCAGTTCAGGCGCCACAGGCGGAAGACGCCCGTGCCGTCGTCCAGGTACTGGCCGCCGCCGACGTCCTCGGTGCTGACCACGTACTCCTTGCGCTGCCACAGCGGGATCAGCGGGACGTCCTGGGCGACGTCCGCCTGGATGCCCTTGAAGTCGCCCACGGTCTCGCTGCGGTCGGCGTACTGCCGGCTGTCCTGGATGAGATGGTCGACGACCTTGTTGCTGTAGCCGGTGCTCATCGTGGAGCCGGAGCCGACGAGGGCGGCGCCGAAGGTGTCCGGGTCGGGGTAGTCGGCCACCCAGCCGACCGCCCAGGCGTCCATCTTCCCGGCGGCCCAGCGCTTCTGGAAGTCGGTCCACTCGTAGCCCTTGACGTCCACCTGGAACAGGCCGCCCGCCTCCAGCTGCTTCGTGAGCTGCGCGGCCTCCTCGGCGCCGGCGCCGTGCCCGATGCCGTAGCCGAAGGTGAAGCGCACCGGCAGGCTCACGCCGGCCTGGGTGAGCAGTGCGCGGGCCTTGGCGACGGACTGCGTCGGGTAGTCGTCGAAGAAGGACGTGGCGTGGCCGGTGATGCCGGTCGGGATCAGTGAGTACAGCGGGTCGACGGTGCCCTGGTAGACCGTCGCGGACAGCTGCTCGCGGTTGACCAGCCAGGCCATCGCGCGGCGCACCCGCACATCGTGCAGCGGGGAGCCCGCGCGGGTGTTGAGGTACAGGTTGCGGGTCTCGGAGCTGTCGGACTCGGTGACGCGCTCGTTGGGGTCACTCGGGTTCAGCTGGGCGAGCACCCCCGGCGACAGGGTCCGGGTGGCGACGTCGACCTGCTTGGCCTTCCAGGCGCTGTCGAGCTTCGCCGAGTCGGTGTAGTAGCGCAGCTCGACCGGCCGGCCGGTGCCGCCGAGGTAGCCCACGTAGTGCCCGTTCGGCGCGAGCTCCGCCTTCTCGTCCTTCGTGTACGACGTCAGCGTGTACGGGCCGGTGCCGTCGACCGAGGTGCCGGTGCGCAGGGCGTTCGCCGGATACGTGTCCTTGTCGACGATCGACCCGGCGCCGGTGGCGACCTTGAGCGGCCAGGTGGCGTCCGGGGAGGTCAGATGGAAGGTGACGGTGGTGGCGTCGTCCGCGGTCACCGAGCCGAGCGTGGCGAACAGCGACGCCGGGCCGACATCGGAGTTGATCTTCTTGACCCGGTCGAAGGAGTACTTCACGTCCTCGGCGGTCATCCTCCGGCCGCCCGGGAAGGTGATCCCGGAGCGCAGGACGCACCGGTACGTCTTCAGGTCCGAGCCCTGGAAGGCACAGCTCCTGGCCGCGTCCGGGACCGGGGTGACCCCGCCCGGGTCGAAGGTGAGCAGCGACTGGAAGACGTTGCTGAACAAGGCCCACGAGCCGGCGTCGTAGGCGCCGGCCGGGTCCAGGTCCGTGACGGCGTCCGTCGTACCGACCGTGATCGTCCTGTTCTTGTTCTCCTGCGACGGCAGCAGCTGCCAGCCGCCGATTCCCACGACCGCGAGCACGAGCAGCGTCACGAGAATGCGCATGCGAACAGATCGCATGGATGGTGCCCTCCCCAGGACCCTTGCAGGCCCTACCCCTGGCCAGCACGATTTGGCCACTCCCCCAAGTGACGCGGCTCACCTAATCACAGGAGTTTGATCCGGGGGAAGGGCTTTCTGACCAGATGAGCAAGAACTTACCCAGGAGTTGTTTCTTCCGGGTTTCACAGGTCCTGCACAGGGGTGGGAGCGATTCCAGTCAGGGAGGGCCACCGCGGCGCCGTTCTACAGGACGGCGACCGTCTCCGTGTCGCCGTACCGGAAGCCGTCGTTGTCGAAGTAGAAGACGGTGACCTTGACCTTGTCCCCCTTGTCGAAGTGCGAGCCCGCGGCCGGGCGCATGGTCACCAGCGCGACATGCTGGTCGTAGTCGCAGACCAGCCGGTCCTTCTTGACGGTGCCCGCGGCGATGGACTGGTCGTGCGGACTGTGGTTGAGCGTCGTGGCGTTGGCCACCAGTTCGTGGTCCATGCCGACGTCGCAGGAGTAGGTGACCTTCACCTGCAGGCCGGGGGTGTGCAGGGACACCGTGTCGATGGAGAGCAGGTTGGCCTTGGCCGCCGCCGACGGCGCGGTGGCGAGGGCGCCGGCACCTATCAGAAGAACGGCGGCGGCGGTTCCGGCGACGCGCCGGCGCAGCCTCGATGACGTCATCCTGGTCTTTTCCTTCCCCCTTGCGCAGTCGTCCCCGGTCGAGGCGTGGAGATCCCTCCAGCCAAACGGACAACCACGACAGTTGGTCAATTCGACCAGGATGGTACGTGATCCACGGTCTGGACGGACCCCGTTATGACGTGCGGCGCAGTGTGCGCAGACCACGCAACCCGATGCCCCCGATGACCGTCCCCAATACGAAGGAGACGACGGCCAGCAGCAGGTGTACCCAGAAGTACGCGGTCGGATGACCATGGTCGAAGGCCAGCCCGCTGCCGTCCTTGACGAGGTTCTTGACGAAAGTGATCCAGATGACCCAGCTCCACACCCCGAAGGCGAGCAGGAACCAGGAGAGGCGGCGGCTGAGCGTCATGGGTCCAGTATCGCCGGGCCGTGTCCGGTTCCCCGCCGGGGGTGGGAGCGGACGCGGGACTTCGCCGTCCGTGACAGGTACGTTTCCGACCGTGTCCGCATCGAAGAAGATCGTCCAGCGATCACTGCTGGTCACCTCCGCCACGCTGCTGTCCCTCGCCGGCGCCGTTCCCGCCGCGCTCGCCGCCCCCGCCCCCTCGACGAGCCCGACGGCCACACCCCCGGCCGGGATGTCGGTCGTCGGCGGCACCCGGCTCGGGCAGCCCGGTACGCAGGTGAACCTCGCGCCGGGCGTGCCCGTGCTGCCGAAGGACATCACCGCCCGGTCCTGGATCGTCACCGACGCCGAGTCGGGCGACGTGCTGGCCGCGCACAACGCGCACTGGCGGCTGCCGCCGGCGAGCACGCTGAAGATGCTGTTCGCCGACACCGTGCTGCCCCGCTTCCCCAGGACCACCACGCACAAGGTGGCGCCCTCGGACCTCGCGGGCATGGGCGATGGCTCCAGCGTGGTCGGCATAAAGGAGGGCAACACCTACAGCGTCCACGACCTGTGGCTCGGGGTGTTCCTGCGCTCGGGCAACGACGCCGTGCACGTGCTGGCCGCGATGAACGGCGGGGTCCAGCAGACGGTCAGGGACATGCAGAACCACGCCGACGAGCTGCAGGCCCTCGACACACACGTGGTGACCCCGGACGGCTACGACGAGCCGGGGCAGGTCTCGTCGGCGTACGACCTGACGCTGTTCGCCCGCTCCGGGCTCCAGAAGAAGGACTTCCGGGACTACTGCTCGACGGTGCGGGCGAAGTTCGGCCCGGGCGAGATCAGGAACACCAACCGGCTGCTCAGCGGTGACGCCGACGTCCCCGTCTACCAGGGCATCGCGGGCGTGAAGAACGGCAACACCACGCATGCGGGCGCCACCTTCACCGGAGTCGCCGAGCGGAACGGGCGGGTGCTGCTCGTCACGGTGATGAACCCCGAGAAGCACGAGCACAACGAGGTCTACAAGGAGACGGCGAAGCTGTTCGACTGGGGTTTCCAGGCGGCCGGCAAGGTCAAGCCGGTGGGTGAGCTGGTGCCGCCGAAGAACGCCGTGCCGAGCTCCGGGCCGAGCGCGTCCGGCTCCGGTGCCGGGCACGGGTCCGGGGCGAAGCCCGTCGCGGGTGCCGCCACCGGCTCCGGCGGCGGGATCGGCACCGCCGCGGCCATCACGGGCGGGGTGCTCGTGCTGCTCGCGGGCGGGGCGTTCCTGGTCAACCGGCGCTGGCCGCTGCCGGACCTGCTGCGCCGCCGGAACCGTCCGTGACCTGGGGGGTGTCGTTCGGCTCGGACCGGCCGTTCTGCGTCGCCGTCCAGGCCGCGCAGAACAGGACCAGTTTCGCGGTGAAGTTGATCCACAGCAGCAGCGCCACGGGGACGCCGAACGCGCCGTACATGCTCTTCGCCGCGACCCCTTGGATATAGCCGCTGAGCAGGAGTTTCAGCAGCTCGAAGCCGACCGCGCCGAGCAGGGCGGCCACCAGCAGGCGGCGGCGCGGCGGCTCGACGCCGGGCAGCAGGGTCAGGACGTAGAGCAGGATGAGGAAGTCGGCGAGGACGGCGACGGCGACGGCGGCGGCCCGCAGCAGCGCGCCGCCCCAGCCGTACTCGGCGAGGCCCAGCTGGCGCGAGACCAGGCCGACGGTGGCTGAGGCGAGCGTGGACGCGGCGAAGGTGAGCAGCAGGGCGCCGCCGAGACCGACGAGGATGCCGGTGTCCTTGGCCTTGGCGAGGAACGGGTTGTCCGCCTTGTCCGGCAGCTCCCACACCGCGCGCAGGCAACCGCGCATCTGGCCGACCCAGTTGATGCCCGTGAGCAGCAGTACCGCGCCCGCGATGAGACCGACGGTGCCGGCGTTGTGCACGAGCGTGGTGATGTTCAGCTGGTCCGAGACGACGCCGGGGAACTGCTCGGCGATCTTCTGCTCGACGGTCTTCTGCCGGGACGGGCTGAGCGTGGCGGCGGTGATCGCGGCGGCCACGGTCAGCAGCGGGAACAGCGCGACGAAGCTGATGAACGTCATGGCGGCGGCCAGCCGCGACCACTTCACCCGGTCCAGCCGCTCGTAGCAGTGCCACGCGTGCGTGGTCATCAGGCGGGTGACGATCGGCCCGATGCCGGGGAGTCTCTTCAGCCAGTCCATGATCCGTTCCTGCCCCCGCCCACGCGCTCGTATGACATCCCACTAATCACCCGTTGTGTGCAGTGCGCGAATGTTCCGTAACTAACCTCCCATACAGGGACGATACGGTCCCCGACATGTCAGGAGACACGGTTTCCGTCATCCGTCCGCGGACCCACGAGGAGGCCGCGGTCGCCGTCCGCGCGTGCGGGGCGCGGGGCGTCGTCGCCCGGGGCGGACCGGACCGGGCCCTGGGGGACGCGGCACGGAACGCGGGCGGTGCCGTCCTCGACATGACCGGCCTGGACCGCGTCCATGTCGTCGACGCCGCCGAGGGCATCGTGCTGTGCGACGCGGGCCTCGGCCTGCACCGGCTGGCCGAACTCCTGCTTCCGCTCGGCTGGTCGGTGCCCGCCTTCCCCGCCGCCCGGCACGTCACCGTCGGCGGGGCGATCGGCGCCGACCTGCACGGCTGCGCCCCTGACGCCGCGGGCTCCTTCAGCCGCCACGTGGTGGCCCTGGAACTGCTCACGGCCGACGGCGAGGTGCGCGCGGTCCGCCCGGACAGCGAGCTGTTCGGGGCGACGGCCGGCGGGCTCGGCCTGACCGGGGTGATCCTGACCGCGACGGTCCGGCTGCTGCCGGTGGAGACGGCGTACCTGACCGTCGGTACCGAGCGCGCCGCCGACCTCGACGACCTGCTGGCCCGCCTGGCGGCCCCCGGCACCGGCCGGCCGCACGGCTACGCGGCCGCGCGCATCGACCTGACGGCCCGGGGCGCGGCCACCGGACGGGCGGTCCTCACCCGCGCCGGCCACGCCCCGCGCGCCGCCCTGCGCGGCGCGGTTCCGCGCGCACGGCGGCGCCCGCTCTCCCCGCGCGCCCTCCAACTCCTCCCGCCCGTCGGCCCGTTGGGCTCCCTCGTGCCCGCCGGGATCCGGTATCTCGCCGCGCCCCGCGCGCACCCCGGCCGGCTCCGGCACCTGTCCGTCTTCCGCCACCCGCTGGACACCGTCTCGCTCGGCGGCCGCTGCTACGGCCGTCTCGGCCGCGTGCGCTACCAGTTCGCCGTCGGCCACGGCCAGGAGGAGGCGCTGCACCGCATCGTGCGGCGCGTCGCCGACCGCCGCTGCCCCTCGGCCCGCGCCGTCCTCCAGCGCCTCGGAGCGGCCGGTCCCGGCTGGCTCTCCTGTGCCGTGCCCGGCTGGTCGCTGGCGCTGGACCTGCCGGTCGCGCTGCCCGGGCTCGCCGCCTTCCTGGACGGACTCGACGAGGAGGTGGCCGCGGCCGGCGGCCGGGTCGGGCTCGCCCGCGACTGCCGGCTCCGCCCCGACCTGCTCACCGCCATGTATCCGCGCGCCACCGACTTCCGCGCCCTGCGCGCCCGGCTGGACCCCCGCGGCGTCTTCATCTCCGACCTCGCCCGCCGCCTCGCCCTCTGACTCCTAGGAGCTGACGTGAAGGACGCCTTCGGTCTCCCCCAGTCCCTGCTCGTCCTCGGCGGCACGTCGGAGATCGCGCTGGCCACCGCGCGCCGGCTGATCGCCCGGCGCACCCGCACGGTGTGGCTGGCCGGGCGTTCCTCCCCCGCGCTGGAGGAGGCCGCCGAGGGCCTGCGCCGGCTCGGCGCGGACGTCCGTACGGCCGACTTCGACGCCCTCGACCCCGACTCCCACGAGAGTGCGCTCGGCAAGGTCTTCGCCGAGGGCGACATCGACCTGGTGCTGCTGGCCTTCGGCATCCTCGGCGACCAGGCCGAGGACGAGCGCACACCGGCACGGGCCGTGCGGGTCGCCCAGACCAACTACACCGGGGCGGTCTCGGCCGGCCTGGTCGCCGCGGGCGCCCTCCAGGCGCAGGGCCACGGCTCGCTGGTCGTGCTGTCCTCGGTCGCCGGTGAGCGGGCCCGCCGCGCGGACTTCATCTACGGCTCCAGCAAGGCGGGCCTCGACGCCTTCGCCCAGGGCCTCGGCGACGCCCTGCACGGCACCGGCGTGCACGTCATGGTCGTACGCCCCGGCTCCGTCGAGCGGCCGCAGACCCCGTTCGCCACCACCCCGGAGGCCATCGCCACGGCGATCGAGCTGGGCCTGCGCCGCCGCGCGGAGACGGTGTGGGTACCGGGCGTGCTCAGGGTGGTGATGGCCGCGCTGCGGCACACCCCGAGGGCGCTGTTCAGGCGACTCCCGGCCTAGCGCACCGCTCCACGTCGGCGCCACTGGCCTGGGGCGGGACCACGGAGCCCCCGAACGTGTACTCCCGCAGCTCGCGCCAGACGCCGTCGAGGCCCTGTTCGTAGAGGGCGAAGCCGGTGCACGGCCAGTCGGCCTCGAAGCCGGACAGCTCCGCGAAGGCGCGGTCCATGGCGGCCTCGCAGATGCCGTGCGCGACGGTGACGTGCGGGTGGTACGGGAACTGGAGCTCGCGCGGCACCGGCCCGGAGGCGTCCCGCACCCGCTGCTGGAGCCGGGCGCACTCCTCGGCGCCCTGGACGACCCGGACGTAGACGACGGGTGAGAGCGGGCGGAAGGTGTCCGTGCCCGACAGCCTCATCGGGAAGGGACGGCCGGCCGCGGCGACCTCGGTGAGGTGCGCCTCGACGGCCGGCAGGTCCGCCGCGTCGACCTCGGTCGGCGGCAGCAGCGTGACATGCGTCGGGATGCTGTGAGCCGCGGCGTCGCCGAAGCCCGCGCGCCGCTCCTGGAGCAGGCTGCCGTGAGGCTCCGGGACCGCGATCGACACGCCGATCGTTACGGTCCCCACGTCGTCTCCTGTCGTCCGCGCCCTGTGTTCTTACCGCGTTCTTCCCCGCCCGTGGCTATTGACTGTACGGCCACGGGTGTCCTGTGGGCAGGCGCGAGGGAAGTGATGTGCAGCGCTCTGTCCGGTGCGGCAGCCGGCTCAGTGCTTCGCCGGCAGGAATCCCACGCGGTCGTACGCCTGCGCGAGCGTCTCCGCGGCGACGGCGCGCGCCTTCTCCGCGCCCTTGGCCAGGATCGAGTCGAGCGTCTCGGAGTCGTCCAGGTACTGCTGGGTGCGCTCCTTGAACGGCGTCACGAAGTCGACCATCACCTCGGCGAGGTCGGTCTTCAGGGCGCCGTACATCTTGCCCTCGTACTCCCGCTCCAGCTCGGCGATCGACCTGCCGGTGAGCGTGGAGTAGATGGTGAGCAGGTTCGACACGCCGGGCTTGTGCTCCGCGTCGTAGCGGATCACGGTGTCGGTGTCGGTGACGGCGCTCTTGACCTTCTTGGCGGTCGTCTTCGGCTCGTCGAGGAGGTTGATGAGGCCCTTCGGCGTGGACGCCGACTTGCTCATCTTGATCGTCGGGTCCTGGAGGTCGTAGATCTTCGCCGTCTCCTTGAGGATGTACGGCGACGGGATCACGAAGGTCTCGCCGAAGCGGCCGTTGAAGCGCTCGGCCAGGTCCCGGGTCAGCTCGATGTGCTGGCGCTGGTCCTCGCCGACCGGCACCTCGTTCGCCTGGTAGAGCAGGATGTCGGCGACCTGGAGGACCGGGTACGTGAACAGGCCGACGCTCGCCCGGTCCGCGCCCTGCTTGGCGGACTTGTCCTTGAACTGGGTCATGCGGCTGGCCTCGCCGAAGCCGGTGAGGCAGTTCATCACCCAGGCGAGCTGGGCGTGCTCGGGGACATGGCTCTGCACGAAGAGGGTGCAGCGGTCCGGGTCCAGGCCGGCGGCGAGCAGCTGGGCGGCGGCGAGCCGGGTGTTGGCGCGCAGCTCGGCCGGGTCCTGCGGGACCGTGATCGCGTGCAGGTCGACGACCATGTAGAAGGCGTCGTGGGACTCCTGGAGCGCGACCCACTGGCGGACGGCGCCGAGGTAGTTGCCGAGGTGGAACGAGCCGGCGGTGGGCTGGATTCCGGAGAGCACGCGGGGTCGGTCAGCAGAGGCCATGTTCATCATTCTCTCAGGTGTGGACAGTGGCGACGGCACGCCCGCGACCCCGCGCTCGGCGGCGGGTTCAGCCCAGGTCGACCTCGGGGTACAGCGGGAAGCCCGCCACCAGGTCCGTCGCCCGCCGGGCGATCTCCTCGGCCACCTTCGCGTCCAGGACGTGGGAGGCCTTGCTCGGCGTGCCCGACTTCGTGGTGCCCGGCTGCGTCGTCGCAAGGACGCGGTCGATCAGGCCCGCGACCTCGTCCATCTCCGCCGTGCCCAGGCCGCGGGTGGTGAGCGCCGGGGTGCCGATGCGGATGCCGGAGGTGTACCAGGCGCCGTTCGGGTCGGCCGGGATGGCGTTGCGGTTGGTGACGATGCCGGAGTCGAGGAGGGCCGACTCGGCCTGGCGGCCGGTGAGGCCGTACGACGTGGCCACGTCGATCAGGTTGAGGTGGTTGTCCGTGCCGCCGGTCACGAGCGTGGCGCCGCGGCGCGTCAGGCCCTCGGCCAGCGCGCGGGAGTTGTCGACGATGCGCTGGGCGTAGTCCTGGAAGGCGGGCTGCCGGGCCTCGGCCAGGGCGACGGCCTTCGCGGCCATGACGTGCGGGAGCGGGCCGCCGAGGACCATGGGGCAGCCGCGGTCGACCTGGTCCTTGAGGGAGTCGTCGCACAGGACCATGCCGCCGCGCGGGCCGCGCAGCGACTTGTGAGTGGTCGTGGTGACGATCTGGGCGTGCGGGACCGGGTCGAAGTCGCCGGTCAGGACCTTGCCGGCGACCAGACCGGCGAAGTGCGCCATGTCGACCATCAGCGTCGCGCCGACCTCGTCGGCGATCTCGCGCATGATCCGGAAGTTCACCAGACGGGGGTACGCCGAGTAGCCCGCGACGATGATCAGCGGCTTGAACTCGCGGGCCTGGGCGCGCAGCGCCGCGTAGTCGATCAGGCCGGTCGCCGGGTCGGTGCCGTAGGAGCGCTGGTCGAACATCTTGCCGGAGATGTTCGGGCGGAAGCCGTGGGTGAGGTGGCCGCCCGCGTCCAGGGACATGCCGAGCATGCGCTGGTTGCCGAAGGCCTGGCGCAGCTCGGCCCAGTCGGCCTCGGTGAGGTCGTTGATCTGGCGGGCGCCCGCCTTCTCCAGGAAGGGGACCTCGACGCGGTCGGCGAGGACGGCCCAGAAGGCGACGAGGTTGGCGTCGATGCCGGAGTGCGGCTGGACGTAGGCGTGCCGGGCGCCGAACAGCGCCTTCGCGTGCTCGGCGGCGAGGGACTCCACCGTGTCGACGTTGCGGCAGCCGGCGTAGAAGCGGCGGCCGATCGTGCCCTCGGCGTACTTGTCGCTGAACCAGTTGCCCATCGCGAGGAGCGTGGCCGGGGAGGCGTAGTTCTCGGAGGCGATCAGCTTGAGCATCTCGCGCTGGTCGTGCACCTCCTGGCCGATGGCGTCGGCGACGCGCGGCTCGACGGCGCGGATCACGTCGAGGGCGGCGCGGAAGGCGGTGGACTCGGTGGAGAGGGGCTGCTGCTCAGGCATCGGGGACCTCCGGACGGTGTGCGTACAGCGTTCACGTTCGGCCCAGGCGCACGGCACTGTTTTCCCGCGGGACCCCTACTGTCCCGCAGGGCCGCTCCCTGATGGTCGGTCCCATCCCAGCGCGCCAGTCACGGCCCGTTGATCAGCCTACCGGGCGCGCCGCGCACGACAGGCCGCGCGTCCACCATGCGAGCGAGGATGGGGTGAGGGCATCGAAGGGGGCACCGCCGCACCGGGAGCGATCATGACCACCGCCGAAGATCTCATCGCCGCCGCAGGCAGGCACTGCGCGCCCACGTACGATCCGCTGCCCGTCGTCGTGGCCACGGCCGAGGGGGCGTGGCTGACGGATGTGGCGGGCCGCCGGTATCTGGACCTGCTGGCCGGGTACTCCGCGCTGAACTTCGGGCACGGCAACCGGCGGCTGATCGAGGCGGCGACGGCGCAGCTGGGGCGGGTGACGCTGACGTCGCGCGCGTTTCTGCACGACCGGTTCGCCGCGTTCTGCACCGAGCTGGCCGAGCTGTGCGGGATGGAGATGGTGCTGCCCGTGAACACCGGTGCGGAGGCGGTGGAGAGCGCGGTCAAGACGGCCCGGAAGTGGGGGTACAAGGTCAAGGGCGTGCCGGCCGAGATGGCGAAGATCGTGGTCGCGGGCGGCAACTTCCACGGGCGTACGACGACCGTGATCAGCTTCTCGACCGACCCGGAGGCCCGCGCGGACTTCGGGCCGTACACGCCGGGCTTCCAGATCGTCCCGTACGGCGACCTGACCGCGATGCGGGCGGCGCTGACGGAGAACACCGTCGCGGTGCTGCTGGAGCCGATCCAGGGCGAGTCCGGGGTGATCGTGCCGCCGGCCGGCTATCTGGCGGCGGTGCGGGAGCTGGCCCGTGAGCGGAACGTGCTGTTCGTCGCCGACGAGATCCAGTCGGGGCTCGGGCGGACCGGGCGGACCTTCGCGTGCGAGCACGAGGGGGTCGTGCCGGACATGTACGTGCTGGGCAAGGCGCTGGGCGGCGGGATCCTGCCGGTGTCGGCGGTGGTGTCGAGCGCGGAGGTGCTCGGGGTGTTCCGGCCGGGCGAGCACGGGTCGACGTTCGGCGGGAATCCGCTGGCGTGCGCGGTGGCGCTGGAGGTGATCGCGATGCTGCGCACCGGCGAGTTCCAGGCACGGGCGGCCGAGCTGGGCGCGCGGCTGCACCGGGCGCTGGCCCAGCTGCCGGCCACCGGTGCGGTGACGGCGGTGCGGGGGCGGGGGCTGTGGGCCGGGGTGGACGTCGCCCCGCACGTCGGCAACGGGCGGCAGGTCGCGGAGCGGCTGATGGGGCGCGGGGTGCTGGTGAAGGAGAGCCACGGCGCGACGATCCGGCTCTCGCCGCCGCTGATCGTCTCCGAGGCGGATCTGGACTGGGGGCTGGAGCAGGTGCGGGCGGTTCTCGACGTGGCCTAGAGGTGGCCTGGAGGATCGCCGAGGACGACGTGGTTGCCGTCGAAGGCGGGCAGCGGGGCGAGCCGCTGGTAGCAGCAGGGTGCGTCGCGCGGGACCGGCGCGGCGCCCGGCCGGTGCACGGTGACGCCCGCGCCCTCGCGGCCGAGCAGGGCCCCCACCGTAGGACGTTCGGATCAGACGAGAGATCGGTGAGAACCGCCGCCCGGGCGGCCTGCGGCTTTACCACTCGCCTAGAGTCCCTTTGTGTTGTTCGGAATGGTGTGCGCCTTGGGCGCGGCGGTCTGTTTCGGTACCGCGACGGTGTTGCAGGCGGTGGCCGCGCGGACGGCCGGTACGGGCGAGGGCGGTGAGGCCGCGCTGCTGCTGCGCGCGCTCAGACAGTGGAAGTACATCGCCGGGCTGTCGCTGGACGGGCTCGGCTTCCTGTTCCAGATCGTGGCCCTGCGGTCCCTGCCGATCTACGCCGTCAGCGCCGCCCTGGCGTCGAGTCTGGCGGTGACGGCCGTGGTGGCGGCGCGCCTGCTGCGGGTACGGCTGAACGGCACGGAGTGGGGCGCGGTGGCCGTGGTGTGCGCCGGGCTCGCCATGCTGGCGCTGGCGTCCGGGCCGGAGGGCAGGCAGGACGGGTCGGACACCCTGCGGTACGTGATGCTCGCGGTGGCCGTCGGCATGCTGCTGCTCGCGCTCGCGGGCGGGCGGCTGACCGGGAGGAGCCGGTCGCTGATCCTCGGGCTGGGCGCCGGGTTCGGGTTCGGGGTGGTGGAGGTGTCGGTGCGCCTGATCGACTCGCTGCGGCCGGCGCAGCTGCTCACCAACCCGGCGACGTACGCGCTGATCATCGGCAGCGGCGCCGCGTTCATGCTGCTGACCTCCGCCCTGACCCGCGGTGCGGTGACCACGGCCACGGCCGGCATGGTGATCGGCGAGACGCTCGGACCGGCGGCGGTGGGCGTGGTGTGGTTGGGGGACCGCACGCGCGAGGGGCTGACCTGGCTGGCGGTCCTGGGCTTCCTGGTGGCGGTGGCGGGCGCGATGGCGCTGGCCCGCTTCGGGGAGGCACCGGAGGCCGAGGAGTCCGTCGCCTGAGCGCTCCGCGGCAAGCGCCGAGATACGCGTCGTCCGTCTGCGGCGCCGTCGTGGCCGGTCGCGCGGTTCCCCGCGCCCCTTCAGGGTGCTGCCGAACCGCAGTGGACTTCGCCCGGCCCGCTCACGGGCCGGCGCGGCGCTGCGCCCCGGTCACCGTCACTCCCTCTACGGCAGCACCCTGCACAACGCCTCCAGCGCCCCCGCCCACGCGCTGTCCGGCGGGGTCGCGTATCCCACGACCAGCGCGTCCAGCGGTTCGGCGGCAGCCTCCGGGTGCCGGTGGAAGGAGAGTCCCTGGAGGGCCAGGCCCTGCCAGGCGGCAGCCTGGACCGTCGACTCCTCCAGGCCCGGCGGCAGGCGCAGGAGGGCGTGCAGGCCGGCGGCGATGCCCGTGACCGTGACCTCGGGGGCGCGGGCGGCGACCGCCTCGGCCAGGGCGTCGCGGCGGCGCCGGTAGCGCAGGCGGGCGGAGCGGACGTGGCGGTCGTAGGCGCCGGAGGTGATGAACTCGGCGAGGGTGAGCTGCTCCAGCACCCCCACGGTCTCGGTGCCGCCCTTGGCCGAGGCCGCCTCCCGGGCCAGGGACGGCGGCAGCACCATCCAGCCCAGTCGCAGTCCGGGGGCCAGGGACTTGCTGGCGGTGCCGAAGTAGATCACGCGGTCGGGGTCGAGGCCCTGGAGGGCGCCGACGGGCTGGCGGTCGTAGCGGAACTCGCCGTCGTAGTCGTCCTCCAGGACCAGTCCGCCGGTGCGCCGCGCCCAGTCGATCACCGCGGCCCGTCGTTCCGGGTGCAGGGGCGTGCCCATGGGGAACTGGTGCGCGGGGGTCAGCAGCACCGCGCCCGCGTCGCCCAAGGCGCCGGTGTCCGTGCCGAGTTGGCCGTAGGGGAGGGCGGGTGTGGCGAGGCCGGACTGCCGGAGCAGGTTCCAGTGGGCGTCGAGGCCGTAGGACTCGACCGCCACCGTGCGCACCCCGCGCGCCGCGAGCAGCGTGCCGGCGATCCGCAGGGCGTGGGCGAAGCCGGAGGTGATCAGCACCGAGTCCGGATCGGCGCGGACGCCGCGCACCCGTGCGAGGTATCCGGCGAGGGCGGTGCGCAGTTCGGGCCTGCCCCGCGGGTCGCCGTAGCCGAGGGCGTCGTACGGGGCGGTGGTGAGGGCGCGGCGGGCGGCCCTGAGCCACTCGGTGCGCGGGAAGGCGGCGAGGTCGGGGGCGCCGGGCAGGAGGCTGTACGTCGGACGGACGGGTTCGCGGTGGCGGGGTCCCGCGGCCCTGCCGGAGGGCGCAGTGGCCGCCAGTTCCGCCACCCGGGTGCCCGAGCCCTGCCGTGCGGTGAGCCAGCCCTCCGCCACCAGGTCCGCGTAGGCCTCGGCGACGGTGTTGCGGGCGATGCCGAGGTCGGTGGCGAGGCTGCGGGAGGACGGCAGCCGGGTGCCGGGGGCGAGGCGGCCGGTGCGGACGGCGTCGCGCAGGGCGTCGGTCAGGCCCCGGCGCAGGCCGCCCGCGCCGGTCGGTTCGAGGTGGAGGTCGACGCCCAGAGTGGCCCAAGGTCTCGCCATGGAAATGGACCATACCCCTGGGCTGCCCCGCTCGTAGGGTCGACGGCATGAGCACTGACATCAGCACCGACACCAGCACCGGGAACCAGGACGGGTACGTCGCCGAGCACACGCCCCGGATGCGGTTCACCGAGCACGCGCCCGAGGTCTACAAGGCGATGGTCCGGCTGGACGCCGCCGCCCGGCGGGGGCTGGACCCCACGCTGTACGAGCTGGTCAAGATCCGCGCCTCGCAGCTCAACCACTGCGCGTTCTGCCTCGACATGCATACCAGGGACGCGCTCGCGGCCGGTGAGAGCGTGGAGCGGATCGTGCAGCTCAGCGCGTGGGAGGAGTCGAAGCACTTCTACACCGCGAAGGAGCTGGCGGCGATCGAGCTGACCGAGGCGATCACCGTCCTGACCGACGGCTTCGTGCCGGACGAGGTGTACGAGCACGCCGCGAAGCACTTCGAGGAGCCCGAGCTGGCCCAGCTGATCGCCTCGATCACGGTGATCAACGCCTGGAACCGGATCGGCGTGAGCACCCGGATGGTGCCCGGCCACTACCAGCCGGGACAGCACGCGTGAGGCGCGGCGGCGAGGTCGAGGCGTTCCGCGCGCTGCACCTGGGGCGCGCCCCGGGCGATCCGCTGGTCCTGCCCGGCCCGTGGGACGCGACCAGTGCGCGGGTGTTCGTGGCGGCCGGCTTCCCGGCGCTGGCCACGCCGAGCGCGGGCGTCGCCGCGTCGCTCGGGTACGAGGACGGGGCCGTCCCGGCGGACGAGATGTTCGCCGCGGTCGCCCGGATCACCCGGGCCGTGCACGTGCCGGTGTCGGCGGACATCGAGGCCGGGTACGGGCTCGCGCCGCGGGAGATCGTGGAGCGGCTGCTGGAGGCGGGGGCCGTCGGCTGCAACCTCGAGGACTCGGACGGGGGCGTCCTGAAGGACCCGCACGAGCAGGCCGAGTTCCTCGCCGAGTTCCGCGCGGCCGCGGGCGACCGGCTGTTCCTCAACGCCCGCGTCGACACCTTCCTCCGCGGCGAGAAGGATCCCGAACGGGCCATCGAGCGGGCCGCGTTGTACGTGGCGGCGGGCGCGGACTGCGTCTATCCGATCCTCGCCCCGGCCGACGTGCTGCCCCTGCTGCGCGCCGGGATCCAGGGCCCGATCAACGTCCACGGCCACCTGGACGGCGGCGGCCCCTCGCCCGCCGGACTCGGCGAACTCGGGGCCACGCGCATCACGTTCGGACCGGGGCTGCAGCGCTGGGCGGCGCTGGCGCTGCAGGGGATGGCCGAACAGCTGGTGAAACGGCAGGCGGAGTAGGGCGGTTCAGGACAGCCACTTCCTCCACACGTCGGGGTGGCTGTCCACCCACTTCTTCGCCGCGTCCTGCGGGGACATCTTCTGGTCGGCGATCATCAGGGAGACCTCGTTCTGGTCCTCCGTCGTCCACCGGAACTTCTTCAGGAAGGCCGCCGCCTTGCCGCCGGACTTCGCGAAGTCCGCGTTGAGGTACTTCTGCAGCGGGGTGTGCGGGTAGGCGCAGGCGACCTTCGCCGTGTCCGCGTCGCAGCCGTCCTTGTACGGCGGCAGCTTCACCTCCGTCATGGGGACCTTCTTGAACAGCCACTGCGGCGAGTACCAGTAGGTCAGGAAGGGCTTCTTCTCCTTGGCGGACTGTTTCATCTGGGTGATCTGGGCGGCCTCGGAACCGGCGAAGACCACCTGGTAGTCCAGCTTCAGATTGCCGACCAGGGCCTTGTCGTTGGTGACGTAGGACGGGGAGCCGTCCATCAGCTGGCCCTTGCCGCCGCTCTCCGGGGTGCGGAAGAGGCCGGCGTACTTGTTCAGGTTCTTCCAGTCGGTGATGTCGGGGTGCTGCTTCGCCAGGTAGGTCGGCACGAACCAGCCGATGTGGCCGGTCACCCCGAGGTCGCCCGCGCGGGCGATGGTCTTCTTGTCCTCGACGTACCGCTTCTCCTGGTCCGGGTGGCCCCAGTCCTCGAGGATCGCGTCGACACGGCCCTGGCTGAGCGCGTCCCACGCGGGCACCTCGTCGACCTGGACGGTGTCGACGCGGTAGCCGAGCCGGTGCTCCAGCAGGTACTGGGCGACGGCCACGTTGGACTGCGCGCCCACCCAGGACTGCACGGACAGGGTCACGGACTTCGTGCCCTGGGCGTTGGCGAACGGCGAGGCCTGCTTGGTCATGTCGGCGGCGCCGCAGCCGGTGGCGAGCCCCAGGACGGCGAGGGCGGCCGGGACGGTCGTACGTACGCGCATGTCAGGCTCCCTTCGTCGCGCGGCGTTCGGTCGGCTGGGTCACCCGGTCCAGCATCAGGCCCAGGCAGACGATGGCGGCACCGGCCACCAGGCCGGTGGCGAGGTCGCCCTGGGCGAGGCCGAAGGCGACGTTGTAACCGAGGGCGCCGCCGCCGACCAGGCCGCCGATGATGACGACGGCGAGCACCAGGACGACGCCCTGGTTGACGGCGAGCAGCAACGAGCGGCGGGCGAGCGGGAGCTGGACCTGCCACAGCTGCTGGCGGCCGGTCGCGCCGAGCGAGCGCGCCGACTCCAGCGCGGCCGGGTCGACCTGGCGCAGGCCCTGTGCGGTGATCCGGACGACGGCCGGGAGGGCGTAGACGACGGCGGCGGCCACGGCCGGGGCGCGGCCGACGCCGAACAGCGCGACGACCGGGATCAGGTACACGAACTGCGGCATCGTCTGGAAGACGTCCAGGACCGGGCGCAGGGCGCGGTCGACGCGGTCGCTGCGGGCGGCGGCGATGCCGGTCGCGAAGCCGAGGACCAGGGTGACGGCGACGGCGGCCAGTACCTGCGAGAGGGTGTCGAGGGCCGGGTCCCAGACGCCGAGCACGCCGATCGCGGCCATCGCGAGGACGGCGGTCACGGCGGTGGCCCAGGTGCCGATCAGCCAGGCCAGCGCGGCGACGATCAGCAGCACGGACCACCAGGGCAGCCACTGCAGGCCGCCGCGGACCGGGTCCAGGACCCAGGTGGTGAAGTGGCCGGCCCAGTCGGCGGTGCCGCCGATGACCGGGACGCCGGAGTAGAGGTGGGCGGTCATCCAGTCGACGGCGCTGTTGACCGGCGCGGCGATGCCGAGGGTCCAGCCGGTGGGCCAGTTCAGGCCGTGCAGCAGACGGGCGGCGAGGGCGACGGCCGCGGTGACGGCGAGGGCGTACACCCAGCCGATGGTGCGCGGCGTCCCGGGCGGCGCCGTCAGTGCCGTCTGTGCCCTGCGGTCCTCGCCCGCGGCCGCGGTCACGCGGTCCAGGACGATCGCGAGCAGCACGATCGGGATGCCGGCCGCGAGGGCCTGGCCGACGTCGACGGAGGCGAGGGCCTGGTAGACGCGGTCGCCGAGGCCGCCGGCGCCGATGACCGAGGCGATGACGGCCATGGACAGCGCCATCATGATCGTCTGGTTGAGGCCGAGCAGCAGTTCCCCCCGGGCCAGCGGGATCCGGGCGGTCAGCAGCCGCTGGCGGCGGGTGGCGCCGAGTGACTCCACGGCCTCCAGGACTTCGGGGTCGGCGCCGCGCAGGCCGAGCGAGGTGAGGCGGGCCATCGGCGGGGCGGCGTAGACGACGGTGGCGAGCACGGCCGCGGGGACGCCGATGCCGAAGACCAGGACGACGGGGAGGAGGTAGGCGAAGGCCGGGAGCACCTGCATGGTGTCCAGGACCGGGCGCAGGGCGCGGTCGAGGCGGTCGGAGAGCCCGGCGGCGAGGCCGAGCAGCACGCCCACGAGCACGGACGCGAGCACGGCCGCGACCATCAGCGCGAGGGTCTGCATGGTCGGCACCCACATGCCGAGCGCGCCGCACGCCAGGAAGGCGGCGGCCGTGCCGGCGGCGAGCCGGACCCCGGCGACGCGCCAGGCGACCAGCGCGCCGAGGACCGTGACGCCGGTCCAGCCCAGGGCGAGCAGGGTGAGGTAGACGGCGCGGACGCAGAGGACGACGGCGTTGCTGATGTAGCCGAAGAAGTACAGGAACAGGGGGTGGCTGTCCCGGTTGTCGATGACCCAGTTACTGGCCGACGTGAGCGGCTTGGCCAGACTTACGGTCAGCTCGTGCGGCCAGGCGCCGTTGCCCCAGCGGCCGAGGACGGGCAGCAGGACCGCGGTGAGGAGGGCGAGCAGCAGGAGCTTGCCCGCGGCCCGGCTCCTGAGCATCTTGGGTGTGGCGCCGCGGGCGGCCGACACGGTGAGCGCTGCCATCAGACGGCCTCCGGGGTGCTGCTCGGCAGGTCCGTGACGCCGGCGACCACGTCCAGCAGACGCTCGTGGTCGACGACGCCCAGGCACCTGCCCTCGTCCATCACGCGGGCCGGGGCGCCCGCCCGGGCGACGGCCTCGATGGCCTCGGCGACGGTGGCGTCGGGGCGTACGGCCGGGCCGCCGTCCTCGTCGGAGGCGGCCGGGCGCATGGCGGTGCGGACCGTCATGACCTGCTCGCGCGGGACGTCCCGGACGAACTCGCGCACGTAGTCGTCGGCCGGGGAGCCGACGATCTCCTCCGGGGTGCCCAGCTGGACGACCTTGCCGTCGCGCATCAGGGCGATCCGGTCGCCGAGCTTGAGGGCCTCGGCGAGGTCGTGGGTGATGAAGACCATCGTGCGGCCCTCCTCGCGGTGCAGCCGGGCCACCTCGTCCTGCATGTCGCGGCGGATGAGCGGGTCGAGGGCGCTGAACGGCTCGTCGAAGAGCAGCACCTCGGGGTCGACCGCCAACGCCCGTGCCAGACCCACGCGTTGGCGCTGGCCGCCGGAGAGCTGGCTGGGGCGGCGCTGCTCCATGCCCTCCAGGCCGACCTTCTTGACGACCTCGGCGGCGCGGGCGCGGCGCTCGGCCCTGCCGATGCCCTGGATCTCCAGGCCGTAGGCGACGTTGTCGAGGACGGTGCGGTGCGGGAGCAGGCCGAAGTGCTGGAAGACCATCGCGGCGCGGTGCCGGCGCAGTTCGCGCAGCCGGGTCTTGTCCATGGCGCGGACGTCCTCGCCGTCGATGGCGATCGTGCCGGCGGTCGGCTCGATGAGCCGGGTCAGACAGCGCACCAGGGTGGACTTGCCGGAGCCGGACAGGCCCATGACGACGAAGACCTCGCCCTTGCGGACGTCGAAGGAGACGTCCCGGACGGCGGCCGTGCAGCCGGTGCGGGCGCGCAGGTCGGCGGGGTCCAGTGCGGTGAGCTCGGCGTCGGCGGGGACGCGCTCGGCCTTCGGGCCGAAGACCTTCCACAGACCGGAGACGGAGAAGACGGGCGCGTCGGCGTCGGTGGCGGTGGGCGGCTTGCGCGTGGGGACGGTGGCGCTCATCGGGCATCACCGCCCAGCTCGACGGCCTTCTCCCCGATCAGATCGACGGCCTTCTCCCCGACCATCAGCACCCCGATCATCGGGTTCACGGCGGTCATCGTCGGGAAGACGGACGCGTCGGCGATCCGGATGCCCTGCATGCCCCGGATCTTCAACTCCGGGTCCACCACGGCGAGTTCGTCGTCGGCGGCACCCATCCTGCAGGTGCCGGCCGGGTGGTAGACGGTGTGCGCGACCTTGCGGGCGTACTCGCTCAGCTCCTCGTCGCCGGTGACCTCCGGGCCGGGGGCGACCTCGCGCGCCAGCCACCCGGCCAGCGGCTCGGACTTCGCGATCTCGCGGGCGATGCGGATGCCGTCGACCAGGGTCCGGCCGTCGTAGTCGTCCTCGTCGGTGAAGTACCGGAAGTCCAGCGCGGGCTTGACCTCGGGGTCGGCGCTGGTCAGGTACAGCCGGCCGCGGGACTTCGGCTTGGGGATGTTCGGGGTCATCGAGACGCCGTACGCGGGGCGTTCGTAGCCGAGGCGCTCCGGGTTGTCCGTGAACGGGATCTGGTAGAAGTGGAACATCAGGTCCGGGCCCGCGTGCTCGGGGTCGCGGCGCACGAACAGGCCCGCGTCGGAGTCCATCGCGGAGTTCTCCGGGATCGGCCCGTGGGTCTCCCAGACGATGACCGACTCGGGGTGGTCGAGGAGGTTCTCGCCGACGCCCGGCAGATCGTGGACGACCGGGATGCCGAGGGCCTCCAGGTCCTGGCGCGGGCCGATGCCCGAGTGCATGAGCAGGCGCGGGGAGTCGACGGCGCCGGCGCAGAGCACGACCTCGCTGCGGGCGCGTATCAGCAGTTCCTCGCCGTCCTTGGTGCGCACGTGCACGCCGTCGGCGCGGGTGCCGTCCAGCTCCAGCCGGTACGCCCACGTCTCCAGGAAGAGGTGGAGATTGGGGCGCTCGTCCATCACCGGGTGCAGGTACGCCACCGAGGCGGAGGAGCGCTTGTTGTTCTCGGGGTGGTAGGCGAGGTCGAAGAAGCCGACGCCCTCGGTGAAGGGCTTCTTGTTGAAGCCCTCGACGCGCGGGACGCCGAGCGCCGCCTGGGCGGCGTCGACGAAGTCGCGGGCGATGGCGTTGCGGTCCTTCTCGTCGACCGGGACGATGTTGTTCTTGAGCCGGGCGAAGTACGCCTCCATCGGTACGGCGCCCCAGCCCTTGGCGCCGGCCTCCTCCCACTCGTCCCAGTCGGACGGCAGCGGCTTGAAGGAGATCAGGGTGTTGTGCGAGGAGCAGCCGCCGAGGACGCGGGCGCGGCTGTGCCGGATGCGGGAGTTGCCGCGCGGCTGCTCGACGGTCGGGTAGTCGTAGTCGAGGTCGCCGCCGAGCAGGCCCATCCAGCGGCGCAGGGTGAGCACGTCGTCGCGGTCGACGTCGGTGGGGCCGCCCTCGATGACGGCGACGGTGACGTCGGGGTTCTCGGTGAGGCGGGAGGCGATGACCGAGCCGGCCGTGCCGCCGCCGATGACGACGTAGTCGTAGAGGTGAGAGGGGGTGTGGGACATGGGGGTACTCCGAACGGACTTGCTGCGTGGGGGCGTTGAGGGGGTCAGCCGGCGAACCAGCGCACGGGCCGGGGCGCGAGGTTCTGGTAGACGTGCTTGGCCTCGCGATACTCGGCGAGTCCGGCGGGACCCAGCTCGCGGCCGGTGCCGCTCCTGCCGAAGCCGCCCCACTCCGCCTGCGGGAGGTAGGGGTGGAAGTCGTTGATCCAGACCGTGCCGTGGCGCAGCCGCCCCGCGACCCGGCGGGCCCGGCCCGCGTCGACGGTCCAGACGGCGCCCGCGAGGCCGTACTCGGTGTCGTTGGCGAGCCGGACGGCCTCGTCCTCGGTGCGGAAGGTCTCGACGGTGAGGACGGGTCCGAAGACCTCCTCCCGGACGACCTTCATGTCGCGGTGGCAGGCGTCGAGGATCGTGGGCTCGTAGAAGTACCCGGACTCCGGGCGGACCTCGCTCGGCTCCGGCCGCCTGCCGCCGCAGCGCAGCACCGCGCCCTCGGCGAGCGCGGAGGCCACGTAGCCCTCCACCTTCTCGCGCTGCTGCGCGGAGACGAGCGGGCCGCACTCGACGCCGTCGGCGGTGCCGCGCCCGAGCCTGATCTTCTGGGCCCGTCGGGCGAGTTCGGTGACGAAGCGGTCTCGGACCGACTCCTCGACGATGAGCCGGGAGCCGGCCGAGCAGACCTGGCCGCTGTGGATGAAGGCGGCGTTGAGCGCCTGGTCGACGGCCGTGTCGAAGCCCTCGTCCGTGGCGCAGGCGTCGGCGAAGACGACGTTGGGGTTCTTCCCGCCGAGTTCGAGCGCGACCTTCTTCACGGTGGGCGCGGCGGCCTGGGCCACCTTGACGCCGCTGACCAGGCCGCCGGTGAAGGAGACCAGGTCGACGTCGGGGTGCTCGGCGAGCCGGGCGCCGACAGTGTGGCCGGGGCCGGTGACGAGGTTCGCCACGCCGTCGGGCAGCCCGGCCTCGGCCAGCAGCCCGATCAGCGCGATGGTGGTCATCGGGGTGATCTCGCTGGGCTTGAGCACGAAGGTGTTGCCGGCCGCGAGCGCCGGGGCGACCTTCCAACTGGCCTGGAGCAGCGGGTAGTTCCAGGGCGTGATGAGCGCACAGACGCCGACGGGCTCGTGCACGACGACGCTGTGGACGTCGCTGGAGCCCGCGTCCACGACCCGGCCGGGCGCCTCGGCGGCGACCAGGCCGGCGAAGTAGCGGAAGGCGTCGGCGACGCAGTCGATGTCGACGCGCCCCTCTTCCACGGTCTTGCCCGCGTCCCGGCTCTCCAGCAGGCCGAGCGCCTCGCGGTCGCGCACGAGCAGGTCGGCGACGCGGCGCAGCAGGGCGGCGCGCTCGGCGACGGGGGTGGCGGGCCATGGCCCCTGGTCGAAAGCCTGCCGGGCCGCCGCGACGGCCCTTTCCGCATCCTTCTCGTCACCCTCGGCGACCACGGCGAACGGCCGGGCGTCCGCGGGGTCCAGGATCTCGCGTGTCGCACCCGAGACCGCCGCCAGCCACTCGCCCCCCGCGTGGATGGTCGCCTGGGCCTGTCGTGCCGTTCCGTTCGCCATGATCGGTGTTGCCTTCCGTTCCTGATCCATGCCCCTGCGTCACACAGCTGCCACGCTCGGGGACCGCGTCCGCCTGCCCCGGGCTCACGAAAGGCATGCGTAATCAGTGACCGAAAGTGCGCCGCGTCACTGAAAATGCGGCCGAAAAGGGACAAAAGGCGGGCGGTTGAACCGGACCGGTCAGGGAGACAGCTCGGCCTGGCCGCCGAGGTTGCGGATCATGCGGCGCAGGACGTCCAGCGTGGTGGCGTAGTCCTCCTCCGGAACGCCGGCATGGATCTCGGCGCGTACCCGCTTGAGGACGTCGACGGCACGCCGGGTGGCCGCGCGTCCGGCGTCGGTCGCGCGCACCCGCCCGGCCTCGTCGGCGCTCAGCCACGCCCGTGCGGTCAGGGCGTCGATCGCCCGGCCGATCTCCTCCGGTCCGGCGTCGAGGTGCGCGGCCAGGCGGTTCTGGAGCTCGGCCCGGGTCCGGGGAGCGTGTTCGGCGGCGATGTCCTTCAGGACCCACCACTGCGGCTGCGTGAGATCGATCCCGGCCAGCGCGCCGCGCAGATGGCGCACAACGGCCTGATGGGCGACCCAGGTCCAGTACCCGACGGGCTGAACGGCCGAGGGGGCGGCGGCCGGCGGGGAGGCGGGGGAAGCGGGGGCGGTCGTCATGGGGGCCACGCTAGGAGCGGCGGCGCCGGGGCGCCTCGCACGCGCCGCGAACGGGTGAGGGCCGAAGGCGCGGCCACCCCACGCTTGGAATTCCTTCACCTCGCGTACAACTGTTTCTTACCTTCGCGAGTCTCCGCATCCGAGCCAACAGGCTCCACATCACTGCCGTGCCGCCACGCAACCCCCACTGAGCGTGCGACACGCTGTCCATTTGGGGAACGCAGATGCGCATTCGAGCCAGCCTGGCCACCGCGACCGTGTCCGGTGCCGTGGCGCTCACCTCTCTCGTCGCCCCGGCCGCGCACGCGGCCGACAATCCGGCGGGCACCGCCGCGAAGCTGGCGGCGGCGCCCTCCGTGGCCGCTGTCCCGGCCGACGACGTGCAGGGCGACACCAAGATCACCAAGGTCACCGTCAACGCCGGCACGGACCTCGTCGTGGGCGTCGGCAAGAAGTCCTTCACCATCTACGTGACCGCGAACGACCCGTCCGGCATCTACACCGCCGGCGCCTTCCTGTGGCACGGCACCACCCTCGACGGCGACAACCCCGACGTGGACGGCGTCCTCGCCACGGACCAGGACGCCACGTGCGACAAGTGGAGCGCCACCGCCGCCACGTGCAAGATCACCATTACGGTCGATCCCACCAGCGACCTGTACGACAGCTCCCTGAACGGCAGGTGGAACGTCGCCGCGTGGGCGGTCGGCAACGACTCCGACTACATCCAGAAGAACACGTACAAGAACCACTGGGTGAAGCGCGCCGCCGGCTTCAGCGGCTTCGACGCGAGCCCGGAGCCGGTCTCCAAGGGCAGGACCATCACGGTCACCGGCACGCTGAACCGGGCGAGCTGGACCTACCTGAAGTACTACGGCTACGGCAGCCAGCCCGTCCAGCTGCAGTTCAAGAAGGCGGGCGCGAGCTCCTACAGCACCGTCAAGACGGTCACGTCGTCGTCCAGCGGCTACCTGAAGACCACGGTCACCGCCTCGGCGGACGGCACCTGGCGCTTCCACTACGCGGGCAACAGCACCTCGTCCGTCGCCGACGCCTACGACTACGTCGACGTGCGCTGAGCACACCCGCACAGGGCGCACAGCACGTAGCACGCAGCACATGGCCAGAGGCCCCGGAATGCTCCGGGGCCTCTGGTCGTACGGGGTCGCCGCGGCGAACTCGCCGGGAGCGTCGCTCAGATGAGGCCGAGCGCGCGAACCGCCTCGCGCTCCTCCACCAGCTCCTGCACGGACGCGTCGATGCGGGTGCGGGAGAACTCGCTGATCTCCAGGCCCTGGACGATCTCGTACGCGCCGTTCCTGGTGGTGACCGGGAAGGAGGAGATGAGGCCCTCCGGGACGCCGTAGGAGCCGTCCGACGGGATGCCCATGGAGGTCCAGTCGCCCTCGGCCGTGCCGTTGACCCAGGTGTGCACGTGGTCGATGGCGGCGTTGGCGGCGGACGCGGCGGAGGACGCGCCACGGGCCTCGATGATCGCGGCACCGCGCTTGGCGACGGTCGGGATGAACTCGTCGGCCAGCCACTTCTCGTCGTTCACGGTCTCGGCGGCGTTCTTGCCGGCGACCGTGGCGTGGAAGATGTCCGGGTACTGGGTGGCGGAGTGGTTGCCCCAGATGGTCAGGCGCTTGATGTCGGCGACCGTGGTGCCCGTCTTCTTCGCGAGCTGGGTCAGCGCGCGGTTGTGGTCGAGGCGGGTCATCGCGGTGAAGCGCTCGGCCGGGACGTCCGGCGCGGCGGCCTGCGCGATGAGCGCGTTGGTGTTGGCCGGGTTGCCGACGACGAGGACCTTGATGTCGTCCGCGGCGTGGTCGTTGATGGCCTTGCCCTGCGGCTTGAAGATGCCGCCGTTGGCCTCCAGCAGGTCACCGCGCTCCATGCCCTTGGTGCGGGGGCGGGCGCCGACGAGCAGGGCTACGTTGGCGCCGTCGAAGGCGACGTTCGGGTCGTCGGAGATCTCGATGCCCTGCAGCAGCGGGAAGGCACAGTCGTCCAGCTCCATGGCGGTGCCCTCGGCGGCCTTCAGCGCGGGCGTGATCTCCAGGAGGCGCAGCTTGACCGGCACGTCCGCGCCGAGCAGCTGGCCGGAGGCGATGCGGAAGAGCAGGGCGTAACCGATCTGGCCGGCCGCGCCGGTGACGGTGACGTTCACGGGAGTGCGGGTCATGGCGTTCTCCGTAAGGACAGCTGGCGGTGGGGCTTCCCGGCCCCGGGCGGATGATCGATCTCTTGGCGTCAAGAGATCGATCCAGCGGTCAGGCTATCGCGCATCCGGCATGCGAGACGTACCGGGCCGTGTGGCTCGCCCCACAAGGCGGCCACTCGACGGAAACCCGGCCGTCATCCCGTTCCGGTCCCGCCGCGAACTGCCCTGTACCAGCGCCGACCTGGCCCCGGCCCGGCCGAACGAAGCGGCGGCCGCCGGTCCGGGAGAGGGGGACGGAAGGCGGCCGCCGATGGGGGAGGTACCGGCTCACCGGACTCCCGTGGGGGTACCGTTCGCGTGCCCAGGATTCCCCGGGCCATGCACGCCGTACCGGAATTTCACCCGCAGGATGTCACGCGGGCGCGACTTCCCCCGTTTCGGCACGGTGTGCACCCCGTCGGCCCGTCACCTCGTGCACCCCCTCCGCCCGGAGGCGAGGGTCGCGCACGCCTTCGCCTGGGCCGCGTCCTTCACGGCGACCATCGGGGTGTACGCGATGGCGTCGCCCACGGCGGTGATCTCCCCCGACTGGCGGACCGTGCCGGCCGAGACCTCCACCTTGTCGCCCTGCGTGGCGCCGGTGATCCGGCCCCAGGCGGCGCCGCAGGCCTTGCTGTAGCGGACCTCCAGGGTGGCGGCGCCGACGGCGGCGGTCCTGGCGGTGCTCACCAGGTCGCCGCTGCACCCCATGGCCTCGGCGTCCTTGCCGGTGCACGCGGAGCCGGCGCACTTGACCCCGGGCGGCGGGCTCGTGTTCCGGTCGGCCGTGGGCGACGGCGGCCTGGCCGCGTCCGGGTGCTTGGCGCCGTCGCGGTGGGTGAAGAAGAAGACGCCGCCGATGATGACGAGCACGCCGACCAGCCCCGCGAGGAACATCGTCACCTGCTGTCGCCTGCCGCCCCCCTCGGCGGGCCGGGGCGCCCGGGCGGCGTCGTGCGACGCCGGGCCGCCCGGCGTCGGGGCGGCCCCGCCGGCCACCCCGCTGCCCCGCACCCCGGCCCCGACACCGAAGCCGGCGGCGGGGGCGGAGCTCGAGCCGGAGCCGGCGGCGGAGCCGGCCCCCGGGCCCGTGCCGGGCCGGGCGCTCGTCCTGGACGGGCCCTGATACCCGGCCAGGCCCCAGGAGTTCACGGAGCCGCGGCCCGAAGCCGCTTCGGAGCCGGCGTCCGCGCTCTCGGGCGAACCGCCGCCGCTGCCCGAGCCGTCGGCGAGGCCGCTGCCCGCGCCACCGCCCGCACGGCGTCCCGTCCCGTCCCGGACGTCCGCGTCCGGTCCGGAGGGCTGCACGGGAATCGTCGGCGACACACCGGCCGGTCCGGCGATGCCCGGGGTCGCCGTGGCGCTGCCGTTCTTCCGGCCGGACAGGCCCGGCAGCCCCTGCCCCGACGGCCCCCCGGTGGCCTCCGCCGCGCCGAAGTCGCCCAGTGCCGCGCGGGCCTGGGAGATCCGGATCGCCTCCATGGTGCGGTCGTGCCGCATCTCCGCGCGGCTCCAGGCGCGTTCGGCCAGCTCCCACATCGTGGTCAGATGGACGGGACTGGTGCCGGTCACCTCGGCGAGCGCGACGACCGCGCCCTTCGGCGCGAGGAGCCGGCCGCCCAGGTAACGCTCCCAGGACGTCTTGCTGTAGCCCGTACGGTCGGCCAGCGCGGCGACGCTCAGCCCGCTGCGGTCCACCAACCGCCGTATCTGGCTGGTGAATTCCTTGATCTGCGGGTCCAGATCCTCGGGCAGGTCCTTCCAACGAGGCATCGCTTCCCCCCTTGCTCTCCCCCGGCACGTCCCGTCCTGGCTACCCACAAGGATGCCGTGCCTAAGGATCCCAGTTCCCGCAGTGGGAGCGCGCGGGGGCACGGACGGCGCGCGGCACCGCGGAAGCCGGAGCGACCGGGCGCCGCTACGTGTTGCTGAGCGTGACGTGCAGGAGATCCTTCAGGAACGGGACGTGCAACCACGGATGCGGCTGGACCATCATCGCGAACAGGACGATCGCGAGGCCGAGGACGCCGTAGGTGACGATGTCCGTGAACCGGGAGCGGACGGCGAGCATCCCGACGCTCGGCAGGAACCAGCGCATGCCCGCACCGGCCAGCAGCGCGGCGCCGATCAGCAGGGTGCCGGAGCGGAACGTGCCGAGCGCGGTCAGCAGCAGGCCGAGCGCGACCGTGCCCACCACGACCAGCATCGGCCACTGGCGGGCGGGGGCCGGCGAGGCACCCGACGCGGCCCGGCCACCGCCCTCGGGCCTGGCGGTGTCCCGGGTGATCCGCGGAAAGCGGCGCGTGGTCCTCCCGGGCCGCTCCCCGGAATCCCGGTGCGGCTCGCGGCCGGCGCGGGTGAGGGCCCCCGCGCGGGCGTCATCGGCCGGCACTGCGCTCCGCCGCCTCGACCACGTTGACCAGCAGGAGCGCCCGGGTCATCGGGCCGACACCGCCGGGGTTCGGGGAGATCCAGCCGGCCACCTCGGTCACGTCCGGGTGGACGTCGCCGACGATCTTGCCCTCGGCGTTGCGGGAGACACCGACGTCCAGCACGGCGGCGCCCGGCTTGACGTCCTCGGCGCGGATCAGGTGCGGGGAGCCGGCCGCCGCGATGATGATGTCGGCCCGCTTGAGGTGGGCGGGCAGATCGCGGGTGCCGGTGTGGCACTGGGTCACCGTGGCGTTCTCGCTGCGCCGGGTGAGCAGCAGCGGCATCGGCCGCCCGATGGTCACGCCCCGCCCGACGACGACGACCTCGGCGCCCTTGATCTCGACGCCGTGGCGGCGCAGCAGGGTGAGGATGCCGTTGGGGGTGCAGGGCAGCGGCGCGGGCTCGCCGAGGACGAGGCGGCCGAGGTTCATCGGGTGCAGGCCGTCGGCGTCCTTGGCCGGGTCCATCAGCTCCAGGACGCGGTTCTCGTCGATGCCCCTGGGCAGCGGCAGCTGGACGATGTAGCCGGTGCAGGCCGGGTCCTCGTTGAGCTCGCGGACGACCGCCTCGATCTCCTCCTGCGAGGCGGTGGCGGGCAGTTCGCGCTGGATGGAGGCGATGCCGACCTGCGCGCAGTCGCGGTGCTTGCCGGCGACGTACTTCTGGCTGCCGGGGTCGTCCCCGACCAGGATCGTGCCGAGGCCGGGCGTGACGCCCTTCTCCTTCAGCGCCGCCACGCGGGCGGTCAGATCGGACTTGATCGCGGCTGCGGTGGCCTTGCCATCGAGAATCTGGGCGCTCATACCCCCATCCTCGCGGATGACCCGCCCCCGGTTCCAATCCGGGTGCCCGGTCGACGTACCATCCCGCCCAACTGTTGATCAACTGTGTTGCACTTGCACAACACCTCCACTCCTCGGCTGGACAAGGCCATATCCGGTCAAGAACGATGAGGACACAGTGCAGCGGGCAGCTCATCGGGGGGACGGACCGCATCTGTAGAAACGCTTCCTCCGTGCGAGTGCCGCGCCTCGTCCCCGCACTCGACCAAACGGAGGAACACCGCCATGAGCTACGGCGACCCGAACAACCCGTACGGCCCGCCCCAGCAGCAGGGCTACGGCTACCCGCAGGGCCAGCAGCCGGGGTACGGCTACCCGGCGGCGCCGCCGGTCCAGCAGCCCGGTTTCGGCTACCCCGCCGCCCCCGCCGTGATGCCGGGCGGAGTGAAGGCCGCGCGCGTGTTCCTGTACATCCTGGGCGGCTGCCAGGCGATCGGCGGTGTGGTGATGATGGTGGCCAGCAGTTGGTTCGCCAAGCGGATCAGCGACGTCATGTCGTCGGACAGCAGCGTCTCCTCGTCGGACGCCGACAAGGCCGCCAGCATCGGCGCGGGCGTGATGATCGGCTTCGGCGTCATCGTCCTGGCCTTCGCCTTCTGGGCGGTCTTCACCGCCGTGAAGTTCTCCACCGGCCGCGGCGGCGCCCGTGTCTCGGCGATCGTCTATGCCTCGCTCGTCACGCTGTTCAGCGTGCTCAGCCTGCTCGGCGCCAACATATTCGCCCTGATCAGCCTGGTGCTCGGCATCCTGATCATCGTGTTCTGCGCCAACAAGGGCGGCAGCTACTGGTTCAACCGACCCAGCTACTGACCCACGCGACCGTACAGTTCGCGCCATTCACCACGAGGGCCGCGTCTCACCCGTCAAGGGGGAGGCGCGGTCCTCGTGTGTCCGCCTAGGCTGCCCGGGGTAGCCGTACTGTCCGACCCGGCTAACCGTCAGGCACGGGGAGACACACCGTGTACAGCATCATCGTCGTACCTCCGCCGACCACGGAGGACGACCGCCAGCAGATCCGGCTCGCCCCCGGCGAGCGCCTCAGTTTCGGGCGCGCCCCCGGCAGCGGTCTGCCGATCCCGCACGACGGGGTCTCGCGCCGGGCGGGCGAGATCGTCGCGCAGGGCACGTTCTGGATACTGAGCAACCTGTCCGCGCGGCAGACGTACGTCGTGGAGAACCCCGAGGGCGCCGGCGAGCACATCAAGGTCGGCCCGGGCCGCCTCGACGCGCCCGTCCCCTTCGAGTTCTCCCGGATCGTCCTGCCCGCCGCCGGCGATCTGCTGCCCGTCGAGGTGTGGGCGCCGCGCCACGACTATCTGGACGACGACGCGGAGCCGGACGGCGAGGCCACCGCGGCCGCGTTCTCCGTCGACCGTACGAAGCGCTACTTCGCCGTCCTGGCCGCCCTGTGCGAATCGCGGCTGCGCGGCGACCCGCACGCCCCGCTGCCCACGGTCGACCAGGTCGTGGACCGGCTGCGCCCCGCCTGGCCGGCCGCCTCGCGCACCTCGGTGCAGTGGAACATCGACTACCTGGCCGTGAAGCTGCGCCTCAAACCCGGTCCGGAGAGCGCCGATCCGGGACCCCGCCTCAACGGCAAGAAGGAGTCCCTGGTCTCGCTGGCGCTCCGCTTCGACGTGGTGCGGGAGGACGACCTCGTCGTCCTGTCCGGCTCCGCGAGCCGGGCGGCCCGGTGACCGAGCCGTACGCCGTCCCCGTCCCCAAGGGCTACCGGGTCGGCGTCTGGGAGGTGCGCGAGCCGATCGCGACGGGCGCCTTCGGCAGCGTCTACACGGCCCGCCGCACCGAGCGGTCGCCGGACCTCCCCGACTCCGCCGCGCTGAAGTTCCTGCCGACCGGCACCAACACCCCGCGCCAACTGTCCCATCTGCGCGAGCTCGTGGAGCGCGAGGTCACGCTGTACCGACGCCTGGAGCGGCCGCGTCTGCTCCGTATGTACGACACGCTCGTCGTGGACGACCCCGGCCGCCCCGTCCTCGACGGCGCCACGGTCCTCGTCCTGGAGAAGGCCGAGGGGTCCCTGTCCGTCCTGCTCTCCGCCGCCCCGCGCCCGGACGCCGGCCCCGCCCTGCTCGCCCAGATCTGCGAGGGTCTGGCCCAGCTGCACGCGGCGGGCTGGGTCCACGGAGACCTGAAACCGGCCAACGTCCTGCTCATGGCGGACGGTTCGGCCCGGCTGGGCGACTTCAACATGGCCGCCGAGCTGGAGGGCACCCACGCCTACACCCCCGCCTTCTCCACCCCCGACTACACCCCGCCCGAGCTGCTGTGGGCGGAGATCGGCGACCGCGGCCGGCGCATCCGCCCCTCGGCCGACGTCTGGGCCTTCGGCGTGCTCGCCCACCTCGTCCTCACCGGCGCCTTCCCGCTGCCCGGCGCGACCGCGACGGCCCGCCGCGACGCGGCGACGAGCTACGCGCGCGGCACCGACGAGCTGCGCCTGTCGCCCGAACTCCCCGACGCCTGGCGGGAGATCGTCCGCGACTGCCTGGCCCGTACGCACGCGGACCGCATCACGACGGAGCCGTTGCTGCGCCGGGTCGAGGCGGCGGCGGGCACGGGCGATCCGTCGCGCCTGCCCCGCCTGCCGCGCCTGCTCCGGCGCCGCAGGCGCCTGCCGGCGGCGGTCGCGGGCGTCGTCGCCGCCGCGGCCCTCGCCTACGGCGTCAGTGTCCTGACCGACGACGGGAGCACGCACGCAGGCTCGGACGGGAGCGGCGTCAGTGCCGCGCGGGCCGCCGCCCAGGCGCGTTACGGCGCCTCCGAACTCCGTACCGACCAAGGCGTTCCGGTGCAGTACCGCCGTCTGATCGTGGACTCCGCCCACGCCTGTTCCGAGCCCGATGTGACGCCCGCGCTCATCGCGGCGATGCTGAAGTCCGAGAGCGACTTCGACCCGAACCTCTCCGACCCCGGCAAGCAGGAGTTCGGCATCGCCCGCTGGACCCCCGCCATCCTGCGCTGGTGGATGCGGGACGACGGCGTCCCCGCGTCCGCGACCCCCACGCCACCGCTGTCTCCTTCCGTCTCCGTCCCGGCCATGGGCCGCTACCTGTGCTACATCGACAACCATCTGAAGTCCGGCCTGCCCGGGGACAAACGGGTGCTGGTCTCCGCCGGCTACCGCACGTCGGTGGAGAAGGTGAACGACACGGGCGGAGTTCCCCCGAAGTACCGCGACTACTGCGCCCGTGTCGCCCACTACCTCAAGGAATACGCGCCCTCCGGCAAGAAGTGACCCTGAGACTTCACAGGTACCGGCGGGCGGCGGGCGCTGCGACGGTGAGGACCACTCCGCCACGGCGGAGTGACCACACCGTTCGTGCAGCACCGTTCACATGGGGGAACACGTGAACATCGTCAAGCCCGCCGCGCTTCTCGTCGCGGCCACCGCCCTCGTCGCCGGCTCCACGGTCGCGGCCGTCGCCGACAGCGGCCCGGACGGCACCCGGGTCACCAGCGTCCAGCAGGTCGCCGACCACGTCCTCGCCGGGCACCCGAAGGTGCTCTCGTCCTCCGCCGACCGGGTCCGCTACGACGGACTGACCGTCCGGAAGGCCCCGCGGGGCACGAGGGGCGCCAAGGACCTGAACTGCGCCTACGGTCACCTCTGCATGACCGTCAACGGCACCGACTTCGACTTCTACAAGTGCCAGACCTGGACCGTCTCGAACTGGACCGGCGACGGCCCGTTCGTCAACAACCAGACGCCGGGCACGGTCGCGAAGTTCTTCAACCAGGACGGCAGCGTCCGCTGGACGTCCACGGCCTACCAGTCCGGCACGGCGACGTGGGACCCGATCTACTCCCTGCGTCCCTGCTGATCTGAGGGACCGGCGGTCTCCGGCCCCCACGGGGGAGGGCCGGAGGCCGCCTCGCATGTCAGTGGAAGAAGTGACGCGTACCCGTGAAGTACATCGTCACGCCCGCCTTCTTCGCGGCCTCGACCACCTGCTCGTCGCGGATCGAGCCGCCCGGCTGGACGATCGCCCGGACGCCCGCGCCGATCAGGATCTCGGGGCCGTCGGGGAAGGGGAAGAAGGCGTCGGAGGCGGCGTAGGAGCCCCGCGCGCGCTCCGCACCGGCCCGCTCGACGGCGAGCTTGCAGGAGTCCACGCGGTTGACCTGCCCCATGCCGACGCCGACCGAGGCGCCGTCCTTGGCGAGCAGGATGGCGTTGGACTTGACGGCCCGGCAGGCCTTCCAGGCGAAGGCGAGGTCCGCCAGCTCCTCGGGGGACAGTGCCTCGCCGGACGCCAGCGTCCAGTTGGCGGGGTCGTCGCCGTCGGCCTGGAGGCGGTCGGTGACCTGGAGCAGGACACCGCCGTCGATCTGCCTGGCCTCGACCCGGTTGCAGGGCGCGCTCGGGGCCTTCAGGACGCGGATGTTCTTCTTCTTGGTGAGGGCTTCGAGGGCCCCCTCCTCGTAGTCCGGGGCGACGATGACCTCGGTGAAGATGTCCGCGACCTGCTCGGCCATCTCCTTGCTGACCGGACGGTTCACGGCGATCACACCGCCGTAGGCCGAGACCGGGTCGCAGGCGTGCGCCTTCCGGTGCGCCTCGGCGACGTCCGAACCGACCGCGATGCCGCAGGGGTTGGCGTGCTTGATGATCGCGACGCAGGGCTCGTCGTGGTCGTACGCGGCACGGCGCGCGGCGTCCGTGTCCGTGTAGTTGTTGTACGACATCTCCTTGCCGTGCAGCTGCTCGGCGGCGGCGAGGCCTCCCCTGCCGTCGACGTAGAGGGCGGCCGGCTGGTGCGGGTTCTCGCCGTAGCGCAGGGTGTTCTCGCGCGCGAAGGTCGCGCCCAGGAAGTCGGGGAACGACGACTCGTCGACGGGGGCGTAGCCGCGCGCGAACCACGAGGCGACGGCCACGTCGTAGGACGCGGTGTGCTGGAAGGCCTCGGCGGCGAGCCGCTTGCGGGCGGTGAGGTCGAAGCCGCCGTCCTTGACGGCCGCGAGGACGTCGGCGTACCGCCCGGGGCTGGTGACCACGGTGACGGAGGGGTGGTTCTTGGCGGCGGCGCGGACCATCGACGGGCCGCCGATGTCGATCTGCTCCACGCACTCGTCGTCGCTCGCGCCCGAGGCGACGGTCTCGCGGAACGGGTAGAGGTTGACGACGACGAGGTCGAACGGCTCCACACCCAGCTCGGCGAGCTGCTCGCGGTGGCTGTCCAGCCGCAGGTCGGCGAGGATGCCCGCGTGCACCTTCGGGTGCAGGGTCTTGACCCGGCCGTCCAGGCACTCGGGGAAGCCGGTCAGCTCCTCGACCTTGGTGACGGGGACGCCGGCGGCGGCGATCCGGGAGGCCGTCGACCCGGTGGAGACGAGCTGGACGCCGGCCTCGTGCAGCCCCCGCGCAAGCTCTTCCAGCCCGGTCTTGTCGTAGACGCTGACGAGCGCGCGACGGATGGCCCGCTTGCTGCTGCTGTCGCTGGTCTGGGCGGTCACTGGATAACTACCTTTCGTCCCTCAATGCGATAGCCGTTGCGGGCGAGGCGCCCCACGACCTCGACGAGCAGCCTTCGCTCGACTTCCTTGATGCGCTCGTGCAGCGCGCTCTCGTCGTCCTCGTCCCGGATCTCGACCACGCCCTGGGCGATGATCGGGCCGGTGTCGACGCCGTCGTCGACGAAGTGGACGGTGCAGCCGGTGACCCTGGCGCCGTAGGCGAGCGCGTCGCGCACGCCGTGGGCCCCGGGGAAACTGGGCAGCAGGGCGGGGTGCGTGTTGACGAACCGCCCGCCGAACCGCGCCAGGAACTCCTTCCCGACGATCTTCATGAACCCGGCGGAGACGACGAGGTCGGGCTCGTGGGCGGCGACGGCCTCGGCGAGCGCCGCGTCCCACTCGTCCCGGGTGCCGTAGTCCTTGACCTTCCGCACGAAGGTCGGCAGCCCGGCACGCTCGGCCCGGGCGAGCCCCTCGATGCCGTCACGGTCGGCCCCCACGGCGACGATCTCGGCGCCGTACCGATCGGCTCCGGTGCGCGCGATCTCGTCGAGGAGCGCCTGAAGATTGGTGCCGGATCCGGAGACCAGCACGACGAGGCGCTTGACCGCGGGGGCAGCGGGGGTGGCGGCCACGGTGAGGCCCTTTCTCGGTTCTGTTCGGCTTTTCCCGGTCTTGTACATTCGTACGAATGCTTCGCGCCCCTGGATACGGGGAACCCTACGAAGCAGCCGACCGCCAGCAACGATACCGGCACACTGGACGGCCCCCTCGGGACGGGGGCGTGGCCGGAAGGTAGCGTTCGGGAGGAACCTGCTCGGGAACGCGCACGCTGTGCCATGCGTTTCCGGGGTGGAAGCTCACGTCGGACAGCCGAATTCACCCAGGGGAAGACGCTCTCTTGATGCCCCATCGCAGCCTGCGACTCCGCACGTTCACTCCGCGCCCGGCCCGGGGAGGCGAGAGCGGGCGCGGCGCCGCGCTGCTGCGGGAGCGGCCGTCCTCGCCGCCGCAGGCCCCGCGCGAAGGCCGGGACGGCGACGGGCACGGCGAGGGCCACGGCACGGGGCAGCAGGACGACAACCCCTTCGCCCCTCCCCCGGAGGGCACCCCGGACAACCCCTGGCGGCCCCGGCACCACGCCGGCTCCCCGGGTTCGGGCCCGGGCGACTCCGGCCGCGGCTCCGGCAGCGGCGGCCCCGAGGGCGGCTCCCCGTGGGGCAACCAGTGGAGCGACCGGCAGCCCGGCCGTTCCTCCGGCGGCGGCTTCGGTGAGCGGCCCGGTCCCGGCCGCGGCCCCCAGGGCCCCGGCGGCGGCCAGACCGGCGGCGGCATGCGCTGGGACCCGACGGACCCGGCCCAGCGCCGCGCTCGCTACGCCCTCCTGTCGGGGATGTGGGCGGTCTTCTTCGCCCTGTTCAGCTGGCCTTACGTGGCCCTGCTCCTGGGTGTGCTGGCCCTGTACTGGGGCGTCAGCGCCCTGCGCGCCAAGCCCCGCACGCCGGGCCCGGACACCCCGCCGGCCCCCGGTGCCGGCCGCCCCCAGGTGACGGCGGCGGTGGGCGGCCTGGTCACGGCGTCCCTGGCCCTGATGCTCGTCGCCTCGACCTTCACCGTCCAGTTCGTCTACCGCGACTACTACACGTGCGTGAACGACGCCCTGACCCACGAGGCCAAGCAGTCCTGCGACACCCTGCTGCCGCAGCAGCTGCGCGGGGTGCTGGGGGTCGGGAACAGCTGAAGTACCCCCTGCGGGGCGCGAGTTGGGTCAGGGCGCTTCGGCGGGGGGAGGCGGGGGCACGTCCTCCGGATCCGGTGCGGGGCCGTCGGGCCCGGCGGTCGCCTCGGGCCCGGTGGTCTCGTCTGCCGTTTCCCGCCGGACGGCCGTCTCGTCTCCCGTTTCCCGCCGGGCAGCCGTCTCGTCTCCCGTTTCCCGCCGGACGGCCGTCTCGCGCAGGGCCGCCCAGCGGGAGGTGCGCGCGAGATCGTCGTGCCAGCCCGGAGGATACGGGTCGTCGGCCGGGAGGAAGTCGTACAACTCCTCCTCGGGGACGCCGGGCCCGACCGACCCGGACTCGGCCTCCTTGCCCTTGGCGGCGCCCTTGGTCCTGCCTCTGCCCCCGGCGTCGTCCTTGGTCTCGGGCGCCCCCTGCTGCCCGGCTCCGGACGCGGCCTCCCCCTCGGCCCGACCCTGCCGGCCCTGCTCCTCGGCCTCCGTCTGCTCCCCCTCCCTGTCCTGCGCCGGCATCGCCCCGCCCCGCACCCACCACGTCCGCAGCCGCCACGCCCGGACCACCAGCGCCACCGGCATCCCGAACACCGCCGTCCAGACCGCCGCCGCGCCCCCGGTCCGCCAGCCCACCGGCCCGAAGCGGGCCAGCGCCGCCACGCCCAGCGGGCCACCGGACAGCTCGGCGAGGAGCATGCAGCCCGCCCCGCAGACCAGCGCCGTCAGCAGGACCACCCCGGCGGTGCGAGCCGCCGACCAGCGGGCCGCCGCCCGCTCCCCCTGCCGCGCCGGCCGCTCCAGCGCGCCCCGCGCCACGAACCACCCCGCCGTCAGCCCGGCCGCCACCGGCACCGCCCCCGCCGCCCAGTTCAGCTGCGACCCGGCCCCCGCGTCGGGCACCGCCGCCAGCAGCGGGAACGGCGGCAGCAGCGGGGCCGGATGCGAGGCGAAGGGATGCACCAGGTGCCCGGCGCCGAGGAGGAAGCCGGGGCCGAGGGCGTACGACGCCGCCCACATCGCCGCGTTGGGGACCAGCGCGACCCCGAGCAGCAGCACGGCGCACCGCCCGGTCCAGCCCTCCGTCAGCTGGAGGAAGGACGCCCGCGCCGCCCCGCCGTGCCACACCGTCGACGCCCCGACCAGGGCCGCCCCGCCGCCGAGCAGCACGGCCGTCGCCGCACCGGCGGCCCGTACGGCCGTGCCCAGCCGCCGCCACCCGTCGGTGCCGGACACCGGCCGCCGCACCTGCCCCGGCAGCATCCGCCACACCTTCAGCACGGGCTCACGCGGACGGCCGTACGCCGTCCACACCCCCACCGCCGCGGTGACCGCCACGACGAGCGGCAGACACATCGCCACCCACGGCCACGACGGCCGCAGTTCCGCGCCCGCGCAGTACAGGGCGGCCGGGAAGCCGACGGCGAGATAGCCGAGGACCACCCCCGTCCACACCGTGCGCGCGGGCACCAGCGGCGGCGCGTCGGCGTCGCAGCGGAGGTCGAAGTCGCAGTCGGAGTCGGCGGGCGCGTCCACGCCGTCCCGGGCCGCCCGGTAGACCAGCCACACCGGCAGCGCGAGCAGCAGCAGCGGGGTCACCCCCACGGGCAGGTGCGCGCCGGAGAGCGTGTCCGTACGGACCAGTTCGACACCGTGCGCCAGCAGCCACAGCGCGGCGGCGACGTGCAGCGCGCCGCCCGGACCGCTGTCGGGATACGGCGACAGGACCCACAGCCCCATCACGAGCACGGCGAGCGAGCCGAGCCCCAGCCCTGCGGCGACGGCACCGCCCAGAAGGCTCGCGGCCAGTCCGGGCGAGCGGTCGCGCAGCCGGGTCAGCAGGGTCGACAGCGACGGTCGGCGGCGAGCGGTCATCAGGGTCACGCCCGCCATGCTGCCAACGACACGCGCTTCCCCGTCGTAACAGGCGAACCCTCGTAGTGTCGCTCAATATACTTTTATGTTCCTTTTCGTACGGAAAGGTGCACGATGACGACGCTTCCCCGGGTCCCCTCCCCCGCCTCCCCGCCCGAGTCCCTGACCCCCGCTCAGGCCTTCGACGAGCTGTACGGGTTCTGCGCCCCCGCCCTCGTACGCCAGACCTACCTGCTCACCGGACGCCGGGAGCTGGCCCGTGAGGCGGTGGAGCGGGCGTTCCAACTGGCCTGGCAGCGTTGGCCCGAGGTGGCCCGGGACCGCGATCCGGCGGGCTGGGTACGGGCGGTGGCGTACGACTGCGCCCTCTCCCCCTGGCACCGCTTCCGCCCCCGCCACCGGCACCCGGAGCCGCCGCCCGCCGACCCGGCCGACCGCGCGCTGCTGCACGCCCTGCTGCGGCTGCCGTCGTCGTACCGGCGCACCCTCCTGCTCTACGACGGTGTGGGGCTCGACCTGCCGGAGACGGCGGCGGAGACGGAGGCCAGCACCCCGGCGGCCGCCAGCCGGCTGACCCACGCCCGGCAGGCCGTGGCGGACCGCGTCCCGGAACTGGCCGACCCCCGCACCCTCCACCGCCGACTGCTCGAACTGGCCTCGGCCGAACGGCTGCGGGCCGCGAAGCCGGCCACGGTACGGACCGTGAGCGAACGCCGGAACGCCTTCTGGACCCGGGCGGCGATCACCGTCACCGTGGCGATCATCGGCGCGACGGCGCTCACGCTGCGGACGGCCCCGACGCACTACGAGGCGCCGATCGCTCCCGCGCAGGCCGTGGACGGCGTGCCGCCCCGGGTGGCGCCGGGTCCGCTGTCCCCGGCGCAGCAGGCCCTGCGGACGAAGCTGCTGCGCACGTCGGAGCGCAGCGGGCCGGAGCGGGTGGTACCGCTGGCCGGATGAACCCGGTCGAGCGGGAACACCAGGAACAGCGGGGACGGTGGGGACGGTGGGGACGGTGGGAGAAACACCGGTAGGCCCGCCCCCGGCACGGGGACGGGCCTACCGGTGTTGCGCCGAGAAGGTCAGCCGCCCAGGATCTCGCGGGCGAGCCTGGCCGTCTCGGTCGGGGTCTTGCCGACCTTGACGCCCGCGGCCTCCAGGGCCTCCTTCTTGGCCTGCGCGGTGCCGGAGGAGCCGGAGACGATGGCGCCGGCGTGGCCCATGGTCTTGCCCTCGGGCGCCGTGAAGCCCGCGACGTAGCCGACGACCGGCTTGGTCACGTTCTCCTTGATGAACGCGGCCGCGCGCTCCTCGGCGTCGCCGCCGATCTCACCGATCATCACGATCAGCTCGGTCTCGGGGTCGTCCTGGAACGCGGCCAGGGCGTCGATGTGGGTGGTGCCGATGATCGGGTCACCGCCGATGCCCACGGCCGTCGAGAAGCCGATGTCACGCAGCTCGTACATCATCTGGTACGTCAGCGTGCCGGACTTGGAGACCAGGCCGATGCGGCCCGGCTTCGTGATGTCGCCCGGGATGATGCCGACGTTCGACTGGCCCGGGGTGATGATGCCGGGGCAGTTCGGGCCGATGATGCGGGTCTTGTTGCCCTTCTTGCCGGCGTACGCCCAGAAGGCGGCCGTGTCGTGCACGGCGATGCCCTCGGTGATCACGACGGCGAGCGGGATCTCGGCGTCGATGGCCTCGACGACCGCGTCCTTGGTGAACTTCTCCGGCACGAAGATCACGGAGACGTTCGCGCCGGTCTCCTTGATCGCCTCGGCGACCGTACCGAAGACCGGTACCTCGGTGCCGTCGAAGTCGACCTTCTGACCGGCCTTGCGCGGGTTCACGCCGCCCACGACGTTGGTGCCGTCACCGAGCATGAGCTTGGTGTGCTTCATGCCCGTGGCGCCGGTCATGCCCTGGACGATGACCTTGCTGTCCTTGTTGAGCCAGATAGCCATGGTGTGTTGGTGTCCTCGTCCTGAGTGCTTACTTGGCGGCGTGGGCCAGCTCGGCGGCCTTGTCGGCCGCGCCGTCCATGGTGTCGACGCGCTGCACCAGCGGGTGGTTGGCGTCCGTGAGGATCTTGCGGCCCAGCTCGGCGTTGTTGCCGTCGAGGCGGACGACGAGCGGCTTCGAGACGTTCTCGCCGCGGTCCTCCAGGAGCTTCAGGGCCTGGACGATGCCGTTGGCGACCTCGTCACAGGCGGTGATGCCACCGAAGACGTTGACGAACACGGACTTGACGTCCGGGTCGCCGAGGATGATCTCCAGGCCGTTCGCCATGACCTGGGCGGAGGCGCCACCGCCGATGTCCAGGAAGTTGGCGGGCTTCACGTTGCCGTGGTTCTCACCGGCGTACGCGACGACGTCCAGGGTGCTCATGACGAGACCCGCGCCGTTGCCGATGATGCCGACCTCGCCGTCGAGCTTGACGTAGTTGAGGTTCTTCTCCTTGGCAGCGGCCTCGAGCGGGTTGGCCGCGGCCTTGTCGTGGAGCTCCTCGAAGTCGGGGTGACGGAACTCGGCGTTGTCGTCGAGCGACACCTTGCCGTCGAGGGCGATGACGTCGCCGGAGGCGACCTTCGCCAGCGGGTTGACCTCGACCAGGAGGGCGTCCTCCTTGATGAAGGTGTCCCACAGCTTGACGAGGACGTCCGCGACCTTGTCCGCGACCTCGGCCGGGAACTTGGCGGCCTCGACGATCTCGCGGGCCTTCTCCGGGGTCACACCGTCGATCGGGTTGATCGGCGTCTGGGCCACGGCCTCCGGGGTGTCCTTCGCCACCTCCTCGATCTCCATGCCGCCCTGGACGGAGGCGATGGAGAGGAAGGTGCGGTTGGCACGGTCCAGGAGGAAGGAGACGTAGTACTCCTCGACGATCTCCGGGGCGGTCTCGGCGATCATGACCTTGTGGACCGTGTGGCCCTTGATGTCCATGCCGAGGATGTTGCCCGCGTGCTCGACGGCCTCGTCCACGGAGGCGGCCAGCTTGACGCCGCCGGCCTTGCCGCGGCCGCCGACCTTCACCTGAGCCTTGACGACGGACTTGCCACCCAGGCGCTCAGTGGCTGCGCGGGCCGCCTCAGGCGTGTCGATGACTTCACCGGCCAGCACCGGTACATCGTGCTTGGCGAAGAGGTCCCTCGCCTGGTACTCGAACAGGTCCACGCGCTTCCGTCCCTATCAGTGATCTCGCGGTTCGTTGGATGCGTGGGCGTGCCGCGAAGGGCAACGTGACGTCCGCTTGTCACAAGGGAGGCGCACACGGTGTCCGAGCGCGCGGCATGTCCGTCTCGCAGGTTATCCCCGCTCGCGGGGGCTCCCTAAATCGAGGGTCACACACGAGCGGTGATACCTGTCACATGATGCCGGGATCCGTGGCACGGCGTGCCGCACCAGGGCGCGATGTGCGAGGCCTCACCGGGCTGGGGTTGGCCCGGTGAGGCCTCTGGGCCGGCCCCGGTGGTTCCGGGACCGTGGCGACCGGCCTCCACCCCATATGGGGACCGGCCGCCTCACCCGTGGGGCCCCGCCCGAACGGTCCGACGGCATTCGGCCGTCCGGGTCCGGACACCTCACGGAAGCGGGTCGGGCCCCTGCGCGTCCCGGTCGGTGACGGATCAGAGACGGATCGGCAATGGATCAGTGACGCGTCAGCGACCGAGCGGCGACGGATCACCGGTGATCGGAGGCGACCAGGTGGCGGTGATCGGTCATCGGCGACCGGTGAGGCCCGGAGGAGGAGCGGACGGATCTAGCCGGGAAAGACGGGGATGTCCCGGTGCCGTTCCCGGGTGCGGGGCGCGTCGGTGCGCACGGCGGTGCCGGACACGAGCCGCAGAGAGGCATGGTGACCGAGGGTGACGGCATACGCGTCGGCGTGACGGGACGCGGTCCCGTCGGTCGCCTGCTTGCCCGGTACGCCGTTCGGGGTACCGGCGGGCGCGGGACGGCCGGGGCCGGCGACGGCGACGGTGGAACCGGCGGTACGCGCGGGGTGCAGGGCGTACGCAGGCCGGGGGGCGGCCTCCGGACCGTACGAGGTGAACGGCGCCGGCACGGGGGCCGCGCCACGGGCGTCGGTGCGGGTGTGGTGCGGGTGCGGGTGCGCCGGGGCCGGCGTACCGACGGGGCTCGCGGGCCGGCTCGCCGTACCCGCGCCCTGCCCCTGCGGGCTCGGCGCCGGGTGCGCCGGGTCCGGCAGCGGGAGGGAGGGCGGCAGGACGCGTCCGGTCGCGCCCTCGACGGTCCGGACGACCGTGGACGCCGTTCCGATGACCGTGGACACCGTCCGGTTCACCGTGGACACCGTCCCCGTCACCGTGGACAGCACGCCTTGCACGCCCGGTGCGCCTTGCCCGTTGTGCACGTCATGCGCAGAGGTGACGGTGTTCTTTCCGGCCGTGCGCGCCGGATGCTGCTGCGCGGCCGTCCCGGAGTCCGACGGCGTCAGGGGCGATACGGACGTCACGTAGGTCACGGATGTCGTCGCCGTTCCCCGCGCCGCCGTCCCGTCGGCCGCGTGCGCCTGCTCGCCGAAGAGGAACCCCAGCACGAACAACCCGCCGACCAGCAGCGCCAGTTGGAGCGCGCGTCGCCCGGCCGCCGTGCGCAGCACACGCACGGTGGTTCCAAGGAGGGCGGCGGAGAAGGTCAAGGAGACTAACGTCCTCGGGTCGGCACGGCAGGGACTCCACCGATCCTTCACGGCACCCCCAAGTCCGCGCAAGCCCTGTGTTACCGATGGGTAGCCATATCCCCTTTCGCTCTTCCTGTCACGCGGTGTCCGGTATCGGCAGCGGTCGCTTCTCCAGGGCCGCCGCCATCACCTCGGGGAACAGGTCGGGCGTGCAGGCGAAGGCCGGTGCGCCGAGCGCGGCGAGCGCCGCCGCGTGCTCCCGGTCGTACGCCGGTGCGCCCTCGTCGGAGAGCGCGAGCAGCGCCACGAACTGCACCCCGGACCTCTTCATCGCCGCGACCCGCTTGAGCATCTCGTCGCGGATGCCGCCCTCGTAGAGGTCGCTGATCAGCACGACCACCGTCTCGGCGGGACGGGTGATCTGCGACTGGCAGTAGGCGAGCGCCCGGTTGATGTCCGTGCCGCCGCCGAGCTGGGTGCCGAAGAGGACGTCGACCGGATCGTCCAGCCGGTCGGTGAGATCGACCACCGCCGTGTCGAAGACGACCAGCCGGGTGCTGATCGACCGCATGGAGGCCAGCACCGCTCCGAACACCGACGCGTAGACCACGGACGCCGCCATCGAACCGGACTGGTCGATGCAGAGCACGACCTCCTTCTTCACCGACCGCGCGGCCCGCCCGTATCCGATGAGCCGTTCCGGCACGACCGTGCGGTACTCGGGCAGGTAGTGCTTGAGGTTGGCCGCGATGGTGCGGTTCCAGTCGATGTCGCGGTGACGCGGGCGACTGACCCGGGCGCTGCGGTCCAGGGCACCGGTGAGGGTGGCCCGGGTGCGGGTCGCGAGCCGCTTCTCCAGGTCCTCGACGACCTTGCGGACGACAGCCCGCGCCGTCTCCTTCGTCGTCTCCGGCATCGCCTTGTTGAGCGACAGCAGCGTGCCGACCAGATGCACGTCGGCCTCCACCGCCTCCAGCATCTCCGGCTCCAGCAGCAGGGCGGAGAGCCCGAGCCGCTCGATGGCGTCGCGCTGCATGACCTGGACGACGGAGGACGGGAAGTAGCGACGGATGTCGCCGAGCCAGCGCGCCACCGACGGCGCCGAGGCCCCGAGCCCGGCCGAACGGTCGCGCCCCGCCTGCGGTTTGCTCCCCTTGCCGTAGAGCGCGGCGAGCGCGCCGTCCATCGCCGCGTCCCGCCCGGACAGCGCGCATCCGGTCCCGTCTGCCTGCTCCCCGCCGAGCACCAACCGCCATCGCCGCAGCCTCTCCTGCGCCGGGTCGCCGATGCCGGCAGCGGCACTCGTGCCGACGCCGGGGCCGGTCGTCGTCATGATCGGTTCGGTCGTCATGTGCCCACCCCCGCGAGGCTGTTGTCGTCGGTCTTCGTCCTCGGCCGCCCCTGCAGATCCCGGCCCGGACCCTGGCCCGGGTCCTCGTCCTGCTCCTCGTCCTGGTCCTCCTCCAGGCCGAGCAGCAGTCGCAGCACCGGGAGCACGGCGTCGGCGCGCTCGGTGTCCGGCTCGGGCGCGAAACCCGGTGCCGTCCCCGGGCCTGCCGCCCGGCCGGTGGTCCGCTCGCTCGGTCCACGCCGGAGCAGCTCGCCGAGGGTTCTGCGCACTCCCGGCTCGTACGCCGCGAACGTGCGCCGCAGCAGCGGCAGTACGTCCGTGAACGCCCCCGCCGGCACCCCCGCCAGCCAGCCGTCGACCAGGCCGAGCAACCGCTCGTCGTACACCAGCAGCAGCCCGCCCCCGCCGCCGACGAAACCCTCGATCCAGGCGGCCGCGTCGGCGGGCGGTGTCCCCGGCGACAGGGCGAACCCCATCAGCCGCGCCGCCTCCTCGGGCCCCAGCACGCCGTCGTCCAGCAGCAGCCGCACCGCCCGGCCCCGCAGCACACCGGCCACGGTGTCGCGCAGCGCCAACGCCCGCAGCACGGCCCGCCACCGGTCCCGCAGCCCGCCGGGTCCGGCACCCCCTCCGTCCTCTGCGCCGCCGCTCCCCGCACCGGTGCTCCCCGTGCCGGTGCTCCTGGCGGCCGGTGTCTCCGCCAGCAGCCCCACCGCCGCGTGCACGGCGTCCACATGCCCGCGCATCTCCTCCGCCGCGTCCGTGTCGAGCGCGGCACAGGCCGGGGGCAGGCCGACGAAGATCCGCTCGGCGAGGCCCGCCGCGACCCCGGCCAGCGCGCCGGTGTCGGTGCCCCGCACATCGCCGTAACGCAGCGAGCGGACGAGCGCGGGCAGGGCCTCGGCGAGCCGGCCGACGTCGGTGTCGAGCGCGGCCCGGTCGGCCAGCACCCGCATGACCACCGGCAGGGCCTCCGGCAGCCCCGCGAGGAGGCACTGCTCGGCGAGCGCGGTGACCTCGGCGAGGCCGCGTGCGGCCTCCGCGTCCGCCTCCGCCCTGGCCCGCGCGGCGCCCTGCACCGTCGTCCCCCACACGCCCGCCTCGGCGACCCGCACCGACAGCTCCGGCTCCCAGCGCAGCCGCCAGGTCTCCCGGAAGGTGCCCGTGCTCCCCCGCGACCGGACGGGCTCGCCCCAGCCGACGCCGAGCAGCCGCAGCCGGTGCAGGAGTCTGCTGCGGGCGGCGTCCGTCTCCCCGCGCAGGTCCAGCTCCGACTCCCGCTCCAGCGCCTCCGGTTTGAGCCGGAGGGAGCGCTGCTGCCGGGCCAGGTCGCGCTGGAGCGGCACCGCCGGGGCCGCCTCCGGCACCTCCCCCAGCGCGTCCCCGACGACCAGCCGGTCGTGCACCAGCGCCAGCGGCACCTCGGAGCCGTCGCCCAGCACCGCGCGCACGGCGTCGGTGGTCTCGCTCAGCCCGGGCAGCGGGCGGCCGCGCAGCGCGGCCAGGGTCTCGGCGAGCCGGACGGCCTCGATGACATGGGCGGAGGAGACGATCCGGTCCTCCTCACGCAGCAGCCTCGCCACCTTGGTCAGCCACCGCTCGACCGGCCGGTCGGGGGCGTGGAACAGATGGCCGTACCAGCCCGGCGCGTCGATGCCCGCGCCGTAGCCGCCGGCCCGGGCGAGCCTGCGGTGCGTCCACGGCACCCAGGTCAGGTCCGTCCTGACCTTGGGCAGCCCCTTCAGCAAGGCGCGGTCGGCGGCGACGGTGGTCTTCGCGCGCAGCGCGGGCACGTGCCAGGCCCCGCAGACCACCGCCACGTCGTCCCCGAACTCCTTGCGCGCGGCGCGCAGTCGGAGCCGCATGTGCGCCTCGCGCACGAGGTCACGCGCGTGTCCGCCCGCGCCGTACCGCTCGCGCAGCGCGCCCATGGCGTCCTCCAGCGCGGCGAACGGCGCGAAGGGATCCCGCCCGCCCGGGCCGCGGTGCTCAACGACGTCCTCCCACCAGCGCTCGGGATCGTCATACCCGGCGGCCCCGGCGAGCACGGCGAGCGGATCGACCCGGACCCGGCGGGCCGGATCACCGGCTCCGGGAGCGTCGCCGACGCCCTGCGAGTCGCTCCTGTCGCCCGCGGCGCCCGCGTTCTCCTCGCTGTCCGCGGCGCCCGTGCTCTCCCCGCCGCCCGCCTCGGCCGGGTCCTCCCCCTCCCCGGTCCCATCGGCAGACGCGTCCCGCCCCTGCCACGCGAGCGTGTGCGTGGCCGGCAGGTCGATGAAGCGGGCCGCGGCGCCCTGCTCCAGGGCCCAGCGGATCGCCACCCACTCGGGGCTGAACTCGGCGAACGGCCAGAACGCCGAGCGGCCGGGCTCGTCCACGGCGTGGGCGAGCAGGGCGACCGGGGGCCGCAGGCCGGGGCCGGCGACCAGCGGGATCAGCGCGTCGGCCTCGGGCGGGCCCTCGACGAGGACGACCCGGGGGCGGGCTGCGGCCAGCGCGGCCCGCACCGCACGCGCGGAGCCGGGCCCGTGGTGCCGCACGCCGAGCAGGAGGGGGCCGGGGTCGTGGGCCCCGGGCCGGCGTGTGTCGTTCATGCGCTCACCTCCCGGCACGCGCGGTAGAAGTCCGTCCAGCCCTCGCGCTCGCGGACGACCGTCTCCAGGTACTCCTGCCAGACGACCCGGTCGGCCGCCGGATCGCGGACGACCGCGCCGAGGATGCCGGCGGCGACGTCGCCCGGGCGCAGCACGCCGTCGCCGAAGTGGGCGGACAGGGCGAGGCCGCTCGTGACGACGGAGATCGCCTCGGCCGTGGACAGCGTGCCGCTCGGTGACTTCAGCTTCGTGCGGCCGTCGGCGCTCACGCCGTCGCGCAGCTCGCGGAAGACCGTCACGACACGGCGGATCTCCTCGATGCCGTCGGGCGCGGCCGGCAAATCGAGGGAGCGGCCGATCTGCCCGACCCTGCGGGTGACGATGTCGACCTCCGCCTCGGCGCTCTCCGGCAGCGGCAGCACCACGGTGTTGAAGCGGCGGCGCAGGGCGCTGGAGAGGTCGTTGACGCCTCTGTCACGGTCGTTGGCGGTGGCGATGAGATTGAAGCCGCGGACCGCCTGGACCTCCTCGCCCAACTCGGGGACGGGCAGCGTCTTCTCGGACAGGATCGTGATCAGCGTGTCCTGCACGTCGGCCGGGATGCGGGTCAGCTCCTCGACGCGCGCCGTCATGCCCTCGGCCATGGCGCGCATGACGGGGCTGGGCACGAGGGCGTCACGGCTCGGGCCGTGCGCGAGCAGACGGGCGTAGTTCCAGCCGTACCGGATCGCCTCCTCCGGGGTGCCCGCCGTGCCCTGGACCAGCAGGGTGGAGTCTCCGCTGACCGCGGCCGCGAGATGCTCGGAGACCCAGGTCTTGGCGGTGCCGGGGACGCCGAGCAGGAGCAGGGCACGGTCGGTGGCGAGCGTGGTGACGGCGACCTCGACGATGCGGCGCGGGCCCACGTACTTCGGTGTGATCGCCGTGCCGTCCGGCAGGGTGCCGCCGAGCAGGTACGTCGCCACCGCCCACGGCGAGAGCTTCCAGCGGGCCGGGCGCGGGCGGTCGTCCTGCCGGGCGAGCGCGGCGAGTTCGGCCGCGAAGGCGTGCTCGGCGTGCGGTCGCAGCGCCTGCGGATCCCTGCTTCCGCTCGCCGTCGCCTTGTCCACGCTCGCCGTCCCCTCGCTCCCGCTCGCTTCGCCGGACGCCACTTCGACGGACGTCGCTTCCACGGACACAGACATGGCTGAGGCCCCCTCCAGCTCGGCCGGTTCGGATCTGGCATCCACCGTGCACCACGCCACTGACAATCGCTCTGACCTGCACGGACTCCCGGGCAGGGCCGATTGTCAGTGGCGGGACCTACCGTCGAGGACATGACTGAGCAGCGGGTGCGCTGGACCGCGGAGCAGGTGCTGGCACTGGCGCCTGACGCCGCGTCACGCACAGCGGGGAGCAAGCTCGGCACGGCCGGTCCGTGGTCCGAGACGGGCAGTGGAGAGGGGACGGTGTGGGGACGGTGCAGGGGCAGTGGCAGCAGGCCGTACCAGACGGTGGTGGACCTGGCCGGACCGGCGTACACGTGCAGTTGCCCGAGCCGTAAGTTCCCGTGCAAGCACGCGCTCGGGTTGCTTCTGCTGTGGGCGGGCGGCGACGGCGCGGCGCCGGTGTCCGCCGAGCCGCCGGGGTGGGCCGGGGAGTGGCTCGCCGCCAGACGCGGGCGGGTCGAGGCCACAGCGGCCCGAACCGAGGGGGGTTCCGCGTCGGGGCCCGCCGATCCCGAGGCGGCACGGCGGCGGGCCGAGCGCCGGGCCGAGCGGGTCACCGCGGGCGCGACGGAGCTGGAGCAGCGCCTCGCCGACCTGCTGCGCGGCGGCCTGGCCTCGGCCGAGCAGGCGGGGTACGGGGCGTGGGACGAGACGGCGGCCCGCATGGTCGACGCGCAGGCGCCCGGACTCGCCGCACGGGCACGGGAGTTGGGGGCGATACCGGCGTCGGGGCCCGGCTGGCCGGCCCGGCTGCTGGAGGAGTGCGCGCTGCTGCATCTGCTCGACCAGGGCTGGCTGCGCCGCGACACGCTGCCGGACGCCCTCGCGGCCACGGTCCGCTCCCGGCTCGGCCTGCCCGCACCGGCGGACGGCCCGCCGGTACGCGACCACTGGCTGGTCCTCGCCCAGTACGACACGGTGGACGCGAAGCTGACGACCCGCCGGATCTGGCTGCACGGCGCCGGCTCGGGCGACACCCGGCTGCTGCTGTCGTACGGTGCCGCGGGCCGGGCCCCGGAGCTGTCCCTGCCGGTCGGACTGGCGCTGGACGCGGAGCTGTCCGGCCACCCGGGAGCCGGCCGGGCCCGGGCGAGCCTGGGCGAGCGCCACGCCCCGCCGGCACCGGCCGCGTTCCGCCCGCCGGGCGTGTCGACGGCGGACGCGGCGGACCGGTACGGCGCGGCGCTGCGCGACGATCCCTGGCTGGAGTCCGTCCCCGTGACGCTGGAGCGGGTGATCCCGGTCCCCGACGGCGAGACGTGGCAGCTGGCCGACGCCGACACGGACACGGCCCTGCCCCTGACCAGGACCGCCCGCTCCCGCCCCGGCCTGTGGCGCCTGACCGCCCTGTCCGGCGGCGCCCCGGTGACGGTCTTCGGCGAGTGCGGCCACCGCGGCTTCACCCCGCTCACCGCCTGGGCGGCAGGGACGGACGAGGCGGTGCCGCTGTGCTGAGCGGGTCCGAGACGAAACGGAACGCCCTGAGCCATCAGGAGGGGGACGACATGAACGCGACCTCGGCCGCCCGGACCGGCGCGGATCCCGCGGTTTCCTGGGACGACCTGCTCACCGCCGCCCTGCTCGGCACCGACCGGCGCCCCTGGGCGGGTGCCGCGCCCGGCCGGGCGGCTCCGACGGCGCTGCTGGACGCGGCCGCCGTCGCGACCGTACGGCGGCGGGCCGGGCTGCGCCCCGCGCGCGCGGCCCGGCGGCCGGAGCCGGCGCCCGAGGACCCGCGCCCGGTCCTGCCCGCCGCGGCGGCCCGCCGCCTCGCCACTCTGCTGGCCGACCGCTCCGGCGCGGCGGGCGGCGGGCGCCGGGGCAGCGCCCCGGACCTCATGGAACTGCTCCCGCAGTGGCTCGCGGCGGCCGTCGGGCACGGGTACGCGGCGCCTCCGCAGGCGTTGCCCGCCCTGCTGGACGCGGCCCGGGGGCGTACGGACCTGCGCCCGGCGGCGCTGGCGTTCGCCGGCCCGCGCGCGCTGTGGCTGGCGCGGTTGAACACGGACTGGCGCTTCGCCCTGCGCGCGGCCCCCGGCGGCGGTGCCGCACTGCCCGGCCCCGACGACGCCGAGGCGGTGGAGCGGCTGTGGCAGGAGGGGCTGTTCGCCGAGCGGGTGGCACTGCTGGGCGCACTACGCGCGCGTGAACCCGCGCTCGCGCGCGAACTGCTGGCGTCGACCTGGCCGAAGGAGCGGGCGGAGGACCGGCTGATGTTCCTCGACACGCTGCGCGCGGGCCTCGCCGCCGAGGACGAGCCGTTCCTGGAGCAGGCGCTGGGCGACCGCAGCCGCAATGTCCGTGCGACGGCCGCGGAGCTGCTGTCGGCGCTGCCGCACTCGGCGCTGGCCGCGCGCATGGCCGTACGGGCGGCGGCCTGTGTGGCCCTCGACCGTACGGGACCCGTGCCGGCGATCGCGGTCGAGCCGCCACTCGAGTGCGATGCGAGCATGGAGCGCGACGGTGTGGTGGCCATACCTCCCGCAGGCAGAGGAGAACGCTCATGGTGGCTGGGGCAGTTGGTGGAGGCCGCCCCGCTCGGCAGCTGGCCGGAGCGGCTCGGCGGACGCACCGCGCGGGACATCGTGGCGTTGCCCGTGGCGGACGGCTGGCAGGGCGAACTGCACGCGGCCTGGTGCCGGGCGGCGGTGCGGCAGCGGGACGCCGGCTGGTCGAGGGCCCTGCTCGGCGCGCCGTCGGCGCCGGAGGCGGGCGGGCCGGGGGCGGTGTCCCTGGCGGAGCGCGCCAAGCTGCTGGCGGCCCTGGAGCCGGCGGAACGGGCCGCGTGGGTGGCCGGCTTCATCGCGACACACGGTCTGTCGGAGGCGTTCCAGCTGCTCGGGGTGTGCGCCGTGCCCTGGGCGCCGCCGCTGGGCCGTTCGGTCGTGGACGCGCTCAACATCGCGCGCGACGCGGGCAGTTACCCGTGGAGCTTCAGCGGGGTGATGGGACTGGCCGAGCGCTGCCTGGACCCGGCGGAGGCCGCACGGCTGGAAGGGCTGCTGGCGGTACCCGACGAGCGGGAGGACGCGGCGCCGGGAGCCGGGGGCTACTGGGCGGAGGCCTTCCAGCGGCTGGTCTCGACGCTGCGGCTGCGGGCGGCGATGGCGGAGGAGCTGGCGCCGGCCGGCGCCCCCCGCGCACCCCGCCCGGAGGGGCCGTCGGTTCAGCCGCCGGACGCGGTCGGCTGATGCGCGTTCTCGCGCACCCACTCCACGATCGACGCCGTGGTCGCCCCGGGGGTGAAGATCTCCGCGACGCCCTTCTCCTTCAGCGGCGCGATGTCCTCCTCCGGGATGATGCCGCCGCCGAAGACCAGGATGTCCTCGGCGTCGCGCTCCTTGAGCAGGTCAATCACCGCGGCGAACAGCGTGTTGTGGGCGCCGGAGAGGATGGACAGGCCGATCGCGTCGGCGTCCTCCTGGATGGCGGTGTCGACGATCTGCTCCGGCGTCTGGTGAAGGCCGGTGTAGATGACCTCCATACCGGCGTCGCGCAGGGCACGCGCGATGACCTTGGCACCGCGATCGTGGCCGTCGAGCCCCGGCTTGGCGACCACCACGCGGATCGGACCGGCTGCCACACCCATCACTGCCTCCATCAGACGATCCCGGAAGCGATCGCTTCCGGCCCACAACGACAAGTACCGCACTTTTGGCGCGTCCCGCCACCCGTCGCGAAGTGAACGAACGTTATCCCCAGCATCCCGCAACCGGCAGTTTTACGGTGCGCAGCGAGGGGGAAATCACACGGTGGGACATGAGGGCACACGGGGGATGGAGCCGTCCTCCGGCGTGCCGACAGGAGGTCGGCCCATGAAGGTCACCGGATTACTGCCACTCTCTCTTGCGATCTACCGGCGCCTGTGGCCGGGAAGACTCGCCGGACTGTCCATGGCGCTGCTCAAGGCGACCGCCCTCGAAGCCGCGATCCTGGCCGGCCACCTCCTGCTGTATCCGACCGGGTTGGTCCAGGAGCGCCGCCTCCCGGCGCTGCCCGCGCAGGACGGCACCGCCCGGCTGCCCGTCCGCTCCGGCCCGCCGGTCGTGCTCCTGCACGGCTTCATCGACAACCGCTCGGTGTTCGTGCTGCTGCGCCGCAGCCTCGCCCAGCACGGCCGGCCACGCGTCGAGTCGCTCAACTACTCGCCGCTGACCTGTGACATCCGCACCGCGGCCGAGCTGCTCGGACGGCATGTCGAGGAGATCTGCGAGCGCACCGGCAGCGCCCGCGTCGACATCGTGGGCCACAGCCTCGGCGGGCTGATCGCGCGGTACTACGTGCAGTGTCTCGGCGGCGATCTGCGGGTGCGCACGCTCGTCACCCTCGGCACCCCGCACGCGGGGACCCGGGTGGCACCGCTCGCCGACGCCCATCCGATCGTGCGCCAGATGCGGCCCGGTTCCGGGGTGATCGAGGAGCTGACCCGGCCCGCGCCCGGCTGCCGTACGCGGTTCGTCAGCTTCTGGAGCGATCTGGACACCGTCATGGATCCGGTGGAGTCGGCCTGCCTCGACCACCCCGACCTCGATGTGCAGAACGTCCAGGTGACCGGCATCGGCCATCTCGCCCTGCCCGTGCACCCCGCCGTCGCGGCCGGGATACGCGAGGCTCTCGACACGGCGCACCCCGGTGACGCGCTCGCCGACGGTCTGACGGTGGCGTGACCTACAGATGGCCTTGAGGTGACCGACAGTCACCTCACGTCGAACGCTCATCGAACTCTCGGCCAAACTCGTCTCCGGCGTCCCCCGAAAGACCGCCGATCGCCCGTTTCCGGCCCACGCGAAACCGGCTGAAGATTGTCGCGCCCAGGTACCGGCGGGTACAGTCGCCGCACTGCTCTGGCAGCCCCTGTTGTCGAGGCGAAAGAGAAGTTGGTGAACGAACGTCACCCGTCGGGGACCATGACCACCCCGGCCCCGGCTTCCGACGCCTCCTTCGCGCACTACGGCCACGCGGCGTACGGGACGCACGAAGCCCCCTACGGCGACTTCACCACGTACGGCGGCTACGACGCCACCGGTTTTGCTCACTCCCACGACACCACCGGCACCTTCCACGCCGACCCGCTCTTCGGCAGCCTGCCCGGCCGGCAGACCACCGGCGCCTACGACACGACGCAGTGGCAGACCAGCCCGACGCCGCACTACGACGCGTACGCTGCCCAGCATCACGCCGCCTACGACTCCGGCGTGCACGACGCCACCGCCTGGACCGTTCCCCCGCAGGCCACGAGCCATGACGCCGGCGGACAGTGGGACACGAGCGGCTGGCTGCAGCCCGAGCAGCCCGGCGGCATGACCCAGCAGTGGGAGTGGGGCACCCAGAGCTTCGAGACCGGCGCGTACGACGCCACCCAGTGGAACTCCCCCGGCCAGGCCGGGCCCGAGCAGGCCGGCGAGCCGTTCGATCAGCAGCCCACTGCCACGTTCGAGCAGGTCGACGACCTGACCGCGGCTTTCCCTCAGACGGGGTACGTCGCCGACGACCCGGTGGGCACCGGAACGGATGAACGACCCGCCGTGAACGGCCTGTTGGAGGGCCAGGAAGAGACCCCGCCGACGACCCGCGAGGGCGCGCGCAACGCCGCGCGCTCCCGGCGCCGCACGCCCGCCAAGCGCTCCGCGCTGCTGACCGTCGCCGTGCCCTCGGCCTGTGTGATGGGCGTCGCCGGGATCGCCGTCGCCTCGGTCGGCGCGTTCAGCGACGACGGCAAGGACACCGCCGCCACCGCCGCGGACGCGCACGCGGTCAAGCCGGCGATCGCCAACAGCAAGCTGGACGCCCAGCTCAAGACGCTCTCCGCCGACGCCCACGACTTCGCCGACCGGGCCAGCCGGACACAGGAGCGGATCGACCTCAAGAACCAGCAGGAGCAGGACCGCAAGAAGGCCCTCGCGGAGGCCGCGCTCAAGGAGCGGCTGCGCCCCAAGTTCGTCCTGCCGGTCACGCAGAAGGGCCTCAGCGCCTACTTCGGCCAGGCCGGCGTGAACTGGATGTCGGTGCACACGGGCATCGACTTCCCCGTCTCCTACGGCACCACGGTGATGGCCGCCACCGACGGCACCGTCACCACCAAGTGGAACAGCGCCTACGGCAACATGCTGATACTGACGGCGAAGGACGGCACGGAGACCTGGTACTGCCACCTGTCCAGCTACCAGGTCCCCGCGGGCACGTCCGTCAAGGCCGGCCAGCCGATCGCCTACTCCGGCAACTCCGGCAACTCCACCGGGCCGCACCTGCACTTCGAGGTGCACCCGGCGGGCGGGGCGGCCGTGGACCCGCTGCCGTGGCTGCGCAGCCATGACCTGGACCCGACCTGAGCCGCGTATCCCGACGTGAGCCTTGACGGTGTGGGCCCCGCCGATCCGGCGGGGCCCACACCGTCCACTGCGTCTACAGCTTCTCGACCGGCGCGTACCGCAGCAGCAGCCGCTTCGGCTTGCCGTCGCCGAAGTCGATCGTCGCCTGGGCCTTGTCGTCGGCGCCCGCCACCGCGACGACCGTGCCGAGCCCGAACTGGTCGTGGGTGACCCGGTCGCCGACCGCCAGCGACACCGCCGGCTTGTCCGTCGTACGCCGGGTGGCGAATCCGGACGCGCCCGCGGCCGACGAGCGCGAGCGGGACGAGGACAGCGAGGCGGCGATCCCGGAGGCCGGTCCGGAGGAGACCGGCGCCGTCGCGCCTGTCCGCTTCCACTCCAGGTGTGCGGTCGGGATCTCCTCCAGGAAGCGTGAGGGCGGGTTGTACGACGGCTGGCCCCAGGCGCTGCGCATGGACGACCGGGTGAGGTACAGCCGCTCACGCGCGCGCGTGATGCCGACGTACGCCAGGCGCCGCTCCTCCTCCAGCTCCTTGGTCTGGCCGAGGGCGCGCATGTGCGGGAAGACGCCGTCCTCCATGCCGGTCAGGAAGACGACCGGGAACTCCAGGCCCTTGGCGGTGTGCAGGGTCATCAGGGTGATGACGCCGGCGCCTTCCTCGTCCTCGTCGGGGATCTGGTCGGAGTCGGCGACGAGCGCCACCTTCTCCAGGAAGTCGGCCAGCGTGCCCTGCTCCCCCTCGGCGCGCTCCTGTTCGAACTCCAGGGCCACGGCGGCGAGTTCCTGGAGGTTCTCGATGCGGGTCTCGTCCTGCGGGTCGGTGGAGGACTGCAACTCGGCCAGATATCCGGTGCGTTCGAGTATGGCCTCCAGGACCGTGGCCGGTCCGGCGCCGGACTCCACGATGGTGCGCAGGTCCTCCATCAGCGTGTTGAACCGCTTGACCGCGTTGGTGGAGCGCGCGGCCATGCCGTAGGCCTCGTCCACGCGCTTGAGCGCCTGCGGGAAGCTGATCTTCTCGCGCTGGGAGAGGGCGTCGATCATCGCCTCGGCGCGCTCGCCGATGCCCCGCTTGGGGACATTGAGGATGCGGCGCAGCGGCACCGAGTCCTCGGGGTTGGCGAGAACGCGCAGGTAGGCCAGGACGTCCCGGACCTCCTTGCGCTCGTAGAAGCGGACGCCGCCGACGACCTTGTAGGGCAGGCCGACGCGGATGAAGACCTCTTCGAAGACACGGGACTGGGCGTTGGTGCGGTAGAAGACGGCCATATCGCCCGCCTTGGCGTCACCCGCGTCGACCAGGCGGTCTATCTCGTCGGCGACGAACTGGGCCTCGTCGTGCTCGGTGTCGGCGACGTAACCGGTGATCTGGGCTCCGGCGCCCGCGTTGGTCCACAGGTTCTTCGGGCGGCGGGACTCGTTGCGCTCGATGACCGCGTTGGCGGCGCTCAGGATCGTCTGCGTGGAGCGGTAGTTCTGCTCCAGCAGGATCGTCGTCGCGTTCGGGTAGTCCTCCTCGAACTGGAGGATGTTGCGGATCGTCGCGCCCCGGAAGGCGTAGATCGACTGGTCCGCGTCACCGACGACGCACAGCTCGGCGGGCGGGAGGTCGTGCTCGTCCGGCGGGGTGGCGACGTCCTCGTCGGCGCGCTCGACGGTGCCGACCAGCTCGCGGACCAGTGCGTACTGGGCGTGGTTGGTGTCCTGGTACTCGTCGACCAGCACGTGCCGGAAGCGGCGGCGGTAGTGCTCGGCGACGTCCGGGAAGGCGCGCAGCAGATTGACCGTCGTCATGATCAGGTCGTCGAAGTCGAGCGCGTTGGCCTCGCGGAGGCGGGACTGGTAGAGCGCGTAGGCCTGGGCGAGGGTCTTCTCGAAGCCGTCGGCGGCCTGGGCGGCGAAGTCCTCCTCGTCGATCAGCTCGTTCTTCAGATTGCTGATCTTGGCGCTGAAGGACTTGGGCGGGAAGCGCTTGGGGTCGAGGTCCAGGTCGCGGCAGACCAGGGCCATCAGGCGCTTGCTGTCGGCGGCGTCGTAGATCGAGAACGACGACGTGAAACCGAGCCTCTTCGACTCGCGGCGCAGGATGCGCACGCACGCGCTGTGGAAGGTCATCACCCACATCGCGTGCGCGCGGGGGCCGACGAGCTGCTCGACGCGCTCCTTCATCTCGCCCGCGGCCTTGTTGGTGAAGGTGATCGCGAGGATCTGGCCCGGGTGCACGCTCCGCTCGGCGAGCAGGTGGGCGATGCGGTGGGTGAGCACACGGGTCTTGCCGGAGCCGGCGCCGGCGACGATGAGCAGCGGGGAACCGGCGTGCACGACCGCGGCGCGCTGGTTGTCGTTCAGCCCCTCCAGCAGCGTCGCCGCGTCGAGCGCGGGGCGGGGGGCGCCGTCGCGGTAGTAGGAGTCCCGGTCCGGCGGCGCGTCGAACTTCCCGCCGAACAGATCGTCCGGAAGCGGCTCCGGAGCGTGATCGTCCTCGGGCGGCGGCGGAGGCTCCTCCTCGCGCCCGCTCGGGGGCTGGAGGTCCGCCAGGAAGCTGTCGTCAAAGAGGCTGCTCATCGCTCTCCGAGTCTAGGGCGCCCCACCGACAACCGGTCGCCGTCCCGGGAAGAAGACCTCACGCACGGAGGGGCGAACACCCCTTACTCAGCGGAATCACCCGATGACCCGGACATGATTCCGGCCTCGGATCACGAAAATGTATCGGACATATCACGCACCAACCTTCACACTAGCCACACGAGTTGGCTAGGTTGCCGTCGGGCCGCGTGCGCGGCCCCCGCCGAGTCCGGCCCGTCCCGTACGGGGCGCCCGGAGCCGGGGACCCACCGAACCTGGGGTGAATCGGCCGACTCCCGTCCGGGACGACGCCGTAGGGCAACCCTTCCGAACCACCGCCCGAACCCGACAGCTAACCCGGTAGGCGGACCATTGGAAGGAGTCGCCTCCCTTGGCGTCGCACCGCAAGCCGCGCCCCGGCGGGACCACCGCGGCGGGTATACGCACCCCCGCTCTCGCCACCGCCGCCCTCACCTCCATAGCCATGCTGTCCCAGACCGCCGAGGCCGCCCCGAGCACCGACCACACCCGGCCGAGCCTGGAGGAGGTGGAGAAGAAGGTCGACGACCTCTACCGGCAGGCGGAGTCGGCGACCGAGAAGTACGACGCGGCCAAGGAGCGCACCGGCAAGGAGCGCGGCCACGTCGACGCCCTCCGCCAGGAGGTCGCCCGCCGCACCGACAGCCTCAACAAGGCCCGCGAGGAGCTGGGTTCGTTCGCCGCGGCCCAGTACCGCACCGGCGCCGCCGCGCCGAGCACGGCCACCTTCCTGCTGGCGAACGACCCGCAGGACTACTTCGACCAGACCCAGCTGATGAACCGGCTGACCACGCGCCAGAAGAGCGCGGTCGACGCCTACATCGGCGATCAGGCCGCCACGATGAAGAAGCGGCGGGAGGCCGCCGAGAGCCTCCAGACGCTGACCACCTCGCAGCAGGACCTCCAGACGGCCAAGGCGACCGTCCAGAGGAAACTCGCCTCCGCGCGCGAGCTGCTCTCGCAGCTGACGGCGCAGGAGAAGGCGCGACTCGCGCAGATCGAGCAGGCCAAGCAGCAGGAGGCGGCGCGCAAGGCGGCCGAGCTGGCGAAGCAGCAGGCCGCGGCGCAGGCCAGGCAGCAGAGCGGTTCGTCCGGCTCGTCGTCGGGCTCCGGCGGGTCCACGTCCACCGGCTCGACGGGCTCCACCTCTTCGGGGTCCTCGGGATCTTCCGGGTCGACCAGTTCGTACGACACGAAGGCCGAGAAGGCCCTCGCCTTCGCCCGCGCCCAGATCGGCAAGCCGTACGTGTGGGGCGCCACCGGACCGGGCTCCTACGACTGCTCGGGCCTGACCCAGGCCGCCTGGAAGGCGGCCGGCGTCGCGCTCCCGCGCACCACGTACGACCAGGTGAACGCCGGCACCACGGTTTCCCTGGCGGACGCGCGCCCGGGCGACCTGATCTTCTTCTACGACGACATCAGCCACGTCGGCCTCTACATCGGCAACGGCATGATGATCCACGCCCCCAAGCCGGGCGCGTACGTCCGCGAGGAATCGGTGTACTACGGCGGAGAATCGATCATCCACAGCGTGGTCCGCCCGGGCTGAGCTCCGCTCCGGTACCCACGTACGCGTAGCCGGTGCCGCCCCGGCCACGCGCGCGTACCGGTAGTTTTGGCGCCCACGCGCGCGTGCCCTTTCCGGCCGGGCCGGAGCGGCTGCCTGGCATCGGCGCGTGTCCGGTATCTCGGCTCTGCGTGCGTGGTGGGCGGCGCGGCCGGCCGCGGCCGGGTCCGCCGTGATGGCGACGGGCATCGTGTCGGTGGGGCTGTCCCTGGCCGACGCCGAGGCGGTGTCCCGGGTGGTGCTGGTCGTTGCCGGTGTCGCCTGGGCTGGGCCTGCCGCTCTACGGCCTGGCCCTGGCGCGCTTCAATGCGCGGCAGGTGCTGGAGGGGGCCGGCGCCCACTGGATCGCGGGCGGGGCGGCGGCGATCTCGGCGCTGGCGGGGGCGAAGCTGCTCACCGCGGGTGACGCGGGGCGGTACCTGTGGAACGAGGACGACCGGCATGCGCTGCGCGCGGTGACGGTCGCGCTGCTCGGTCCTGGCCCTGGCCTGGTACGTCGTCCTGCTGGCGGCCGAGGCGGCGCGGCCCCGGCCCGGCTACGACGTACGGCGGTGGTCGACGGTGTTCCCGATCGGGATGACGGCGGCGGCGACGCTGTCCGTCGCGGCCGCCGTGGGCGTCCCGTGGCTCCGGTGGCCGGGGCGGGTGCTGGTGTGGGTGGCGGTGGCGGTGGCGGCGTGGCTCGCGGTCGGCACCGCCGAGGTCCGCACGGCCCGTACGGCGGGGCGGGCGGCCGTCAGGTCCACAGGACGGCGACGAAGATGTTCGTCACGGTCAGCAGGCCGACGACCCCGAAGGCGCCCTTCTCGACCTTCTCCTCGTCGCGCTTGACGTAGACCAGGCCGAGAATCACGATCAGCAGCGCCAGCTTCAGACCGATCTTGATGGTGTTGATGTGATGGTCACCGGCCTGGTTGAGGCCGACCAGCACCACTCCGGTGACGAGCATGGTGAGCGCGCCGTGCAGCATCCCGGGGACGAAGCGGGCCGTGCCCTGGCCCATCGCCTTCATCTGGGTGAGGAAACCGCCGAGCAGCGCGGCGATACCGATGATGTGCAGGCCGACGAAGAGATGGATGAGTACGTCCATGAGGCCGGAGCCTAATCCGGGCGATTCGGTCGCCTGTCACCGGGCCCGGGCACAGCCGTCCGCGCCCGGCCGCCACCTACTGCGGACCTTGCATATATGCGGCCCATAGCACCTCACTCCTCGTACCTGCCCCGCTTTCCGCGCATCGGTCATCACGCTGCGTGAAGGGAACGACTTCGGATCGGCCGCACGATCACATACGGTCACTTACTGATCCGTCGAGGCCAGTTCCGCACACTGCGTTACCCGCTCGTCACACTCCGGCCTAGCGTCCTCCCCCAGGTGACCGGCTCCCCATCACCGCCCGGGCCAGGGGCGGCGGCCGGGCACCACCGCCGAGAAGGGTCCGGCGGCGGCCCGTTCCCCCCGTGCGGGCCGCCGCCGGACGCAGGCACCGCTCGGCCGGACCGCGCGGCGCACGGACCGCTCGGCCGTCGAGTCGTGTCGAGTCGCACGGAAGGACGTGACAGTCCAGGTGGCAGCGCACCGCAAGCCCCGGCAACGCCCGATCGGCCCCACGGCCCGGACCGCTGCCACGCTCGCCCTGACGGGCGCGGCCACGGCTACGGGGTTCGGCGGTTCTGCGCACGCCGAGCCCCCGCCGACACCGGCGCAGGTGAAGGCCAGGGTGGACGCGCTGTACCGGCAGGCCGAGGCCGCGACCGAGAAGTACGACGGCGCCAAGGAGACGGCGGACGCCACCCTGCACAGGCTCAACGCCCTGCGCGACGAGACCGCCCGCAAGCAGGACGGGCTCAACTCGGCCCGGGAGGCGCTCGGTTCGTTCGCCACGGCGCAGTACCGCGCCGGCGGCTTCTCGCCCGCCTGGCAACTGGCCCTCTCCGACAACCCCGACCGGTACCTGACCGACGCCTCGTTCGCCGAGCGGGCCGGCGACCGGCAGACCGCCGCCGTGTCCCGGGTGCGCGAACAGCTGCGGGAGATCGAGCAGTTGCGCGGCGCGGCGCGGGTCCAGCTGACGTCGTTGCGCTCCCGGCAGGCCGAGCTGCGGCGGCAGAAGGCGACCGTCACCGGCAAACTGGGCGAGGCGCGGCGGCTGCTGGCGCGGCTCACGCCGCAGCAGCGGTCCGAGGTCACCGGCGACGACGGCACCCGGAAGCGCGCCTCCCGGTCCGCCGCGCACGTCCGGGACGCCCTGGCACAGGCCGGGGCCGTCACGGCCCCCGACACGCGTGCGGCAGCGGCCGTCGCCTACGCCTACGCCAAGCTCGGCAGCCCCTACGTGTGGGGCGCGACCGGTCCGCACGCCTTCGACTGCTCGGGCCTGGTCCAGGCCGCCTACCGCTCCGCCGGCATCGCCCTGCCCCGCACCACCTACACCCAGATCGACGCGGGCCGACGCGTCTCCCGCTCCGAACTGCGCCCCGGGGACCTGGTGTTCTTCTACTCCGGCGTCAGTCACGTCGGCATCTACGTGGGAGGCGGGCAGATGATCCACGCCCCCAACTCCTCGGCGCCGGTCCGGCTGGCCCCGATCGACCTGATGCCGTTCGCGGGGGCCACCCGGGTGGTGTGAGGGCGAGCCCGCAGGGGACCGCCGGAGCCGGTCGGGGTCAGACCAGTCGTCGTGCCGTCGCCCAGCGGGTCAGTTCGTGGCGGTTGGACAGCTGGAGCTTGCGCAGGACCGCCGAGACATGGGACTCGACCGTCTTCACCGAGATGAACAGCTGCTTGGCGATCTCCTTGTAGGCGTAGCCGCGGGCGATCAGCCGCAGCACCTCGCGCTCGCGCTGGGTAAGGCGGTCCAGGTCCTCGTCCACGGGCGGGGCGTCGGTGGAGGCGAAGGCGTCCAGGACGAACCCGGCCAGCCGCGGTGAGAAGACCGCGTCGCCCTCCTGGACCCGGAAGATCGAGGCGACCAGGTCGGTGCCGGTGATGGTCTTGGTGACATAGCCGCGGGCGCCGCCGCGGATCACACCGATCACGTCCTCCGCCGCGTCCGACACGGACAGTGCGAGGAAGCGGACGGGCTGCTCGGCGTCCCCCATCAACGCCGCGCACCGGCGCAGCACTTCGACGCCGCCGCCGCCCGGCAGGTGGACGTCGAGGAGGACCACCTCGGGACGGGTCGCGGTGATGACCGTGACCGCCTGGTCGACGTCCGCGGCCTCGCCGACCACCTCGACCCCGGTCTCCGCCGTCTGCCCGATCTCCGCCTGGACACCGGCGCGGAACATCCGGTGGTCGTCCACGAGCACGACCCGTACGTGCCGTCCTGCCGCGCCGGCCCCCGTCGTGCCGCTCGTCTCGGTCGCGTCGCTCATGACGTCTTCTCCGCCCTCTCCATCTCCAGTTCGACCTCCGTGCCGCCGCCGGGCACCGCCCGCAGCCGGGCCGTGCCGCCGTTGCGCTCCATGCGGCCGATGATCGATTCTCTGACGCCCATCCGGTCGGCGGGTATCGCGTCGAGGTCGAAGCCCGGGCCACGGTCGCGCACGGACACGAAGACCGTCCTCCCCTCGACCTCGGCATAGACCTGTACGGCACCGCCCTCGCCACCGTACTTGGCAGCGTTCACCATCGCCTCGCGCGCGGCCTGCATCTGCGCACGGGTCCTGTCGTCCAGCGGGCAGTCGCCGACGACGACGACCTCGATGGGCACACCGTGCTTGTCCTCCACCTCGGCCGCGCTGCGCCGCACCGCCTCGGCGACCGTGTCCGGCTCGTCGGCCTCGTCCTTGCCGGTGCCCTCCGGCTTGTACAGCCAGGTACGCAGGTCGCGCTCCTGGGCGCGGGCGAGCCGGCGCACCTCGCCCGCGTTGTCCGCGTTGCGCTGGATCAGGGTGAGGGTGTGCAGCACGGAGTCGTGGACGTGCGCGGCGACCTCGGCGCGCTCCTGGGCGCGGATGCGCATCAGACGCTCCTCCGACAGGTCCTGGGTCATGCGGACCAGATAGGGACCGGCGAGCAGCGTGATGCCGACGAGGACGGCGAGCGCCGCCTGGAGGACCGCGCCGAGGTGGGCGGCCGATCCCTGGAGTACGAACACGGCGGAGACACCGGCCGTGACGAGCAGGACGCCGCCGGCCGCGCGCAGCAGCGTCAGCGTGCGACGCCGGCGGCCGACCTCGACCCAGCGGGCCCGGCGGGCGTTGTCCGCCTGTCTCCACACCAGGGCGACACCGGCCGCGACGAGCACGGCAGGCACCAGATACGCCTTGGCGGCGCTGGTCAGATTGACGCTGCCCACGAACACCATGGACACGGCGACCATGAGGAGCAGCGCGACGATCTGCCCCTTGTCCGGCCTGCGGGCCACGAGTCTGCGGCGGCCGCCCGGCGCGGTCTCCGCGGCGGCCGGCGGCTTGTGCCCACCGACGCCGAGGGGGACGAAGAACCAGAAGGCCGCGTACAGCAGCGCGCCGAGGCCGTTGGCCATGAACAGGCCGACGAAGACGAGCCGCACCCAGATGACGGGCAGCCCGAGATGCCCGGCGAGACCCCGCGCCACTCCACCGAGCCAGCGTCCGTCGCTGCTGCGGTAGAGCTTGCGCGGCGGCCGCGGGTCGTCGACTGGCAGGCTTGCGGCTTCCGGCATGCCAACGATGGTCACATGACCGGCGGGGCCAGGCATCAGGGTCGGCCCCCGAGACGCCCCTGATCTTCGGCGCAGCCGGGTCGGGGAGCGCCGGGCGACGACGGTCCGGCGCCGGTCGAACGGTTCCCCGCCCCCTCTCAGGGCCGAATTCAGGGTTCGCCCAGGGTCGTCCCGACTGCCGCCGCGACGACCGGGCCGTCACCATGGACGCATGACGGATCACGAGCACGCCGCGACGGGTCCGGGACCCGGCCCCGGCCCGCGCCCGGCCCCGGGCACCGGACCGACGGATGCCGGGCCCGCCGCGACACGGAGGACGGGAGCGGCCGGCCCCGGCAGCGACACCCCCGCCGGGGAAGAGGAGCAGAAGCAGCAGGCCGGCACGGCCTTCGACCGGTTCCGGCGAGACCGCCGGCACAAGATGATCGCGGGCGTGTGCGCGGGCCTGGGCCGGCAGACGGACATGGACCCGGTGATCTTCCGGATCACCCTGGCCGTGCTGTCCGCGACCGGCGGCATCGGCCTGATCTTCTACGGCTTCGTCTGGCTCCTCGTGCCGTTCGAAGACGAGGAGGAGAACGAACTGCGCAAGCTCCTGACCGGCCGGGTCGACGGGCAGGCGCTCGCCGCCGTGCTGTTCGCCCTGGTCGGCTGCGGGATCTTCCTGACCCTGCTGCGCAACGGCGGGGTGCTGGCCTTCGCCGCGGTGCTCTCGCTCCTGCTGGCGGGCGCCGGGTACTGGTCGCGGCGCCGTGGCGGCACCGACCCCGATCCCCTCGCCGCGCAGGCCGCCGCCGACGCCCCGCCGGAGGCCCAGGCGCCGCCGGTCGTCACCACCTATCCGTCCTGGTGGCGTGACCCGATCGTCAAGGACGGCACCCATGTCGGCGGCACGGGCTATCTGTGGGGGCCCGGCGACGCCCGCGACCGTGACCTGACCTCGGTCGTCGACGTCCGCATCCAAACGCCGTGGCCGCACACCGGATCCATACAGCCGCGGCCGGCCGCGCCCCCGAGACCGCGCGGACCGCGCTGGATCGGCGGCTGGCTGTTCCTGCTCGCCCTGGTGGCGGGCGGCCTCGGCACGGGCCTCACCTGGGACACACGCCCGCTGGGCACCAGCCTCCAGACCGGTCTTGCCTGCGCGCTGGCGGTCTTCGGCCTGGGGCTCGCGCTCAGCTCCTTCCTGGGGCGCACGGGCGCCGGGACGGTGTTCCTGGCGCTGGTCACGGCGGCGCTGCTCGCCGGGGCGACGGCCATGCCGAAGGACATCACGACCCACTGGAGGGACGCCTCCTGGACGCCTGCGGCGACGGCGCAGGTCCAGCCGCGCTACGACCTCGGCACCGGCCGGGGCACCCTCGACCTGAGCCGGGTACGTCCGGCCAAGGGAGAGACGGTCACGACGAACGCCCATGTGGGCGCCGGGCAGCTGCGGGTGATCCTGCCGGCGGGCGGGACCGTGCGGATGGACATCGAGGTGGGAGTCGGCGACATCCGGTTGCCGGGGGACTACAGGAAGGACGTGGACGTGCGGCCACGCAGGCTCGAGAACGTGACACTGGCGCCGGCCAAGGGCGCCGAGAGCGCCGGCACGCTGGACCTCGAGCTCGGGGTCGGTGCGGGACAGGTGGAGGTCAGCCGTGCTGCGTCATGAGTTCCAGCCCGGGAGGCTGATCGCCGGGCTCTTCCTCACCGCCGCGGGCGCGGTCTACGCGGGAGCCGCGGGCGGGCTGTGGGAGACACCGTGGTTCGCGATCGCACCAGTGGTCGTGTCCGGCCTGTTCCTGGCCACTGTGGCAGGGGGCGTGGCCCGGGCGATACGCAGACGGAGCGGTACGGAGCGCGACTGACGGCCGCCGACCCGCCTAGCGGTACCCGCCCTGCCGTCGTCGGGATCGCCAGAGCGCGTCCAGGGAGAGGTAGGGCGCACCGGCCAGGACCAGGGGGAGCCAGGCCATCAGGTAGGCGAGGTCGTTGCCGTAGTAGTAGGGGGTGGTCGCCCAGCTCACGGTCAGCCATAGGCTGAGCGAGATCAGTGCGCCGCCGAGCGCGGCCAGCCGGGCGAGCAGCCCGAGCAGGGTGCCGATGCCGACGGCCAGTTCACCGAGGGCGATGGCGTAGCCGAAGCCGACCGGGCTCTTCAGGGCCATGTCGACCAGGGCCGGGATGGCGGCGGAGTCGCGGGCCGCACGCATGGTGTCGCCGACCGAGCCGGTGCCGCCGGACTTCATGAAGGCGCTGTCGGTGAGCTTGTCCAGGCCGGCGTAGATGAAGGTGACGCCGAGGAAGACGCGCAGCGGGAGCAGGGCGTAGTGGGCGGCCGTGTCCCGCCAGCCGCGGGGGCCGTTCAGCCGGTTCATGTGCGTGTCCGTCCGAATGCCGTGAGTCATCGTCGCCAGCCGCCCTCTCGCCCGCCGTCCCACCCCTCACTCGACGATACGTACGACGGACGGGGCCGGTTCAATCCCCTGCCCCGGAGGTTTTTCCGGAATTCGGCTGTGCGTGCGAAGCCCGACATGCGAAGGCGCGAAAGAACGCGAACGAAGAGGAAGGAAGGGAGGCAGACATGACGGTGCTGCGGCAGCGGGCCGGGTTACTCCGTCACCTGGACCGTGTACCGGTTGGTCGCCACCCCGGCCGCCGTGACCACCTGGACCTCCACCGAGCCCGGCTCGACCTCGACGGGTACGGGGACGGTCAGGACGGTGTCGGTGGGGTTGCGGAAACCACCCGTGACGGGGATCAGAGGGACGTGCACGTCGACGGTGCCGATACGGACCACCACGCGGGAGAGCCGGTCCGCGGTCCGGGCCCCGGGCGGGACGAAGCCCGCGCCGCGGATCTCGATGTCGTCGCCGGTGCGGATCGGCCCGTCCAGGTCGCCCGGTTCGCGGGCGCGGACCACGGAGAGGACGACCGGCCGGCCGCCCTCGGCGTACTTGCCGGCCAGGTAGGTGGCGGCCGAGATCAGCACGATCACGCCCAGCCCCCAGGGCAGATCGGGCAGTTGGTCGGGGCGGCGGGCGAGCCGTACGGCGGCGAACACCAGGGCGACGGCGCTGATGACGGCGTACTGGATGTCGCTGAACGCGCCCCGGCCGGAGTCGTCGCTGAACAGGTCGGCGGCGCGCGGCCGGTGGGCCGGCACCTTCTGGAGCCGCTGGGCGAGGATGCGCAGCGTCACCACCCGGCGGACCAGGACGGCGATGCCGCACACCACGCCGAGGACGGTCACCACGCCGGTGCCGCGCGCGAGGTCCAGGCCCGAGATCAGCTCGTCGCGTTCGGCGTGGTCGGATGCGGCGGCGAGCCGGGCGGCCAGCAGCAGCACGGCGTAGCCGACGAACAGCACCCAGCCGGCGGCCACCGTGCGGGAGGTGGACATCCGGTTGTCCTCGCCGATCACCGGGGCGAGCGCTCCGCCGCGGGCGCGGTGGAGCCGGCCGGCGGTGGTCAGGGCGGCGGCGACGACGAGCGCGGCGAGCAGGGCCGCGGTGCGGGCGGTGGTCCAGCCCGGGCCGATCGCGGTGAGCGCCTCGCCGAGCAGCAGGACGACGACCGCGCCCCACACCGCGGCCACCGTGCGCGGCCACAGCCGGGCGACCCACGCCTCACCCTCGGCGCGGCCGCGCTCCGCGACGGACTCCGCGCGCTGGGTCAGTTCCTCCGACACCCACTGGCGGGACGCCGAGGCCGAGTGCGCCACGGCCGCCGGCAGCCCCTGCCCGGCGGCGAACTCGTCCCGTCGGCGCAGAAACGCGGCGACGGCCCGCCGGTGCCCCTCGCGGGCGCCGTGCGGACAGTCCTCGCAGGTGCAACCGCCCTCGTGGGTTCCGTCGGCACCCGTGTCCTGTCTCGCCTCCTGCACCGCCACGCCGGACGCCCGCCTTCCCCACGACTCGTCGACACGGCCGACGGCCCCTCGGCAGGCCGTCCCGTCGCCGCACAACTCCCCCGCTTCGTCAGCGAATTGTGCCTTACGGCAGGCCGTCCGGGCTCGTCGGGCCGGGTCAGGGCGGGTGAAGTGAGGGCCTGTGTGTTGACCCTGCCGGGAGAATTCCCGCTGTGCCGGCTGAGGGCGCCGGGCGAGCCGTTCCGTGACGGGTTGCTCACGGACGAGGAGTCCGCGTCGACGAAGGCGGCCGTGCTCGGGGATTCAGCTGAGCAGGTCCGGTTCGCTGCGGCTGATGTCCTGCCACAGCGGCTGGTAGTTGATCCAGGCCACGAGGTCGCCGCCGAGCTGTTCGCGGGTGGCGACGGCCAGTTTGTGGTCGATGAGGACCGGGCGGCCGGCCGCCTTCGCCATCAGCTGCACCTGGCAGGAGCGTTCCATGGACAGGAACCACCAGGCGGCGGCGTCCACCGAGTCACCGACGGTGAGCAGTCCGTGGTTGCGCAGGACGAGCGCCTTGCGGGAGCCGAGGGCGGTGGCGATGCGGCGGCCCTCCTCGGCGTCGACGGTGACGCCGCTGTAGGCGTCGTAGAGCGCCACGTCCTCATAGAAGGCGCAGCTTTCCTGAGTGATCGGGTCGACCAGCTCGCCGAGCGCGGCGAGGGCGCGGCCGTGCACGGAGTGACAGTGGGCGACGGCGACGACGTCGGGGCGTGCGGCGTGGACCTGGGCGTGGACGGTGAACGCGGCCTGGTTGACGTGGTAGCGGCCCTCGACGACCTGGCCGTCCTGGTTGGCGAGGACGAGGTCGCTGACGGTGACGTGCCGGAACGGCATGCCGAAGGGGTTCACCCAGAAGCAGTCCGTGAACTCCGGGTCGCGTGCAGTGATGTGGCCCGAGACCCCGTCCTCGAAACCGCTGCGCCCGAAGACCCGCAGGGCCCCGGCGAGTCGCTCCTTGCGGTGCCGGCGTTCGTCCTCCGCCGAGTCGTGCATCGGCGGCATGGCGAAGCGGAGCTGGTCGGTGGGCAGCGGCAAGGGCGAGGTCGGCCCGTGCATAGGTCCTCCAGCGCTGGAATTGCGGTCTGGGCCGGAAGTTACCCTCGGTCAGCGCAAAAGGGCAGAGCCGTTTTGTAAAGATGACGTACGCAGCGAATACACGACAGAGGTTGTCCGGTTTGCCGGTGAGACTGTCGCGTATGACGTCTGTGAACTGGGAGGCCTTCGCCTCCGCCGAACCCGAACTGGCCCGGATCACCGAGGAGCGCTTCCGCGCCCACCGGCATCATGTGCTCGCCACCCTCCGCAAGGACGGTTCGCCGCGCACCTGCGGTCTGGAGGCCGACTTCCGCGGCGGCGAGCTGTGGCTCGGCATGATGGACGTTTCGCTGAAGGCCCTCGACCTGCGGCGCGATCCGCGCTTCGCGCTGCAGGCGAACCCGGGCGAGGGCACGGAGATGGGCGGCGGGGACGTACGGATCGCGGGGCGGGCGTACGAGGTCGAGGGCGGGCGGAAGTCCGGATACGCGAAAGAGGCGGAACCGCCGGAGCCGTTCCACCTCTTCCGTACCGAGCTGACGGAGGTCGTGCGGACCTACGTCGAGGACGAGCGGTATCTCGTCGTCCAGGTCTGGAAGCCCGGTGCGCCCCTGCGCACGGTCAGGCGCGCGTAGGGGCCGTGGGAGTCAGCCGGTCACTCCCACTCGATGGTGCCCGGGGGCTTCGAGGTCACGTCGAGGACGACGCGGTTGACGTCCCGGACCTCGTTGGTGATGCGGGTCGAGATACGGGCGAGGACGTCGTAGGGCAGCCGGGACCAGTCGGCGGTCATGGCGTCCTCGGAGGAGACCGGGCGCAGCACGATCGGGTGACCGTAGGTGCGGCCGTCGCCCTGGACGCCCACGCTGCGGACGTCGGCGAGCAGGACCACCGGGCACTGCCAGATGTCGCGGTCCAGGCCGGCCGCGGTCAGCTCCTCGCGGGCGATCGCGTCGGCGTCGCGGAGCAGGTCCAGACGCTCCTTCGTCACCTCGCCGACGATGCGGATGCCGAGACCCGGGCCCGGGAAGGGCTGGCGCTGGACGATCTCGTCCGGCAGGCCCAGCTCCTGGCCGACCATCCGGACCTCGTCCTTGAACAGCTTGCGCAGCGGCTCGACGAGCTGGAACTCGAGGTCCTCGGGGAGGCCGCCGACGTTGTGGTGCGACTTGATGTTGGCGGTGCCGGTGCCGCCGCCGGACTCGACCACGTCCGGGTACAGGGTGCCCTGGACCAGGAACTCCACGGCCGGACCCGCGTCGGCGATGATTTCGGCCTGCGCCTGCTCGAAGACGCGGATGAACTCACGGCCGATGATCTTGCGCTTCTCCTCGGGCTCCGAGACGCCCTTGAGCGCGGTCAGGAAGCGCTCCTCGGCGTCGACGACGACCAGCTTGACGCCGGTCGCGGCCACGAAGTCCTTCTCGACCTGCTCGGTCTCGCCCTTGCGCATCAGACCGTGGTCGACGTAGACGCAGGTCAGCTGGTCGCCGATGGCGCGCGCGACGAGGGCTGCGGCGACGGCGGAGTCCACGCCGCCGGACAGACCGCAGATCGCGCGCTTGTCGCCGACCTGCTCGCGGATCGCCGCGACCTGCTCCTCGATCACGTTGCCCGTGGTCCAGGACGGGGTCAGGCCCGCGCCCCGGTACAGGAAGTGCTCCAGTACCTGCTGGCCGTGCGTGGAGTGCATGACCTCGGGGTGGTACTGGACGCCGTAGAGCTTCTTCTCGTCGTTCTCGAAGGCGGCGACCGGGACGACGTCCGTGGACGCGGTGACGGAGAAGCCCTCGGGGGCGGCGGAGCAGGCGTCGCCGTGCGACATCCACACGTGCTGCTCGGCCGGGGTGCCCTCGAAGAGAGTGGAGGACGTCCTGGAGACGTGCAGGTCGGTGCGGCCGTACTCGCGGGCGCCGGTGTTGTCCACCGTGCCGCCGAGGACCTGCGCCATCAGCTGGAAGCCGTAGCACATGCCGAAGACGGGAACGCCGGCCTCGAAGAGCGCGCGGTCGAGGCGGGGGGCGCCCGTCTCGTAGACCGACGAGGGGCCGCCGGAGAGGATGATCGCCGCGGGGTTCTTGGCGAGCATCTCCTCGACCGGCATGGTGCTCGGCACGATCTCGCTGTAGACCCGCGCCTCGCGGACGCGACGGGCGATGAGCTGGGCGTACTGCGCACCGAAGTCGACGACCAGGACGGTGTCGGGGGTGGCGGCAGCGGTGTTCGCTGATGACACGGGGTGCCTTCTGGTGGTCGGGCGGGGGTCTGTGGTTCCGATTCTAACGGGGCGGGGGTGGGACCTCTCCGCTCAGGCGCCGTGGCATACTGACCGCATGCTCGCGCACTCGACCTTCCTCTTTACCTATGGCAACCGGCCCGCTGGCTGCCATGGTCGTGCTGCTTGAGCTGAGCGAAAGCCAAGCGACTTCCCAGGCGCCCCGGGCCGACAAGGCCCGGGGCGCCTGACGTTTTCCGGGTTCTGTCGTTCCGGGGTTCCTTCCCCGACAGGAGCCACGAACATGACCACCACCTCCCCGGCAGCCACGGCAGCCCCCGAAACCCCGGAAGCCACGGCAGCCACAGCAGCCCCGGAAGAGACCATCGCCGGCGCCCGTGAGCGCATCGACGTGCTCGACGACCGGATCATCGGCCTCATCCAGGAGCGGATGGCCGTCTCCGCCGTCGTGCAGCAGACCCGCATCGCCTCCGGCGGGCGGCGCGTGCACCTCTCCCGCGAGATGGAGATCCTCGGCCGCTACCGCGAGGCCCTCGGCAGGCCCGGCACCCCCCTCGCCATGACCCTGCTCGAACTGTGCCGGGGTCGCATCTGAATTCGACCGCCGTCTCACCCGTACGGCGCGTGACCGGCCCGCACACCGCTTCGTTGAGGGGGTGTCCGTGCCAGCCAGGGGCGGGCCCGACAGAACCACGCGTGGCTCGCTGGAGCGATGAGGCGTACGGGTCGTGCCGTGCGCCGTGGGACCTCGCTCCGGAAGGTGACCGGACGGCAGGGGACAGCAGCCCGGTCACCCAAGAGAACGGTCGGCTCCGGGGACGCCCGGGGCCGGTCGGCGGACAACTGCAGAGAGTGCGCCCGTGCCGGGACGCGTCGACGGCCGCGGGGAAGAGTTCGACATCGGCCGGAAGCCCCACGTCCTCGGCGGTGCCGTCCTCGATCACTCCATCGCGGAGCACGGGCGCACATGAAATTCGTCGCAGCAGCAGTGAGTTGCTGGTTTCGGGCGCCGTAGGTGGACGTGGCCGTGCCCGGCACCGCCCCTCGTCCAGGCGGACCATGGCGGTGTCGATGGGATGTCAGCTGGCGTCCCCGGCATGGAAGTCGACCGGCTGGTCGTGGCAGCGGATGTGTGGGTGCCGTCCGCGTCCCGGAAGGCGCGTCGACGTTCGGCGCGCCGCCCCTCGATCCCCTTGCCGCGCTCAGGGTCAGCACCCTTGACGGCGGCCGACTCGCCGCGCCCGGTGCGGGGTCCGGTGTGACCGCCCGTCGCCGACGCCTCGGTGGCGTTCGCGGAAGCGGTGCGCCGACGACCGGCCGCCGATCCCCGATGCCGCCCGGGACCCCTCGACCGTTGCTCCGCACAGAAACGAGGGGGACTTCCTGCGACGACGCCAAGGCTCGACGCGTTCCAAAACATGATCCATGTCACACATGAAGGGGACAGGGTGAGCACAACCGTTCACCCCGGCCGCAGGTCTCCCTTACGCACACCAACGGCCACGCCCGCGCCCCACACGCGGAGGCCTCCCGACACGTGCTGCCCCGCCGCGGCACGCTTGCCCTGCAGAGGTCTTCATGAAGCTTCGCCGCGCCATGGTCGCCATGGCCGCGACGGCGGTCATAGCTCCGATCGCCCTGCTCTCCGCCCCCGCCGCGTTCGCGGACGAGCCGCCGAGCGCGTCGTCCGCGAGCAGCCCGGCCGCCGACGAGAGCGCGTCCACCGGAGCGACGGACGGGGCGAGCGGCTCGCCCTCCGGCCAGAGCAGCCCGACGGCCGGAACGAGCAGCTCGCCCTCCGACTCGGCCTCTCCCACGGCGTCCGCCTCCGCGTCCGCCTCCGCGTCCGCTCCCGCCACGCCGAGCAACAGCTCCGGCTCGTCGGCATCCGCCTCGCCGAGCCGGAGCGCCGAGCCCACCGCCATCCCCAGCGACTGCCCGGTCGACGACAACATGGTCGACCCCGACTCCCAGCTGAGCATCGACGTCTCCGGCCTGCCCGGCAAGATCGTCGCGGGCAGCGGCTGGCACGACTTCACGATGACGGCCGCCAACCACAGCGACCAGTCGCTCGGCACGGTGCAGTGGCTCGCGACCGTCGACAACGACACGGCGAGCGACAACGAGAAGGACTGGCTGAGCACCTACGCCAAGCTCGAGTTCTTCAACCCCAGGACCAAGTCCTGGCAGTCCATGGCCGACACGGTCGGCAACGGTCTGTACTTCGGCACGACCTCCCTGGGCCCCAAGCAGACGGTCGGCATCAAGCTGCGCGTCGACATCACCGCACAGGCCCCCGCCGGCGACGGCTTCAGCATGGGCTTCGGCGGTTACGTCGACACGCAGAAGAACTGCGTGCACAGCGCGTTCGGCTTCTACGACTTCACCGTGCTCAAGCCGGGCAGCAGCAACCCGAGCCCCGGCCAGGCCAAGCCAGGCAAGGGCACGACGCCGACCAGCGGCAAGGAGCCGCAGGGCGGTGCCACCGAGATCGTGCCCACCGGCACCCTCGCGCACACCGGTGCCAGCTCCATGCTGCCGACGATCGCCCTCGTCAGCGGGGTCGCCGTCGTCGTCGGTGCCGGAGCGCTGTTCTCCGTCCGCCGCCGCAAGGGCGCCGGTTCTCACACCGCCGCCTGAGCACGGCGGACACACCGGGCGGAGGCGTCCTTCGCTCCGCCCTGCCGAAGGGGCCTGCGCCAGGAGGGGGGTGCAGGCCCCTTCGGTATGCGGCGCGCTACTTCTTCGGCGGCACCGCCGGCATGCCCAGGAACGGCAGCCGCAGTGCGCCGAAGGCGTCCTGCGGGACCACCGGGGACTGCGGTTCGACCGGCTTCAGGCGCTCGTACGCCGCTCCCGGTGCCGGGCGCGGGTCGTCCTCGCCCTTGTTCGGCCAGAACGACATCGCGCGCTCGGCCTGCGCGGTGATCGTCAGCGAGGGGTTCACACCCAGGTTCGCCGAGACCGCGGCGCCGTCCACGACCGAGATGCCGGGGTGGCCGTAGAGGCGGTGGTACGGGTCGATCACCCCGGTCCCCGCCGAGTCGCCGATGGGGCAGCCGCCGAGGAAGTGCGCGGTCAGCGGGGTGCCCATCAGTTCGCCGACGTTGCTGCCGGCGAAGCCGTTGATCTCGGCGGCGAGCACGCTCGCGGCCTCGGTGGCGGCCTTGATCTGCCTGGGGTTGGGGGCACCGTGGCCCTGGCGGGCGGTGAGCAGGCCCTTGCCGACGCCGTCCGGCTTCAGATAGGTCGTCAGCGAGTTGTCCAGGGACTGCATGACCAGGCCGATGATGGTCCGCTCCGACCAGCGCCGGTTGGACAGCGACCGCAGCACCAGGAGCGGGTGCCTGGCCGCGTTCGCCAGCCAGGCCAGCGCGCGCGAGGAGCCTTCCGCGTAGGGCACCTGGAGGATCGACAGGCCGCCCATCGCGTTGGAGCCCTTGCCGTAGCGGACCGGCTCGATGTGCGTGTTCTCGTCCGGGTGGATCGAGGACGTGATCGCGACGCCCTGGGTGAAGTCGGCCCGGACCGTGCCGTGTGCCCTGCGGTAGCGGCGGTTGTCGGTCTGCGCGCCGACCAGCGCCTCGGAGTTGGTCCGGGTCAGGTGGCCGAGGCGCTCGGACAGGTACGGCAGCTGGCCGCCGGCCCGCATCCGGTGCAGCAGGGTCTGTGTGCCGTAGGTGCCGGCCGCGAGGACGACCCTCCGGGCGGTGAACAGCCGGCCCTCGCCCTTCTTCTTCCGGTCCGTCGGCAGGGTCGCCACCGCGTACCCGCCGCGCGAGTCGTCCGTGACGGACACGACCGTCGTCATGGGGTGCACCACCGCGCCCGCCTGCTGGGCGAGGTGGAGGTAGTTCTCGTTGAGGGTGTTCTTCGCGCCGTGGCGGCAGCCGGTCATGCACTCGCCGCACTCGGTGCAGGCGTTGCGGGACGGGCCGGCCCCGCCGAAGTACGGGTCGGCGACCTCCTGCCCGGGGCTCGCCTTCGTCGTCCCGTCGGCGTCCTTGCCGTCGCCGAAGAACACGCCGACCGGGGCCAGGTGGAAGGTGTCGCCGACGCCCATCTGCTCGGCCGCCGCCTTCAGGTGCACGTCGGACGGCGTCATCGTCGGGTTCAGGCGGACGCCGAGCATGCGCCGGGCCTGGTCGTAGTACGGCTGCAGCTCCTCCTGCCAGTCGGTGATGTCCTTCCACTGCGGGTCCTCGAAGAAGGGCTTCGGCGGGACGTAGAGGGTGTTGGCGTAGTTGAGCGAGCCGCCGCCCACGCCCGCGCCGGCCAGCACCATCACGTTGCCCAGCAGGTGGATGCGCTGGATGCCGTACAGGCCGAGCTTCGGGGCCCAGAGGTAGTTCCTCAGGTCCCAGGAGTTCTTCGGGAGGGCCTCGCGGGTGTAGCGGCGGCCGGCCTCCAACACGCCTACCCTGTACCCCTTTTCGGTCAGGCGGAGGGCGGACACCGAACCGCCGAATCCGGAGCCGACGATCAGGACGTCGTAGTCGTAGGCGTCGTGCGGCACGTGTGCTCCTTGTTGGGTCGTCAAGGGAAGAGGGGAATTACCTGAACCGGAATGCCTTCATCACCCGAAGACTCGTGCTCATGAAGCGGGCGTAACGCGCGTCGTCCATCCCCAGTGACGGCGCCATCGGCAGCAGCCGCTGCTGGGCCACCGTCTGGGCCTCGGTGTACTTGAGGATGCCCTCCGAGCCGTGCCGGCGGCCGAGGCCGGAGTCCTTCATGCCGCCCATCGGGGACTGGACGCTGCCGTAGGCGGGCGCGTAGCCCTCGTTGACGTTGACCGTGCCGGTGCGCAGGCGGGCGGCGACCTCGCGGCCGCGCCGCGCGCTGGTCGTCCAGACCGACGAGTTCAGGCCGTACGGCGTGGCGTTGGCGCGCTCGACCGCCTCGTCGTCGGAGGAGAAGCGGTAGATCGAGACGACCGGGCCGAAGGTCTCCTCCGCGCAGACGGTCATGGAGTCCTCGACGCCGTCCAGGACGGTGGGCTCGAAGAAGTAGGGGCCTATGTCGGGTCGGGCCCTGCCGCCCGCGAGCACCTTGGCGCCCTTGGCGACGGCCTCCTCGACGTGCCGTTCCACGGTCTTCAGCTGGCGCTCGCCGACCAGCGAGCCCATGTCCGCGCCGTAGGCGAGGGAGTTGCCGAGGCGCATGGCCCGGGTGCGGGCGGCGAAGCGCTCCAGGAAGGCGTCGGCGACCGACTCGTGGACGTACAGCCGCTCGATGGAGATGCAGAGCTGTCCGGCCGAGGAGAAGCAGGCGCGTACGGCGCCGGCGGCGGCCTTCTCGATGTCGGCGTCGTCCAGCACCAGCATGGCGTTCTTGCCGCCGAGTTCGAGGGAGACGCCGACCAGGCGGGCCGCCGCGCCTTGCGCGACCTCGCGCCCTGTGCGGGTGGAGCCGGTGAAGGAGACGTAGTCGGCGTGCCGGACGACCTCGGGGCCGACGACCGGGCCCTCGCCAAGGACGACCTGGAAGACGCCTTCGGGCAGACCCGCCTCGATGAGCAGGTCGCGCGCCCACAGCGCCGTCAGACAGGTCTCCGTGTCCGGCTTCATCACCACCGCGTTGCCGGCCACGAAGGCGGGCAGGGCGTCGCCGACGGACAGCTCCAGGGGGTAGTTCCAGGGGGCGATCTGGCCCACGACCCCGCGCGGGTGGCGCAGTTCGGTGACCTTCGTCAGGGTCGGGATGGCGCCGGTGTGCCGCTTGGGCCGCAGATAGGCGGGGGCCTTGCGGCCGTAGTGGCGGGCCGCGACGGCGACGGCCTGGACCTCCTCGTGCGCGTGCAGCCGGGCCTTGCCGGTCTCCAGCTGGATGAGGTCGAGGACCTCGGCCTGCCGCTGGAGCACCAGGTCGTGGAAGCGCAGCAGCACGGCGGCCCGCTGCCCGACCGGGGTCTTCTCCCACACGGACTGCGCGGCGCGGGCGGCCTCGAAGGCCTTCTCCACGTCCTCGGGGGTGGACTCGGGCAGATCGGCCAGCTTCTCGCCGGTGAACGGGGTGTGGTTGGCCGTCCGGCCGGAGCCGACCACCCCCTTCGTGAGCCGGGCCACCAGTTCCGGGGTGACCACGTCGGCGGCGGTGCGGGCGCCCTCGGGGGCGGGCGCGAGGGGGTTGGTACCGGCGATGTCCGAGGCCTGCGTGTCCGTCATGAGGCGCAGGGTATGCCGGAGGGCAGCCTTTGTGTACCCGGCGGTAACGGGGATTCACGACGTGCTCACATGCTGCCAGTGATCACTGGCAGTGAATGTGCTGATCAGGGCGTTGACGCCCGGCCGAACAGAACGATCATTCGAGTCCGGCTTTTTTCGCCAGGAGCAGGCCGAGGGTGGTCCGCGGGGTGCGGCGACGCGGCCCGACCGGGGCTGCCTGGCCTTGCCGCACGGCCTCCGGTTCCCGTGCGGCCGCCGGCGGCACGGGCTCCGGTACGGGGGTGAGCCCGAGGTAGTCGTGGAGTGCGGCCGCGACCTCGGCCGCATCGGGACGGGCCGCCGGCTCGTCGGCGCGCAGCCGCTCCAGCAGCGGTCCGAGCGCGCCCGGCCACACCGGGCCGGTGCCCTCGGTGACTTCGCGCGCCTCGGTGACGTCGGTGGCCTCGCCCGCCCCAGTCACCTCGGAGGATCCAAAAGCCCCGTGGGCTCCAAAAGCCCTATGGGCCCCGAAGGCCTCGTGGGCCTCAACCTCCTCCCCCACCGCGGCCCGCAGCAGCGCGCCCAGGGACCACAGGTCGGAGGCCGGTCCGGCGCCGGGGCCGGCGGCGCGCTCGGGAGCGACGAACCCGGCGGGCGCCTCGCCGGGGTGGCCGCCGCCGGTTCCGAAGTCGGTGACGACGACCCGCCCGGTGCCGGACTCCAGCAGCACGTTGGCCGGCTTGACGTCCCGGTGCACGATGCCGACGGCGTGCGCGGCGCGCAGGGCGCCGAGGACGGCGAGCCCTATCCGGACGGCCTCGACGGGCGGCAGGGGCCCGCGGCGCAGCACCTCGCGCAGCGACTCGCCCTCCACCAACTCCATGACGATCCACGGGACATGGCCCTCGGTGACGACGTCCAGCACCGTGACGGCACAGGGGTGGCGCACCCGGGCGGCGGCGCGGGCCTCCGTGGAGAGCCGGTGGGCGATACGCCGGCTCTCCTCGTCGTCGGCCGGATCGCCGGGCAGCAGCGGCTCCTTGAGGGCGACCTGCCCCTGCCCGGCCTCGTCCAGTGCGCGCCAGACCGTTCCGGTGGGCCCGGAGCCGAGGCGGCCGGCGAGCCGGTAGCGGCCACCGATCAGACGTGCGCCGGGCGGGTGTTCGCCGTCTTCAGTCATGCCCCATGAGTACCGTGCGCACCAGGCCGTTGTCGAAGCGAGCGGTCAGCGCCCCGTGCCAGGGCGGCAGTTCAGGCGGTCCACCGGTGCAGGGCGAAGCCCCGGGGTGCCGTGCGCACCTCCACGGCCCCGCCGCCGCCCGCGAAGTGCGCCGGTATCACCAACTCCCGCTCGGCGGCAGCCCGTTCCAGCACCCGGCGCCGGGTCGCGGCCGCCTGCCGCGGGTCGAGGCAGAAGCAGCTGTTGCACTCGGGGCGCAGGATCTGCACCGGGCTGTGCAGGAGGTCACCGACGAACACCGCACGCTCGCCACGGGACTCCACCCGCAGGACCGAGGAACCCGGCGTGTGGCCGGGGGCGGACTCCAGCACGAGGTGTTCGTCGAGGCGGTACGTGTCCTGCCACAGCTCGGTCAGGCCGGCCCGGTGCACGGGCGCCACGCTGTCCTCGTAGAGCAGCCGGTCGTCGACGCGGATGGTTCATCCCTGCCGCGCCATGTGCGCCGGATCCGCGGGGATCCGGATCCGGTCACGAAGCCGTGACCGAGAAGGTGTCCAGCGCCACGTCGAAGTACTCCCGCGCCTCGCGCACCTTGCCGACCGGCGCCGACACCCACACGTCGTATACCCGCCCGGACTCCTCCCAGCACAGGTCGTAGGTGTGCCGCGGGCCCTCCGCCGCGCTGAAGCCGTCCCAGCTGAACTCCCAGAGCGCGGCCGGGTGTCCCGCGTGCGCGGCGCGGGTGACCCGGCCGTCGTGGTAACCGGGGTTCGTGCGCGGGCCGTCGGCCGCCGACCGCTCCATCGCCGCGCGCGGGCCGCCCGGCGGGGCCGCGCCGGCCCGGATGCCGAGGCGGAAGGTCCCGCCCGGCGAGAGGTAGAAGACGCGCTCGCCCTGGGGGCTGCGGGTGAAGTCCTGCGGCACGGCGAGGGAGAAACCGGCCGGGTCCCGGGCCGTGCGGTAACCGGAGGGCGCGGTACGGGAGTCGGTGCGCGTCGGCCCCGGCGAGGCGGTCGGCGAGGGCGAGGGCGAGGGCGGACGGGTGCCGGTACCGCCGCCACCGGTGCCGGTCGCCGGGGACGTCGTCGTGCCGCCGGGACTGCCGCCCCCGCCCGCGTCGTCCCCGTGCAGCAGCAGGGCGGCCGACACCCCGGCCCCGGCCAGCGCGGCGACGAGCACCGCCGCGATCAGCACCCCGCGGGTGGCGGTCCGGGGCGGCGGTCCGGCCGAGGGCGCGGGCGCGGCGGGCGAACGCGGCACGTCCGGCCGGGTCGGCGAGTAGGGCGCGGCCATCCCGGCCGTACGACTCGCCGGACGGCTGCCCGTGCGCTGTCCCGTACGGCTGCCCGCCCCCGGCCGCGCCGTACGGCCCCCGCCGGTCCGGTGACCGCGGGCCCCGCCCGACGTGGCGGCCGCGCCCGGTGCGTCCGGCGTCCGTCCCGTCTCCAGGTACGTCCGCAGCATCTCCTCGGCGTCGGCCGCGCCGAGCCGCCGGTCGGGGTCGCGCTCCAGCAGGCCCCGTACGACGGGCAGCAGTGGCTCGGCCTCGGCGGGCGGCCGGATCTCGGCGGCGACGACGGCGTGCAGGATGCCGCCGATCGAGTCGCGCCGGAACGGCGACTCGCCGCTGAGCGCCGTGCACAGCAGCGCGCCCAGCGACCACAGGTCGGACTCCGGCCCGGTGCGCACCCCCGACATCCGCTCCGGCGCGGTGTACTCGGGCGAGCCGACGAAGGAGCCCGTCTCGGTGAGCGTCGTGGCGCCCGCGACCTGCGCGATACCGAAGTCGGTGAGCACGACCCGGCCGGTGCCGGACTCGATCAGCACGTTCGCGGGCTTGATGTCCCGGTGCAGCACCCCCGCCTCGTGCGCGGTGCGCACCGCGCTGAGCAGGGCGACGCCGATGCGCGCGGCCTCGGCGGCGTCGACCGGGCCGTACCGGGCGATCCGGTCGGCGAGCGAGCCGCCCTCGACCAACTCCATGACCAGATAGGGCCGTTCGTCCTGCTCCACGACGTCATGCACGACGATGATGTGCGGATGCCGCAACTGGGCGACCGCCCGCGCCTCGCGGAACGTACGGTCCTGGCGGCGCCGCGTGTCGTCGTCCGGGAGCGCGTCGTCCGCGAGGATCTCCTTGACCGCGACCCGGCGCCCCAGCAACTCGTCGCTCGCCCGCCACACGACGCCCATGCCGCCGCGCCCGATGCGTGCCTCCAGTCGGTAACGGCCCGCGATCACCCGGAAGTCGGCGCCCTCGGTCCCCATGCGCCCCATCATGCCGCACCAGACCCGCGCGCTCCGGGACGCCGATCAGCCAAGCAGTACCGATCGACCAGCGGTTTTCGGCCGTATCGGCCGACGCCGCCGCTACGGCTGCTGCCAGCCCTGGAGAACCGCCCTGAACTGCTTGCCCGTCGTCGCCCAGTCCGCCGCCGGGGAGGAGATGTAGATCGCGTACTCGATGCCGTCCCGGGAGTAGTACGTCTCCTCGACGGCGCGCCGCGGTCCCGGGAAGGGCGTGTCCTTCGACTGCGCGGTCCAGGTGTACTCCCAGACGGAGCCGTTCAGGTCGCGGTAGATGTTCTTCTCCAGCCGCACGCGCTTGTAGCCGATGAGCCGCTTGCTGAGCTGCTGGTCCAGATCGCGCTGGTGCGCGTTGGCGTCCTTGAAGTCCGGGGAGCCGTCGATGGCGATGCGCACGAAGTGCTTGCCGTCGTCCGGGCTGTAGTCGACCTGCTTGAGAGCGCCCTGGATCTCGTAGACCTTCCGCTTCCAGCCCTTGGGCAGGGAGAGGCTGAAACCGAGCGGGTCGGTGTACGTCCGCCAGCTGGCGGGGACCGCGCCGTCGGAGCCCGGCGTGCTCGTGTCGCTCGCGGAGGGGTCGGTGACCGGGCCCGCGCCGCCGCTCGACCCGGTGGCGCTGCTCGCCGTCGCACCCCACTCCTGGACGGCGACCGCCGCGCCGCCGCCGAGCACGGCGGCCGTCGCGACGACGAGGGCGAGGGTGCGCAGCCGGCGCCGGGGACGGCCCCGTCCCGCGCCGCCGCGGCCCGCGGCCGCGGTCTGTCCCGCCGGTCCGGGCGGGGTGGGGGCGACGGCCGTCGGCCCGGTCATCGAGCGCCCGGCGCCCGGCGCGGTCGGTGCGTCGTAGCCGGGGATCGTCGCGCCGGTGCCGTAGCCCGCGGAGCCGGTGCTGGTGTGCAGGCCGGAGTTCTGGGTCGGGACGAAGGCCTGAGCCGCGTCGGGCCGACGGCCCTCCGCCGCCTCGGCGAGCAGCTGCTCCGCCTCCTCGGCACCCGGCCGCCGGTCGGGTTCCTTGCGCAGCAGGGCGGATATGACGGGGCCGAGCGCACCGGCGTGGCGTGTCTCGGCGGCCTCCTCCTCGACCACGGCCTGCATGGTGCTCAGCGGTGAGGTGCGGCGGAAGGGCGAGCGGCCCTCGACGGCCGTGTAGAGCGTGGCGCCGAGCGCCCACAGGTCCGAGGACGGGCCCGGGTCGTGGCCGCGCACCCGCTCGGGCGCGAGATAGTCGACCGAGCCGACGACCTCTCCGGTGCGGGTGATGGTGGAGTCGCCCTCGATCTGGGCGATGCCGAAGTCGGTGAGCAGGACCCGGCCGTCCTTGCCGAGCAGCACGTTGCCGGGCTTGACGTCCCGGTGCAGCACGCCGGCGGAGTGCGCGGCGCGCAGCGCCCGCAGCACCCACAGGCCGATCCGCGCGGCCTCCCGCGGCTCGACCCGGCCGCGCTCCTTGACCTCGTCGGCCAGCGAGTTGCCCTCGACCAGCTCCATGACGATCCACGGGCGGCCGTCGTGTTCGAGGACGTCGTGCACGGTGACGACGGCGGAGTGGTTGATGCGCGCGGCGGCCCGGGCCTCGGCCCGGGTACGGGCGAGCAGCACGGCCCGGTCACTGTCGGAGACGTAGAGGGCCGCGGTCAACTCCTTGACTGCGACCGTCCGGTGCAGCACCTCGTCGTGGGCGCGCCACACCCGGCCCATGCCTCCGCTGCCGATGGAATCGGCAAGCCGGTAGCGGCCCGCTATGAGCAGGCCCTGCATCTGATTCACGTTGCCCCGCAATGCTCTTGACAGGGCCAGACTAAGGACCGGTCTGCCCGCAGGGAACCAGCGGGGTACCAAGGTGACAGCACTGTGACGCTTGTCGCCCGCCCAGCCGCTTCCCGCCGGTTACCCGGCGCGCTCAGCCGGTGCACGCGGCGCTCAACCGGTGTAGGTGTACGTCGCGGTGGCCTGCTCGTACAACCGGGTCACCTGGTCCCGCTCGGACTCCGGACCGCGGACCTGGATGACGTGGTAACGGCCGTTCAGCAGGATCGCCATGTTGCGCACGAACAGGTCGCGCCCCTGCCCGTCGGTCCAGGTGAACTGCCCCTCGGCCATGGTCCGTCCGCCCACCTCGATGGTCCGCAGCCCGGTGGCCGTGGCCCAGCTGGAGTCCCGGTACGGCTGCAGCTCGCTCTCCTTGTCCCGCTGGTACGCCATCGGGTCACCGCCGTATCCGGCGGCGCTGTCCCGTCCCGGGACGACGATCAGCTCGAAGTTCCCCTGCGCGTACACGACCTCCCCGCTGCCGTTCTTCGGGGTGCGGCCCCAGCCCTTGGCCACGGCGATCCTGAAACCGCCGGGGTCGGTGCGCAGGGTGAAGCCGGCGGCGACGCTCGGATCGCCCCCGGTCTGGGTCTCGGTGCCGGACGCGGACGCGGAGGGACCGCCGTCCGCGGACTGCCCGGAGGAGGGCTGCGGGGCGCGCGAGGACGCCGGGCCGGCCTCCCCCGCGCTGCCGGTCCGGTCGCCGCCCGCCGCTCCGTCGTGCCCCTGCTTGGGCAGGAACAGCATCGCGAACGCGATCGCACCGGCCAACAGGAGCAGGATCAGCAGAAGCAGGGTCCGGCCGAGGCTGCGCGGCGAACGCGCCTCGCCCCTGCTCCGCTCCGGGGACCGCTTGTGCCGGCCGTGCGGTGAGGTCTCCGCCGCCCGGGCGCGTCGGCGCCGCAGCCGCACCAGTTCGCCCCGGCGCCGGACGATCGGCAGCCGGCTCGGGTCGCTGGGCGGCACGGTCACCACGTGCGTACCGGCGTCGGGCTCGGGCGCGGACCGCACCAACGACCGCAGCCAGCCGCCCAGTTCCTCGACGCCGAGCCGCTCGGTCGGATCCTGCCGGAGCAACGACTCCACGACCGGCCGCAGCGGGCCGCACTCCTCGGCGAAGGCGGGCGGCTCGGCGCACACGAGTTGCACCAGCTCGGCCGTCGACTCCTCCGGGTACGGCGCATGCCCCTGCACCGCGCGGAACAGCAACGCACCGAGCGCCCACAGATCGGTCGCGGGCCCGACCGGCGCCGCCAGCTGCCAGTTCTCGTGCACGGGCCCGGCCTGCTCCGGCGCCCACCGCTCGGTCACCGGCCCGACCACCGTCATCCGCACCTGCCGCGCCCTCTCGGCCGCCAGGGCGCTCACAGTCCCCCGCGGAGGCCCGACGAGAACAGCGGACAGGTCTCGGACCTGCCCGCCGGACTCGTCCCCGTCGGCGGACACACTCCGCGCCCGACCACCGGAATCGGCACCGTAGACGGACGCATCCGGAGCCTGCCAAGTGGAATCGACACCATGGGCCGACAGGTCTCGCACCTGACGGCCGGAATCGGCACCGGAGCCGGACGCGCCTCGGACCTGCCCGCCGGACACAGCGCCGTAGGCGGACACACCCCGCCCGCCACCGCCGGAATCGGCACCGTGGGTGGACGAGCCTCCGGCCCGGCCGGCGGAGTCGGCGCCGTACGCGGTGGCGCCGTCGGCGGGCGGGCGGGCGCCGGGCAGGGCGGGGCGGCCGCCCTGTCGGGACTCCTGCACCCGGGCGGCGGCACGCGCGCCCGCGCGATACGCGGCGATGGCCCCGGCGCGCGCGGCGCGGATGTCGGCCCCGCTCGCCCCGCTCACCCCGCCCGTACCGCTCGCTCCGCTCTCCAGAGCCCGTGGTCCGGCCGGACCACCGGCCGTATCGGCGCCGCCCGGCGTCCCGTCGGCGCCCGGCAGGCCACCGGCCGCCCTCGCCTGGATCGCCGCCCGGCGCGCGGCCTCGGGGTCGACATCGACATCGACATCGACATCGACGGACGGAACACCTTCGGCCGGGCCACCGGACGACGCGGTGACTCCACGCCGCCCGCCGAACGCCCCGCCCAGGCCGCCCCCGTCGGCAGACGCCGCACCGGCCCCCGGCCCGACCCGCTCCAGACCCGCCCGGCCCGCCGGTCCCGGTGCCCCGCCGGGGCCGTCGTCCTGGCCCGGTACCGGGTCGTACCCGCTCAGCGCCTCCTCCGCCGCGCCGACCGCGAGGCCGGTCAGCATCACGCGGCCGTCGTCGCAGACGAGCACCGTGCGGGCCGTGATGTTGCGATGCACCCAGCCGTGGGCGTGCAGCACCCGCAGCGCCATGAGCACGTCGGAGGCGACCTCGGCCGCCCGGTACGGGGACAGCGGCTGCTCGGCGAGGAACGCTGACAGCGGGCGCGCCGCGACCCACTCGCTGACGATCCACAGGGACCCGCCCTCGGCGAACACGTCGAAGACCTGGTCCAGCCGGGGATGATCGGGAATGCGGGCGGCCGCCTGCGCGGCCTCGACGGCGCGTCGTACGGCCGGATCGGCGGGCCGGCGGGTGGCCGTACGGTCGTCCGCCGCCCGCCGGGCCCCGCGCTCGCGCGCCGTGAATCCCTCGGGCAGTCCCTCCGCGTCGAGCACCTCGGCCTCGACGACCTCCGGCAACGGCACCTGCCGGACGAGGACTTCCTGTCCGCTGTAGGTGTCGAAGGCGCGGGTCTCGGTGAGTTCGTACTCGTCGGAGGGCGGCAGCGGCAGGCGGTAGCGGTCGGCGAGCACCCGACCCGCGTAGTCGTCCACGTTGCCTCCCCCGGCCGCCCGGTTGGTCACATCCGTTCGCCTCGCGCCCCGTTTCGCACACTCATACGGCTGCGTACGGTCCGCAACCATTCACGATACGTGCCGGAGGCAACCCGCATTGAGCGGATGCCGGATTGTGACGCCCAAACCGCCGTACGGTGATTACGACTTGGGTGTGAAGGTGGCCGTCAGGGTCTTCCAGGTGTCCTTGCGCAGCGCGCTGTCCCAGTCCGCGTCCTTCGCGGTGTACATCAGCCCGTAGCCGAGGCCGCCGTTGACGACGAAACCCCGGTCGATGGTGTGGTACTTGGCGCCGTCGACGTACGTGAACTCCCAGTCGGCCGTGTTCCAGCTGCGGTAGTCCACCTTCTCTATGCGGACCTTGTGGTACTGGGAACGCACCATGTAGCGCTCCTGGTTCTTCCAGTCCGCCACCGGGTCGCCCTTGGGCGTGGTCGTCCACGCGACGAGCAGCTTCTGTCCGTCGGGGCCGGTGTAGCGGTCACCGGCGCTGTCGCTCGACCCGTACGACCAGCCCTTGGGCAGCCCGATCGAGTAGCCCTGGCCGCCCTTGCGGGTCGACACCGCGGGCGCGCTGCCGCCGCCCTTCGCGGCGGACGAGCCGGAGCTGCCGGCGGACGCGCTCGCGCCGCCGTCGGTCCGGTTGCCCGACGGCGTGCCGCCGGCGGACGACGGGCTCGACCCCTCCGCCCGCGCGGCGCCGCCCGTGCCGCGGTCCTCCTTGGTGGACGCGCTCGCGCTCGCCCCCGTCTTGGCCCCGCTGCCGTTGTCGGTCTTGCCGCCGCCGCTGAGGGCGACGGCGAGCACCGTACCGAGCACGGCGAGGGCGACCACCACGGCGATGATCAGCAGCGTGCGTCGGGGCACAACGTCGGTCAGCGGCGCCCTCGGCACCGGCCGCGGCGGCAGGTCCAGGTCCGGCGGCGGCATCACGGGCCAGCCCGAACTCGGCTTGCTCGCACCGGAGTTCGGCCCGGCCGCCGCGCTCGAGGCCGCACCGGTCTGCCGTGCGCCCCCCTCCGCGGGACCGCCGGTCCGTCCGGGGTCGGCGGCACCGGGTCGGGCACCGCCGGTGACAGGACCGCCCGCGCCCGCGGAACCGCTCGTACGCGCGCCGCCCCCCGGCCCGCTCGCACCACGCGTACCGCTCGAAGCTGCCGTACCGCTCGCGGGGGGCGTGCCGGTGTCGCCGCCGCCCCTCGCCCGCGTCGCGGCCGCGGCCGAGGCGGCGCCCGCCGCCTTGCGGACCGAACGCAGCGCACCGCGCAGCTTGTCCGCGGCCTCCTCGCTCCGTCTGCCCTCGGCCGGGCCGGGCTGCGGCGGCAGCGGAACCACCCGCGTGGCGTCCATCGGCTCCGGCTCGGGTTCGCGGATCACCTTGTTGAACTCGGAGCGGGCGCCGGCGTCGTCCAGCCGCTTGGCCGGGTCCTTGGTGAGCAGGCCGTAGATGACGTCCCGCAGCGGGCCCGCGTTCTTGGGCTCCTCCAGCGGCTCGGTCATCACCGCGGTGAGCGTGGCGATCGCCGAACCCTTGTCGTACGGCGGAGTGCCCTCCACCGCCGCGTACAGCAGGCCGCCGAGCGACCACAGGTCGGCCGCCGGACCGGGCTTGTGGCCGCGGGCGCGCTCCGGGGAGATGTAGGAGGGGGCGCCGACGAGCATGCCGGTGGAGGTGATGGACGGGTCGCCCTCGACCTGGGCGATGCCGAAGTCGGTGAGCACGACCCGGCCGTCCTCGGCGATGAGCACGTTGGACGGCTTCACGTCCCGGTGCAGGATGCCCTCGCGGTGCGCCGAGCGCAGCACGTCGAGGACGGCGAGCCCGACCTCGGCGGCGCGCTTCGGCTCCAGCAGGCCGTCCTCGCGGATGACCTCGGCGAGGGACTTGCCCTCCACCAACTCCATGACGATCCAGGGCCGGTCGTCCTCGTCGACGACGTCGAAGACCGTCACCGCGCTGTTGTTGCGGATCCGGGCGATCGCCTTGGCCTCGCGCAGGGTGCGCGTGATCAGGCGCCGCTTCTCCTCCTCGTCGATGTTCGACGGGAACCGCAGTTCCTTGACGGCCACCGTCCGGCCCAGCGTCTCGTCATCGGCCCGCCACACGGTGCCCATGCCGCCGCGGCCCAGCACATCTCCCAGCCGGTACCGCCCGGCGAGGAGACGACGCTCGCCCTTGTCCTGACGAGTCTCCTGACGAGAAGTGCCCGCCCGCTCCGCCTCCGACATGCGTCCCCTCATGCAACCCGCCCTGACAGAGCCTCCATTGTCTCTCACCCGACAAGTGCCCGACGCCCAGGGGGCCTACCTGAAGCAGCCCTTCCGCTTATCGGGATGAGGGGTCGTAAGAAGGGAGAAACCGGGACCCTGACGCGGCTTCAGTGCCTGGCGTGGCTACAGCGGCACGATGTCCGGTGCCCCGAGCCGGGCCGCGTCCGCCGTCAGGTCGTCGGGCTGGAGCTGGGACTCGCGCTCGGCCTCCACCCGCTTCTCGTAGTGCTCGACCTCTCTCTCGACCTGGCCCTTGTCCCAGCCGAGGACCGGCGCCATCAGCTCCGCCGCCTCGCGGGCGCAGCGCGTGCCCCGGTCGAAGGTCTCGATGGAGATGCGGGTGCGCCGGGTGAGGACGTCGTCCAGGTGCCGGGCGCCCTCGTGGGAGGCGGCGTAGACCACCTCGGCGCGCAGGTAGTCGTCGGCACCGGTCAGCGGCGCGCCCAGCGCGGGATCGGCGGCGACGAGGTCCAGGACCTCCTCGGCCAGCGAGCCGTACCGGTTCAGCAGGTGCTCGACGCGGGCCACGTGCACTCCGGTGCGCGCGGCGATGCGCGCGCGTGCGTTCCACAGCGCCTGGTAGCCCTCCGCGCCCAGCAGCGGGGTCTCCTCGGTCACGCAGTCGGCGACGCGCATGTCGAGGCCGTGCACCGCCTCGTCGACGGCGTCCTTGGCCATCACGCGGTAGGTGGTGTACTTGCCGCCCGCGACGACCACGAGCCCCGGCGCCGGATGGGCGACCGTGTGCTCCCGGGACAGCTTGCTCGTGGCGTCCGACTCCCCGGCGAGCAGCGGGCGCAGACCCGCGTACACACCCTGGACGTCGTCCCGGCCGAGCGGCACCGCCAGCACCGAATTGACGTGCTCCAGCAGGTAGTCGATGTCGGCGCTGGAGGCGGCCGGGTGGGCCTTGTCGAGGTCCCAGTCGGTGTCGGTGGTACCGATGATCCAGTGCCGGCCCCACGGGATGACGAACAGGACGGACTTCTCGGTGCGCAGGATCAGCCCGCTGGTGGAGTGGATGCGGTCCTTGGGCACGACCAGGTGGATGCCCTTGGAGGCGCGGACGTGGAACTGGCCGCGCTCGCCCACCATGGCCTGGGTGTCGTCGGTCCACACGCCCGTCGCGTTGACGATCTGCCGGGCGTGGATCTCGTACTCCCCGCCGCCCTCGACGTCCTGCACGCGCGCGCCGACGACCCGGTCGCCCTCGCGCAGGAACCCGGTCACGCGGGCACGGTTGGCCGCCCTCGCGCCGAAGGACGCGGCGGTGCGCACCAGGGTGGCCACGAAGCGGGCGTCGTCCACCTGGGCGTCGTAGTACTGCAGGGCGCCGACCAGCGCGTCCTTCTTCAGGCAGGGGGCGACGCGCAGGGCGTGACGGCGGGTCAGGTGCCGGTGCAGGGGCAGGCCCCGGCCGTGTCCGCGCGCCATGGACATCGCGTCGTACAGGGCCACGCCCGAGCCGGCGTAGAGCCGCTCCCAGCCCCTGTGCTGCAACGGGTAGAGGAACGGCACCGGCTTGACCAGGTGCGGGGCGAGCCGCTCCAGCAGCAGTCCGCGCTCCTTCAACGCCTCCCGTACGAGGGTGAAGTCGAGCATCTCCAGGTAGCGCAGGCCGCCGTGGATCAGCTTGCTGGACCGGCTGGAGGTGCCGGACGCCCAGTCGCGGGCCTCGACGAGACCGGTGGACAGACCGCGCGTGACCGCGTCCAGCGCCGTACCGGCACCGACGACCCCGGCACCGACCACCAGCACGTCCAGCTCCCGCTCCGCCATCGCCGCCAGCGCTTCGGCGCGCTGCGCAGGCCCCAGAGTCGCTGTCCTCACCGCTGCCTCCCGCTGTCGCACTCGCTCGCGTCGGCCGCACCCGGCGGGCGAAGCCCGGTTCATCCCCTCCTCATGCCCAAATTCTGACCGGCTTGCCCGGCTTCAGCCACCACGGACTTCCAACCTGTGGACAACTCGCGCACAACCCTCGGAAGACACACGAACACAATCACACATAACGGTCATATCTCTACCTAGGCTGACATCGTGCCCGCTCAGGCTGTCCACAGCGGTTGCGCACCTGTCCCGCTTCGGCTACTGGGAAGGACGGCTCACACCAATGCCCGCAGACCTCGCCGTCATCGGACTCGGTCCCTACGGCTTGCCGCTCGCCCAGGCCGCCGTCGCCGCCGGAATCTCCACCATCGGCTACGCCACCGGCCCCGAGGTGGGCTCGCTCAGCCCGGCCGAGCTGCGCCGGATGCACGCCGCGGGCTTCCGGCCCGGCACCGACGCCGCGCAGCTCGGCCGGGTGCGCACCGCCGTGATCTGCGCGCCGACCCCGCGCGACGCCGACGGCGGGCTCGACCTCGGCCAGGTGGAGGCGGCCGCCCGCACCCTGGCCGAACGGCTGCGCCCGCACACCACCGTCATCCTGGAGTCCCCCGTGCTGCCCGGCACGACGGAGAAGTTCCTGCGGCCGCTGCTGGAGAAGGGCTCGGGGCTGCGCGCCGGGCGCGACTTCCACCTCGCCTACGCGCCCAGCCGCGTCGACCCCGGCAACCGCGACCACACGCCCGCCGGCACCCCCAAGGTCATCGGCGGCCTCACCCCCGCCTGCACCGAGTCGGCCGCCGCCTTCTACGGCCGGATCACCGACAAGGTCGTCCGCGCGCGCGGGCTGCGCGAGGCGGAGACCGTGCAACTGCTGGAGACCAACTTCCGGCACGTCAACATCGCGCTCGTCAACGAGATGGCCGTCCTCTGCTACGAGCTGGGCGTCGACCTCTGGGACGTCATCCGCTGCGCGGAGACCAAGCCCTACGGCTTCCAGGCCTTCCGCCCCGGCCCCGGCGTCGGCGGGCACGGCGTCCCGCAGGACCTCACCGGCCACGCCACCCGCACACTGCGCATCGTGGAACTGGCCCAGCAGGTCAACCACCGCATGCCGCGCTACGTCGTCCAGCGCGCCGCCACCCTCCTCAACGAGTACGGCAAGTCCGCCCGGGGCGCGCGCGTGCTGCTGCTCGGGGTCACCTACAAGGCCGACCTCGCCGACCTCCAGGCCACACCGGCCCAGGAGGTCGCGATCCGGCTGATGGAGATGGGCGCCTCGGTGAGCTACCACGACCCGTACGTGGCCGCGTGGAACGTCCTGGACCGCCCGGTCCCGCGCGCGGACTCGCTCTACGAGGCGGCCGCCGAGGCCGACCTGACGATCCTGCTCCAGCAGCACCGCACGTACGACCTGCAGGGCCTGTCGGTGAAGGCCCAGCTCCTCCTGGACACCCGCGGCGCCACGCCGACCGGGGCGGCGCACCGGCTCTGAGCGGGCGATCGGCGGCCGGGGCCACGGGGGCCGAAAAAACATCCGCCGGCGATGTCGAGAACCCGCTCCCGGCTCCGTCCCCCGGGTGAACGCGACCACAATGGGTCGCACCCGGCGAGGAGAGACACGATGGCCAAGTACCTGCTGCTGAAGCACTACCGTGGCGCCCCGGCCGCGGTCAACGACGTGCCCATGGACCGGTGGACGCCGCAGGAGATCTCGGCGCACATGCAGTACATGAACGGCTTCGCGGCCCGGCTCGAGAAGACCGGCGAGTTCGTCGACGGCCAGGCACTCGCCCCCGAAGGGGCATGGGTCCGCTACGACGGCGAGGGACGCCCGCCGGTCACCGACGGCCCGTTCGCCGAGACCAAGGACCTGATCGCCGGCTGGATGGTGATCGACGTCGACAGCTACGAGCGCGCCGTGGAGCTGGCCGGGGAGCTGTCGGCCGCCCCCGGTGCGGGCGGGAGGCCGATCCACGAGTGGCTGGAGGTGCGTCCGTTCCTGACCGCGTCGCACACCATCACGGAGTGAGCCCACCCATGGACGAGGCCCTGCTGCGGAGCCTCACACCGGGCGTGCTCGCCGTCCTCGTCCGCCGCGGAGCAGACTTCGCGGCGGCCGAGGACGCCGTCCAGGACGCGCTGGTCGAGGCGGTCCGCGTGTGGCCGGCCGAGCCGCCGCGCGATCCCAAGGGCTGGCTGGTCACCGTGGCCTGGCGCCGGTTCCTCGACACGACCCGCGCGGACACCGCGCGCCGCCGCCGTGAGGACCGCGTCGACGCGGAGCCGGCCGCCGGTCCCGCGCCCGCGGCCGACGACACGCTCCAGCTCTACTTCCTCTGCGCCCACCCCTCGCTGACGCCGTCGTCCGCGGTCGCGCTCACGCTGCGCGCCGTCGGCGGGCTGACCACGCGCCAGATCGCCCGGGCCTATCTGGTGCCCGAGGCGACCATGGCGCAGCGGATCAGCCGGGCCAAGCGCACCGTCTCCGGCGTGCGCCTCGACCAGCCGGGTGACGTGGCCACCGTGCTGCGCGTCCTCTACCTGGTCTTCAACGAGGGCTACTCCGGCGACGTCGACCTCGCCGCCGAGGCCATCCGGCTCACCCGGCAGCTCGCGGCCCGGGTCGACCACCCCGAGGCGGCGGGGCTGCTCGCCCTGATGCTGCTCCACCACGCCCGGCGCGCCGCGCGGACCGCGCCCGACGGCAGCCTCGTACCGCTCGCGGAGCAGGACCGCGGCCGGTGGGACACCGGACTGATCGCCGAGGGTGTCGGCATCCTGCAGGCGGCCCTCGCCCGCGACCGGCTGGGCGAGTTCCAGGCCCAGGCCGCCGTCGCGGCGCTGCACGCGGACGCGCCCACCGCGCAGGAGACCGACTGGGTGCAGATCGTCGAGTGGTACGACGAACTCGCGCGCCTCACCGACAGCCCGGTCGTCCGGCTCAACCGCGCGGTCGCCGTCGGCGAGGCCGACGGACCGCGGGCCGGCCTCGCGGCGCTCGCGGAGCTGGACGACTCGCTGCCCCGCCACACCGCGGTGGCGGCGTACCTCCACGAGCGCGACGGCGATCTGGCGGCGGCGGCACGGCTGTACGCCGAGGCGGCCCACCGGGCCACCGATCTCGCCGAACGCGACCACCTGACGCGCCAGGCCGCCCGGCTCAACGCCCGCCGGGGTCGCTGACAGGCCGCGAGGTGCCCGCGCACCGCACCGGTGGACGGGGTCCCGCGGCGTCGTACGGTCAGCGGCGGTGCTGGCTGTCCGCGACGGTGACCTCGACCCGCTGGAACTCCTTCAGCTCGCTGTAGCCGGTCGTGGCCATGGCGCGGCGCAGGGCACCGAAGAAGTTCATCGAGCCGTCGGGGGTGTGGGACGGGCCGGTGAGGATCTCCTCGACCGTGCCGACCGTGCCGAGGTCGACCTTCTGGCCGCGGGGCAGTTCCTCGTTGACCGCCTCCATGCCCCAGTGGTGGCCCTTGCCGGGCGCGTCCGTGCCGCGGGCCAGCGGGGAGCCCATCATGACCGCGTCGGCGCCGCAGGCGATCGCCTTGGGCAGGTCGCCGGACCAGCCGACGCCGCCGTCCGCGATCACGTGCACGTACCGGCCGCCGGACTCGTCCATGTAGTCCCGGCGGGCCGCGGCCACGTCGGCGACGGCCGTGGCCATCGGGACCTGGATGCCCAGCACGTTGCGCGTGGTGTGCGCGGCGCCGCCGCCGAAGCCGACCAGGACACCGGCCGCGCCCGTGCGCATCAGGTGCAGGGCCGCGGTGTACGTGGCGCAGCCGCCGACGATCACCGGGACGTCCAGCTCGTAGATGAACTGCTTCAGGTTCAGCGGCTCGTGCGAGGACGAGACGTGCTCCGCGGAGACCGTCGTACCCCGGATGACGAAGATGTCCACGCCCGCGTCCACGACCGCCTTGGAGAACTGGGCCGTGCGCTGCGGGGAGAGCGCGGCCGCCGTGACCACACCGGAGTCGCGCACCTCCTTGATGCGCGCGCCGATCAGCTCCTCCTTGATCGGCGCGGCGTAGATCTCCTGGAGGCGGCGGGTCGCGCGCTCGGCGGGCAGCTCGGCGATCTCGTCCAGCAGCGGCTGCGGGTCCTCGTGCCGCGTCCACAGACCTTCGAGGTTGAGGACACCCAGGCCGCCCAGCTCACCGATGCGGATCGCGGTGGCCGGGGAGACGACCGAGTCCATGGGGGCGGCCAGGAAGGGCAGCTCGAAGCGGTAGGCGTCGATCTGCCAGGCGATCGAGACCTCCTTCGGGTCCCGCGTACGGCGGCTGGGGACGACGGCGATGTCGTCGAAGGCGTACGCCCTGCGGCCGCGCTTGCCGCGCCCGATCTCGATCTCAGTCACGTCTTGGCCTTTCCCTGATGCGTTTCAGCGTCTCCCAGTATCGCCGACGGTGACGACAAGGGCGGCCCCGGATGCTCCGGGGCCGCCCTTTTCCTGCCGTCACGCGTACGCGTGCGTCACTTCCTGCTGTAGTTCGGCGCCTCGACCGTCATCTGGATGTCGTGCGGGTGGCTCTCCTTCAGACCCGCCGAGGTGATCCGCACGAACCGGCCGCCCGCCTGGAGCTCCGGCACGGTCCGGCCGCCGACGTAGAACATCGACTGGCGCAGGCCGCCGACCAGCTGGTGGACGACGGAGGCCAGCGGGCCGCGGTAGGGCACCTGGCCCTCGATGCCCTCGGGGATCAGCTGCTCGTCGGAGGCGACACCCTCCTGGAAGTAGCGGTCCTTGGAGAACGACTTGCGGTCGCCGCGGGTCTGCATGGCGCCGAGGGAGCCCATGCCGCGGTACGACTTGAACTGCTTGCCGTTGATGAACAGCAGCTCGCCCGGGGACTCCTCGCAGCCCGCGAGCAGCGAGCCGAGCATCACCGTGTCGGCGCCGGCGACCAGGGCCTTGGCGATGTCGCCGGAGTACTGCAGACCGCCGTCGCCGATGACCGGGACACCGGCCTCCCTGGCGGCGAGCGCGGCCTCGTAGATCGCGGTGACCTGCGGGACGCCGACACCGGCGACCACGCGCGTGGTGCAGATGGAACCCGGTCCGACACCGACCTTGATGCCGTCGGCGCCCGCGTCGACCAGTGCCTGGGCGCCGTCGCGGGTGGCGACGTTGCCGCCGATGACGTCGACGCCCGAGGAGTTCGACTTGATCTTGGCGATCATGTCGCCGACCAGGCGGGAGTGGCCGTGCGCGGTGTCCACCACGATGAAGTCGGCACCGGCCTCGACCAGGGCCTGGGCGCGCTCGTAGGAGTCACCGGCCACGCCGACCGCGGCGCCGACCAGCAGCCGGCCCTCGGAGTCCTTCGCGGCGTTCGGGTACTGCTCCGCCTTGACGAAGTCCTTGACGGTGATCAGGCCCTTGAGGACGCCCTCGTCGTCGACCAGCGGCAGCTTCTCGATCTTGTGCTTGCGCAGCAGTTCCATCGCCTCGGCGCCGGAGATGCCGACCTTGCCGGTGACCAGCGGCATCGGGGTCATGACCTCGTGCACGCGGCGACTGCGGTCGCTCTCGAAGGCCATGTCGCGGTTGGTGACGATGCCGAGGAGCTTCTTGTCGCCGTCCGTCACCGGGACACCGCTGATGCGGAACCTGGCGCACAGCGCGTCCGCCTCGGCGAGCGTGGCCTCCGGGTGGATGGTGATGGGGTCGGTGACCATGCCGGACTCGGAGCGCTTCACCAGGTCGACCTGGTTGGCCTGGTCCTCGATGGAGAGGTTGCGGTGCAGCACGCCCACGCCGCCCTGGCGGGCCATCGCGATCGCCATGCGGGACTCGGTCACCTTGTCCATGGCGGCGGACAGCAGCGGGATGTTGACCCGCACGTTCTTGGAGACGTACGAGGCGGTGTCGATCTCGTCGGGCGCCATGTCCGACGGGCCCGGCAGCAGCAGCACGTCGTCGTAGGTCAGCCCGAGTGTCGCGAATTTACCGGGCACTCCGTCGACGTTGGCAGTCATGACACCTTCCCCAAATGGCCTTGATCGGTGCGGATGTCCATGCTAACGGGAAGCGCCGCCAGCAAATTCCACGGTACGGGGTGGCTTCAGGCTTCGTATGTTCGTACGGAAGCGGAAGCGTGACTGTTCAACAAGGGGAGCTGCGGGGGCTCCACTCAAGGTGTCACTGCTCGGCGAGCGCCCTCAGGCGGCTCAGCGCACGGTGCTGGGCGACCCGGACCGCGCCTGGTGACATTCCCAACATCTGTCCCGTCTCCTCCGCGGTCAAGCCCACGGCGATACGCAGCAGGAGCAGTTCGCGCTGGTTCTCGGGGAGGTTGGCCAGCAGCTTCTTGGCCCACGCGGCGTCGCTGTTGAGCAGGGCGCGCTCCTCGGGACCGAGGGAGTCGTCGGGGCGCTCCGGCATCTCGTCCGAGGGGACGACCGTGGAGCCCGGGTGGCGCATCGCCGCGCGCTGGAGGTCGGCCACCTTGTGCGAGGCGATGGCGAAGACGAACGCCTCGAAGGGGCGGCCGGTGTCGCGGTAGCGCGGCAGGGCCAGCAGGACCGCGACGCAGACCTCCTGGGCGAGGTCCTCGACGAAGTGACGCGCGTCGCCCGGCAACCGGGACAGCCGGGTGCGGCAATAGCGCAGCGCGAGGGGGTGGACATGGGCGAGCAGATCATGCGTGGCCTGCTCGTCCCCGTCGACGGCACGATGCACGAGCGCACCGATCGCCCCCTGGGCCGTGCCCGCATCCTCGTCGCGCATCGGTCCATGGTGCCTTGCGGCCGTCCGGTCCGTCGCATTGTGCTCGTGGTTGTGCACCGAAGCGTTATGAGCAGGTGCGCCGGCACTCATCTCCTGCGCCCTCCCCTTCCGCTCGACCGACTCGTCCCCGAGAGACTCCACATCTCAAGGATGCGGCATCCGCGCCGAAACGAGCGTCGCGCGTACGGCAGGCCGCCTTGCGCGCCACTCGCAGAGATGTCCGATGAGGTCGTACGCCCGGGGCACGCCACCCACGCGCCCACACTCCGAACGGCCCCGCGCGGCACCGCCCCTGGACGCTCCGCTCCGGACCGGCGGACCCCGCCGACCTGGGCGTTGCCGAGCGGCGTCGCTCCTCCGGACCGGTGCGTGACGGCGCACGGCGCACGGCGCGCGATCAAGGTCCCGCACGCGGGGGACCACCCCGCCGACGAGTCGGCGCAGACGCCCCCAAATGTGACCGGGTCCACCCCGTGACGACGCCTCACAGCGACTCCCCCGGGTGGCCGGGACACGCGTCCGGGGTGCTCGCGAGCGCTCCCGGGGGCGCGTCAAGTCCCGGTGCGCGCGCGGCGGCTGCCCGGGGCGGCGGGGCCGTCGCCGGCCTCGGGCGATGCGCCCGGGGCCGACCGGTCCCGCCCGGCCCCGCGCGGCCGGGCACCGGCTACCGGACCAGTCCCCAGCGGAAGCCGAGCGCCACGGCGTGGGCCCGGTCCGAGGCGCCGAGCTTCTTGAACAGGCGGCGCGCGTGCGTCTTGACCGTGTCCTCGGAGAGGAACAGCTCGCGCCCGATCTCCGCGTTGGAGCGGCCGTGGCTCATGCCTTCCAGCACCTGGATCTCGCGCGCGGTGAGCGTGGGCGCGGCGCCCATCTCGGCCGAGCGGAGCCGGCGCGGGGCCAGCCGCCAGGTCGGGTCGGCCAGCGCCTGCGTCACCGTGGCGCGCAGCTCCGCGCGCGAGGCGTCCTTGTGCAGGTACCCGCGGGCGCCGGCGGCGACCGCGAGGGCCACGCCGTCGAGATCCTCGGCGACGGTGAGCATGATGATGCGCGCGCCCGGATCGGCGGACAGCAGCCGGCGGACGGTTTCCACGCCGCCCAGGCCGGGCATGCGCACGTCCATCAGGATGAGATCGGAACGGTCGGCGCCCCAGCGGCGGAGGACTTCCTCGCCGTTGGCCGCCGTCGTCACGCGCTCGACACCGGGCACGGTCGCGACCGCGCGGCGCAGCGCTTCTCGGGCAAGCGGGGAGTCGTCGCAGACGAGGACGGAAGTCATGACCGCCCTCCGCAGCTGATGCGCGTCACCTTGAGCCTCCAGGCTGGTACGGAATCGTCACCTGTGCGGTCGACCGCCCCGGACGCCTGCCCGAGTGCCGGTGTTCTCAACCGCCTCCACACTCTCAACGACGGTCACTCGAAAGAGTTACGGGGCTGCATACGGTCATCGGCACTCTACGTGAGGGTCTCGACACGGTGCAGACACGACCAACAGACCCTCAACTTTTCATCACAACCCGTGCCCCATTCGGCCGCTTTTCTTCCCGTTTCGGGATGTCCGAGGCTAGATTCGCAATGAGTCATATTTTCATCTCCTTAGACCGGAGATGTACGGTCGTTGGCACCGTATCCGCCCAGAACGGCTACAAGGGGTCACGTAATGGCAGATTTCTCCCGCCTTCCCGGACCGAACGCTGACCTGTGGGACTGGCAGCTGCTGGCTGCCTGCCGCGGGGTGGACAGCTCGCTCTTCTTCCACCCGGAGGGTGAGCGCGGGGCGGCTCGGAGCGCTCGTGAGAACTCGGCCAAGGAGGTCTGCATGAGGTGCCCTGTCCGTGCGGAGTGCGCGGCGCACGCGCTGGCGGTGCGCGAGCCGTACGGCGTGTGGGGCGGCCTGACCGAGGACGAGCGCGAAGAGTTGATGGGGCGGGCTCGCAACCGCCTGGTGTCGGCGTCGAGCACCAGCGGGAACACCGCCCCAAGTCATTGAAGGAACGTTTCTTCAACTATTTCGGGTGCGCGCACATGCGCCCGTGACCGGTGCCGCCGCGCCGCTTACGCGCGCGTGGGCGCGCCCTCGTGCCCCTGCGTGTGCCCCTGTGCGCGAAGGGACACGCGGGCCAGCTGCTCCAGGGTCGCCGCCACGGCCGGCACCTGGGCCAGGTCGGGCAGCGTGAGGGCGACGATCTCGCGCCGTACCGCCGGCTCCAGCCGGACCGTGCGCACCCCCCTCGGCCGCACCGACTCCACCGCGAGCTGCGGCAGTACGGCCACGCCGAGGCCCGCGCCGACCAGGCCGACCACCGCCGGGTAGTCGTCGGTGGCGAAGTCGATGCGCGGGGTGAAGCCGGCCCCCTCGCACACCTCGACCAGCTGGCCCCGGCAGCGCGGGCAGCCCGCGATCCAGGGTTCGTGGGCCAGCTCGCCGATGGCGACGCTCTCCGCGCGCGCGAGGCGGTGCCGCTCGGGCACGAGCGCGACCAGCCGGTCCGTCAGCAGGGGCCGCACGACGAGGTCGTCCCAGTCCTCGGCGGCGGCCGCCCCGGCGTAGCGGAAGGCCAGGGCCAGGTCGCAGTCGCCCTCGCGGAGCAGCTCGACCGACTTCGGGGGCTCGGCCTCCTCCAGGGAGACACGGGTGCCGGGGTGGGCGGCGCGCAGGGCGGCCAGGGCGGTGGGGACCAGGGTGGAGCTGCCGCTCGGGAAGGAGACCAGCCGGACCCGGCCGGCGCGCAGGCCGGCGATGGCGGCGACCTCCTCCTCGGCGGCGGTGAGCCCGGCGAGGATGCCGGAGGCATGTCGGACGAGCGCCTCGCCGGCCTGGGTCAGGCGCATCTCGCGGCCGGTGCGGACCAGGAGCGGGGTGCCGACCGAGGTCTCCAGGGCCTTCATCTGCTGACTGACGGCGGGCTGGGTGCAGCCCAGTTCGCGCCCCGCCGCCGAGAAGGAACCGGTGGCGGCGACGGCGCGCAGGACGCGGAGATGGCGGGCCTCGATCACCTTCCGAGTATAAGCCCCGCTTGGAGATCGCGCCCAATATTCACTCGACGCTTTGAGATGACCTCCCGTACCGTACGTCCATGAAGGTTCTCTCGGTCAATCTGGGCCGCCCGCAGCCGGTGCCGTACACGGACCAGGCACAGGGGGTGACAGGCATCGACAAGAAGCCGGCCGACGGACCGGTGCGGGTGACGGCGCCGGGCCCCAAGGGCACCGGCGCGAGCGGGCTCGCCGGGGACGCGGTGTGCGACCTGCGCCATCACGGCGGGGACGAGCAGGCGGTGTACGCGTTCGCGCGCGAGGATCTCGACGACTGGGAGCGCGAACTCGGCAGATCTTTGGCCAACGGTTGCTTCGGGGAGAACCTGACGACGTGCGGGCTGGACGTCTCCGGGGCGCTGATCGGCGAGCGCTGGCGGGTCGGCGCCGATCTGGTCCTGGAGGTGACCTCGGGCCGGATTCCGTGCCGTACGTTCCAGGGCCATTTGGGCGAGCGCGGCTGGGTCAGGAGATTCACCCGGAAGGCCGCGACGGGGGCCTACCTCCGGGTGATCGAACCGGGTGAGATCCGCTCGGGTGATCCGGTCGAGATCGTGCACCGCCCGGACCACGGGGTGACGGCGGCGATGGAGTTCCGCGCGGCCACCACCGAGCGGGAGCTGCTGCCGCGGCTGCTCGCGGCGGGCGAGGCGCTGCACTCGGAGGCCCTGGCGCGGGCGCGCAAGTACGTGGCGCAGCAGCGGGGCTGAGCGGCTGTCATCCGGGGTCGCGCGCGGGGCCCGCGGCAGCGGAGGCTGTCGGTCCGGGTCACTACCCTTGGGCCATGACAACGGCTCTGATTACGGGATCGACCGCGGGGATCGGTGCCGCGTTCGCGCGGCGGCTGGCGGCTGACGGGCATGACCTCGTCCTGGTGGCACGGGACGCCAAGCGGCTGCGCGAGCAGGCCACCGAGTTGCACGACCGGCACGGCATCGAGGTCGAGGTGCTGAGTGCCGACCTGTCCGAGGACAAGGGCATCGAGTCGGTGGCGGACCGGCTGCGCGACCGGAAGAACCCGGTCGACCTGCTGGTCAACAACGCCGGCTTCGGCAACAAGGGGCGCTACCTCGACGTGTCCATGGCCGACGAGCTGAGGATGCTCAAGGTGCACTGCGAGGCGGTGCTCCGGCTGACGTCGGCGGCGGCCGAGGCGATGCGCGAGCGGCACCGGGGCGGCATCGTCAACGTCGCCTCCGTGGCCGCCTTCGTGCCGCGCGGCACCTACGGCGCCTCCAAGGCCTGGGTCGTGCAGTTCACCCAGGGCGCGGCCCGGGACCTGGCCGGCAGCGGGGTGCGGCTGATGGCCCTGTGCCCCGGCTTCGTGCGCACCGAGTTCCACGAGCGGGCCGGGATGGGCACGGACAACATCCCGGGCTGGCTGTGGCTGGACGCGGACAAGCTGGTCGCCGCGGCCCTGGCCGATCTGGCGCGCGGCAAGTCGCTGTCGATCCCCGACCCGAGGTACAAGGCGCTGATGGGCCTGGTGAAGGTCACGCCCCGGGGCCTGCTGGGCGGGGTCACCTCGAGGACGGGGCGCAAGTACGGGCCGCAGTAGCCACCGGGCGGGCACGGGGTGATCCCCGGGCGAGCACGGACGACGCCGTCGCCCCGGTGCGCGAACGGGGCGAAAATGGGCGTGACGGAAACCGGGCCAGGGGGGCCGGGAGGCGGCGTCATGACCTTCGTACAACTCATCGAGTGCAGGACGAGCCGGCTGGACGAGATGAACCGGCTCCTGGACGACTGGGTCGCGCAGACCAAGGGGAGGCGGACGGCGACGCACGCGCTGGTCGGCAAGGACCGCTCGGACGCGGCGCACATCGTGGAGTTCGTGGAGTTCCCGTCGTACGAGGAGGCGATGCGGAACTCGAACCTCCCGGAGACCGACCGGGTCTTCCAGGGGCTCCTCGCCCTGTGCGACGGGATGCCGGCGTTCACGGACCTGGACGTCGTGCGCGACGAGCGGCCGGCCGAGGAGACCGTGCGGCGGTTCTTCGCGGCGCTGACGGTTCCGGGTGAACTGCCGCCGCTCAACGACCTGTTGGACGAGGACATCCACAGCCACGATCCGTTCAACCCGCAGGACACCCTGGGGCTGGACAACGCCCGTGCCGAGTACCGGATGTGGCGCGCGGGCTTCGACCTCGCGTTCACGATCGAGGACCTGCTCGTGCAGGGCGAGCGGGCCTGCGCGCGCTGGACCGGCAGCGCCACGCACAAGGGCGAGTTCCTGGGGATCGCGCCGACCGGCCGGCAGGTCGCCATGAGCGGGACCACGATGTTCCGGTTCGGCGCCGACGGCAAGATCGCCGAGACCTGGTGGCAGCACGACACCCTGGGTCTGCTGCAGCAGCTGGGCGCGCTGGACGAGTTGGAGCAGTAGCCGCGCGCCGCGGCGGACAGGGCGAAGGCCCGGCTCCCCTTCCGGGGCGCCGGGCCTTCGCTGACGAGTGCTTGCCTCAGTGGGCGTGGCCGTGGCTGTGGCCGTGGCCCGCGGCCTCCGGCTCCTCTTCCTTCTTCTCGACGACCAGGGTCTCGGTCGTGAGCAGCAGGGAGGCGATGGAGGCGGCGTTCTCCAGGGCGGAGCGGGTGACCTTCACCGGGTCGATGACGCCGGCCTTGACCAGGTCGCCGTACTCGCCGGTGGCGGCGTTGTAGCCCTGCCCCTTCTCCAGGTCCTTGACCTTGGAGACGATGACGTAGCCCTCCTGGCCCGCGTTCTCGCCGATCCAGCGCAGCGGCTCGACCACGGCGTTGCGGACGACCGCGACACCGGTGGCCTCGTCGCCGGTCTTGTCGAGGTTGCCCTCGAGGACCTTGGAGGCGTGGACCAGGGCGGAGCCACCACCGGAGACGATGCCCTCCTCGACCGCGGCGCGGGTCGCGGAGATGGCGTCCTCCAGACGGTGCTTCTTCTCCTTCAGCTCCACCTCGGTGGCGGCGCCGACCTTGATCACGCACACGCCGCCGGCCAGCTTCGCGAGGCGCTCCTGGAGCTTCTCGCGGTCCCAGTCGGAGTCGGTGTTCTCGATCTCGGCCTTGATCTGGGCGACACGGCCGTGGACGTCCTCGGTCTTGCCCGAGCCGTCGACGATGGTGGTGTCGTCCTTGGTGACCGTCACGCGGCGGGCGGAGCCCAGCACGTCCAGGCCGGCCTGGTCGAGCTTGAGGCCGACCTCCTCGGAGATGACGGTGGCGCCCGTGAGGACGGCCATGTCCTGGAGCATCGCCTTGCGGCGGTCGCCGAAGCCGGGGGCCTTGACCGCGACCGCGTTGAAGGTGCCGCGGATCTTGTTGACGACCAGGGTCGACAGGGCCTCGCCCTCGACGTCCTCGGCGATGATCAGCAGCGGCTTGGAGGCGCCGGCCTGGATGACCTTCTCCAGCAGCGGCAGCAGGTCCTGGATGGAGGAGATCTTGCCCTGGTTGATGAGGATGTAGGGGTCCTCCAGGACGGCCTCCATGCGCTCCTGGTCCGTCACGAAGTACGGCGACAGGTAGCCCTTGTCGAAGGCCATGCCCTCGGTGAAGTCCAGCTCCAGACCGAAGGTGTTGGACTCCTCGACGGTGATGACACCGTCCTTGCCGACCTTGTCCATCGCCTCGGCGATGAGCTCGCCGACCTGCTGGTCCTGGGCGGACAGCGCGGCGACGGCGGCGATGTCGGACTTCTCGTCGATCGGGCGGGCCGACGCGAGCAGTTCCGCGGAGACGGCGGCGACGGCCGCGTCGATGCCCTTCTTCAGGGAGGCCGGGGAGGCGCCGGCGGCGACGTTCTTCAGGCCCTCGCGCACCAGCGCCTGGGCGAGCACGGTGGCGGTGGTGGTGCCGTCACCCGCGATGTCGTTGGTCTTGGTCGCCACCTCCTTCACCAGCTGCGCGCCGAGGTTCTCGTACGGGTCCTCGATCTCGACCTCGCGGGCGATCGTGACACCGTCGTTGGTGATGGTGGGGGCGCCGAACTTCTTGTCGATGACGACGTTGCGGCCCTTGGGGCCGATCGTCACCTTCACCGTGTCGGCCAGCTTGTTGACGCCGCGCTCAAGGGCGCGACGGGCGTCCTCGTCGAACTTCAGAATCTTCGCCATGACAGCGGAAGCCCTCTCGGAAATCTGTGGGTGAAAAAAGCTGCGCCCCGGGCGCCCGGCTTCTTATCGGTCGCGGGGGCCAGGGGCGCAGCTCAGAGCAAAGGAATGCTCGAGGTGATTACTTCTCGATGATCGCGAGCACGTCGCGAGCCGAGAGGACGAGGAACTCCTCGCCGTTGTACTTCACCTCGGTGCCGCCGTACTTGCTGTACAGGACGACGTCGCCGACCTTGACGTCGAGCGGAAGACGCTCGCCGTTCTCGAAGCGGCCCGGACCCACGGCGAGGACGGCGCCCTCCTGGGGCTTCTCCTTCGCGGTGTCCGGGATGACCAGGCCAGAGGCGGTGGTCTGCTCGGCGTCGAGCGGCTGGACCACGATGCGGTCCTCAAGCGGCTTGATGGCAACCTTGGAGCTGGTGGTCGTCACGATCCGACCTCCCCCTTCGGAGATCTCACGGGGTTAACTGTCTGAGGTGGCGACCAGGTGGATCCGTCGTCGCGGGTGCCGGACCTGCCCGTCGCGTGTTTGGCACTCTCACGCGTCGAGTGCCAGAGCCGAGACTATGACCGCGATTAGCACTCGGTCAAGCGGACTGCTAATCCGTGCGGCGCGTCGGCCGAAGAACGATCCGCAACCGCCTTCCAGGACGCCTCCCGGGCGGCCTCCAGGGCGGCCTCCGCGGTCGCCTACAGATAGTCCTCCAGCCGCCCCACCGTCAGCCCCCGCTGCTGGGCCCTGCGCAGCACCCTGATCGTGCGGTCCCGCAGGGTCCGGCCCGTCGTCTCGTCCGGCCCCACCAGGACGATGTCGCCGGGGCGAAGGCGGTGCTCGCCCCGGCTGTAGGCCAGGTCGGCCGGGGTCATGACGGCGCGCCACAGGACGAACGCGGAGATGCCGCAGTCGGTGGCGGCGCGCAGGGTGGTCGTGTCGTACGAGCCGTAGGGCGGGCGGAAGAGGCGGGCGCGCAGGCCGAGCCGGGACTTGAGGCGGTCCTGCTGGCCGCAGATCTCGGCACGCTGGCTCGCGTACGGCAGTCCGGCCAGGACGCGGTGGTCGAGGGTGTGGTTCTGGATGCCGGCGCCCAGCTCGCGCAGGCGGGCGAAGTGGTCGTACCGGGGCCCGGCCACGCTGTCGGTGAGGAACATGCTGACCGGCAGCCGCAGTTCGCGGACCATGTCGACGAAGCGGGGGTCCTTGTCGGCGCCGTCGTCGTAGGTGAGGAAGACGACCGGGTCACGGGTGGGGACGTGGTCCATGACCCGGGGCAGGGAGCGGCCGGCGCTGTGCGGGCTCAGGGCGAGGGTGCGGGCGTCCGGCCGGGGCGGGCGGGCCAGGGGCTCGGAAAGGCCCCAGCGGCGGTAGCCCCGGTCCGTGTCGGGGCCGTGCGGGGCGTGCGGCCGGACCTCTTCGGCGGCCTTGCGGCCGAGGCGTTCGATGGGGTCGACGGACTGCGCGCAGCCGGTGAGGAGGAGGGCGCACCCCGTGAGGAGGAGGGCGGGGAGGAGGGCGGCGGCCGGCGCCCGGCGCGTGCGGCGGGTGGGAGCGCCGCCGGGCACGGGGCCGGGTACGGGGCCGGGCACGGGAGTTCGCCGGTGGGGCAGGCCCCATGGGCTCCTCCCGCGCGTCACAGGTAGTCCTCCAGGCGGGCCACGGCGTAGCCCTCGCGGGTGACCTTGTTCAGGAAGCGGCGCATGTCGTCGACCATCGTGCCGTCCCAGTCGGAGCGGCCGCGGAAGTGGGTGAGGACGATGTCGCCGCGGCGCATCTTCTGGTCGTCCTCGCGGTACTCCCAGTGGTCGACGTACACCTCCTCGTTCCAGATCGGCGCGTACCTGATGCCGCAGGCCTTGGCGGCGCGCAGGCCGTCCTGGTTGTAGTTGCCGTACGGGAAGCGCATGACGGTGGGCGCCCTGCCGAACTGCTTCTTCATGATCTCCTGCATACCGCAGATCTCGGCCTTCTGGTCCTCGTAGGACAGGCCCGGCATGTAGGGGTGGTGCAGGGTGTGGTTGTTGAGGGTGTGGCCCTCGGCCTGCATGGTGCGGAAGTAGCCGTAGTCGTCCTTCACCAGGTAATTGCTGAGGAACGCGGTGTACGGGATCTTCAGGTCCTGCATCATGCGCAGGAAGCGGGGGTCCTTCTCCGAGCCGTCGTCGATCGTGAGGAAGACGATCTTCTGGTCGGTGGGGATCGTGGTGAAGACCGGGGGCAGGTCCCAGTCCACCTGGTGTTTCACCTCGAAGCCGGCCCGCGCCCTGATCTCCGGCTTCACCCTGGGCGGCGGCGGGGGCGTCAGCGGGACCTCGTTCAGGCCCCAGCGCCTGGCGGCGGCGACGAGGCGGGCGTGCTCGGCGGCCTGCCGGGCCCGCAGGATCAGGGCCTGCTCGGAGGCGCCCCGGCTGCCGGGTGCGGGGCGGGTCCCGGCGGAGCGAGTCTCGACGGGACGGACCTCGGCGGGGCCGGCGCAGCCGGACAGGAGCGCGGCGGAGGCCAGGGCGGCGGCTCCGCAGCCGAGGGCGAGGCGTCCGCAGTGCGACCAATTTTTATCTTTTTGTACGACTGCTCGCATGATGCCGGATCCTCCCAGGAGCGCACCCGGATCCCCGGCCGACACCGCGGCCCGCGGGCGCACCGTCCACCGACTGGCCCACAATGACCCGGTGAACGACCTCGCCCTCCTGCTCACCCCCGAAGGCCGCGCCCTCCTCGACGAGGTGCGCGACACCGCACCGGCGGACGAACTCGCCGTCGCCACCCGGCTGCGCCGCGACCACCCGGCCGAGCTGGTCTCGGCCGCGCTCGGCCAGGCCCGGCTGCGGCAGCGGGCGGCGGCGAAGTTCGGGGCGGCGGACGCGGGGCGGATGTTCTTCACGCCGAACGGGGTCGAGCAGTCGACGCGGGCCGCCGTGGCGGCGTACCGCGCCGAGCGGTTCACGGCGCTCGGCGTGACCTGCGTCGCCGACCTGTGCTGCGGGATCGGCGGGGACGCGATCGCGCTGGCCCGGGCCGGGATCCGGGTGCTCGCCGTGGACCGGGACCCGGTGACGGCGGCCACGGCCCGGGCGAACACCGAGGCGCTGGGCCTCGGCGAGCTGATCGAGGTCCGCGAGGCGGACGTCACGGAGGTGGACACCAGCGGCTACGACGCCGTCTTCGTCGATCCGGCGAGGCGGGGCGGCCGCGGCCGGATCTTCGATCCCGAGGCCTACTCGCCGCCCCTGTCCTGGGCGGTCGGCGCGGCCCGTACGGCTCCCCGCGCCGCCCTGAAGATCGCTCCGGGCATCCCGCACGAGGCGGTCCCCGCCGAGGCCGAGGCCGAGTGGATCTCCGACGGCGGGGACGTGAAGGAGGCGGTGCTGTGGTTCGGCACCGGCGCGCCGGGCGCCGTGCGGGCCACCCTGCTGCCCGGTCCGCGCACCCTGCCCGGCCGGGGGCTGCCCGACCCGGACGTCCGGCCGGTGGGGCGGTACCTGTACGAGCCCGACGGCGCCGTGATCCGGGCGCACCTGGTCGCCGAGGTGGCGCAGGACCTGGCCGGCGGCCTGATCGACCCCACCATCGCGTACGTCACCGCCGACGAGCTGCGCCCGACCCCGTACGCCACCGCCTACGAGATCACCGACCAACTCCCCTTCAACGTCAAGAAGTTGAAGGCCCTGCTGCGCGAGCGGGAGGTCGGCACGCTGACCGTGAAGAAGCGCGGGTCGGCGGTCGAGCCGGAGGAACTGCGCAAGAAGGTGAAGCCACAGGGGCCGAACGCGGCGACTGTGTTCCTGACCCGGGTGGCAGGAGCACCGACGATGCTCGTGGGGCACCCCGCCTGAGCGCTCCGCTGGAAGTGCCGCGATGTGCCGTCGGTCATCCGCGGGTCCGTCGTGGCTGGTGGCCCCCACGCGGCGGAGCCGCGTGTCGAGGGAGCCCCGCGCCCCTTCGGGGCGCCGCCGGACCGCACCGGACTTCACCGGACCCGCTCAGCCCGCTCCGTCACGGCGGTTCGGCAGTTCGGCGGCCCGGTGCAGCAGCAGGTCCCGTTCCTTCTCGTTGCGGGCCAGAGCCGCCGCCCGGGTGAACTCCGCGTGCGCCTCCGTCGTGCGGCCGAGGCGGGCCAGGAGGTCGGCGCGGACGCTGGGGAGCAGGTGGTAGTCGCGCAGGGCGGGGTCGTCGGCCAGCGCCTCCACCAGCCGCAGCCCTTCGGCCGGGCCGTCGGCCATCGACACGGCGACCGCGCGGTTGAGTTCGACCACGGGGGACGGGGCACGGGCCGCCAGCAGGGCGTACAGGGTGGCGATGGCGCGCCAGTCGGTGTCCTCGTAGCGGTACGCGTGCGCGTGGCACGCGGCGATGGCCGCCTGGAGGGCGTACGGGCCCGGGGCGCCCGACGCGGTGGCGCGGTCCAGGGCGTGGATGCCGCGGGCGATGAGGCGCCGGTTCCAGCGGCGGCGGTTCTGCCTCGCCAGCAGGACCGGTTCGCCCTGCGGGCCGGTGCGGGCGGGCGTGCGGGACGCCTGGAACTCCAGCAGCGCGGTCAGGCCGTGCACCTCCGGTTCCTTCGGCATCAGGGCGGACAGGACGCGGGCCAGGCGCAGCGCGTCCTCGCACAGGCCCGGGCGCAGCCAGTCGTCGCCGACGGTCGCCGCGTACCCCTCGTTGAAGATCAGGTAGACGACGTCCAGGACCGAGCCGAGACGGGCCTCGCGGTCGGGGCCGTACGGCAGCTCGAAGGCGACGTTCCTCGTGGCGAGGGTCCGCTTGGCGCGGACGACGCGCTGGGCGATCGTCGGCTCCGGGACCAGGTAGGCGCGGGCGATCTCGGCCGTGGTCAGGCCGCCGACGAGGCGCAGGGTGAGCGCGGTGCGGGCCTGCGGGGAGAGCACCGGGTGGCAGGTGGTGAAGACCAGCCGGAGCAGGTCGTCGTCGATGTCGTCCGGGTCGGCCGGCTCCTCGGCCGGCACGGTCGCCGGCAGGTCCCGGCCGATCTCGGCGAGCTTGCGGGCGTAGGTCTCGCGGCGGCGGATCAGGTCGACGGCGCGGTGCCGGGCGGTGGCCATGAGCCAGGCGCCCGGGTTGTCGGGCACGCCGTCGCGGGACCACCGCTCCAGGGCGGCGACCAGGGCGTCCTGGGTCAGCTCCTCGGCGATGCCGACGTCCCGGACGATCCGGGCCACGCCCGCGACGACGCGCGGGGACTCCAGCCGGAAGACGGTCTCGATGGCGTGCGCCGCGGCGGGGTCCGGGGTGCCGGGCCGGGCCGGGGTGGGCTGTGGTTCCACAGCCCACCATGCAACACCCCTCGCCGCCGGGGGGCCAGCGAACACTCACATCTCGGCGATCTCCCGCACCTCGCACGACACTGTCCAGTAGTCCTCGTGCACCTTCAGGAACCGCTTGGCCCACTCGACGGCCTCGGCCTTGTCCTTGCACTGCATGATCGCGTAGCCCCCGACGACCTCCTTGGACTCGGTGAACGGTCCGTCGGTGACGGACAGCTTGCCGCCCTGCCAGCGCACCGTGGTGCCCTGGACGGCGGGGGTCAGCCCGGCGGTCTCCAGCATCACGCCGGCCTTGGTGACCTCCTCGATCAACTGGCCCATCCGCTGCATCAGCTCCTCGCTGGGGCCGGCGGGGGCGGTGGACTCGTCGATGTGCACGATCGACAGATAGCGGGGCATGGTGACTCCTTCGGTTCGGGTGGTGGGGTCCGTCCCCGCCACTCACCCATGCGTCGAACAGGGGGACCCGGGATCGACACACCTCCGGAAATATTTTTCTCAGCGCAGGGACGCCCACAGCGCACTCGCCGCCGGCTCCTTCGCGATCACCCGGCTGGGGTCGGAGGGGGCGGTGACGACCGGCATCATCACCGTGGTCACGTGCCCGGCGGTCAGGCCCTTCAGGCTCTCGCCGAGGCTCATCAGGGCGTTCAGGGAGCCGAGGCCGGTGTCCGTGGTGAGGCTGGCGGTGGCCGCGTCGGCGACCCGGTAGAGCCGGGCCGGGTCGGTGAGCAGGCTGGTGCTCGCCATCCGCGCCAGCAGGGCCTTGACCAGCTTCTGCTGGAGTCCTATCCGGCCGAGATCGCTGCCGTCGCCTATGCCGTGCCGGGTGCGGGCGAGGGCCAGGGCCTGCGTGCCGTCGAGGTGGTGGGCGCCGGCGGCGAGGTCGAGGTGGCTGTCGGCGTCGTGGATGTCCTGGTCGGTGGTGACGTCGACCCCGCCGAGGGCGTCCACCAGCTCGGCGAAGCCGGAGAAGTCGATCTCCATGAAGTGGTCCATGCGGACGCCGGTGATCGACTCGACGGTCTTCACGGCGCACACCGGACCGCCCACCTCGTAGGCGGTGTTGAACATCGCTCCGTACGCGACCGCCGTGGACCGGCCCGTGGACAGCGGGCAGGACGGGCGGGTGACGAGGGTGTCGCGCGGGATGCTGACCACGGTGGCCCGGGTCCGGCCCGCCTCGATGTGCACGACCATCGCCGTGTCCGAGCGGGCGCCCGAGCTGTCGCCGCCACCCAGCCTCCGGTTGGCGCTGCCGCTGCGCGAGTCCGAGCCGAGGACCAGGATGTTCAGCGCGCCGGAGGGCAGCGGGGAGGCGGCGGCCGAGGGGGACGGGGCGGTCATCGGCCGGGCGGGGCGGTCGTCGCCCAGCGCGCCGTCGACGTCGACGCTTCGGATGTTGTGGTCGAGGTGCCAGTACGCCCAGCCGACGGTACCCCCGCCCAGCACCAGCACCCCCGCCAGAGCGAGGCCGGCGATCCTCCGTGCCCTCCGCCGCCGGCCCGCCCGTCTGCCCGTGTCGTCCCGCTCGCCGTGCCCCTCGTGTCGCGTCACGGCACAGGAACGTAAGTCCGAATTGTGAAGGGACTGTTAGCGGAAGCGGTGGGAGTCGGTTTTCTTCGGAAATTCTCATCCCGAAAGCTTCAGTAACCTGACCGACTGGCGTCGGAGCAGGCACCGCTAGACCTCTGCGGGCGCATCCGTGCTCGACCGCACCACCAGGCTCGTCGCCAGCTCCACCCGGGTCGCCGCCCGCTCCCCCTGCTCGCGCCCCAGCTCCAGCACCAGCCGGGCGGCCGCCTCGGCCATCTCGGTCAGCGGCTGCCGTACGGTCGTCAGCGGCGGGCCCACCCAGCGGGCCACCGGCAGATCGTCGAAGCCGACCACGCTGAGGTCCTCCGGGATGCGCAGTCCCAGCTCGCGGGCGGCCTCGTACAGGCCGAGCGCCTGCAGGTCGTTGCCCGCGAAGACGGCGGTGGGCCGGTCGGGGCGGCGCAGCAGCTCCAGGCCGAGCCGGTAGCCGGCGTCGTGGTGGAAGTCGCCGCCCACGATCAGCGAGGGGTCGACGGGCAGCCCGGCCGTCTCCAGCGCGGCCCGGTAGCCGTCGACCCGGGCGCGGCTGCACATCATCCGGGACGGGCCGCTGATCGCGCCGATCCGGGTGTGGCCGAGTTCCACCAGGTGGCGGGTGGCGGCGAGGCCGCCCTGCCAGTTGGTGGCGCCGATGGAGGGCACGTCGGGGCCCGGGTCGCCGGCCGGGTCCATCACCACGAACGGGATGGACCGGCTGGTCAGCAGCGCCCGCTGGGACTCGTCGAGCCCGGACAGCACGAGGACCACGCCGTGCGGGCGGCGCGCGGCGACCTGGTCGGCCCAGGTCCGGCCCGGGGTGAGCCGCCCGGCCGACTCCGACAGCACGACGCTCAGCCCGGCGTCCCGGGCCACGTTCTCCACACCCCGGATGACCTCCATCGCCCAGGCGCTCTCCAGCTCGTGGAAGACCAGGTCGATCAGCGGGGAGCGGGACGCCTCGGCGCGCCGGCGCCGGTAGCCGTGGGCGCGCAGCAGCTCCTCGACGCGGGTGCGGGTCGCCGGGGCGACATCGGCGCGGCCGTTGAGCACCTTCGAAACAGTCGGAGCGGACACCCCGGCCTCACGGGCGATTTCGGCGAGGGTCGCCGTCTGGGTTTCTGTGGGCTTCGAAGGTTTCATGCCCGGGATCGTATCCCCGCCGGACCTCCTGACGAAGGCTCGTGCGCGCCATAGGTTGCCCGGAAGATTCGAGACAGTTCCCGAAACATTCGTACGAGTTGATCGCCCACGGCGTGCGGGTGGCGGAGCCGGGCGCGCTGGAGCTGCGGCCGGCCGCGTCGAGCACGACGTCCGGCACACCGCCCGGCTCGAACTGACCGGGCCGGTCCGGGTCGTGGGGCCGAGCGGCGGCTGCGCCGCGAGGTCCTGTCCGACGAGGCGTGAGCGAACAGCGCGAACCTTGGCAAAAAGCAAGCCCTGTGCCGCGCGTGTTCAGGAAGCGTTCAGGTTGGCCCTGGGAGGGTCGGGCCGCACTCGACTCCCCCCACAGGAGCACCCTTGACGACGATGCCTTCGACGACGTCCTCGACGACGAAATCCGTCATGAAGAAGCTGCCCGAGGTCACGCTCGCGTTCTGGATCATGAAGATCGCGGCGACGACCCTGGGCGAGACCGCGGGCGACCTGTTCGCCCAGACCCTGAAGCTCGGCTACTTCCTCACCACGATCGCCCTGTTCGCGGTCTTCGTGGTGACGCTGGTGATCCAGCTCCGCTCGACGCGCTACAACCCGTTCTTCTACTGGACGGTGATCCTCTCGACGTCCATGGCCGGCACCACCATGTCCGACTTCATGAACCGGGACGACAGCGGCAAGTACCTCTCCGGCGGCGCCACTTCGCTCGGCTGGGGCCCGCAGGGCCTCGGCCTCGGCTACCCGGAGGGCGCCGCGATCCTGATCTCCCTGCTGCTGCTGATCTTCCTCGGCTGGAAGCTGAGCGGGATGACCTTCCAGATCACCGAGATCGTCACGTTCCGCGGCGAGGCCCTGTTCTGGTCGGCGATCCTGGTCTCCAACACGCTGGGCACCTCGATGGGCGACTTCCTGTCCGACAGCTCGGGCCTCGGCTACCTGGGCGGCGCCTCGCTGGTGACCGGCCTCCTGCTGCTCCTCGTCGCCCTGATGAAGGTCCCGGCGGTGCCGAACGTCCTGCTCTTCTGGATCGCCTTCGTCCTGACCCGCCCGCTCGGCGCCACGGCCGGCGACCTGCTCACCAAGCCGGTCGCCAAGGGCGGGCTCGACCTGGGCACGGCGGGTTCCTCGGCGGTGCTGCTGGCCGTGCTGTTCGGCCTGATGGCGTACGCGCAGCGGAAGGAACGGCGCGCGGCGGCGGCGACCCCTCAGGCCGAGACGCCGCAGCCGCAGCGGGCCGGGCACCGGTAACGCGAAACCCCGCCCCGGAAGATCCGGGGCGGGGTTTTTCTGGAGCGCCGGGCAGGCCTTGCACCTGCATCTCCCCGCAGGAAGCGGGACGTCTTTCCTTGGACCACCAACGCACTGCGTCCGAGTCGGCTTCCGTTTCCGGTTTCCGGCCGTTCGCTGTGTGATGATCATAGCGCACTCCGGCCGGACCTCTCAACCTCAGCCCCCGGCCACCGCTTCGAACCGCCAGCGGTGCACGCCCCGGGTCACCAACTCAGCGTCCGGCTCGGGCAGTTCGGGCAGCTCCGCGTCGTACGACGCGTCCCACCACGTGATGACCAGCACCCGGTCCTGCGGCGCCCGGAGGGTCTCGCGGCGCAACGGCTCGGCGGCGAGCGGCTGTTCGCGCACCCAGGCCAGCAGCTCCTCGCCCCGGCCGGCGACGGCCCGGGCCTCCCACATCAGCGCGACCGTCACGAGTACAGGTTCTCCTTGCTGACCTCGTGCACATGATCGTGGTCATGACCGTGGTCGTGACCGGGCACGTGCGGGTCGGTCACCGGCAGGGACGAGTCGGCCGACAGGTCCCAGCCGGAGGCGGCCCGGCCCCGGGCGACCATCTCGGCGCCGAGGGCCGCCACCATCGCGCCGTTGTCCGTGCACAGCTTGGGACGCGGGACACGCAGCCGGATCCCGGCGGCCTCGCACCGTTCCTGGGCGAGGGCGCGCAGCCGGGAGTTGGCCGCGACACCGCCGCCGATCATCAGGTGGTCGACGCCCTCGTCCTTGCAGGCGCGGACCGCCTTGCGGGTGAGGACGTCCACGACGGCCTCCTGGAAGGAGGCGGCCACGTCGCGGACCGGGACCTCCTCGCCGGCCGCGCGCCTGGCCTCGATCCAGCGGGCCACGGCCGTCTTCAGGCCGGAGAAGGAGAAGTCGTAGGCGGGGTCGCGCGAACCGGTCAGGCCGCGCGGGAAGGCGATCGCCGTCGGGTCGCCCTCGCGCGCGTACCGGTCGATGACCGGGCCGCCGGGGAAGCCCAGGTTCAGCACGCGGGCGATCTTGTCGAAGGCCTCGCCGGCCGCGTCGTCGATGGTCGCGCCCATGGGCCGTACGTCGGAGGTGATGTCCGACGACAGCAGCAGCGAGGAGTGGCCGCCGGAGACCAGCAGGGCCATGGTCGGCTCGGGCAGCGGGCCGTGCTCCAGCTGGTCGACGCAGATGTGCGAGGCGAGGTGGTTGACGCCGTACAGGGGCTTGCCGAGGGCGTAGGCGTACGCCTTGGCCGCCGAGACGCCGACGAGCAGCGCGCCCGCGAGGCCGGGGCCCGCGGTCACGGAGATGCCGTCGAGGTCCTTCGCCGAGACGCCCGCCTCCTTCAGCGCGCGGTCGATGGTGGGGACCATCGCCTCCAGGTGGGCGCGGGAGGCGACCTCGGGGACGACACCGCCGAAGCGGGCGTGCTCGTCGACGCTGGAGGCCACGGCGTCCGCCAGCAGGGTGGTGCCCCGGACGATGCCGACGCCGGTCTCGTCGCAGGAGGTCTCGATGCCGAGGACGAGAGGTTCGTCAGCCATGGTTCTTCTCTTCGGTCGCTTGGTCGGTGATCAGGCGCATGACGAGCGCGTCCACGTTGCCCGGCTGGTAGTAGCCGCGCCGGAAGCCGATGGGCTCGAAGCCGTAGCGCTCGTAGAGCTTCTGGGCGCGGACGTTGTCGACCCGGCACTCCAGCATCACCTCGTGGCACTCGAACGCGGTCGCCGCACGCAGCAGTTCGGCCAGCAGCCGCCCACCGAGGCCGGTGCCCTGCAGGTCGCGGGCGACGGCGATGGTCTGCACGTCGGCCTGTTCGCCGGACGAGGCGAGGCCCGCGTACCCGACGATCCCGCCCTCCCCCTCGGCGACCAGGTAGCGGCGGGTCGCCTCGGGGCCCCGGGAGTGGGCCAGCTCGGACCAGAACATGCCCCGGGACCAGGCGTCCTCGGGGAACAGGTCCTTCTCCAGCTCCAGGACCCGGTCGATGTCCCACCAGCGCATCTCGCGCAGTCGCACGGTCACGTCGGTCACTTCGGGGTGACCACCTTGTAGTTCTTGGGTACCTGCGCGTCCGGTCGGCGCAGGTACAGCGGCCGGGGGGCGGGCAGTTCCCCGCCCGCGGCGAGCCGCTCGGCGGCCAGCGCGGCGAGCGCGGCCGCGGAGACGTGCTCGGGTTCGAGGACGTGCGGGAACGTGTCCGGGTAGAGCAGCGCGCCCGCGCCGACCGCGGGCAGCCCCGCGACCCGCTCGGCGATGTCGACCGGCCGGTCCACGGCCGGGTCGGTGAGCCGGGTGCGCGAGTCGGCGTACGTGGCCCAGTAGACCTCCTTGCGCCGGGCGTCGGTCGCCACGACGAAGGGGCCCTTCTCGATGTCGGCGGCGTAGGCGAGGCCGTCCAGCGTGCACACGCCGTACACGGGGACGCCGAGCGCGAGGCCGAAGGTGTCGGCGGTCATCAGACCGACACGCAGACCGGTGTAGGGGCCGGGCCCGACGCCGACGACGATGCCGGTGACCGCCTCCAGCGCGAGTCCGGCCTCGGCGAGTACGCGGTCGACGGCCGGCAGCAGCAGCTCTCCGTGCCGGCGCGCGTCCACCTGGCTCGACGAGGCGACGACGTCCGTGCCGTCGTGCAGCGCGACGGTGACAGCGGGTGTTGCGGTATCCAGAGCGAGCAAGAGCACGCGAACAGCCTACGGCGCCGACGGCTCGGGCATCGCCGTCCCGGTCGAACGGTCACTGACTGCTACGGTCTGTACGAAGTACGACATATCGCATGAGGGCGGACCGAGGCAGAGGTGGCGCACGTGGCAGGGACCAGCTCGGGGATCGTGGCCGGCCTCACCGCGCTGGCCGTCGGTGCCGTCGGCTTCCTCGCCTACCAGGCCCACGCGGCCGGGCCCGTGGGCCCGCCGGGCCGGCCCGGGCCGACGGCCTCACCCTCGGTCACCGCCGGCAAGGCACCCCGGGACCGCCGGCACCCGACGGCCCTGCCGAGCGGCTCCGGCAGGGGTGAACGGGTCGTGTACTCGCTGGACGACGACCGGGTCTGGCTGGTCGACCGCACGGACCGGGTGGAGCGCACCTTCACGGTGACCCCCGGCACCGTCGACCCGCCGCCCGGCTCGTACTGGATCACCTCCCGCTCCAGCGCGGTCATCGGCACCGACGGCGCGCCGATCGAGCACGTCGTGCGGTTCACCAGCGTCGACGGGCTGGCGATCGGATTCAGCGCGGCGGTGGGCACACCGCCTCCGGCCGGTCCCGGGGTACGGACCGGAGGCGTCCGGGAGAACCGGGTGGACGGCGAGGAGATGTGGAAGTTCGCGACGATCGGGGTGCCGGTCGTCGTGATCCGTTAGGCGGCCTTGCGCTCCGCGGGGGGCGGGGTGAGGTCGTCGGGCGGGTGCGGCGGCGTCGTGGTTTCTCGCGCAGTTCCCCGCGCCCCTTTCGTCGCCCCTTCGGGGCATTCGAAATCCTTCGGCGGTCTGGAGACCGCGTCCGCCGCCGCGCACGACGCCAGCAGTTCGTGCATCGAGACCCGGGTGGGGCTGGTCGCGGTCATGGACGCCTCCTGAGGTGCGGGGGCGGGCGAAGTTAGGCACACCTAACTACGGGCTGGGTACCATAGGAACACGCCCGGGACGTCCTGCGCAATATCTTGCCGACGGCCTGTCGGAATCCTGATGCGGGCGGATGCTCAGGCGGCCAGCGTCTCCAGGTCGGCCTCCGCCCAGCGCTCCCCCAGTCCGGTCACGGTCAGGTGCCGTACCTCGTCGGTGCTGTCGCCGACGGCGCGGTGGATGAGGACCTGGAGCCGGTCCTCGGTCAGCTCCTCGACCTTGCCCTCGCCCCACTCCACGACGATCACCGAGTCGGACAGCGAGACGTCGAGGTCCAGGTCCTCCATCTCGTCCAGGCCGCCGCCGAGCCGGTAGGCGTCGACGTGGACCAGGGGCGGGCCGTCGCCGAGAGAGGGGTGGACGCGGGCGATCACGAAGGTCGGCGAGGTGACCGCCCCGCGCACGCCCAGGCCCTCGCCGAGCCCGCGGGTCAGCGTGGTCTTGCCGGCGCCCAGCTCCCCGCTGAGCATCACCAGGTCGCCGGCGCGCAGCAGCTTGGCCAGCCGGCGGCCCAGCTCCCGCATCTGCTCGGGCGAGGTGATCGTCAGCCGCGTCTCAACGGGGCCCTGCGGTGCTGCTGGTGCTGCCGGTCGTTCCATAGCCACTAACCGTAGCCCCTGCCGGCACGGCGCCGGCACGGGTGAGCAGATCGGCGAGACGGTCGGTGACCGCTTCCGGGTGCTCCAGCATCACCAGGTGCCCGGCGTCCGGCACGAGCACCAGCTCGCACTCGGGCAGCAGGTCGGCGATGACCTCACTGTGCTCGCTGGGCGTGACCAGGTCCTGCACCCCGGCCAGCACCAGCACGGGCATGTCCTGGAAGGAGGCGAGGGCCTCGGTCTTGTCGTGGTCGGTGAAGGCGGGGTAGAACTCGGCGACCACGTCGATCGGCGTCGACTCGATCATCCGCTCGGCGAACCGCTCGACGGCCGGATCGATCTCCCGCCCGGCGAACGAGTACCGCTTGATGATCCCGGCGAACAGCTCGGCGGTGGCCCGGCGGCCCTTCTCCACCAGCTCCGCCTGCTGTCCGAGCGCCTTCAGCACGCCCGGCAGGATGCGGCGCACCGCGTTGACACCGGCGATCGGCAGCCCGAAGTTCACCTCGCCGAGCCGTCCGGACGACGTGCCGACGAAGGCGGTGGCGACGACCCGGTCCCGGATCAGCTCCGGGTACTGGGCGGCGAGGGCCATCGTCGTCATCCCGCCCATCGAGTGCCCGACCAGCACGACCGGCCCCTCCGGTACGGCGGCGTCGAGCACGGCCTTCAGATCGCGGCCGAGCTGGTCGATGGTGACCGGCACCCGGTCCCGGGTCTGGGCCACCCCCCGGCCGGAGCGGCCGTGGCTGCGCTGGTCCCAGTGCACGGTCCGTACGACCCCGCGCAGGGCCGCCCGCTGGAAGTGCCAGGAGTCCTGGTTGAGGCAGTAGCCGTGGCTGAAGACGACGGTGACGGGAGCGGGCGCCTTGCGGCCGAACAGCCTTCGCCGGCGCGGTGAGACGTGCGGGCCGGTGTCCGGCTCGACCTCATCGACCTCGTAGTACAGCTCGGTGCCGTCGTCGGCGATCGCCTTGCCGGGGGTGCCGCGCAGGGTGCCGTAGGGGCCCGCGGAGTCCAGGGCCAGCCGGGCTTTGCGGCGCATGCCGCGGCCGACCGTCATCCGCTCGACCGCCACGCCGGCCGCCGCGCCCGCCGCGAGCACGCCTATCGCGGCACCGGCGATGCCGGTCGCCCGGCGCCAGCCGCCGGCCGCTCCCGCGGAGGCGGCGGCCGCCGAGGCGATGACGCCCGCCACGGCCTCCGCACTGCTCTCGCTCACTACCGCTCCTCTTCGCCGGGTGCGATCGATGGTGCCGTTGTCGCCGCCGTAACAGGTATGACCGGTGTTACACGTGATACGGGTCGCGTTCCGCCCAACGGGCTAACGGAGTCTTCCCCGTTCCCGGGGACTCGTTCACATGTCCGCGTTCACATAGACGCGGGGAACGCGGGTTCCGATGCGCGTGACGATCTCGTACGCGATCGTGCCGCAGGCCTGCGCCCAGTCCTCGGCGGTGGGTTCGCCGCGGTCACCGGGCCCGAACAGCACGGCCTCGCTGCCCACCGCGGGCTCGTCGCCGCCGAGGTCCACCACGAACTGGTCCATGGCGACCCGTCCGGCGACCGTGCGCCACTTGCCGTCGACCAGCACCGGACCGGTGCCGGAGGCGTGCCGCGGGATGCCGTCCGCGTAGCCGACCGGGACCAGGCCGAGGGTCGTCTCGCCGGGTGTGACGTAGTGGTGGCCGTAGCTGACGCCGTGTCCGCCGGGGACGTGCTTGACCAGGGCCAGCGAGGCGCTGAGCGTCATCACCGGGCGCAGTCCGAAGTCGGCCGGCGTGCCCAGTTCGGGGCTCGGCGAGATGCCGTACATGGCGATGCCCGTGCGGACCAGGTCGAAGTGGGTCTCGGGAAGGGTCAGCGCGGCGGGCGAGTTGGCGATGTGCCGCACCTCGGGGCGCACGCCCTGTTCCTCGGCGTACGCCACCATCTCCCGGAAGCGGTCGAGCTGGGCGGCGATGGACGGATGCCCGGGCTCGTCCGCGCAGGCGAAGTGCGACCACAGTCCGGTGACCCGCACCAGTCCCTCGGCCTCGGCGGCGAGGGCCGCGCCGACCAGCTCGGCCCAGTCGGCCCCGGGCGCGCAGCCGTTGCGGCCGAGCCCGGTGTCCGCCTTGAGCTGCACCCGCGCGGGCCGGCCCGCCTCGCGGGCCGCCAGGACGGCCTCGCGCAGCGCCCACATCCCGCTCAGGGACACGTCGATGTCGGCCTCGATCGCCTGCCGCCAGGGTCCGCCGGGCACCCACAGCCAGCACAGCATCCGCCCGGGCAGCCCGGCCGCGCGCAGCGCGAGGGCCTCCTCGGCCGTGGCCGTACCGAGCCAGGTCGCGCCCGCCGCGAGGGCCGCGCGGGCGCACGGCAGCGCCCCGTGGCCGTACCCGTCGGACTTGACGACGGCCATCACGGCGGCGCCCTTCGCCCGGGCGCGCAGGGTGCGCACGTTGGCGCGCAGGGCACCCAGATCGATCTCGGCGCGGGCGCGCAGGGGGGCGGTCGGCTCAGCTGCTGTCTCACTCATGGCGCCCCCAGTGTCTCAGAGGACCTCGCCGGCTCCTCAGGTACCGGGCCTGCGCCCCCACACATAGACGTGGTCGCCCTTCTTCAGCACACCCCACAGTGTCTTCGCGTCGCCGAGCCTCAGATTGACGCAGCCCCAGGAGCCGACGGTGGTGTAGAGGGTGCCGTAGACGGCGTGGAAGGCCTCGCCGCCGTCGAAGAACTGGGCGTAGGGCATGGGCTGGTGGTAGAGGGTCGACACGTGGTTCTTGTGCCGCCAGTAGACCGTGTGCCAGCCCTTGCGGGTGACGTGTCCCGGGCGTCCGCTGCGCATCGGCACCGGCCCGAACACCACCCTGGAGCCCCTCTGCACCCAGGTGAGCTGTCGGTCCAGATCGACACAGGCGACGGTGTACGACCGGACGGGGCACTTCCTGTCCGCGTTCGGGTCCTTCCGGGCCGAGACGAGCATCATGGTCGCCCAGGTGACGGGCCCGGCGAAGCCGATCGCGGGTTTGATCCCGTACGTCAGCTGGAAGGCGCGGACGGCCCTGCAGTCGGCGGCGGACTGCCTGCCGTCCACCCGCAGCTTCAGCCACCGCTCCACCTGGCGCTGGTACGGCCCGGTCCGCTTGCTGCACGACACCTTGGCGACGGCGTCGGAGAGCGGCACGTACTCGATGAGGTCGTACGCCCCGTCCGCCGGCTGCCTGGGCTCGATGCGGTCCTCGCGAGGCGTCGGCGTGTACACGTCCGGCGCCAGCACCTGGTCGGGCGTGTCGATCTGCCCGGGCTGGCCGACCGGGGCCACACCGGGGACGAGTTCGGGTTCGGGTTCGGTGCGGGGGGCGGGGGGTGCCGGCCTGGCCGGCCGGGCGGGCGGGGCGGCCGCGGCGAGGGTGCCGGCCGGCAGCGCCGTCACGGTGGCGAGCAGCACCGCGACACCCCGGGACGCGATTCGTCTGCTGATCATGCGATCAGCCAAACGTGCGACCCCACCGGATCGGCGTCGCCGCGCGGACGGGGTCACCCGAGCGGTTGAGGGCCCCGCCGGGCCCTGCCGCCCGCACCCGGATCACCCGGCTCACCGGTCCGCCCAGTACCGCACATCCCGCCACGCCTCCGGAATCCGCTCGGAGACGCCATACACCGAGCCTCCGGCCACAACCGGCCCGCCACCGACAGTGCCGCCATGCCCGAGGAGCCCCGCCCCACCCTCGCCCCACCACTCAACACCGCACATCCCGCCACGCCTCCGGAATCCGCTCGGAGACGTCGTGCGCGCCCGCCGGCGCGCCCTGGGCCGCGAACCTCCCGGCGAGCCCGTGCAGATACGCGGCCGTGCTTCCCGCGTCCAGCGCGCGGAGCCCGGCCGCCAGCAGTGACCCGGCGAGCCCCGAGAGCACGTCTCCGCTGCCCGCCGTGGCCAGCCAGGACGTGCCCGTGGCGTTCACCCGCGCCGCACCGCCCCCGGCATCGGCGACCAGCGTCGTGGACCCCTTCAGCAGCACGGTCGCCCGGTACACCGCCGCCAGTTCCCGCGCGGCCGCCAGCCGGCGCCCCTCGACCTCCTCGCGCCGCACCCCCAGCAGCGCGGCCGCCTCCCCGGCATGAGGGGTCATCAGCGTCGGCGCCGTTCGCCCCCGCACCGCGTCCCGCTCGGCCAGCCGCAGCCCGTCCGCGTCGACCAGCACCGGCACGTCGGTGCCGAGCACCTCGGCCACGGTCGCCGCGTCCTCCCCGGCGCCGGGCCCGGTCACCCATGCCTGCACGCGCCCCGCCTTCGCCGGCCCCCGGTCCGACACCAGCGTCTCCGGGAAGCGCGCGATGACCGCGTCCCCGGCCGGACCGACGTACCGTACGGCCCCGGCCCCGCCCCGCAGCGCCCCGGACACGGCGAGCACGGCCGCCCCCGGATAGCGCGCGGACCCGGCCGCGATCCCGACGACGCCCCGCCGGTACTTGTCGCTCTCCGCCCCCGGCACCGGCAGCAGCCGCGCCACGTCGGCGTGCTGCAAGGCCTCCAGCTCGCCCTCGCCCGGCGGTTCGAGCCCGATGTCGACGAGCCGTACGACCCCGGCGTACTCCCGCGCCGGATCGACCAGCAGCCCGGGCTTGTACGCGCCGAAGGTGACGGTCAGATCGGCCCGTACGGCGGCCCCGCGCACCTCCCCGGTGTCGGCCTCGACCCCGCTGGGCAGATCCACGGCCACCACGGCGGCCCGGGACGGCCCGGCCGCCTCGGCGAGGGCCGCCGCCTCGGGGCGCAGCCCGCCCCTCCCGCCGATCCCGACGATCCCGTCCACGACCAGGTCGGCCCGCTCGATCAACTCCTCGGCCGCGGCGGCCGCGTCGGCCGCGACCGCGCCGCCCGCCCGCCGCAGCGCGGCCAGTCCCCCGGCGTGCGCCCGCTCGGGCGAGAGCAGCACGGCCGTGACGCCGGCTCCGCGCCGGGCCAGCCGGGCCCCCGCGTACAGCGCGTCCCCGCCGTTGTCCCCGCTGCCCACGAGCAGCACCACCCGGCTGCCGTACACCCGCCCGAGCAGTTCCGCGCAGGCCGCGGCCAGTCCCGCGGCGGCCCGCTGCATCAGCGCGCCCTCCGGCAGCCGTGCCATGAGGGCCCGTTCGGCCGCCCTTACCGTCTCCACGCTGTACGCAGTACGCATGGCACCGAGTCTGCCCCGCACCCCCCGCCCGTCACACCCACCCCGGCCCGCGTCGCCGGGCCCCCGGCCGCTCAGCCCTCGGCGATCACCACCGCCGAGGCGACGCCGGCGTCGTGGCTGAGCGAGACGTGCCAGGACGTGACGCCCAGCTCCGCCGCCCGCGCCGCCACCGTCCCGCGCACCCGCAGCCGGGGCTGACCGGTGTCCTCGACGTACACCTCGGCATCCGTCCACTGCAGCCCGGGCGGCGCGCCCAGGGCCTTGGCCAGCGCCTCCTTGGCCGCGAACCGGGCCGCGAGCGAGGCGATCCCGCGCCGCTCCCCGCTGGGCAGCAGCAACTCCGTCGCCACGAACAGCCGGTCGGCCATCTGGGGCGTGCGCTCCAGCGACGCCCGGAACCGGTCGATCTCGGCGACGTCGATCCCCACTCCGATGATGCTCATGCCGGGCAGCCTACGATCGCCCGGCGCCGTCTACGCTGCGCACCATGACGTACCGGGCCTATCTCTCCGACCTGTTCGCGCTGGACGACCGCACCGCCCTGGTGACCGGGGGCAGTTCCGGCATCGGCCGGGCCATCGCCGGGGCGCTGGCGCGGGCCGGCGCCCGGGTGGTGGTCGCGGCCCGGGGAAAGGACCAACTCATCGACACCGTCGACGAGTTGAGGTCGGCAGGGGCCCGGGCCGCCTGGGTCGCGGGCGACGTGGCCACGCGCGCCGGGGTGCGGGCCGTGGCCGAGGAGGCGGCGGAGGTCTTCGGGGAGCCGGACATCCTCGTCAACTCCGCCGGGATCAACCTGAGGCCGCCCATGGACGAGCTGGGCGAGGACGTGTGGGACACCACCATGGCCGTGAACCTGGAGGCGCCCTTCCTGCTGGGGCAGCGCTTCGGCCCCGGCATGGCGGAGCGCGGCTTCGGCCGGATCGTCCACGTCACCTCGCAGCAGGCCCACCGCGCCTTCGTGCAGAGCGGTGCCTACGGCGTCTCCAAGGGCGGGCTGGAGTCACTGGCCCGCTCGCAGGCCGAGGCCTGGTCGCCGTACGGCGTCACGGTGAACACGCTGGTGCCGGGCTTCGTGATGACGCCGCTGAACGAGCGGATCGCCGCCGACCCGGAGAAGTCGGCCGCCCTGGCCGCGCGCACGATGATCGGCCGCAACGGCCTGGCCGAGGACTTCGAAGGCGCGGCCGTCTTCCTCGCGAGCCGCGCCTCCGCCTACGTCACCGGCCAGTCCCTCTTCGTCGACGGCGGCCTCTCGGTGCACTGACCCCCTACTCGACCGTGACCGACTTCGCCAGGTTCCGCGGCTGGTCCACCTCGTTGCCCCGCGCGGTGGCCAGCTCGCAGGCGAAGACCTGCAGCGGCACGGTCGCGACCAGCGGCTGGAGCAGGGTCGGCGTGGCCGGGATGCGGATCAGGTGGTCGGCGTACGGCACGACGGCCTCGTCGCCCTCCTCCGCGATCACGATCGTGCGCGCTCCGCGGGCCCGGATCTCCTGGATGTTGGAGACGATCTTGTCGTGCAGGACCGAGCGGCCGCGCGGGGACGGGACGACCACGACCACCGGCACGTCCTCCTCGATCAGCGCGATCGGCCCGTGCTTGAGCTCTCCCGCCGCGAAGCCCTCGGCGTGCATGTAGGCCAGCTCCTTGAGCTTCAGCGCGCCTTCGAGGGCCACCGGGTAGCCCACGTGCCGGCCCAGGAACAGCACCGTGTCCTTCTCCGCCAGCGTCCGGGCCAGCGCCCGTACCGGCTCCATGGTCTCCAGGACCCGCTCGACCTCCTCGGAGATCCGGGAGAGGTCCTTGATCACGGCCTGGATCTCGTCGCCCCACTTGGTGCCGCGCACCTGGCCCAGGTACAGCGCGACCAGGTAGCAGGCCACCAGCTGGGTCAGGAACGCCTTGGTGGAGGCGACCGCGACCTCGGGGCCGGCGTGCGTGTAGAGCACCGCGTCCGACTCGCGCGGGATCGTCGAGCCGTTGGTGTTGCAGATGGCCAGCACCTTGGAGCCCTGCTCCCGGGCGTGCCGCAGCGCCATGAGGGTGTCCATGGTCTCGCCGGACTGGGAGATGGCGATGACGAGGGAACGGCTGTCCAGGATCGGGTCCCGGTAGCGGAACTCGCTGGCCAGCTCCACCTCGCACGGGATGCGCGTCCAGTGCTCGATGGCGTACTTGGCGATCAGGCCCGCGTGGAAGGCCGTGCCGCAGGCGACGATGACGACCTTGTCGATCTCGCGCAGCTCGGACGGGGAGATCCGCACCTCGTCCAGGGTGAGGGAGCCGGCCGGGTCGATCCGGCCCAGCAGCGTGTCGGCGACCGCCTTCGGCTGCTCGGCGATCTCCTTGAGCATGAAGTAGTCGTAGCCGCCCTTCTCGGCGGCGGAGGCGTCCCAGTCCACGTGGTAGCTGCGGACCTCGGCCGGACGGCCGTCGAAGCCGGTGACCGTGACGCCGTCGCGGCGCAGCTCCACCACCTGGTCCTGGCCCAGTTCCACCGCGGAGCGCGTGTGGGCGATGAACGCGGCGACGTCGGAGGCCAGGAACGCCTCGCCCTCGCCGACGCCGACCACCAGCGGCGAGTTCCGGCGCGCGCCCACCACCACGTCCGGCTCGTCGGCGTGCACCGCGACCAGCGTGAACGCGCCCTCCAGCCGCCGGCACACCAGCCGCATGGCCTCCGCCAGGTCGGCGGTCGCCGAGAACTCCTCGGCGAGCAGATGCGCGACCACCTCGGTGTCCGTCTCCGAGGTCAGCTCATGGCCGCGCTCGGCCAGTTCGGTGCGCAGGACGGCGAAGTTCTCGATGATGCCGTTGTGCACGACGGCGACGCGTCCGGCGTTGTCGAGGTGCGGATGGGCGTTGCCGTCGGTCGGCCCGCCGTGCGTGGCCCAGCGGGTGTGGCCGATGCCCGTGGCGCCCGCCGGCAGCGGCCACTCGACCAGTTCCTTCTCCAGGTTGACCAGCTTCCCGGCCTTCTTCGCCGCGGCCAGCCCGCCGTCCGCGAGCACGGCGACGCCCGCCGAGTCGTACCCCCGGTACTCCAGCCGCTTGAGTCCGGCCATCACGACATCGAGCGCCGACTGCGCCCCTACGTATCCCACGATTCCGCACATGCGCCGCAGCCTACGGCCGCGGAGCGACCCGAACAGGCCTCCTCCTGCCCGAATTCGGAAATTCCCACCGTCGTACGAAGGCCTCGGGAGGGCCTTTTGCGATGCGGTGACCGTGCGCGTGACGGAGCCCACCCACCGCCGTGTTCAAACTCCGTTAACAATGGAATGTGATCTCACCGGTCTCCTCGAACCGGAGCGCCCACCGGCACAAGCCGGAGGCGACTCCCTACGTCGACCTCACCCGCGCCGAGTGGAGCGCCCTGCGCGAGAAGACGCCGCTGCCGCTCACCGCCGAGGAGGTGGAGAAGCTGCGCGGCCTGGGCGACGTCATCGACCTCGACGAGGTGCGCGACGTCTACCTCCCGCTCTCCCGGCTCCTCAACCTCTACGTCGGCGCCACGGACGGACTCAGAGGGGCGCTGAACACGTTCCTCGGCGAGCAGGGCTCACAGTCCGGCACCCCGTTCGTCATAGGCGTCGCCGGCTCCGTGGCCTGCGGCAAGTCCACCGTCTCCCGGCTCCTGCAGGCCCTGCTCTCCCGCTGGCCCGAACACCCGCGGGTCGAGCTGGTCACCACGGACGGGTTCCTCCTGCCCACCCGGGAACTGGAGGCCCGCGGCCTGATGTCGCGGAAAGGTTTCCCCGAGTCCTACGACCGCCGGGCCCTGACCCGCTTCGTCGCCGACATCAAGGCCGGCAAGGACGAGGTGACGGCCCCCGTCTACTCCCACCTGATCTACGACATCGTCCCCGACCAGCGGCTCACGGTCCGCCGCCCCGACATCCTGATCGTCGAGGGCCTGAACGTCCTCCAGCCCGCCCTGCCCGGCAGCGACGGCCGCACCCGCGTCGGCCTCGCGGACTACTTCGACTTCAGCGTGTACGTCGACGCGAGCGCCGAGGACATCGAGCGCTGGTACCTGAACCGCTTCAGGAAGCTGCGCCAGACGGCGTTCCAGAACCCCAACTCGTACTTCCGCAAGTACACCCAGGTCTCCGAGGAGGAGGCCCTCGACTACGCCCGCACCCTGTGGCGCACGATCAACAAGCCCAACCTGGTCGAGAACATCGCCCCCACCCGGGGCCGGGCCACGCTGGTGGTCCGCAAGGGCCCGGACCACAAGGTGCAGCGGCTGAGGCTGCGAAAGCTGTAGGCACACCAAAGGGGGCGGAGCCGCGCACCGAGCACAGCCCCGCCCCCTCGAAACCGGCGACTACCCCAGCGCCGACTTGACGGCATCGGCCAGCCGCCCGGCCACCGACCGCGCCTGCTCGATGTCCGCGGCCTCGACCATCACGCGCACGAGCGGCTCGGTACCCGACGGACGGAGCAACACCCGCCCGGTCTCGCCGAGTTCGCGCTCCGCCTCGGCGACGGCGGCAGCCAGGTCACCGGACGTCCTCACCCGGGACTTGTCCACGTCGGGCACGTTGATGAGGACCTGCGGCAGCCGCTCCATCACCGAGGCCAGCTCCCGCAGCGACCGCCCGGTCTCCGCGACCCGCGCGGCGAGCAGCAGCCCGGTCAGCGTGCCGTCACCGGTGGTCGCGTGGTCCAGGATGATCACGTGCCCGGACTGCTCGCCGCCGAGAGCGTACCCGTGCTCCTTCATCTCCTCCAGCACGTACCGGTCGCCGACGGCGGTCTGCACGAGCCGGATCCCGGCCCGCTCCATCGCCAGCTTGAAGCCGAGGTTCGACATCACGGTCGCCACCACGGTGTCGGCCCGCAGCGCGGAGCGCTCCCGCAGGGCCAGCGCCAGCACGGACAGGATCTGGTCGCCGTCGATCTCCTCGCCGGTGTGGTCCACGGCCAAGCAGCGGTCGGCGTCGCCGTCGTGCGCGATGCCGAAGTCCGCGCCGTGCGCCACGACGGCGGCCTTCAGCTGGTCGAGGTGGGTCGAGCCGCAGCCGTCGTTGATGTTGAGCCCGTCCGGCTGCGCGCCGATCGTGACGATCTCCGCGCCCGCCCGGGAGAACGCCTCCGGCGAGACCCCCGAGGCCGCGCCGTGCGCTTCGTCCAGGACGATCTTCAGGCCGTCGAGCCGGTTCGGCAGCACGGCGAGGAGATGGCCGACGTACTGCTCGAAGCCCTGCTCGTACGCGCGCACGCGGCCCACGCCCGCACCCGTCGGCCGCTCCCAGGGCTCGCCGTGCCGGTGGGACTCGTAGACCGCCTCGATCCTGTCCTCCAGCTCGTCGGCGAGCTTGTGGCCGCCGCGCGCGAAGAACTTGACGCCGTTGTCCGGCATGGCGTTGTGGCTGGCGGAGAGCATCACACCCAGGTCGGCGCCGAGCGCGCCGGTCAGGTGGGCGACGGCGGGCGTGGGCAGCACACCGACGGTCAGCACGTCCACACCGGCGCTCGCGAGACCGGCGACCACGGCCGCCTCCAGGAACTCCCCGGACGCGCGCGGGTCCCGCCCGACCACCGCCTTCGGCCGGTGGCCCGCGAAGGTGCCCGCCTCGGCCAGCACGTGTGCCGCGGCGACGGAGAGGCCGAGCGCCATCTCGGCGGTCAGATCCGCGTTGGCGACACCGCGCACGCCGTCCGTACCGAAGAGTCGTCCCACTTGTCCTCCCGAGGAAACTTCCGATCACACAAGCCTTCGAGCGTCTTGTGTCGTTATACGCCCTTGACTGGGATAAACGAACGCCCCGACAGCACAGGTGGCGTGCCGCCGGGGCGTTCGGAGTACGAGCAGGCAGCTGCTGTTTAGCGCTTGCTGTACTGCGGGGCCTTGCGGGCCTTCTTCAGACCGGCCTTCTTGCGCTCGACCGCACGGTCGTCGCGCTTCAGGAAGCCGGCCTTCTTCAGCGGGCCGCGGTTGTTGTCGACGTCGGCCTCGTTCAGCGCACGGGCGACACCGAGACGGAGCGCACCGGCCTGACCGGAGACACCGCCACCCGCGATGCGGGCGACAACGTCGTAACGGCCTTCGAGCTCCAGCACCTTGAAGGGCTCGTTGACTTCCTGCTGGTGCACCTTGTTCGGGAAGTAGTCCTCGAGGGTGCGACCGTTGATCTTCCACTTGCCGGTGCCCGGGACGATCCGGACGCGGGCGATGGCGTTCTTGCGGCGACCCAGGCCGGCGGCCGGCTGGGGCTCACCGAAGCGCGAGGCGAGGGACTCGGAGGTGTACTCACCCTCCAGCGGAACCTCGGACTCGGTGGTGTAGCTGTCGATGTCGACGAGCTCAGTCTCTTCGACCGGCTGCTCAACGGTGGTCTCGGCCACGATTCTCCTCAGATTCTCTTCAGTCTTAGGGGGTGGCCGGACTTACTGCGCGACCTGGGTGATCTCGTACGGCTGCGGCTGCTGCGCGCCGTGCGGGTGCTGGTCACCCTTGTAGACCTTCAGCTTCGAGAGCATCTGACGGCCCAGCGTGTTCTTGGGGAGCATGCCCTTGACGGCCTTCTCGATGGCCTTCTCGGGGTTCTTGTCGAGGAGCTCGTCGTAACGGACGGAGCGCAGACCACCCGGGTAGCCGGAGTGACGGTACGCCATCTTCTGGGTCCGCTTGTTGCCCGACAGGTGCACCTTGTCGGCGTTGATGATGATGACGAAGTCACCAGCGTCGACGTGGGGGGCGTAGATCGGCTTGTGCTTGCCCCGGAGGAGGGTCGCTGCGGTGGTGGCGAGACGGCCCAGGACGACGTCCTGAGCGTCGATGACGTGCCACTGGCGCGTCACATCGCCGGGCTTGGGGCTGTACGTACGCACGGTTCGTAGCCTTCGCTTCGAGTGAATGGTCCTGAACAGGTCACCGAAACGATCACGACAGCCTTGACCGCACTGCGGTGACGCAAACCGCGTGCTGGTCGCTGGTCATCGGCCCGGTGGACCGGTGTAAGGGCCCGTCCCGTGAGAATGAGCAAGCCAATACACAACGAAGAAGCAGATTACCTTCCGGGCCGGGTACGGGTCAAAACGACGCCCTTCCCGCGCTCACCGGCGGACAAACGTGGCATGCCGCCGCACGCGCTCCACCGCCCCGGAGCGCCCGTCTAAGATGCGCCCCATGAGTTACGGGCAGGGGGGACCCCAGTCTCAGTGGGATCCCTGGAAACCGAATTCCCAGCAGCCCTGGGCAAGCGGCGGTGACGACGGGACCCCGGACTGGGCGGCACTCGCCGAGGCGTCCGAGACCCGCACCAAGCGCCGCAAGCTGCTGTTCATCGGCGGCGGCGCGCTGGCGACGATCGCCGTCGGCACCGCCGTGGCGATGGCCGTGGTGTCCGCGAACGGCAAGAACAGCGCCTCGGGCAACCCGACGAATCTGCCCGCCAGCGCCTCGGCGAGCGGGTCGGTCACACCGTCCTTCGCGCCCACCAGCGCCCCGCCGCCGCTGGACCCCAAGGAGTTCATAGCCAGCGCCGCGAAGGACAAGGCCCCGATCAGCGCCGACAGCCTCTTCCCGGGCACCCAGCTGACCACGGGAAACAGCGTCTACGAGAAGGGCGCCACGGCCGACACCACGAGCTGCGCCTCCGCCGCCGGCGGCAAGCTGCCGCAGATCCTCACCGCGAACGGCTGCACCCGGCTGATCCGCGTGACCTACAGCAAGGACGGCATCGCGGCCACCGTCGGCGTCGCCCTGTTCGACACCCAGGCCGAGGCCACGAAGGTCAAGGCCCAGGCCGCCAAGAACGCCATGGTGCGCTCCCTGTCCGGCAAGGGCGTCAAGGACTTCTGCAACGCCGCGGTCTGCCTGACCACCGCGAACTCCGTCGGCCGCTACGCCTACTTCACGACGGTCGGCTTCACCGACGGCAAGAACGTCACCAACAAGGACTCGAAGGTCTTCGACACCGGGAACGACCTCCAGCAGTTCACCTTCAACCAGATCTACCGCCGCGGCCAGGCCCAGGCCTCCGCGGCGACGAACGGCTAGTTCAGCAGCACCCCGCCGACGGGAGTGAGCGCTTGTTCCGGGCTTCCTTGCTACGGGCGGCCAGCAGCTCGTCGGCGGGGTAGCCGACCTCCTCCAGCGTCAGCCCGTGCGGTCGTACGACGTGCACGGCCGAGTCCCGCACCGCCGCGGCCAGCACCTTGCCAGGCCACTCCGGGCCGCGGTGCCCGTCCCCGACGAAGAGCAGCGCGCCGATCAGCGAGCGCACCATGTTGTGGCAGAACGCGTCGGCGCGCACGGTGGCGGTGATGATCCCGTCGGACCCGCGCACCAGGCTCAGCTCCTGCAGGGTCCGGATCGTCGTGGCCCCCTCCCGCTTCTTGCAGTAGGCGGCGAAGTCGTGCTCGCCCAGCAGGTGGCGGGCCGCCTCGTTCATGGCGTCCACGTCGAGCGGCCAGTCGTGCCAGAGCACGTGACCGCGCAGCAGGGGGTCCACTCCCCCGGGGTTGTCGGTCACCCGGTACGCATAGCGCCGCCAGACCGCCGAGAAGCGCGCGTTGAAGCCCGCCGGGGCCGGCCTGAGCGCCCACACGCGCACATCCTTCGGCAGCCGTCCGGCGAGCCGCTTGAGGAGCTTCTCGTGATGCTCACGCCAGACCCCCTCGGGCAGGTCCACGTGCGCCACCTGGCCCCGCGCGTGCACCCCGGCGTCGGTGCGTCCGGCGACGGTCAGCTCGTAGGTCTCCCGGGAGCGCGTGACCGTCCGCAGCGCGTCCTCGATCTCCCCCTGCACGGTCCGCCTGCCGCCGGCCTGCTTGGCCCAGCCGTGGAAGCCGGTCCCGTCGTAGGACAGATCGAGGCGGACACGGACGCAACCGGGCTGTACTTCATCGCTCACAGGGAAATCCTCTCAGGTACGGAAAAGCGGGCCCGCTCCTCGAAAGGAACGGGCCCGCTCAGCGCGAGGTGATACCTCAGGCGTCCTTCGACTCCTCGGCAGCGGCCTCCTCGGCCGGAGCCTCGGTGGTCTCCGCGGCCTTGGCCTCGTCGGCCTCCTTGACCGCACGCTTGGTGGCGGCCTCGGCCTCGCCGGTCGCCTGCTGGGCGACCGTCAGCGCCTCGACCAGCTCGATGACGGCCATGGGCGCGTTGTCGCCACGGCGGTTACCGATCTTGGTGATGCGGGTGTAGCCACCGGGACGGTTCTCGTACCGCGGGCCGATCTCGGTGAAGAGCGTGTGGACGACGCTCTTGTCCGTGATGACCTGGAGCACCTGACGGCGGTTGTGAAGGTCGCCCTTCTTCGCCTTGGTGACCAGACGCTCGGCGTACGGGCGCAGGCGGCGGGCCTTCGCCTCGGTGGTGGTGATACGGCCGTGCTCGAAGAGGCTCTTCGCCAGGTTCGCGAGGAGCAGCTTCTCGTGCGCGGCGCTGCCGCCCAGACGGGCACCCTTGGTGGGCTTCGGCATGTTCATTCTCCTGTGTGTCTGCCCCGGCCGTGTCAGGTACCGGGGTCAGGAACCCGATGAGCGGATGCCCACCGGCAACGACCGATCAGTACTGCTCGGTCTCCACGAAACCCGCGTCCGCGTCGTCGTCGGCGCCGAAGGCGTCGGCAGCGGCCGTGGGGTCGAATCCGGGCGGGCTGTCCTTCAGGGCCAGGCCCATGCCGGCCAGCTTCGCCTTGACCTCGTCGATCGACTTCGCACCGAAGTTACGGATGTCGAGGAGGTCGGCCTCGGAGCGGGCGACGAGCTCACCCACGGAGTGGATGCCCTCACGCTTGAGGCAGTTGTAGGAGCGGACCGTGAGCTCCAGCTCCTCGATCGGCAGCGCGAGGTCGGCGGCCAGGGCGGCGTCCGTGGGGGACGGGCCCATGTCGATGCCCTCGGCGTCGATGTTCAGCTCGCGGGCGAGACCGAACAGCTCGACCAGGGTCTTGCCGGCCGACGCCATGGCGTCACGCGGACGCATGGCCTGCTTCGTCTCGACGTCGACGATCAGCTTGTCGAAGTCGGTCCGCTGCTCGACACGCGTGGCCTCGACCTTGTACGTGACCTTCAGCACCGGCGAGTAGATCGAGTCGACCGGGATACGGCCGATCTCCTGGCCCACCTGCTTGTTCTGCACGGCCGAGACGTAGCCGCGACCGCGCTCGACGGTCAGCTCCATCTCCAGCTTGCCCTTGCCGTTGAGCGTGGCCAGGACGAGGTCGGGGTTGTGCACCTCGACACCGGCCGGGGGCGCGATGTCGGCGGCGGTGACCAGACCCGGGCCCTGCTTGCGCAGGTACATCACGACCGGCTCGTCGTGCTCCGAGGAGACGACCAGCTGCTTGATGTTGAGGATCAGGTCGGTGACGTCCTCCTTGACGCCCGGCACGGTGGTGAACTCGTGCAGGACACCGTCGA